>NZ_JAEC01000013.1 GCF_000518705.1 Shewanella colwelliana ATCC 39565
AGCAATTCAAAACAATGAAAGTCAACGCTACCGTCAGCGAAATAAAAACCAATACAGCCAAATGTTACAAGCCAAAAATGCCAACACCTTCATTCGAAGGCCAGCTTATTTTTGTCCAAAAACGATTTAGCTTTTAACGGTTCTGTGAATACCAATAGCGGCTAAATCGAAGAGGTAGAAAAGTCGGTGTAGGTGCGGCTGTGACCTTCCGCGACAGGGATTGTACCTGCACCGTGTCACAGAAGTACCTGCACAAAAGGCCAGCTGCAAGCAATCGATAAACCATGCAGCTAGGGTTTAAAACTCCCTATTTAAATACCTAAGTTGTGTAAATGTAAGGTCGCACTAACCGTGCCATACACTGCAACTGTTGCAAGCAATTCAAATTAATGAAGGTTAACGCTAGCGTGTGTTAGGTAAACACCTATAAGGTTGAATGCGGCATTACATCAACATTTTGTGGGCCGACAAAAAAAGCGCCGATGGATTAACATCGACGCCTTAGATTGACTAAGTATGATTAAGCTTTCGCTGGAATCCGCTCCAATACGGCGAGTAGTAACTTCCAGTATTGATCGACGGTCTCGATAAGCACTTTCTCATCAGGGCTGTGTGGGAAGCGAATGGTGGGGCCAATCGATACCATGTCCATATCCGGATATGGCTTCTTAAACAGACCACATTCAAGCCCCGCGTGGATCACCATAATCGTTGGCTCTTTTTGATAAATCGCCTCGTAGGTATCTTTTACAATTGCCATAACAGGCGAGCTGCTGTCAGGTTTCCAACCTGGGTAGGCACCACTAAATTCAATTTCTGCGCCAGCAAGACTGCTGAGTGCAGTTAAGTTGCCTTCAACCTCTTCACGTCCAGAATCTATCAATGAACGTATTAGGCAAAGAATATCAACTGATTCGGCCTCAGTGCTGATAACGCCAACGTTTAATGAGGTTTCTGTTACGCCTTCAATCTCATCGCTCATGCGGATGACACCATTAGGACAGGCATGTAATAACTCGATTAAAGTTTGCTGTGCATCTTCACTCATTACCTGCTTAGCGGCTGGCGACTCTTGTAGCGTCAACAGCATATCTGGGTCTGCAATGGCCAACTCTTGGCGAACTAAGTGGGTATACTCAGCCATAAGCGCTTCTAGGCGTGCAACATTTTCAGCAGGTAGCATAAAGCTAACGCTGGCCTCGCGAGGAATAGCGTTACGCAATGAACCACCAGTGAAATTGGTCAATTCAAGCGCGAGTTCATCGGCGTAATTAAACAAAAAGCGGGCGAGTAGTTTGTTGGCATTACCACGGCCTAAATGGATATTTACACCCGAATGACCCCCTTTAAGGCCAGAGAGAGACAAGGTGTAAGTTGAATTGCTAGGTTCAGGCGCTTGCCATACCATAGGTACGGTGATTTGTGCATCGACACCGCCGGCACAGCCCATGTAGATCTCGCCTTCCTGCTCTGAATCGGTATTGATAAGGATCTCAGCATCGAGATAACCCGCTTCAAGGCCAAATGCGCCTGTCATGCCTGCTTCTTCATCAATGGTCAGCAAGACTTCAAGTGGGCCATGAGGGATATTATCACTGCCCAACACAGCAAGGGCTGACGCCATACCTATACCGTTATCTGAACCTAAGGTTGTACCTTTGGCTTTGACCCAGTCGCCATCGACATAAGCTTCAATTGGGTCTTTTTCAAAATCATGTACTTTGTCTGCATTCTTCTGCGGCACCATATCGATATGGGCTTGTAGTACAACGACTTTACGGTCTTCCATACCAGGTGTGGCAGGCTTTTTGATGATCAAATTGCCCACTTTATCTTCTACGATGCTGAGCTGTTTATCTTTAGCCCAGTTTTGTATGTATTGACTGAGTGCTTGCTCATGCTTAGATGGGTGTGGGATGGCGCAGATCTGTTCGAACCATTGCCATAATGCTTGAGGTTGCAGTTGACTTAATGTGCTCACGGACTAACTCCTCTAGATAAAAGGTCGTTGCTGTCAAAATTGGCAATAGTCTACCACAGAGTCAAAGCTGTTGACCCGCTTAGGTCGTAATGCTGTCGACCCAGTGTCATACAAAGTTGCCAATGCTTGATCGCACTATCGTCAATTCCCTTGGCTTTGTCGGCTTAATATGGGAATAATGCCCCTTAATAATCGACATAGATCGAAATTGAATTCACAAGCATAAGGATGATGGGGCATGGCTCAGGTTAATTTTATTGATGTAAAAGACAATGATGCAATATTTGAAGGCAATGGTTATGACGCTGTTGTTGTAGTGACTTCGGACATTGATGCCCTTGGCATCGATGAGATCCGTTTACTGGCCAATCATGGCAAAAATATCGATGCGAGAATCGGGCGCTCGCCCACCTTGTTGTTTGCCCCAGGACTTGCTGGAGGTCGATTAATTGTCTCACCGGTGAATGACACTGACAACGATTGCCAAGATGTACGTTTGTATGGTGACGCTGCGAGACAGGCACTTCAGGTTGCGTTGGAAGCGGGGGCTAAACGGCCACTATTAATTGTTAATCAACATCAAAGTGACAAGTATCGTCAAGCCTTATCTGTGTCAGCGTTGGCGTGTGGTCAGCAGCTTTGGCAAGCATTAGAACGCCGCGAAGCCTTGGGTGATGAGACGGCATTTGAGGTTATTGGGCTGTTAGCGACGTCAGCCAACGCAGCGGTGCTTAATGCCATGGAAGCGGGGCGTATTCTTGCTCGGGATCTTTGTGGTACCGAGCCTGAACGCATGTCAGCGACGGCATTTGCTCAATATTGTGTAGAGGCTTATCAAGACTCTTGCCTCAAGGTGAGTGTGGTGGAAGACCGCGACGTACTTGAGCGTGACTATCCACTACTCAGTGCTGTGGGTCGAAGTTCATTTGGGGTACCCCGCCATCAACCTAGAGTCGTGAAAGTTGAGTATTGTGCTGAGGGCGAGATAAGTCATAGCTATTTCTTTGCAGGCAAAGGGGTTGTATATGACACGGGTGGCGCAGATATCAAGATTGCAGGCGGCATGGCGGGTATGAGCCGAGACAAAGGCGGTGCCGCGGCCGTTGCTGGGTTAATGAAAACATTATCAATGCTCAAACCTAAAGGGGTTAGGGTTGTGGCTGAGCTTGGATTAGTGCGCAACAGCATAGGTAGCGAAGCCTTTGTTACTGACGAGATCATTACTAGCCATGCAGGGGTTAGAGTACGTATCGGTAATACTGACGCAGAGGGGCGACTCGTGCTCGCCGATCTATTATCGCACTTGCGGATAAAGGCTGAGAAGGCCGTTTCGCCGCAGCTCTTTTCGGTCGCGACCTTAACCGGCCATGTGGTTCGCTGCTATGGCAGCTATACGGCGGTTGTTGAAAATTCCGTTGCAAGAGAGAATCAGGTTGGGCTGCGATTGCAAACTATTGGTGATGAATGGGGGGGAGCCAATAGAGGTTTCACGTTTACGCCGTGATGATTACAGTAAAATTGTTGATCCCTCTGGTGCGGCCGATATTTTGTCATCAAATAATGCGCCATCATCTGTAACCGCTCGCGGTCATCAATATCCTGCTGCTTTCTTATTGAAGGCATCGGGGTTAGAGGCGCATGGTTTAACGGCAGCAACGCCAATGGCATACACCCACGTTGATATTGCTGGCAGTGCAACAGAAGGGGACCCACTTTATGGTAAACCGACGGCAGCGCCGTTGGTGGGATTGTTCGCCCATATCACAGCTTAATAGTGAACGCGGCTTTTTATAGCGTGTGGCTGACGTTACGTGGAAGCTAAACGTCAGCATTTTCTTTGCCCTTCAACGGTAACTTACCCTACTGCGGTTTAAGTACTTGAGCGACCTATGTGGTCTTTGCACAGCTTTAGGCGTTGTGAATTCCCATAGGTTGCATTTTTACGCAATACAATATCATTTAGCCTCGCTCATTGAGCCATTTCTTAAGTAATATCCATAGATCACATTCATAGATAGATATGCGTGGTCGATCATTTGCTGCTGGGATCCGCCGTAAAAATTTGAAGGAGACATACCTTAGTTTGCCTCTTTTTGTGGGTAGGTCACAAAACAGTGTTGATGTGTGGGGTGCAGCAAGGTTGTTAACCCTACTTTTTGTAGTAAAATTACATTTAAAGCCTTAAAACAAAAAAATATCAAAAAAAAGGTTGTAATAAAACTACATTTATTTATAATGGCTCTCGTTGGTTAGACACGGTGTCTACCACCTCTAGTCTATCCAGGATGGATAATTCTCCAAGGAATCGAGCGACAAGTTGACTCTGCGGCAGAAAGCGCTTTGGATTTAAGCCTTTCACACCAAGTTTCACTAGAGTAATTTTAATACAACTTTGTTAGGAGTTTTGACTATGTCTTACACAGGAATTCAACACGTTTATTGGCAGAAAAGTTGGTTTTGCACGAACGCTCTGCGTGGCGGGTTATTTGCTATGACTTTTAAGGGCTAACTACCCCTATTATCATCTGAACCTAGTTCACTTGATAAAAGTAGTTGCATCATCCATCAACCTTACCCCTTTTGGGGATTTTAGACTCAAGTCGTATATTGCTCACGTTAAGTCGTTGAATGATATGCCAGTGTAACCCGCTAGCGCGGTAGCTCTTTCCTTTCGGAACACTTGAAACATGTCTCGCCTGCTCATTGAGCAGGCTTTTTTTTGCCTAAAATTCACTGTTCTCTACGATTTTGAGCCATCACTCTAGCGTGTCTCGCATTCAACTCTCAGTTAAGTATATAATCTGCGCGCGATGTGACAGGATTAACCTACTGTTTACATCTATCCCTACCTCATAACTAATAACTAATTCAAGGAACCCAGTTCCATGTTAGAAAAACTATTCAAACTGACAGAACATCAAACTACGTTAAAACAAGAAGTTGTTGCGGGCCTAACCACTTTCTTAACGATGGCGTATATCATTTTTGTTAACCCTATGATGCTGGCTGATGCAGGCATGGATCATGGCGCGGTCTTTGTCGCGACCTGTTTGGCCGCGGCCTTAGGCTGCTTAATCATGGGGTTGGTCGCCAACTATCCTATAGCCTTGGCACCAGGCATGGGGCTTAATGCTTTTTTCACCTATACCGTGGTCGGGGAAATGGGCTATAGCTGGGAAACCGCGCTTGGTGCAGTATTCCTCTCTGGTATCTGTTTCTTGGTTTTGTCGCTGGTCAAAATTAGAGAGTGGATTGTTAACAGCATCCCTATGTCTTTGCGTCTTGGTATTGCCGCTGGTATCGGGTTGTTCTTGGCATTGATTGGCCTCAAAAGTGCCGGCATTGTGGTTGCCAGTCCGGCGACGCTTGTGACCATGGGCGATGTGACGGCGTTTCCTGCCGTGATGTCGGTACTGGGCTTTTTCATGATTATTGCTATGGTTCACCGTGGCATGAAGTCTGCGGTCATTGTTAGCATTCTGTCTATCACAGCGTTAGGGTTATTATTTGGTGATGTACAGTATGCGGGGCTTGTTTCCGCACCGCCTTCTATTGCACCGACGTTTATGAAGATGGATCTGTCTAGTGTGTTAGAGATCAGCATGTTATCTGTGGTCTTTGCCTTTCTGTTTGTTGACCTATTTGATACCTCAGGCACATTAGTGGCCGTTGCACAGCGTGGTGGTTTTCTTGACGATAAGGGACGGCTTCCAAGGTTGGGTCGAGCCTTAACCGCTGACAGCACTGCAACAATTGCAGGGGCGATGCTAGGTACCTCTACGACGACCAGTTATATCGAAAGCACCGCGGGTGTGAGTGCGGGTGGCCGCACTGGACTTACCGCTGTCGTTGTCGGTATTTTGTTTTTACTGTCGCTGTTTATTTCCCCCTTGGCAGGTATGGTGCCAGCTTATGCAACGGCGGGAACATTGTTTTATGTGGCAATATTGATGATGTCAGGCTTAGTACATGTTGACTGGGAGGATTTGACCGAAGCTGCACCTGTGGTGGTGGTCTGTATTTTGATGCCGTTAACATTTTCTATTGCGACGGGAATTGCCATGGGCTTCATCGCCTATGCGGCGATTAAACTCTTAAGTGGGCGATACCGGGATTTAAGTGCTGGCGTACTGATTTTGGCAGCACTATTTTTGGCCAAGTTTATTTATGGTTAACTAGCTAAACAGGCTTCATTGGGTCTCACCCTTCTATGTTTGGGTGAGGCACTTGTCCCTTTTGTTAGTCTACGATGTGTTTGCATCTGTGCTGCCTAAGGCCCTATCTGGTTTTTACTTTTATTTCTCATGTTCGTTTTTAATACTTGATATTTACACTAGGTAAAAGGACGAAAACAGTTAAATAAATCAATGGATTTTGACAAAATCAGGTGTATTAAAAATAGGTGTATGCTATATTTTTTTACAGGTTGATAACTTAATCTCTACTTTTGTTGGACATTGGAAACCTTGCCATGAAATCATATTTCAGCGCCTTGTCTTTACTCCTTATCAGTTCATCCTTCCTGCTTTTTAGCCCACCCGTTAAATCCGTGTCATCCGATATACCTCAGGCAGAGTTTAGACCTGTAAAGGTAACTCAGTTTGTATATGGGCAGGGTACGCGCGAGCGGATTTTACCTGGAGAAGTGAGGGCGTCCGATCGAGCGGTTCTATCATTTCGTGTCGCGGGTGAGATTGCCAACATTTTGGTCAGCCCGGGTGACGAAGTGCGTATGGGAGATCCCTTGGCCACATTAGACCCAGCAATTTACGAGCAGCAAAGAGCCGTTGCTAAAGCTCAATTTGAGTTGGCGAAAGTTTTGTTTGAACGAGCGAGCAACTTAGTTGAACAGGGCGTGGTCTCGCGCGGAGATTTTGACCAGTCAAAAAGTGAATTCACCGTGGCACAAGCTGCGTTAGACAAAGCAAATTCAGACCTCACTTATACGCGATTATTAGCGCCTTATGATGGTGTCATCTCTAAGCGTTATATGCGTGTGTTTCAGTATGCACAGATGCAGGAGCCAGTATTGGGCATCCAAACTGAATCTGCAGTGGATGTGAGTTTTCAACTGCCCGAGCAATTTATTGGTGCACTGCAACGGCTCAACCGATTTGATAATGACCATGCGGCGATACAGGTAAAGTTTGACAGCCGTGATGAATGGTTTGTTGCCGGCCTGAAAGAGCTCAATACTGTCGCAGATCCTGACACTGGCAGCTATACCTTGGTGGTGACCTTACCCATCCCAGAACAACTCAATGTTTTGCCGGGCATGGCGGCGAGTGTCAAAGCTGTATTGCCTTCAGATGTTAATGATGGCGGGTTGAAAGTCTCTGAGGGTGCCATCCTTGAGTCTGATGGGCAAAGTTATGTATTTCGATGGTTAGAAGGGCTTAATCGTGTAGAGAAAGTCCCTGTTGTTGTTGAGTCAAATAGAATTATTAAGGGCCTAAACGATGGTGATTGGCTTGTTGTCGCGGGGGCATCGGAGTTGGTCGATGGGCAAAACGCGGTGCGCTGGATAAAAGAGAGGGGGCTTTAATATGAAAACACTTATGGCCTCATGTCTCGTTGGCGGACTAGCTCTGATTGGTTGCAGTGAGCCAATGGTGATTGAATCGTCCGCGGCTCGAGTTGAAACTTTCACTCTACCACATACTAATAATCAAGTGATTCGCGAATTTAATGCGGTGGCCCGGGCGCAGGATCTCACTCCGCTCTCGTTTCGCGTAGATGGCAGAATCAGTAGCATCCCAGTCGTTAAAGGGCAGCGGGTGAAAAAAGGGACCTTGCTGGCGGCATTGGATAAGCAAGATTATCAAATTGTGCTTAACGATCGCAGGGCGAGGATGGAGGTTGCCAGTAAGCAAGCTCAGCGGACCAAGCAGTTAGTTGATAAAGAGCTGATTGCACAATCAGAATATGACCAGATAAATGCCCAGTACTTAGTGTCGAGTGCCGAAGCCAAACAGGCGCAATTGTATTTAGATTACACAGAACTGCGTGCGCCATTTGACGGCGTTGTCAGCGATGTGCTTGTAGAGTCTTTCGAGAATATTCAACCTGGGTCAGAAATTGTGACCATGCACAAAATTGAGCGCATTGATGTCGAGGTGCAGATCCCAGATATTTTACTCGCAGTTTCAAGGCGTCATGACGCGAGGGCCCAGAAACAGGAGTATGACGTAACATTTGAAGCCTTTCCTGATGTGGTTTTCAAAGGCACCATCTTAGAAATGAACACGGAAAAGGATCCCTCATCCTATACGTTTATCGCGACCCTCGCGGTGCCATTAGATGAAAAATATAAAGTGCTTGAGGGCATGCCCGCCAAAGTCAAAGCTAACTTAAGTCATTTGACTTACACCTACAGTCGGCAACATTTGGTGCCAATTAACGCGGTGCTGATGCGAGATGGCAGTGAAATCAATGCGCAACAGGGGGGCGTATGGCTTTATCAGGCAGACAGCAACAGCGTTACGTATCAGCAGGTTAAGCTTGGTGTCATTGTTGGTGACATGATTGAGGTCGTCGAAGGATTGGCCGATGGGCAGGTCATCATTACTGGTGGC
Organism: Shewanella colwelliana ATCC 39565; assembly: GCF_000518705.1. Classification (GTDB taxonomy): domain Bacteria; phylum Pseudomonadota; class Gammaproteobacteria; order Enterobacterales; family Shewanellaceae; genus Shewanella; species Shewanella colwelliana. Next base: position 8,557 of record NZ_JAEC01000013.1, read on the forward strand.
GGTAAGCGCTTAGTTGATGGACAGAAAGTTGAGCTGATTAAGGGATAGTTACAATGAATGTAGCAGGGTACTTTGTAAAAAATGCCGTGATCAGTTGGATGTTTTCACTGATCTTACTTATAGGTGGGCTAATGGCCTTTACCGGTCTCGGTCAGTTAGAAGATCCTCCTTTCACTATTAAAGATGCGGTGGTGGTGACGCTCTATCCCGGTGCAACGTCAACGGAGGTTGAGGAAGAGGTCACTTATCCCATAGAAAAGGCCATTCAGGCATTACCTTATGTGGATAAGATCCGTTCCTTGAGCACGTCGGGATTATCACAAATAACCGTTACCATGAAGAACAATTATGGCCCAGATGAATTGCCACAAATTTGGGATGAGTTGCGCCGCAAGGTCAATGATATGTCCGCTCAGTTGCCCCCGGGGATAAACCCGCCGATGGTCAATGATGATTTTGGCGATGTCTATGGCATTATGTATATGGTCAGTGGACCAGATTACAGTTATCGAGACCTGCTCGATTATGTTGATTTTGTTAAGCGCGAATTAGAATTGGTGCCTGGTGTGGGTAAGGTGTCATTGGCTGGTGCGCAGCAGGAACAGATTTTTCTAGAGATTTCGCTCAACAAGTTATCTAACTCAAATATTGACCCTGACACCATCAGTAACCTTTTAAATTCGCAGAACATGGTGTCTGATGCGGGCAATATTCGCGTCGCGGGTGATAACTTAAGGATCCGCACCAGTGGTGGCTTCAAAACGGTCACAGAGCTCGGCGATCTGATCATTCCAGGGGCGGCGGGTTCGAAACTGATTTACCTTAGAGACGTCGCCACTATTCAACGCGGCTTTCAAGACATCCCTAGTAATGTCCTGAGTTTTAACCAAGATAGCGCCATCAATATTGGTGTCTCATTTTCATCCGGTGTCAATGTCGTGTCAGTAGGCGGCGCAGTGGCCGAAAAGTTAGCCGAGATAGATGATGCTCGCCCTGCGGGGATGAAGATAGCAACCATGTACAATCAACCTGAAGAGGTTGATAAATCAGTCAGTAGCTTTGTATGGAACCTGATTGCAGCCGTTGTAATCGTCATTGGTGTGTTACTGGTCTTTATGGGGCTAAAGAGCGGGATATTGATTGGTTTAATCCTGTTCTTAACCTGTCTTGGCACCTTTATATTGATGTTGCAGGCTGATATTGAACTGCAAAGGATCTCCTTGGGCGCGCTGATCATTGCACTGGGGATGTTGGTCGATAATGCCATTGTGGTGGTTGAGGGGATTTTAATTGGTCGACAACGGGGCGAAACAACCTTACAAGCGGCGCAGGGCATAGTCAAACAAACCATGTGGCCACTCTTTGGCGCCACGGTTATCGCAGTTACTGCATTTGCACCCATTGGCTTGTCGCCTGATGCTACCGGCGAGTTTGCGGGATCCCTGTTCTGGGTATTACTATTTTCTCTGCTGCTTTCTTGGATCACGGCTATTACAATCACGCCTTTCTTTGCGCAGCTGTTCTTTGGTGCTGAAGGGGAGGCCGTTGTTAAAGGCGATGAGAAAGACCCCTATGGCGGTGCATTTTTTACCGCCTATAAAGCGCTATTAGATATCTGTATGCGTTTTCGTTGGGTCAGCGTCTTGCTTGTGTGCAGCGCTTTTGTCGCGGCTTTGGCAGGGTTTGCGTATGTGAAACAGTCCTTTTTCCCGCCATCTACGACGCCCATTTTTCTGGTTGATGTTTGGTTGCCTGAAGGGACTGACATCCGTGAAACACAGCGGGTCACTCAAGAGATGGAAATAATGGCTGCACAAATTGACAACGTCGAGTTTGCGGCTTCTACTGTGGGTAAAGGGTTCCCACGTTTTCTACTCACTTATGCACCAGAGAAGAACTATTCATCCTATTCACAACTGGCATTACGTACGACAAGCTTCGATGCCTTGTTGCCCGCGATGACCACTTATCGTGAGCAGGTTGAAGCTAAGTTTCCACAAGTACAGTTTAAGTTTAAGCGTTTGGAAATTGGTCCTTCGACCGATGCAAAAATTGAAGCCAGAATTAGTGGTGCTGACCCCGATGTCCTGAGGGAGTTAGCATCCGAAGTCATGACGGTATTTAATAGCACACTGGGAACGGTCAACGTACGCCATGATTGGCGTGAGCGTGTTAAATTTATCTCACCACGCTTCAATGAGTCTCAAGCTCGCCGCTTAGGCATAGTGAAAAGCAACGTTGATGAAAACCTTAAGTTTGCGTTTGCCGGGGTGAATGTCGGTGTCTATAGAGAGGGGACGACATTATTGCCTATTGTGTCTCGTTTACCTGAAGAGGAGCGAGTTGATATTGGATCCTTGGAGAGTTTAAGGATTTGGAGTCCAGTGTTGGGCGTTTATGTTCCCATGCAGCAGGTTGTCGATGGCTTTGATGTAAAGTTTGAAGATCCGATTATTCAACGCAGAGACCGTAAACGTACCATCACAGTATTTGCCGATGCCGATTTTGCCTATGACATATTGCCGACGGAGCTGCTTTCTAAGATGCAGTCGAGTGTCGAGGCGATAGAACTCCCCTCTGGTTATGAGCTTAATTGGGGCGGTGAGTATGAATCATCTAATGATGCTCAAGAATCCTTGTTTGCGACCTTGCCTATGGGCTTTCTATTTATGTTCTTGATCACCGTTTTTCTTTTCAATTCGGTACGTAAGCCGATGGTTATTTGGTGTTGTGTGCCGTTGGCCATTATTGGTATTACCTCGGGCTTATTGGTGCTCGATAAACCCTTTAGTTTTATGGCCCTGTTAGGAATGTTAAGTCTTTCGGGAATGTTATTGAAAAATGGGATTGTGCTATTAGATCAAATTAATACCGAGATTGAGTCTGGGACCGAGGTGTTTGAGGCGGTGTTTTCATCCACAGTGAGCCGTGTAAGGCCTGTTTGTATGGCGGCCGTCACGACCATTTTAGGGGTGTTACCGCTCATTACAGATGCATTTTTCGAGTCCCTTGCGGCTGTTGTAATGTTTGGTCTTGGGGTGGCAACGGTGCTGACGCTAGTGATTGTGCCCGTGTTCTATATCATTTTCTTTAAGGTGAAATATCGAAGCTATAAGACCTTTACCAAATAGAGTGTGATCACGCTAAACCCATTAGACATCGGTTCGGCAGGTCGTTTAGATCTGTTCTAGCCTAGCAAGATGCTAATCTTTTAGTTCAATCGCTATCAATTTTTATGTGGATTGGGTATAACGCTAAGTTCGGCTTTATTTACTTTATTTAAAATGAACTTAAGTGAGATTGGTTATCGCCGCGTGGTGGTAAAGTTGGGGACAAGCGTCTTAACTTCTGGCTCTCGTCAGCTGGATAAGGCGCATATGGTTGAGCTTGCTCGTCAAATGGCAAGTTTAATGAAATCAGGTGTTGAAGTTGTATTGTGTACATCAGGGGCCATTGCCGCTGGTCGCGAACATTTAGGTTACCCCAGTCTCCCCGATACCGTGGCCAACAAGCAGTTGCTTGCCGCGGTGGGGCAAAGTCAGCTTATTCTTGCTTGGTCACAGCTGTTCAGTATTTATGGACTGCATGTCGGTCAGCTATTGCTAACGCGCGCCGATCTGCATGACAGAGAGCGCTACCTCAATGCAAGAGACTCCCTTAACGCCCTGCTCGCTAATGGCATTGTTCCCATTATCAATGAAAACGATGCCGTGGCGACCAATGAGATTAAAGTTGGCGACAATGACAACTTATCTGCGAGAGCTGCGCTACTTTGTGATGCCGACCTATTGATTTTGCTGACGGATCAGAAAGGGCTGTTCGATGCTGATCCGCGCGCTAATCCCGATGCTAAGTTAATCAAGCAAGTGGTCAATATTGATGATAGCCTGCGCAGCCTTGCTGGTGGCGCCGTGTCAGGTCTAGGCACTGGTGGCATGGCGACAAAACTCCAAGCCGCTGATATAGCGCGCCGCGCTGGTATTGAGGTGGTTATTGCATCAGGTCATCACCCTAAAGTGATTCAAAATGCCGTGTGTAAAGAAGCTGTTGGTACTCACTTTACCGCACTGGAAAACCCGCTTGAAAGCCGTAAACAGTGGATCTTGGCGGGGCCGGCGACCAGAGGTAAATTGGTACTCGATGCCGGGGCGCTCAACGCTGTGACGCAAAAAGGGCGTAGCTTGTTGTCAAAAGGCGTTCTTGAGGTAAGTGGTCAATTTGAGCGCGGGGCCACATTGCAGTTAGTTGATGCAACGGGGCGCGAATATGCACGAGGGATGAGCCGCTATAGTGCTAAAGATTTGCTTAAAATTGCTGGCAAACACTCAGACGAAATAGAGTCCTTGCTGGGCTATGACTATGGTGATGCCATCGTTCACCGTAATGATATGGTCGTGCTATAGCCAATTAGGATTAAGAGCTAGGGTTAAATGCCATAGCCAAGAGATATAGGTAACTCAAAGTGATAGAGAATAATCAGCAGTATTTAATCCAACTGGGACAACAAGCTAAGCAAGCAAGCTACTCCCTTGCCAGTTTAACTGGGGCTGAAAAGCAGGCGCTACTGAGTCAAATCGCCAGCAGTCTTGAGGCGAATCGCGCTACCATCATTGAAGCAAATATGCGCGATGTTGCCATGGCAAAAGATAACGGCCTTAATGAGGCGATGATCGATCGTTTGCTGCTTAACGACGAACGTTTGAGTGGCGTGATTGCAGATATTGATAATGTGATTAATCTTGCCGATCCCGTTGGAACAGAGCTTGAAAGCCAGTTGCTTGATAACGGGTTACGTCTTTCCCGTCGTCGAGTGCCACTTGGGGTGATTGGGGTGATCTATGAAGCCCGCCCGAACGTTACCGTCGATATTGCGGTATTAGCGCTCAAAACAGGTAATGCGGTCATTCTTCGTGGCGGTAAGGAAACCTTGCAATCAAACCTTGCATTAAGTGCTGCCATTAGAGATGCGTTAACTCAGCAAGGCTTGCCGGCTGATGCGGTGCAACTGATCCAAAGCGCTGATCGTGCTCTCGTATCGGGTTTGTTAAAGCTTGATCGATATGTGGATATGATTGTCCCGCGCGGTGGTCAGCATTTACAGCGGCTCTGTGCCGAGCAGGCTACTATACCGGTGATTTTAGGCGGTATTGGAATTTGTCACCTCTATGCGGATAAGGATGCGGATATTGCTAAGTCAATTGATGTGATTGCCAATGCTAAGGTTCAGCGCCCAACAGTCTGTAACGCACTCGATACTGTCTTAGTGCACGAGTCTATTGCTGAGGCGTTATTACCTCAGCTTTATACTCACCTCTGCGCATTAGGCGTCACTTTCTATGGTTGCCAAGGTGCACAAGTTATCGCCGATAAACTGGGCGTAGCCATCTCAAAGGCGACCGAAGAAACCTATGGCAATGAGTGGTTAGCACTCACTTTGGGTATAAAAGTGGTTAGTGATATCGATACTGCTATCGAGCATATCAGAACCTATTCGAGTGGCCACTCGGAAGGGATCTTAACTGACAATATTCACGCATCGGCTCACTTTCTTAATCAAGTTGACGCAGCGGCCGTATACGTTAATGCCAGCACGCGTTTCACCGATGGCGGACAATTTGGCCTTGGTGCCGAAGTTGCTGTCAGTACTCAAAAGTTGCATGCGCGTGGCCCAATGGGTCTGGAAGCATTGACCACTTATAAATGGATTGGGGTGGGTGACTACACCGCCAGAAGTTAACCCTACGCTAGACTATTTGCTTTTAAACAGACTAACCCTCGTGGATGACAGGTTCCCCGAGGTTTTTTTTATTCACTTATTTTTGCGGTGTTATTTCACAAAATTTAGTGAATATCACTAAAAGCTGGAGGTGTCAGGTTTAGCTGGCTGTATTGAAAATTATCTTAATCCTTTATAATCATTGGCTTGCAATATTGGTATGTCGTTTGCTTTGTCCTAGTTAATAAACAAGGAATCAATAAGGGCTATAACAATGAGCATGACAAGACTAATGAAAACGGTTGCTGGATTAGGTTTACTTTTGAGTGCGGTTTCACTTTCAGCAGTTGCTGATAGCTCGGTGACACTCAATGATACGCTAGATTATAACGGACAAGCGATCGTGCTCGATATGGAGGTCGGTACAGCACAGCTGATTGCGACAGATGAGTCTGAAGTTCGTATTGAGGTTGTTGTTAAGCCGTCAGATTCCAATTGGTTTGGCTTTTGGAGTAACAGTGATATCTCTAGCGTGGCGCTGGCCATCAACGAAAACCAAGATAAGATAGTGATTAAGCTTAGCGAACAAGACGATCTCTCTCAGGAGTGGAGAGTATACCTACCTCGTGATGCTGCCATCGCTGTTGAAGCTGGAGTTGGTGAAGTGGTTGTTGATGGATTTGTAAATAATATCGATGTCGACCTTGGTGTTGGACGCGCTGAAGTGGCGCATCAAGGCCACTATGGTGATGTGTCATTAGAGTCTGGTGTTGGTGAAGTGTCTATTAGTAAAAATGGCCAGCATCAAGCGATTAAGCGTAGTTTAGTCAGCGCTAGCTACCATAGTAAAGATGGAGCAAGTAAGCAGCACCTATATGTTAATGTTGGTGTTGGTGAGATTGATATCAATAATTAATATCAGTAAAGACATAAAAACCGACAAATTTGTCGGTTTTTTTATGCTGATTTTTAGCCAAAGCCTCAGTGCTTATGCGTACAAATTTATGCTCCCAAACTTAAACCCAATTGTTATGTTTTTAACTTATAGTTCTGGGCTGATAGCGGGTTTAGTGCGTAAACGGTTTAGCTGCGGTAAAAGTTGTTGCAGTGCCAGTGCCGTTAAAATAAGTCCAAGTCCGATAAACGTAGAGCGGGTAATTGTCTCTTGTAGAATCCATGCAATAAAACCTATGGATAATACCGGTGTGATGAACACCAAGGTACTCATGCTGGCGGTTCTGTCGGCTTTCTTTAATGCAATCAGCCAAAGCACAAACGTCACGCCCATCTCAAACAGGCCAACATAGACACCGGCGGCAAATGCCTTGCTATCCCATACTGGCATAGACTCGGTCAGGAGTAAGGTTACTGTGATAAAAGGCAGTCCGACGATAAAACTAAGCAGTAAGCTTACAACCGGATCGCCCTTATCTTTAGTATTGACTATCCAATAGAGTGACCAGAGTAGGGTGCTGGTTAGGGCTAAGATGACTCCAGTACGGCTATCAAATGCAACATCTGTGATGTGGCCATTCGTGGCGATAACAAAAACGCCTAAATAGGCGATGAGTGCAGCAGTAATGTCACTCTTTCTGAGCTTTTGTTTAAGTAGAGGCACAGACAGAAGTGGTAACAAAATTGCCCAAGTGTAGTTAAGCGATAAGGCTTGTTGCGCAGGCAATAAAGCGTAGGCCTTGAAAAGTACCAAGTAGTATAAGAAAGGATTAAGTAATCCTGTCTGCAGATAAAACCAAGGTCGGGCTAAAAACTGTTGCTTAATTAATGCAAGTTTTCCCATGAAGAGCAAAACCAAACCTAAGGCAACAATAGAGGTAGATACCGCAACGAACACAAGTTGCAGTGGACTGAAGTGGCTTAAGGCAATTTTAAATGCCGTTGCAACGGTAGACCACAGTAATATGGCGACTAGCGCATAAATATAAGCTTGGTTGGATGATTTCACTGAACTTCTCACTAAACGAGACTACATAAATACTGGTTACTTTGTGGCAAGCGAACTCAGTTTTCTTCGATTGTATTCATTATACGCTTGTTCTGCTTTTGTCGGCAGCTTTTAAGATCAAAAAAATGCTCAATTAAGATAATTTTTATGTTTCTCCCCTTGTAATCACTTTTGACGACCCAATATAGGGTGTTAAGGAAAGATAATGGCGCGGAAATTAGGCTTGAAATTTATTTAGCCTACCCCCATATCTGAATCAGATGACAAATTTAGCGTTAGTTAAAAGTTTTTTTGGAGGACTCCATGGGTAAAATTATTGGTATCGATTTAGGTACAACCAACTCTTGTGTTGCCGTATTAGATGGCGGAAAAGCACGTGTTATTGAAAATGCAGAGGGTGATCGTACTACTCCTTCAATTGTTGCATTCACTGGCGAAGAAACTATCGTAGGTCAGTCTGCGAAGCGTCAAGCTGTAACAAACCCAGCTAACACTTTTTTCGCAATTAAGCGCCTAATTGGTCGTCGTTTTACTGATGATGAAGTTCAGCGTGATGTTGATATCATGCCATTTAAAATTATCGGTGCAGATAACGGTGATGCATGGGTAGAGGCGCACGGTAAGAAGATGGCTCCTCCACAAGTTTCTGCTGAAATTCTTAAGAAAATGAAGAAGACGGCTGAAGACTTCCTAGGTGAGCCAGTGACAGAAGCCGTTATTACTGTTCCTGCATACTTTAACGATTCACAACGTCAAGCCACTAAAGATGCGGGTCGTATTGCGGGTCTTGAAGTTAAACGTATTATCAACGAGCCAACAGCGGCTGCGTTAGCCTACGGTATCGATAAGAAGCAAGGCGATAACATCGTTGCGGTATACGATTTAGGTGGTGGTACATTCGATATCTCTATCATCGAAATCGATAGCGTTGAAGGCGAGCAAACGTTTGAAGTACTTGCAACTAACGGTGATACGCACTTAGGTGGTGAAGATTTCGATAACCGTCTAATTAATTACCTAGCTGATGAATTTAAGAAAGAACAAGCAATCGATCTACGTAAAGATCCATTAGCGATGCAGCGCCTAAAAGAAGCTGCGGAAAAAGCTAAGATTGAGCTTTCAAGCACCACTCAAACTGAAGTTAACCTGCCATACATCACAGCCGATGCAACAGGTCCTAAGCATTTAGTGGTTAAGATCACTCGTGCCAAGCTTGAGTCTTTAGTTGAAGATTTGATCGCTCGTTCACTTGAGCCACTAAAAGTTGCACTTGCTGATGCTGACCTATCTGTATCAGAAATCAATGAAGTGATTTTGGTTGGTGGTCAAACTCGTATGCCTAAGGTTCGCGCTGAAGTCTCTGCGTTCTTCGGTAAAGAGATCCGTCAAGATGTTAACCCTGATGAAGCCGTTGCGATTGGTGCAGCAGTTCAGGCGGGTGTACTTGCTGGTGACGTAAAAGACGTACTACTACTAGACGTTACACCACTATCTCTTGGTATCGAAACCATGGGTAGCGTAATGACTAAGTTGATTGAGAAAAACACCACTATCCCAACTAAGGCTAGTCAAACTTTCTCAACAGCAGACGACAACCAAGCAGCGGTAACGATTCACGTACTGCAAGGTGAGCGTAAGCAATCAAGTGCTAACAAATCACTTGGTCAATTTAACCTTGAAGGTATCGAGCCTGCTCCTCGTGGCATGCCACAAATTGAAGTTGCGTTTGACATCGATGCTGATGGTATCTTGCATGTGTCTGCGACCGATAAGAAAACGGGTAAAGCGCAGAACATCACTATTAAAGCCTCTTCAGGTCTAAGTGACGAAGAAGTTGATGCAATGGTTCGTGATGCAGAAGCTCACGCTGACGAAGATGCTAAGTTTGAAGAGTTAGTGACTGCTCGTAACCAAGCTGATGGCATGGTTCACGCGACTAAGAAGCAGATCGAAGAAGCGGGTGATGAGCTACCAAGCGAAGACAAAGAGAAGATCGAAGCTGCGATGGCTGACGTTGACACTGCCTCTAAAGGTAATGACAAAGAAGCGATTGAAAAAGCGACTCAAGCATTAATGGAAGCCTCTGCTAAATTAATGGAAATTGCTCAAGCTAAAGCACAAGCTGGCCAAGGTGAGCAAGCACAGCAGCAATCAAGTGAAGCGCCTGCTGATGATGTTGTCGATGCTGAGTTTGAAGAAGTTAAAGACGACAAAAAATAATTCGGGCCTAGCCTAAATTATTTCTAGCGGGCGTTACGGGGAAACTCTAACGCCCGTTCGTACAACTCTAGCGCAGAAAGTGTGAGATTATGTCAAAGCGAGATTATTACGAAGTATTAGGCGTAGGTCGTGACGCCAGCGAACGTGAAATTAAAAAGGCTTACAAACGTTTAGCCATGAAATTTCACCCAGATCGCAATCCTGGCGACAAAGCGGCTGAAACCAGCTTTAAAGAAGTTAAAGAAGCTTACGAAATACTAACCGATAGCGATAAGAAAGCGGCCTATGATCAGTTTGGTCATGCGGGCGTTGACCCTAATCGCGGCGGTGGTGGATTCGGTGGCAACGCTGATTTCGGTGATGTTTTCGGTGATGTTTTCGGTGATATTTTTGGCGGCGGTCGTCGTGGTGGCCAGCGTCAAGCGGCACGTGGTAGTGACCTGCGGTACAACCTAGAGTTATCGCTAGAAGAAGCCGTTAAAGGCTTAACTAAAGAGCTACGTATTCCAACACTGGCTGCGTGTGATAGCTGCGATGGAAGCGGTGCTAAGAAAGGGTCTTCTCCCACCACTTGTGGTACCTGTCATGGTCAAGGCCAAGTACAGATGCGCCAAGGTTTCTTTGCGGTACAACAAGCCTGTCCAACCTGTCATGGTCGCGGTAAGATCATTAAAGATCCTTGCAACAAGTGTCATGGTGAAGGCCGTGTTGAGAAGAGCAAAACCCTATCGGTTAAAATTCCAGCTGGTGTAGATACTGGCGACCGTATTCGTCTTTCTGGTGAAGGTGAAGCGGGAGAATTTGGTGCACCACCTGGTGACTTATATGTGCAAGTCACCGTGCGTGAACATGCCATTTTTGTTCGTGATGGTAACAACCTCTACTGCGAAGTGCCTATCTCATTTAGCACGGCAGCCTTGGGCGGTGAGATTGAAGTGCCGACGTTAGATGGTAAGGTTAACCTTAAGATCCCATCTGAGACGCAAACCGGCCGTATGTTCCGTCTACGTGGTAAGGGTGTTAAGTCTGTTCGTAGTCATGCTGTCGGTGATCTACTTTGTAAGGTGGTGATGGAAACACCGGTTAATTTGAGCGACAAGCAAAAAGAGCTGTTGCGTGAATTTGACAATACCCTTACTGGTGCGTCAAAGAAACATAGCCCTAAGGCTGAAGGTTTCTTCGATGGCGTGAAGAAGTTTTTCCAAGACTTGAATAGTTAAGTCTATTTGTAAGAAAATAAAAACCTCGCTATGCGAGGTTTTTTTATAGCTAGCTCAATACTACCCAACGACAATAAAGGATTATCGCCCCATGAAACCGCTTATGATGCTTGTTATTTTAACGCTGCTTGCTGGTTGCGCGACACATCAGTCACCTACTGGGCGAGGGCAAACCTTGCTGTTTTCTGCTCAGGAGATGGATCAGATGGGGGCCGCTTCATTTGAAGAGATGAAAAAGCAGCAACCACTCAGTAAGAATCGTCAAGTCAATCAGTACGTGGCTTGTGTTGCTGAGCGAATCACAGCGGTACTGCCGGGCCAACAACCTAACTGGGAAGTCGTTGTGTTTGAGTCTGAGCAGGTTAATGCTTTTGCGCTACCCGGCGGACACATTGGTGTTTATACCGGTTTACTTAAGGTCGCTAATAATCAAGATCAACTTGCGACAGTCATTGGCCATGAGGTGGCCCACGTTTTAGCCAATCATAGTAATGAGCAGGTGTCGCGTGCACAAATGACGGGGGTCGGTATGCAGCTTGCCAACGTTGCATTGGATGCGGGTGGCGTGAGTAATAAAGATCTCTATATGTCAGCGTTAGGCTTGGGGGCTCAGGTTGGCTTTATTCTCCCTTATGGGCGTGAGCAGGAGAGCGAAGCCGATATTATGGGCGTTGAGTTGATGGCTCGAGCAGGTTTTGATCCTAGCCAAAGCATATTGTTATGGCAGAATATGGCTAAAGCGGGTGGCAGCCAGGGGCCAGAACTATTATCGACTCACCCTTCACATGATCACCGAATTGCTGATTTGCAACAGATGCAAGCTAAGGTATTGCCGTTATATCAGAACACACAATCCAGTGTAAAAAATAGCTGTGAGTAAACTGCTATTAATGGGTTTTTTATCACATTCTATGTTAAAATTCCGCGCGAAATTAATTGAATCTATGAGAGTACAATCATTATGTCTGAGAAGTTCACCACAATTGAACAGCACGCAAGCTATGGTGTCGGTCGTCAACTAGGCGAGCAATTAGCTGCAAACTCTTTTGAAGGTATTGATATTTCAGCTGTTCAAGTTGGTTTATCTGACGCATTTGACGGTAAAGAGAGCGCTGTTTCTATGCAAGATCTTCAAACTGCCTTCACTGAAATCAGTCAGCGTATTCAGAAGGTTCAAGAAGAAGCCGCAGCGGTAGCTTCTGCAGAGGGCGATACTTTCTTAGCTGAAAACCAAAAGCGTGATGGTGTTGTTACCCTTGAGTCTGGTCTACAGTACGAAATCATTAACGAAGGTAACGGTGACAAGCCTGGTTACGATTCAACTGTACGTACTCACTACCATGGTACTTTCATCTCTGGTGATGTATTCGATAGCTCTGTATTGCGTGATCAGCCAGCTGAATTCCCAGTATCAGGTGTGATTGCTGGTTGGACAGAAGCACTTCAACTTATGCCTGTGGGTGCTAAGTGGAAGCTATATGTTCCTCATCACCTAGCCTATGGCGAGCGTGGAGCGGGTGCTTCAATTCCTCCATACTCAGCGTTAGTATTTGAAGTTGAGTTACTCGACATCATTTAATAAAAATGCCTAAGCTATCGCTTAGGCTTTTTTTTGAAATAGAAAAACCATTATCAGTCTAGAGCTGTTGCCATAGTGCAGTGTGCGATTGGTATCAATAATTTGTGCAGGGAGAAGTAGATGACAGAGCAAGTAAGAGTGGCTATTACTGGTGGCAGCGGTCGTATGGGCCGAACTCTTATTGAATCGGCCAAGTTAAGTAGCAATATCTTTTTAGGTGCTGCGATTGAGCGTGCTGGTTCGACATTGATTGGAGTAGATGCCGGCGAGCTCGCAGGTGTTGGTGCCATGAATGTTGCTATTACGGATTCTCTTGATCATGCCGTCGATGATTTCGACGTCCTGATCGATTTTACTTCGCCAGAAGCTAGTGTCGTACATACCGATTGGTGTTCGCGTAATGGTAAGGCGATTGTGATTGGAACCACGGGTTTTAATCATGCACAGAAAGAGCAGATTGCTGCTTACAGTGAATCCACTCCTATCGTGATGGCACCCAATATGTCTGTTGGCGTCAACTTGATGTGGCGCCTGCTTGAGTTGGCGGCCGAAGTAATGGGTGATTACACTGATATTGAGATCATTGAAGGTCACCATCGCCATAAGAAAGATGCGCCGTCAGGTACAGCGTTGAAAATGGGAGAGGTGATTGCCGAGGTGCTGGGACGTGATCTTGAAAAGTGTGCCATTTATGGCCGCGAAGGGATCACCGAAGAGCGTAGTCGTGAGACCATAGGTTTCTCAACCATTCGTGCCGGTGATATCGTTGGTGAGCACACTGCGATGTTTGCTGATATTGGTGAGCGTCTGGAAATCACCCATAAGGCTTCGAGTCGCATGACTTTTGCCAATGGTGCAATGCGCGCCGCGTTTTGGCTTGGTGACCAAGGTCCCGGTCTTTACGATATGCAGCAGGTCTTAGGCCTGAAAGATTGATTTAAAAAAACGCCTATATGGCGTTTTTTTTTGAAAAACTTACCCACTAGCTATAGACGAATTTAGGTTTGACCTATAGAATTGACGGAATTTGTCAAAATTTCGTATTTTAGCGAAAGTTGGTATTTTAAATATAACATAAAACCCTATTATTCAGTGGCTTGGCTCTTTTTCGGAGGTCGCGTTGACAAAGTCTGCCTTACTCGTACTCGAAGATGGAACCGTATTCTCTGGCACAGCAATTGGTGCCGATGGTCTTGCAGTTGGTGAAGTTGTTTTTAACACTTCAATGACTGGTTACCAAGAGATTCTTACAGATCCTTCCTATTCTCGTCAAATCGTTACTTTGACTTACCCTCACATTGGTAACACAGGTACCAACAGTGAAGATACCGAATCTAATGCAGTTCATGCATGTGGGTTAATTATTAGAGATCTGCCTCTAATTGCAAGTAACTTCAGAAATCAGCAATCCCTAAGTGACTACTTAAAAGCCAACAATGTTGTCGGTATTGCAGATATCGATACGCGTAAATTGACGCGTATTTTAAGGGAGAAAGGGGCTCAGGCTGGCGCAATATTAGTCGGTGATTTGGATGAAGCTAAAGCACTTGAAGCGGCTAAGGCGTTCCCTGGATTGAAAGGCATGGATTTAGCCAAAGAAGTGACCACTGCATCTCAGTATCAATGGCGTAGTGGAAGCTGGCGTCTTGTGGGTGGTTTACCCCTTGATACCCCTGAGTCCGAGCTTAAGTTTAAAGTTGTTGCCTATGATTATGGCGTTAAACGCAACATTTTACGTATGCTGGTTGATCGCGGTTGTGATGTGACGGTTGTTCCTGCACAGACTTCTGCTGCAGACGTACTTGCAATGAATCCTGATGGTATATTTTTGTCTAACGGTCCTGGTGACCCAGAGCCATGTGATTATGCCATTAGAGCGATTCAAGATATCTTGAAGACTGACATTCCTGTTTTTGGTATCTGTTTAGGCCATCAATTATTGGCACTGGCCTCTGGTGCAAAAACCTTGAAGATGAAGTTTGGTCATCATGGTGCTAACCACCCTGTGAGTAATATCGAACAAGGCAATGTGATGATCACCAGTCAAAACCATGGTTTTGCTGCCGATGAAACTAGCCTGCCAGCTAACATTAAGGTGACCCATAAATCGCTATTTGATGGTTCATTACAAGGTATTCATCTAACGGATAAACCTGCATTTAGCTTCCAGGGCCACCCTGAAGCGAGTCCAGGCCCTAATGATGCGGCCCCATTGTTTGATCATTTCATTGAGTTGATCGAACAGTATCGTCACAACGCTAAGTAGTCCGGGAGAAGGTTTCAGCAATGCCAAAACGTACAGATATAAAAAGTATTCTAATCCTGGGTGCAGGCCCAATTGTGATTGGTCAAGCATGTGAGTTTGACTACTCGGGTGCCCAGGCTTGTAAAGCGCTGCGTGAAGAGGGTTACCGTGTCATTTTGGTCAACTCTAACCCAGCGACCATTATGACCGACCCTGAGATGGCCGATGCGACCTATATTGAGCCAATTCATTGGGAAGTGGTACGCAACATTATCGCCAAAGAGCGTCCTGATGCGATTCTACCAACCATGGGTGGTCAAACTGCATTGAACTGTGCACTGCGTCTAGAAAGCGAAGGCGTGCTTGCCGAATTTAATGTCGAGATGATTGGCGCGACTGCCGATGCGATTGATAAGGCTGAAGATCGCAGCCGCTTCGATGAAGCGATGAAAGCCATTGGTCTCGAGTGTCCACGTGCAGGTATTGCTCGTAGCATGGAAGATGCTTATGGCGTACTCGAACAAGTGGGTTTCCCTTGTATTATTCGTCCATCATTTACGATGGGCGGTAGTGGCGGTGGTATCGCCTATAACAAGGAGGAGTTTGAAGAGATCTGCTCTCAAGGCCTTGACCTGTCACCAACCAACGAACTGCTTATTGATGAGTCGTTAATTGGTTGGAAAGAGTATGAGATGGAAGTGGTTCGTGACCGCAATGATAACTGCATCATTGTCTGTTCAATTGAAAACTTCGATCCAATGGGTGTTCATACGGGTGACTCTATCACTGTGGCACCAGCGCAAACATTAACAGATAAAGAATACCAGCTGATGCGCAATGCATCACTTGCTGTGTTACGCGAGATTGGTGTTGAAACCGGCGGCTCAAACGTACAGTTTGGTATTAACCCAATTGATGGCCGTATGGTGATCATTGAGATGAACCCACGAGTTTCACGCTCTTCTGCGCTAGCATCGAAAGCGACGGGTTTCCCGATTGCTAAAATCGCGGCTAAGTTGGCGGTTGGTTTCACCCTTGATGAGCTAAGTAACGATATCACTGGTGGTGCGACACCGGCATCTTTTGAGCCAGCCATCGATTACGTGGTGACTAAAGTGCCACGTTTTAATTTCGAAAAATTTGCTGGTGCAAATGACCGACTCACCACTCAGATGAAATCTGTGGGTGAAGTGATGGCGATAGGTCGTACATTCCAAGAGTCATTGCAAAAAGCACTGCGCGGCCTTGAAGTTGGTGTGAATGGTTTAGATTCCATTATCGATATCCAAGAAGCCGATGCGCTAACGCGTATTCGCCATGAGCTTAAAGAGCCTGGTGCCGAACGTATTTGGTATATTGCCGATGCCTTCCGTGCGGGACTCAGTCTTGATGATGTCTTTAAGTTAACTAATATCGACCCGTGGTTCTTGGTTCAGATTGAAGAGCTACTGGCGCTTGAAGGCCAAGTAAAAGAGTCAAGTATCTCTAGTATGGACAAGGATTTCTTGTTCAAGCTAAAGCGTAAAGGTTTTTCTGATTCTCGTCTTGCCGAACTGATGGCGGTCAGCGAATCTGAGATGCGCAAGCTGCGCTATCGCCATGAGATCCACCCTGTTTATAAGCGTGTTGATACCTGTGCGGCTGAGTTCTCAACGGATACAGCCTATATGTACTCGACCTACGAGGAAGAGTGTGAGGCTAATCCATCTAACCGTGACAAAATCATGGTATTGGGTGGTGGTCCAAACCGTATTGGCCAAGGTATTGAGTTCGATTACTGTTGTGTTCATGCGGCGCTTGCGCTTCGTGAAGATGGTTACGAGACCATTATGGTTAACTGTAACCCTGAAACGGTTTCAACCGACTATGATACTTCAGACAGACTCTACTTTGAGTCAGTGACGCTTGAAGATGTTTTGGAAATTGTTCGTATCGAACAGCCTAAGGGCGTGATTGTACAATATGGCGGCCAGACACCGCTTAAATTGGCTCGCGATCTAGAGGCTGCGGGTGTACCTATCATTGGTACTAGCCCTGATGCTATCGACCGCGCTGAGGACCGTGAGCGTTTTCAGCAAGCGATTCAGCGTTTAGAGATGAAGCAACCTGAAAACGATACCGTGACAACGGTTGAAGGTGCGGTTATTTCTGCTGAGCGTATCGGTTATCCATTGGTTGTGCGCCCATCGTATGTATTAGGTGGCCGAGCGATGGAGATAGTGTATGACGAGCAAGACTTGCGTCGTTACTTCAATGAAGCTGTGAGTGTATCCAATGCATCGCCAGTATTGCTTGATCGCTTCTTAGATAATGCGACAGAAGTCGATATTGATGCAATCTGTGACGGTAAGACGGTAGTGGTTGGCGCTATCATGGAGCATATCGAACAAGCGGGTGTTCACTCAGGTGACTCTGGTTGTTCACTGCCTCCTTACACGCTGAGTCAAGAGATCCAAGACCAGATGCGTGAACAGGTGACAAAGCTTGCAATGGAACTAGGTGTTATTGGCTTGATGAACGTGCAGTTTGCCGTACAAGAAAACAACATCTACATGATTGAGGTTAACCCTCGTGCCGCGCGCACCGTGCCATTCGTATCGAAAGCAACCGGTGTGCCATTAGCTAAAATCGCAGCACGTGTGATGGCTGGCCAATCACTTGAAGAGCAAGGCTTCACAAAAGAAGTGATCCCACCTTTCTATTCAGTGAAAGAGGTGGTTTTACCATTCAACAAGTTCCCTGGTGTTGACCCATTGCTTGGCCCTGAAATGCGTTCAACCGGTGAAGTGATGGGTGTAGGTGATACGTTTGCCGAAGCCTACGCAAAAGCGCAGCTTGGTGCGACATCAGAAGTACCTAAGTCTGGGCGTGCATTACTGTCAGTGCGTAACAGTGACAAAAACCGCGTTGCCGATTTAGCGGCTAAGTTGATTGAGCTTGGTTACGAAATCGATGCCACTCACGGTACCGCAGTTGTGTTAGGCGAAGCGGGTATTAATCCGCGTTTAGTGAACAAGGTTCATGAAGGTCGTCCTCATATTCTTGACCGTATCAAGAACGATGAATACACCTACATTGTGAACACCACTGAAGGTCGTCAAGCAATTGAAGACTCGCGTCAGTTACGCCGCGGTGCATTGCGTTATAAAGTGAACTACACCACAACATTGAATGCCGCCTTTGCAACATGCATGGCGCATGCTGCGGATGACCGCACGACAGTGACCTCGGTACAAGAGCTTCATCAGCGCATTAAAGGCTAATAGTCTTTGAGTTGCAAAAAGGCCGCTTCGCGGCCTTTTTTATGGCTTGATTTTGGTGTTAGTAATGGGATAGAAAACACAGTTCTATCTGCGCTATGCTTATCTGTGTGTGATTAAATAGCATCTCGCGGCATCACGATATAGAATAGAGCTATTCCATGCATTATTTTACTTAGTCAGTGACCCGACAATGGTCAGGCTGGCTAGGATGCTTTTGTTTTAAGGAGACAATCGTTCCTATGAATAAGGTTCCGATGACAGTTGTTGGCGCAGAGATGCTGCGCAAAGAGTTAGATTATTTAAAGTTCGATAAGCGTCCTAAGATTGCTGAAGCCATTGGTATTGCCAGAGAGCTGGGTGATTTGAAAGAGAATGCCGAATATCATGCAGCCCGCGAAGAGCAAGGCCTGTGCGAAGCTCGTGTACGTGACATCGAAGGTAAGCTGTCAAATGTGCAAATCATTGATGTGACCAAAATGGAAAACACTGGGCGTGTTATTTTTGGTACCACGGTGACCATTCTGAACTTAGATACCGAAGAGGAGTCAACCTACCGTATTGTGGGAGAAGATGAAGCTAACATCAAAGAGAACTTACTGTCAGTGAGCTCGCCTATTGCGCGTGGTTTAGTGGGTAAAAGCTTAGACGATGAAATCTCTATCACCACTCCTGGCGGTACCAGTGATTTTGAAATCATTAAAGTTGAGTACATCTAATTTCATCGTTTGATGTCCATAAAAACCGCTTTATAGCGGTTTTTTTATGTTTGTTTGATATTAAAGCTCATAACAGCGTGATTAATGGTTTTAATCCTTAGAGTGCTGTGTTTATATATCAGCGTAAAGTAATGTAGTGAGTAAGGTGGTTTAGTGCGATTATTGTGGTTGGTAGGATCTATTTTGTTGCTCATTGGGGGACTCTGTTTGTCACCTATGTCAGCAAGTGCGTCTGCCATAAACCAACAGCATACGCTGATCGCTGGGAACAATTTGAATGCTGAGGGTCAGCCACTATCTGTTCAAAGTGCTAAGGTCGATACTGCCACAATGTTTAACATCATGGAGTCATCACTAAAGACGTCACTGGATACAGAAAGTGATGTTCAAGGTCGGCATCTGCAACACAAAGAGAGCAAGAGCTCAGAATATGCGCCGCTGGTGTCGCAACGATTAATCAGCTTCGCACAGTATGAACGTCTGCATAGTCGGCCTGACTACCAACTGGTATTTGAATTTATCTCCCCACCAATTCCTTCATTAACCGTGGGCTATCGTATGGATTTTAAACCTGCCGTCGATTGGCAGCTGCATATTGATGGCTCATCTTTTAGGCTTTCTGCATGGAAAGAATCTAATCTTCTTTACCGTTTATCTCATACCCGCTCCGCTAGCTAAATACTATTAAGCCCTTTCAGGCTTATCAATCGAGAACAGTCCATTCCCGCTTTATCTGGTGGGTCAATACAGCGTGCTTATCTTTAGCACCTGTGAGTTTGTTCTAGCGCTTATCATTTACCTATAAATCGTTACAGGTTATCCGCGCTAAGGCACTGTTCTCGACATTTTAGACGGCAACGCAGATTAGCGATTAACCCACCTTCTAGGGGCGGTTTTTCACTGTTCAGTCGTCGACATTTTGCGTATTTAGTGAAGATAAAGAGCAAAGAAGTATGAGAAAACAAAATAAAGCAACCCTGTTGAACCACTACAGTGTATGGAAGTATGTGCTGTTAGTTGTCACGATCATCATTATGTTATTGAGTGCCTTACCGACATTTTATGGTGAAGATGCAGCCATTCAAGTTAGTAAAGAGGCCGGGCTCAAGCTCGATCCTTTGATGTTGCACCAACGGCTCATTTCCGCTGGGATTGAAGTTAAGCGTATTGATCAAACAATGGGAAAAACCTTGGTCGTGCTCACTGATAGCTCACAGCAGGCTCAACTTAAATCCCTGCTAGTTGAGCAAGTTAAAACCCCATCCGAGGTCACCCTTACACTAGCACCGTCCGCTCCTAATTGGCTGCTGTCGTTAGGTTTTTCTCCAATTAAACTAGGCTTAGATTTACGTGGTGGTGTGCAGTTTTTACTCGATGTTGAGATCGATCCTGTGTATCAATTGCACAACAATACGTTTGTCGAGGCAACTCGACAATTTGTGCGTGATGAGTCTCTCGTTGGAATAACTGTTCAACCTCAGGCTGGCGGGAGTGTACAAATCTCTGCCTCAGACTCGAGGCAACGCCAAAAGTTGCGTCAGTTTATTGCGGCGCAATATCCACATTGGCAAGTAACCAACTCGGGGCTCAATGCACTCGGGGTTAATCTGTCTGATAGCGAAAAAGTCAATATTCGAGATCTGACGGTCAAGCAAAACCTGCAGATAATGCGCAGCCGTATAGAACAGCTAGGCATTACCGAAGCGCTCGTTCAGCGCCAAGGAGAGCAACGCATTCGTATTGAGTTGCCAGGCGTCCAAGACCCCGCTGCGGCTAAGTCAGTTATTGGGGCGACAGCAAGCTTAGCGTTTTATCAGGTGATGCAACCGGGCGCGCTGAATTCCAAAGTATTGGACAGCGAAAAAGATGGACCAGTATCGGTCTCACGACGGGCGGTGCTAGGCGGAGAACATATTGTTGATGCCAGAGCACAGCTTGGCGAGATGGGGTTAGCGGAGGTTGTGATTCATCTCGATAGAAAAGGTGGAAAAATCATGTCAGGTTTTTCACGTGACAATATCGGTAAACCGATGGCGACCTCTTATAGCGAATACAGTCGCGATGATAAAGGCAAAATAAGTCAATCTACCGAGGTGATCAGTGTGGCTACGATTCGTTCTCAGCTCGGTGACCGTTTCAGTATCACCGGAGTGGGGGACTATGCCAGTGCGCAACAGCTTGCGTTGCTGCTGCGGGCAGGTTCGATGACTGCACCTGTTACCATCGCTGAAGAGAGGACTATTGGCCCCAGTTTAGGAGAGGAAAATATTGCTAATGGTTTTTCGGCGCTGGCGTTAGGAGTGGCCTTCACTTTGCTTTTTATGGGGCTTTGGTATCGCCGCTTAGGTTGGATAGCGAATGTGGCGCTTATTTCTAACATGGTGGTGTTGTTCGGATTATTAGCCCTGATACCAGGAGCTGTATTGACCTTACCTGGTATTGCAGGGTTGGTGTTAACTGTTGGCATGGCGGTTGATACTAATGTGCTTATCTTTGAGCGGATTAAAGACAAAATCAAGGAGGGCAGGAGCTTCGCTCACGCCATTGAACGCGGGTTCGACAGTGCTCTATCGACCATTGTCGATGCAAATTTCACCACGATGATCACCGCTATAGTGCTGTATTCCATTGGTAATGGTCCGATACAAGGTTTCGCATTGACCTTAGGCCTTGGTTTATTAACTAGTATGTTTACGGGGATTTTTGCTTCTAGAGCTTTAGTGAATTGGGTATATGGCCGCGATTTTCGCCGCGATGTGAGGGTATAAGATGAACGTAATAAAAATGAGCAAGTTAACCAAGGCCCGTTACCTGTCGAGTGTATTATCGCTAATGATTATCATCTCATCGATAGGTATTATCTTTAGTAATGGCTTCAATTGGGGATTAGATTTCACTGGTGGTGTGGTAACAGAAGTGCGGCTGGACAGCCATATTAAAGCGACTGAATTGAGTGAACTGTTAGCACAGCACTCTGAACAGGAAGTAAGTGTCATCTCTGCCGGTGAGTCGGGTCGTTGGGTATTGAGATACAGCCAGGTTGATGCGAAGTCGAGTACGGATATTGTTAGTGTACTTGCGCCGTTAAGTGGCAATGTCGAAGTGCTTAATTCCAGTATTGTCGGACCGCAAATTGGTCAAGAGCTTGCAGAGCAAGGGGGATTAGCATTACTGGTTGCTATGCTATGTGTTCTAGGATACTTAAGTTTTCGCTTTGAATGGCGTTTAGCGAGTGGGGCATTACTTGCTTTGTTTCACGATGTGGTCTTTGTTTTGGCGTTTTTCTCTTTGATGCAAATGGAGTTTAATTTGACCATATTGGCGGCAGTGTTAGCCATATTGGGATATTCGCTGAATGACTCAATTGTGATTGCTGACAGGATCCGAGAACTATTGATAGCAAAACCGAAAATGGCTGTTGATGAAGTATGCAGTGCGGCGGTGAAAGCAACGTTTTCACGCACTATGGTTACCAGCGGCACGACATTAATTACCGTTGCTGCGCTGTGGGGGATGGGTGGTGTTCCCTTAGAGGGTTTTTCTATCGCAATGTTCCTTGGAATAATGATTGGCACAATATCATCTATTTCGGTGGGAACGTGTTTACCGGAACTATTGAAGGTGAAAGCCGAACATTATCAATTAGCACCGATTAGCCAAACGCCATAATAAAAAAGAGCCGCTGTAGATACAGCGGCTCTTTTTAGCTTACCTAGTAATGAGCTTTTTAATAAATTAAAAGCGCATTGCTGAATTACTTTGCCTTAGGCACAGCAATCTTCATTTCTGGAGATTGACGGAAAAGGACCAATACGTGACCGATTAGCTGCACTTTTACAGCTTGGGTTTCGCGTACGATGGCGTCAACGACTGCATTTTTTAGCTCTCTGTCGCCAGAAGCTACTTTCACTTTGATTAGTTCATGATGAGAGAGTGCATTATCAATTTCAGCCAGTACACCTTCAGTCAGACCATTGGAACCAAGCTGTACAACAGGCTTTAAGTTATGTGCTAAGCCTTTTAAGTGCTGTTTTTGTTTGGTTGTTAAGTTCATTTCTACCAACTTTATGCTGAGTTACTGTTGAAAAACCGCTATTCTACCCTCATATAGCCTTTGTGTAACTTTTATTTGTTGCGGATTTTAAATGTCAGGTAAAAAACGAACAGCAAGTTCCTCCCGTTGGATGCAGGAACATTTCGATGATCATTATGTTAAGTTATCGCAAAAACGTGGGCTGCGTTCCCGTGCCGCGTTTAAAATCGAAGAGATACAACAGAAAGACAAACTGATCCGTCCCGGAATGACTGTGGTGGATTTAGGGGCAGCACCAGGTGGATGGTCGCAAATTGCAGTGAAGTTAGCCGGTGATAACGGCAAAGTAATTGCTTGTGATATTTTGCCTATGGACCCAATTGTTGGTGTCGATTTTCTTCAAGGAGATTTTCGTGAAGAGAAAGTTCTCGACGCCTTACTTGAGCGGGTGGGTGATGCTAAAGTCGATGTTGTGCTTTCTGATATGGCGCCTAATATGAGTGGCACGGGTGGTGTTGATCAACCCCGGGCCATGTATTTGGTGGAGTTGGCGCTTGATATGTGTCATCAAGTGTTGGCACCAAATGGAAGTTTTGCTGTCAAAGTCTTTCAGGGGGAGGGCTTTGATGAGTATATGAAGGCGGTTAAAGAAGCATTTACAACCGTTAAAACACGTAAGCCAGACTCTTCGCGACCGCGTTCGCGTGAAGTCTATCTTGTGGCGACAGGATACAAGTTGTAGTAACCTAACGTCAGTAACCGCAAGACTTTATGAGGTCTAGTAATTTTGAGTGATATGGCAAAAAATTTAATTCTCTGGGTTGTCATCGCCGTAGTGTTGATGTCAGTGTTTCAGGGCTACTCCCCCTCTTCATCAACTTCGTTGAAGATGGATTATTCAGCATTCTTAGATGACGTGCGTTCTGGACAGATAAATACTGTCGAAGTTAAGAGCGATCAACGCACTATTGAAGGCACTAAACGGACTGGTGAAAAGTTCACAACGATTATGCCAATGTATGACCAAGATCTTATCAATGATCTTGATCGTAAAGGTGTCACCATGAAAGGCCAGGAAGCCGAAGAGTCAGGTTTTTTGACCCAGATTTTTATCTCTTGGTTCCCAATGTTACTGCTTATCGGTGTATGGATATTCTTCATGCGTCAGATGCAAGGCGGTGGCGGTAAAGGCGCGATGTCGTTTGGTAAGAGCAAAGCCAAATTGATGAGTGAAGACCAGATTAAGACGACTTTTGGTGATGTTGCAGGTTGTGATGAAGCCAAAGAAGACGTTAAAGAGTTGGTTGATTACCTTAGAGAACCCACTAAATTCCAAAAGCTTGGTGGCCGTATTCCAACGGGTGTTTTGCTTGTTGGTCCTCCAGGTACAGGTAAAACACTACTGGCGAAGGCGATAGCTGGTGAAGCTAAAGTGCCATTCTTTACTATTTCAGGTTCTGACTTCGTCGAGATGTTTGTTGGTGTTGGTGCATCCCGTGTACGTGACATGTTCGAGCAAGCGAAAAAATCTGCACCTTGTATCATCTTTATTGATGAAATCGATGCCGTAGGTCGCCAACGTGGCGCTGGTGTTGGTGGTGGTCACGACGAGCGTGAGCAAACGTTGAACCAGATGCTAGTTGAGATGGATGGTTTCGAAGGTAACGAAGGTATTATCGTTATCGCGGCGACTAACCGTCCAGACGTACTCGATGCAGCATTGTTGCGCCCAGGTCGTTTTGACCGTCAGGTTGTTGTTGGTTTGCCTGATGTGCGTGGCCGCGAGCAAATCCTCAAAGTCCATATGCGTAAAGTGCCGTTGGCCGATGATGTCAAAGCGAGTGTTATTGCCCGTGGTACACCAGGTTTCTCTGGTGCCGATTTGGCTAACCTAGTTAACGAAGCGGCGCTATTTGCTGCACGTGGTAACCGCCGCGTCGTTGGCATGGAAGAATTTGAAAGCGCTAAAGATAAGATCATGATGGGTGCAGAACGTCGCACCATGGTGATGTCTGAAGATGAAAAAGAGATGACCGCGTATCACGAAGCTGGCCATGCTATTGTTGGTTGCTTAGTGCCTGAGCATGATCCTGTGCATAAGGTGACTATTATTCCTCGTGGCCGTGCTTTAGGTGTGACCTTCTTTTTGCCAGAAGCCGACGCTATTAGTCAGAGCCGTAGAAAGCTAGAGAGTCAAATCTCTGTGGCGTACGGTGGCCGCTTAGCCGAAGAGCTTATCTACGGCAGTGAGCGCGTATCGACAGGCGCATCACAGGATATTAAGTATGCGACATCGATTGCACGTAACATGGTGACGCAATGGGGCTTCTCTGAGAAGCTTGGTCCTGTCCTCTATGCCGAAGATGAAAATGAAGTCTTTTTAGGTCGTAGTATGGGCAAGTCACAGCATATGTCTGATGAGACAGCCAAAGTCATTGATGACGAAGTGAAAATTCTTATCGATAGTAACTACGAAAGAGCCCATACTTTCCTAACTGAAAATATGGACATACTTCATGCAATGAAAGATGCATTGATGAAGTATGAAACCATTGATTCATCACAGATTGATGATCTAATGGCGCGTCGTGAAGTTCGTGCGCCAGCCGATTGGAATATGGATGAGAATGGTAGCAACGGTGATAAAGGTGGCAAAGCGCAAGAGATTGACGATGCTGCTGAGCCCGAAGAGGTTGAAACGTCTGTGGCTGACAGCACTGATGAGTCACCTGTAGCAAAATAGCTGATTGACACTAGAGCGGTTGTTAGTCAGTGAGTTCAGAAAACCCCGAAAGGGGTTTTCTTGTTATTGATTCGCATAGTGTTTCTACATCGTGGACGATACAGTGAGTGATGTTACCTTGCTCTGCGACCCTGTTTAGGTTTGTAGAGGGGTGCTGCTGCGCTGTTAAGTCGCACATCAACGTTAAAAATTTGTATAGACAATACTGAGGGTTGAGCTTTGCTGTTTACTTGTGCAGACAAAAGGTTAGATCTTAGCGTGCCACAGGTTATGGGGATACTCAATGTGACCCCAGATTCATTTTCAGATGGTGGGAAGTTCACCAGCATCGAGCGCGCTTGTCGACATGCGGATCAGATGGTCGCTGACGGTGCTGCGTTTATCGATATTGGTGGGGAGTCGACGCGACCCGGTGCCAAAGATGTTTCGCTTCAAGAAGAGTTAGATAGGGTTATCCCACTCATCGAATATGTGGGTAATACTCACGATGTTTGCATCTCAGTGGATACAAGTAAACCTCAAGTGATGTCCGCAGCTGTCTCTGCAGGTGCACATTTAATTAATGATGTTCGTGCTTTACAGGTGCCTGGCGCGCTAGCGGCTGCCGCTAAGTTACAGGTACCAGTCTGCCTGATGCATATGCAAGGCCAGCCTCGCTCTATGCAAGCATCACCAGAATATGGCGATATTATTAAAGATATCAGCACATTTTTTCATGAACGCGTAGCAGCTTGTATGGCCGCCGGTATTGCTAAGGAGCGACTGGTGCTCGACCCCGGATTTGGTTTCGGTAAAACGCTTTCACATAATTATGAACTGCTGCATCGTTTAGCCGATTTTAGTGAGTTCCAGCTACCTTTATTGATTGGTTTGTCGCGTAAGAGCATGATTGGCAACTTGTTACAGGTAGAGGTAGAGCAACGTGTCGTTGGCAGTGTCGCAGCAGCCATGATTGCAGTGCAGCGCGGCGCTCATATATTGCGAGTCCATGATGTAAAAGAAACCATGGATATGATCAAGGTCATGCAAGCATGCAAGTATTATGATGCATTATAACGAATAGATATTTACGGCATGGCGATATGCCGAAAATAAAAATGTATACGTTTACAAACGTTAGAGGTTAGTCAATTGAGAAAATTTTTTGGAACAGATGGCATTCGTGGCAAAGTAGGGGCTGGCAAGATGACCCCTGAATTGGCTTTGAAACTGGGTTGGGCTGCTGGGCGTGTATTGTCGCGAACGGGTACCAAGAAAGTCATTATCGGTAAGGATACACGCATCTCGGGCTATCTTTTTGAATCAGCGATGGAAGCGGGCTTGTCGGCGGCCGGACTGAATGTGATGTTAATGGGACCAATGCCTACACCTGCAGTCGCGTATCTAACGCGAACATTTCGTGCAGAAGCAGGTGTCGTGATCAGTGCCTCACATAACCCCTATTATGACAACGGGATTAAGTTTTTCTCAACTGACGGCAGTAAGCTCGGTGATGCCATCGAGTTAGAGATAGAAGCCGAATTGGAAAAAGAGTTAACCTGCGTAGAATCTCATCTATTGGGTAAGGTATCGCGTATTGATGATGCACCTGGGCGCTACATTGAGTATTGCAAAGGTAACTTCCCTGCTGAGCATACGCTCCACGGACTTAAAATTGTCGTCGATTGCGCTCATGGCGCAACCTATCATATTGCACCGAATGTATTTAGAGAGCTGGGTGCAGACGTCATCGCTATCGGTGATAAGCCCGATGGCATCAATATTAACCATGAGGTGGGCGCAACCTCAATGGGTAAAATCCGTGAGACAGTGATTGCAGAGCAGGCGGATTTAGGTATTGCACTGGATGGCGATGGTGACCGTATTATGATGGTTAATCGCCATGGTAAAGTGATCGATGGTGACGAAATTCTTTATATCTTGGCGTGTGATGCCCAAGATAGAGGGGTGCTAAAAGGTGGTGTGGTTGGCACGTTAATGTCAAATCTTGGTTTGGATTTAGCATTGAAAGCCCGTGATATTCCGTTTGTGCGCTCTAAAGTGGGCGATCGCTATGTAATGGAGTTATTGAAGCAGCACGAGTGGCGTATTGGTGGTGAAAACTCAGGGCATATTCTCAATCTTGACCATGGTACGACAGGGGACGGCATTGTTGCAGGAATCCTTGTGTTGGCGGCGATGCGCCGCAAAGACGCCACATTAGAAGAACTCACCGAAGGGATTAAAATGTTACCTCAGGTGCTGGTTAATGTGCGTTTTGAAGGCAGCCATGATCCGCTCGTATCAGAGTCTGTTCTTAGTGCGCAAGCAGAGGTTGAAAAGCAACTTGGTGAACGTGGCCGAGTATTATTGAGAAAGTCAGGCACAGAACCGCTAATCCGAGTCATGGTTGAAGGCGATGTGGCGGCAGATGTAACACGCCATGCCAATACTATTGCTGACGCTATTCGGGCGTTAGTATAAAGCGCGTAATCCTCGATACAGGAGTTAGTCGCGAATAGATTAATTCCTGCGCATAGCACCGACGTTAAGCATAAAAAGTAAGCGCTTCGACGGTTTATCGCAAAATTTCGAGATTTAGGTATTGTAACTTAACAAGTGGTTCGCTATTATTCACGCCGCTTTCAGAGGAGACAGTGATGGCCCTTAGACGTCCAATGGTCGCTGGTAACTGGAAAATGAACGGTACTGCACAACTTGCGCAGGAACTATTCACTAAATTCGCTACCAAGCTTCAAAATGATTCAGCGGAAGTTGTCTTATGTCCGCCAAGTATATTTCTGGAAAGTGTACGTCAGCAGCTTGACGCAAATAAGGAAGCCTTGAACGGTTGCCTAGTTAGAATGGGTGCGCAAAACCTAAGTCAACATGACTTTGGTGCCTATACTGGCGAAGTGTCAGGCCAGATGTTAAAAGATTCAGGATGTCGATATGTGATTATCGGCCACTCCGAACGTCGTCGTATGTACGGCGAAACTAGTGATATCGTAGCGGAGAAGTTCGCTGCAGCACAAAAGCACGGTTTGACCCCAATACTCTGTGTTGGTGAGTCGGGTCCAGCTCGTGAAGCAAGACGCACCTTTGAGGTGATTGCTGAAGAGTTAGACGTGGTCATTGAGAAAAATGGCACCATGGCTTTTGATAACGCAATTATCGCTTACGAGCCTCTGTGGGCCGTAGGAACAGGTAAGAGCGCTACGCCAGAGCAGGCACAGGAAGTTCATGCGTTTATACGCAAACGTCTCTCTGAAGTATCTCCATTTATTGGAGAGAATATCAGGATTTTGTACGGTGGTAGCGTAACACCGAGTAATGCAGCAGATCTATTTGCTCAGCCTGATGTAGATGGTGGACTGATAGGCGGTGCAAGCTTGAACTCTACCGAGTTTTTAAGTTTATGTTCGATAGCAATGAGCGCATAATATGTACGAAGTTCTAATGGTTATATACTTGTTGGTTGCACTAGGTCTAGTTGGCCTAATTCTAATCCAACAAGGTAAAGGTGCTGATATGGGAGCCTCATTTGGCGCCGGTGCATCAGCAACATTATTTGGATCGTCTGGTTCAGGTAACTTTTTAACACGCTCTACCGCGATTTTAGCTGTAGCATTTTTCGCACTAAGTCTTACCATTGGTAACTTAAGTGCAAACCATGCAAAATCTGAAGATTCGTGGAAAGAGTTAGGCGCAGATGCGGCTGCAGTAACTGAACAAGTGACTGACGCTGTAAACGAAGCCGATAAGTCAGAAGATAAGATCCCTGACTAAGATTTAATAATGATTAAATCTAGGTGCTATTTAACTAATAAATAGGGCCTACTGTTTACACTGAGATAGTTTCCTCAATTTATCTCACAAAGGTGAAAACAGTAAAGCGTAACGATCACATGCGGATGTGGTGGAATTGGTAGACACGCCATCTTGAGGGGGTGGTGAGCTATGCTCGTGGGGGTTCAAGTCCCCCCATCCGCACCAAATTCTAAATCGCTCTTTTAGATTGATTTTGAATATAGCAAAGTGATTGGTTAGTCGCTTTGTTATTGCAAATATTGATAACTATCAATATAATTGCAGCAGTTGACGCGGGGTGGAGCAGTTTGGTAGCTCGTCGGGCTCATAACCCGAAGGTCGTCGGTTCAAATCCGGCCCCCGCAACCAGCTTCTCAGAATCAGATTTACATCTGCTTCTGAAACAGGTTCTGAATGCTATGACCTCGTTATTACGGGGTTTTTTGTTATCTGGACTTTTGAAATATCGCTTAGAAGCGATGTCGTACTAGGGCTTTATGCCCTTTTTTGTTTTTCGGGGGATAGCTACCTTGGCAACTTTAGAAAGCAAACTGGAACAGATGTTGACTGCACCAGTTGAAGCATTAGGCCACAGTCTTTGGGGCATTGATTACGTGCAAGCAGGCAAGCACTCTATTCTGCGTGTATATATTGATAATGAGAATGGCATTTTTATTGAAGATTGTGCTGATGTTAGCCGTCAGGTGAGCGCCGTACTTGATGTCGAAGACCCTATCTCTACCGAATATACATTAGAAGTTTCATCGCCTGGCGTCGACAGACCGCTATTTAATGCAGCGCAGTATGAACGCTACATGGGTGAAACTGTAAAGGTTCAATTGACTATGCCTGTAGCGGGTAGTCGTAATTTAAAAGGTACTGTCACCGGTATTGAGGGGCAAATGCTCACTCTAACTGTTGATGGCAACGCACTGATTATTGCCTTGGATAATATCCGTAAAGGCAATTTAATCGCTAAGTTTTGATGGATTCAAGGTGAACGAGGCAAGAGGATGAATAAAGAGATTCTGCTAGTCGCTGAGGCGGTTTCAAATGAGAAGGCAGTTCCACGCGAAAAGATTTTCGAAGCGTTGGAAATTGCGCTAGCCACAGCAACCAAGAAAAAATATGAAGGCGATATCGAAGTTCGCGTCGCTATCGACCGTAAGACTGGTGCTTACGAAACATTCCGTCGCTGGATGGTGGTTGACGATAATGGTGAAGCGTTAGAAAACCCATTTCGTGAGATCACTCTTGAAGCGGCAAAATATGAAGACCCAGAAGTCGAAATCGGTGGCTACATCGAAGATGAGATCGAATCTGTTGTTTTCGACCGTATTACCACGCAAACGGCTAAGCAAGTGATCGTACAAAAAGTACGTGAAGCCGAGCGCGCCCAAATCGTAGACCAGTTCCGCGAGAAAGAAGGTGAGTTGATCACCGGTGTGGTGAAGAAGAGTAATCGTGAAAGTGTAGTGGTTGATTTGGGTAATAACGCTGACGCGGTATTATTTAGAGAAGACCTCATTTCTCGTGAAAGCTTCCGTCCTGGCGACCGTGTTCGCGCACTGCTGTATGCGGTACGTCCAGAAGCACGTGGCGCGCAGCTATTTTTGACACGTACTAAGCCAGATATGCTAATCGAGCTTTTCCGCGTCGAAGTACCTGAAATTGCTGATGAGATGATTGAAATCATGGGTGCGGCTCGTGATCCGGGTTCTCGCGCTAAGATTGCAGTTAAGTCAAATGACCGTCGCATCGATCCTATCGGTGCCTGTGTTGGTATGCGTGGTGCACGTGTTCAGGCAGTTTCAAATGAGCTTGGCGGTGAGCGTGTAGATATCGTGCTTTGGGATGATAATCCAGCTCAGTTTGTTATCAACGCGATGGCGCCTGCTGATGTTGCATCAATCATTGTAGATGAAGACAATCACTCAATGGATATTGCTGTTGAAGCAGATTCATTAGCACAAGCTATTGGTCGTAATGGCCAAAACGTGCGTTTAGCCACCCAGTTATCGGGATGGGAGCTAAATGTAATGACAGTGGCGGATATGCAAGCTAAACACCAAGCAGAAAGTGCGAAGGTGGTTAATTTGTTTGTTGCTTCACTGGATGTCGATGAAGATTTCGCTCAGGTACTTGCTGATGAAGGTTTTACTTCATTAGAAGAGATTGCTTATGTGCCAGAAGCGGAACTATTGGACATCGAAGGTTTTGACGAAGATATCGTTGAAGCATTGAGAGAGCGTGCAAAAGCCGCTATCTCTACACGGGCTCTGGCGTCCGAAGAAGCACTTGACGGTGCTGAGCCGAGCGAAGATTTGCTTGCCCTAGAAGGTTTAGAGCGCCATTTGGCGTATGTTTTCGCAAGCAAAGGCGTTATTACGCTTGAAGATTTAGCCGAACAAGGCATTGATGATTTGATCGAGATTGAAGAATTAACAGAACAAAAGGCTGGTGAGCTCATCATGGCAGCCCGCAATATCTGTTGGTTTGGCGAAGAAGCATAAGTCGATCAACAGAGGGGATTTTACAGATGGCAGATACTACAGTAGAAAAACTAGCCGTAGAAGTAGGGAAGAGTGCTGATCGATTAGTTGAGCAGTTTTCTGAGGCTGGTATTAAAAAGAACAAGAGTGACACGGTTTCTGAACAAGAGAAGCAGCAGTTGCTTGAGTTTTTAAAGAAACAACATGGTGGCGATGCGGCACCAACGAAAATGACACTACAGCGTAAGTCTGTGTCAACACTCAGTGTTGCCGGCAGCGGTGGTCAGTCAAAAGATATCAAAGTAGAAGTACGTAAGAAGCGTACTTTTGTTAAGCGCGATGCGGCTGCTGAGGCAGAAGCTGCAGAGAAGGCTGAACTGGAAGCTAAAGCGGCTGCAGAAGCCGAAGCCGCTGCCAAGGCGAAAGCCGACGCAGATGCTAAAGCGAAAGCCGAAGCTGATGCCGCTGCGAAAGCCAAGGCAAAAGCTGATGCAGAAGCTAAAGCAAAGAAAGCCGCTGAAGCTAAGCCTGCAATTGCTGAAACGGCTGAAGAAAAAGCAGCCAAGCTTGAAGAAGCGCGTTTGCTAGCTGCAAAAGAAGCTGCGACTAAGCAGAAAGCTGATGAAGAAGCTAAAGCTGCCGCCGATGAGGCGCGTCGTCTAGCTGAAGAGAACGAAAAGCGTTGGGCTGAAGAAGAGCGTATTCGTAAAGAGTCTGAAAAGAGTGCCGATCACCACGTAACGACTTCAACTGAAGCGCGCGCGGCAGAAGATACTGCTGACATGAACGCAGAGAAACGCGGTCGTCGTCCTCGTAAACCTGCTGGCGGAAATAAAGCGGCAGGCAATAAGAAACGCGGTGGTAGAGATACTCGCGGTGGTCGTAATAACCGTAATCAGCGTAATGCACCTGAGTCTATGGATCATGGCTTTAATAAGCCAGCGGCAGCCGTTACTCGTGATATCAGCATTGGTGAAACAGTCACTGTAGCTGAACTTGCTCAGAAGATGGCTGTTAAAGCAACAGAAATCATTAAGCAGATGATGAAGATGGGCTCTATGGTTACGATTAACCAAGTGCTTGATCAAGAAACTGCGCAGATGGTTGCTGAAGAGATGGGGCATAAAGTTGTCCTAACTCGCGAAAACGAGCTAGAGCATCAAGTGCTTTCCGACCGTGATGGCAACATTAAGGTTGAGCCTCGTGCGCCTGTTGTGACCATCATGGGTCACGTTGACCATGGTAAGACGTCACTACTTGATTATATTCGTCGTGCTAAAGTTGCATCAGGCGAAGCCGGTGGTATTACACAGCACATTGGTGCATACCACGTTGAAACTGAAAACGGCATGATCACTTTCTTAGACACTCCTGGTCACGCCGCGTTTACCGCAATGCGTGCCCGTGGTGCTAAAGCGACTGATATCGTTATTCTAGTTGTTGCTGCCGATGATGGTGTAATGCCACAGACGATTGAAGCGATTCAGCACGCGAAAGCGGGCGGTGTACCGCTAATCGTTGCAGTAAACAAGATGGATAAGCCAGAAGCTGATCCTGATCGTGTTAAGTCTGAACTTTCACAACATGGCGTAATGTCTGAGGATTGGGGCGGAAGTAACATGTTCTGTCACGTTTCAGCTAAGTCTGGTGAAGGTGTTGATGAGTT
Organism: Shewanella colwelliana ATCC 39565; assembly: GCF_000518705.1. Lineage (GTDB taxonomy): Bacteria > Pseudomonadota > Gammaproteobacteria > Enterobacterales > Shewanellaceae > Shewanella > Shewanella colwelliana. Next base: position 42,202 of record NZ_JAEC01000013.1, read on the forward strand.
ACTTGAAGGGATCTTGCTAGAAGCTGAAGTACTTGAGCTTTCTGCGGTTCGTGAAGGGATGGCTGCTGGTGTCGTGGTCGAGTCTAAGCTAGACAAAGGTCGCGGTCCGGTTGCAACGGTACTGGTCCAAGAAGGTACACTTAAGCAAGGTGATATCGTTCTTTGTGGTCTTGAGTACGGTAAAGTCCGTGCAATGAAAGATGAGAACGGTAAAGCGATTACTGAAGCAGGTCCATCGATTCCTGTTGAAATCTTGGGTCTTTCAGGCGTGCCATCTGCTGGTGATGAAGCAACTGTTGTACGCGATGAGCGTAAAGCACGTGAAGTTGCTCTTTACCGTCAAGGTAAGTTCCGCGACGTTAAGCTTGCTCGTCAGCAGAAGTCTAAGCTTGAGAACATGTTCGCTAATATGACTGAAGGCGAAGTTCAAGAACTTAACATCGTGCTTAAGGCCGATGTACAGGGCTCGCTTGAAGCGATTTCTGATTCACTGAATAAGCTTTCTACCGATGAAGTTAAAGTTAACATCATCGCTAGTGGTGTAGGTGGATTAACGGAAACTGATGCGTCACTTGCAGCAGCGTCTAACGCTATTATGGTTGGTTTCAACGTTCGTGCCGATGCGCAAGCGCGTAAAACTATCGATAGCGAGAGCGTGGATCTTCGTTACTATAGCGTTATCTATCATCTTATCGATGAAGTTCGTGCCGCTATGGGGGGCATGCTTGCACCTGAATTCAAGCAGGAGATCATTGGTCTTGCTGAAGTTCGCGATGTATTCAAATCGCCTAAGATTGGTGCTATCGCAGGTTGTATGGTTACCGAAGGTACCATCAAGCGTAGCACTCCAATTCGCGTGCTTCGTGAAAACGTTGTTATCTACGAAGGTGAGCTAGAATCACTTCGTCGCTTTAAAGATGACGTTAATGATGTACGTAATGGTATGGAGTGTGGTATCGGTGTGAAGAACTATAATGACGTCAGAGTCGGCGATCAGATAGAGGTCTTCGAAACGGTCGAAATCGCTCGAACCTTATAATCGAAAAGGGGCGGCGTAAGCCGCCTTTTTTAGTTAAGAGATGCAATAATTATGGCAAAAGAATTTAGTCGTACTCGTCGTATTGCTCAGCAGCTTCAACAAGAACTTGCTCAAGTATTACAGCGCGATATTAAAGATCCTCGTATCGGCATGGTTACTGTGAACGATGTTGATGTGTCTCGAGATCTGAGTTACGCAAAGGTCTATGTGACCTTCTTTGAAGAAGATAAAGCTGTCGTTGAGGAAAAGCTGGCCGCACTCGAAACCGCTGCAGGTTATGTGCGTTCGTTAGTGGCTGGGCGCATGAAACTCCGAGTAATGCCGGAAATTCGTTTTATCTACGATGCGTCGCTGGTTGAAGGTATGCGCATGTCTAATTTGGTAAGCCAAGTGATTAGCTCAGACGAAGCGAAAGCAAAGCAGCATGGTTCTGACGTGGCTGATGGCGGTGAAACAGAGCAAGGTGATAAGTAATGGCTCGTAAACCTAAAGGTCGTTTTGTTGATGGCATAGTGCTACTCGATAAAGACACTGGGATGAGTTCTAACTTTGCACTGCAGCGCGTTAAGCGCATTTATAATGCTGCCAAAGCTGGCCATACAGGTGCGCTAGATCCTTTAGCGACAGGTATGTTGCCGATTTGTTTAGGGGAAGCGACTAAGTTTTCTCAGCACTTGCTTGATGCTGACAAACGCTATTTGGTGACGGCAAAGCTTGGTGTTCGTACTGATACGAGTGATTCTGATGGTGAAGTTGTGCAAACTCGCCCTGTGGATTTTACCCAAGAGCAGCTGGATGAAGCGTTAGAGCACTTTAGAGGGGATACGATGCAAGTTCCCTCTATGTACTCAGCATTAAAGCATCAGGGGCAACCGCTTTATAAGTATGCTCGTGAGGGGATTGAAGTACCTAGAGAGGCTCGCCCAATTACAGTTTTTGAGCTTAATTTTATCAAGCTTGAAGGGGATGAGCTGACACTAGAGATTCATTGCTCTAAAGGGACTTATATCCGCACTATCACTGATGATTTAGGCGAGATGTTAGGCTGTGGGGCTCACGTTGTCATGTTACGTCGTACCGGTGTTGCTGGTTACCCTTATGACAAGATGGTAACGCTGGAACAGTTAGAGGCACTTTTAGCCCAAGCCGAAGCTGAGGAACAGCCTCCTAAAACGCGATTAGATCCACTTTTGTTACCGATGGATACAGCTGTCAGTAATTTCAAAGAGATCAATGTTACCGACGATATCGCCACGTATTTGATGCATGGTAATCCGGTTCAGGTGCCTAATCTACCTGTGGATGAGTTAGTCCGTATCACCTTAGGTGAAGAGCGCAAGTTTGTCGGCATTGGTGCGATGAGTGACGATGGCTTGCTGGCACCGAAACGTTTGATTGTATTACGCGATCAGCAAGCATAACGCTTGCAAGCGCAGGCTAATCTCGTTATTATACTGCGCTCTCTTCGGCTGAGTTAGTGATCGGCTGAAGCCTTTATATTATTTTTGGAGAAAAACATGTCACTAAATGCTGAACAAACTGCATCGATCCTAGCTGAATTCGGTCGTTGTGAAAATGACACAGGTTCTACTGAAGTTCAAGTTGCGCTTTTGACTGCACAGATCAACCATCTGCAAGGTCACTTTAAAGAGCACATCCATGATCATCACTCTCGTCGCGGTTTGCTTCGTATGGTTAGCACTCGTCGTAAGCTTCTTGCTTACCTTAAACGCACTGAGAACGTTCGTTACCAAGAGCTAATCAAAAAGTTAGGTCTACGTCGTTAATCATCCATTAACGCTGTAGTTTAAAAGGAGGCTTAGCCTCCTTTTTTTGTGCCTGTAGATCCACAAGTTAAAGCCGCTTAGGGCGTGAGAGTGTTTTAGCGATAGGCGTCAAAGGCTGTGCTGGGTTGAAATTGCATGCTGGAAATGAACAAATTTGAGAGCCGCGGTTTACCTTGGTTAGTTAAACGACGCGCATGTTAGATGGTGTCAATTTGACTTATAGTAGCGGTCTTTGGAGCGATATAGTTTGTTTCAAACTCATCTAACGGCAGCGGCTGGCTGAAATAGAACCCTTGCCCTATCTGGCAGTCCATCTCTTTTAACCAATCTAATTGCTGCTCATTTTCAATACCTTCCGCGACAATATGCAGATTAAGCTGTTTTCCGAGCATCAAAATTGTTGATGCTATTGCGCTCTCCTGAGGGAGATCGGTGACAAAACAGCGATCAATTTTCATGGTCGTGATGGGTAAGTGTCTAAGGTACGAAAGTGATGAGTATCCCGTGCCAAAATCATCAACAGCGATACCAAAGCCTGATGATTTAAGTTGCTCAAGTTTAGTGATTGCCAACTCGATATCATTCATCAATGAGGTTTCGGTTATCTCTATCTCTAATAAGCTTGGGTCGATTTGATAACGTAATGACAATTGCTTAATGTCGGGCACTAAACTTGGATCTGCGAACTGCTGCGATGCAACATTTACGGCAATGGGGATGGCGAAGTTATAGCGCTTTTTCCAATGCTTTAATGTTTTACAAGCCTCTTCGATCACCCAACGCCCTAAAGGAATAATAATGCCCGTTTCTTCTGCGACAGGAATAAATGACATTGGGCTGATTAAGCGGCCATCCTTTTTCCAACGAATCAGCGCTTCGCACGCTAATACTTCACCTGTCTTAATATTAAATTTCGGTTGGAAGTGCAGTAAGAATTCATTGTTTTTCAATGCGTCGTGAAGTGATGCCTCTGTTCTTAAACGCACTGCTGCCCGTTCGGTCATCTGTTGTTTGAAAAATGCCCATTGATTAGAACCTGCCGCTTTGGCGCTATACATTGCGATGTCAGCATGGCGGATGAGGTCTTCTGCACTGAGGCCATCATCAGGGTAAACCGATATCCCAATCGAAGCCGCTGGATGAATAGTATGTTCATTAAGCTGCAATGGCACATTAAGTTGCATCAATAACTTGTCGACAAAGTCTGCTGCTTGGTCGGGTGTTCTAGCTTCATCGGCCAAAATGACAAATTCATCTCCACCTAGGCGCGCGACAGTGCCTCTATCTCCAACTACGCGTTCAAGTACTCGAGCAATCCTTGCTAAAAATTGATCGCCTAATGCGTGGCCTAGGGAGTCGTTAACGTTTTTAAAGCGGTCGAGGTCAATGAACAGCATAGTAAATTGATGTTTATGTACCCGAGCACGTTGAATCGATACAGCAATAGTCTCAAGTAGTAGCGTTCTGTTTGGCAGACCTGTTAATGGGTCTCTGGTGGCCATTCGGCGTAATTTAGTCTGGGTTTGGCCAAACTGGATTAAGATTTGATTAAATTTTGATGTCACGAGCCCTAGTTCATCGTCTTGATGCGCCTCTGACATGGGGAGCAGGTTTTCATCGGGCAGTTCGGGATCAATCTTATCGATCGCTTCACTGATCTCAGCAATGGGTTTGGTGAGAAAGCGATGAAAAAGAACTGATAGTACTAAGGTGACTAACAGGGCACGCGCTAGTGTCGCGAAAAAACTGAATCTTAACTGAGAAAATAGTGAGTCGGTGAGCTCTTGCGTATTGTAGAACACGGTTAACGTGCCGATGACCTGCTGTTTGTCAGTGCCTTCAAAAAATGAGGGGCGATAAAGCGTGCGTGAAATCTTTTTCAAATCGCCAAATAATTTTTGGCTCAGTTTGCGTACTAAAGCGTTATCAGTTGAAGGGTTGTTGATCGAGACGAACATACTGCCATCATCGAGCTCGATAAGGGCTTCGCCAACATGCTCAACTTTCAATACGCCCTCTAAGGTTTGGGTGGCAAGGTTGTCATCAAGCGCCCAGACAGCGTTGGCCGCTGGCTGTTCAATAGAGTCTAGCAACTCATCTTGCGCTGCAATGAGTTGTTGGCGAGCCGAAACGCCGACTAGGGCTATTTCGACGATAAAGATAGCAATTGCAAAAAAAAGCGCTGAAAACACAACTAAGCTAGTTTGTTTCCAAGTTAACGATTTAAAGCTGGCGCTCATTTGCCAATCCTCACATCAGGGACCATTCACATTCTATTTAAAGAAAAAGCAGCGATTGACGATAAAAAAATCCATTACTCTCCACTTTAGAGAAAAGATTCCGCTTTGTCATCTATATGTGCTCTTTATCTATTGAATAGACTTGAAGTATACTTACCCGCGAAATTAAGGTAATTAAATATTAAGGAATGGTTCACGTGAATCCAATCGTAAAGAGTTTTGAATATGGTCAGCACACAGTCACACTAGAGACTGGGGTTATTGCACGTCAAGCAGATGCAGCTGTTTTGGCTAGTATGGGTGATACAACAGTTTTAGTAACTGTTGTTGGCAAGAAGTTTGAAGAGCCAGGCCGTGACTTTTTCCCGCTAACCGTTAATTACCAGGAAAAAACATATGCAGCTGGTAAGATCCCTGGTGGATTTTTCAAGCGTGAAGGTCGTCCATCTGAAGGCGAGACGCTGACTGCACGTCTAATTGACCGTCCAATCCGTCCATTATTCCCTAATGGCTTCAAAAACGAAGTTCAGGTCATCATCACAGTTGTTTCTGTTGACCCAGAAATCAGCCCAGAAGTTATCTCAATGATCGGTACTTCAGCGGCATTGTCGATCTCAGGTATTCCATTTAATGGTCCACTAGGTTCGGCACGTGTCGGCTATGTGAATGGTGAATACCTTCTAAACCCTACAGTATCTCAGTTAGTCGACAGCCAGCTTGAGCTATCTGTCGCCGGTACAGAAAGCGCTGTATTGATGGTAGAGTCTGAAGCAAACGCACTACCTGAAGAAGTTATGTTGGGTGCGGTTGTTTACGGTCATGAGCAACAACAAGTTGTAATCAAAGCAATTAAAGAGCTACAAGCGGAAGTTAACAAGCCTGTATGGGAATGGGCTGCGCCAGTTCAAGACCAAGACTTGGTAGCTAAGATCAAAGATTTGGCTGAAGCTGGTTTAACTGAAGCTTACCAAATTGAAGTTAAGCAAGACCGTTACGCTCAAGTCGGTGTTGTTAAAACTGCAGCAAAAGAAGCACTATTGGCTGAAAACCCAGATGCTAATACTCGTGAAATCGATGGCCTTCTTGCTAGCTTAGAAAAGAAAGTGGTTCGTAGCCGTATTATTGCTGGCAACCCACGTATCGATGGTCGTGAACCAGATATGATCCGCGCGTTAAACGTAATGGCTGGTGTACTTCCACGTACTCACGGTAGCTCACTGTTTACTCGTGGTGAAACTCAAGCGTTAGTGACATGTACCCTTGGTACTGAGCGTGACGCACAGAAAGTTGATAGCATTATGGGCGAATCAACAAATCGCTTTATGCTGCACTATAACTTCCCTCCGTATTCTGTTGGTGAAACGGGTATGGTTGGTTCGCCAAAGCGTCGTGAAATTGGTCACGGTAAGCTAGCTTGGCGCGGTATCAACGCGGTTATGCCTTCTGCTGAGGAGTTCCCATATAGCGTTCGTATCGTATCTGAAATCACTGAGTCTAACGGTTCAAGCTCTATGGCTTCTGTGTGTGGTACGTCTCTTGCGCTTATGGATGCGGGTGTACCAATTAAGACTTCTGTTGCTGGTATTGCGATGGGTCTAGTTAAAGAAGGCGACGATTTCGTTGTACTTTCTGACATCCTTGGTGATGAAGATCATTTAGGTGACATGGACTTTAAAGTAGCGGGTACCCGTGACGGTATCACTGCACTGCAGATGGATATCAAGATTGAAGGTATCACACAAGAAATCATGCAGATTGCTCTTCAGCAAGCCTATGGTGCTCGTGTTCATATTCTAAACGTTATGGATCAAGCTATCTCTGGTCACCGTGAAGATATCTCAGATCACGCACCGCGTATCACAACTATCAAGATCAATCCTGAGAAGATCCGTGATGTTATTGGTAAAGGTGGTGCGACTATTCGTGCATTGACTGAAGAAACCGGTACGACAATTGAACTTGATGATGACGGTACTGTAAAAATTGCGTCTTCAAATGGTGAAGCAACTCAAGAAGCGATTCGTCGTATTCAAGAGATCACTGCTGAAGTTGAAGTGGGCACGGTTTACAACGGTAAAGTGGTTCGTATCGTTGACTTCGGTGCATTCGTCACAATCCTTCCAGGTAAAGATGGTCTAGTGCACATTTCTCAAATCGCTGAAGAGCGTGTAGCAAATGTGTCTGACTACCTAGAAGTGGGTCAAGAAGTTAAAGTTAAGGTGATGGAAGTTGATCGCCAAGGTCGTGTACGTCTTTCTATGAAAGAAGCACAGCCTAAAGAAGAAGCTGCTAGCGAGTAATTGCTAACTGTTTGAAGAAAGGAGACCACTAGGTCTCCTTTTTTATTGGTTTTTTTTAAATGCAGATAGCCGTTAGTATTTGTGATTGCTATGATTGAGGCTCATGCTGAAGTTAAAAGGTTAAATGGATGACTTATAAATTGCGCACCGCCACAGTAGCAGTTATGGCAGGTCTGAGTATGTTACTGACAGGATGTGTATCAACCCAATCCAGCGCGAGTGCAGAGCAAGGTAAACTGATGGTTGCACCGGTTATGCCGGATTATAAATTGGAAGTGACGCTTGCTAGACTGAATGACATCTTAACCTCTGCAGAGTTAACGCCAGAACAGCGCGCGCGCTTTCATTATGATAGAGGCGTGATATATGACAGTGTCGGTCTTCGCATTCTTAGCCGAATTGATTTTCATCAGGCATTAAAACTTCAACCTAACTTAGCAGATGCTTATAACTTCATCGGTATTTACTATACGCAAGAAGGGGAGTTCGAAGCGGCCTATGAGGCATTTGATGCCGTACTTGAGCTGGCACCTGAGTATGATTATGCCTATTTAAATCGTGGAATCGCGCTCTACTATGGCGAGCGAAATGAATTAGCTGTGTCCGATATGCAATCTTTTTATGGTGCTGATGAGCAAGATGGCTATCGTGCGTTGTGGTTGTTTATCACTGAGCTTGAAATTGATGCTGAACAAGCGAAAGCACATTTAATGAGTCACCGTGAGAAGCTTACTGATTCCGCATGGTCAACAACCTTGGTCGACTTCTATTTAGGGAAGCTTACCCGTGAACAAGTATTTAGCGCCGCAAAAGAGGGCGTTAATCATCCCAACGAATATGCTGAACGTCTGTGCGAAGCGTATTTTTATATCGCTAAAGTAGCCCAAAAGCAGGGCCAATATAACGATGCGGCTAACTATTTCCGGTTAGCATTGGCGACTAACATTTATGACTTTGTCGAGCATCGTTATGCCCGAGTCGAACTGGCTAAAGTCTCTCAAATGATAGCCGAACAGTAGAAAAAAGCCCTAATAATTAGGGCTGTTTTAGTTTCAGATCACCGCGTTTTTTACTGTATTCTGCCTAGATAGGCTATTTGACCTCGCGCGCCTAGCCAACTTGAAGCCTAGGCGCTATAATTGCCGGCTTTTAGCACTCCATCAATTCGCAGGTAAACATGTCAGGCTATAAAGTTGAAGTCGACAAGCGTCGTACTTTCGCCATCATCTCTCACCCCGATGCGGGTAAAACCACAATTACTGAAAAGGTTCTTTTGTTCGGGAACGCCCTTCAAAAAGCGGGAACAGTAAAAGGGAAGAAATCAGGCCAACACGCTAAGTCTGACTGGATGGAGATGGAAAAAGACCGTGGTATCTCTATCACCACCTCTGTGATGCAGTTTCCTTACAACGATGCATTGGTCAACTTACTCGATACGCCTGGTCACGAAGATTTCTCTGAAGATACCTATCGTACGCTTACGGCTGTTGACTCTTGTTTGATGGTCATCGATTCAGCAAAAGGTGTTGAGCAGCGTACCATTAAGTTAATGGAAGTGACGCGTTTGCGTGATACGCCAATCGTTACTTTCATGAACAAGTTGGATCGTGATATCCGTGATCCGATTGAGTTAATGGATGAAGTCGAAGACGTGCTAAATATCGCCTGTGCGCCGATCACTTGGCCTATCGGGGCGGGTAAAGAGTTTAAAGGTGTTTATCATCTGCTGCGTGATGAAGTGATCCTGTATCAAAATGGCATGGGTCATACGATTCAGGATTCTCGAGTCATTAAAGGGCTCGATAACCCAGAGTTAGATGAAGCGATTGGCAGCTATGCTGATGATATTCGTGATGAGATGGAACTTGTGCTGGGTGCCTCAAACGAATTTGATTTAGACGCATTCCTTAAAGGTGAGCTTACGCCAGTCTTTTTCGGTACCGCACTGGGTAACTTTGGTGTTGACCATATCTTAGATGGTATTGTTGAGTGGGCACCACAGCCGCAAGCTCGAGAAACTGAGCTGAGGGCCATTGAGCCTGAAGAGGAAAAGTTCAGTGGTTTTGTGTTTAAAATTCAAGCCAACATGGATCCTAAACACCGTGACCGTGTCGCCTTTATGCGTATTTGTTCCGGTCGTTATGAGCAAGGCATGAAGATGCATCACGTGCGTTTAGGTAAAGATGTCAACGTGAGTGACGCCTTGACCTTTATGGCGGGTGACCGTAACCGAGCCGAAATGGCTTATCCGGGTGATATTATCGGTCTGCATAACCATGGAACCATGCGCATTGGTGATACCTTTACCCAAGGTGAGAAGTTCCGCTTTACTGGTATTCCAAACTTTGCGCCAGAGATGTTCCGCCGTATTCGTCTCAAAGATCCACTCAAGCAAAAGCAGTTGCTAAAAGGTTTAGTGCAGCTTTCAGAAGAGGGTGCTGTACAGGTGTTTAGACCGCTAGATACCAACGATCTTATCGTCGGTGCTGTGGGTGTGCTGCAGTTTGAAGTGGTGGTACAGCGATTAAAGAGCGAATATAAGGTCGAAGCTATCTATGAAGCGATAAGTGTGGCTACTGCGCGCTGGGTATATTGTGACGATCATAAAAAGTTAGAAGAGTTTAAGCGCAAATGCAGTAACAATTTAGCTTTAGATGGTGGTGATAACTTAACGTACGTAGCACCGACTATGGTTAACTTGAACTTGTCGATGGAGCGTTATCCCGATATCTCGTTTGCGAAAACTCGCGAAAATTAATCGCTCAAGCATCATTAAAAAGCAGATTCGTCTGCTTTTTTTGTGCCCAAAATTTACCCGTTTTGTTAGAGTGACTAGAGATGTGATAACGGAGTAACTGTGATGATTAGAAAATGGTGGCGCGCTTATATTGCGTGGTGCGATCGCATGGGCTTGACCGCGGATAATAAACGTTGTTGCGCCCCGAATCTCTCTGACCCACCATTAAAGCGTGAGCAGCAAGCGCCAGAAGTGATAGTCGACGAGACAAAAGACAATGCGAAGTGATGTTATAAAGGTTATTGATAGCCATATTCATCTCGATTTTAGTGAATTTGATGCGCGGCGTGAGCAGCTTATTGCACAGATGAGAAAGTTGGGCCTCGTGAATGCGGTGATTCCTGGTGTATCGAGTGAGAGCTGGGACAGAACGACAGAGGTCGCAAAACAATATCAATGCCATTATGGGTTAGGTATCCATCCATGGTATTGCAATCAAGATTGGCAAGTGGGGGTGGCAGCGCTGGAACGGCATATTTTGTCACGTAATAAAGAGCTGTCTTTGGTGGCCATTGGTGAATGTGGTTTAGATGGTTTTTATCGTGATAATTGGCAATGGCAGTTGCCATGTTTTGAAGCTCATTTAGTGCTGGCGCAACGTTACCAACTGCCGATCATCGTTCACAGCGTCAAGGCCCATAATGAGGTGCTTGCGTTGCTCAAACGTTACCCTTTGGATCGTGGTGGGGTAATTCATGGCTTTTATGGTGGCTCTGAGTTAGCGAAAAGATACCTCGATCTTGGTTTCAAGTTGGGTATTGGACATCTCTTGTTAGACGAAAAAGCTAAGAAACTACCAGAAGCCATTGTCAACTTACCATTGACATCTTTTGTCATTGAGACCGATTTAGCCATGGTATCTGACCTCCAAAAATACCCATTTGCCGATAAAATCAACGGATCCAGCTTAATTTTGCATTTGCTAATTGAGAAAATCGCAAATTTGCAAAAAAAAACTAACGTTCTGGTATCAGAACAAGTGTTTCAAAATACACTGCAACTCTTTGACCTCTAGTTTATTTTTTGACAAACAGATGTAAATCGCATCAACTTTTTTTCTAACGTCTTGAAATAAAACTTCAAAAACTTGATCAAAACGACGATTTTAACCATAGCGTCGGGTATAATCTGACGTTGAAAAAGGTTGGTTAACAACATAATTAAAAAGTATTAACAATAGGGTGATGGTTAATGGATATTTTAATGAGTTTAGTAGGGGTGGTCACCTTACTTACAATAGGTTTCTTGTTATCAAATAACAAAAAAGCTATCAATATACGTACTGTGTTCGGTGCACTAGCGATTCAAGCGTTCTTTGCAGGTTTCGTTTTATATGTTCCAGTAGGTAAAGACATTCTAAAAGGTGTTTCTGACGGCGTATCAAGCGTGATCAGTTATGCTCAAGACGGTATCAACTTCTTATTCGGCGATTTAGCCCAGTTTAAAGTTGGTTTCATTTTCGCGATTAACGTTCTACCAGTTATCGTATTCTTCTCGTCTCTAATCGCAGTGCTTTACTACCTAGGCATCATGCAGTGGATCATCCGTATTATCGGTGGTGGTCTACAAAAAGCACTAGGTACAAGCCGCACAGAGTCAATGTCAGCTACTGCTAACATCTTCGTTGGTCAAACTGAAGCGCCATTAGTGGTTCGTCCGTTTATCGCGACTATGACTCAGTCAGAGCTATTTGCCATCATGGTTGGTGGTCTAGCGTCTATCGCTGGTTCAGTACTTGCTGGTTATGCGCAGATGGGTGTACCAATTGAGTACCTAGTAGCAGCGTCATTCATGGCGGCTCCAGGTGGTCTATTGATGGCTAAGCTTATGCATCCTGAAACAGATAAAACTGTTAATGAGATGGATGATCTTCCAGAAGATCCAGATAAGCCAGCTAACGTACTTGATGTAGCTGCAGCGGGTGCTTCATCTGGTATGCACCTAGCACTAAACGTTGGTGCAATGTTGATCGCTTTCGTAGGCTTAATTGCTATGATCAACGGTATCATCGGTGGCGTAACAGGTATATTCGGTCTTGAAGGTATCACGCTAGAGCTAATCTTAGGTTACATCTTCATGCCTTTGGCATTCCTAATCGGTGTACCTTGGAACGAAGCACTTGTTGCGGGTTCTTTCATCGGTCAGAAGATTGTTGTTAACGAATTCGTTGCTTACCTAAACTTTGCTCCATACCTAAAAGATGTTGCTGACGGCGGTATCTTGGTTGAAGCAACTCAAGCGGTAATGTCTGATAGAACTAAAGCTATCATCTCGTTCGCACTTTGTGGTTTTGCTAACTTATCTTCAATCGCAATTCTACTAGGTGGTCTAGGAGCTATGGCGCCATCACGTCGTCATGACCTAGCTAAGCTTGGTATCCGTGCAGTAATCGCCGGTTCACTAGCTAACTTGATGAGTGCTACGCTAGCAGGTCTATTCCTAGCGTTGTAATTCTCAGGTAATTCCTTGGGGGGATGCCCCTGAACTATGACTCTGCTCAACAGAGCAGAGTCAGAGTTAACCAAACCATTTTCAAGCAGATTTGTAAAACAGAGCTATTCTTTATCACTGTTATAGGATAGCTGTGCCCAAACAAACTTTAGTCAGAAATGAGATGTAAGACTTATTTTGGCAATAAATCAGAAGTTTGTTTTAATGTTAGAATATTGTGTTCGCATTTTTACATTAATTTTATTGTGCTTTGGTAGAATTTGAGTAAAATGCGGCGCCAACAAAGAAAGAAACGCTGACTCGATAAGAGCGGCAAAACCATAAGATAATGGGGTTGATGATGAAAAACGTTAAAACTTTAGCTTTAGCAGCAACAGCAGTAGCAGCAATGTCTGCACCGACTTTCGCAGCAGATCGTACAGACCTTCGCGCTGGCGACTATAGCTGGATGCAGTTCAATGCAATGTATGCTTTCGATGAGCTACCAAGCTCAGGTGAAAGCGGACACGATTACCTAGAAATGGAATTCGGCGGCCGTGCTGGTGTTGTTGACCTATACGGTTATGTTGATGTTTTCAACTTATTCACTGGTGATTCAGGTGACAAAGCCGCTGGTTCTGGTGCTAGCAAAATGTTCATGAAGTTCGCGCCTCGTTTCTCTATTGACGCGATCACTGGTTGGGGCCTTTCAGCTGGTCCTATCCAAGAAGTTTACTTCTCAACTCTATTCAACTGGGGTGGTGGAGCAGTTGGTGAAGATGTGAACGCTTCTTTCTGGGGTGTTGGTGCTGACGTTATGGTTCCATGGTTAGGTAAAACTGGCATGAACTTGTACGCTCACTACGACATGAACCGTAAAGAGTGGAACGGTTACCAGTTCTCTGCAAACTGGTTCAAGCCATTTGCTAACTTCGACAACGGTAGCTTCGTAGCTTTCCAAGGTTATGTTGATTATCAGTTTGGTGCTGACGACGAGTACGGTAATGAATTCGTACCTATGACTTCAAGCGGTGGTGCTGCATACTTCGGTGTGCACTGGCACTCAGACAACTACGCACTGGGTTATGGCCTAAAAGGTTATAAAGACGTTTATCTTCTTGAAGATGGCGCTGGTATCGTAGGTTTAGAAACAACTGGTTGGGCTCACTACCTAACTGCTACTTACAAGTTCTAAGCTAGAATTTGTATGGTTGGAGCCGCAATAAATGCGGCTCCAATTCTCTATCAAACGGATGATTTTTTTCTGATTTGCTGGTTAGTCTTTATTTAAGCATGGACTATATTTGTAGAGCTTGTTTAGATAAAGGTTAGTAGTTTTACGCGCTAAAATGGATTTTTCGCGGAAAGGCAGGAACACTGCGCTGCAGTTTAATAACTTCGTTCCCCTTCCCGGTCTTCAAGGATTCAAGTCGTGACCCTTGTGTCAGGATAGCCATGGTGTAAGACCAGGCATTGAATACCTGAATATGTAAACTTGAGTCCTACGCCAATGGCGCAGAGACACGATTTACGGCAACGCCTGAAGGCCCGGCCATAAAAATAATCAAAATAATGCCAACTCTTAGGTGCTGTCATACGTCGATTTTTTTTCTTATTTTTGAATTAATAATTTTACGTTTCGGAGAGCTATTATGAGCGATTTAAAAAAAGCAGCACAAACAGCCATTGAATTAATGGATTTAACCACCTTAAATGATGACGATACCGATCAGAAGGTGATTGAGCTTTGCCATAAGGCTAAGACACCAGCTGGTAACACCGCTGCAATCTGTATTTACCCACGCTTTATCCCAATTGCACGTAAGACCCTTAATGAGATGGGGTGTGAAGGGATCCGTATTGCAACCGTGACCAACTTCCCACACGGGAATGATGACATCGCGATTGCAGTGCTAGAAACTCGCGCTGCAGTAGCATATGGTGCCGATGAAGTCGATGTGGTTTTCCCATACCGCGCACTGATGGCTGGCAACGAAACCGTAGGTTTTGAACTTGTTAAAGCGTGTAAAGAAGCCTGTGGTGATGATGTGCTATTAAAAGTGATCATTGAGTCTGGTGTTTTGCAAGATCCTGCGCTTATTCGTAAAGCGTCTGAGCTTTGTATCGATGCTGGTGCAGATTTCATCAAAACCTCTACAGGTAAAGTTGAGGTCAATGCAACGCTAGAAGCTGCTGAAATTATGATGACAGTGATCAGTGAAAAGAACCCTAAAGTTGGCTTTAAGCCGGCTGGTGGCGTGCGTGATGCCGCTGCAGCTGAAGAGTTCTTAGGTGTGGCTGCTCGTCTACTTGGTGATGATTGGGCAACACCGCGTACCTTCCGTTTTGGTGCGTCTAGTCTATTAGTTAACCTGCTTCATACCCTAGAGTTGGGTGATGCGCCAAAAGGCCCACAAGGTTACTAATAAACGATTAGCTTTTTAGTTAAGTGTGATCTAAATCTATTTGAAAACGCCAAAACTTGTTTATATTAATTGTAATTAAATTACGATTTTTGGCGTTTTATAAAAGAGTTTGTCACCTAAAAAGAAATTTTGTGACAAACTTGGAGGCAGTACTATGTTTCTAGCACAAGAGATAATTCGTAAAAAGCGCAATGGCGAAGCGTTAACCACTCAAGAGATCCAGTTTTTCGTTAAAGGGATTACTGACAACAGTGTCTCTGAGGGGCAGATTGCCGCACTCGGTATGGCAGTATACTTTAACGACATGAATATGGATGAGCGTATTGCGCTGACGACATCTATGCGTGACTCTGGCACCGTGCTCAATTGGAAAAACCTCGGACTAGACGGTCCTATCATCGATAAGCACAGCACTGGTGGTGTCGGTGATGTGATTAGCCTCATGCTTGGCCCCATGGCAGCAGCATGTGGCGGTTATGTTCCAATGATTTCTGGCCGTGGTTTAGGGCATACGGGGGGGACGTTAGATAAGTTCGATGCTATCCCTGGTTATCAAACCGAGCCAGACAGTGCCCTGTTCCGTAAAGTGGTTAAAGAAGCGGGTGTCGCCATTATCGGTCAAACTGGTGATCTTGTTCCTGCCGATAAACGCTTCTATTCTATCCGTGATAATACCGCAACCGTTGAATCCATCTCCCTTATTACCGCATCCATTCTCTCTAAAAAGCTTGCTGCAGGTCTCGATGCATTAGCGATGGACGTTAAGGTCGGCAGTGGCGCATTTATGCCGACTTACGAAGCATCTGAAGAGCTTGCACGTAGTATTACTGCGGTAGCTAATGGCGCTGGCACGCGAACAACCGCGCTACTGACTGACATGAACCAAGTACTTGCCTCTTGTGCGGGTAATGCGGTTGAAGTGAAAGAGGCGGTTGATTTCTTAACGGGTGCGTACCGTAACCCTCGTCTTTATGAAGTGACCATGGGTCTTTGTGCTGAAATGCTTCAACTTGGTGGCCTTGCTGCGACAGAAGTTGAGGCGCGCGCAAAGTTAAACCAAGTGCTCGACAATGGTAAGGCTGCAGATATTTTTGGCCGTATGATCTCAGGCTTAGGTGGCCCCGCTGATTTTATCGAAAACTACAGCAAGTACCTGCCACAATCACAGATCATTCGCCCTGTTTATGCTGACCGTACTGGTTTTGCGTCTGCGATGGATACTCGTGAACTTGGCTTAGCCGTTGTCACCTTAGGTGGCGGTCGTCGTAAGCCCGGTGATGCACTAGACTATAGTGTAGGGTTGACTCAAGTTTGTGCGTTGGGTGATGAAATCACAACAGATAAACCGATTGCCATGGTTCACGCTCAAACCGAAGCTGCATTTGAAGAAGCCTCTGCAGCGGTTAGAAAAGCGATACACATTGGCGATTCAGCGCCAGAGAAAACACCTGAGATCTATAAGTACATTCGTCAAGAAGATCTCTAGGAGAGTAAAAGATGAAAAGAACAGTAATTATGATGCTGGACTCGTTCGGCGTCGGTGCAGCAAAAGATGCTGCAGCCTTCGGTGATATTGGTTCAGATACCTTTGGTCATATCGCCAAAGCATGCGCAGAAGGGCAGGCTAATGATGGCCGAGAAGGTCCACTTAAGCTACCAAATTTGGCTAAACTGGGCTTAGCTCTTGCCGCACAAGAAAGCACTGGTGCGTTTGCCGCTGGCTTTGCTGATGATGTTGAAGTGATTGGCGCTTATGGTTATGCCGATGAGCTAAGCTCTGGTAAAGACACGCCAAGCGGCCACTGGGAAATGGCGGGTGTACCTGTGTTGTATGAATGGGGTTACTTTAGTGATTTGACTAACTCATTCCCCAAAGAGCTGACCGATAAGATCCTAGCTCGCGCAGGTTTAAGCGACTACCTTGGTAATTGCCATGCATCGGGCACGGCTATTTTAGAAGAACTTGGCGAAGAGCATATGCGCTCTGGTATGCCTATCTTCTACACCTCTGCCGATTCAGTGTTTCAGATTGCTTGCCATGAAGAATCGTTCGGTCTAGAGAAGCTTTACGAGCTTTGTATTATTGCCCGTGAAGAGCTTGAGCCTTATAACATCGGCCGTGTTATTGCGCGTCCATTTATTGGTACGGGTCCAAGTGATTTTGCGCGTACGGGTAATCGTCGTGACTATGCGGTTGAGCCACCAGCACCAACAGTATTGGATAAGCTAAAGGCTGATGGCGGTGAAGTGGTCAGTGTCGGTAAGATTTCAGATATCTATGCGCATTGTGGCATTACCAAAAAGGTGAAAGCGACAGGCCTTGAAGCGTTATTTGATGCAACACTTGAGCAAGTAAAACAAGCGGGCGATCGAACCATTGTTTTTACTAACTTTGTCGACTTCGATTCTCACTATGGTCATCGTCGTGACATCGCGGGTTACGCACGTGCATTAGAGTATTTTGATAGCCGTTTACCTGAAATGCTGGCACTACTTAATGACGACGATCTGTTGTTATTAACGGCCGATCATGGTTGTGACCCTTCTTGGAAAGGTACCGATCATACTCGTGAGCGTGTGCCTGTACTTGCGTACGGTGCGGGGCTGACTGCCGGTTCGTTAGGTTGTCGTGATAGCTTTGCCGATATTGGTCAAAGTATCGCAACTTACTTCGGTTTAGAACCAATGGAATATGGCAAGTCTTTCGTTTCTTAAGACTTGCAGTGGGTGACTGATAAGTCGCCCACAACGATTTATCGATTTGGCGATATAAATTGATCGCCTGTACTAGAAAGACTTAAGTCTAAAAAATAGGGGTTATATAGATGGCTACACCACACATTAATGCTGTAGACGGTGCATTCGGCGATACAGTTTTATTCCCAGGCGATCCACTTCGCGCTAAGTACATTGCTGAGACTTTCCTAGAGAACGTTGAGCAAGTGACTGACGTACGTAACATGCTTGGTTTCACTGGTACCTACAAGGGCGTACGTATCTCTGTTATGGGTTCAGGTATGGGCATTCCTTCATGCTCTATCTACGCCACTGAGCTTATTAAAGATTACGGTGTTAAAAACCTAATCCGTGTTGGTACTTGTGGTGCGATCAGCACTGACGTTAAAGTCCGTGACGTGATCATCGGTATGGGCGCATGTACTGATTCTCAAGTTAACCGTCTACGTTTCAAAGGCCAAGACTTCGCTGCTATCGCAGATTACAGCCTACTTAGCGCTGTGGTTAAAGCGGCTGATGCAAAAGGTACTAAGTACCGCGTTGGTAACGTATTCTCTGCAGATCTATTCTACACGCCAGACCCAGAAATGTTTGACGTAATGGAAAAGATGAACGTACTAGGCGTCGAGATGGAAGCTGCTGGTCTTTATGGCGTTGCTGC
The DNA here is from genome assembly GCF_000518705.1 of Shewanella colwelliana ATCC 39565. Classification (GTDB taxonomy): domain Bacteria; phylum Pseudomonadota; class Gammaproteobacteria; order Enterobacterales; family Shewanellaceae; genus Shewanella; species Shewanella colwelliana. The sequence goes on from NZ_JAEC01000013.1 coordinate 60,618, forward strand.
TGAGTTTGGTGCAAAAGCACTTTGTGTTGTTACCGTTTCTGACCATATTCGTACTGGTGAAAAGACCTCTTCTGATGAGCGTCAAACCACCTTTAACGACATGATCGAAATGACACTAGACGCGGCAATTACTCTGTAATCGTAGCTTTTAGTAAAAAAACGGACCAATAGGTCCGTTTTTTGTTTTAACGTTACTCTTTCTTAGCACTATGGACTGGCTCAACGTCTGCTTCATCTTCGCCTGTTGACTTGTCATTAGTCAGCGCCGCTGCAAGTTTTTTTCCTAATTTGCTCTTCGTCATTCGCCGATCAAAGTCAGCGCGTTTGAATGAGAGTGCCCGTGACAGTAGTAATCCTATCAGACCTGCAATGATCAACATCATCTGCTGTTGTTCCATATTGATCTGATGTGCTTCTTTGATCTCATTAAAAAATAGCTCTGGCACCAAGCGTACCTCGATATAGCCGAGGTTTTTATTGTCTTGTATTACCGACTCAACATAAGGTGGAAAAGGCGCTAATAAGCGCTCTAGCTCGTCAGATTCAGGTTCTAAATCATCCTGGCTTACGCTTTGAGCGAAAGCGAGTCGTTGACCTTGCTCGCTAAAGATGGTTGCTGACATCACTTTGGGGTCGAGTACTAATGCTGTCGTTAGCCACTGCAGTTGCTCATCATTTTGTAATTGTAGGGCCGGTGCTGCCCCATAGGCCGTTTGCTGAACTAGTAATCGAGCCATCTTTTGCGTTTGGGACTTTAGAAGCTGTTGACCTTGTAGTAGGCTTGTTTCCCATAATTGAAATAGACCCGCCATTAACGCGAGTGCAATGCCTATCTGTATCAGTCGGCTGAGCCTATGGGTTTTTTTGAGTCCTTTAAGAAAAAACACTTTGTACCTGAAGATGATAAGGGTTTTATTAATCATAATTGATTATCAGCGAACTCGATAGCCGGAGATGCAATACAAATGGAAAGTCAGCGCCAAAACAACCTGTTTTCATGGATTCATGAGCAAACGGCCAGCAGCATGGAGTACCAGGGAAAGCGATTTCAGCGACACTCTGAAGCTAACGCAACAACGGCTTCTCGCTTGCGTATTGTCTATCAAACTCATGCAACTGAGGTGGAACTTGCAGAGGTTTTATTGGGCGTTAATGCTATTGAGAGTATAGCGTCGATAACTCGTGATAGTGGTTTGCATTGCATCGAGTTGTGTTTAAGCGAGGTAACGCTTAGTGAGGCTAAAACACGTTTTAACGCACTTGATGGTGTTGAAGTGTTTACGATTGCTAACGCTCATCCTCGACTTGATATTCCTGGTCTGTTAGTGATGGATATGGACTCCACCGCCATAGAGATTGAGTGTATCGATGAGCTAGCCATTATGGCTGGGGTTGGTGCAGAGGTTGCTGAGGTGACAGAACGTGCAATGCAGGGAGAACTCGACTTTGAGCAGAGTTTACGTGCGCGGGTAGCCAAGCTTGCTGGCGCAGAGGCGAGTATCATCGACAATCTGTGTCAACGTTTGCCCCTAATGCCAGGGTTGACCGAGATGGTTAGTGAGTTACAAGCGAATCAATGGCGTCTAGTATTGGCATCGGGCGGCTTTACTCCTTTTGTTGGTCATTTAAAGCAGTTACTTAATTTGGATGCTGCATTTGCTAATGAACTCGTCATCGAAGACGGAAAGCTTATAGGTGAAGTGCGCGGGCAAGTCGTTGATGCGCAGTTTAAGGCTGATACTGTCTTGGGAGCAGCCGCCAAGTGGCAGATTAGTAATGGTCAGCGTTTGGCTATTGGCGATGGTGCGAATGATATTCCTATGGTTGAAGCCGCAGATTTCGGTATTGCATTCCATGCTAAACCTAAACTGGCGGCTGCGGCTAACGGCGTGATTAGGCAGTTAGATTTAAGGGTATTACCCTATATGTTGTTGGACTTACGCTAAGACATAACCGCTTTGCCATGTTCAATTGCTTTATCGCAACACAGGCATTGTTGCGATAAAGCTAAGTCATCACTGTTTTAATTTGCAAATTATTGATTGATCTTAAAGCTAATAATTTCAAACGACTGTTTATTTGCCTTGGCGCGTCATTAGTTACTTGTTTTATCTTTTAAATGTCAGTAGTTTAGTTGTAAATTACTTGGCAGTTATCTTATTTTGACACTCTCTCAGCAATCACTTTTTATTCCTTATCGTCAGGGGCAGTTGCATCTTCGCCAAATTAAAACGGCCGATGCAGATATGAGCCGTCCACCCATTTTGATGCTCCATGGCGCCATGTCAAATGGCCGTGTCTTCTACAGTGATAGTGGTCGGGGACTCGGCTGTTATTTGGCCAAAGCGGGTTTTGTAGTCTACGTATTAGATACATTGGGGCGAGGACTCAGCACGCCAAAACTGTGCGCAGGGGCTAATCATGGCCAAGGCGAAGTGATTAGAGAGCAGCTCCCGTTAGTTCAACACTATATTTTGTCGCTGCACCAACAAGTTAATCAGGTTCACTGGTGTGCACACTCATGGGGAGGGGTATTAATGGCAAGCGCTATTGCAAGGTTTGATTTTTTTCAAACCAGCGTAGCATCGCTGTTAACGTTTGGCAGTAAGCGTGCTATCAAAGTTCGCTCATTTAAGAAATGGTTGATGGTTGATGTAGCTTGGAATAAATTGGCGCCAGCCATCGCCATGGGTCATGGTTATTTAGCCGCAGATCGATGGCGTATGGGCATGGACAACGAAACCAAGGCTTCTTTGAGTCAGAGTATCGACTGGGTACGTGGTGATTGGGTCGATCATGATGATGGCTTCGATTACGCACAAGCGGCATCACAAGCTGCGGTGAAACATCGATGGCCACAAGCGTGGTTTATTGCCGGGATTGGTGACAAGGTGTTGGGCAATCCAGAAGATGTTCGGCGCATGATCGATGAATGCCATTTTGAGCAGGTTAACTACACTTTACTGTCTAAAGCCAATGGTCATCTACATGATTATGGTCATGCAGATATGTTGACCCATAAAGACGCTGAGAAAGATCATTTCCCAGCAGTAAAGCATTGGTATTTAGTTCAAAACTAGTATTTGGCTAGATCTCTAATTTGTGTCAATGACGTTATAGAGGCTTGGAAAGCGGAGCATGACCTCTGGGGTTATTTCAAGTAGCTCACCGACGCCGATGATGTGCCACATTAACTGCTCGAGTTTCTTTGCCTTGTGCGGGGCGTGTACATTGATGTATTCAAGTTCGCGTTTTATATAACTTAAATCCGGCTTACCAGTGGCGCCACGATAGATACGTAGTGCCATAAATTTACCTAGATTTTGACTTTGACGGATAAAGTGTACTTGCGCTTGCTGATCGCCGAGCTCTGCTGGCGGCAGGCATTTTATCTTCACTCGCCCTTGTGACTGACGAGACACTTGGACAAAGACTTCAAAGCTCTCTAGGCCATATTGGGGCTTCATCTGTCTTATTGGGTCAATAAAATCGCGCTTTAAACGCCCATCGTCAAGCAGGCTGACAAGATCATATTGCAAAGTATCTTGCGCCGTAGCAGCAAATAAATCAGTAATGGTGTTGCTGTGTTTACTCACACCTAATACGCCAAGTTTGGCCGATTTACTGGTTTTTTCAAGAAAGTAAGGTACGCAGGCCAGCTCCCTCATTAACAGGTTTTTTAACCCATCAGAGAGTTCTTTCATATCGCTATTGGCTTCGGTAAGTTTTTGTAGCTTATCGCGGTTGGCTTCAATCAAACGATTGATAAAGGCGACCCCTACATGTGGTGTGTGGCCTACCTGCGCGGCTAAATGTATGGTCACGCCATTTTTACGGGTACGGATCAATCGATAGGGTAACTGCGATAATTTGGTTTTTCCTGCAAGGGTCTGCAGTTTGGGAAAGCTCACTAGTATAGGTGCTGTAGCATCAAATTCGATGCCATCATTTAAAGTGACCTGAAGCCCTTTGCCTGAGATATCTAAAGTAAAACCTTGAGCCGACTTTTTACCTTGGCTCACGTTCACTTGGGTTTTAAAGGCAAATCTTGCTTCATTCCGTCGTTCAGTAAACTGTAGTGATAATAGTTTAATCTTATCTAGGCTGAGCTTAGCTTGGCCAAAAGGTTTTAGCTCATTGGGATGATGGCCCATTGGATCCCACTGCTTATAACTATCAAGCGCTTCTTCATTGGTTAAGTCGATGAGTTGTAAGACATGGGTGAACCGTTTGAGTTGGGCTTCTGTGAGCGCCGAGTAATCGCTACTATCACCCGGTAAAATACTCGACTTATAAGAGGTTTGATGATCAATTTGATGACTGGCAAGTTTAAATATGCTCCAGCTAGACTTACTGGTGCCAAAATGTAAAAAAAGCCCTAATAGCTCTTTTTTCAGTAACTCAGCTAAAGTTGCCGAATAGAAATAGATATTACCTTGAGTTTGAAAGGTAAAACAGAAAAACAGGCTGTGTTCGATAGTTTGTGGATTATCAATAAGGGCTTTTAGGCGGTTTGCTGTCAGCATTCCTGGTAATTGGCTTATCTCTTTCTCATCACGGAAAAAGTGCTGTAATTTTTGATTGTCACGGCTAAGAAGCTTATGGGTGACTTGATATCCTTCCTCTGTATGCTCGACATACAGAGGAAGGTGAGGCAGGTGAGGCAGATAGTGACGTTCAAATCCGAGTCCTGTTGCAGCGACCAATATGTCGTTGATGTCGACTTTATATCGGTACTTATAGCCTTGGATCAGGTTTGCTAACATCTCTGTTAATGCGTCACTGCCGCCAATACGCTTTAGACGCAGCCATGTATACTCGTGGTTACTTTCGCTATCAACCACTTGGTAGTCAACGCCATTTTGTAGATCTTCAAAATAGTACTCTTCACCCAATTCGAGTAATTTCACCCTAACGGGCTTTTCAATATTGACACCGTTACTGAGTGGCAAACGAATGCGTGCTCCGCCGACAGAGAGGTCCACGGTGATACCGCTGACTTCACTCAATCCCGGCTGTAAGACGCCGATGCGTATTGAGTAGTTCATCCGCTCTTCACTGCGATTAAAATAGCTGCCCAAGACCGCGCCAGAAGCGATAAAGGGAGTTAGGGCTAAATCGTCACCGGCCTGCGGATTTCGGGCTTTTTGTCTGCGCGTTTTATGGGCGAGCATTACTTGCTCATAGACGCCTAAGGTGTATTAGTCCTGATAAAGCGCAAGCGTCTCAATAAAACTGGATTTAGCGGGCTCATCGAGAAAATGGGTTTGTGAACCGCTAGTAAAACTACTGCAGGGGAGTTCTGACTTATCTCTTAAATCTATCACCCTGGTGCATAGCGAAGAGAGGCGGTTAAGCTCCATTTTAAGTAGGAATCGGGTTGAGTTAGTTTCATCAGAGGTTAAATGCTCAAACAGCTCATGAAAATTATCTTCCATGAGTAACGGTTTTAGCTGTTCGATTAATGCATTGTGTTGCTCTAAACTCATGGTCGATTTCTTTTTCTGATGCTAATTGAATCTCTGGCTGTTACTCTTGTGTCGGCCAAAACCAATAAAACTTGATAGCCGTATGTTTATCAATGATAAAACGACATTTGACTGTTGATAAATTAGGCAATAAATATTATCGATCACCGTGGCTACAGTTTAAGCCATTATGGTTATTTCTGGCGACCTCTTTATATCAAATAACGATTTAGAACTTATTATGGCTAAGATTAAAACAGCATATGTGTGCAGTGAATGTGGACAAGACTTCCCTCGGTGGCAAGGGCAGTGCAACGCTTGTCATGAGTGGAATACTATTACCGAAGTGCGTTTAGGGGCGAGCAAGTCGGCCAGTACTTCAGTCTCCGGGTATGCTGGTGCTGTGGGTGGTGGCTCTAAGAAACTTAGCGAAGTGGAAGAGTTCGAAGCCAAAAAAATGCTGACAGGTATTGGCGAACTCGATCGCGTGTTATGCGGTGGCTTAACGACAGGCTCTGTAAATATTATCTCAGGTGATCCTGGTGCAGGTAAAACCACTATTTTATCTGATTTGGTGTCACGTATGTCGCAATTGATGCCATCGTTATACTGTACTGCAGAGGAGTCATTATCGCAGTTTAAAAACCGCGTTAATCGCCTAAAGCTAGATTGCAATGAGGATAATTTATTCTTGATGGCCGAAACCAGTGTCGAAGCCATCATTGCTGAGCTTGAAGCCAAGCAGGTCAAGTTTGCCGTGATTGACTCCATTCAAGCTGTTGTCACCGACCTGGCTAATGGCAGTCCTGGCTCGCCGTCACAGGTAAAAAGTTCAGCCCAAGCACTGACTCAGTATTGTAAGCAAAACAATGTCACCATGTTTCTGGTGGCACATGTCAACAAAAACAATGAAACCGCTGGACCACAAACGCTGATCCACATCGTTGATTGCCTCACACATTTAGAGTGTAACGATGGTCAAGTTCGCACGCTGCGCGCCAACAAAAACCGTTTTGGTGACGTTGATACTGTTGGTATTTTCAAGATGACTGAGCGCGGTATGATTAGCGTTGATAACCCAAGTGAAATCTTTTTGTCAGGGTCAACGACCGACTCTCCGGGTGCTGCTATCACTTGTATCCGTAAGGGCAACCGCAATCTGCTGTTAGAGATCCAATGTTTAACGACCGAAACCGAAGGGGAGTTTCCTCAGCGCGTATGCGTGGGACTCAACATGAATCGGATTAAGATGCTTACGGGGATTCTACGTAAACATACTCGAACTAAAATTTTCCACGACACCTATTTTAATCTGGTCGGTGGTCTAAAAATTGATGAATCTGAAACCTGTATTGATTTAGCTTTAGTCGCGGCACTGCTCAGTAGCCTTAATGATTTCGTGGTACCAAGAACGACCTGTATCATGGGGGAACTCAGCTTAAATGGTGACGTGCGTCCAATCGACAGCGGTGTGCCGCGGGTGAAAGAAGCTGTGCAGCATGGCTTCACCGAGATCTTCATTCCTTATCGTAATTATCATAAATCGATGGAAGGCCTAGGGGCCAAAATCAATCCCATTAAGACCATTCATGAATTGTTAGAGCTGATTAATTGAGATTAAGCTGGGATAGTTCGCCGATGCTCCGCGGGCGGTGCGCTGCATTGAGTTTGCAGCGCCTGTAAGGTTTTGGGGCAGAATGATGCCTGTAAGTTTGATTAAAAAGGGCTAGGACACAGGCCATTAACTCGCTTGTGGCTAGTGGGGTGCTCAAAATGCAACTCACTGGCGTGTAGCATTAAGCGGCTTGCCATCTGTTCGCTACGAGTACTTTTATACAGGTCGCAGCCCAGAATGGGATGGCCCATCGTTAGGCTGTGGATGCGTAATTGGTGTGTACGCCCTGTGATAGGGGTGTATTGCACCAAACTACAAGGTGGTTCTGCTAGCCGTTGAATGACCCTATATTCACTGATAGCTGGCTTACCTGTGATTTGGCAGATTTTTACCCGCGGAAAAAGGGTTTTATCTTTGGTTATTGCGGCGTTGATCTGTCCCTGCTCCTCGCTCACCCAACCTTCCAGCATAGCTATATAACGTTTTTGGATGGTGCGTGCTTGAAACTGTAGATTGAGATGCTGCGCCGCTTCGGTGTTGAGTCCCACCACCATTATGCCAGATGTGCCAAAATCTAACCTATGTGGGAGTTTGGCATGAGGAAAGGGCGGCGTAAGCCCCTGTTGACCGTGCACTAAACGGTAATGTACCGAATCCCAATTAAGCGGATTTTTTCCCGACAAACTGAGCAGTCCACTGGGTTTATTAATTAATAGAATCTCATCGTCTTGATACAAAATTTCCACAAAGTCGTCGCAGGCTGGCGCCAAAAAATCATCAACAATGGTGTGGGATAACGCGCAAGTTGGAGGCATGAATGGGTCCTGCTATTGATATCGCCTAGTGGGTTGATCAAAAAAGGGGAAACTTATTCCCCTTTCGAAACACGTATGGTGTATTAATGCCGCTTAACTTTGTTCGTGAACCTCAACAAATAATCGTAGCTCACGATCGAGCAGTGAGGCATCACCTAAGTTAAGTTCCAGCATACGGCGCAGGTGGCTAATGCTATCGACGTCGATATGCAGGCACTCTAAGCCCAACTGTCCCTCTTTTTGATAAACAAGTTTAGTTTCCATAGAAACCACTATCTCAGAGTCACCTAGAGTAAAACTTAAAGCAATGGGGTCATCGGTGACGCTAAACCCTTGGGGTTGCTCTAACAGGACGCCATTGAGACTGAGATCGTGGATGATGGTTGGCCAGACGTTACCTTGCTGGGTGAGCGTTGCATTGGCATCAAATAAGATCCGCGAAAATTGTCGCCTTTCATCCATAACCTGTCCTCACACTGTGGTGTTTAACTAAAAGCTGTAGAGTAAGCATAAGCTAACATGGGCGTGGTGTAAAAATCTTGGTTTATATTTGTGAGGTGCTATCCGTATTGTGTTGGCTTAGGTGTCGAAGCTTAGCGTGGTCGCTCTGTTTGTGAGTCAGTCTTAAGGCCATACGACATAAAATGGGCGTCAGTTCGCATATTTGAGATATTGCTTATATGAAAATGTGAAAATATGTGAATAATGAGTGATAACCTTTAAGTAACTTTTTCTGGAGCGATTCGATGGCGCATACTTCGTTGGCCAATACTGTACTAGTTGTTGATGACGAGGCCGTGATCCGCGCGAGGCTAAAAGGCTATTTTGAAAAAGAGGGTTACCGAGTCTTAGAGGCTGAGGATGGTGAGCAGATGTGGCATCAATTCAGCAGTCAGCATATCGATTTAGTGATGCTCGATATCAATTTACCTGGTGTGGATGGCTTGAGTTTAGCCCGAGACCTAAGAAGCCGTTCAGATGTGGGTATTATTTTGGTCACCGGCCGAGATGAAGCTATCGATAAAATTATTGGCCTCGAAATGGGCGCAGATGATTATGTCACTAAGCCTTTTGAACTGCGTGAGCTACTGGTGCGAGTCAAGAACCTCTTATGGCGTATGTCGCTGGTGAAAAAGGCGCAGCAAGAGGTGATTACTCAGCTGGAACGAAATGATGACCTCATTGAGTTTGAGGGCTATTGTTTAGCACTTAATAATCGTAAGCTCACTTATGGTGATGAGGTGATTAAGTTGACCAAGGCGGAGTTTGAGCTGTTAACGGCCTTTGCTCTACATCCTCAGCAAGTGTTATCTCGTGAACGTTTGATGCAGCAAACTAGCCATAGAGATCAGGACGTCAACGACAGAACCATCGATGTCATTATTCGCCGTCTCAGAAACAAGTTAGCTGCAGAACTGTTTGTGACGGTTCACGGTGAAGGCTACCTGTTTGCAGCTAGGGTTGAAGACTAATCTTTAGCTGAATTATCAATACGGTAGATGGGGTAAAAGTCCGCGGGAGCAAGGCTGTAATTAAGGTTGCTTAGCTGCTTTTTACCCGCTTTCAGGCCTAAAATCTTTGGGCCTATATCACCATAGGCAGCAGCACCTTGTAATTCCCTCACTGTGATATCTATCGCCAGTTTACCTTGTAAAACCACTTGGTCGTCACTACTAAAAGCCACTCTATTACGGTACAAGCCCCTTAGCGTTGCTGGAGACAGGTAACTGCTGACAAGTTGTACCGAATCTAAACCCCTATGCTGTAACTCGCCAACCGCTGCCTCAACCGCGACTGCGCTACCGAGTATATAATCTGGTATGTGATCGTTGAGCAGGTGGTGCAGTTGGTCACGATAGAGGTCACGATTGTTATCGGCATGGCGAATTGATGAGATGGTCACAGTGCTATGTTCCAGGGCTGCTAAAACCCCCTGCTCAACCCATGCGCTACCGCCAACCCTTTCAGGCCCGGTGAGCAGTGCCAGTTGTGGTGGTGTTTTTGTGCTTTGACGCAACACTGCCTGCTGAATATAGTGGCCAGCAACCCACCCCATCTGATACCAGTTGACGCCAACACGGGTGGTGATCAGCGGGCTGTCGATACGATTGACCAGGGCTATAATGGGTTTGCTGATTTGGCCTTGATAGCTGTTGAGTAAAAGTGGATCGACGCTTCCGAGTAAGATTGCATCGAAAGGGGCGGACATGCAGTGGCTTAACTGCTCGAGTTGTTGCGCTTTACCGTAATAGCCACCGGCTTCAAATAACTCTAAACTGACCCCTAGCTGTTTAGCATGTGTGGCTAACCCATAGTCGATACCTATCCAGTACGCATCTTTGAGGTGTGGCACCAATACACATAGGTTCCAAGTTTTTTGGACATGAGATAAGGGGTGAAACGTGACAGGCTTGCTGGTTTGTAGTTTGGCGTTAAAGGGATAACGCTGCTCCAATGGCCAAGGGGTATTGGCGGCTACAACAACAAAGGTTGCTATAAAATTCAAGCAAGCCACGAGAAAATAAGTGGTATATTGCATCTTCTTGGTCACGTGTTTAGTCTCAAATCTAGGGTGAACATAATCCTTTACAACACTCGCTATCATAACAGTTTAAGGAATCAGTGTGGGCGCTTTATCGTTATCAGGCAAGAGTCTTGTTGGCCGTTTAATGTTGGCATTCAGCATGCTTGGCTTGCTACTGCTTTTGTTGGTTAGCCTAGGTAGCTTATCACTCTATTGGGTTAAGTTAGCTGACAAGTATCTTTATGAAGAGGCGCTTCCGGCCTCTGAAGCGGCGCGTCAATTGATGCAATCCTCTAATGCTCTGCTGGATAACGCTCAAGGGCTAGAGCGGGTGGAAGAGGAGGCCCAACGCGCATTCTTGGGACGAAAGCTCTCTCTTGAAAGTAGTAACTTATTGGGAGCAATAGCAAAGCTTAAATCGCTTAATGTTCAAGACGACAAGCGATTGGAATATGCTGCTGGGGAGATTATTCACGATCTGTCGCAACTGGGTCGGCAAGTTGGTGAGCGTTTAACCATGGCACAGCGCCTTGGCCGAGAAGGGCAATCTTTAGTCGAAGCGGCGACACGGAGCAGCCGTTTACTTGAAGCTGAATTGGCTGTTGTGGATTCTGCCATATTGGCAAAATTAAGTTTAGCCTACCCACAAGTTGTCGGGGCAGACCAAAGTGCGCACTTGCTAGATACCATCATAGAGCAAGATCTTGATATTCGAGAGCGACTCGATAGAGCCTTAACCTTAGTACATCATATTGCATTGATAGGGCAACTGCTGCAATCACCAGAGCAGCAATCAGGGCTTAACTCGCTTATGACAAGTATGTCGAGCGTGCTGAGTAAAACCATCGCTACTGGCTATCAACTCAATCAGGGAGTGAGCACAGAACAAGAGCAAGCAGCTTCGCAACGGCTTGCTAACATCGACCTTATGCCGCTGGAGTTGCTTAAGGGGCTGGTGAGAGACCCTGTAAGAGCCACAGCATTAGATCAAGAGTTAGTTATATTACGCGGCGTAGACGCGAGCTTACTTTTGCAGCAGCAGTATGTGAAAGTCTTGGCTCAGCAGGGACTTGCGTTGCAACATTTGACAGATAAACTTGGTGAACTCAATAAGTCTGTTGATCGTGCAATGAGTGCCCAGCAGTCACAAGCAGATGATGCGCGTGGCGAATTTTTGCAGCAACTTTTTTGGGCTAAATCAGGCTTGTGGGCCACAGGGATATCAATGTTGGTGCTCATGCTGTTGGTCATCTACCGTGTTATCTATAAAGGTATTGCCCTGCGGTTAAATGAAGCGACCGAAGCTATGTCTCGGTTGAGCCAGGGAGATAGCCACGTCGCGCTCGATCCTCACGGCGATGACGAATTGACAGCGATGGCTTCAGCCATTGAGGTATTTAAGCAAAAGACTGACCAAAATCTGCGTTTACAGTCCGAACTTCAAGAAAGTGCTTCACAGCTGACAGCGCATAAAGCATCGCTTGAGAGCACAGTGATTGCTCGTACCCAGGAGTTGGCCTTAGCTAATACTCAGCTTGATGCTGAAGCAAAAGGGCATGCTGCCGCTCGGCAGATGGCAGAGCAGGCCAATCAAGCTAAATCTTTGTTCTTGGCTACCATGAGTCATGAGATCCGTACGCCACTCAATGGGTTGTTAGGTACGCTGACATTATTGGGGCACTCGCCGCTTCCCGCTGCACAAAAACAGATGCTTGCCCTGTCGCAATACAGCGGTACGTTATTGCAAACGGTGTTAAATGATATTTTAGATTTTTCTCGTTTAGAGCAAGGGAAGTTAACTAATGAGCCGCGTCCTGTAGATATCAGTGAGCTCCTTGATGAGGTGGTGGCCATTATGATGGCTGGTGCAGGTTTATCTGGACTGTCACTGCGGCAAGTTAAACCCCCTTTACCCCAGTGTATTAATATCGATGGGCCTAAATTACGCCAAGTGCTATTTAATCTTTTAGGCAATGCGATTAAGTTTACCCCAGAGGGAGAGATCACCTTGACGGTGAAAATTGTTCAATCTGAGCTGCAGTTTGAGATCAGTGATACGGGGGTGGGAATTTCTCAGGCTGCCATGCCGCAGTTGTTCAAAGCTTATAGTAGCCAGCCAAATCAGGGCCGAACTCGTGGAACGGGACTCGGATTGGCTATCAGTAAAGAGCTGGTGGAGTTAATGGAGAGCCCGACTTCTCAGCGAAACGGCATCTGGGTCGACAGTGAAGCGGGTCGCGGTTCGACATTTGGCTTTAGTGTACCGCTAGACATTTGTCAGCAAGGGTGTAGACCCGTTGCTGCCGTGTTGCCTGAGGTTGAGCCTAAGCGGGTATTAGTGATTGAGGATAACAGCGTTAATGCCATGGTTGCTCAGGGGTTTTTAGGGCATCTTGGTCATGAGTCTGTATTGGTCACTAGCTGTGCCGATGCCAGAGCTCATTATACTGCGCAAAAGGCAGCGCAATATGATGCAATTATGTTGGATATTCAGTTAGGGGACGGTTCAGGTATTACCTTGTTAAATGAATTAAAGTCGGTGGCAGATCGTTGTGGAAAAGAGGTCGCAATTGCTGCATTTACCGCGCAAATCCAAACCGATGACATTAACATATACCATGATGCAGGTTTTGAGGCGGTGCTAGCAAAGCCCCTTAATATGCAAGCGTTAGCGAGTTGGATTGGTGTGGTCAATCATAATGACCTAGATAGTCATCAACACGATGAAGAACAAACGCCAGTGATGCCAGCCATAACACTTGACCCCCATGCGCTGCTTAACCAGCAGCAGTTAGATGAAGACCTTACCTATTTAGGTGTGCCAGCACTTAAGGAGATGCAAGTGTTATTTGTTGATTCGAGTCTCAAGCAGATGCAAGCTTTGGCAACACTCCCTAGTAACACGGAGCAAATACTTCATGCGCTCAAAGGGAGTAGTGCCAGCATGGGCCTACTCGCGTTGAGTGAGCGCTGTAAAACCCTAGAGTTAGACGGATTCAATAGTGAGAGTTATTCAGCGCTATATAACCTGTGGCAGGAGTCAATTGATGCCTTAGCAGATAAACTCGCTGCCAAAGAATAAGCCCGAGCGATTGTTTACTAACAGCTCGGGCTTGAGTTTTTAACCGCACATAACCTCGCCCGGTTAATGACATTTATAACGAGATGATTGGGTCAGGATTACCATCTTGGTCATTACCCGCCACGCCGCTTGTTGATGGCGTACCATTGCTCAGCATTAGCACCGCACAGGCCGCTGGGGCGGCCATTGATGTGCCGGACATCGTCGTTGTGCCACCGCCGCGCTTGAGGGAGAGAATACTAACCCCTGGTGCAGCATAGTCCACTGGAGGGTTACCAAAGTTGGACCAGCTCGGCATATTATCGCTGCTGTTTACTGCCGAGATGGTAAACACGTTGCTGCCATTGGCTCTCGCTGGTGAGTGGTTATTGGCATTGTCACCATCGTTTCCCGCAGCGAGTACGAAAAAAGCCCCCGATTTCAGTGCCGCCGCTTTAACCGCATCATCTAGCACTGTACTGACCCCTCCACCTAGGCTCATGTTGGCGCAATCGCCAGCTTGGGCGTTGGCCCCCACATGATCTACGCCAGCAATGACACCTGAGGTGGAGCCAGAACCGCGGGAGTCGAGCACTTTTACTGGCACAACTGTGGCACCGGCCGCAACGCCGACGACATCTATGGTATTATTTTTGGCTGCTATAGTGCCAGCAACATGAGTGCCATGACCATGACCGTCATTGAAACTACGGTTACGCTTGTCACTGAATGCCGAAAAACCTCTGCTTTGATCCACATTAAGGTCTTTGTGACTGAGATCTATGCCAGTATCGATTACCCAAGCTGTGCTGCCAGAACCATCCAGTGGTCCGCCGACCCGTGTCACACTCCAAGGGGTTGATTGCGCAACAGAGTCGTTGCCTCCTCGATTGGGCTTACCTCTGCTAACGCTGATAATGCTGTCCGGGGTAAGACTCGCCACATCATTGTCTTGGCCAAATGCCTTGCTTGCTGCCGCGCAGGGCATGGTAATAGTAAAGCCCTTAATACTGTTTATATACAGATGTTTAAGGCTGGCACTTTTACCAGAAAGTTGGTTCGCTTTGGTCAGCTTTTTATGGGCAATACCTTGTACAGTGCTGCTATCTGTATTGTCTTTTAGGCGCACGATACAGCGGTTGTGTACCCCATTTAATTCACTCTCACCACCATAGGTCGCGGGTGTTTCATTAGCCAATAGACTACTACTAAGCAAGGTTAAGGTGATAGCCGAAGCGAGTTGCGTCTTTTTCATAGTAACCTCTAAGGGGAATTATTAAATAAGCGTGTAGTAAAGTATAGCGCCTGACAAAAGCGCTGCCATTGAGTAGTAATCATTCTTAATAGGGTGCCGTGCTTGGTTAACCTTTATCGGTAAAATCTGATAAACTTTTGCCTCCTTTAGTCTTGTGTCAATGTGTAGGCTTTTTAATGTCTTTTTCTCAATTTCCGCTTGCTGAGCCGTTACTCGAAGCGATTAAGTTGCTTGGGTTTAGTCAGGCGACAGAAATTCAGCAGTTAGCGATTCCAGCTATTTTAGCCAATCAGGATATATTGGCATCGGCACAGACGGGGACCGGCAAAACCGCAGGTTTTGGCTTACCTATCTTGCAATGCTTACTTGATGACGAGAAACGGTTAAACGAATCAGCCTCGTTAGCACCAGTGAGGGCGCTGATACTGGTGCCAACCCGAGAACTGGCATTACAAGTACATGCAGCGATTGTTAGCTATGGCCAGCTGACCTCACTCACGGCGGGGATTGTGTATGGTGGCGTCAGCATTGAGGCGCAGCAAGCTAAGTTAAGCCAAGGCGTCGATCTGCTGGTGGCGACACCAGGGCGTTTACTCGACCACTTACGACGTGGATCGTTGTCCTTAGGGCATCTAAAGCATTTAGTGTTTGACGAAGCGGATCGCATGTTAGACATGGGCTTTAAAGATGAGATCCAAGCGGTTGTGGCGCAATTACCAACCAAGCGCCAAACTATGCTGTTTTCAGCCACCCTTGATGAATCAGTGTTAGCGTTGAGTAGCACGCTGCTGAACGCGCCTAAGCGTCTCGAGGTTGGTCAAACTAATAGTGCTAGCCAAGATATAGAGCAACGTGTCTATGCGGTGGATAGTGACAAAAAATTTGCGCTTCTTAGTCATCTCATTGTTACAGGAAATTGGCAACAAGTGTTGGTTTTTAGCCGCAAAAAGGTGGCGGCTGATAAGTTAGCGGAGCGTTTAAGCGCAAGTGGCATTAGTGCCAATGCATTTCACGGTGACCTATCTCAAGGAAATCGCGAGGCGGTCTTGAATGGTTTTAAGCAGGGGGAGATTAGCGTACTGGTTGCAACCGATGTGGCAGCACGAGGTATCGACATTAACGCACTCAGCTATGTGGTGAACTATGAGTTACCATTTGTTGCTGAAGATTATGTGCACCGTATCGGTCGCACTGGGCGTGCCGGTAACAAAGGTGTCGCGGTGACCCTATTTTGTGAAGAGGATGCGCTGCTGTTAGAGGAGGTTGAAGTCTTGCTTGATAAACGTTTACCTCAGCAGTGGCTCCCGGGCTTTGAGCCTGACTTAACCAAGATGTCTCTCTCAGGAAAAAACAGCCAATCGGCACAAAAGCGCCGTGCTAAGCAACGCGGTCGCAGAGGTAAGCGTTAGGCCTAAATTAGTCCGGTGTTAACGATGTTCTGCTGTAGCAGAGCATCTGCCCTTTGAATGAAGAGGACATATCGCTGGCCGGCATGATTTTGTGCTGCAGATGACTGTAGCCTAGTGCGCACATCTTCTTACTAAACTGCGCATGATTGCCTCGACCCGGGTCGATGAGTATGACCTCACCATCGGGCTTGGTATGACGGTGAATGAATTGGGATAGCAACTCTATATGTTCGCGTTCATAGAGCAGGTCTGCACCAATGATGAGGTCGAATTGCCCTAGACCGTCGTTTAAATTGTTCCAGTCTGTGCGCAAAAATGGAATGTCGCTTCCCTGATTTAACCGTACATTTTCAATTAAAAAATTGCCCGCTTCCGGGTGATAATCGGTGGCGGTAATATCGGCCTCTCGACTGTTAAGCAGTAAGCTGGCCACAGCCATACCACAACCCACCTCAAGAATGCGCTTTCCTGCGATATCAAATGCCACCATTTCGTGCGCTAAAGCACGACCTGAATCCCAGATCACACCAAACAGTGACCATTGTGCAGAGGAGATTCCAAGTGCATTGGCTTCGCCTAGAGGATCGGCAAATTCTTGCCTATCTCTTAGGCTGCGAACATGAATATCGGTATCAGGAAACTCGAGGGTTTGATAGCGAAGGCGTACGGGGGACATAGGTAACTCCTTGCGAAAAACGCAACAAGCCTAGATCGATATCGATTCGCTACGTGGAAGGGTTACCACTATAGGCTTTTGCTACCGGGGTTACCAATGAAATCAGTCAGTGCTCCTTTTCAACCTCTGGTTGCATAAAAAAGCGCCGCTAGATTCGGCGCTTTTTTTTCGGGGTCATTAACGCTAGTTGGTGTGTGCCAGTGCCTCACAATCAGCTGTCACCCATGACTGAGTGAGGCTGGCTAGGGCACTATAAAAGTGGCCACTGTCTGCTGCCTTAACCTTATCGCTAAATTTAGCCAGCCAACTGTTGAGATATTGGCTGATAAACTTGAGCTGGGTTGCATCATCGCTAATACCGCATTGGTGCGCAACATAGGCTAAGATCACCGCGATATGATCTGCAGGCTCAGGGAACGCCGATTGCACTTGCAATTGACTTTGCTGTAGGTAATTGAGCATCTGTTGATGCTGTTCACCAAATAGCAGTACTTCATCAGCGTTATCGTTTGCTTGGTGCGTGTACAGGCTAGCGTAAGGGCTAGCGCTGTGTTTAGTGCCGACTAAGAATAGTCCGCAGTAATCAGCGGCCAACTCGAGTAATGCCTTGTCAGTGTTAAGTTTATTGAGCACAGACGTTAGCGTGGTGACATCGTCAGCAAATTTAGGTTCGCTGGCCAATTGAGTGAAGAAAGCTTGTGCTTGTGGGCTAGTCAACTCGTGCAGTAGCTGATGATCTAGCTCCTTAGCAAACAGTGACGAAAGCAGCTTGTAAACCATGCTTCTTGCTTGATTCATGGCTGTGTCATATGAGTGCTTATCATTCATCTATTTCTCTCCTGTGGCCACTCAATGGGCCGACAACTATTAAATTTGTGTGTCGATTGGACCGCTAAATGCGCTGACCAGTGGCACTTTACCCTGATATTTTTCAAAATCGACCAGGCAAGTGTAAGCCGAACAAGCTTGTGCAAGCTTGGAGGTACCAATATCTTGAGTCAAGGTATTTGGATCCCCATAGCTACAGAGTGCGCCTAACTCGTTACCGCCTTGTTTGCTGCCATCGTTGCCTACCGGACCGTACCAAGCGCCTTCGTGAATGCGAATCACGCCTTGTGGGAAGCGGTTGGATACCACTGCACCCGCTAGCAGTTGACCTCGATCGTTGAATACTCGTACTAGGTCACCATCTTTGATACCACGAACTTTGGCATCAACAGGGTTTAAGTACACAGGTTCACGGCCTTGAACCGTATAGGTTTCACGGTAGTCTTGTGACTCACACATCTGTGAGTGCAGGCGGTGGTCGGGGTGACACGATTGCATCCATATTGGGTGCTTGTCAGACCCAGGTCCACCATGGCTGCGTTCAGTCTTTTCAATCCAAGTTGGATGACCAGGGCAGTCATCATAATCAAACTGCGCTATCTTGCGGCTAAAGATCTCAATTAACCCCGATGGCGTGCCAAGTGGATTGATCTCTGGGTCATTCCTAAAATCTGCATGACGAGTCCATGGTTTACCTTCACCAAAGTGAACATAACCTTGCTGCCAGAAGGTATCGAAATCTGGCATCTCAAATTTGCCTGCATTATCAGACTTACAGTCGTTATACAGCTTCTTGAGCCAATCAAATTCGGTCATTCCGCGAGTATAGGCTTTCTCTTTGCCCATGATGGCAGCAAAACGCGTGAATATCTCAAAGTCAGATAAGCTTTCATACAGCGGCTCAACCATCTTTTGCATTGCTAAAATTCCGCGATTGGCGTAGCTGCCATAAACATCAATATCGTTACGCTCAAAGGTGGTACACGCTGGAAGCACGATATCTGAGAAGCGACAGGTTGCTGTCCAGTTCACATCAATAGTGACGACACACTCCAGCTTTTGGAAAGCCTGTTTCATCTTGTTTCTATCTTGATGATGGTTCCACGGATTGTTACCGGAAAACACCATCATCTTAATATCAGGGTAAGTGACTTTTGAGCCATTGGCATCGATAGTTTTGCCTGGCTCTAAAATAGCGTCTATCCAGCGGGCAACTGGAATGGTGCTGCTGGCGCCTTTAAAGTCATTACTATCAAATAGTGGCTTTTGGCCTTCATCTAAGTTGCGTGGGAACGCACCAGGCGCTGCAGCACCGGATGAGGGAACACCAATACTTGAGTAGTGGTGGCCATAACTAATACCGCCGCCAGGTAAACCGATTTGGCCAATCATGGTTGCAAGGACTGCAGCCATCCAATAGGGTTGCTCACCATGTTGTTGACGCTGAATACACCAGCCCATCATTATTTGTGTGCGACCTTTGGTCATCACTTTAGCCAAGTCTCGAATGATCTCAACACTAACACCTGTGATCTGGCTCGCCCACTCAGGGGTTTTCGCCACGCCATCGGACTCACCCATCAGGTAAGGCAAGAATCGATCAAACCCTAGGCTATAGCCGTCAATGAATTTCTGATCATGCAGCTGCTTAGTGACCATCTCATGGGCGATACCTAGCATTAGGGCCACATCTGTCTGTGGATTAACGTATAGTTGCTCGCAACCTAAGTACTTTTGCGTTTTAGTCACCACAGGGTCGATACTGATCACACGGATTTTACCCTGCTTTACCTTCTCTTTAAGCTGTGCAAGGTATTCGTATGATTCGTGGGTTTCGGCGTTCCAACCCACTTGCAGGTTTTTGTACGGATCGTTGGACCACAAAATGATGGTGTTAGACTCTTCAAGAATTAACGGCCATGAGGTCCCTTGGGCATAAACTTCAGTTGACCCCAGAACGTAAGGCAAGATGGTTTGTCCTGCACCAGTTGAGTAGTCACCAATTTTCTTGACGAAATTGCCATGCATCCCCACTGCGCGTTGCATATGACTGGTGCTGGAATGCAATTGACCAGTAGCTCGCCAGCCAGTTTGGCCCGCGTGAAGTCCCGAAGGACCATATTTCGTTTGCACTTCATCAAGTGAATCTTTAAACAGCGATAGGGCTTTATCCCAAGTCACACGTACAAAGCGAAAGTCACCACGTTGGCTTGTATCACTCTTATGACCATTAAGCAGGAAGTCTAGGCGCACCATAGGGTAACGCACTCTTGACGGGTTGTAGACGAGGCCTTTAACGCCGTTGATCATGTCGGTTGGATACTTGTCTAAGTCAAACGGGACAACCTGATCGATCATGCCGTTTTTACGCTTCATTTTGAAGGCACCGAAATGTGAACCAGTCGTGAGCCAGCCATCATTATTCTTTGCACCAGCGGCCGCAAGGGCATTAAGTGGTGCTAATACCGACGCACCGCTAAGGGTCACATAAGAGGTGGCGACAAGGCCTTTTAAAAATTCTCTTCTGTTCATGGTTATCTCCTTTTAGTGCGCTGACTTATCGAAAGTCGATGAGTGTTCTTGTAAGTACTTTTGTACTAACGCCTGGGTGTCTTGGTCCATATTGACGAATGCGATCATGCCTTGGAACATACCTGGCCAAGAGTTGGCGTCAAAATGTGCTTCAGCGGGTTGAGTGTGGCAAACACTGCAGCTGCTTGAGTAGGTTTCACGTGCATAGTCCCAAAGTGGCTGAAGGTCTTTGACAAGATAGTCTTTGTCGGTCCAGATTTTCGCTTCAACCCGTTGCCATTTTAGACCTGTCATGGGATCTTCTTTCTCTTCAAAAACTTCCATCACTCCCTCTTCCAGGGCTGCATCTTTTGATAGTTGCGCGGAGAGTATATTCAGACCGAAATCGAAATAGATAACTCGTCCAGCACCAATTTTTTTACGCCAACCGTCAATTCCCACTTTGACACGATTCCCTTTGGTTTCTAGCACTGTAACCTTAGTGGCAATATTGAGGGTTCCCGCCTCAACATCGGTTTTCTCATTGAAGTAAAGTGGCTTAGTGAGGGCGGTAAAGTAGCTGTCGCCCACCTGCAGCGTACTTTCGCCTGAGCCAACTTGCGCAATAAGTTCTGGTGCGCGAGAGGTACCCATGTCTGGCAGTTTGTGCGCGATACCTTTGTGGCAATCGATACAGCTTTGATCTAGCTCGGCAGCACGTTTCATCTGCTTTTGCGCAAGCTTTGACATCTCATCCCACTTCATAGAGTCATAGTCATGGCAATTTTTGCACGCCAATGAGTTGTCACGATCGAAACGCTTCCACTCTCTGCTGGCCATATCTAAACGTTTGTTTTCAAACTTTTCATCTGTGTTGACACTTTGCAGTAGCCAGCCCCAGACATCGTGAGAGGCTTCCATTTTGCGGCCAATTTTACGACTCCACTCATGGGGAACGTGGCAGTCTGGGCAGGTGGCTCGTACGCCAGAATGATTTGACCAGTGCACAGTTTGCTGGAGTTCTTGATAGGGTTTGCTCTCCATGCTGTGACAGCTAATGCAGAACTCTTCTGTGTTGGTTAATTCAAGGGCAGTGTTGAATCCACCCCAGAAAATAATCCCCATCAAAAAGGCCGAGAGGCTAATTGTGCCTAAGGTAAGGTATTTGGCTGGTTGGTTGAGAGTGCGCCAAATGTTGATAAACCATTTCATAACAGCATCCTTAAAAAGATTCGCTAGTGTATTGAGTTAGGGTTAGTGGGCGACAACGCCACCGAATGCTTGAATCATCCAAATAACAAAGCCATAAACACTGATGCCTGTGACCGTTAGAATGGGAAATAGGAGAAAGATGATAAAACCGAGAGCTTTGAACTCCTTGGATTTCACCTTGGTGGATGTATCAGCTCGATTTAGTTGTGTCATGACTCACTCTCTTAAGTTGATCTTATGTCTATGACGCTTATATTAGGGGATGGTTGTGAATGGCAGTGTGGCCTGCAATGAATGAACCTTGATAACTTATGAAAGAATATGAACGCTTTGTATCTAGGCCATGACTTACTCGTTTGGTAGTCTTATAACAGTCTGATTTTATGTGCTTTAGTTTGTTGTTGATGGTTGGGGGAACTGTGTGGGGATTGGTCACAGGTAATGATATTTACCTTGTTATGGGTGATGAATAAAAAGTTCGACAGTTTTGGTACTTTGCTCTAGTTTATCAAGTTTGCTTTGCTGTAGAATTCGCGCCCAACCAAGGCTGTGTTATGGGTAAGTATTTGCTTACCCCCATAAGTGTGTTGCTAAAGCACTCACTTGCAGGTCACGTTAGGTACATCAAAAAGTACTCAGTGGATCTCTCACCCGCTCTTTTGAGTGGGGCTCTAACTTGCCATAGCCTTCCAAATTAAGAGATCAAAAAAGGTAATAAATAATGAAGTCTGAACAGGCGCTCGATACCCCCGTTGTACCTACCCAATCCCTACTGGATAACTATTTCTCAATTTCTGCTCGAGGCAGCACGCTAAAGCGGGAGATGATTGCGGGCTTTACTACGTTTTTAGCCATGGTGTATTCAGTGATCGTTGTACCCAATATGCTTGGTACCGCAGGCTTTGACCCTGCAGCTGTATTTATCGCAACCTGTTTAATTGCGTCATTCGGTTCGTTAATGATGGGGTTGTGGGCCAATTTACCTATGGCCATCGGATGCGCGATTTCACTGACGGCCTTTACCGCATTTAGTATGGTGTTAGGCCAAGGGATCTCCATACCCGTTACTTTAGGGGCGATCTTTTTAATGGGGATTGTGTTTACCTTAGTGAGCGTTACGGGCGTGCGTCAGTGGGTACTGACCAACTTGCCAAAAGGTATTGCCCATGGAACTGGTATCGGTATTGGTTTATTTCTACTATTGATTGCTACTAATAGCGTCCAACTCATTGTCGCCAATGATGCAGGCTTGCCAGTGAAGCTCGGTGACATTCATAGCCTACCTGTTTTGGCCACGATTATTGGACTCGCAGCGACCATAGGTCTTGAGCGTCGTGGTGTGCCTGGCGGCATTTTGTTGGTTATTATCGCGCTGTCGCTATTTGGTTTAGCCTTCGACCCGAGTGTAACCTATCAAGGACTATTTGCCTTGCCTGATCTGCTGTCGGAGCAATCGCTGATTGGTCAGCTAGACATAATGGGAGCACTGAACCCTGTGGTATTACCGATTGTGTTGGCGTTGGTGATGACGGCAATTTTTGACGCAACGGGGACGATTCGTGCTGTCGCTGGGCAAGCTGAACTACTTGACGAAAAAGATAACATTGTCGGAGGCGGCAAGGCATTAACCTCTGATTCCGTTAGTAGTATTTTCGCTGGAGTCGTCGGTGGGGCACCTGCGGCGGTTTATATTGAGTCTGCAGCAGGTACCGCAGCTGGTGGTAAGACTGGACTGACAGCCACCATTGTCGGTGTGCTGTTTTTACTGATGATGTTTTTAGCACCGCTGAGCTACTTAGTGCCTGCTTACGCTACGGCGCCAGCTTTGATGTATGTTGGTTTATTAATGCTTAGCAATGTTACTAAACTCGACTTCAATGACAAAGTGGATGCCATGGCAGGGCTGACGTGTGCGGTATTTATTATATTAAGCTGCAACATTGTTACAGGTATCATGCTTGGCTTTGTGACCCTAGTGATAGGTCGGTTATGCAGTGGCGAATGGCGTTCGCTAAAACCTGGCGTATTAGCCATTACATTAGGTTTAGTGGTGTTTTATCTCGGTGGTTGGGCTATTTAACCTGAGTTGAGGTTGGCTTGCTGCCTCGCTGGAGGCGGATCGCTTGATTCGCCTTTGCAATATTAATAGCTAAGATTGGCTAAACGCGCGCAGGAGATCTTTCCAAGTAATGATACCTACAATGGTGCCATTATCTAACACTGGCAAGCAGCCTATCTCATGTTGCAACATCAGCTGACTGGCTTGTTTAATATTTTTACGTGGCGATATGGTCACAGGATCTCGACTCATCACTTGGTGTGCACGGCGCTGTAAGGTCTCGTTATCTCTTTCTGTTTCGTTTATTGCACCAATGTTAGGGCTTAAGGTGCGCAGATAGTCACGCTCAGAGAGTACGCCTTGCAACTTACTCTCTTCTATCACCAATAGGTGGTGAAAAGGGGCGGCATCAAAAATCTCTTTGACCACAGTTAGCCGATCATCCATATCTATGGTTACCACACGGGTACTCATTATCTCTGCAATCAATATTGTCATAGACGCCTCCTTGTTAATCTATTTATAACAGACAATTAGGCGTTCAACAAACGTATAATGTCGTAGTACTTAACCTTGTTAATTAGTGTCAGCTAAAGTTCGGTGGGTAAAAAAGTGACGAGCATAAATGACTTAATCGGTCCGGAAATGGGGGAGAAGGGCAAGGTCATGGTCCCATATTCCAGCGATAGCGTTATATGGGCTGAAAATCGTATCAGTGCTAAAGGCTAATTTTCGACTAACAAGTTGTTGGGAAGCTTAATAATAAAGGTGCTGCCTTGACCGGGTGTTGATTCAATACGTATGCTGCCGCTTAATACTTGGGTGACGATGTTAAAGACGATATTCATCCCTAATCCACTACCGCCTTTACCACGTTTGGTGGTAAAGAAGGGTTGAAACACTTGTGACTGCACCGATTCATCCATACCACAACCATCATCTTTATAGGTCATGGTGATCCCATCATCGTCTCTTTCCACCACGAGTGACAAAAGGCCAGAACGCTCATCAGGGTAGGCGTGTGCCACTGAATTGTTGAATAAATTGCTGATAATTTGATAGAAGGCGCCGGGGGTACTTCTGATGATCAGTTGTTCTGGGCATTGGTACTGATAGGTGTGGGGCGTACGAGATAACATTGGGTTGAGTGAGATAAATATCTCCTCTAAGTAGGCATTCAGGTCAAACTCACGAATATCTTCGTGTGACTGATCCACTGACACCTTTTTGAAGCTGGCGATAAGCCTTGACGCACGTTCTAGATTGGACAGCATTAGCTTACAACATTCTGCTACCTCATTTTGATATTGCTCAAAATCTTCATGGGATACTTCGCCTTGAGCGTAACGTTGATTGAAAATATTAACACTCTCTTGCAGGTGGGAAGTGGCGGTTACGCTTATGCCAATGGGCGTGTTGACTTCATGGGTAATACTAGCGACTAAGCCTCCTAACGCTGCCATTTTTTCTTTGTCGAGCAGCTCCCCTTGGGTGTGTTTCAGCTCATCCAGAGTATGTTTGAGCTCATCGTTACGTTGTTGCAACTCTTGTGTTCTGGTGGTGACTCTTGTTTCAAGATCTTGATTAAGCTCTCTAAGTTGATGCTCAGTTTCCTTCTGCTGTTGGATATTTTTGATGGTACCGGCAATGCGTATTCCTTGGCCCCTGCTATCGCGTTCAACAATTTGACCTCTATTAAGTACCCAAATCCAATCGCCATGAAGATCTAGCGCGCGATAAGTGATAGAGAACTTGTCTTGTTTATCGTTGATACAACTATTGGCGACGGCTGAAACGGTGGGGAGATCCTCGGGGTGGACGCTTGCTATCATAGTTTGTGTGAGCTCAGTCTCTTTATCTGGATATTTTAAAAAGACATTAGCTCTAGTCGCAACCGAACTCGTAATATCCCAGTCCCAAAATTCGTCACCACTTCCCCACAAGGCTAGCTGCAAACGTTGCTCACTTTGAGCTATCTCTTTTAGTAATTTACTCTGCCGTTGGTACTGCCACCATTTGCGATAGAAGAGAAAACTGATGATGATTAATGCCAATGAAAAGTACAGAGCATAGGCCCAAGACGAACGCCAAGGCGCGGGAGTAATGCTTACCGCAAGTTGCGCAATGGCACTGCTATTTTGGTTGATATCAATGGCGCGAACCTGGAAAATATATTGCCCTGGCGGTAGGCCTGTAAAATAGGTTTTTTGTTCCTCTGATGACCGCAGCCAAGTGTCATTGAGTCCTATCATCCGATATTCATAAATAAGTCGTTTTGCTTTATGTAGGTTAGGACTGTGATAGTGCAGTGAAAAGATATCCTCTTCATGAGACAGCTGTAATGAGAAATGGCTATTGTCATTGGCGTCATTGGGCAGTAATTTGTGCTGGTTGAGAACACGCACCTCATTAATGATAGGTTTGCCCGGTGGCTGACGTTTAGGCAGTTGTGAAGGATTGAAATGGTTAAAGCCATTTATGCCGCCTAAGTATATGGTGTTGTTAGGCCCAAGCGTTGCGGCATTAAAATTAAACTCGTTGTCCTGCAAGCCATCAATATCGGTATAGTTCGTCGTCTCTAATGTGTCAGGGTTGAGGTGTGTCAGACCTTTGGTTGTACCAATCCACAATTGCTGCGCATGGTCAGCAAATAGCAAGTAGATGGTGTTATCCACCAAGCCATCTTTATCGGTAAAAAGCTGGCTACTTTTGGTGCTCACATCAAAACGCAGCAGCCCTTCATTACTGGCTATCCACAACTGATTGTCTGTCCCTGTGACTACCGAAAATAGGTGCTCTTTGGGCAGAGGGGTTGGCGAGTCGAGATTGAAGTGTGTGATCTCTCCAGATGATGTCATCTTAATGAGGCCATCTGTAAAAGAGGTTAACCAATAGTTGTCTTGCTCATCTTGTGTCATCGCTGTGATGGCGTTTGTGGGCAGTTGTGTTGGCGTTGTGGTTTTATTTATCGTCTTAAACCCTTGTTGTACATTGATATAGCGAGCAATACCATTATCTTTTGTGGTGACCCAAGGCGTTTGTTGGTTATCAAAAAACAGTGAATAGAGGTAGTTACTGGGTAAGCTGTTATCGCTACTGTCTGCCAAATAGTGGATATAGCTTTTGCGGTTGCTGGCGTAGATAAATAGCCCATCACCGCGAGTACCAATCCATATTTGGCCTTGCTGATCAATTTGGATGAAACTAATGAAGCTTTGTGCCAAACGACTGTTTAGCGGATCAAAGAGCTCAAAGCCTGAGTCGCTACCCTGTAAATATTCGGGTGCAATATAAACCCCCGTCGCCGTGCCTACCCAAAGATTATTTTTTTTATCATGCACTATTGCGCGTACATCCATGTTACCTAGGTTTTTATTATTAAAGCTAAAGCCATGAATGTGTCCGAAATATTGTGCATCTAAAAAGGTTTTACTTAATCCGCCTCCCTGACTACCTATCCAAAGCTGCTGCTCATCATCTATCCATAATGCGGTAATGACGGGACTATTTATACTATATCGATTTTCACTGGCTGAATTAAAGCGGTGTAGTCGTCTGTTGCTAAAAGAGAAACGTGCTAAACCGTGAGCTCGAAAGCCTATCCATAGAGTGCCGAATTTATCTCTTTTGAGTGTCGAGATAGCTTTGTTCTTCAGTGATGCTTCGGTTTCTATAGCGGTCAACGATTCATTGTCTATGTCTAACAGATAGAGCCCTTGTTGTTCTGTTGCGACCCACAGAGTATTACTACTACCTTGTTCTATTGCGCTGATCTGTTGCAGCCCCTTGCCCCAAGGGGTGATATGTAGTTTGTCATGTTTAAGTTCAATACTCGCTAGGCCTGACTCAGTTCCGAGCCATAAACGATTATATTTGTCGTTAAACAGTACATTGATTTTCTCGCTTGGCAGCACTGCATGGCTGTTTTTTGTCAGGTGCCTCAGTATGGTGCGAGTTGATGGGGAGAAGTAGATCAAGCCGTTGTGTTTGGTTGCTACCCATAAGTTAGCTTGGTCATCTTGATGAATATCTATGATGTCATCGGGTAATGGACTGTTTTTACTATTAAAGGATTCGAATATTTCTGTTTGTGGGTGGTATAGGTTTAGCCCATCATTACGCATGATCAGCCACAACTGCTTACCAAAATGTAGTTTCTTAATGTGTTTAACTGATGGGCCATATTGATCGTTGGTGGTATCGAAAATCGTAAAGTGTTTACCATCAAAACGATTTAAACCTGCTTGAGTGGCTATCCAAAGATTACCGCGGTTATCACTGACGACATCATTAATAGTGTTCATTGACAAGCCATCTTTGGCTCCATAGGAGTCAAATTGTGGCTGATAGGTATAAGCGATGCAGTAGCAACTCACTAAATAGCATAGCGAGAAAATCAGAACTCTCATTAAAGACGCCAATTATCGTTATTAGGGCTTGTTAAGTCTTTAAGTTTAGTAGTGATTCAATAAAATGCGAGTGGAGGAAGCTATCAAAGTAAAAGGGCAGCCTTGGCTGCCCTTTATCAAGGTTTTCGATTTAGAAAATAAGGTGTGCGACACCAGCAATGACTGGCAGGGTGACCAATGTTCTGAGGATAAAGACGACAAACAGCTCAAGAATGTTGACCGGGATTTTACTACCGATTAGTAGCGCGCCTACCTCACTCATGTAAATAAGCTGAGTGACAGACATGGCGGCAATGATGAAGCGTGTCATGTCAGATTCGATTGAACTGGCCAAAATCGATGGAATAAACATATCAGCAAAGCCGACTACAATTGTTTTTGAGGCTTCGGTGGCTTCAGGCACTTGCAGCAACTCGAGTAACGGGATAAACGGCATGCCGAGATAATCAAAGATAGGCGTGTATTCAGCGATGATCAGCGCAATAGTCCCTATGGCCATGACGACGGGTATCACACCAAAGACCATATCGATAACGTTTTTCAAACCATCCTTTAAGGTATGAACCACGCCATCAGCTTTTTCTGCTTTGGCGAGAGCTTGCTCTATGCCCCATGAGAAGACCTCTTTGCCCTGTGGGATCACTTCGTCATCAGGGTGGCGAGGAGTGTCATCAATATAGTGGTCTTTTTTCCATGATAAGGGTGGCAATTTGGGCACAATAATGGCCGCCACGATGCCGGCTAAACAGACGGTCAGATAAAAGGGTACAAAAAGGTGCTCGAGTTTAACTTGCGAAATCACCACCAAAGAGAAGGTGATTGAGACCGCTGAGAATGTGGTGCCAATAACAGCGGCTTCACGTTGGGTGTAGAAGCGAGACTCATATTGTTTGCTGGTCATCAAAATGCCCACACTGCCGTCACCTAACCATGAGGCCATACAGTCGATGGCACTGCGTCCAGGTAAGTTAAAGACTGGGCGCATGATTTTGGTTAATAGGGTGCCGAATAACTCGAGCAGACCAAAATTAAGCAGCAGCGGCAGTAGCATGCCAGCAAAAATGAACACGCAAAAAAGAACGGGTAACAGATCGTTTAGCACCAGGGCTCCGGTATCACCAGAGCGGATAGCTTCGGGGCCGATACCACTGAAGGTCAAAACGATAAATACGGCACCAACAACACGTACAATCGCCCACATGGGGCTGACGTTTAGTAAGGCATTAAAAAAATGACTATTGATAATGATGCGTGGTTTGATGAGCTTAGCAATGAGCGTAGCGATGGCGGTCGCCACAACGACGAAAGTGACAATACCTGTAATGGCATCACCTAAAAATGCTTGTAATCCCTTCGACACAATCGCGATAGGGATCGTAATCGCGTCTTGATAACTGATTGGCGTCATAAACAGTAGCAAGCCGATCAGCGACGGAATGAGAAAAGTCAGTATTGTCTTTACGTTATGGGTTTGTTTTTCTGACACAATTTTTACCCTAAATTACACTACTTGCACAGCGGCAATAAATTAATCTTAGATCCATGATTTAATACACTATGAATATCCATTCAATAGTGAGTGGGGGAGATTACCCCCTAAGCCTAGTGATGTAAAACGATTATAATGCTTGATTGGGTGAACCACAGCACAAGAATAGTTATTAGCACTTTATGACTATTTATATTGTAACCAATATTTGTTGATTTGCACCATGTACTTTTGGGTTAAATTTATTTAAAAACAATGTAATAAGATTGTTCTTCAGTTGTGGCGTCGATAGTTTGAGTGACGGATGAGTGGGTGCCTTTGTCTAGGTTTGCCATGAGCCTTTGGGGCTAGCAGTGTAGGTCTCTCAAGTGCCTGTTTACTTTGTTGGATATGTCACCAACACAATGGTGGTTAACGTGTTGTGTAGACAGTGAGTTGTTGAGTGATACCTTGGTTTTAGTGATGGTCGTACTACCGCTCAATATTTTTATAGGGTTGCGACGCCAATGATTGTCCGCTATAGAAATAACTTTTATCCATTTGTTGCAAGAAATATGCGCTAGACCGCTGCATAAAAATCTGATTCCATATATGTTAGCAAGTGATCAAAAAATAATACTCAAGGGACTATGACTTCAAGACAAAAAAAACTATCGATACTGGCGTTTAGGTTTGGTCTGCTTGGACTTGTAGGGCATCTATTGGGCCTGACTTTGGCTGCGCTGGGTTTTGAGGATTTTAACGGTCATGGTTTTAGCTTATTTAATTTCTCCCTAAGCGAACTAGGGCAATATGGTTTGTCTGATTTGGCAGTCGTATTTAATGGCGGTCTATTCTTTGGCAGTTTAAGTTTGATGCTGTTTTGTCTGTTTTCGTTGCAAAATGCCGATAATACTTGGCTTTACTCTGTGTTTGCTGTGTTGGTGCTGTCGCTATTCTCTCTTGCCGTTACAGGGTTGTTTCCTGTGAATGTTTACCATTTACATACCTTAGGTATTGAGTACTTTTTTTACTTCAGTTTTGTCGCCATCGCGCTATATATCGGTTACCTACTGCACCCTCCCTTTGGCGTAAAAACATTTTCCTGCACGGGAAGTTTGTTGCTGAGCCTATTGACGTTAGTTTGTATGGGGGCATTTATTGTATTGGCACATTTTGACATTAGTATGGTCGCCAATGGACGTTGGTTCTATCATGATTTAATTATGATAGAACCCAGACCAGAATATTGGTGGCCTGTCATGTTGGAGTGGTTATCGTTAGGGCTATTTTTGTTGTGGGTGGGCTCGCTGGTGTTGAGTCAGCGAGCCTTTCGGCGGCGTTAAACTTAAGACTGCATATTTAGCCCAGCTTGCTGATGCCAATAGCCGTTGCATTTTAGGGCGTCAGCGTTATCCGTTACCTTGCTTATATCATTGGCAATCTCGATTGATGCCATCGCGCTTGGCGACACTCTAAAGTAGTCCACTCCCAGACCTTGCATAATGGCTTGTTGATCGCGAAGGTCACACAAACTGGCCGATTGAGTTTGAATGCCATTTAATCGCAGCAGCGGTTGCGCCTCTTGGGTTTGTGCTAACAAGCCTTTTGGGTGTTGAATACAAACGGTCTGGCACTTGTCCTTGGCCAGTCCCATATGTCTTGCGCTAAAGCAGCGTGCTGAATGGGCCAGTGGCATATATCCGTGACCAAAGACTTCGACTTCGACACGCTTTGGTGTCAATGCATCAACTACTGATACTAACCATTGCTGGGAGAGCTCAAGAGGCATGACAAATCGTTGCATCCCCCAAGTAGCGAGTTTGTTCAAGGTCGCCGCATTGTAGTTGTTTATGCTAGGGCCGCAAACGAAGGGCAGCCCATGACTTCTGGCCACTTCGACGGCACCCATATCATTGGCTTCAATGATAAACTCACCATTATCAACTTGCTTTTTAAGTTCACTAAACTCTGATTGTGCTTCGATAAGTGTCAGAGTAGAGATCACCACTTGCTTGCCTGAAGCTTTTAACTCCTTAGCAATTTGCAAATAGTCACTAAACTTCACTTCGCGACGGCGACTGCATACCGTCTCACCAACATAGACTAGCGGAATATCGCTATTGGCGACCGCTTGATAAAATTCGATAACTTGTGCTTTGGGCCAACAATATAACAATGGGCCGAGGGATGTTTTCATCGTCTGTCCTTATGGGCTATTGCCACGTGCGCTCGTAGGCACCTAGGGTAGTGATTTGACCTTCAGAAACTTTAGCCAGCGCATGCTCCCAACTGTCTTGGGTGCTAAATGCACTTGGGTTATTGAGGTAAGTATCGATAGCCTGTCGCCACACTCTAGTGACCTGCTCAACATAAGCTGGGCTGCGTTGGCGTCCCTCGATTTTTAACGATACAACGTTCGCTTTAGCGAGTTCGGGTAGCAAACTGAGCGTGTTAAGGCTGGTGGGAGATTCCAATAGATAGCTAGGTTGGGGGTTCTCCTCTGTGGTGTATCGACCTTTGCAAACCACGGGATACCCCATCTGCTCATCAATATCAGATTGGTCGATTAATACCTCATTGAGACGAGTCAGGCGACGATCGCCAACCTCTTGCCAGCGTACATCTTTAGCTGGCGAGCAGGAACCTCCGGTATTGGGAGATTGACCTGTCACATAAGAGGAAAGGTGGCAACGACCTTCTGCCATAATGCAGAGGCTACCAAATGCGAACACTTCCAGGTCGACAGGGGTGACTTTGGCCAGATCTCTGACCTGCTTCATTGATAGCACGCGCGGGAGTACGGCCCGTTCAATATTAAACTCTTTCTTATACAGCGTTAGCGCGCCAAGGTTGGTGGCACTGGCTTGTACCGAGAGGTGCAGTGGCAGGTGAGGATAACGACTATGCGCGTAATCGAGCAGCGAAAGGTCGGCCATTATCAGTGCATCAACGCCAGTATTGGCGGCAAGATCTATCGCTTGATACCAGCGCTGCTCTTCACCAGGTTTAGGGAAAGTATTAATGGTCAGGAAGATTTTTTTGCCTTGCTGCTTAGTATAGTCAACCGCCTGGGCAAGCTTCTTTGGCGTAAAATTTAAGCCAGCGAATGAACGAGCATTGGTGTCATCCTTTAAGCCTAAATAGATGGCATCGGCGCCAGCGTTAAGGGCGACTTTTAAGGATGCTAGGTTACCAGCGGGACACAGTAGTTCCATTTTGAGGCGCTCTCTGAAAAATAGTGAAGTGTAAAAGGGTTTGGCAGAGAAAATCTTGATGTAAAACAGGTTTGTGATCATAAAAGCTGGTTAAAATTGCTTTCATTCTCAGTCTTGCTAATTTTGGCGGGACATTTCTTGAAAATTTGAGTTGGTTCAACTCTTTCGAACTCAATGCTTGTTAGGAGTATATTTGCGATGCAAAAGAACTTGATGGCCACCTTGGCTCAGCAGTTGTTGCAATATGGGCCGGTCGTGGCCGCTAAGCCTTTAACATTAGTGCCATTTTCGTTTAAAGCTCGGATCTTAGAAAAGCTACTTAACCAGCTCATGGCAACGCAGATTGAAGACGAGGAGCTTGAGTTTCTCAGTGAGCGTTGGGTTGAGATCAATATCACTGATATGCAGCTTAGTTTCCAAGTCAGTTTTGAAACACAGTTTATGATTCGAGAAATGGGAAGCGCTGAGGTGATCTTTAGCGGTGAAACCAAAGAGCTGTTACTGATAGCCGCAGGCAAAGAAGACCCTGATACTCTGTTTTTCCAGCGTAAACTGTCGATTGAAGGCGATACCGAGTTGGGCCTAGAGGTGAAAAACCTACTGTTGAGTATTGAGTTTGATACCATGCCGTCACTCGTCAGAGATAGCATCGAGCGCCTTGCTGCGATGGTGATGCAGCTCCAGACTAAAGCCGATACGAAGTGGGCGTAGTGTGATTTTAAGGTAAAAAAAAGCGAAGTCGATGACTTCGCTTTTTTTAGTCGTTAGCTAATAGGCTTGCCAGTGATCAGGTGATATTTAACCAATAGCTCATCGTCAGATTCGACATGCTCGGGATCGGGGTCAATACAATCGATAGGGCAAACCGATACGCAAGTGGGTTTGTCGTAATGACCGACACACTCTGTGCAGAGGTCTGGGTCAATTTCATAGATCTCTTCACCCATGGTGATGGCCTGATTTGGGCATTCAGGCTCACACATATCACAGTTAATGCAACTATCGTCGATCAGTAATGCCATGGTGTCAGGCCCAATTATGCTGGAGTATGCGGATTACGGGTATTCTGACCTTCGGTCAAATTACGCATCAATATTGCTTTGTCGATGTCGACCTCTTTAGGTACGGGCAAGAAGACAAAGTGTCCTGATCCTAGACCAGCTTCAACACTTTCACCCTTACGGTTTTCTAAATAATCGATAGTTAGATTGATATTACCTTGTGGCGTCATCAATTCAACACTGTCGCCAACAGAGAACTTGTTCTTTACATCGATTTCAGCCATGCCTTGTGCGTTACGCTTACCTGTCAGCTCGCCAACAAACTGTTGGGTGTCACTGATAGAATAACCATAGTCATAGTTTTGGTATTCGTCATGGACATGACGACGCAAGAACCCTTCTGTGTACCCTCGGTGTGCAAGCCCTTCCAGTTGGTACATCAGTGCTGGGTTAAACTCACGTCCAGCAGCGGCATCTTCAATAGCTTGACGATAAAGCTGTGCTGTACGCGCGACATAATAGAAAGACTTGGTACGACCTTCGATTTTAAGTGAGTCGATGCCCATTTTGGTCAAACGCTCTACATGTTGAATCGCGCGTAGATCTTTAGAGTTCATGATATAAGTACCATGTTCATCTTCAAACGCTGGCATATATTCGCCTGGACGACCCGCTTCTTGCAGTAAAACAATGTCACTGCTTGGCTCACCAGCCCCTAGTGTTGGGTTGTGTACTTGAACATCAGGGTTAACCGCGACAATGTCACCGGTTTCTGTTTGCATAGCTTCATGGGTATCGTACTTCCAACGGCAGGCATTGGTACAAGTCCCTTGGTTAGGATCGCGCTTATTAATATAGCCAGAAAGTAGGCAACGACCCGAGTAGGCCATGCATAGTGCACCGTGGACAAACACTTCTAGTTCGATATCGGGGCAACGCTGACGGATCTCTTCTATCTCATCGAGCGAAAGCTCACGCGACAGAATGACACGCTTAATACCTTGTTGTTGCCAAAATTTCACCGAGGCCCAGTTGATCGCGTTTGCTTGCACTGAGAGATGCACGACTTGATCTGGAAATGCTTCACGTACCATCATAATCAGGCCTGGATCGGACATGATCAGCGCATCAGGCTGCATCGCCACTACAGGTTCCATATCTTTGATGTAAGTTTTGAGCTTAGTATTGTGCGGGGCAATGTTACTCACCACATACAACTTTTTACCTAAACTATGTGCTTCTTGAATCCCGGTAGCCAGGTTTTCCATTTTGAAGTCATTGTTACGCACACGCAGGCTATATCTCGGCTGGCCAGCATAGACAGCGTCGGCGCCATAAGCAAAGGCATAACGCATATTTTTTAAGGTCCCAGCAGGAGACAGTAGCTCAGGTTTAAACATAGTTTCTCTCAATTTACAGGTATCGAACTAACTCGGGGCGGGCATTTTACTCAATGCCAGCCTTGATATGCAAATCTGAAAGTGTTTATTTTGTGGTCAATCGCAAGGTGGTACTACAATACAGCTTTAAGCCGCACAATTTTAAGACAATTAGTATCCTATAATCTGAAACTTAGCTAATATTAAACAAAATCTTAACTGGATGTGTGATTTTCCCATCACGTGTATCAAGAGTCCTGATATACTCAGCTCAATTAAGCTATGGGTGAACGGTTTTTTAAGGAGTAATAATGTCTAACGAGCATCAACTACTGGTTGGGTTATTAAAAAAGTTAAAGGCAGATGCATTAGTATTGCCTACTTTACCTGAGGTAGCAATGCGCGTCCAAGAGGTTGTTTCTCGACCAGATTCAAGCCCAAAGCAGGTCGCTGAAATTATTGGTCAAGACGCTGCGATTTCAGCGCGGATGATAAAAGTTGCCAACAGTGCCATGTACAGTCGCGGTATAAAAGCTGAGAACATTAACAGTGCCGTGACACGCATCGGACTGACTCAGATTAAAGCCATCGCGACGTCGGTGGCGATGGAACAACTGTTTATCTCGACCAATGAGATGGTATGGGAGGTCATGGATGAAGTGTGGCGTTCGTCGATTGAGGTAACCTCTGCTGCCTGTGCCTTGTTACTCAAATATTCTAAAACCCATAAGGGCTGCGGTTTAAATTATGACACCTTAACTTTGGCTAGCTTAGTGCACAACATTGGTGCGCTGCCGGTACTGACTGAGGCTGAAGCACATCCACATCTATTCTCTAGTATTGACCAACTCCGTGCATTAGTGCGAAAAATGCAGGGACCTCTTGGACGAGCGGTGTTAAAAAGTTGGGATTTCTCTCCAGAGGTGATGGAGGTGGTAGAGCGCTGGGCTGATCTGCCTTATCTACCTGAGCGAGTGACCTATTTGGACTTTGTTCGTTCGGCTGCGTTTTACACTGGTGAGTTGCGCTCTGGGCATGATTTAGAAGAACGCTTAGATATATTTGTTAAGCGTGGTTTACCTGTTTCACCAGAGTACTTAGGGTCTGACGAGTTTCTTGATAACTATCATTCAATTAAATTAAGTTATGAATAATTGCCGTCGGTAGTCACCTTGACAAAAACTGTCGAGATTTACATTAATATAAAGGCTTAGCGTGAGCGCTATAGAGTACTATTGGGTTATTGCGTACCTCATCATTGTTGGTATAGCTGGTATCATCTATTGGTACTGGCATAGAAAAGCTGACGCTAAGTTTTTAATGGCCTTGTATAACCAGCTGAGTAAGCAACACAGAAATCGACAACCTTTACAGGTGCCCAACGTACCTCTTCGTTATATTCCGCTGTATGTTCAATTACAACAACTGCTTAATCACCTTCCACCACCATCGGGTAGAGATAAGTTAACCGGGTTGATAAATCGGGTCGGTCTCAAAGCCAAATTGACACGTTTAATGCCAGTGACCCGAGGGATGTTTGTGATGTTTGACCTGTACCGCTTCCGGTACGTAAATGACCTGTTGGGCTTTGATTTTGGCGACAAGTTATTAGTCGCCATGGCGCAGCGGTTACAAGGTCATGTTGGCGACAAAGAGATCTTAGCGCGCATGAATGAAGATGAGTTTCTTATCTATTTCAAGCAGTCGCTAAATGAAACGCAGCTCATGGCATTGCAACAACAATTACAACAACCGATTCAGATAAATGACACCTCGATTAAGTTGCAGGTGCAGCTAGGCTACATGGATCTTGCGAAGCACCACAGTGATGTTAGCCAGATGCTCAGACGCCTAGATTTAGCGCTTATTCGGGCTAAAAGTAGCGCAAATTTAATCGCTAGTTATGTTGAAGGCGATGATAAGAGCCAGCATCGTCAGTTGACCATTATTAGCTGTTTCCCACGCGCGATAGCGCAGCAAGAGCTCTATCTTGTTTATCAGCCTAAATACAATGTTGTGGGTGGCGGTTGTACCCATGTCGAGGCACTCATTCGCTGGAATAGCTCCGAGCTTGGGCCTATCTCACCTGGGGAGTTTATACCGTTACTCGAATGTGCGGGGATGATCAGTATTTTAAGCCATTGGGTTATCGAGCAGGTATGCCTACAGCAAAAGCATTGGCGAGACAGCGGAATAGCAATGCAAGTCGCAGTTAATTTAGCCATTGATGATCTCAGTAATTCACGGCTGTGCGAGCATCTTTTATCTAACCTGATAAGTTGCGGTTTATCTCCAGAAGTGTTGGCTATTGAAGTAACCGAAAGCCAATTGATGACAGACATGAGCCGAACAACTGAGATCTTAAGCGACTTAAAACGTGCGGGTATAAACGTTGCCATTGATGATTTTGGCACTGGACATTCGTCATTAGCATATTTAAAACAGCTACCGATTGATGAGGTTAAGATTGATCGGGCGTTTTTAGATAATATTGAAACCGATGCGCGTGGGCAGCAGCTCTTAAATAGTGCGGTGGGGTTAGCAAAAGGGCTGGGGTTCACGGTTACGGTTGAGGGCGTTGAAACCACGCCAGTATTTAAGTTACTTAATACTATGAACGTGGATAAAATTCAGGGCGACCTGTTTGCTAAACCTATGACCGCCGCTGAATTAGAGATGAACTGGCGTAAACTTAATCAAAAAATATCGTTATAGCTTAATCTGGGATGTGAAATTCTGACTTAGCTTGCTGATTAACGAGGGTGACATGGGGGCAAGTTGACGTGCCTTGTTCATACAAACCATCTCTATCTGTGCCGTGACCGCAGGTTTTTTCCCATTAGGGCGCCATATCTCCTGCAGCCATACCGTGCGGTATTTGCTTTCAAAATAGAAACGCGTGCGCACATCAATAATATCGGCAAACTCCACTCCATCATGACATAGCATGTCACTGCGATAGACTGCGAACCCCAATCCCTGTTCTTGCCATAGATTGGCCAAAATGTCGGCGCCAATAACATGCTCACGCGCGCGTTCGAAGTACTTTAAGAAATTAGGATGATAAACAACGCCTGAAAAGTCAGTATCCTCATAGTAAATCTGAACGGGAAAGCTGTACTGTGGGCTAAGCGTATGTTCGGATGATGCCATCATGAAAAGCGGAGGTCCAATTTAGCGAGATAAGGGGCTAGCTTACCATATCGCATTATTCGAAAAGAAGCGCCTTATGAGTCGTGAGCGAGCCATCACTGTTTAGTCGCTTGTTATGGATGCTAATATTCTGTTGTAACTGCCATCTTTTTTGAGTTCTCTCAATCCCTGATCAAGCATCGCAGCATAATGGATTGCTTGTGGGTTCTCTTTGGAGAAAGCGACATAGAGTATGCCTGTATGGTTATGTACGCTCTTGCCTATTACCTGCTCAACGCCCATCTGATTGAGGTACTGCTTTGCAACTTGATCGTACATGATCACCATATCGATTCGACTTAACAGGAGTAGGTTGATAAGTTGATGATGGTTGGCAACTTGGATCAATTTTAGCTGTGTTAATTGTGCGAGTTCATCGCCATATTCATAGCCTTCAATAACACCGACTCTAGTGCCGGGAGGGATGGCCCATTTATCTGCGATCATTATGGGGTGAGCGTTGTTGTGATAAAAAGAGGCTTGGGTTGAAAACAGCGGCTCTTCACCAAAGATAAATTGATTTTCTGTCCCTTGCTCTTTATGAAGATTAAAAACACCGTCTACCAGTCCTTTTTTAGCCATAACCAGGCCTCTAGCGTAGGAGACGACGGTACTTTCTACATCAATATTGACTCGAGAAAATGCGCTGTTAATCAGCTGGTGTGATAAGCCTTTGCCATCATGGTCGGCAAAAGGGGCCCAATTATCTTCGGCAGCTAAGTGAATCGTATTATTACGATTGTCAGCATTGACGTGAAGTGAGGTTAACAGTAATAAAAAAGCTGTAATCACTTTAACTAAGTGAGAGGGTAGCATCTGATTCCTTGAAGCAACAGCGTCCGTTAGCCGTTAATGATAAACGGTTTTTAATATAGATCAATCGGGTACAATGCAGCATTTTCTTTCGTGAA
Organism: Shewanella colwelliana ATCC 39565; assembly: GCF_000518705.1. Classification (GTDB taxonomy): domain Bacteria; phylum Pseudomonadota; class Gammaproteobacteria; order Enterobacterales; family Shewanellaceae; genus Shewanella; species Shewanella colwelliana. Next base: position 99,629 of record NZ_JAEC01000013.1, read on the forward strand.
TAAAGTACCGCCTTAATTTTGTGTGAACTCTGCAGTTTTTTATTGTGAGGGTAGGCATTAATCGGAGTATTTATTCCAGCATTTGACGGCGCAGCCATCAAGAAAATGCCGTAGAATAAGTTGTGTAGCTGGTATGAAATGCTAGAAAGATGCCGATGTATTTTACTCAAAATCAGTCACTTCTATATGATTAGGCAGTGATTTAATGTTTTACTCTGCTACACTGAGGTGGTGTTATCAGTATGGCTATTAAATGTTAAATAATTTATGAATCAAGATACGTTTTTTGCCCTTTTCCAAAATGCGGCGTTATTGCTCATTATGATATTCATATACGATGCGGTGCCTCGTCAGCAACGCAGCGAATATTTTTTATTGTGGCGAGTGATAATGGGGGTTGTTATTGGTGTGATCACCCTGATCACCATGTTGACCTCATGGCAGTATCAACCAGGTATTTTTTTCGACGCTCGGTCAGTTATTCTGGGGATAAGCGGCCTATTTTTTGGTGGGTTACCTACGTTTATTGCCGTGACCATCGCGGTGGTTTATCGCCTCATTGAAGGTGGTGCAGCGATGTGGGCGGGTATTGCAATTATCATCGTCTCTGGTGCTTTCGGCAGCCTATGGCGTTATTATCGTAAAAACTTAATTGCAGATTTGACCTTCAAAGAACTTTATGGTTTTGGCTTTCTATTACACCTCATTTCGTTAGGCTTATTTGCGTTACTCCCCTTAGACATTTTTATCACCCTGTTAGAGCATGCAGCGTTACCAATTCTTGCTATTTTCCCTATATTGACAGTGTTACTTGGTTTGCTGCTTTCGCGGCGTTTTGAGATTGAGCGAGATGCCAAGATTCAGCTGCAAGATGATTTCATTTTCCGTTCTCAATTTGACATTGGCAACATGGGGATCGCCATCACATCGGTTGACCAGCATTGGGTTAAGGTCAACCCAAGATTATGCAAAATGCTGAAATACAGCGAAGCAGAGTTGTTAACCATGACATGGGGACAACTGACCTATTTTGAAGATTTAGAAGCTGATGTTAATCAGTTTGAACGGATGCTAGCCGGTGAGATTGATGAGTATGAAATGGATAAGCGTTTTGTGGCAAAAGATGGTGAGATTGTCTATACCCATCTTACCGTAGCGTGTCGACGGGTTAACCATAATGTAGAGATGGTGATTGCTGGGCTTATCGATATTACCTCCCATAAGGAGGCCGAAATTGCCATGAGTACCAGCCAAGAGCGATTGGCTCTGGTGCTAGAAAGTAGTGACTTAGGTTTTTGGGATTGGAACATTAAAACCAATGAAACTAAACGCAATGAGTGGTGCGCTAAGTTGTTAGGGTGTGAATTGGAAGCGCTTAATCGTGATGGGCGGATGTGGACTGATGCCATCCATCCCCAAGATAGAATTGATGTATTAAAGTCGATGGATCGCCACCTCAAAGGCGAAACCGACCAACATGAGATTGAGTATCGAGTGTCCAGCTTATCTGGACAAGAGCATTGGGTATTCGATACTGGCAGAGTGGTTAGCCGCGATTCATTTGGTGAGCCGCTGCGAATGTGTGGGGTGCACACGGACATTACTCAGCGTAAACAGGTACAAGATTCACTAGAACTGGCGGCATCTGTGTACAACAACTCCAGTGAAGCGATGAGTGTGCAAGATCATAAAGGGAATATTATCACCATCAATGCCGCTTTCACTGCCATCACGGGTTACCAAAAAGATGAAGTGGTCAATCAACATATTGGCATTTTGCAGTGCGATCGTACTAGCCGTTCTCAGTACGATGATATGAACGCTGCCATTGATGAAAAGGGATACTGGCAAGGGGAGTTATGGCTTAAAAGCAAGACCGGCGGTGAGTACATGGTATGGCTGACCATTAATACGATTTATGACAAACATGGTGACGTATTTCGCCGCGTTGCACTGTTTTCTGATATTACAGAAAAGAAACAGGCCGAACATATTATTTGGAAACAGGCTAACTATGATCCGCTAACCGGGCTACCTAATCGCCGTATGTTGCTGGAATATTTAGGCACGGAGATGCTCAAAATAGATCGTAGTGAAAGCCATTTTGCGTTGATGTTTCTTGATTTGGATTTTTTCAAAGAGGTTAACGATACCTTAGGTCATGACATGGGGGATCTCTTGCTTCAAGAGACGGCTAAACGATTGAAAGGTTGTATTCGTGAGTCTGATGTGGTGGCAAGGCTAGGGGGCGATGAATTTACCGTTGTATTATTAAATGTAGACTCTCCGCGCGGTGTTGAGCGAGTTGCTCAGAGTATTTTAGACCGTTTATCAGAGCCCTATAGTTTGGGGGATGAAACTGCTTATATCAGTGCGAGTATTGGGATCACTATGTATCCAGATGATGCGACTAGCATTGATGGGCTGCTTAAACATGCGGATCAGGCGATGTATGCCGCTAAAGAGCAGGGGCGTAATCGTTTTCATTACTTCACGCCCTCCATGCAAGAATATGCAAGATATCGTATGGAGTTAATTAAAGATCTGCGCAATGCGATTAACCGAAAGGAATTTGAGATTTACTTTCAGCCGATTGTCGATATGAGTAGCGGCGAGGTCTATAAAGTGGAAGCATTGATTCGTTGGCATCATCCTGAGCGAGGCATGGTTTCACCTGCTGAGTTTATACCGGTTGCGGAAGAAACTGGGCTTATCAATGAGATTGGTAACTGGGTATTTGAAAAGGCAGCGCAACAGAGTGCACGTTGGCGCAGTCAATTTGGCGTCGAAATCCAAATAAGCATCAATAAATCGCCGATTCAGTTTAGGGATGAAGGGGTCACCTTTGCCGATTGGTTGTCACTGTTACGCCATTTGGATCTATCAAGTAACGCTATCTGTGTTGAAATTACCGAGGGCCTATTGCTGGATGCGTCAATGGGGGTGACTGACAAGTTGCTGGCTTATCGCGATGCCGGGATACAAGTCTCGTTAGATGACTTTGGTACGGGTTATTCATCGTTAGCTTACCTGAAGAAGTTCGATATCGATTACCTCAAAATTGACCAATCTTTTACTCGTAATTTAGAAGATGATAGTGATGGGGTGGCGTTATGCGAAGCGATTATCGTCATGGCGCACAAGCTCGGGATCAAGGTGATTGCAGAGGGCGTCGAGACTGAACATCAGAAGCAGATATTAGCAGCCGCTGGGTGCGATTATGGCCAAGGTTATCTTTACTCTAAGCCTGTGTGCCTCGCTGAATTTGAGCAAGCTTACCTTATGGGAAAAAGGAGCTCAGTGGCGCAAAGCGAGTAAGCCACGAGAAAGTTGTGCCGCGGTGACGGTTTTATTGCCTATGTCGATATCCTTCCCTCGGGGTTTTTGTTAGACTCCGCGCTCACTTTTTGAACCCATTAGTTATTAACCCACGAGTGCACTATGACCTTCGATTCGCTTAGCCTTCATCCCCAGTTGTTAACTGCGGCCCAACATTGCGGGTATACGCAGCTGACTCAAGTGCAATCAAAAGTGATTCCAGTGGCTATTGAGGGGCGTGACATTATGGTGTGCGCTGAAACGGGTACTGGGAAAACCGCGGCTTATACCTTTCCTATGTTACATCGACTCATGAACGCGTCACGCACAGTGGGACAACTTAATGTGTTAGTGCTCACACCCACTAGAGAGCTTGCAATACAGGTAGGGGAGAGCATTAGTCGTTATAGTCGTGATACTGGGTTATCGAGTGTTGCGGTTTATGGCGGAGCAAATATAAACCCACAACGTAAGGCAATAAATCAAGGTGTGGACATTCTTGTGGCCACTCCTGGGAGACTGTTTGATCTGATTGGCCAGCATGGACTTGAGCTTGCCGATGTCAATCAATTGATTGTCGATGAAGCTGATAGAATGCTAGATCTTGGCTTTGTAAAAGATATCGAAAGAGTGAAAACTTTAGTTGCTGCGCACCATTCTACACAGCTATTTTCTGCCACATTTAGTTCTGGTATTAAAGCCCTAGCGACCAAGATGTTGCAGACTCCTGAGTGGATCAATGTGGCACAAAGCACTACTGCCGATCTGGTTAGGCAAGAGGTCTATAGTGTTGATAAGCGTCGTAAGGCAGAGCTGTTAGCTGAGTTGATTGGGCGTAATAATTGGCAGCAAGTGTTGGTTTTTGTGAGCACCAAAGAGAGCGCTGAAGCTCTGCACAAAGAGCTTAAACTTGATGGCATTAACAATGCGGTATTCCATGGCGATAAAACTCAGGGCGCCCGCAATCGTGCATTAGAGCAGTTTAAAGCTGGTGAATTGCGGGTAATGGTCGCCACAGATGTCGCAGCTCGCGGGTTAGATATCGCGGCATTACCTTTGGTGGTTAACTTAGAATTGCCTTTTGCCGCAGAAGATTATGTTCATCGTATTGGTCGCACAGGGCGTGCGGGTAACACAGGTCATGCCATCTCTTTTGTGGCGTTAAATGATGAGAAAATGCTCAAAGAGATTGAAGGGTTAATTGGCGAAGTGTTGCCACGTCATATTGAGCCTGGTTATGAATTAGGTGCGCCATTGCCTGCGAGATACCGAGAGTTACAGGTTGACTCATCCGCTAAGCCTAAGGTGCAGTATAAACGTAAAAAATCATCAGGTAAGAAGCTGACCAATAGTTATGCTAGTCGTCGTGCGAATAAATCTTCACGTTAACTGACAACAAAACTCCTATTGATAAAAAAGCCCCGCGGTAATTTGCGGGGCTTTTTTTGCCTTAAGTTAGTCGAGTTTAATGTCGACCCAGACTAAACGGTGATCAGAAGAGACGCTCTTACCTTGCTCGCCCGCTTCATTTTCAAAAAGATAACGCTGTGGGCTATCTTTTTCTTCCCAATATACGCCGCTATCGACGACATCAAGGTTGTTTGATGGCAGTACATAGTCTAAGCGCAGTGGATAGAGTTGTGTCCAGTCACCTGGATTCCCAACGTAAGGTTTATCGGTTTGATATTCGGCCGCACCTTTACTCTGCGGAATATAGTTGCCAACAGCGACTTCCTGAGACACTCGGCTATGGTTTAATAGTTGACGAATAGCATATTGGTAAGAGTCACCATCGACAGGGTCGGCATTAAAATCTCCGGCAATGATAAAGGAGGCATCGATGCCTAAGCCGCCCTTAGTGCCTTTGTCATCAATGAGATAGTAAGCTTGGGTAACATCATCACTGATGTAATCTGAGAACAAGCGGATCTCATCGTGGTTACGTTTACCATTTCTATCTTCTGGGCCATCAAATACTGGCGGTGTTGGATGCATACCTAAAAGGTGGACAGTATGCTCACCAATCTTCACGGGGACATCAATATGGTTTTTAGACGAGAGCCTGAAATCTGATAACGCCTCTTCACTGTAATAGCTGTCGCCAGACTCTGTCGTCGGCAACGCCGCATTTGGCATATCTTTCCAGAGGAATTTTTGGAAGCTACGGATATTGTCGGTGTCTAAAGGATATTTAGACATCACTACAAAGGCATATTGGCCATGATAAAAGCCGAAACCGTAAGCATCGTTAGGCAGGGCAATGATGCCGTTGCCATCGAGATCTTTTGATGCCAATAAGCCTGTATTTGTCGGCGCAAGATAGTAATAGGGGTAGTCAATTGGCTCAGCGCCATTTTGAGATTGGCCTAAGAATTTGCTATTAAAGTCTTTAACACCTTGATCGTTCAAGCCGACGCCGTCGTGATCGAATTCAGTTAAAAATACCACGTCAGGACGTGTGCGTTGTAGCACTTCGGCAATGTGCTTTATCTGCTGGCTTTCGCCTGCGGCTAACTCTTCATATATCTTGCCCGCTTCGGTGCGATCAAATGAGATGTTATAGGTTGCAAAGCGCACTGTTTCGCTTTGAGTATTGTTATCGTCCGATGAATTACAGCCAGCAAGCAGTGCGACTGATACGGCAATCGCCGCAGCGGTTTTTAGTAGTTTCATATTTTGACCCATCAATTATTAGTATGTTGTTGACGCCTATCTTGACGCCAATGCAGAGTGTAAATAGAGTGCTACAGGATAACTATGAAGTAGCGCTTGTTTTTATCTGGTTGGTTACTTGTTGTGCACTTTTTGCCGTTTTTCAGATAAATTTACTCATGTTAACAATATGTTGTCGTTCGGGGGCTTAGCTGTCGTTTCAATATAATCGGCTTTATGTTGGGGTGATGGTGCGAAAAGCGCAAAGCGCAACTGTCGCCAATCATTTAGTTGCTTTCATTTTTTTGCGGCCTACACTGTCGTGCTTCTACTTTAATCTACTTGGCTACCTCTGGAGTATTTAATGATACTAAAACCTATACCAACTACTATCATTACTGGTTTTCTTGGGGTTGGTAAAACAACGTTTATTAAGTACTTACTCGAGCATAAACCTGAAAATGAAGTGTGGGCGGTATTGGTTAATGAGTTTGGCGAAATCGGTATTGATGCCAGCTTGATGGATAATCAAGAGAGTGGTGTGCAAATCAAAGAGGTGGCGGGTGGATGTTTGTGTTGCGCCGCTGGCGTACCCACTCAGGTGGCCGTCACCCAGTTGATTGCTAAAGCGAAACCAGATCGGCTACTCATTGAGCCAACTGGACTTGGTCACCCTAAAGCCATTGTTGAGGTGTTACGCCAACCCCATTTTGAGCAGGTTATTGCACTACAATCGACACTTTGTTTGGTGGATGCTCGCAAGAGTAATGATGAGCGTTATCGAGACCATGAGACCTTTAATCAGCAAATTGAGATTGCCGATTTGATAATCGCCAGTAAAAGCGACTTAGCCAATGACGATCAGCGTGAGCAGTTGGCGCAATTTTTACGAGAGAAAACGTTAACGACGCCTGTATGGCCGGTGACCTTGCTGGCTGGGGCCGACTCCTTTATTGATACCCGTGAGCTCTATGACGAGTTAACTGCGCAATTTCTAAATGTGAAGACAATGGCTGGACGATTAGCGTCTAAGCCACGAACAGCATCCAGTCGACTGGCAATGCCGCAAGAGATGATGGGTAACGCCTCCATTTTTGAAGCACGGAGTGAACCTGTGACAATGGGGGCTAATGGGATCTATCACAGCGGTAATCAACACGACAACGTCTATAGCTGTGGCTGGATATTTGATTGCAGTTATGAATTTGATTTTGAATTGGTTTTTCATTGGGTCAAGTCCCAATCTTATTTGCGTCTTAAAGCTGTGTTGATTTGTGATGAGGGGATAGCTGGGATTAACTGTGTTGATGGTGAATTGAGTGTGGCAGAGCTTGAGGACAGTATGGACTCTCGCCTTGAAATCATTGCTGCCACACCTATCGAAATTGAAGCGATAGAATCACAGCTACTAGCGCTATCTAAACGTTTAAGTATTTGATATCTTCGCGGCATTAAACTTTCACCTATTAAATATATTAGCTTCTATGCACCTTGTCGAAAATGATCAATCGCTGGCTACAGACCCTATCCCCAAGTTAGTTTGGCGTTATACCATTCCGACGATTTTATCTATGTTAGTGACTGGGATATACGTTGCGATTGATGGCATGTTTGTTGGGCATTATTTAGGTGAGGTTGGCTTAGCTGGCATGATGCTCGCTTACCCTATAGGTGCCGTTTTGTATGCTGTCGGTGCATTGCTAGGGATGGGCGGCGCGTCGTTAGTGTCCATTAATTTGGGGCGTAATGACGTAGAACGAGCCCGAAAAATATTGGGTAATACGTTTACCTTATGCATTGTAGCTGGTCTCTTTTTTGCCACGGTAGGTACTCTGTTAGCCGACGATATACTGGTGTTACTTGGTGCTGAGGGAGAGGTGTTAAGTAGCGCAACAGACTACCTTTTCTGGTATTTTGCCTTGGGGTTTTTCCCTATCATCTCTATCGCTTTTACCGCTCTGCTGCGTAATGATGGTCGCCCAGGTTTTGTAACCTATGTATTGATTTTGGGTGGTTGTCTCAATGCGGTGCTCGACTGGTTACTGATTGTGGTCTTTCCCTATGGCTTAGTGGGGGCATCAATCGCCACGATGATCTCGCAAGCTGTGACGGGATTACTCTGCTTACAGCACTTTTTCAGTGATAAGACTCGTCTGCGTATCAATGTTGAGCAGATGAAGTTAACTTGGGATCACTGCCTTAATATTGTAAAAGTTGGTTTTCCTAGCTTCCTGATGAATCTCTATTTATCCATTGTCTTAACATTGCATAACATGGCATTTCTATGGGTTGGTGGACCGATACATGTGGCGGCTTATGGCGTGGTTAGTTATACCGAGGCATTGTTTTACTTAGTTTTTGAGGGGATTGCCTTTGGTACCCAACCCATCTTCAGTTTTAATGCTGGTGCAAATAGATTTGATAGAGTGTTTAAGACCTTTAAGATTGCCGTCATTATGACCTTAGTGACCGCAGCGATTGGGCTGTTGTTTATCTATATCGTGCCTGAATATCTGGTCTATATTTTTGCGGGTGATAATGCGCAATTGACCCCAGTGGCTATCGAGGGGATGAGGCTCTATTTTTGGGGGCTACCTATGGAAGGGCTGCTGTTAATTGGCGCCGCTTTTTTTCAGGCAATTAATTGTCCTCGGGAAGCGTCGATATTAACGGGCTCTAAACTGCTTCTTATCGCCGTGGTGATCTACCTATTTGCTTGGCTATTTGGGGTCACTGGCGTATGGATTTCGCTGGCTTGTTGCAGCTTATTGTTAGCCCTTTGGATGCTGGTAACCTTGAACAAGCTTGCCAAGCGTTTAAGTTAGCCGCTAATGCTGTTAGGATAGTCCACATTAGCCATTATTATATGGTAACAAAGCCATTTCCACCTGATGACTGTTATGGAATCAATCGCTAAATAAAGGGTAGCGGTCATAAACCTATGATCACAAATAAGGATATTTGTATGATTGGAAAAAATTCATATATCAGTGCAGTGATACTGTGCGGCCTTCTGACACTCTCTCCACCGATTACCGCTTCGCCCTTCAGTGAAGCCTATAGCGCTTATCAAGCCGCTATTGAGCAGCAAGACAGTGCAGCAGCGGTAAAATATGCAGAGCAAGCATACCTATTGGGTAAAAGTTATTTTGAAGCCAATAGTATCGATGTCGCTCATTTAGAACTTAATTGGGCGACCGCGTTGCAAGATAATAATGAAAATACACTTGCGTATGACCACTTTAACTCGGTCATTGCTACGTATCGGCAGCGGTTTGGCAAAGATGCAATAGAGCTGATTGATCCATTAATCGGTGCGGCAGACACTGTCGAGCTGTCTAAAGAAACGAAGCAGTTATTTGAACAAGCGATTGATATTGCAGAGGATGCAAACAAGCCTTTATTGCTTGCTGAGGTGCAGATGCTGGCTTTTAATAAGCTGGCATCGACGGCCTATTACACGCGTGATGTGCGAGATTACGCCATTGACGCGCTGGAGATATATCAAACCGAACTACCTGAAGATGCCGTGGCGCGTTTAAAAGCGACCTTTTATGTTGGCATGGTCAAGGCGGCAGAAAGTAAAACCAGTTTGGCAATTGAATATCTTGAGGAGGTCGTGAAGCAATTTGCGGTGCTTGATTACAGCCATCCCTATAAATTGGCTGCTCATGCGCGTTTAATCGAACTTTATGAAAAGAAAGGCGATAGCGACAGCTCGACTCAGCACTGTATTGCAATAGGCAGTATGAAACCGTGGTCAGAGACACAGAATCAGGCACCGCTGTTTAGGTTAGCACCGCGCTACCCCATCTCTTATGCACGTGATGGTAAAGAGGGCTGGACGCAGATGAGCTTTACGGTGGATGAACAAGGATTTGTGAAAGATCCTGTTGTGATTGCTTCTGAAGGCGGTAAGTTATTTACCAAAGAGTCTTTAAAGGCGATCAAACGCTGGCGTTATGCTCCTAAGTTTGTTGATGGTCAGCCGGTAGCCGCTGAAGCGACCGTACAACTGGAGTACAGCCTTAGTCCTTAATTGATTGAAAATAATTGCTTAATTAGAATCGTTGTAAATAAAAAGCCCCGATATTAATCGGGGCTTTTTATTTATTTTACTCATTGATATTAGAACAGCTTACTGCCCCATCCGAGTTTGTTTCGCAGCACATGGAAGTAATTGTAACCTTTTGGGTGGATAAGCCTTAAGCGCTCACCGCTGCGCTTTACGATGATCTCATCGCCAGGTAGCACAGGTAGTGTCACATGGCCATCACAACTCACCTCTAGGCTGTCACCGTTATCCGGTGACACCACAAGTTTAATAATGCTACATGCGTCGACCACAATTGGACGACATGACAGGGTGTGTGGAAACATTGGTACTAAAATTAACGCTTCGAGATTAGGGGTTAAAATTGCCCCCCCAGCCGAGAGTGAATAAGCGGTCGAGCCTGTTGGGGTAGAGACAATCATGCCATCGGCGCGCTGGCTATACATGAACTTGTCGTCAATATAGACTTCAAACTCAATCATATGAGCAATTTTACCTGGATGAAGTACCGCCTCATTCACCGCGGTATTGCATGATTTGAGTACACCATGTCGATGGACTTCAGATTCCAGTAAGAATCTATGCTCAGTTTCATAGTCGCCTTGAAGCACTTTGCCGAGGGCTTCTTCAAACGTATCTGGGGGTAAGTCGGTTAAGAAGCCTAAGTTTCCGCGGTTAACACCAATGACACCAATGTCGAACCGAGCGAGTACACGCGCCGCACCGAGCATATTGCCGTCGCCACCAACGACAATGGCCAAATCACAGTATTCACCAATTTGCAGTAAATCAACGGACTTGGCCTGCGGACCAATATCGGTCGCCACACGTTCTTCTACATAGACGTCATAGTCTTGCATGATCAACCAATGATGAAGACGCTTTAAGGTTTTATGGGTCCCAGCATGATTGGGTTTACCAATTAAGCCAATTGTGTGAAACGCTTTGCTCATATTTGTGTCTGATCCATGCCTTAGGGCTTGAAACCTCGAATTTGATCCCCATAATATGCCCAGAGCATGCAGAAACAAAGCATTTTTAGCTGGAGTAACAATGAGCAACGAATCAAGCAAAGCACAAGAACCGCAAATTGATGAAACTTTAGAAGCGCAAGTCGATACCGAGGTGGTAGAAGATGAAGCCAGTTTGATGGATGAGCTTACCCAAGCTAATTTCAGGGTAGAAGAGCTGGAGCAAGCTTTAGCTGCTGCAGAGGCTAAAGTTGAAGAGCAAAAAGATTCCGTGATACGTGCTGCAGCAGAGGTGGATAATGTTCGCCGCCGCGCCGCTATGGATGTGGAAAAAGCGCATAAGTTCGCCTTAGAAAAGTTTGCGAATGAACTACTGCCTGTGATCGATAACTTGGAACGAGCGTTGTCGGGAACTAACAGTGAAGATGAAAACACCAAAGCCATTTTTGAAGGTGTTGAGTTAACACTGAAGAGTTTCACCAGTGCCGTGGAGAAATTTGGTCTGTCTCAAATCAATCCACAAGGCGAAGCATTTGATCCAGAGCATCACCAAGCGATTGGTATGCAGCCAAGTGCAGACTTTCCAGCTAACACTGTGATGATGGTGATGCAGAAAGGTTATCTGCTGAATGACCGCCTCTTACGCCCAGCGATGGTGATGGTGTCTCAAGGCGGTGCATCGGTCGATACACAAGCCTAATCTTTACAGATAGACATGATTTAATCAAAGTAATAGACAATAAAAAAGGCCTCTAAAGAGGCCTTTTTTATTGTCGCGATTTTACCCGTTAAGGTAGTGCTCAATTTGGTTTAAAATGCCGGGGCCATCGAGTTGTAGCTCAGCCAAAATCTCGTTGGAGTCACCATGTTTAATAAACTCATCTGGCAAGCCGATGTTTAACACGGCTTTAGGCAGTTTAAGGGTTTGTAGCAGTTCGAGTACACCAGATCCCGCACCACCCATAATGGCGTTCTCTTCTACTGTGACAAGTAGGTCATGGCTGCTTGCTAGTTGCTGAACTAACTCAACATCAAGTGGTTTAACAAAGCGCATATCGGCTAAGGTCGCATCAAGGGCTTCTGCTGCATGAGAAGCGGCGGCCAATGTGGTACCAAAGTTAAGAATCGCGACTTTAGTGCCTTGGCGTTTAATGAGGCCTTTACCGATAGGTAACGCCGTCATCACCTCCACTTGATGTTCGCCAGTCGCACTCCCTCTGGGGTAACGAATCGCTGTTGGACCATCATTGTAGCAGTAGCCAGTATAAAGCATCTGACGACACTCGTTTTCATCGGAAGGCGCCATAATTACCATGTTCGGCACAGTGCGCATAAAGCTCAAATCAAACGCGCCTTGATGGGTGGGACCATCAGCACCGACGATGCCACCACGGTCAATGGCGAAAATAACGGGCAGTTTTTGCAAGGCGACATCATGGATCAGTTGATCATAACCACGTTGCAAGAAGGTCGAATAGATGGCGACAACTGGCTTATATCCTTCACAGGCGAAGCCTGCGGCTAAGGTTACCGCATGCTGTTCGGCAATGGCGGCATCAAAGTACTGGCTAGGGAAACGTTGAGAAAACTCAACCATACCAGAACCTTCACGCATAGCAGGAGTGATCCCTAAGACTTTTTCATCTTTGTCAGCCATATCGCAAAGCCAGCGCCCAAACACCTGAGAGAAGGTTGGGTCTGCGGGTTTAGCGGCAGGTTTTTCAAAAGTGGATGGGTCAAATTTTGGCACCGCATGCCATCCGATAGGATCTTTCTCTGCGGGTTCATAGCCACGTCCCTTTTTGGTCATGATGTGCAGAATCTGCGGTCCAGAAAGGTTACGCATGTTTCGCATGGTTTCAACTAACGCGTCGACATCATGGCCATCGATTGGGCCGATATAGTTAAAGCCAAGCTCTTCAAACATAGTGCCCGGCACAACCATACCTTTAAGGTGTTCTTCTGTTCGCTTAGCCATCTCTTTGATGACAGGCATTCCTTCTAGCACTTTTTTGCTGTTTTCACGGATAGTGGTATAGAAACGTCCAGACATCAGTTGAGCTAAATGGTTATTTAGCGCCCCAACATTTTCAGAAATCGACATCTCATTATCATTGAGGACAACTAACATATCGTTGTGCAGATCGCCGGCATGGTTCATGGCTTCAAACACCATGCCGCCAGTCATGGCACCATCACCGATCACGGCAACAACTTTGCGGCCCGCTTGCTCTTTTTCCGCGGCCACAGCCATCGCTAAGGCAGCACTAACTGACGTACCTGAATGTCCGACACTGAAAGTGTCATATTCGCTCTCTTCACGCCAAGGGAAAGGGTGTATTCCCCCCTTCTGCCTGATGGTATGCATCCTGTCGCGACGACCCGTCAAGATTTTATGGGGATAGGCTTGGTGCCCTACATCCCAGATCAGGCGATCAAATGGTGTGTTATAGACGTAATGAAGTGCAACGGTTAATTCGACTGTACCGAGTCCAGACGCAAAGTGGCCGCTCGAAATACCCACAGATTTGAGTAGGTAACTTCTAAGTTCATCAGCAAGTTTTGGTAATACACCTTGTGGCAGCTGTCTAAGCTCATCGGGTGTATTGGCCTGTGCTAGCACAGGGTATTTCATAATATCCAAACTCATAGCGAGATTCTTTGTCTCTTTATTATACTCTTCGCTCAATGATAAAACGGGCGAATTCGGCAATTAACTGGCTATTGTATGGTAATTTAGCCAGCGCTGATAGGGCGTCGTTAATCAAACTTTCTGCAGTCGCCTGCGCCCCTGATAAACCTAATAATTTCGGGTAAGTACTTTTGTTCGATTCGCAATCGGAGCCTTGGGGTTTCCCAAGCTCTTCAGTACTGGCGATAATATCGAGTACGTCATCTTGAACTTGAAAAGCTAGACCGACAGCATCTGCGAACTCTAACAAGAGATCTTGTTCATTATCTGTGATGTCTGCGGCAATTATAGCTAATGCCACTGCGCAGCGGATCAGTGCCCCGGTTTTTAATCTATGTAACTGTTTAAGCGTCGTTAAATCTATCTGTTTGTCAGTAGCGTTGAGATCCATTGACTGGCCACCGCACATCCCTTGATAACCCGACGCTTTAGCTAATGCGGCTACCATTGCCAGTTGTTGCTTAGGGCTCAGTTGAGCCATTGGCTGGCTGATGATTTCAAAAGCCAAGGTTTGTAATGCGTCACCGGCAAGAATGGCTGTGGCTTCATCAAAGGCAATATGCACTGTCGGTTGTCCGCGGCGTAAAGCGTCGTCATCCATTGCAGGAAGATCGTCGTGAATCAGCGAGTAGGCATGAATGCACTCAATTGCGGCCGCGCAGGCATCTAAGCGCTCTAGGGGGACATTGAGCATATCACCGACGGCGTAGACTAAAAATGGTCTAATACGCTTACCACCAATCAATGCTCCATGTTGCATTGCAGCCTTCAATTTAGGCTCTGTGTCGTCTTGAGATGAGATGTAGTGGCGCAGGAGTTTATCAACTCGCTGCTGGTAGAGTGTTATCGCATCAGCTAGCAATTATTCGCCCTCGGCAAGATAGGGGGTCAAGGTTTGTTGATCGTGCTCTTGAGTCAGTATCGATACTTTCTGTTGGGCAGCTGCCAGCTTATTTTGACTATTGCGGACTAAATTAATACCACGTTCAAACTGCTTCAGCGCATCATCGAGCGAGACATCTCCCTGTTCGAGATCGGAAACAATACGTTCTAGCTCAGATAGCGACTCTTCAAATGAGAGGTTTTCAGGTTTTTTAGCCACGACAATTTTCCCAAGAAATTAGCGACACACAAAGTATATCAGTGAACCCTAAGGGTCAAATCATGGTGTCGGATATTTGTGCAATAGCACGCTTTAAGGAGGTTTTTTTATAAAAAATTGAATTTGTAGCTAAACTTGCGTGTAAGCTGTCCGATAATTGAATTAGAACAATACTCAATTTTGCCTGATATTATATCCTAAAGTGGACCTGGCAGTTAGATGAATAATGTGCCGATGGGAGACTTTTATGACAAAAGAATGCACAAGTGCCTCCGCCTTTCCATGCTGTTAGGAAAATTTTTTAGGTGCAGAGACATTGACCGCGCTGATTGAAACCGCTCGGTTTTAGAAACAGCCAAATACTAAACATGAGGAACAGTTGTGGATTTAGCGACCCTGATAGGCCTAATCGGCGCGTTTGGTTTTATTATTGGAGCTATGGTCAGTAGTGGTGGTATCGCGATTTTTATCGACGTGCCCTCAGTGCTCATCGTAATGATCGGTTCTCTGTTTGTGGTGATGATGAAGTACAACCTAAAGCAATTTTTAGGTGCGGTTAAAATTGCTGCTAAAGCGTTTATGTTTAAGATTGATAAACCCGAAGAGTTGATTGAGCAGTCTGTCACCATGGCGGATGCGGCGCGTAAAGGTGGCTTCTTAGCCCTGGAAGAGGCTGAGATCACCAATAGTTTTATGCAAAAAGCGGTCGATATGTTGGTGGATGGACACGATGGCGATGTGGTACGTGAAGCATTGGAAAAAGATATCGCCTTGACCGAAGAGCGTCATAAAACGGGTGTCGGTATATTTAAAGCCTTGGGTGATGTCGCCCCGGCAATGGGGATGATTGGTACGCTTATTGGTTTGGTGGCGATGCTCTCCAACATGGATGACCCCAAGTCTATTGGCCCAGCGATGGCGGTGGCCTTGTTAACCACCTTGTATGGGGCAATTATAGCTAACATGATCGCTATTCCTATTGCCGATAAGCTGGCATTACGTATGGGTGAAGAGATGCTCAATCGTAATTTGATTATGGATGCGGTTTTGGCAATTCAAGATGGTCAAAACCCACGTGTCATTGAAGGGTTCCTTAAAAATTACCTCTCTGAAAAGCAGCGTCAAATAGATACAACGGACGGGGAATAGCCAGATGGCTAAAAAGCAGAAGTGCGATTGTCCACCTGCGGGAGCGCCAATGTGGTTGGCGACCTTTGCCGATCTCATGTCGCTGCTGATGTGTTTCTTCGTATTGCTTTTGGCGTTCTCTGAAATGGACGTGATGAAGTTTAAACAGATCGCTGGCTCAATGAAGTATGCTTTTGGTGTGCAGAATAAAGTTGAAGTCAAAGATATTCCCAAAGGTACCTCAGTGATTGCGCTTGAATTTAGACCGGGCAAGCCTGAGCCAACGCCTATTGAGATCATTAATCAGCAAACCAATGAGATGACTGAGCCGACGATTGAAGTGCAAGCCGGTGAAGATGACAGTGCTGGTGGTGTTCAGCAACAACGTGGTGAGCAGCGTGGTGGTGAGGCGTCCTCAACTTCTCAAGAACAAGCAGAGGCTGAAGCGCAATCACAGTCACAGCAAGCTCAAGCGGCTGCGCAAGATCAGATTAACGATCAGGTGAAGAAAATGGCGCAAGAGCTCAATAAAGAGATCGTCGATGGCGCCATTGAGATTGAGTCCTTAGGTCAGCAAATCATTATCCGCATTCGTGAAAAGGGCGCTTTTGCATCGGGGTCTGGCTTCTTGCAACCTAGGTTTAAACCGGTTGTGCGCCGTGTCGGCGAACTGCTTAAAGATGTACCGGGTATAGTAACGGTATCGGGCCACACTGATGATATGAATATTAGCAATGAGCTCTATAGCTCTAACTGGGACCTGTCTAGCAAGCGTGCTGTTGCCGTCGCCCATGAGCTTATTCGTGTTAAGGGGTTTGATCAGCAACGAATGAAAGTGGTGGGTATGGCTAACTCGGCACCGTTAGTTGGCAATGATTCTGCCAACAGCCGTGCGCGTAATCGCCGTGTAGAAATCGCCATTGAGCAAGGCAAGGCAAAAGAGTCTGATGAGATATTGGTCGGGCAATAATCACTGTTGTGACCCATCTCAATAATCAATAAGCCCTTTTAGGGCTTATTTTTTGTCTAGCTGCGATTTAATCTATCTTTTCAGCAGCCTTAATAGGCATTAATGCGGCTTACTTGATATAATGGCTAAATTGCTGTTTAAAATTTTACCTCCTCGGAACTCCCATGAAATTTATCGTAAAACTGTTTCCTGAAATCATGATGAAAAGCAAACCGGTAAGAATGCGTTTTACCAAGATGCTTGAAACCAATATCCGTAACGTGCTGCGCAAGGTCGATGAAGAGGCCACCGTACAGCGTCAATGGGATAAAATCATGGTTAAGGTTCCCGCTGGTAAGCCTGAGATGGTGGCGGTTTATGCTGAACGCTTAGCCTGTATACCCGGTATTGCCCATGTGCTGCAGGTCAAAGAGAGCACGTTTGAGTCTGTGGATGATATCTATCAACAAACCTTAGCTCTGTATAAAGATGAGTTGGCGGGTAAGACCTTCTGTGTGCGGGTGAAGCGCAGTGGTAAACACGATTTTAATTCTATTGAAGTTGAGCGTTATGTGGGCGGTGGTTTAAACCAGTTTACTGATGCTACAGGTGTTCGATTAAAAAATCCTGATATGACGGTTAACCTAGAGATAGATAGAGAAAACCTCTATTTGGTCGAGAAGCGTATCGATGGTTTGGGAGGCTTCCCAATGGCGACCCAAGAGGATGTGTTATCACTTATCTCTGGTGGTTTCGATTCAGGTGTATCTAGCTATCAGTTTATTAAGCGTGGCTCACGTACCCATTACTGCTTTTTTAATCTTGGTGGCGATCAACATGAGATAGGGGTGAAGCAAGTGGCTTATCACCTATGGCAAAAATATGGTGAGTCTCACAAGGTTAAATTTGTCTCAGTGCCGTTTGATCCCGTTGTGACAGAGATCTTAGAGAAGATTGATAATGGTCAAATGGGCGTCATCCTTAAACGTATGATGATGCGGGCTGCATCTCGCGTGGCGGCTAAAATGGGAATACAAGCCTTGGTAACTGGCGAGGCAATGGGGCAGGTTTCGAGCCAAACGTTGACCAATCTAAACGTGATTGACCGTTGTACAGACACCTTGATTTTACGTCCGCTGATCGTGATGGATAAGCAAGATATCATTAATATTAGTCGTAAGATTGGCACTGAAGATTTTGCAAAATCTATCCCTGAATATTGCGGCGTCATTTCACAAAAACCAACGGTTAAAGCCGTGTTGTCTAAGATTGAAGCGGAAGAAACAAAGTTTTCAGAAGACTTACTCGATCGTGTTATCGAGGCGGCAGAAGTGATTGATATTAGAGAAATAGCTACCAGTATGGATACTAAAATAACCGAAACCGAAACCGTTGATGTCGTCAGTGGTGGTGAGGTTATCGTCGATATTCGTGCGCCTGAAGAGGAAGAACAGAGCCCACTGGCAATTGATGGTATAGAGATTAAGACCATCCCATTCTTTAAGTTAGCGACTCAGTTCGCCGATCTCGATAAGGCTAAGACATACCTATTGTATTGTGACAGAGGCGTTATGAGTAAGCTACAGGCCCTTTATCTGCAAGAGCAGGGCTATCACAACGTGAAAGTTTACCGTCCTTAGTCAAAACCTGTGTTTATTAAGCCGCCTTTGGGCGGCTTTTTTGTTTTTAGTCCTTAAGCACCTATTTCAGGATATGGATGCTTTATTGGGATGCATCGGGGTTAGTGGAAATTAAGGTTGAGGCATGGTCTAGGCATGAGGCTGTAGAGGCTTGAGCCTACTAGGTCGCCACTTGTTGATATGACAAGTTTATCCCCACTGCGAAGCTTTGGTTTATGTTACTGGATTTACCCTGCTGGGCATAAAGGGCAATACCGTTGCTGCGAGAAACAAAAATGAGGCACAAAAAAAGCCGCATCAAAATCAGTGCGGCTTATAGACAACTAGGCGTTGGGCAAGCAGATAAGTTTATTCTGCGCGTTGAACCGTCACCTTGGTTGCTTCATCTTCTTGAGCAACTAATACAGCGTTAAGATCTTCATTAAGGTCTTGTTGCATCTGTACTAGGCCTTCAGCAAGTTGTGCGCTGATTGATGCATGTAAGTCAGTTGTATCGATAACTATTTCATCGGCAGTCGCAGCGGTAGAAGCTGAGAGAAGTGCGATGGCAAAAACAGTTTTAAAGTTAATCATAGTGGTCGCCTCCGGGCGGCATATATTGGGGGGTCAGACACTCCCCAATTACGTCGTAGAGGCTGTCTAACTTTAATCATTTTGTTGCGGCGAATTTTGACCAAAAACACTTTCCTTTACAAACGATAAAATGTAACAATGACGATTAGAAAAACTAATCGAAAAATGAGATAAGGATCACTATGTCCAGACGATTACCTCCTCTTAATGCGGTCAAGGCATTTGAGGCTGCCGCTAGGCATTTGAGCTTTACTCGTGCTGCAGAAGAGCTATTTGTTACGCAAGCTGCTGTTAGTCATCAGATTAAGGCATTAGAAGAGTTTTTAGGGCTAAAATTGTTTCGACGTAAAAACCGTTCATTACTCCTAACGGAAGAGGGCCAGGGGTATTTTTTAGATATAAAAGATATTTTTGTGCAACTTGCCGATGCAACAGACCGTTTACTTGCCCGAAGTGCCATTGGTTCGCTTACCGTCTGTACTTCCCCCAGTTTTGCGATTCAATGGCTAGTTCCACGCCTTGCAAATTTTAGCGAGAACAATCCAGATATTGATGTGCGAATTAAGGCGGTTGATGATGAAGTGAGCTCGCTCACAGACGATGTCGATGTCGCTATCTATTATGGCATGGGTAACTGGCCTGGAGTGCGCGCAGATAAATTGCGTAATGAAGTACTTATTCCCGTTTGCTCGCCCATGTTACTTAATGGACCTAAGCCGTTAGAAAAGCCTGCAGATCTGAAAAATCATACGCTGTTACATGATTCTAGTCGTCATGATTGGCAGGCTTGGTTTAGACAATGTGGGATTAATGATATTAATGTGAACCAAGGACCGATTTTTAGTCATTCATCATTAGTGCTACAGGCAGCAGCGCATGGCCAAGGGGTAGCCTTAGGGTACAGCGTGCTCGCGCGTCCAGATATCAAAGCTGGACGATTAGTGTGCCCATTTCCTGAAGTGTTAGTAAGTAAGGATGCCTACTATCTCGTTTGTCAGCAAAATCACGCCGATGTGGGTAAGATTGCCGCGTTTCGTCAGTGGATGTTGGATATGTTTGAGGAGGAGTCGCGTAGCGAGCTTCTTCCTGGGTAATGGGTAATTTGACTGTGGATAAAATTTTATTTCGTGAGCCTTTCGAGACGCAACAGCTGTTGCCCAGTGAAATATTGCTTGAGGGCGATCTGACTCAAGATGGCGCGCTGGGGAGTGAGACCTTGATTGTGTTCGCTCATGGGGCTGGGGCGAATATGCTTCATCCTTTTATGACTGATATGGCTCAAGGGCTTGCCCATGAAGGAATGGCGGTTGCCCGCTTTAATTTTCCGTATATGCGAGCCAATGCGTTCGATGGGAAACGGCGTCCTCCAGATGGAGCACCAAAACTTGTTACCGATTTCAATCTCCATATTGCAGCAATACGTGAACGCTTAAAACCCAAACGGCTTGTGTTAATGGGTAAGTCGATGGGGGGACGCATGGCTGCTATCGTCGCGGATCATTCCCTTGTTGATGGAGTGATCTGTTTAGGTTACCCCTTTGTGCCGCCAAAAGGTGGAGAGCCACGTCTTGAACCAATACAGGCGTGCCAAGCCCCCTTGCTGGTGATTCAGGGGGAGCGAGATAAGTTTGGTGGTAAAGGGGAGGTTGAATCTTGGTTAGACCAACGTCTTGTTAAACTGGCTTGGCTACCTGATGGCGATCATAGTTTTGTACCAAGAAAGTCGTCAGGCACAACACAAGCGGCTAATCTAAACCAGGCGATATCATATAGTGTTAAATTCATTCGGGGGCTAGATGCGTAAAGGGTTTCTTTTATTGGCTGCGTTAAGTGGTTTTATGGCAGTAGCGTTGGGGGCCTTTGGTTCACATGGGTTAAAGCATATTGCGACACCAGAGATGATCGCAATATTTAATTTAGGGGTCGAATATCAGTTCTATCATACTTTCGCCCTAATTGCCGTTGCCTTCAGTGGCCACTGGCTACAGTCAAGGTTGATTGATTGGGCGGGCTATCTATTTATAGTCGGCATCATCTTGTTTTCAGGGTCTTTATACTTATATGCGTTGTTAGGGACCAAGTGGACTGGCCCAATCACCCCGCTCGGTGGTGTCTGTTTTCTGCTTGGGTGGTTATTTATTGCGGTCGCAGTGTGGCGTAATCGTGTTGTCGAGCTTGATGACTAAGCCCCATATCGTATTAGTCTGTTAGACAGTGTAGAATGGCGGCCAATTAATTGGTCGCCATTTTTTTCAGGAATTTCTGATGATAAATCTATTTTTATATTGCCGCGCTGGCTACGAGAAAGAGTGCGCCGCTGAGATACAACAGCGTGCGGCTGAGCTAGATATTGGCGGGTTTGTAAAGACCAATCGAAATGATGGCTATGTGATCTTTCAGTGCTTTCAAGCTGGCGATGCCGACATCTTAAATCAAAAGCTCGCACTAGACTCACTAATCTTTACACGTCAGATGTTTGCGGCAAATGAGCTGTTAACATCATTACCTGAAAACGATCGAGTAAGCCCGATAGTTGAGGCGCTCGCTAAGGTGAGCAAAGCGGGTGAGCTAAGGGTTGAAACCCCAGATACTAATGAAGCCAAGGAGCTTTCTAATTTCTGTCGCAAGTTTACAGTGCCGCTGCGTCAAGCCCTTAAACGCAGCGGTAGCTTATTAGAGAAAGAAAACCCTAAGCGCCCAATTATCCATGTCTGTTTTGTCGGTTCGGGTACCGCTTATGTTGGGTATTCTCTAAGTAATAATAGCTCGCCTTACTATATGGGCATTCCGCGACTCAAAATGGCAGCTGATGCACCCAGTCGTTCAACCTTAAAACTAGATGAAGCCTTTATTCATTTTATTCCCAAAGAATCCCATGAGCAGCGCCTGCGCAGCGGTATGAATTCAGTGGATTTAGGAGCGTGTCCTGGTGGTTGGACTTATCAATTGGTTCGTCGTGGTATGTTTGTTGCGGCAGTTGATAATGGCCCTATGGATCAAGGCTTGATGGATACGGGACAAGTTAAGCATTACCAAGCTGACGGTTTTAGATTTGAACCGCCACGCAAGAATATTTATTGGTTGGTGTGCGACATGGTTGAAAAGCCTTCACGGGTTGCAGAGCTTGTCGAAGCTTGGGCAATCAATGGCTGGTTTAAAGAGGCGATATTCAACCTCAAGCTACCGATGAAGAGTCGCTATAAAGAGGTATCGACTATTTTGGACACCATGAGAACCATTTTGAAAGAGAATGGTATCGAGGAGTTTCAGCTTTCCTGTAAGCATCTTTATCATGATCGCGACGAAGTTACTGTACACCTGTGGTTGCGTCCAAGTGTTGGGTTTTAGTCTGTCTTAACGTTAAAAAAGCCCCGCATAACAGGTTATGCGGGGCTTTTTTGTTACTCGCTCTACTTATAATAAATAGCGCAAATAATTACAGACGTTCAATCACTGCTTGAGTGAAATCAGTCGTGCCATGAGTACCACCTAGGTCACGAGTGGTGCGATCGCCTTCAGCAATAACTGCTGAGACTGCGCTACGGATAGCTTCAGCCTTGTCTGACATACCTAGGTATTCCAGCATCTGAATTGATGCCAAAATCACAGAAGTTGGGTTCGCAAGGTTTTTACCTGCAATATCAGGGGCGCTGCCATGTACGGCTTCGAAGATTGCGGCATTCTTACCAATGTTAGCACCCGGTGCCATACCTAAACCACCGACAAGACCTGCACAAAGATCTGACAGAATGTCGCCAAATAGGTTAGTTGTCACGATGACATCGAAGTTTTCTGGGTTCATCACTAACTTCATGCACGTTGCATCGACAATCATCTCTTCAGTGGTGATGTCTGGGTAACGTAGGCTAACTTCACGGGCGACTTTCAGGAATAGACCTGACGTCGATTTCATGATGTTTGCTTTATGTACGATAGTGACCTTCTTACGGCCCTCTTTACGCGCTAGCTCGTAGGCAAATGTGGTGATCTGCTCAGCACCTTGGCGAGTAATGATACTGGTAGCTTCAGCGGTCGCGCCATCATCAGAGATAGTTTGGCCTAACCCTGAATACATCCCTTCAGTGTTTTCACGTACAGTGATGATGTCGATGTTGTCGTAACGTGCTTGAGTCCCAGCGAAAGAAAGCACTGGGCGCACATTGGCGTACAGGCTGAACTTCTTACGTAAGGTCACGTTGATAGAGGTAAAACCTTCACCAACAGGTGTGGTTAATGGACCTTTTAGGGTAATGCTGTTTTTTTCAATTAGATCTAAGGTGCGCTGTGGTAGAAGTTCACCTTGTTTCTCTAGCGCAGTTAAACCGGCATCGGCAAACTCGTATTCGAAATCGCATCCTGCTTTATCTAGGATTTTTATCGCTGAATCGATAATGCTAGGTCCAATCCCATCACCCGGGATCACGGTAATTGTTCTTTTTGACATGGAGAGTCCTTCCACGGTTGGTCGTTACTGCTATTGTCTGACCATGTCGCAAGACACGGTTTTATGACTATGAATTTTTTAGAATGTTGTCTGCTACATTTTAACTTCTTTTACGCACATTTCACAGGAAATAGTGAGCAATCTCACGTTTTTTTGTGTAGGGTAACTTGCATTAATAGAGGCTAATGACGATGATTGATCCTTAAGCGTTAAAAAAGTCTACTTTAGTCTAATAACTCCCGCAGAATCGGTTAATAAAATAATTAAAACGAGGAAGACCTTGAAGTCATTACCCACTACAGCATCCCTTACATTACTCTGTGCCAGCCTCTTTTCAGCCTCTGTGTTGGCGGCAGATGTTACCCCTAACGCAATAATGAAGTTTGAATCACTTGATAAGCCTGTGATTTCAGCACTTGGCAATACCTTTGCAGTTGAAGTTGCGCCCGACAGGGGCGACAGTCATGGTTTGGTGAAAAAGCTGGATGCAGATAAATCATTTAGCGTGAGTGGTGCGAGTAAACCACAAATCAGTCGCGATGGGCGTTTTGTCGCGTTTAAGCTTGATACGCCGCTATTTGAATATGAAAAGGCCAGTGACAAGGCGCGTAAAAAGTTCAAATCAGGTTTGGTGCTTCTCGATACCCAAACGGGCAATGAAACGCGTTATGAAAGGGTGGAGTCGTTTGCATTCAACCAAGCAGGCACTCATTTAGCGATTTGGTATGAAGCGGATGAGGCTAAAAGTAAAGACAAAGACAAAGACAAGGCGACAGAGAGTGACGAGCCTAACGTCGATAAATATGACAAGGGACGTACCTTAGTTATTATTTCTCTTGCGAACAACAGCAGTGAAACATTCGAACAGGTAACTGCCTACCATTTTGATAAGCGTGGTGCTTATGCCGTTGTGGCTAAAAATGATGTGAGTGCCAAGGCGCACCAGATCCTGTTACACAAGCTTGCAGACAATAGCTCGTCGGTAATTCAAGGTTATATCGATCAGCAGATAGGCGCCGTATCTGTTAGCGAAGATGGTCAATATGTAGCATACACCTATGGTGCTGTCGCTGATGCCCCTTACGGCCGAGAGTACCGATTAGCGCTTTATGATTTGGGCAAACAAACATTAAATAAAACACAGGCGTCAAAGGATTGGACCCTTAATCGCTATACTGAACTCAATTTCTCTGATGATAGTCAGCGGTTATTTTTCGGTCGTGTACCGCAAGTTAGCCAACAACTGTCATTACCTAAGGTCAGCAGCCAAGCCGATCTGTTTGACGAAACGGTAATCACTGGACAGCGGCAGTTACGTGTCTGGCATGGCGATGATCCACGGATTAAACCCAATGAGATTAAACAGTACAACAAGGAGCTTAAGCGCACTTACTTAGCGGTATTACACCTAAACAGCCGCCAAGTAGTGCAGTTGGCCGACCTTGAAGTGCCAGATGTAGAGGTGCAGCAACAGCAACGTTTTGTCCTAGCCAGTAGTGATGTGCCCTACTTGAAAATGATCACTTGGGCGGGGTTCTACCGCGACTACTACCTAATTGATATCAATACTGGACGAAAAATTCCATTTTTAGTGCAACAGCCTAGTGGTGAGAAGCCAACCCTGTCACCCAACGAACGCTTTGTCGCCTACTACCAGCAAGGAGATATCTATCTTTACCAGATAGCTCAAGATACGCGTATTAAGTTGACTAAGGACTTTAAGACGCCCTTTGCCGATGAAGATCATGATTATCCGTCGACAGCGCCTAGTTACGGGTTTGGCCCATGGCTAGAAGATGGTTCGGCTATCTTAGCCTATGACAAATATGATATCTGGCAGTTTAATACCGACTCATTTAACGCGTTCCGCATTACCGCATCTCAGGGCCGTAAACAGCAGATCCAATTCCGAGTGACTGGCCTCGCTGAGCACAAAGACAAAGCGACCTGGGTGAGCAATGACCAAAACCTGTTATTGCATGGCTACAATGAAAAGAGCAAAGGGGATGGTTTCTATCAGGCTCAAGTCGGAGTGTCAGGCGTTAAGACGCTGATGGAAGGGGATTATAAGCTTAAGTCGTTAGTTAGAGCAGAAGAGAGCGATAAGTTCCTTTTTTCTAAAGAGCGCTATGACCTTTATCCAGACCTCTACAGTGCCAAGCTGGATGCACCACAAAAAGCCCTGCGCCAAACAGATTTAGATGCGCAAAAACGTGGCTTAGATTGGGGCGATGCAGAGTTGGTTCATTGGACAAACGGCGATGGCAAACCACTCGATGGCGTGCTGATTAAACCAACCAATTATAAAGCGGGTGAACGTTATCCTGTGCTGGTTTATTTCTACCGCTTTATGAGCGATCGTCTACATGCATTTCCGCAGATGAAACTGAACCATCGTCCAAACTTTGCTTGGTATGCGGATAATGGCTATGCCATTTTCCTCCCAGATATTCGTTTTGAAGTGGGTTACCCTGGTGCAACGTCGGTGCAAGCGCTAACCTCTGGCGTACAAAAACTTATCGATATGGGGATTGCCGATCCCGATGCGGTGGGTATTCAAGGGCACTCGTGGGGCGGCTATCAAACTGCTTTTGCGGTCACTCAAACCCATATCTTTAAGGCTGCGGTAACGGGAGCTCCGGTATCTAACATGACCAGTGCATACAGCGGTATACGCCATGGCAGTGGTCTTGCGCGACAGTTTCAATATGAAACGGGGCAAAGTCGCATTGGCGAGAGTCTGTTTAGCGCGCCACAAAAATATATTGAAAATTCGCCCATCTTTTATGTTGAGCGTATTCAGACACCAATGATGATTATGTTTGGTGATAAAGATGACGCGGTGCCTTGGGAGCAGGGGATAGAGCTATATCTAGCGATGCGCAGAGCGGGTAAAGATGTGGTGTTTTTACAATATGAAGATGAACCACATCATCTGAAAAAATACCCTAATAAGGTCGATTATAGCTTGCGCATGATGGACTACTTTGAACACTATTTAAAAGGTAAACCTGCACCAAGTTGGCTAATGCAAGGCGAAGCCTATACTGAGTACAAGAAAGAAGATTAGTAGCGAAGAGATATCTTGCTTAGGCGATTGCTGATAATACTATCGGTAATATTGCCTAACACTTTCAAAGCCGAGCGATAACGTTCGGCTTTTGTTTATCAAGGAGGTGAGTGATGAATGAAGATACCAAAGGGGCTAAGGTCAGGGTGCCACCGCCGCTGATATTCATATTGTGCATCGCATTAGCTTGGGCAGTCGACCGGTATCTTCCATGGCATTTTGTCTCGCCACTTTGGCTCAAGGTGGCATCAATAGCTCTGATATTAGTGGGCTTTTGGGTGTTGCTGCAGTTGTTGGTACTGTTTAAACGCCAGCAAACGGCAATAGAGCCTTGGAAACCGACGACCTTTATCATCACCAATGGCTATTATCGTTATTCCCGTAACCCTATCTATCTCGCCTTCTGCTGTTTTCCTATAGGTTTAGGTTTTTATATCGGCTCTATTTGGCTACTGCTAAGCACTCTGCCTGCATTGTTTGGGGTGTATTGGTTTGCGATTAGGGCTGAGGAAGAGTATTTATTGGCTAAGTTTCCCGATGACTATGGTGACTATATCAGGCGAGTGCGGCGTTGGCTTTAATGGCAGACATGTGGTGTCTGCCATTGATGATAAGGGCCTAACCACCTATGTTTGCTGAGAGGTACTGCTGATAGGTGTCTTGTCCCCAAGCGACGAGCTTGTCATCTTTAAAGAGCAAAGGGGTGCACTCATCGCGTGTGGTTTCACCATCAGATTTATTATGGTGAGTACGGTAAAACAATACTTGTAGAGTTTGATTGCTGCTGGTTTTGGCTTCTGAGAAGTCTGCTTTCCCCAGTAAGAGTTCCACCTCTGCGATAGGCTGTCCCAGAGAGAGTTCAGTCAATTTGGCGTTGTTATAACTTTGTCTGTCTTCCCAATCCATATCATCTGGCGTTGGTTCGTATACCAATACCACTACTGCAACAAAAGCTAAGTAAGCGGCAAATATTGAGCCGATAATGACGGGAACTTTCGATTTCATTGTTCTAAGCGGTCCTTCTGACAATTGATGACACATAGTCACGTGGCAACATAATCTTCACAATATAAAACAGATGAAAATGGGAAGATACCCTTTGCGCCCTTTAGTTAAAAAAGAATAAGTAACTTTATGTTTACGTCGCTTGAGATTGCTGTGTTCTGAACTGGGCTAGATTAGTATTGAGTGGCATATCTGTTTGCAATTGCACTAACTTGTAGCTCAGGCGCGCCATGGGTTTGCCTTCTTCGAGCTTTTTGGCTTGTTTAGTACCTATTTTATCCAAAGACGAGTAGATATTGGCTAAGGTTCTAAAGGTCTTGAGCAGTTCCGCCGCTGATTTGGGGCCAATACCCGGCACCCCTGGGATCTTATTACCGCTATCTCCCGCCAAGGCCATAAAATCAATGAACTGACTTTGTTCAACCCCTAGTTTTTGCTCTCTGTCTTTCACATTGAGTTCTATTTGGTTGAAGTGATCCCACTGGCTAATAGAGCGACCACAAAGTGGGATAAAGCCTTTGTCGGTTGAAACGATGATCGCTCTACCCTGAGCATCCTTTATCTTGGTGGCTAAGGTTGCAATAACATCATCCGCTTCAGATTGTGCATCGATAGAGTTTACCCCTTGGCTTGCTAAATAGACTTTGATGTTAGGCAGCTCTTTTGCCAATGCATCAGGCATAGGTTTACGGCCTTTTTTATAGTCGGCAAAGAGCTGTTTTCGCCAAGAGATAGCATCGCCGTCCCACACAATCGCAACGTGGGAGGGTTGATGATGTTTAAGTAGCTTACGGCATGCTGAACCGACGCGCTCCGCTAAACCGTTTACATCATTTTCGTTGGGCTGAGCGGCATGTATACGCCTAACTAAATTAAGTCCATCGATAATTAACAAGGTGTTCATAGCTACGAATCAGTTCTCTTATGGTTATGGCTAGCGAGCGGCTACTCCGCGCTGCTTGGTTTTTCAATTTGACGCTGCTTGTAAAGGGGGCTGTATGCCTCCCGACATCGCTGGGTATACCCTTCCTTAACAACATGTGCCAATAAGCTAGGACCCAAAAACCGTAAAAGATTAATAGGCCCTGATGACTTTTTGCTATTTGACGATTTTGTAGCAAGGAACATACTCGCTGCCCGGCAATTTCATTCGTTGCTGGGAGACGAAAGCGGCTAACAGCTCATCCATCATGTTCATTAAGGTTTCATCACCTTTTAATTCAAATGGCCCTAAACGGGTGATCTCTTTGATGGTTTCCATTTTTACATTACCAGCGACTATACCAGAAAATGCGCGTCTTAGGTTGGCCGCTAACTCCGCTTTATTTGGCTGAAAATACAGGTTTAAGTTAGTCATCATTTCATGACTGGGATCAAAGGGAAGCTGAAACTCAGGCTCGACTTTAAGCGACCAGTTGTATTGGTATGAGTCGCCGGTATCTTTGCGATGCAGTTTTATCTCATCCATGCCATGGCTCATTATTCGTGCCACCTGCACAGGATCATCAACGATGATTTGGTATTTACGTTGCGCCTCTTCACCTAAGGTTGCACCGATGAACTGGTCGATTTTGGTGAAATAGTCCGCACTCTCCTTTGGCCCAGTTAAAATCAATGGGAAAGGGGTCGAGGCATTTTCTTTATTCAGTAGAATGCCTAACAAGTAAAGAAGTTCCTCCGCTGTGCCCGCACCGCCCGGAAAGATAATGATACCGTGGCCTAAGCGAACAAAAGCCTCTAGACGTTTTTCGATATCTGGCAAAATAACTAGCTCATTGACTATTTGATTTGGTGGCTCGGCGGCGATGATACTTGGCTCAGTTAGACCTATATATCGAGCATTGCGTACCCGCTGCTTTGCATGGCCAATGGCGGCACCTTTCATGGGGCCTTCCATTGCGCCAGGCCCACAACCGGTGCAGATATTGAGTGAGCGTAATCCCAATTCATAGCCCACCTCACGTGTATATTGATACTCAACTTCATTAATGCTGTGGCCCCCCCAACATACGACGACATTGGGCTCTTGACGGGGGATCACTTGTGCGTTGCGCAGAATATCAAATACCACATTAGTAATATGGTTAGAATTGGTCAGATTAATATGTTTGAGGTTATCGTAGCGGTCACTGAGGTAAACGATATCTCTGAGCACTGCAAATAGGTGCTCTTGGATCCCTGCAATGATTTGTCCATCGACAAAGGCGGCTTCTGGTGGATTAACCAGTTCAATCTTTATGCCGCGTTCACGGCGCAATACATTGATATTAAAATTACTATACTGTTCAAATAAGCCTTGGGCATTATCACTCTGTAAGCCTGAGGCTAGTACGGCTAATGAACAGTTGCGGAAAAGTTGGTAGAGCTCACTACTGGCGTTTTGTTTGAGGCGATCAACTTCCAATTGTGAAAGTTGATCCATGCTACCTCTGGGACTGATGTTCACGATCATGGCAACTCCTTAGCAGGAGAAGTGATTCATCTGAATGGCAGCCCATCAGTTAATATCGCTACCTGACTGGCTTGCCTTAATTATCGATTATCACTCTATCTCTGCTTTCATGTTTAGCTTTATAGAGTGCCGCATCGGCTCGCTCGAAGGTTTCATTTATCTGTTCATTTTCGAGAATTTGCGCAGCACCTATAGATACTGTAACTGTAATTCTCTGATTTTTAAATTTAAATGGTATATTTTTTACTTTTTCTCTCACGCGATTAAGCATATGTTCAATATCTGACGCATTGACATCGGGGATAATCAAGACAAACTCTTCGCCGCCATATCGTGCCACAAATTCAGATTCACGCAGTGAGTTCTTCAGTGCCATCGAGATCACTTGAAGGGTTTTATCTCCGGTACTATGACCGAAATTATCATTGATCGATTTGAAGTGATCTATGTCGGCCACTGCAACCCATAGAGGGTGTTTATGGCGTTGATAATTTCGGTATTCCTGCTCCATACGCTCCTCCAGTGCAGCCCGGTTAGGCAGCTGAGTTAGCGAATCAAGCAGGTTGATTTTTTGCTGTTCAAACAAACGCTCTTTGTAGGCGTTGGCCTCTTTACTTAGCTCATTAAGCTCATCACGCATGGTCTCCATTGACTTGCGCAGCATCGCCTGTTCGCGTTGCTCCAATGCCTCTTTACGGCCTAACGCGGTACGAATCGATGCCAATTGTTCAGTAACTTGCGATTTCAAGTGGTTAATATCATCGATATCAATAATGGCGTCGCCGACGTTATCGACGCGAGAGTTAATCTCTCGATTAAGTTGTTTCTTTAACTGGTAGCTGCGTTGATTGCTGTTATAGGAGTCACTGACGACTTCTCGGACGGCCGACAATGCATCGTTGAGGGCAAACAAAAACTCTTGTGAGGCACTTTTCTCAAGCGCAATATTTTCTAACAGCAAAGACAAAATGGTTTGATATGCATCGATCAGCGTTTCAACTTCAATCTCGTCAGATAAAGAGTCTTTGATCACAAGCACTTGGTCGCGTTGATCTTTGCGGAACTCTATTTCAGAGATCATCTGTGCAAGTTCATGAGCCAGCTGACGATGTTTAGGTAACACCTCGAGCTTGTCACCTTGTTCAAGTTGCTGTTGCAAAATACTTTCGTAGAAGCTGACTAGTCGCTCCACCTTGGGAAAGTAATCCCAATAGGTGTGAAATGGCTTACCGAGATCTTGTTTAAAGTAGGCGATCTCTTTTTTGACTTTATCTGGTACTGAGTTGACGCGCTGCAGTTGGCGAATGACTTTTGATAGGCTGGCGCGACCCTCTTCAAGTTGCCCCATCACATGGTGATACTGATTTTTTAAAAGGTGTTCAATTTCAACTAGTTCAGGTAGCGATTGCTCAAAGCTATCTTGGCCAATAAGGTTATGTCTGAGCTTGGCTAGTTTGTTGTCTAGCTCAATACTCTGTCCTTTACAGGCGAGACTTAGATGACCAATGAATTGCAATAAAGAGTTTTGATTTTGCTCTTTTTGCTCGCTTACCTCAGCTAATGCCGTTTTGGCTGAGTGTAGCTTCTGCTTAAGCAGTGAAACTTGTGAAACGCTTGCCATAGAGTCCTTCATTCTAGACCTTGTAAAAGTAGTGGAGCGAAAAATACAGCCCTATAAAATAAAAATTGGCGGCGAACAGCTAAGACTTAAAGATGCCGCTATGTAAACATGCGTCTTCAACCTGATGGTATCTCATTCATTGTGTTATGCAAATGAGTAATATCGGCTATGTGACTTGGCGTAAATTCTTCTCTATAGTGTGTTAACTCTCTTCAACACCTTGCCATTTCGGCCAACGAATAAGTGCCTTGTTATCATTACACTCGACTTTAACTAATCCGCGGCTAATGGCCTTTTCAAGGTGTAAGTATAGCGGAGTTGAAAAAATTGCCGCAGGTGCAAAATTAAGTGGCGTAATGGTGACATAATAATCGTTGCTATGACCCAGACTGATAGCGCCGGCGACCATCATTTGTAGCACCCCAAAGTGAACTTCAGATGAGAGTTTTACATCGAGATTACTCAGTAGTGGTAGATTGATAATTCCAAGGTGGAGTGAAATATCGGCATGGGGCGCGAGTTGGTTGACAATAACACGAATAGTATCGAGGGTTTGCTGGTGATCTTGTTGCTTAGAAAAGGTCATCGCAATTAATCCTGGGCGGATAATATAAGCGTTCTGGGCTAGAGTGTCAGTCAAGGCATCGATGAGTTGTTGCATCTGTTGGTTGTTTTGCTGTTGCCCCAGTAACAGATCGCTGTTTTGTGCGCCCGTTAGTGACATCATGGCGATCATGGGGGATTGAGTTGCTGCGCCGATATTGTCGATAAATCCGCGGTATCCGGGTAATTTAGTTACTGGGTCTAACAAGGACTCCGCAACAAGTACTCGCGATTTTTTGCCTAAGAAACGCTTGCTCCGCCATTGATTGATACAGACCAAAGAGATAAGCGTTGCCAACAATAAGGTGATGATAAATAGCAACCTAAATTGTTGTAGGCTGTCATCACTATCTGACTTAGCGCCTTGCAATTGATTAAGCTGCAGCTTGAGTTTTTGCTCGGCTAATAAACTTGGGTTGTATGCTTGGTCATCTTTGGGCTGTTCAGCTAATTCCCGACTATAGATAAGTAGTTCATCAAGTGTGGCGAGGGCTTTCTCTATTTCACCTAGATGTCTCAGTGCTAAGGTACGGTATTGCAGTGCTTCGATCATCTCACTGAGTAAGTTTTGCTCTTTAGCAAGGAGAAATCCTTTAGCGCCATAGGCATTGACCATTGACCAATCGGCCAATTCAGTGGCGACTTGGGCGATAAGAATATCGTTGTATACTAGGTAATGCTTACTTTTTTTCTGTAAAAACAGACTGTTGGCTTTGATTAGAAAGTCTAGTGCTGTTTTTGGCTCTGCATTATTGAAATAAGCTTCGCCAAGGTTGTGAAAATTGAGCGCTTGTGCGGTCAAATTGCCACGTTTGACATCTATCTGTTGGGCATTGAGGTAATAGTCGATTGCCTGATTCCACTTACCTTGGTTGGCATAAACCATTGCGATGACGGTCATACAGCTCGACAAGTAGTTGTCATTATTAAGGGCCTTAAAACCATCCGCCGCTTTATGGGCATATTCCAGTGACTCATCCCAAGACTCTAGATCACGGTAAACCCTAGCAAGTCGCAAGGTTAAAACCGATTGTAAAAAAGGTTTATCTAGTCCCTCTGATACACGTATGGCTTCGATATAATGCTGTAGTGCTTTGGTGTACTGCTCATTGCGATTAAAGAAAAGCCCTAAAGTGGCTTCGGCTTGCGCAATAAGGTAGCCCTCTCGCAGTTGATACGCTAATTCACGATATTGATTAAAGTGCACTAACGCCTGACTTTTATGCAAAGTGATACGGTATACGTCACCCAGCTGGTAATGAATGGTATGTAGCAATAGCGTGGTTGCAATGTCTTCGGCGTCATTGAGCTGTTTTAATGATTGATTGTAGAGTTCAATTGACTGCTGATAATCCTGCTTCTCTCGTCCGACTTTGCGCGCTTTCAGCATCAATATGTAACTTTTATCGAAAGGTGTATTGGCAATATTGGTCAAAGACGCGATTAACTGCGCTGCTTTGCTTATCGCGTTGTCAACACCAACACGAGGCTCGAGATAGACCCTTGCAAGCCATTGGAGTCGCTCTTTTAAGTCGTCTTCAGTAAAACCTTGCTCTTGTGCGAGACGGGAAAATTCAACCTCATTATTAAAGGTCAATTCAAAAGGGATGGTGTTAATGAGATCCTGATAAAACTCCGCTGATGATTCTCGAAGTTTTATTTCTTGCGCAACTAACTGACTTTGGGCGCTAAACGCTATGGGGGAAAACAAAAGTGGCAGTATTAAATAGCCAAGTAGTAAAAGTCGCATCGTCATTTAATCACCAACCCTTTTGAGGGGCTTATTATCGGTTTATAGGATCAGGCCACTCGAGATGATGGGTTATCGTGCAAGAGCTAATCTTTTATTATGGCAATGATAACAGAAGGTAGCGACAGTGAAACTAGCTGACGGCTTGATTTTGATTTTTCTTAGCTTTTGGCTTGTTGTGAAGGGATGGCCTCACACCAAGCTCGTAACCTAGAGCGATTAACGTCGCCCGATACTATCTCATCAGTGGTTCATTATGTTAGTGCAGCACGACTTTGCTCAACGGGTGGATATGTACGCAAACGAGCTGTCATTCTTACCAAGAGCTTGCTGGCACTGAGCTGACCTGATTAGGTTAATATGACTCTGTAGATTTATATTCACAACAATTTGCTCAATATATTTTACAAAAGCCATTCCCCAACAGCCACTAATCAGTTAGATTAAACCATGGCTAGACGACCAAGTTGTCTACAGCGTTAAATTTTACCGGGTTTTTTTAGGTCGTTAATCAACTTTTTATCACGTAACCATTATGGCTGCCACGAAATAGTTAAGGTGCGACTTTGACACGTTTAAGATTTGAGTAACAAGGTTTTAGTAATATGTTTATCAATAAAATAACAAGATTAAGCCCAAACCCAGCAGGGTTTGGCGAGGTTCCCGATGAGGTGTCTGCTGAGATGTTTGTCGGTGACTTGCCCACGCAACATACTCATAGCTATTACGAAAATGATCAACTTGGCCTCTATATTGGTACATGGGATAGCACTGCGGTGACAGAAGCGGGCGGCCCTTACGTTTGCGATGAGTTTATGTGGGTCATTGACGGTGACATTGAGGTGAAAAACAACCATACGGGTCTGGTCGAACATATCCATGCAGGGGAAGCGTTCGTTATACCTAAAGGCTACGATTGCCAGTGGCATCAACCAGGGTATGTGCGTAAGTTTTACGTGATTTCGGCTCATCCCAACGAGGCTATGCCGGCTCAAGCTGTGGTTGAAAGTATTATCAAACCCGCTTTAGTTGTAACGGAAAAAAATACTGGCAATGATACCGCCTTGTTGCCGCACTTTTGCCTTGATGGCGGCCCGCAAAAGGTGGCGCAGTGCTACCGTGATGCGCAAGCACGTTTCTTTTCGGGAACTTGGGAGAGTGAACAGTGTGAGTCTGCGTCGTTAACCTTTGGTGCCAATGAGTTTCTCTATCTGCAAAGTGGTGTGTTGGTATTGGTCGATGATGAGCTGGTTGAACATACGTTTACTGCTGGGGAGGCGCTCTTCATTCCACAAGGCGTCACCTGCCAGTGGCGAGTGACTCAAACTGTTCGCGCTTTTTATACCATCATCGCCCCTGCATCAATTGCCTGATTAAGGGTTGAAGCTGATGATTCATTAAGATGGACAAGCGCTAAATAGTTATTGCAATGATTAAGCTATTGAGTGGGGTAGTGAGTTAAGCCGCTATCTATAACGACCCAAATAAGAACTAAAAAATAATGAGAGGAGCGGGAATGTATAACAAACATTATATTGGCGGAAAGTGGTTTGAGCCTTCAAGCAGCGAAACTTTTGATGTTATCAATCCGGCCACTGAAGCGGTCATTGCAACCATTCCTGCTGGCAACAAAACTGATATAGATGCTGCGGTCAGTGCCGCCAGACAGGCTTTTGATGTGGGGCCATGGCCGCGAATGAGTGGTGCCGAGCGCGGTACCTATCTACGTAAAATAGCCAGTATTATTACCCGTCGACTCGATGAGCTAGCCCAGCTTGAGGTGCTCGATAATGGTAAGCCGTTCCCTGAAGCCAAATGGGATATTGAAGATACGGCTGGCACATTTACCTTCTATGCCGAGCTGGCCGAGCAACTCGATAGTAATCAGGAAAAACCGATCGCTTTGTCTGAACCCGGCTTTAGCGCCAAAGCAGTGAAGGAGCCTGTTGGTGTGGCTGGCGCGATTATTCCCTGGAATTTCCCTATGTTGATGGCCGCTTGGAAGGTGGCGCCGGCATTAGCTGCGGGTTGTACTATGGTGTTAAAACCCTCAGAGGTGACACCACTAACAGCGTTAGCACTCGCTGAAATTGCCGAAGAGGCAGAGCTTCCTGCTGGCGTACTTAATATTGTTTCAGGTCTCGGTCCCGATGCGGGACAACCGTTAGTTGAGCATCCCCATATCGATAAGCTGGCATTTACTGGCTCGGTTCCCACGGGCTCAAGAATTATGGCCATGGCCGCAAAAGATATCAAAACCGTCAGTTTGGAATTAGGCGGAAAATCACCC
Organism: Shewanella colwelliana ATCC 39565; assembly: GCF_000518705.1. GTDB lineage: Bacteria > Pseudomonadota > Gammaproteobacteria > Enterobacterales > Shewanellaceae > Shewanella > Shewanella colwelliana. The sequence goes on from NZ_JAEC01000013.1 coordinate 135,943, forward strand.
ATGGTGGTGTTTGAAGATTGCGATATTGAAAAAGCGGTCGAGTGGATCATGTTTGGTATTTTTTGGAATCAAGGTCAGGTGTGTTCGGCCACTTCACGGGTGCTTGTTGCCGAGTCTATCTATCCGGCTTTACTGGCACGCTTGGTTACTGAAGCGAAGAAGATCGCTATCGGTGCGGGCGACAAAGATGACGTCTTGCTTGGGCCACTGGTCAATGCTGCGCAGTATGAAAAAGTCAAAGCCGCTATCGCCCGCGGTGTAGCCGATGGTGCTCATATCGCGACTGGCGGAAATAGGCCGTTGGGACTTGAAGCGGGTTACTTTTTAGAACCGACTGTCCTTACCGAGATGGCGGAAGATAGCTCGATCTGGACTGAAGAGATTTTTGGCCCAGTGGTATGTGTAAAACCTTTTAGCAGCGAAAGTGAAGCAATACGTATGGCTAACGACTCCCGCTTTGGCTTGGCGGCGGCGGTGATGTCGGCCGATCTCGATCGCTGTGAGCGCGTTGCTCGCGCGTTTCGTGCCGGGATTGTCTGGGTTAACTGTTCACAGCCAACGTTTGTTGAAGCGCCATGGGGCGGCTACAAACAATCAGGTATTGGCAGAGAACTAGGAGAGTGGGGTCTTAATAACTACCTTGAAACCAAACAGATAACTCGTTATGAAAGTGACGAACCTTGGGGGTGGTACATCAAATAGTGAGTAGCCATTGAGTAATTTGAGGCCCCTATATTCATCATAAATAAAATAATAATTGAGAAAACTATGCAACATCTTGAAGCGCTTAAAGACTCTAAATATTGCTCATTGTGGCATGATCAAGACATTCGTCCAGATACCGTGCCGGCACTAAAGGAGGACGTTAATTGCGAACTCCTCATTGTTGGCGGCGGGTTTACCGGCCTTTGGGCTGCATTGCAGGCCAAAGAACGTAAAGCCGATGCCGACATTATTTTAATTGAGAAAACCTTTGTAGCCGATGGCGCTTCAGGGCGAAACGGTGGCTTTCTCAATGCTAGCCTTGCCCACGGAGAAAACAATACAGAACATCATTTCCCTGGTGAGGCGCAGCGTCTAGAGGCACTAGGCCATCAAAATATGGCCGAGCTATTGGAAACATTGCAGCGTTACAATATCGATGCCCGTTATGAGCCTGTGGGCGATACCTGTGTCGCGACCAACCAAGGATCCGTTGAGCATTTACGTGAAGAGTATGACGAAGAGAAAGCCGCGGGCAAAGAGGTGATTTTTTACGATCAGCAGCAGATGCAAGCACAAGTAAATTCACCGACTTACCTTGCTGGTTTATGGTGCAAAGAGGGGCAGTCTGGCATTGTTGACCCAGCCAGATTATGTTGGGGGTTAAAGCGAGTCTTGCTTGAGTTAGGTGTTCGTATTTTTGAGAACACGCCACTAGAGTCGGTCAAACCTCTGGGGCAGGACAAGATGCAAGCTCACTGCCTTGGGGGCAACATCACCAGCGACAAAGTGCTGATGGCCACCAATGCTTTTCACAACCCGATAGGTGCGATCAGACGTTCAGTGATCCCAGTATGGGATTATCAGCTAGCGACAGAGCCGCTTAATGACGCGCAGCTAGAGGCCATTGGTTGGCATAAAAGCCGTCACGCCATCAGTAACTATGCCAATATGTTTCACTATTATCGAATGACCCAAGATAACCGTATTACCTGGGGCGGTGGTGGGGCGGTGCGTTACTATTTTAATAATGGTACCGATATCGCGACCCAAGCGGATGTGCCTGCGCTGTTTGAGCAGTTGTCGAAAGAGTTTTTTGAGACTTTTCCGCAACTCAAAGGGGTTAAGTTTAGCCATAGATGGAGCGGTATCATTGCCACCTCTACCCGTTTTTGTATGGTGCCAGGCGTGACCTATAACGGCCGTTTGGCCTGGGCGGTGGGGTACACAGGACTCGGTGTCGGTGCTTCGCGTTTTGGCGCGCGTATTGGAATTGAGCTACTGGGTTATCAGCCGAGTGATATTTTGCAGATGCATTTTGTCACCAAGAAACCCATGCCGTGGGCACCAGAGCCATTTCGCTGGTTTGGCGTGAGGTATACACAAGATGCGTTAATTAAAGCTGATAGCCGTAATGGCGAACGCGGATTATGGCTGAAAATGTTAGATAAACTTAACTTAGGCTTTACCTGTTAAGCCATGGTGAGAGACCGAACTGGATGTGAGACAGCTATTTAAATGTCATAAAAAAAACCACCGCTTAGCGGTGGTTTTTAGCAAATAATGGCTATTATAAACTTTCTTCCAAGCCACCTAAGGCTTCAACCAAAGCGTTCATCAATGCGATAAGCTCGCTACCCATCAAGGCAAAGTCAGCATCGAGTCTAGCAAGTGGGTCTTCTGTGCCGACCTCATCGTTACCGGCTCTAAACTCTTCAGAAAACTTGAGGCGTTTAATGCTGGCATCTGATTGCAGCAAGAAGGCAATAGACTGTCCAAAGTGAAGCGCCAGCTTATGCACCTGTTTACCCACTTCAAGGTGAGCCAATACTTCGTTTTCAGTAAGATCTTGCTGCTTAAAACGAACGATACCGCCTTCATCTGAGTCTGATTTTAGCTCTGCTTCATCTTGCATTTCGAAGGGAGCAGGTGTGCTATTGTCTTTTAGCCATTCTGTCAATTGAGTTTCGATTGGTGTTTTGAAGCTCATTGGGATCACCGGCAGTGAACCGAGAGCTTTACGTAAAAGGGCCAATAGTTCTTCGGCTTTAGCGGCACTTGAGCTGTCGACTAAAATCATCTCAATTTCAGGCAAGATCAGTGCACTAATCTGACTGCGACGAGAAAATGCACGTGGCAGTAGCGTAGTGGTTATCTCATCTTTTAAGGCGTCTTTCTCTTTTTTAGCCAGTTTACGGTCTTCTTCGGCTTCGATTTGAGCGACTTTCTCTTCAAGAGCTTCTTTAACAACCTGTGATGGTAGGATTTTTTCTTCTTTGGTGGCACAAATTAGGTGTCTGTCACCAGCACTGTGTACGAGTGTATGGCCTAGTTTTCCAAGTGCTTTCGAAAAGCCGAATTTGCTAACGTCTTGGCTAGAACAGGGAGAAAAAGTAAAGTCTTCTAATGACGTCTCTAGCGCTTCAGTGTCGACAGAGAAAGGTTTATTAAAACGATATACAGTAAGATTTTTAAACCACATGATAGGCGCTCAATAGTAAATAAAGCCGCAGTGTAAGCCATTGTCGACCTCGGGTAAACCGCAATCGGTTAAGGTGTGTGTTGTAACAAAAAAGTCCCAACTGTCATATTTCATTAAACTGTAATATTTCTCATCATGCAGCTGTACCCCTTGATAGCCTTGGGTTTCGTCTTTCTCCGATTCTTTTTGGTTGTGCTTTTTACTTGGTTCATCAAATGCTGAAATAAAACTGCAACAAAAAAGTTGCAAACTTTCGGCCGTCCAAACCAATAACCAAGACGAATAAACGTCGAAAGGATTAAATGATGAACGTTTTTTGTAAAACTCTACTTGCTTCTGCACTAGCCACTGCCACTTTAGCGTCTGCACAGGCTGCAGATCCATTGACTGTTTACGGAAAATTAAACGTAACAGCACAATCTAACGATGTTGACGGTGATGCAACGACGACGATTCAAAGTAATGCCTCACGTTTCGGTGTAAAGGGCGCTTTTGAACTAAGCAGCGCATTAGAAGCTTTTTATACTGTTGAGTATGAAGTTGATACTGGTGATGACGTAAAAGAAAACTTCAAGGCACGTAACCAATTTGTTGGCCTTAAAGGTAACTTTGGTGCGTTTTCCGTTGGTCGCAACGACACCATGCTTAAAATCTCACAAGGCAAAGTTGACCAATTCAATGACCTTTCAGGTGATTTAAAAAACCTATTTAAAGGCGAAAACCGTATCGAGCAAACGGCTACTTATATCACGCCTAACTTTAGCGGTTTCAAAATGGGTGTGACTTATGCCGCTGAAGGTGCAAGCTCACAGTATGCGCAAGATGGATTCAGCCTAGCGGCAATGTACGGTGATGCAAAATTGAAAAAGTCACCTATCTACGCCTCTATTGCTTATGATTCAGATGTAAAGGGTTACGAAGTGGTTCGTGCTACGGTTCAAGGTAAAGTGGCTGGACTAAAGCTAGGCGCTATGTATCAGCAGCAAGAAGAAACCTACAAAAAGACTGGTGAAGTGGTTGATGGTGCAGACAGCAAGACGGGTTACCTGTTCAGCGCAGCTTACACCATTGATGCAATTGTGCTGAAAGCGCAGTACCAAGATATGGAAGACAAAGGCGATACATGGTCGGTGGGCGGTGATTACAAGCTAGGTAAGCCAACTAAGCTATTCGCGTTCTACACTAACCGCTCTATGGAAGGTGATAACAGCGATGACAAATTCTTCGGTTTAGGTCTAGAACACAAGTTCTAAACAAGTTAAGTATTTGAATTAAAAAAGGAGGCCATAGGCCTCCTTTTTTATTATTTGTAAGTTTTATGACAAAAAGTGCCACTTTATGACAGTATGAGCGGGTATTTTCATATTTTTGTAATAAAACAGTCCAATAATAGAAGCGTGGGAATTCACTGATAGAAGATCGCATATGACTGCTAGGATATTGATAGTTGAAGATGAGCTGGCCATCCGAGAGATGTTAGCTTTTGTTTTAGAACAACATGGATTCACGACAACTACAGCAGAGGATTTTGACTCAGCATTGGATATGTTGTCCGAGCCTTACCCAGATTTAGTATTACTCGATTGGATGTTCCCAGGAGGGAGCGGCATTCAGTTGGCGAAGAAGCTTCGCCAAAATGAGTATACCCGTCACATACCTGTCATCATGTTGACAGCCAGAGGCGAAGAGGAAGATAAGGTTAAGGGGCTAGAGGTTGGCGCCGATGACTATATCACTAAGCCATTCTCGCCTAAGGAGCTGGTGGCACGAATCAAAGCTGTGATGCGTCGTAGTGCGCCCACGGCATTAGAGGAGCCTATTGATGTGCAAGGACTTGTACTTGACCCAGTCAGTCACCGAGTGACTGTTGGTGAGCAAGTGCTCGACATGGGCCCGACAGAATTTCGCTTATTACACTTCTTCATGACACATCCAGAGCGGGTGTATAGCCGAGAACAGTTATTGGATAACGTTTGGGGCACTAATGTCTACGTTGAAGACCGCACCGTTGATGTTCATATTCGCCGTTTACGTAAGGCGGTTGAACCTTCCAATCACGATCGCCTCATTCAAACTGTCCGTGGGGCAGGTTACCGCTTCTCAACTCGGGTTTAGCAAATTGGTAGGCACAGATAGCGATTTACGTTATCTTGTGCCCAATTGCTCACTATGGTTAAGCTATGTTTGATTCATATTCAGGGTACCGGCTACTGACACGCTTGGTGATCTTTCTACTGCTCTGTCTTGCTGTTGGATTAATCGTCAATCATGTGCTGTTTGTGATGCTTCTTGGTAGCATTGGCCTACTGGTTTGGCACTATAAGCAGATCTCCCGACTTAACTTTTGGCTATGGCGCGATAAACGTCTGACACCGCCAAATGGCAGCGGCAGCTGGGAGGGAGTGTTCAATGGCATCTATCGTCTACAGGGTAAAAATCGTAAGCGAGTGTCTCAGTTAGCCAATCTATTAGCGCGTTTTAGACAAGGTGCCGAAGCCTTGCCTGATGCTGCCGTTGTGCTTGATTCCGATAATAATATTGTTTGGTGTAATAAACTGGCGCAACTATTACTGGGGCTGGTTTGGCCGCAAGATAATGGTCAACGCATCGACAACCTTATTCGCGATCCCGATTTCTCAAGCTACCTGAAACACGCCGACTTCAACGAGCCCTTTGAACTACCTGATGCGCAAAATGATGGCCGCGTGTTGGAGATTCGGATCATGGGGTATGGATCGGGGCAACTGTTATTAATTGCCCGTGACATCACCCGAGTGCGCCAGCTCGAAGGGATGCGTAAAGAGTTTGTCGCGAATGTCTCTCATGAGCTCAAAACGCCGCTAACGGTATTACAAGGCTACCTTGAGATGATGCAGGGAATGGCTGAGCCTGGGTCTGCAAACGTTAAAGCCATGGAACAGATGCAGCAACAAACCAACCGGATGCGCTCCATGGTTGAGCAGCTATTGGTGCTATCGCGTATTGAAGATGGCACAGGGGTCAACCTTGAAGCAAAGGTCAATATGACCCTGATCATGGATACCATTAAAGAGGAGGCCAATGCGCTAGCCTTAGGTCAATATATCCTTAAGGTGAGTTGTGAGCCGGGTTTAAATATCTATGGCAATGAGGTGCAACTGCGCAGTGCCTGTTCTAATTTGGTGTCAAACGCAATTCGTTATACGGAGCCCGGTGGCACCATTAGCATTAGCTGGCAGCGTGTTCCCCTTGGAGCGCAGTTTAGTGTGACGGATACGGGTGAGGGGATTGCTCCGCAACATTTAAGTCGACTGACAGAGCGTTTCTATCGTGTTGACAGTGCACGCTCTCGCCAAAGTGGCGGCACAGGGTTAGGCTTGGCAATTACTAAACATGCCTTAAGTCATCACCAAAGCGAGCTTAATATTACTAGCCAGCTTGGCAAAGGCAGTTGTTTTAGCTTTACCATCCCACCGCACTTAATTGATGAGTCATAAAGCGGCTTAAGCAAGGCTTCAATTTTATGAGCCGTCTATTGTAGACGGCTTTTTTATTGCAAAAACACGACAGTTTGCGGTGATAAGCGAATAAAATTAGCCGAAAAAGCGGTTTTCGTGGCCTTTGTCATCTAAGTGTCACATCACAGTCATAGACTTGTCACTGTAGCGATTGATACTGGCTGCAACTTAAATGAAGCAAGTAAGCAAATCAGCTTAACACTGGAGCAAAGAATGAAACTTAAACAGCTTGTCGGTGCGGTGAGTTTAACAGCCGCTAGTGTATTTTCTGCAGCCGCGATGGCAGCACTTGATCCATCACTGCCAACTTATGAAAAAAGCAGTGGCGTATCGGGTAACCTTTCTTCTGTAGGTTCAGATACCTTAGCCAACATGATGACACTTTGGGCTGAAGAATATAAAGAGATGTATCCAAACGTGAACATCCAAATTCAAGCAGCGGGTTCTTCTACAGCGCCACCATCATTGACTGAAGGGACATCTCAGTTTGGACCAATGAGCCGCAAGATGAAGCCAAACGAAGTTGAAGCCTTTGAAAAACATTACGGTTATCAGCCTACTGCGATCCGTGTTGCGATTGATGCACTAGCGGTATTTGTACACAAAGACAACCCAATCCAAGGCCTAAGCATCGAGCAGATCGATGGCATCTTCTCTGCAACACATAAGTGTGGCGGTAGCGATGTACAACGTTGGGGTGATGTTGGTCTAGAAGGCGGCTGGTCTGCTAAAGATGTGCAGCTATACGGTCGTAACTCAGTATCGGGTACTTATGGCTACTTCAAGAAGAAAGCCCTATGTAAAGGCGACTTCAAAGCCAACGTAAACGAGCAACCAGGTTCTGCATCAGTGGTGCAGTCTGTATCGCAGTCACTTAACGCTATTGGTTATTCGGGTATCGGTTATAAGACTGCTGGCGTAAAAGCCGTTGCTATCTCTAAGAAAGGTGATAAGTTCATCGACGCAACAGCGGCTAACGCTGCAGACGGTAGCTACCCACTATCACGTTACCTATACGTTTATGTGAACAAGCACCCTAACAAAGACCTAGCACCGCTAGAGCGTGAGTTCCTTCGCTTTGTGCTATCAAAGCAGGGGCAGCAAATTGTTGAAAAAGATGGTTATGTGCCGCTACCTCGCAGCGTCACTGCAAAAGATTTAGAGAAAGCTGGCATTCGCCTGTAAGCTTTATTCTAAGTAAAAAAGGCCTCCTCGGAGGCCTTTTTTGTCTTCAAATGAAGACGACATTTTTGTTTGAGTAGCGTTTGGCTGCATCGTATTTGGCGATGGCCGCTTAACAAAAAAGATGCTGTTTTCGATACCCTCAGCTGCATCTATACTGGGGTATTCAATTTCTTCGATTTAGCTTCACTTGATACGAGTAATGAGTAACAACACTTATTTTGTCCAAAACCTTTCCATAGGGTCAGATAACTCGGTGTAGGTACGGCTGTGACCATATGATCACGACATTTGGCATCTATGTGCTTCAGCTTCTGCAAGCCATTAGTCACAATGAAGGTTAACGCTAGCATCAGCCAATTGAATACAAAATGAAGCTAAATTAAAGGTTTTCATTAAAATAGTTATTGCTGCGTCAGATTTTGTCGTAGGTAGCGGTTATGCTGGTGGCACAAAGAATTATGAGAAGCTTTGATGCAAACGAATATCCAGCGCCAGCTTGCTATGCTAGAGCAAATCCCTCGCCACCCTCGTCGAATTACCGCAAATGCTATTGCCGACCGGTTACATAGTCGCGACTTCGATGTGGGCTTAAGAACCGTGCAAAGGGAATTGAAATCCATGTACGATATGGGGCTTTTTGGCCTTGTGCTCGATGACAGATGTAAACCGTTTGGCTGGTCGATTGCAGCGTGTTGGCGTGGCCTCAATTTGACCTTGATGGATCACCATATGGCACTGGCGTTTCATACCCTAAAACACAGTGCCAGCCAGTTGCTACCACCGCAAAGTCTTAAACAACTTACGCCCTATTTTGAACGCGCAGATCAAGTGCTTGCCAGTGATCCAGAAAATCCTTGGTTGTACTGGGCATGTCGGGTTGCGCAATTACCTGAACCTTTTCCCTATATCTGCGCCGAGCCAGATCCAAAATCGTTTGAAACCATTCAAGAGGCCTTATTACATAAGCGCCAAATAGCCTGTCAAATCAAGCGGGTTATCAAAGGTAAAAGTTACTGGATTGACTATATGCCGCTCAATCCTGAGGGGATCAAAATATCCAATGGTGTGGTGTTACTGGCGTTTACTATCGGCGAGTTTGATTCAAGGCGTTATGTACGCTCGATTGACTTATTGCGCGATATCCAGCTGCTCGATACCCCGGCCATTACCAGAGATGATTTTGATATCGCCCATAGTGGAATCGCCAATACAGCGGAGTTAATTGATATCGAGTTACGTTTTACGCCATCGGCAAACTTTATTTTGAGTAATGCCAAGTTAAGTGAAAACCAAGATGTTGAGCAATTGCAAGATGGTCGCTATCGCGTCACAGCGAGTGTTAAGGACACCCCCAGGTTTAGGGCGTTTCTGTGGGAACTGGCAGACAACGTTGAGATTGTTGCTCCACTCAAGCTAAGAGCCCATTTCACGCGATTAATCAGTAAAGTCAGTAGCCAATATCAAACTGTTACGACTAAGTCTGTCGCAGCCACAAGTTAAGCTTCTAGGTACAAATCCAAGGAGGTTAGCTAATGTTTGAAATACTAACGCAAAATAGCCAAGTGCCGCGTATTGCCGTTTTTGGGGTGGGAGGCTGTGGTTGTAATACCATAAACCAACTTAGTCAGGTTTCTTTTGGTGATAACCTGCACTTTGTTGCGGTCAATACCGATGCCCAGTCACTGGCTGCATCTCAATGTAGTACTCGCCTACAAATCGGCTTAGAAACCACAAAAGGATTAGGTGCTGGTGCTAAACCTCAGCAAGGCCATGATGCAGCACAGGAATCAGAGGCAGAGCTTAGAGAGCTTATTGAGCTTGCCGATATTATCTTTATTACTGGCGGGATGGGAGGAGGGACTGGAACGGGAGCGATCCCTTTTATGGCTTCTGTAGCAAAGGATCTCAATAAGCCTTTAGTCGCCGTCGTCAGTAGCCCTTTTAGCTTTGAAGGGTGTCAAAGAAACCAATTGGCGAAAACGGGCATCGAGCAATTAATGCAGTATGCCGATGCCGTGATTGTGCTACCTAACGATCAATTATCCAAAGCGTTGGATAAAAAAGTTAGCCTAGTTAACGCCTTCTTTGAAAGTAACCGCATTTTGCAAGATGTGTTGCTAGGGTTAACGACGACAATCAGTCAGTCGGGACTGATTAATATTGATTTAAATGATTTTATTGCCGTAGTGAGTCATCAAGGCCGAGCGGCAATGGGCGTTGCTAAGCAAGAGGCCGGTGAAGATCTGTTGCTCACAATCAATAAGGCCCTGAAAAATCCTTTATTGGAAGATGTTGATCTTACCCAAGCCAAGGGGGCTATTGTTAGTGTTATTGCTACAGAGAGTATTGAACTCAGTCAATATAATAAAATTGGGGAAACCTTACACCAGCAGCTAGATCCCAGTGCATTAGTGATCATAGGGTTGACGATTGTTCCACAGTTGGACTGTGAACTTGAGTTGATGGTGATAGCAACGGGCATTCAAGCGCCAACAGAGGGATTATTAACCCAGGATGAGGTTGTCATATCAGGGTCTAAAAAAGATCGTTTTAGTTCAGCAGAGCTGATAAATGTACATGATTTTTTGGAAAAACAGGCCAGCAGTAAGCGTGATAAGCCGTTTTCTACTGAACTTGATATTCCGACTTATACTCGTCAAAGAAGGCCTAATTAACCTGAACTCGGGTTAATAAACGTATCTCAAACAGGCCAAACTATCGAGCGTCTCAGCCAAATTTTAGATAAAAAAAAGCGACCTTAATAAGGTCGCTATAAGTTCCAATCTGGAATCTGGCGATAGTGGCGCTAGACACTATCTAAAGGGAATGATGATGAACGATGAAAAATATAACCAGCCGAAGGAGTGAATATTCAACTGCTGCAAATTCTGTTCATATAGTCAGAGTGCACTTTTTCCAATTAGTTCAGATAATTTTTAATTTTTTCTATTTTTTTTAGATGTTAGCTGAAATGACTTACTGAAATGGCTAATAACTTGGGCTTTAACACAATCTAAAGTAGGCTTGCTGGGGTAAACATTGGCAAAATTTTAGGGAAGAAATATATCATGCGAGCTAACGTATTAGCCGGGTTGTTTATCGTGCTTACACTGATGGCAAGTCTTACCTGTTGGGGCGAGGAGAGAGCCTTGACATCTTCCTCAGTAGTTATCCCCCGTACACAGGTGTTTGAGCTCAGCCATCCCTTAAATCAGCGGGTTTATCCGCTTTGGGTTAAGTTGCCCAGATCTTATCAGCGCAATACCAGTAAGCTGTATCCGGTTATCTATGTTACTGACGCTCCTTATGCTTTTCAAATTGTCTCAGGTGTAACCCGTTTCCCGATGAATAACAATAAGATGCAAGAGGCTATTATTGTTGGTTTGTCTTATGCCAAGGCTGATAAAGGCCCTCAGAGCCGGGTACGGGACTACACCCCTGTGAAGGATGATGGCTGGAAGCTAGAAACGGGTGGTGCCGACGCCTACGCGGATTATATTGAGCAGGTGGTGTTTCCGTTTATGGCAAAGCACTATCGGGTTCAGCAAGATAATCGCACGTTTGTGGGCAACTCCCTTGGCGGCCTGCTGGGGGCCTATTTGCTATTAAGTCGCCCAGCGCTGTTTGATAGCTATCTGTTAGGGAGTCCATCAGTTTGGTATCACAAGGAGGCACTTCTTTCTATGCCTGCACAGCATTATCAAGCACGGCGCCGTGTGTTTATTGCTGTGGGGGAATTTGAGACGCCAGATAAGTCGGGGATGCAGCATGATATGGTGGCAGGTGCCGTTAAGTTAACGCGGCACCTTGAAGTTGCAGTAGGCAAAAAATTGACCATCAATACCGTAAAGATAAACGGTGCTTACCATGAAACCGCGTTTGCCACTACTGCAAGTCAAGGACTTTACTGGTTGTACCGCACGCAACCAGTCACTAGTGAGTAACGCGTATATTGATGGCGATAAGTGCACTTAAGATGTTGCGGTTAGGCCTTGCAGCCAGGTTTGAAACTCTTCATCCATGCTGGTGCCCCATTGCTTAATGAGTGCTTGATAACGTGGGTAGTCGCCCTTGCGGGTGAAGCCAAGCATAGTGTCTAGCTTATCTTTATGGTTTTCCATCATAAAGCGCACCGCTAAGTACCCCCAGCGATAGACGCGGTCTGTACCACCATTTTGCTCATAGCTGGTATTAAACAGATCGCTAAGTTGATAGTTTTGCTTGGCAATAATCGCAATCGCGGCAGGGTTATCATTGCCTTGAGAGATATATTCACCAAGGCCTTCACTCCACCACACTAAGTGCGGCAGTAGCGGTGCAGGTTTTGGACAGTACTCGGGTGCGCTATGAGAGTCATGCAGTGAGGCGCAAAAATCGCCATATAGATTAAAGTGGCCATCTAAATAGTGCACATACTCATGGGCGAGATTCCAGATCTGGCCCTTTTTCTCGTAGGCGACAAACTCTGCTTGATTGCCCTTAACATGAGGGAGTCCCTCTAAGAACATGCCGCCATTGTCGCTAGGGACATCAAAATGGGCGGTCACGTAGCGGGTGTAATCTTCACGGCTATGGTATACGTTAGCCCGCATACGGTGATTATTGTCGTTGGCCACAGGTTTACCTTCAGTGCCAAAGAGTTGGTGAAATTTGGCTTCCTGTTTTTGCAGTAAAGCACAGGCTTGGATGACTTGCTCTTGCGTCAAGGCTTGCGAGCGAATGGTAATGGTTTCACTGCAATCATGCTGCTGGCTTAAGATTTCGTTCAATGGCGCAACGTCGGTATTGGCACTGCAAAGGCTGGGGAATAAAAACAGAGGAACGATGGGGAATAGGCTTAATCTGCTCACGTTGCTTTTCCTATTGGTTATGTTTGTATAAAATATGCAGAAGTGTTTCATCTTCACCTGATAATGTCAATTTCAATGGCATTGTTGGGGAAGATGATTACAATATCCTCAATCCTCTACCCACCATAAGAAGGAATCATCAGTGTCCAAGCAATGGGATAATAATCAAGATCATCATTCGTTTGCTAATGTCGATAACGTTAGAGTTACTCATTTAGATCTTGCGCTGTCGGTACAGTTTGAGCAAAAGCAGTTGTTAGGTAAGGTGGATTTGCAGCTCAATTATCTCGACCCCCAGTGTCGTGAGCTGTACTTAGATTGCCGCTCACTTACCATTGAGTCTATTGTTGATGATGTCGGGCAGGCGTTAGCATTCAGCGTCGACCAGCAGGACCCGATTCTTGGCGAACGACTGAATATCAGCCTGCTGTCGGCTACCAAGCAGGTATCCATTAGCTACCGTACTTCTGCCGACGCTCAAGGCTTGCAGTGGTTAACGCCGCAGCAAACCAGTGGTAAGCAGTTACCTTTTCTTTTTAGCCAATCACAGCCGATCAATGCCCGTAGTTGGATCCCGCTACAAGACAGCCCTAAGGCACGTATAACCTTTAGCGCCAGCGTTGAAGTGCCTAAAGGCATGCGCGCAGTGATGAGCGCAATGAATGATGCGAGCACGCCGCTTGACGGTAAATTTATCTTTGAAATGGAGAAGCCGATCCCGACGCATCTGCTGGCAATCGCAGTTGGCGATTTACAATTTGGTGCAATAGGCCCAAGAACCGGGGTTTATGCTGAGCCAGAAGTCTTGAGTGCTGCGGTTAAGGAGTTTGAAGATACTGAGCGGATGGTCGAGATTGCAGAGTCGCTGCTTGGTCCCTATCCATGGGGGCGTTATGACATGATAGTGCTGCCACCTAGCTTTCCTTTTGGCGGCATGGAAAACCCAAGACTTGCCTTTATGACACCGACATTGATTGCCGGTGATAAAAGCTTAGTGTCAACCGTTGCCCATGAACTGGCGCACTCTTGGACCGGTAATTTAGTCAGTAACGCAACTTGGCGTGATTTGTGGCTCAATGAAGGCTTTACCACCTATTTCACCAATCGAATTGTTGAAGCGGTATTTGGTAAAGAGCAAGCACAGCTTGAGGTGGTGTTGGAGTATGGGCGCTTAAAAGAGGAGTTGGCATCAATGCCATTGGCGGCGCAGACGTTACCCGCCAATGTGCAAGCGGGCGACCCTAACGATGCATTTAACCGCTTTACCTATGATAAAGCCTCGATGTTTGTCCACGACTTAGAAAAACGTTTGGGTCGAAAGTCGTTTGATAAGTTCCTTTATCAATATGTCAGCCACTTTGCCTTTGAAGCGATCACCACCGAAACCTTTGTTGACTATGCCAAGCAGACTTTGTTAGTTGAACATGGCGATAAGATCTCCGAGCAAGTGTTGCAAGAGTGGGTATATGGCAGAGGCATGCCTTATTGGTTTACGCCGCCTAGCTCAGACAGCCTGGATAAAGTGGATGCGTTGCTTACTGATTGGCAAGCTGGGGGCAAAATCGATAAACAAAACACCCAAGATTGGCGTGTGCATCACTGGCAGTATTTTTTAGGGTGTTTGCCTGAAAGCATCAGTCAACAGACATTGATGCAGTTAGACGAAGTGTTTGATTTTACTCACTCAACCAACGCCGAAATAGCCTGTGATTGGTATCGTGTGGCGATCCGTAATCACTACGACCCTGTACTGCCGGCGCTTGAGCAATATTTGGTTAAAATAGGTCGTGGTAAGTTTGTGCGCCCACTATTTACCGAGTTACAGCTTGCTGGCTATCACACTGAGCTAGCCGCTATTTATGCTAAGGCTCGTGGTGGGTATCATCCCTCGTTAGCCGTGCAATTAGATAAACAGTTCGCTGGCTAAGCAAAAACTAAGTAAAAAAAAGGCAACCCTAAAAGGGTTGCCATAACAATTTGTTAGGTTGGTGATTAATCTTGTGCGCTAGCGTGGGATTAACCACCGTGGGACTCATACAGTCGCCAATAAATGATGAACAAACGATGATGAAAAAGTTGTTACCCTATCTATGAGTGCGCCATTGTCATTTAGTTCCTGCCGCGTCATATTTTTTTTACCTATTACCGATATTTGAGGTATTGACCGAGCTCAATGTGCTGGTGGGCGTTTTTTTAGGCAAAAAAATGGCAACCCAAAGGGTTACCATCAATCCAACTGCGACAGAGTCATTAATCCATATGCGCTAGCTTTAGGGTTAATGCTCCAGGGATCCAGATGATCCCAAAGGGAGATGATGAACAAACAATGATGAAAAATTCGTTACCTAATGTATGAGTCTCGGTTTGGGGATTAGTTCCAAATAAATTCAAATAAATTGGTTATTCCATTGAAGAAGGGGGGAGTACCGCTACTAATTGAATGGCTATCTTGTTGTTTATCTGTGCTATTGCAGGCAAAAAAAATGGCAACCAAAAGGCTGCCATAAAATAATTATTAATGCATAAACCGACTGCGCTAGCGATAGTTTATGTCCTGGGACCCAATCGGTCGCCAAAGGGAGATGATGATGAACAATGAAAGAGTTGTGTAATGCTAGACTACCCAGCTCAATAATTCGTTACAGTTAATCAGAGTGGTGCGTGAGCAAATAGTTCAAAATAATCTTCAAAATACTTCAAATAAATTTTTCAAGCTTATCAGGGGAAGGCGTGATTTTCGTCAGCGAAAGTCTGTACCGCTTGTCTGCGCTGGGTAATTCCCTTGCATCATCGCATGATAGCCGCTCATTTAATCGAGTCTATCTTGCTGAGTTAGGTTAGCAAAGCCAAACTCCAGGCCATAAAAAAGGCGCTAGCATTATCTGCATAGCGCCTTATAGAGCAGAGAATAAATGCCTAAGGTTACTTATTCATGCGCTTGTATTTGAGACGGTGAGGTTCAATAGCATCGGCCCCAAGTGTCTCTTTTAGCCAAGTGGCGTATTCGGTGTAGTTACCTTCATAGAAGTTAACCTTACCTTCATCACGGTAATCCAAAATATGGGTCGCGATTCTATCGAGGAACCAACGGTCATGTGAGATAACCATGGCACAGCCTGGGAACTCAAGTAGCGCCTCTTCCAGTGCTCGCAAGGTTTCAACGTCTAGATCGTTGGTGGGTTCATCGAGAAGCAATACGTTACCGCCCGCTTGCAACAGCTTGGCAAGGTGGACACGGTTACGCTCACCACCTGACAGGGTGCCGATGATCTTCTGCTGATCTCCGCCGCGGAAGTTAAAGCGGCCCACATATGCCCGGCTTGGGATCTCGGTATTGTTGATGCGCATAATATCTTGCCCATCGGAGATCTCTTGCCATACGGTGTTTTTGTCATTCATTGAGTCACGGAACTGCTCTACCGAGGCAATTTGTACCGATTCACCTACTTCGATGCTGCCGCTATCTGGCTGCTCAGCGCCTGAAATCATCTTAAACAGTGTCGATTTACCCGCGCCGTTAGCACCGATAATGCCGACAATTGCACCTTTAGGTACAGAGAAGCTTAAGTTGTCGATCAGTACACGATCGCCATAGGACTTGGTTAGACCGTTAACGTCGATAACCTTGTCACCTAAGCGCGGTCCTGGTGGAATGAACAGTTCATTGGTTTCATTACGCTTTTGGTAGTCGTTGGTATTAAGCTCTTCAAAGCGCGCCATACGTGCCTTGCCTTTTGATTGGCGACCTTTAGCGCCTTGGCGTACCCACTCTAGCTCTTTGGCGATGGTTTTTTTGGCGAGCGCTTTCAGTGGCAGATTCCTGTTGTAAACGCGCATCTTTCTGTTCAAGCCATGAAGAGTAGTTACCTTCCCACGGGATCCCCTCACCACGGTCAAGTTCTAAGATCCAACCCGCAGCATTGTCGAGGAAGTATCTATCGTGGGTAATGGCTACCACGGTACCAGTGTAATCTTGCAAGAAGCGCTCAAGCCAAGCGACAGATTCCGCATCCAAGTGGTTGGTCGGTTCATCGAGTAGCAGCATGTCTGGCTTTTCAAGCAATAGACGACAGATAGCAACACGGCGACGCTCACCACCAGATAACACTTCAATTTTCTCATCCCAATCTGGCAGGCGCAGTGCGTTAGCTGCACGCTCTAAGATGTTGTCCAGATTATGGGCATCTTGAGACTGAATGATAGCTTCAAGCTCACCTTGTTCTTTGGCGAGCGCATCGAAATCGGCGTCGGGTTCGGCATATAGGGCATACACTTCATCTAATCGTGTCAGTGCATTTTTGGCCTCAGAGACAGCCTCTTCAATGGCTTCGCGCACGGTTTGTTGCTCATCAAGTTTGGGTTCCTGCGGTAGGTAGCCAATCTTAAGATCTTGCATAGGGCGCGCTTCACCCTCAATTTCAGTATCAATACCAGCCATGATGCGCAGCAGGGTAGATTTACCAGAGCCGTTAAGACCTAAAACACCAATCTTTGCACCAGGGAAAAAACTTAAGGAGATATCTTTAAGGATCTGCTTTTTAGGTGGGACGATTTTGCCCACTCGAAGCATGCTATATACAAACTGAGCCATGATAAATTTACTCACTGACGAAACAATGGGGGCAATTCTACTGCAATCGAGTTTGAACTTAAATCGGATTTTGGCGGGGTAACTTATTGTTTGGCTGACGAAGCGGTGTTTAGTTTGGCGTACGGCAATAATTATTGTTAACATTCGACCAACATTTTGGTGTGGGCAGAAACTCCGCTAAACAAAATATTTGGGATAAAGGATTCATCTTGAACATATTTAAACCGACCACCTCCGCGCTAATGGTGGCATTATCACTGGCTGGAGTGAGTTTGTCTGGGGTCGCCGCTGCGGCAACCTCTAATCAACATCATAACAGTACCCCGTTGGTGTTTGCTGATAGTCTTAATTCGAGCAGTGGCGATGACGCCAGTGATGGGTTTGTGCTTGCCACAGATAGTGATACGAGTGAGAAAAGCTGGTGGGGAGCAAGTATTGAACTGACCACTGTGCTGTTGCTGGGCGAACTGCTCTACAAAGTCGGTGCTGATAGTATGGAAGATGACTTTGATTATGAGATAGATGGTAATGCTGCTCAGTTTTTCTATGACCGGCTGACCAGCAGTGAGTCGTGGAAATATGATGATAACGATATTGGTATGAACTGGGGCCATGCATACGCTGGTGCGCTCTATCAGCAAGCGTTTCGTAATCATGGCTTTAACTATTATGAAGCCACCTTAGGCAGTTTTGTGGCCTCGACAGTTTGGGAAGTGTTTGCTGAGTACAAAGAGGTCGTGAGTATTAATGACCAAATAGTCACCACATGGGGCGGTGCGGTGTTGGGGGAGAGTATGTACCAACTTGCCGAGATGCTTGAGTCCAAAGATGGGTGGATCCCCGCAACTGTCGGTTGGGTATTTAACCCCTCACAAACGATTCGAGGTTGGTTTGACTATGCCAGCCCACCACGATTTAACCGCAGTAAAACCATAGATGAATTTACCTTATATACCGGTGCGCTCTATACCAGCAAAGAAGTTGCTGATGTCTCCAGTACGCAATTGACATTAGGGATGAAAGCGACTGTTGATAGTCGAGCGGGTCACTATGACACCCTCAGCGGCACACCGACCTTGGTTGAGATGGCAATGGAGACGGGTCTTTCTCAAGATGGCGTTGAAGAGTGGCAGATGGCCACACAGTTGTTGTTAGGTGGCTATGTTGGCCATCAAAAGAGTGCCAATGAACTGGCTGATAGCTGGTCGCACCGTTTTTATATTGGCCCCTCTACGGGGATGGAGTACACCAGTTTAGGTTTGGAAGCCGATGAGGACTTTTATGCGTTAGTTAATCTGCTTGGTTTATCGATTGGCAGCACATGGTCCAACCAAGATTTTAATATCGAAGTAAGAAGCGATATCTTTGGTGATTTTGCCATGGTGAAGCCATTCGCCACGAAAGATTACCTCTCTCAAGGCCGTTATTTTTGGGGCACTAAGTCGGTACTCTGGGAGGGGGAATATGGCTACGCTTGGGGACATACCTTTAACCTGTCGGTTGAGGCCAGCTATCGAGATCTGCTGTTGGGCATGAGTGTCAAATCTCAACGTTGGGACTCCATTGATGGTAAAGACAATGAGCGCCAGCCTGGTTGGAACCCCAATGTGAACGACCTTGATTTTAACGATGCCAGAGATAGATATGAAGTCTACCTGAGTTACTTCATCAACGAGGGGTTAAGCATGAGTTTACACCATGAGCGAATTGACCGAAGTGGTGAGATACAAGGGATAGAAAATCCGAGCATATATAGTCGACTCGATGATACTGAGCAGCGTACTTGGCTCCAGTTGGAATACCACTACTAACCCAGGGATTTGCTGGGTTAGCAAAACAGTGTTTTTGTGCAACACGCTGTAAAGCAGTGCTTTTATTGCGTCTTTGGTAATTGCACTGCGAAAACAACGACTCAGTTAATCTCTAAAGTAAATATTGAGTAATGGATGAACATTTCTATTGCTAAATGACAAGTAATTTCATGTTGCAAACGCTGGGATTGTGATCGATTGCACTGTAGAATACCGCGCAACCCTACTATAAGACTTTACAGCTGGAGTGACCAATGCTGAAAAAAGATATGAATATCGCGGACTTTGATCCACAACTGTTTCAAGCGATCCAAGATGAAACTCGTCGTCAAGAAGAGCACATCGAACTTATCGCTTCAGAAAATTACACCAGTCCTCGCGTTCTAGAAGCCCAAGGTTCACAGCTTACCAACAAGTATGCTGAAGGTTACCCAGGCAAGCGTTACTACGGTGGTTGTGAGCACGTTGATATTGCAGAAGAACTGGCTATTTCACGCGCTAAAGAACTGTTTGGCGCAACCTATGCCAACGTTCAGCCTCACTCAGGCTCACAAGCTAACTCAGCGGTATTTATGGCACTGCTTCAAGGCGGCGATACGGTACTCGGTATGAGCCTTGCGCACGGTGGTCACTTGACTCACGGTTCACATGTTAGCTTCTCTGGTAAGCTTTACAATGCGGTTCAGTATGGTATCGATGAGGCGACTGGCAAAATTGATTACGCCGAAGTTGAACGTCTTGCTGTTGAGCATAAGCCTAAAATGATTATCGCTGGTTTCAGTGCTTATTCTGGCATCATCGATTGGGGTAAATTCCGCGAAATCGCTGATAAAGTCGGCGCTTACTTATTTGTCGATATGGCACACGTTGCCGGTTTGGTTGCTGCGGGTATCTACCCGAATCCACTTCCTCATGCGCACGTTGTAACCACCACAACCCATAAGACCCTTGCTGGTCCTCGCGGTGGTTTAATCTTATCTGCGTGTGATGATGAAGATATCTACAAGAAGCTAAATTCTGCGGTATTCCCAGGCGGCCAAGGTGGCCCGTTGATGCATGTTATCGCAGCTAAAGCGGTAGCCTTTAAAGAAGCATTAGAACCTGAGTTCACAGCCTATCAAGAGCAAGTGGTTGTTAACGCTAAGGCGATGGCGCAAACCTTTATTGAACGTGGCTATGATGTTGTGTCAGGTGGTACAGATAACCATTTGTTCCTACTCGATTTGATTGCTAAGGATATTACAGGTAAAGACGCAGATGCGGCGCTTGGCCATGCTAATATCACAGTAAACAAGAACTCAGTACCCAATGATCCACGTTCACCGTTTGTGACATCAGGTCTGCGTATTGGGTCACCAGCTATCACTCGTCGTGGCTTTAAAGAAGCGCAAGCGGTTGAGTTAACGCACTGGATGTGTGATGTGCTTGATGACATCACTAACGAAGCGACGATTGAGCGTGTTAAACACCAGGTGCTTGAATTGTGCGCTAAGTTCCCTGTTTACGGTTAACCTTATGGGTTAAATCAGGTAAACTTCGATGGCCGCTATTCTAGCGGCCATTTTTGTTTCTATTGTCCAACCGTTAATGGCTGGATGACGAATTATACTTCATCACACAAAATAGGTTATCGAACTCAAAAAGATAAAATGAGCATTAAAAGCTGGGAGAACCATTGTGGATGTACGCCATGGTAGACCTCTGAGCTGACATTTTGTCTATAGGCGGGTTTCGATAATATATGTGGCGGGGATAACTACTTTTCTGCTGGAGGCTCAATGTATTGTCCGTTTTGCAGCGCAACCGATACTAAGGTGATTGATTCACGTTTGGTTGCCGATGGCCATCAGGTTCGCCGTCGTCGTGAGTGTGTTGAATGCCACGAGAGATTTACCACCTTTGAAGGCGCAGAACTCGTTATGCCTCGGGTGGTTAAACAAGATGGGAGTCGTCAGCCCTTTGATGAAGAGAAATTACGCGGTGGCATGTTAAGAGCCGTTGAAAAGCGCCCAGTTTCGATGGACCAAATTGAACAAGCGATCACAAAAATTAAGTCAACGCTAAGGGCGACAGGCGAGCGTGAAGTGACCTCAGAGATGATTGGTAACTTAATGATGGATCACTTAGTTAACTTAGATAAGGTGGCTTACATCCGTTTTGCCTCTGTCTATCGCGCCTTTGAAGATGTCTCTGAATTTGGTGAGGCGATAGCGAAATTACAAAGCGAGAAAGCCGCCAAGTAATTTGGATTGATAAGACACTAGCTGAATACGGATGATAATGAGATGCCGTGGTCGAAATTTGATATTGAGATGATGGCGCGCGCCATCAAACTGGCAAAGCGTGGTCAATACACCACGCGCCCTAACCCGAGTGTGGGGTGTGTGCTTACTGTCAATGAAACTGTGGTCGGTGAAGGGTTTCATATCGCTGCTGGTGGACCTCACGCTGAAGTCCATGCACTAGCCATGGCGGGGGAGCGCGCTGTCGGTGCAACGGCTTATGTTACCTTAGAACCCTGTAGCCATTATGGTCGTACCCCACCGTGTGCAGAGGCACTGATTAACGCTAAGGTTGCTCGGGTCGTGGTGGCGGTGACGGATCCAAATCCCCAAGTGTCGGGTCGCGGTATTGAGATGTTGCAGCAAGCGGGCATCGAAGTTGAGATAAATTTACTGCAAGCTGATGCTGCGAATATTAACCCTGGCTTTATGACGCGGATGCGCTCAGGTTTGCCTAAGGTGACGATAAAGCTGGCAGCAAGTATTGACGGCAAGACTGCGCTCTCTAACGGGGTGTCTAAATGGATCACCGGCCCCGAGGCTCGCCGTGATGTACAGCGAATGCGTGCCCGTCATTGTGCGGTCATCACAGGTATAGAAACCGTGCTGGCCGACGATCCAAGTTTAACTGTGCGTCATGCAGAGTTAGGGGGGCTAGGGCAGACACTCACCATTGAGCAGGTACGCCAACCGCTTAGAGTGGTGCTCGATAGCCAAGCCAGATTGCCCAGTAGTGCGGCACTCTTTAATGCGACTTCGCCAATATTATTAGTTTCATGCCTTGAGTATACTGATGCGCAAAAAGCCCTATGGCCTGCCCATGTAAGCCACCTCTTGCTTGCTCCTCAAAATGGACGCGTACCGCTGAGGGACTTGCTTCAGCATCTGGGAAAACAGTGCAATGAGGTGATGGTTGAGGCGGGGGCAACGTTAGCGGGCGCATTTATGGCGGAGCAGCTTGCTGATGAGTTAGTTTTGTATCAGGCACCAAAGTTGCTGGGTAGCCAGGGTCGCAACCTGGTTAAACTTCCCGACTATACTGAGATGTCTCAGCTACCTAGCATGAAGTTGCTAGAGCAGCGAGCAGTCGGCCAAGACAATCGTTTTATATTTAATTTACGTTTTTGATAATAAGTAGGTAGAGATGTTTACTGGGATCATAGAGTCCGTAGGAAAGCTGAGAAAGATTGAACGTCGTGGTGATGACATTCGCCTCACGGTCGCCAGCGGTAAGCTAGATTTAAGTGACGTCAAACTGGGTGACAGTATCGCAACTAATGGCGTTTGCTTGACCGTTGTGGAACGTTTGGCCGATGGTTATGTTGCCGATATCTCTGCCGAGACGGTTGCATTAACGGGTTTTGCCCATTATCAAGTTGGCCGAGCGGTTAACCTTGAAAAAGCAGTCACGCCAACCACACGTTTAGGTGGTCATATGGTGAGTGGCCATGTTGACGGTGTGGCAAGCGTCGATGACCGACAGCTTCGCGGCAAAGCGATAGAGTTTTGGCTGACGGCCCCTAAAGGGTTAGCGCGCTATATCGCCCATAAAGGCTCTATTACGATTGATGGTGTCAGCTTAACGGTGAACGAAGTCAATGATGATCGTTTTCGATTAACCATAGTGCCTCACACCGCTGGTGAAACCACACTGATTGATTTAAAAGCGGGTGATAGTGTCAACATTGAGGTTGATCTTATCGCTCGTCACCTAGAACGTTTAATGTTCTATGCAGGTAAGGAGACAGAAGAAACTGTTAGCCAAACCTCAGAAGTGACAATGGATCTGTTAGCACGCTCAGGGTTTTTAAGATAGACACTGGCATAACTGGCAACTAACAGATTAAATAACTAACACTATAAAAATATTTCAAGGTCTTACAATGGCACTACACAGCATAGAAGCAATCATCGAAGATATCCGCTTAGGCAAAATGGTTATCTTGATGGATGATGAAGATAGAGAAAACGAAGGTGATCTGATTATGGCGGCCGACATGGTCACGCCAGAGGCAATCAATTTTATGGCGATGTTTGGTCGTGGCTTGATCTGCCAAACCATGACAAAAGCCCGCTGCGAGCAGCTGAACCTGCCGCTGATGGTTACTAACAATAATGCCCAGTTTTCGACCAACTTTACAGTATCCATTGAAGCGGCAGAAGGGGTGACAACTGGCATCTCGGCTCAAGATCGCGCTGTGACGGTACAAGCTGCTGTTGCTAAAAACGCTAAAGCCTCAGATATTGTTCAGCCTGGGCATATTTTCCCACTGATGGCACAAGAAGGTGGGGTACTTATTCGCGCTGGCCACACCGAAGCAGGTTGTGACTTAGCCCGTTTAGCGGGTCGTGAACCCTCAGCCGTTATCGTTGAAATTTTGAATGAAGATGGCACCATGGCGCGCCGTCCCGATTTGGAAATATTTGCCGAGAAACATGGCATAAAGATGGGCACCATTGCGGATCTCATCGAGTACCGCAACACCAAAGAAACGACCGTTGTGCGTGAAGCTAAGTGTAAATTGCCGACTCGCTTCGGTGAGTTTGACATGCTGACTTACCGCGACACCATAGATAATCAACTGCATTATGTGCTGGTGAAGGGAGAGGTGGCGTCCAATACTTTGGTTCGTGTGCATCTGCAGAACACCTTTAATGACTTGCTGCATTCAGAGCGTGATGAAAAGCGTAGCTGGCCATTAGAGAAAGCGATGGCGCGCATTGCCGATGAAGGTGGTGTATTAGTGCTATTGGGGCATCAAGAACATAGCAGCGACATCTTGGCCAAGGTTAAAGCATTTGAGCTGGAAGACCGTGGTGAAGCGGTTGCAGCTGCGCAGTGGCAAGGCACATCGCGTCAAGTGGGCGTTGGTTCGCAAATATTGGCCGATGTTGGTGTGACGACAATGCGTCTATTGAGTTCGCCAAAGCGTTACCATTCACTGTCAGGCTTTGGTTTGGAAGTCACTGAATATATTGCAGAATAAGACATATCTGCGTAATTTAACTCATTTCTGATAAATTGCATGGGGATCAACGCCGAGCGCTGTGGTATTATACGGCCTCTTTTTTCCCGTGCCGGGTTTATTTAAGCTAATTTAGGTAAGATAAATGAACGTAGTTCAAGGTAATATCGAATCGAAAAACGCCAAGGTTGCTATTGTTGTTTCACGCTTTAACAGCTTTGTGGTTGAGAGTCTGCTTGAGGGTGCGGTTGATACACTTAAGCGTTTTGGTCAGGTTGCAGATGACAATATCACTGTAGTCCGTGTACCTGGCGCAGTAGAGTTGCCATTGGCTGCGCGTCGCGTTGCCGCGAGCGGAAAATTTGACGGTATCATCGCACTGGGTGCTGTGATCCGTGGCGGTACACCCCATTTTGATTTTGTTGCAGGCGAATGCAACAAAGGATTGGCTCAAGTTGCACTTGAGTTTGACCTTCCAGTTTCATTCGGTGTGTTAACGACTGATACCATTGAGCAAGCAATTGAGCGCTCAGGTACTAAAGCGGGCAACAAGGGCGGTGAAGCTGCTCTGGGTCTGCTAGAAATGGTTAATGTACTGAAAGAACTAGAACAGCAGTTGTAAGATTAGGAACAAAAATGAAACCTTCAGAACGCCGTAAAGCCCGCCGTCTAGCAGTACAAGCTATCTACTCATGGCAGCTAAGCGGAAATAATGTTGCCGATGTGGAGCATGAATTTCTCACTGAGCAAAAAATTGATGGTGTAGATGTTAGCTATTTTCGTGAATTGCTATCGGGTACAGCCATAAAGTGTCCTCAGTTAGATGAGTTAATTATTCCTCATATTGAGCGTCCGTTCGATGAGGTTTCACCTATCGAAAAAGCCGTATTACGTCTGGCGACCTATGAACTGACCTTCCGCAAGGATGTGCCATTTAAGGTCGCGATTAACGAAGCCATTGAGCTTGCTAAGGCATTCGGTGCTGAGGATGGCCATAAGTTTGTTAACGGCATACTCGATAAGATAGTCGCTAAAAAGTAATAGCAGAAACGGCGTCCTAGGATGCCGTTTTTTATGTCAGCACGGTAAAGTGTTTGGCGGTTTGCCCTCATGGATGAGTGGTGACACTAACTTCTATAATGGTTGTGAGACTGTGAAAGAGTTTAAAGTAATAGAGCGTTTCTTTACCCAGCGTGGCCAAGCCCGTCGTGATGTTGAACTGAACATTGGTGATGATTGCGCCTTGGTTAATCCTGCGATTAATAAATCCATTGCGATCTCCTGTGACACTTTAGTCGAGAATGTGCATTTTTTTGCCGATATACCAGCCAAAGCGCTAGGCTATAAGTCATTAGCGGTCAATCTCTCCGATTTAGCTGCGATGGGGGCTGAACCTGCGTGGATGACGTTGGCGATAACCTTGCCTGAGATCGATGAGGATTGGTTAGCCGACTTTAGTGATGGCTTAAGTGAAGCGGCGCAATATTACGGTGTCGCTTTAGTGGGCGGCGATACTACTCGTGGGCCGAAGAGCATTACAATTACCATTAATGGCCAAGTTCCTACGGGCAAAGCACTTACCCGTGGTGGCGCCAAAAATGGCGACTGGATCTATGTAACGGGTACCTTGGGGGACTCGGCATTAGGCCTAGATATCCTGCGCGGCAAGCAAAATATTAAAGGTGAACATGGTGAGTATTTTATTCAGCGTCACTACTACCCAACGCCGCGCGTCCTGGCGGGCCAAGCACTACGTTCGTTAGCGTCAAGTGCCATTGACCTTTCTGACGGCTTTGTCTCAGATATCGGCCACATCCTAAAACAGTCTGGTGTCGGTGCTATTGTCGACGTCACTCAATTACCGTTATCCGTTGCAATGCAGGCGTCTGTCGATAGCGAGCAAGCGCTGGGCTATGCCCTGACGGGTGGCGAAGACTACGAATTATTATTTACTGTGCCAGAATCGCAGCGCGGTGCACTAGAAACGGCACTGGCTCATTCGGGTGTTAGTTTTAAGCAAGTAGGCCAGGTATCAACTGGTGACAAGTTACGGTTACTGCAAGATGGTGAGCCTTTTAGCCCGCAGAACTACGGATTTGAGCATTTCTAAGCATGAAACTATTATCTACCGATCCAGTTCTAAGTAAGCTTTCGCTGACCCATCCTATTCATTTTTTGGCCTTGGGTTTTGGCTCGGGTTTAGCCGCTAAGGCGCCAGGGACCTTTGGTACTATAGCGGCGATCCCTCTGTACCTATTGATGATGAATTTGTCACTACCTTGGTATTTAGGGCTTACCCTGCTTAGCGTTATTGCTGGTTTCTATATCTGTGATAAAGCGTCGAAAGATATGGGCGTTCATGATCATGGTGCTATCGTCTGGGATGAAGTTGCGGGCTTACTTATCACTCTTATTGCTGCCCCCGCTGGTTGGCAATGGTTGGCGGTGGGCTTTGGGCTATTCCGCTTTTTTGACATCCTTAAACCTTGGCCTATCAAATGGCTAGACGCCAAAGTTCATGGTGGCTTCGGCATCATGATCGATGATGTCCTGGCTGGAGTGTTTGCTTGTTTGTGCCTACATGGACTTGTGTATCTGGTCGGTTAGCTAACGCCTGCTAAGGCAGGCGTGTTGTGTTGATGTTTGCTATATTGAGTTAACATTATCTTAGGATACCGAGCTAGTACCCTCAATTGTTATCCTATTTTGTGGCAATAACCTCAGGGGTTACTGCCATCTTGCCCTCGAGTCTGCCCAGTAAACTTAGCCTCAATGCTTCCAATTTTTCTATTCGTTGCTGATAAGGCGCTAAGGATGGAATGCCGCTGCATAACATCATTTTTCCTAGCGGGTTGTAAGCAAAAAAAGCGACAGTGTCGAGTGATAATCCAGCTTGGCAGTGGTCCATGTTTACTTGGTTTTGTAGCATAAGGGCATAACGGTTTGCCATGTCCTGAGGTTTTACCAGTGGGCTTATCAGCCAAGTTAACACTTGCTCAGTTACTGATAATGGCTTGCCGCTCTCATCGTTGAATAGGGTCGCATAGATGCCATTAGCATAATTCCATTCGCCAAGCTTGGCGTTATCAAAAGAGGTGACTGCTGCCGGCAGGGGATGTTGCCAGCTTTTAGGTAATTCAGTCATAGGATTATTGAGACGGATAGCGGCTTTAGACACGATAAGTTCACCCAGTTGCATCGTCGATTCGATGGCATAAGCGCTGCTCATTTTAGTGATAAGCTGGTAGGTGTTGGATGACACTGTTTGCCAGAACAGCATGTCAGTGTTAAGTAATTGCAGTATTTGATCGGCTTGCAGCTTGTCCCCTTGGTGATAGATATTGAGAAGGTATAATTTTTGCGCGATCAATATTTTTCGGAAGGGAATGTGATAAGCATAGACATTATAAGGCGTGCGATCATGCCAATTGCCCGTAGACAGCAATTGCTGGTAGCGTTCGATGAGCCACAAGTTGTCTGCTAACAGGGTTTCAAGGTTATCGTTTTGAGCGAGTTGAGCTTCACAGGCTAATAAGAAGTCTTCTTGCTTGAGGCAGTCTGACAGGGAGAATTGGAGGAGTTCAACGCCCACAGCTGTGACCGTATTCCCTCTCTCCATGGGAGACAGGCTTTGCAGTTGTTCTAGATGCTTCAACCCTTCCTCCATGGGGGATATATCTTTTACTACATTGAAGCCCAGTGAGAAAATATAGCCGTTGTTGTTGAGGTGCTGGGCTAGGGTACGCTCACTTTCTGCGATTTGGGCGAGGTTGCGTTGTACTCGTTCTGACGGCGGTTGGTCATGCAGGTTGACTAGCACTAAAATGATGTAGAAGGTGAGGGGAATAGCGACTAGAGTCAATGAAATCCATTTCAGGGCGCGTAAAAAGTGACGCATGATTTATTCCTTGATACTGATTGATATGAGTTTTTTATTTCGCTAAGTGAGTTTATCAGGTTTTCTCTTTAGAAGAAGGTTTGATAGCTTAGAGCATAAAGCTTAGAGCTGAGAGCTTGAAATTGGCGATGCTTGGCGGAAATACGAGCAAAGTGCCCATCTATAGATAGGCACTTTGAGCAAGGTTTATATCACCTTAGGTTGATTGTGCAGCGGCCTTTTTATGGGGCGACAATCAAATGTTTTAACCTTGCAGTAGCTCTTTGGCATTGGCTAGGGTGTTGGTGGTAATGGTGTCCCCGCCTAGTAATCTTGCTAGCTCTTCGATGCGCTGTGTTTTATCTAGTGGCACCATAGAGGTCTCAGTTTGACCTGCCTTACTCTGTTTATTCACGAACATGTGCTGATGTCCGTTACCCGCCACTTGAGGTAGATGGGTCACACAGAATACTTGAGTTGATTCGCCTAAAGAGCGCAGCATTTTACCCACAACAGCGGCTGTGGGTCCTGAGATCCCAACATCCACTTCATCAAAAATCAGTGTTGGGGTCGCCACTTTCTTCGCGGTGATCACTTGGATGCCTAAACCTATACGGGATAGCTCACCTCCCGAGGCAACCTTTGCGATAGCCTGCAGCGGTTGGCCTGGGTTAGTCGTCACCTGAAACTCAATGGTGTCACAGCCGTTGGGTGACATAATGGTTTCATTAAAGCGTACATCGATGACAAATTTACCCTTTGGCATACTTAGCTCATGAATCGACTGAGTCACCTGTTTGTCCAGTTCCTTGGCGTAACGACTGCGGCTTTGGCTTAGCTTCTTGGCGTTAGCCACAAAGCCTTGTTTACAGTTTTCAAGTTGCTGGGCTATCTCTTCAAGTTTCTCTTCATCGGAATCTAAGGTGCTTAGCTCAAGCCTTAAAGATTGATGGTGTTGATACAGCTGTTTGGCATTGACGTGATGCTTGCGGGCCAATTGCATTATTTTAGAGAGTCGTTGCTCTAAATAAGCAAAATGATCAGGGTCTAGTTCTAGCCCATCGAGATAACGCTGCAGCTCACTGCTGCTTTCTTGTACTTGGATTAAGGCGTCGTTGAGCATATTACCTATGGTCGTCAGCGCGGGATCATACCCTTCTAGCTCTTGCGCATGGTCGATAGCCATATTTAGTACAGATTCAACCGCACCTTGTTCGTTGTCTTGCAGCAAAAAGAGCGTGTGCTGACAGGCTTGCACTAACGCTGTACCATTAGCTAGCTTCTTGTGTTCGGATTCGATTTCTTCGAATTCGGTTTCACCTAAATCAAACTCGTTAAGTTCTTCGACTTGATATTGCAGCAGTTGTTTACGAGCGATGCGCTCGTGCTGTGACTGTTGTAATAGCTGCAGTTCTTTCTCAACCAACTTATAGCGCTGATAGCTTGCGCTTACGCTATCAAGTAGCATCTTATGGTTAGCATAGCTGTCGAGCAGAGTGAGCTGATGCTCACTTTTTAACATAGCGTGGTGAGCATGTTGCCCGTGGATGCCTATCAGTAATTGGCCTAGTGTGCGCATCTGATTTAGCGGAACCGGATTGCCGTTTATGTAAGCGCGTGAGCGACCGTCACTGCCAATGGTGCGTCGTAAAATACACTCGTCATCCAGCTCAAGGTCATTATCTTCTAACCAGCGCTTGGCTAAGGGAATATCAGTTAACGCGAAACGTGCACTAACCTCAGCTTTACTTGCCCCAGGTCTGACGGTATTAGCATCGGCGCGATTACCGAGGCAAAGGCCTAATGCATCGATGGCAATGGACTTACCAGCGCCTGTTTCACCAGTAATACTGGTCATGCCGGTTTTAAAATCGAGTTCTAGAAAGCGGACAATGGCAAAGTTATTGATGCTGAGCTGACAAAGCATGATGACATCCTTTTACAAAGTACTGTATTAATGCACAGTATATACTGATTTTTTATACAGTAAATACCTGTTTGCTTTTTGTGCGTTATTTTTAATCTACAGAGGCTGACGGCTGTTGCTGTATATTCAATTTATTGGCTGAATTTTAATAATATTTTATTAAAATTCAATTATATAAATAGCTTAATTATCTTCAACTACTAATCATTATAGTTAGTTTATCGGTTGCAGGCGTTCCCTTTTAACGTTTGCATCTGTAGGGGGCATAAGTTTTATGGTCTCTTGAGCTGATGTTTCCTAGTGGAAGGACTAGAGTATATGGTCGAGTAGCGGCAGGACTGCGAAACTTAATACAATACCTAGGCTGATGGTTTGCGCGCTCACTATTGCGTTAACGTTAAATCGCTGCGCCAACAGATAGACGCTTGCAGCCGTAGGCAGCGCAGCCAGTATCACTCCTATTTTTAGTAGATCACCGTCGATGCCAAAGAGAATTAGCAACCAGTAAGCCACTAGTGGCTGTATCACTAATTTGAGTAAGTTTAGGGTTGCGAGTTCTGCTGAAGTCGACATTTTACTTTGGGCGTTACGCCCTTGCTGTTGATTGGCTTGACATAACACCATGCCAATGGCAAACAGTGCACAGGGGCTGGAGGTGAGTCCAAACTGACGGATGACACCGCTAACGGGCGGCCAAAGGGTGATCTGTAATGCGGAAATGACGACCCCAATTGCACTGCCAATAATGATTGGGTTTTGCATTAATGCCAGTGTCACGGTTTTAAAGGCGTTATCGGTTTGCCCCTGATACAGGGCGAGCTGAGCCAGCACCATGGCAAACACGGTGACAGAGAGCAGGCTGGCAATGGCTGCGGCGGCAAGCGCGAGTTGATTATTGGGGTAGAGCATCATCATTAATGGGATGCCAATAAATGAGGTGTTGCCAAAGGTGGTATTGAGTGCACGTATTGCAGCCAATGCTGGTTTTTTATCTCGCCACAGCGATACCCAAGTGGTGAACAGATACACTAGCGTCATGGCGATGCTATAGCCTGCGATAAACCCCCAATTCCTGATCTGTTCGATAGGGGTTTCGGCGAGAACAATTAGCATGATGGCGGGGAAGGCAATAAAGTAGACATATTGGTTAAGCACATTGTCGCTGCCAGCTGGTAAAATTCGCCATTTTTGCACTATAAAGCCAGCGAGCATGATGCCAAAAACTGTCAAGAGTGGAGAGAGTATTGGCAACATGGGGCTATTGACCTGTGAGTTTAGCGAGTTGCTAAGGTATCACAGCTTGATGGCCTAACCGTATAGCGCAAAAGTCTAATAGCGTAACCAAAAAAAAACGCCACAATATTTGTGACGTTTCATTATTGGAGCCTACTCGCGTCGCTTGTTTGGGACAGGATTACGGCTATGGGTTGCTTGAGGCGCACGCTCTTCCTGATAGGCGGCTTTTGGAGGGGGCAATACCCCCAACTCTTGATGAAAGTTAATCTGTCGTCTTAGCTCAAACAGGGAGCCAACTCGACGCTGGTCTCCAATGGTTAATGTCCAAGAATCGGTTAACCCATCACTGTTGGTCAATATGTAGCCTTGGTAAATGAGCTTTTTCATCTGCAGATCAGTTGGTCGCAATCCCGATGTTGGAGATACCTGACTCAATAATCTCTTTGCGCAAGGTTTTGACAAAATCTGCGGTGATTTTTGGGTTTTCTTCAATAATATCCAGCAGAGAAGATTGCAGTGCTTTTTCCTCAAGCATCACTTCATGATTAAAGACAAAGTCGTCTAAGGCGTCCTCATCAATATCCTCGTCCAGTGTGGCTTCTATATAGTTTGCTACGGTGCTCGATGATAGCTTACTGATATTGGTGATGTCGTCTTCAACTTTACTTTGC
This sequence comes from Shewanella colwelliana ATCC 39565, assembly GCF_000518705.1. Lineage (GTDB taxonomy): Bacteria > Pseudomonadota > Gammaproteobacteria > Enterobacterales > Shewanellaceae > Shewanella > Shewanella colwelliana. Next base: position 168,020 of record NZ_JAEC01000013.1, read on the forward strand.
ATTGCACTGAGCAGTGAGATCAATGCGACGGCCGCGTCCATAGCAGGATAGACACCGTAAACATCGAAGTCAGCAGGTTCAGGCGTAACGGCGTCTATACGCTCTAGATAGATATCGATATTAAGTTTTAACTTATTGTCATACATCGATTGCCAAAGCAGATTTAGGGCGGTGTCGAGTACTTTGGGGTCGCCAAACTCACAGACTTCACTGAAAAGTTGGTAGTTGGGATACATGCGCTGACAAAGCGCGATAGCAAACAATTTCTTCTGTTCAAGCTCTAATGCTTTTAGTCGTTTGAAGAACCCTGGTTTATTGCTCATCGATCACATCCATAGATAGCTGGGATATTACTTGGTTAGCGGCAGATTCTACCTTAGAAAGTTCATCAAGTAACTCTAGTATTTCCGGTTCTACCTCTTCAACATCGTCATTTTTCTTCAGAGATAGCTCAATTTCTCGGCATAAGCGTTGGACGGTCGGCACACCGCAGTAACAACTAGCACCATGCAGTTTGTGTATATGGGTCAGCATGGCGCTGCTGTCCAGGGCATCGAGCGCTTGCGTAATGTTGTCACGTGTTTCAGGCATAGAGTTAACCAACATCTGTAACATCTCTAATGCCAAGCTGGCCTTCTGATTTGCTTGGGTCAGACAAAGCTCCCAATTGAGGGTGTGTTGGTCAAAGTGGGTAAACTTGGGACGAGTTTTCCAACGACTGATCACACTCTTTAACGCGGCCTCATCGATAGGTTTAGGAAGGTACCCATCCATGCCACTTTGGTTGATGCGTTCACGCTCTTCGGCAATGGCATGGGCCGTTACTGCGATAATGGGCGTATTACGGTTAAGTGAGTGTTCACGTATCTGTTTGGTCGCGCTAAATCCATCTGTGCCCGGCATCTGAATATCCATAAAGATAAGGTCGAAACTTTTCGCTTTAGCGATATCGACGGCGCTTTGGCCATTATCTGCAATGGTGACTTGGGTGACAAGCTCACGAAGCAGCGTGTCAATCAGTTTAAGGTTGGCTGGGTTGTCGTCAACTGCGAGCACATTAAGCGGCTCTCTACTGAGATTTTCTTTGGTCGTGTCACTGAAGGGGAGAGCCTCAAACTGGGCGCGATGAGGGTTAATCAGGGTAACCGCCAGCGCCCTCTCTCCGACTGGTGCTTGCATCACCTTGTCAGCTGCCGATTGCAGGGTATTCATCTTTGCCGCGCTATCATTACTGCTGCAGATATAGAGCAGGTAATCACTCATTTCCTTGATAGTGTTCACTGTCTCAAGCAATTTTGGACTCCGATCTAGCTCATGACAACTGACGATAGCGTAATCAAAGTGGCCATTTCGATGCTGCATAAGCTCATTGAGTTCAGGTGTGCTGGCCACGGTAACGACACGCATCTGCCAATGTTCAAGTAAAGTTTTATAAACTTTTCTAGAAAGGGGTCTTGGCTCAAATAAGACAATCGACTTGCGGTAGAGTTTGTCAATTTCTAGTGGCTGGCTAATGGGATACTGGCTGAGTTTTAATGGTAGGGTAAACCAGAATGTCGACCCTTTGTTTGGTGCAGAAATGCAGCCAATCTGACCGCCCATACGGTTGATTAAACGCTTAGTGATAATCAGTCCAAGTCCTGTACCGCCAAATCGACGTGAGATGGAGGAATCCGCTTGGCCAAACGCTTGAAAGAGCTGACTCTGCTGATGCTTGTCGATGCCAATACCTGTGTCGGTTATCTCACAGCGAATATTGATAGTGTCGTTATCATCGTCGATAAGGCGCATTTTTAAGTGGACGCTGCCGCTATCGGTAAATTTAATTGCATTACCTACTAGGTTTGTCACGACTTGACTGACCCGTAACGCATCGCCAGAAACGTTATCGTTGATAGCGGGTTCGATGTCGACAACCAACTCAAGTTCTTTTTCTTTGGCGCTATTTGCTAACAGAGAGAAGGTGTCGTCAATCACTTCGCGCAGCGCAAATGGCATATTTTCCAAAACCATTTTACCGGCTTCGAGTTTTGAAAAGTCGAGAATATCGTTAATGATACCTAGTAAGTTAGTGGCGCTCTTTTCAATGGTACGAATGTAATCTTGTTGGCTAGTATGCAGTGGCGTTTTCAGTAATTGTTTGGCAAAGCCAATCACACCATTTAGCGGCGTACGCAACTCATGTGACATATTAGCTAAGAATTCTGACTTAATTCGGCTCGCTTCTAACGCCCGTTTTTTGGCCAGATCAAGTTCAACGTTTTGTATCTCAATCTGCTCCAGTGTTTCACGAAGATCGACAGTGGCTTGGTCGATATTTTGTTGCATCTCTTCATGGTAGTCCGACAGTGAGCTTGCCATGGCGTTGATTCCGCGTTTAAGTAGATCTAGCTCACCAATCAAATTACCATCGACACGAGTGGTCAATTTACCCTCACGTATTTTTGCCACCACCCGCACCATCTCTGTGATTGGATGGGTCACATTTTTCACCAACCTAAAGGTAAATAAGAGGTTTAGCTGCACACCGATTAAAACGATAATAAAAGCCGCAACGGCAGCTCGGTGCTGCTCAAGCAGTGCGTTTTCTTTGTTAATCAGCACCGCAATATAGCCGAGTTTTTTACCTTCGTTTGCTTGTGCCGTACCGATATTATTCTGCGGCGTTACCACTAACTCTCGCTCACTGGAATAGATGGGGCTGCGCATAATAAGGCTGTCACCAAACTGTTCTAAATCCGTACCTTCGAGGGATTCTATCGGATTGTTGTAGCGCATGAACTCATGGCTTTTATAGTGATGTGAGGTGACGATGACCCGATTATTAGGGAAGATGCGAATAAGTCCCTGATGTGAGATCATAGCTACATAGTAAATCACAGCCATTACCTCCCATGAGCCAACAGTTAACTTTTGCCGATAGTGAGTTTTCCAGCAAGCGCCGCCAGACCCGTAAAGAGATTTTCTTATCTCGGATGGACAACCTGTTACCATGGACTCAACTGCTGGAAGTGATTGAGCCCTTTTATCCAAAAGCGGGCAATGGTCGTCGTCCGTATCCACTGGAAACGATGTTCCGCATTCACTGTATGCAGCAATGGTACAGTCTGAGTGATGAGGCGATGGAAGATGCGCTTTACGAGATTGCTTCGATGCGTCAGTTTGCACAACTGTCACTGGATAAAGCCATTCCTGACCGCACTACCATTATGAATTTCAGGCACTTGCTGGAAAAACACAAACTCACTCGTAAGTTATTCCAAACGGTCAATCAATGGCTGTCGGATTGCGGTGTGATGATGACGCAAGGAACATTGGTAGATGCAACGATTATTCAAGCACCCAGCTCCACTAAAAATAAAAAGAATGAACGTGACCCGGACATGCATCAGACTAAAAAAGGCAATGAATGGCACTTCGGTATGAAAGCTCACATTGGCGTGGATGCAAAGAGTGGCCTCACTCATACGCTGGTGACAACCGCCGCCAATGAACATGACTTGAACCAGTTGAAAAATCTGTTGCATGGCGACGAGGG
>NZ_JAEC01000014.1 GCF_000518705.1 Shewanella colwelliana ATCC 39565
CGGAAGAATCTCTAACGTGTTGTACATATTGCTATGAACACTCATCTTACATTGAGTAAAATTTTTGATTGCTTTACATCCGAAGACAGAAAAGCAATTTCGAATAACTCAACACCTGTGAGTGTCCACACAGATTACTTGATAAATTGTTAAAGAGCGTTAGCACATCTCGGTAGTTCCAAGTGGCTAGGGCTGCGTATTCTACGCATTCCCATGTTCGCGTCAAGCAGTTTTTGAAAACTTTTTGATGCGGCACTTTTCAGTGCCTGACCACTCTGTAACCTAGGCTACTTAGTGTTTCGACTTGTCTCTGCGAGCTTTGCCGTGTCAGTGGATGCGCATTATAGGGAGCCACTCATTTTACGCAAGGGCTTTTTATAAAAATAACGATCGCTCGCCGATCTTTTAAACATTACGCTGTTTTTTCTAGCACCCTGGACCTTTTATGTTCGATTTGGGTACCAGTATTAGACGACCACAAGTAATTAAGTTCGTTTTTTCATCAATATACTAGTGTAATTACTAATAATTCATTACCATATACGAGCTATTAACAGTTAATTATCATTATTCTTTAGAGAACCTATTATGCAAAAGCCATTTCTTATAGTTTTGATCGTCGCCGTAGTTGGCGCATTGGCAATATCTCAGTTTACGCCAGATATCTATTCAGCAATCGCATTTTTCACTGGTGCCATCATCGCAAGTGTTATCTATACGCTACAGTCTTCGCAATCTGCACCAGTTACTAACGAACAGTATAAAGGTCCAACAATGACTTTATATGTTGGTAACCTGCCTTACCGTGTACACGAAGGTGAAGTTAAGGAGCTATTTGGGAAATATGGTCCTGTCAATTCGGTGCGACTTGTAAGAGATCGCAAAACGGGTCGACGTAAAGGATTTGGATTTATTGAGATGTCAGAAGCTGGTGCAACTAAAGCGATGGCCAAACTTAATGAGTTTGATTTCCAAGAGCGTACACTTAAAGTCAGAGAAGCTAAGTCGCAAGACGCTGATAAGAGCGAATCTGCTGCAAGCTAGCTTTATCACTTTATAACATGCACATTCATTTTCATGTTTTGCATGTTATAAAGCTCATCAGTAGGCTGTCATAAATCGGTTTACTGATGAGAATCCCCATTCACGTAATGTCGCCTCCAATCCACTACCTATCTTGTTCGTTGTAAATAGCGCGTGACAAACACTATCGCCTTCTGAAGTAGCAGGCTCACCAACAATCACTTTTACTCGTGCAGCAATTGCTTTTGCTGAATCGAGCAACAGCACGCTCTCTCCCAAGTAGTTTTGCAACTCGCCTTTTAAAATCGGAAAGTGGGTACAGCCTAAAACAAGCGTATCAATACCAGATTGCTTAATCGGTGCTAGCACCCTATTCAGTTCAGCTTGGTCAATGTGCTCTTTTGCTAGCTTAGACTCAGCCATTAATACCAACTGAGACGAGCCGAATCTCTCGACCTTACAATCTGAGGCAAACTGACAAATAAGATCATCGGTATAACTACGGTTTACCGTACCTGGGGTTGCGAGCAAGCCTATATGTTTGGAGGTCGATAACTGGGCCGCTGGTTTTATGGCTGGCACCACACCCACGATGGGCACGGTTAACTTTTCACGTAGCGAAGGCAAAACCAAGGTACTAGCACTATTACAAGCGACAACGACAACGTCGATACTCAACTCAGTCACAGCAGCACTGATTAGTGATACACACCCTGATATAAGTTCTTGCTCATCCAACTCCCCATAGGGCAAGCGAGCATTGTCAAATAGGTAGTAGTAATTCGCATTAGGTAGGGAGAGTTGTAACTCTGAGAATATAGATAACCCTCCCACACCAGAATCGAATACTAAAATAGTTGCTGACAATTATAGCTCTCCATAGAAACAGTAAAAGGTAATGCGCGACGGATTTCCCCATCGCTAACGATAATTCGAAAGCCAGAGACTAGACATCATCGCTAGGTAGTATACTATTTGCGCCCCCAATGATAGCAATGGTGTTTACAAATGAATTTAGAAGCAATGGATCCTAACCAATACGAAGCGCAACTCGATGCGAAGCGTGAAAAATTAGCGCAACTTTTTGCTGACTTTACGACACCAACATTGGAAGTTTTTGCCTCTGAGCCCAAGCATTATCGGATGCGCGCTGAATTTCGTGTTTGGCATGATGGTGACGATCTTTACTATTATATGTTCGATAAAGTACTGAATCAAAAAGTACGTTGCGAACAATTTTTACCGGCAAGCGCTTTGATAAACGCCATGATGCCTGCGCTGATGGAGGAGTTGCGTCCAAACTCTATCTTGCGCCATAAGCTTTTCCAGGTAGATTTTCTCTCTACACTTAGCGGTGAAATATTAGTGTCGTTACTGTATCACAAGCAGTTAGACCAACAGTGGCAAGATGAAGTGCAAGCGCTTAAACAACGCCTGTCACACCAGTTCAATGTCAATATCATTGGCCGAGCTCGTAAACAAAAGCTGGTTATCGATAAAGATTTTGTCATCGAGTCACTACCCGTGAATGGCGAAACGCTAATCTATAAGCAAATTGAAAATAGTTTTACTCAGCCCAATGGCAAGGTATCAATTAAGATGCTGGAGTGGGCTATCGATATCACCAAGCAAAGCTCAGGCGATCTATTGGAGCTTTATTGCGGCAATGGAAACTTTTCAATTGCTTTGGCGCAAAACTTTAATCGTGTATTGGCAACTGAATTAGCTAAGCCCTCTGTTGATTCTGCCCAATTTAATATCCAAGCCAACAATATCGACAATCTGCAAATTATTCGTATGTCGGCAGAAGATTTTACCGATGCACTAGCTAAGAAACGCAGCTTTAGACGCTTAGAAGGCGTAGATTTAGACAGTTATAACTGTAATACGATTTTTGTTGACCCACCGCGTGCAGGCCTTGATGATAACACTTTAGCTATGGTGCAGCATTACGAGCGAATTATGTATATCTCGTGTAATCCACAGACCTTGATGGACAACCTCAACGTATTAGAGAAGACCCACAAGATCACCCGCTTCGCATTATTCGATCAATTTCCGTATACCGATCACATGGAATCTGGCGTACTACTTGAGCGCCGCTAAATGATTGACAATAAAAAAGGGCTTTAAAGCCCTTTTTTATTGCGTTTATATCAGCGATTTTCCATCTTGTGCTGTAAAGCCTCAGCGCCTTTTGCCACCATACGTAACTGGATAACTAAACGATCGGCTAACACTTTACGATCAACACGTTTCATATCCAGTGCCGCCGCCCCCGCATTAAAGACTAACGTCACTAACGCCTCTGCTTGAGCACGCGCTAACTCAGGAGAGCGTTTTGCTGTTGCCTCAGTGTAATGCGCAAGTTCAGAGATAAAGTGTTCAATCTCTCTAGCTACCGCGGCACGAAAAGGGGCAGAGGTTCCAGAACGCTCATGCAGTAAAATACGAAACACGTTGGGATTAGATTCCAACACTTCCATAAAGGTATCTACCGATATACGAATAACACTGCCACCAGCTTCGGCTCGCTGACGCCCCTTTCGCATCATCTGCCTTAGCGTTAAACCACCTTCATCAACCATGGTTAACCCAAGTTCGTTCATATCTTTAAAATGACGATAAAACGACGTAGGTGCGATCTTGGCCTCGCGAGCCACCTCACGCAAACTCAGGCTAGAAAAACTTCGTTCAGCACTTAATTGATTAAATGCTGCGTCAACTAAGGCGCGACGAGTTTTTTCTTTCTGCTGTGCTCTTATGCCCATCATGATGAATCCACTAGATAAAGATAATCTGCAGATAATACCTGCTTTAGCACAAAAACACAGCCCAACTTGACCTCGACAAGCAATCAAGATAAATTAGCTTACAGATGTACGCTCAACTTGTTGTCGGAAAATTATAATGAAAAAACCTCCCCTCATCTGGACTAATGTTTTACTGTTTGCCGTGACGTTTCTCGGCGCAATTATTTTAGTTCCTTGGTACGGTATCACCTATGGCTATGGCTTTGCTGAATGGTTCACCTTCATAGTACTCGCATTCGCCAGCGGTCTATCTATTACTGCTGGCTACCATAGGCTTTGGTCTCATCGTACCTATAAAGCTCATTGGTCTATGCGATTCCTTTTTGCATTAGGCGGTGCACTAGCGCTACAAAACAGCGCGCTACACTGGTCTTCTGATCACCGCATTCATCACAAGCATGTGGATGACAATGATAAAGACCCCTATTCGGCGAACATGGGTTTCTGGTACAGCCATATCGGCTGGATGCTGCGCGAATACCAAGCACAGCGTTATCATGATTATAAGAATGTCAGAGACTTACAAAATGATAAAATTGTGATGTGGCAGCATAAATATTATCTACCATTGTTGCTTATCATGAATTTCGGCCTACCGGCCTTACTGGGTTGGCTGAATGGCGATGTGTGGGCAATGCTACTAATGGCAGGCTTACTACGATTAGTCGTAGTTCATCATTGCACCTTCTTTATTAACTCGTTAGCACACATCTGGGGCAGTCAGCCATACACAGACAAGAACACCGCCAGAGACAATGGTATATTGGCCGTATTTACTTATGGCGAGGGCTACCACAACTTTCATCATATTTTCGAAAATGATTATCGTAATGGCATTAACTGGTGGCACTATGATCCAACCAAATGGTTAATCAACACCATGGCGTGGATGGGACTGGCAACTCAACTGCGAGTCACACCACAAGAGCGTATAGAAAGCGCTAAATTGCAGATGCAATTAAAGCGAACCCGAGGCCGTGTTGAACAACTGGCCAACCGTGAAGAGGCGCTTGAAAAACTACATGCAGAATATGAGCTATTAAAGCGTCATATCAGTGAATACTATCAAGCTCACAAAGAGTTATTGGATGCCAAAAGAAAACAGCTAAGCAACCAGCAACTGCTACAAAAAGTTGAGCAGCTTAAGCAAGATCTTATTGCACATAAGAAAAACTGGAAACTATTAACCGCCAGCTACGCTTAAGTAAAAAGCTATTTATCTAAAAGGCCACTTTAACAGTGGCCTTTTTTATAAATAGAGCTGGTGACCCCACATCGACCACAATACCCATTGACCCCAATTGAAGTGCTCTGTAGATGGGTCTATGATGGGCGACAATTCACTTCAACCTAGAGACCCTTTGAGTCCATGTCTGCAGAAAAAATCAAACTCACCGAATACAGCCACGGCGCCGGTTGCGGCTGTAAAATTTCACCTAAGGTCTTAGGCACAATCTTGGCATCGCAGCTCCCCATCTTTGACGACCCTAATATTCTGGTTGGTAATCAGACGCGAGATGATGCCGCGGTGTATAAACTTAATGATGAGACTGGCATCATTAGTACTACTGATTTCTTTATGCCGATTGTGGACGATCCTTTTACCTTTGGCCGCATTGCAGCCACCAACGCAATTAGTGATATCTATGCGATGGGTGGGACCCCTATGATGGCAATTGCAATTCTCGGCTGGCCAGTCAACGTGCTAGCACCAGAAATTGCCCAACAAGTTGTTGATGGTGGACGTCAAGCCTGCGCTGATGCGGGTATCATGCTAGCTGGCGGTCACAGTATTGATGCTCCAGAACCTATTTTTGGCCTCGCCGTCACAGGACAGATCCCCCTAACTGAACTGAAACAAAACAATACGGCCAAGGCAGGAGATACGCTTTATCTCACCAAGCCGCTAGGAATAGGCATTCTTACGACAGCACAGAAACAGAAAAAACTGGCCAATGAAGATCTTAATATTGCCCCCGATGCCATGTGTCAGCTCAATAAGATTGGGCCCGCCATCGCCAAGATCAACGGCGTAACGGCGATGACTGATGTAACGGGATTCGGCTTAGCCGGTCATCTAATTGAAATGTGTCTCGGCGCGAAACTCTCTGCCAAGATACATGTTGACTCTTTGCCTCTACTGCCAAAAGCCAAAGCTTACTTGGAGATGGGTTGTATCCCAGGCGGGACTCATAGAAATTACGACAGTTATGGAGAGCACTTGCCAAGCGTCAATGAAGAGCAAAAAGCCCTATTATGTGACCCTCAAACGAGCGGCGGGTTACTCATCTCGGTATCCAGCTCCCATGAAGCGGAGTTAATTGCACTCTTAGAAGCCAATGATATCGCGCCCATCAGTATTGGCCAATTGGTTGAGAACAATGACGCACTTCAACTGGTGGAACTCATTTGATGCCAACCAATATCGTCCCTAAAAGCAGTTATACCGAGCTCTTTCTTAGCGACCGCCCCATCATGGATGTACGCGCACCAATTGAGTTTGGTAAAGGCGCTTTTCCGACTAGCAGCAATCATCCATTGATGCAGGATGAGGAGCGCAGGCTCGTCGGCACGTGTTATAAACAGCAGGGCCAAGATGCTGCCATAGCACTTGGACACACCTTAGTGGCTGGAGAGATCAAACAGCAAAGAGTCGATGCTTGGACGACTTATTTCAGCGCCAATCCTAATGCTTATTTATACTGCTTTCGTGGTGGGCTGCGCTCACAACTGACACAAACATGGCTAAAAGAGGCTGGATTAGCGATTCCCTATATTGAAGGTGGCTACAAAGCGATGCGTCAGTTTTTAATAGACATTATCGATACAGCCCCCAGCGTAAAGCCGATGATGATTGTCAGCGGTATGACCGGCAGTGGCAAAACCGACTTTTTGTACAAGCGCAGTGAAGCTGTCGATTTAGAAGGGCTCGCCCACCATAGAGGTTCTAGCTTTGGTCGGTATCACGAACCACAACCCACACAGATTAACTTTGAAAACAGTCTGGCTGTCGCGCTACTAAAACATCAACACAGTGAAGCAAAATCACTGTTACTTGAAGATGAAAGCTTTCTAATTGGCCGTTCTGCGCTGCCACAAGCATTCTATCAAGGCATGCAAGTCGCCAATATATTGGTCTTAGAAGAAAGCAGAGAAGCAAGACTAAACCGCTTACTTAATGAATATGTGCACAAAATGGCCAGCGGTTATATTGAACGCCTTGGAGAAGACGCGGGCTTTACCGCGTTTGGCGAGTACCTGTCCCAAAGCATTACTGGAATCAAAAAACGTATCGGTGGCAAACAGCATGATGAATTACAAACGCTGATCCGCAATGCCTTGGCAATCCAACAAAGCCGCGGTGATACTGAGACCCATCTTGAATGGATAAACATATTACTCAGTATCTATTATGATCCTATGTATCAATATCAGATTGATAAAAAAAGTGATCGGGTGCTTTTTCGCGGCGATCACCAAGCCATGCATCAATGGCTTGACCAAAAAGCTGTAGGCTAAGCTAAAAAGCTAGGCGTTTATCTCCTAGCTTTTTTAAACTCTTAGTCACTCCCAACATAGGGTTACTCTGACTGCAGCACCTCGACTTTAGCACGCAGCAACTGTCGTTCGACGGTCCCAGCGACGGCATCATCTATCTTGACCGTGACTTTCGACCAAAACCGTTTCGGCCGCGTACTCAAAGCATGACCATCTTTATGACTAAAATAGGAACCCCACAACCCGTTTAACGCCATAGGGATGACTGGCACGGTATCACGAGCCAAGATCTTATCGATACCAGGCTTAAATTCTCCTAGCAGGCCATCAGGTGTTAATCTTCCCTCAGGAAAAATACACACTAACTCATCATTTTGTAATGCTTGGTGGATCTGATCAAACGCGCTGTTATAAGTCTTCTGGCACTGCCTAGGCGAACAAATCGGGATCACGCCTGCATGACGAAACAGATATTTCAACAGCGGGATCTCACTAATCGATTTATCCATAACAAAGCGGATCGGCCGAGTAGAAGCGCCCATGATAATCAGCGCGTCGACATAGCTGACATGATTACAAACAATCACAGCAGCCCCCTCTTTTGGTAGCTTTGCCCGCCCTTCAACCGTGACACGATAGAAAACATGACTCAGTAAGTAACTGATGAACCGCTGAGTAAACTCAGGTACCTGAGAATAGACATAAAGCGCCACGACAGAATTCAGGAGTGCCAGCAGTAAAAACAACTCAGTGATCGTCCAATTAAGCCCCTCCAACAACACCATAGATAGTAATGCCGAACACACCATAAACAGCGCATTAACGATATTGTTCGCCGCTATCGCCTGGGCACACTCTTCTTTCTTGGCCCGTGACTGAATAAAGGCATAAAGTGGCACAATAAATAGCCCGCCACTCACGCCGACCATAAATAGCGCAAACATGACACCATAATGTTGCGAAGCATCAATAAAGCTGCCGATACTATAGATATAGCTAACATCTATTGGCGCAGGTGGAATCGTCCATAAAAGGTCTACGCCAAAGACCGTTAACCCAAGCACGCCAAAAGGTAACAAACCAAGCTCAACATGACCAAAAGAAAAACGCTCACAAATATATGAGCCAATGGCTATACCGATAGAAAATAGCGCCAACAATAACGAGACGACCGTTGCATCGGCATGCAGGTGTAGCTTGGCGAAGTTAGGAAACTGGGTAAGATACGTCGCGCCTAAAAACCAAAACCAACTGATCGCCAATATCGCCATCCAGATAGTCGGTGTTTGTCTGATCTTGGCGATACTACGCCAAGTTCCTGATAACGGCTCAAAACGTATTTTTTTTACCACGCCCAAAGGGGGCATTGCTGGAATAGCGCGACTAGAAAGGTAACCACAAATTGACAATACAAACACACTCACCGCAGCTGTCACTAAATTATGTTCACTCGCAACAATAAGTCCAGCACTGAGCGTGCCCACTAGAATAGAGAGAAAGGTCCCCATCTCAACCCACGCATTTCCCGTTACCAACTCATCCTCAGCAAGTGCTTGTGGTAGCAGAGAGTACTTTACGGGCCCAAAGTAGGCCGACTGACTTCCGGTTAAAAACAAGAGTAACAGCATCATCAGGTAGCTCTGGCTCAATATCGCCATAGCTGCGCAAGACATTATCACGACTTCAAACTGCTTTAATCGCCTTATTAATTTGGCTTTATCCATGTTGTCGGCCACCATACCTGCATGAGCAGAAAACAGGAAAAAGGGCAAAATAAAGACCCCAGCAGCAAGGTTTACAAACAAATTAACGCTCATAGGTAAGTCGTTAACTTGGGTATATGTCACCATTAACAGCAAGACATTCTTATAGATATTGTCGTTTAATGCTCCCAAACACTGGGTGGAAAAATAGGGAAAAAACCTTTTAGTTAATAACATGCCGCCTCCTTGTGGCAACCCATGCCAGCTAAATAACCACTCACATGATTTTTTAATAACATCTCCAGCGGTACCTGCTCGATGAATAATTTCTCATCGAGCGCTAACGTCGTCAATCCATGAATCCCACCCCATAGCACTCGGCTCATCACCGCCAAATCTGATGCTGTCGCGCTAGCAAATAGCTGGCACAAACAGCTTTCAACTAACGTGAAGAGTTCATTGATTAGGTTGGCATGTGTCGCCGGCAAAGCTTCATCATTGCTCATTTTTAAACTAAAAACTAATCGGAAAGCATGAGGATGCTGCAGCGCAAATTGACTATAAATAATAGCCATAGCATCGAGTGTTTCTATTGGAGAAGACCTATCAGCCTGCTTTAACTGACCAAGCAGTTGCGCTAACGTCTGACGAGAAACCGTAAGTAATAGCAGCTGGTAGCTACCAAATACCTTTACTAAGGTACTTGGAGCATAACCGATCATGGTGGCGATTTGACGTAAACTCAGTTGGTTAACATCTTGCTGATGCAGATGATTGATCACCGCAGCAACCGCCATCTGCCTTATTTCATCATGAGTATGCTCTTTCCTTCTTGCCACTTTCCATCCTAGACGATTGACCTTAAGAAGGTGTAAAGCTAACAGCAAACAAAATAAAAAACAATGTTCACAATAAGATTAATACTCAATCACTTTGACGTAGGTTTTCTGGTTAATCAGATAAACAGGGGGAAAAGACTAAACAGTTCGGTTTAGTACCATTAACAATCTATCTTCACCTGCACCAAAATAGTCCTTTTCAAGATTCACCTCTACAAAGCCCAGCGCCAGGTAGAGGTAACGAGCTGGATTGGTTGGTGCCACGGTCAACTTAATGCTTGCAACAGACGCAGGCACTGTGGCCATAGCATCTAAAATTAAACGCTTACCCACGCCATTGCCCTGTGCTGACCTTGCCACGGCGACAGACAATAGCCAAGCGCAATCGGCTTGTTCACTTTGCGCAATCAGAATGTATCCAAGTAGTGAATCTTGCTAATCAACCGCAACCTTTAACCCCGAAGGCCAACAGTCATAACACTGTCGAAAAAAGAAATCCGGATAGCTATGCGCACCGAAGAGTTGCTGCTCAAGCTGATAAACGGCAAGCAGTTCGCCCTTGTCAATTGGACGAACCGTTATGAATTCTGAACTATTCACTAACTAACAGTTCATCCCACGGAAGATGAGTCGATCCAACAACGATAAAATTAGGATTCTCGAGCGACTCTCTTTCGTTATAACTCAAAGGCTGCAGTTCGAGGTCCATGACCTGCCCCCCCGCTTCTTCAATAATGATTTGCGCAGCACCTGTATCCCACTCGCCCGTTGGACCAATACGCACATAGCAATCTGCACGTCCTTCGGCAACTAAACAGCTCTTTAATGCTGCACCACCCAACACAACCAGGTCACAATGTCGTGACTGATTAAACAGTTTTAGCACTGACTGTGGATCTTGACGGCGGCTCACCGCTAAACGCAAAGAAGGTTCATCATCACAGGTCAACTGACGACTAGAAATACGCAACTCACCTTTACAGGAACGCTTATAAGCCCCAAGGCCTGCAATGGCATAATAGATCACCTCAGTCATAGGTACATACACTATGCCCATAATAGGTCGATTATGTTCAACCAAGGCGATGATCACTGAAAAATCGCCACTACCAGCAATAAACTCGCCCGTTCCGTCTAAGGGGTCAACCAACCAATATCGCTGCCATTCAGCACGCTCAGCAAAAGGAATATCGGCATCCTCTTCCGAGAGAACGGGAATATCAGGCGTTAACTTAGTTAGCGCAGAAGTAATGATATTATGGGCCGCAATATCGGCAGACGTCACCGGGGTATTATCAGACTTAACTTCCTTATCAAAGTTACCCTCTAAGTAGATATCCTTGATCGCTATGCCTGCCTCAACCGCAATGGCTATTGCCTGCTCCACATAATCTTCTGGCTTCATCACAACTCCAACAGCCTAAACAGGCAATGCATATATGATAATTTGTAGTAACTACTTTAGTTTTAGATGTTTCTGCGCCAAAAACAAGGCGCTAACGCTTCTCGACTCAGAAAAGTCCCTTTCAGACAAGAGTTCAGACCACTTGCTCAATGGCCAGGGCACCACCTCGATAGGTTCAGGCTCATCGCCCTCTAAACGACTCTCATACAGATCTTCAGCGATAAAAATCTGCATTTTGCTAGCAAAATACCCGGGCGCTAAACTCAGCTCCATTAAATGAGTTAAGGTTTTAGCACCAAAACCTATCTCTTCTTGTAGCTCACGATTGGCGGCTTCTGCTGGAGTTTCACCAGGATCAACTAAGCCTTTGGGGAACCCCAGCTCATAGCTATGCGTCCCCGCTGCATACTCACGCCCTAAGAGCAATTTATCGTCCAACACGGGCACTACCATCACAGCGCCACGGTTATTGCCCTTCATTCGCTCATATTGACGTTCTACCTGATTGGAGAACTTCAGATGCACTTGCTCTATCTGAAACAGACGGCTTTGTGCAACAACTTTAGTATGTAAAATTTGCGGCTTTTTGTCCGACATGGATGTTCCTGATAAAAATGGCGTTTGCTTAACAGTTCAATCTTACTATGATGTGCTTAATCCACAACTCTAGCGATGGAATTTTTTTACTTCCCATATGTTTCCATGGAATAACATAGATACCGTGCTCCTCGATATGGACGGTACACTACTCGACCTTCACTTTGACAACCACTTCTGGTTAAGTGTTGTGCCACAAAGCTTGAGCAGAGAACGGGGGATCAGCCTAGAACAAGCCAATGCCATAGTTGAAATCGCCTATGACAAGGTTTTTGGAACTTTAGAGTGGTACTGTATTGATTATTGGGCTAAAGAATTGAATCTAAATATTCTGGCTCTACACCAGACAATGGTCGACAGGATTCAATTAAGACAAGACAGCCTGCCATTCCTAGACGCACTCGGAAAAGCAGGCAAAAAAAGAATCTTAGTTACTAACGCACACCCTAATAGTCTAGCGCTTAAGCTGGAACACACTGACCTGGCAACCGGGCTAGACGCTATCATCTCAAGCCATGAAACTGGATTTCCTAAAGAGCATCCGCAATTTTGGGCTGCCCTGTTTAATCAATATCAGCTAAATCCCAAACGCTGCTTATTTATCGATGATAGTGAGGCCATCTTAGCCGCAGCGAAATTAGCTGGGGTCCACTATCAGCTTGGTATCAAAAATCCAGACAGCCAGAAGCCCCATAAAATTTTTACTGACTTTCCTGCGATTGATGACTATCAGCATCTGCTTGATGAACTTAATAAGCAAAATTAGCAGCATAAAGCCTTAACCTATGGTCATCATAGCAATAATTTGGTTAATACTTGCGCTACAATAAATACTGTATATACTAACAGGTACTGTATGGAAAGACAGGAACTTTAATGAGACCACTAACCCCAAGACAAGCCGAAATTTTAGACCTTATTAAGCGCAATATTGCCGACACAGGTATGCCACCAACCCGAGCTGAAATTGCACGACGCTTAGGCTTTAAAAGCGCCAATGCCGCAGAAGAGCACTTAAAGGCGTTGGCTAAAAAAGGCTGCATAGAGATCATGCCTGGCACCTCACGCGGAATAAAACTGACGCAGGAAGATGAACCTGAAGAGCTTGGTTTACCACTGATTGGCCAAGTCGCTGCCGGTGAGCCTATCCTAGCTCAAGAGCATGTAGAGCAGCACTACAAGGTCGATCCATCCATGTTCCGCCCGAGTGCAGACTTTCTTTTGCGAGTCCGTGGCGACAGTATGAAAGATATCGGTATTTTAGAAGGCGATCTACTCGCAGTGCATAAAGTTGAGCAAGCGCGTAACGGCCAAGTTGTAGTAGCGCGTGTTGAAGATGATGTCACCGTAAAACGATTCGAAAAGAAAGGAAATACTGTATACCTTCATGCTGAAAATGAAGAGTATTCACCTATTGTTGTCGACTTATCCACCCAAAGTTTAAGCATTGAAGGCTTGGCCGTTGGTGTGATCAGAAATGGAGATTGGCAATGAACAACTTAATAGGCAATGCACCGCGTCATCCAGGTCTATGGGTTGAAATGGGTGACCAGATTAAGCACAGCCACAATGCAAGCATATCGACAGTATCCAGTGTCACACAAGGCAAACAAGAACTGCAGGCATTAACACCACAGCTTGCAAGATTGAGCCAACAAGGTCAGTGGGTTGTACTTATTAGTCCGCCGAATATTGGCTATAAGCAGATGCTGGCTGATGCTGGCGTGCGCATGGACAGAATTCTACTGGTTCACACCAAAGATGAAGTTGAAGCGTTATGGGCTATGGAAAAAGCACTCACTAGTGGCACATCTAGTGCGGTCATTAGCTGGACTCACACCCTTGACGAACGTGATAACCGACGTCTGCAGCTGGTTGCAAAAAACTGCAGTGCACTAGGTGTCGTGATAGAAGAAGGCAATGTTCACTTGCCATCTGCCGCACACAGTTCAGATGATTTAGCCATGCAGCAAGGTTCGCTATTTTTATCTCTGCACTAGCATCCGCAAGAACACTTTCCATACGCAAGCCCCTAACAGGGCTTTTTTTGTCTCTGTTTTTTTTAGAAAAATAAAAGTAAAAGTGATCTTGATCAATATTTGAACACGCATTAAGTTAGTAACAGATATCAACGATTATTTGTTATATCCGAACAATTTAGTTGTCGGCTTCTTTACACTTGGCAGAGTAAACAGCGCCTTGGAATTGAAACTGAAATTCGCCTGATATATTCAGCCGTAAGTGCAAGCGTGGTCACCACCAGCAATAACAATATCTACACCACCAGCGCACTTTGAAGTCATCGTTGCTTTTTTGGGAACTGAAGAGTTTGCATAGAGCCGAGACATACTGTGTGGCTCTTCTTTGTAGTTGCCTTCGCAATTGACAGAGGAGAAGTCTAGTGAAGCAAGTGTTGTATAGTTTGCTGGCGTTACTGTTTACGCCCCCCATACTCGCAGCCGATATGCCCCTAAATATGACGCAAGGGGTAACAGAGATTAGTGGCAAGGTGTTTAGTCTACACATGACCATTCTCTATATCTGTTGTGCCATCGGTGTCGTGGTTTTTGGCGTGATGATCTATTCCATCATCAATCACCGACGCTCAAAAGGCGCCGTTGCGGCCAATTTCCATGAGAGTACTAAGGTTGAAATAGCGTGGACGGTTGTCCCCTTTGTCATACTCATTATTATGGCAATCCCTGCAACAAAGACTCTTATCGCGATGGAAGATCCCAGTAATGCGGACATCACCATCAAAGTCACCGGCTCTCAATGGAAGTGGCATTACAGCTACTTTGACCATGACATAGAGTTCTTTAGCTTGCTCTCTACTCCCAGAGAACAGATTGAAGGCACAGAAGCTAAAGGTGAAAACTATCTTTTAGAAGTAGACAAGCCACTCGTGCTGCCGATTAACAAAAAAATCCGTTTCCTCATGACTTCTGACGATGTCATACACTCTTGGTGGGTACCTGCCTTCGCTGTCAAAAAGGATGCTAATCCTGGATTTATCAATGAAGCTTGGACCCGTATTGATAAACCTGGCACCTACCGAGGCCAATGTGCCGAGCTTTGTGGTAAAGACCACGGCTTCATGCCTATTGTCGTCGAAGCATTATCAGAGGCAGATTTTGAAAGCTGGATACAAGATCAAAAAGCACAAGCTAGTCTAGCAGCTGCGCAAGCCGAAGCAGCACTGAGCCAAACTCTCTCTATGGAGGAGCTAATGGCACAAGGCGAGCAAATATATATGGCGCGCTGCGCCGCTTGCCACCAGCCGAATGGTGCAGGATTACCAGGCGTATTCCCCTCTCTTATTGGCAGCCCCATCATTAAAGGACCCGTCTCAGGTCATATCGATATCGTCTTAAATGGTAAACCTGGTACAGCAATGCAAGCGTTTGCTAAACAGCTAACAGCGGCTGAAATTGCTGCCGTCGTAACTTATGAGCGTAATGCTTGGGGTAATGACTCCGGCGATGCGGTTCAGGCAGTAGACGTCAACTCTGATGGCTCAGCGATTTCGGTAGAGAGCAACACAGAGGCTCCAACTAGGTTACCAGCAAACCTACCAGAAACCGCAGATGTAGTACCAACCGTTGAATCGGCCGTTGCTGCGACCGCAGAGAAAACGGTGGTATTAGATGACTTAACAATGAAAGAGCTCATGGCCATGGGCGAGAAAGTTTATCTAACCAGTTGTGTGGCTTGTCACCAAGCTAGCGGTACTGGACTTCCGGGCGCTTTCCCTTCACTCGTGGGTAGCCCTGTCATCACAGGTCCAGTTTCTGATCACCTCGACATAGTGATCAATGGCAAGGCTGGTACCGCAATGCAGGCATTTAGCGCGCAACTTACACCACAACAGCTAGCTGCCGTGGTGACATATGAACGTAATGCATGGGGTAACAACTCAGGTGATGCGGTTCAGGCTTCAGATGTTGATGGTCACGGAAAGTAAGGGATTAAAATGAGCACAATTACACAAGATTCTCCAGCCGCTCACGACGATCACCATGATGACCATCATCATGGGGCGCCCAAAGGTATTATGCGCTGGATTTTAACCACCAACCATAAAGATATTGGCACACTCTACCTGTGGTTCAGCTTTATTATGTTCCTCACTGGTGGGGCTATGGCCATGGTGATTCGAGCCGAGCTATTTCAACCCGGCCTACAATTGGTCGAGCCAAACTTCTTTAATCAAATGACAACCGTTCATGGCTTAGTCATGGTATTTGGTGCTGTTATGCCAGCCTTCACGGGCTTAGCTAACTGGTTAATCCCCATGATGATTGGTGCACCAGATATGGCCCTACCACGGATGAATAACTGGAGCTTCTGGATTTTACCGTTTGCGTTCGCCATTCTATTAAGCTCCTTGTTTATGGAGGGCGGTGGCCCAAATTTCGGTTGGACCTTCTACGCACCACTATCAACAACTTACAGCCCTGATAGCACTGCGCTATTTGTATTTTCTGTGCACATCATGGGCATTAGCTCCATCATGGGGGCTATCAATGTGGTAGTGACTATCGTCAATATGCGAGCACCAGGCATGACATGGATGAAGTTACCACTGTTTGTGTGGACTTGGCTTATTACAGCCTTCTTGCTCATTGCCGTGATGCCGGTGCTAGCAGGAACTGTCACCATGGTACTGACAGATAAATATTTTGGTACCAGCTTCTTCGATGCGGCGGGTGGCGGTGATCCTGTGATGTTCCAACACATCTTCTGGTTCTTCGGTCATCCTGAAGTGTACATTATGATCTTACCCTCCTTTGGTATTATCTCAGCCATTGTGCCAGCATTCAGTCGTAAGCGGCTATTTGGTTACTCGTCAATGGTCTATGCCACGGCCAGTATTGCTATCTTATCCTTCCTCGTCTGGGCGCATCACATGTTTACTACCGGCATGCCTGTTTTTGCCGAACTGTTTTTCATGTACTGCACCATGCTGATCGCGGTTCCAACTGGGGTAAAAGTCTTTAACTGGGTAGCCACCATGTGGCGCGGTTCTATCAGTTTCGAGACTCCTATGTTGTTCGCTATCGCCTTTATCATTCTATTCACTATTGGTGGTTTTTCCGGGCTGATGTTAGCCATCACACCTGTCGACTTTCAGTATCACGATACCTACTTCGTCGTTGCACATTTCCATTACGTGTTGGTGACAGGGGCTATCTTCTCCATTATGGCCGCCGCTTACCACTGGCTGCCTAAATGGACTGGCAATATGTATGATGAGCGGTTGGGTAAAATCCACTTTTGGTGCTCAACCATCTCGGTGAATGTGTTGTTCTTCCCTATGCATTTTCTTGGACTTGCGGGAATGCCTCGTCGTATACCTGATTACGCCATTCAATTTGCAGACGTAAACCAGATAGTCTCCATTGGCGGATTTGCGTTTGGCCTATCACAGCTGATCTTCCTTGCCGTCGTGCTCAAGTGCATCAAAGGTGGCGAGAAAGCATCAGCAAAACCGTGGGATGGCGCAGAAGGTCTGGAGTGGACGATTCCAAGTCCAGCACCATACCATTCGTTTTCTACCCCACCTGAGGTGAAATAACATGGGCGCGCATCAAGCAGATTCAAATCGAAAGTTAATTGGCTGGCTAGTGGCTGGCGCTATTGGCATGTTCGGCTTTGGCTTTGCTTTGGTGCCGCTTTACGACGTGCTGTGTGAGCAATTAGGCATTAATGGTAAAACTCAGTCTACTGCGGCTGTGTATAAACCCCTAACTGTCGATACATCCCGAACAGTCACAGTGGAGTTTATGTCACATATTCAAACTGATATGCCGTGGCAATTTGTACCCGAGGTTAAGCGTATGGAGGTTCATCCAGGTGAGCTGGTGCGAACTAACTTTAATGCAAAAAATCTGTCACTCGCTCAGACATTGGGACAAGCCATTCCCTCAGTGTCACCTGGGCAAGGTGCGGCATACTTTCACAAAACCGAGTGCTTCTGCTTTAATCAGCAATTACTCGAAGCAAATGCTGACGCTCAACTACCATTGATCTTTTATGTTGATCCCGATCTACCTGAATCGATATCGACACTGACACTCTCTTATACTCTCTACAATATCACCGACCGGGGTTACGTTGGTGCTATTGAGCAAGGAGCAGCAAAATGACAACCAAACATGAACCATATTACGTTCCGGCCCAAAGTGCATGGCCTATCATAGGAGCAGTCGGGCTCTTCTTAATTGCATTTGGTGCAGGAAGCTATGTACAACAATTAAATACCCAGCAGAGCAGCGGCGGCTATATCTTGACCGCAGGGATCGCTGTGATCCTGTTTATGATCTTTGGCTGGTTTAGAACGGTTATCCATGAATCCATGGCAGGCCTCTATTCATCGCAGATGGATCGCTCTTTTCGTCAAGGAATGAGTTGGTTTATCTTCTCAGAGGTGATGTTCTTCGCTGCCTTCTTCGGGGCGCTGCTCTATGCCAGAATGATAGCAGTGCCTTGGCTAGGTGGCGCATCGAATAACGCGATGACCCATGAAGTGTTATGGCCAACATTCGAAGCTGTCTGGCCACTTGTTACCACCCCTGATGGCACTAAAACCGAGGCCATGGGTTGGACCGGTTTACCCCTGTATAACACCATCATACTGCTGACCTCCTCTGTCACCCTGCATTTCGCCCATGTGAGCTTAGAAAAAGGTAAACGTACCGCACTCACTCTGTGGCTGGGGGCAACGATCTTGTTAGGTTTAGCCTTCTTGGTGCTGCAAGCAGAAGAGTATATTCACGCTTATCAAGAGATGGGACTGACACTGGCATCAGGCGTCTATGGGAATACGTTTTTCTTGCTCACAGGCTTCCACGGTATGCATGTGAGCTTAGGTACCGTCTTTTTATTGGTGCTGTTTTTCAGGGTGCTAAAGGGGCATTTTACCCCAGATAAGCATTTCGCTTTTCAAGCAGGTAGTTGGTACTGGCACTTTGTCGATGTGGTTTGGCTCTGCCTATTTATCTTTGTCTATGTACTCTAAACGTTAATAAGGTCTAGGGTTAGGTGAGATAATGCCGAGCCCTAGCGCCAATAATAACAGCACGATAACCAGTACAGAAAATAGCATTCGCCGTCCCAAATATTGACTCATAGGCACCGAACTCTCGCCTTTCACTAAAATAAACAACGCCCGGCCAAGATTAAATACAATGAAAAGCAGTAGCAGCACTAAAACCAGCTTAAATACCAATATTCCTGTCATAACTACCCCTATGATGAAATTTGCGTGGGCGAAACTATTTGTCGCTGTTATTACAGTGCTTGTGTTTGCCATTTTGGTCAAGCTAGGGTTATGGCAACTTAACCGAGCAGAAGAGAAGAGTCTTTGGCAAGCGGAGTTATCACAACGTCACCAAGCAGCCCCTCTAAGCTATTCACGCCTATTGGCAATGCCTAAAGACTCATCGCTCACAGGTTATCGACTAGAGATCAATGCAACCTCTGTCGATACACAACTCATTTTACTCGATAATCAAGTCTATAACGGTGCAGTAGGCTACCTCGCCTACCAAGTGGTCTCAGTGTCAATGTCTAGCCCTAAACTTTTAGTCGAGTTGGGATTCGTACCAGGAGGGGGAGATAGGCGGATACTGCCGGATGTAAGACCATTGCAAACCCCTCAACCATTGCGCGGAAAGCTGTATCAAAAATCTGCTAATCCATTGAGTAATCAGTTACTGGCAGAACCAGGCAATCCAATAAGAATACAAAATCTTAATTTGACTGAGTTGGCACAACTTATCAACTCACCATTAGCCCCCGCCGTACTGCAGCCGGATGAGATATCAGGCAGTGATTTACCTCACCCGTGGCAACCCATTCCACTGAGCGCACAGAAACATCAAGGCTACGCACTACAGTGGTTTTCGATGGCGGCAGCTTTTTTAATACTTATGGGTTATCTATTGATAATAAAAAAGAAAAATAAAATGTCACCACATTAATAGTACGTATATTAAGCGGTTGCTTAATACAACAAGACCTTGTAGGTTAGAACTTAACCGCTACAAAATGTAGCAGATAGCAACGTAATTTAGTGACTTCCTAGCCGTCTCGGGAAGTTGGCATTTTTATGTGGAGAGCATCAGCTCTACCGCTAAATGATCAACGAGAGGAGCTAAGATGAACTCCCCAAAGAAGAATGGCGCTAAACCCCTAATTATTCTCCTTCTGGTGTTTGTGTTGCCCGTCATCGTAGCAAAATTGGTTTTGAGCATGAACCTCTATCATGGCGGCGCCACCAACACCGGAGAGTTGCTCACACCTGATACCAACTATGCCAGTTTGCAGATGGATAACCCTTGGCCGCAGCATTGGCAGGTGATCTACCTGTTGCCTAAACATTGCGATGATAGATGTCTAGACCGGCTGTATATCCTGCAGCAGAGTCACATAGCCTTAGGCCGCGATCAAGATAGGATTAAACCCATTGTGTTACTGCAGCCAGACAGTGACCTTACCGCACTGAGTAATTTCAACTTCGATACAGCGCAGGCAAATAACGCTATTGCTGCAATGTTGACTAACCAAGCTTTAATCATTGTCGATCCACTCGGTGCACTCGTAATGCGCTACCCAGAAGTGGCAAACAAAGATGCTCAAATCCTTCAGGGTAAAGCCATGGTGACCGATCTGCGCAAGCTGCTTAAACTCTCGAGGGTAGGATGATGCAGATGACCTCCCTGTTAAAGCTAACACTGATTTTCACCCTGTGTGTCATCTTAATGGGCGCCTACACCCGATTATCTGACGCCGGACTAGGTTGCCCAGACTGGCCGGGGTGTTATGGCATGTTAAAGGTGCCCACTCAAACCCATGAGTTATCGCAAGCACAGACAGCTTTTCCTGAACATACCATTGAACAGGAAAAAGCTTGGCTGGAAATGATCCACCGCTATATCGCAGGCACCTTAGGGTTACTCGTATTGGTTATCCTGTTTATCAGCTACAAAACTCAAGACGCCCCCAAAAAACTACCTAGCCTCATTGCGGTGTTGATTTTGTTTCAAGCAGCATTGGGCATGTGGACTGTCACCATGAAACTTATGCCAGTGGTGGTGATGTCTCATCTCATCGGTGGCTTCACTCTTATCTCTCTGCTGTTGATACTCTACCTAAGAACCAAACCACTTCGGATACCGGGTGGCGATGCTGCAATGCGCAAACTCGCGCCATTTGCGCTATTTTGCTTAGCCGTGTTGGTCCTACAAATAATACTTGGAGGCTGGACCTCCTCCAACTATGCCGCTCTTGCCTGCACAACCTTACCCATCTGTGAAGGTGATTGGGTCAGCAACCTCGATCCGCTAAACGCCTTTAATCCTCTGCTCAAAACAGAAGGCAGCTACGAGTTTGGCATATTGGATTATTCTTCACGCATGACCATACATGTCACTCACCGTTTTGGTGCCATAGTAACCGCTACACTGCTTGTTTTTCTGGCCTACCGCATGATTAAGCAGTCTCAATCAACACTATTAAGAAATAGTGCCTGGCTACTTATTGCGCTCGTCATACTGCAAGTGACTCTAGGGATCGGTAATGTTGTACTGCACCTTCCATTGGGTATTGCTGTATCACATAACGCGGGAGCGGCCCTGCTGCTGCTGACACTAGTATTCATCAATTATGCCCTTTGGCGTAAAGCATAAGCGAGGCATTATTATGGCAAAACCACTGACTATCGCAGGCCAACCCACACCAACATTACAGTGGCGCGCCTATTTAGAGATGACTAAGCCCAAAGTTGTCGCCCTGATGTTGTTAACCGTACTTGTTGGCATGTGCCTAGCCGTCCCTGGTGCCGTGCCCCTGCAACCGCTCATCGCAGGACTAACAGGGATTGGTATGATGGCTGGTGCCGCAGCAGCCTATAATCATCTTATCGACCGACGTATAGATGGGCTCATGGCAAGAACCTACAATCGCCCGCTGCCAAAAGGCAGAGTATCGATAATGAAGGCGTTAACCTTTGCAACCTCAACGGCAATATTGGGTTTTGTGATCCTCTACTTCTTAGTAAATCCGTTAACAGCTTGGCTCACTTTTGCCAGCCTCATAGGTTATGCACTGGTATACACCGCCCACCTAAAACGCGCCACACCACAAAACATTGTGGTAGGCGGATTGGCTGGCGCGATGCCACCATTGTTAGGATGGACATCTATCACTGGCGAGTTTCATGGAAATGCTTTGTTGTTGGTGATCATCATTTTTGCATGGACCCCTCCCCACTTTTGGGCGCTGGCAATACACCGTAAAGCGGAATACGCCAAAGTCGATGTGCCTATGCTGCCAGTAACCCATGGCGTTGAATTTACCAAAACCTGCATTCTGCTTTACACTGTCTTATTGGCGCTGGCTTGCCTATTTCCTGTATTAGTCGGTATGTGTGGCCCAGTCTACCTCGTTGGGTCTACCCTGCTCAGCTGTGGCTTTATCTATAAAGCTTGGGAGCTCAAATACCATGACAAGCCAGGGCTTGCGATGCAGGTATTTAAATTCTCCATTTATCATTTAATGGTGCTGTTTCTGGTGTTACTGGTGGATCACTACCTATGGAGCTAGCAGCGTGAAAAAATATCTTATCTTTGCCGTCATGATTGTGTTTACGCTGCTTGGCGGCATCACCGCAATCCAATACAGTCAAACACCGTTAGTGCTACAAACAAGCTATATCTATCCGACCCAACGGCTAGTCTCTCCTTTTGAACTGCATGATCAACATGGGCAAGCCTTTACCCATGAACAATTGCAAGGCAAATGGAGTTTAGTATTTGTTGGCTATACCTCCTGTCCAGACGTCTGCCCAACAACAATGGCCAAACTCGCCGCGGTCTACCAAGCATTACCGGACAATAGGGATCTGCAAATCATCTTCCTATCGGTCGATCCACAGCGTGATACGCAACAGAAGTTGCTAGATTATATGAACTTTTTTAATCCAGAATTTATTGCGGTTACCGGCGAACATCAACAACTTTTACCGCTAACGCGGGAGCTTGGTTTTGTGTATGCGATGGTAGGAGAAGGTGATAATTATCAAGTCGATCATAGTGCGTCAATGACCTTAATTTCGCCTGAAGGCAAGCGGTTTGCCACCATTAAACCAAAGGCATTGAAGATGGCGCAAATCCCGCAGATCTCAACCAATGAGTTGATCAACGACCTGCAGGCAATTAGAACATCAAAGCGTTTATAGCTTATTTGAGGTGAGTTTACTCTGCGACCCATGTGCCATCATTTTTAGGCCGTACCCACGCTTGTGAGAACCAGTAATATCGGCCACTAGTTTTACTTGGGGCTGTACAGTTATAGCGTGAACGCCCCGCAGGTAAATCCATGTCAGCTTGAATTGAAAACTCACTTTCGCTAATCCATTGCGGTTTTTTCGCTCCTTGGCCTTGGATGTAGCACATCATTTGATGGGGATAGATATCGTGCATATCCAACTTCACTTTTAATTCTGGTCGCCAGTTTCCCATCGCCAATTGGGTATTTTTAGGTGACATCTCCAGCACTGGCATATTAAGGCTGTACAGCTTAACCTTTAAACTCGCCATATCGGCATAGACACCCGCGACAGGAAATCGCGGCAATGCAGTCAGCGATGAGTGCGCTCCTGCGGCGCCAGACTGTTGGCCAAACCCGACAAATCCGTGCTTCTCAAGAAGTCCCTCAAGCTTTAAATTATATTCACCGTAAGGATAAGCCAGCATACGATGACTTTGGCCTGTTTGCGCCTTTATCTCCGCTTCTGTATCCAGTAGATCTTTCTCAACGCGCGATAACCACTGTGCAGAGGTCTCATCTTCTTGCTGTCGAATTAGATGGTCATGGGCCCAACTATGATTTGCCAACTCCACACCATCTTCAGATAAATCTCTTAGCGTATCCCAACTCATGATATCTCGATAACCACTCTCTATCGGATCGATACCAATAAATACGGTATAAGGAAAACCATAAGCTTTTAAAATAGGGTGGGCGTTATCTGCAATACTGGCGTAACCGTCATCAAAAGTGATTGCCAACGCCTTATCTGGTAGCGTGTCGCCATTTTTTATTGAAGCCACCACCTCTTCCAAAGGCAATACGGTAAATTCATTCTCTTTAATGAATGCCATCTGCGTCTTAAATTGAGCTGGCGTCACGCTAGTGACGCTGGGTGTATCTTCGGACACATGATGATATTGTAAAATCACAACCGCGCTTGCAGGTAAACACCAACCACAAAGCAACGCTAAAATGATGCCTTTAAACATATAAATTAACCTCTGAGAATCTATGTCTCCACTACGTTTGCTGTTCAACAAACAGAAAAACAGGCAATTGCTCGCACTCGCTTTGCCAATGATCTTATCAAATATCACCGTACCCTTGCTCGGTTTAGTTGATACCGCCGTGGTAGGACATTTGAGTAATGCCTACTATTTAGGCGGTGTTGCTGTTGGTTCGACAATTATCACCCTGATATTGTGGATTCTAGGGTTCTTGCGCATGTCCACGACTGGCCTAGTGGCTCAGGCTTTTGGTGGTAACAACCTGCAGGCACAATACCGCTTATTACTGCAGTCAGCCACATTAGCCATGGGACTTGGTTGTTTAGCGATAGTGCTGCAATCGCCAATCATCAACCTAGCCCTCTCTTTTTCTGATGCCAGCAGCGAAGTACAGTTTTACAGCCAAGCCTATTTTGAAATCCGTATCTGGTCGACTCCATTCGCACTACTCAACCTCGCCCTGCTAGGTTGGCTACTGGGTAGACAACAACCCAAAGCTGCCATGTGGCAACTGATTATTGCCAACTGTGCCAATATCAGCTTAGACCTTCTTTTTGTCATCGGCTTCGATTGGGGCGTTCAAGGCGCTGCGCTGGCATCGGTGTTCGCTGATATAGCTGGCTTTTCAGTTGCCGCCACTATGGTATTTAAACAAATAACCCAGCAAGGTAACTTTAACTTATCACAGCTCGTCCACCAACTTTCTTGGCAAAGCTACAAGCAGTTACTGGGGCTCAATCGAGATATCTTTATTCGCAGTCTTTGCCTACAAGCGGCCTTTGCGTTTATGACATTTAAAGGTGCCAGCTTAGGCGACAATACTGTCGCAGCCAATGCCGTATTACTTAACTTACTACTACTGATCTCTTATGCATTGGATGGCATCGCTTACTATGCTGAGGCAGAAGTCGGCCGCGCCTTTGGCGAGCGTAATCAAACGAGATTGGCAGAAGCGGTGACGTTAGCCACCCTCTGGTCGGGAATTTCAGCCATTCTCTTTATGCTATTTTTTGCTCTTTGGGGACGAGATATCATCCAACTGCTGACCAGTTTAGATGCGGTGCAGAGTGAAGCTTATCAATACCTACATTGGATTATTTGGCTACCAATCCTCTCTTTCGCTTCCTACCTATTTGACGGAGTCTATATTGGTGCAGCGCAGGGGGCCGCTATGCGTAATACCATGATAATTTCAACGTTCGGGGTGTTTTTTCCAACCTGGTTTGCCCTGCAAAGCTATGGCAATCATGCGCTGTGGGCAGCGATGAGCATGTTTATGCTAGCGCGCAGCGCAACGCTCGCCATTCATTACCGCTACCGCCTAAAGTGCAGGCCATTGTAAGGTAACAAAAAAAACGAGCTAACATTGCTGTTAGCTCGTTATTGAGTCATCGCATGATTGCACTCCGCTGAGCGCTATTGCAGACTTATTGGTAAGAGTGATCACCGTGTTGATGCTCGGTTACATCTCTTACACCTGTTAGTTCACCTGGGAACATATCCAGCAACTGCTTCTCAATACCATCTTTTAGCGTTACATCGACCATTGAACAACCATTACACCCACCGCCAAACTGTAGGACTGCCACACCAGCAGCATCGATCTCTACTAGCATGATGTTACCACCATGGCTTGCAAGCTGAGGATTGATCTCTGATTGAATCACATATTCTATACGCTCTTTCAGTGGAGCATCATTATCAACTTTGCGCATTTTGGCATTAGGTGCTTTCAATGTCAGCTGTGAACCCAGTTGATCGGTGACAAAATCAATAGATGCATCCTCTAAGAAAGGCGCGCTTTTTTCATCGACCATGGCATGAAAACCATTAAACTCAAGTTCCATATCATCGTCTTCAACCGCATCTGGTGGACAATAAGAGACACCACACTCAGCCGATGGTGTACCGGGACTGATAACAAAAACGCGAATGTGAGTTCCTTCAGGCTGATCAGCAAGTAGCTTTACAAAATGTGCCTGAGCTGTATCGGAAATGGTGATCATTTAAGACATGCTCCGTCAGGTTAAACCCGAGTGATTTAGTAAGAATTAGCGCTATGATACTCTGACTCCCACCAGCTTTGTAGTGCTTAGGGTAATTAGACATCACTTTTTTGCTAAAAAATCCCTTGTGGTTTAATCATTAGCTATAGTAACAACTTCGCCTAACTGGTAATTTAGCCTTTATATACAAGAATAAAGAACTCTATGATGCTTCGACTCTGCTTACTATTGTTGGCTCTACTGCCGTTATCTTCCTCTTATGCCGCAAATAATCAAAGCGTGCTCGCCATCTCCTCTAGTACAGCTTCTCTAGCAGATATTGACTCGCCCGAGGCTTTTCTCGGTTACCCCTTGGGCACATGGCATTTACGCCACGATCAAATTAACTATTACCTCAAACAGCTTGCCAAACAAAGCTCAAGAGTTAGCTTAGAAGACACGGGGAAAAGCCATGAAGCTAGACAGCAGCTTACCGCAGTCATCACCGCGCCGAAGCATCAAGCAAACCTTGAGCAAATATTAAAGCAACGCCAAAAGGTAAAGTCTGGAGAGAAAATGACCGGCCCTTTAGTCATTTGGCTGGCTTATTCTATCCACGGAGATGAGGCCAGTGGTGCCCATGCCGCACTAGAGGTCAGCTATCAGCTCAGCCATAGCCAAACGCCCTGGGTAAAACAGTTACTCGACGAAGCCATTGTGTTGATCACCCCCACTCAAAACCCTGATGGTTTTGATCGCTTTTCAACCTGGACCAATAACTACACGGGCAAGGTTAAAGTCAGCGACGAAAACCACAATGAACACAGGCAAAACTGGCCTTCTGGACGCCGCAATCATTACTTTGCCGATCTTAATCGCGACTGGTTATTCTTGCGCCACCCTGAGTCGCGGGGGCGTATCGCGTTATTTCATAAGTGGCAGCCACACTATGTGGGTGACTTTCACGAAATGGGCCATAACCAAAGTTACTTCTTTCAGCCCGGCGTCCCGACACGCACTCACCCTTTTACGCCTAAAGAAAATCAACGTATTACTGAAGTGCTCGCAGGCTATCACACCGATGCACTTGATAAGGTTAAGCAACCTTACTTTAGCAAGCAAATGTTCGATGACTTCTATTACGGCAAAGGCTCAACCTATCCCGATATTAATGGTGCGGTGGGCATTTTATTTGAACAGGCTAGCGTCAGAGGGCAGGAGCAGGAGTCGGAAAACGGTAAGCTGCGCTTTGCCGATGCCATCGCTAATCAAGTCGCCACCTCTTACTCAAGTCTTAAGGGGGCCTTGGCACTAAAACAGGCGCTGATCGATTACCAGTCACAGTTTTACAAACGCAAAGACAAACATCTCCCCTCTGGTCGAGAAGTAGGCTTTTTAGTGAGTGCCAGCAGCGATCCTGGTCGGCGCGATGATTTTGCGTCGCTATTACGCCAACACCAGATCCGCTATTTTTACCTCAATGACAATATCAAACAGGGTAAACATAGATATGAACAACGCGATAGTCTGTTTATTCCAATCAATCAACCGCAGAAGACCTTGCTGTTAGCCCTGTTCGACCAGCGAACCGAGTTTGAGGACGCGACTTTTTACGATGTGTCGAACTGGAACTTAGCCCACTCTTATCAGTTACATATTGCTCGCGATGTCAGCCTCAATGTCGATGATCTGCTACTTGAGCCCACCATAAACAAGCCAATTGCGATTGCTCCAAGCAGTGTGGCAATCTTAATTGACTGGCGTCAACAAAATGCGGCGCCTATGCTGCAACAGCTACTGGAAAACGATATTAAGGTTAAATTTGCCGCTAAGCCATTCAATCTAATGAATAACCAACTGGAACTAAACTTTGCAGCCGGCACCCTGCAAGTGCCTCTGGGTAAGCAGAAGCTATCCGCCAATGAACTCGCCAACTTGATTACTTTATTGGCAAACACCCATGGCGTAGATTATCAGGTGACAAATAGTAGCCGAGCGAGCGCAGGTATCGATCTGGGTAGCCCTGACTTTCACCCCATCAACAAAGTAAAACCTTTAGTGATAACTGGCTATGGCACCAACTCATCGGAAGTCGGCGAACTCTGGTACTACATGGACCAGCATCTAGGTGTACCACTGACTCAAGTGGACTCTTCTCGCTTACCAAGACTATCACTTGAGAAATATACCCATCTATTTCTCAGCGATGGCAGCTACGATAATTTCGATGATAAGCTCGCCAGAAAGCTAGGTCAGTTCGCCAACAGAGGTGGGGTTATCGTCGCACAAAAAGGCGCGCTCGAATGGCTTAGTAGAGGCAATCTGCTCAGAGCGGATCTGCGTAAAGCTCGATTCTTCGAACAATTATTTCCAACCGAAGGCTTAACGTTTGCCGAACAAGATAAGTTGAATGCGAGAAAGTCCATTGGTGGGGCGGTGTTGGCACTTGATATTGATCCCAGCCACCCGATCAACTTTGGTATAGATGGCGAGCAATTACCGATTTTAAAAAATAAGGCCCTAGGACTACTTAAAAGCAGCACACCATTTATTACCGCCGCCACCTACGCAGATGAACCACTGTTAGATGGCTACCTCGCCATGGAGTACCAGCGCTCCTTAGGCGGTACTCCTGCGATAATGGTTGAACGACACGGTAAAGGGGCAATCGTCGCCCTAACAGATAACTTACTGTTTCGGAATATCTGGCTGGGTTCGCAAAAGGTATACGCCAACAGCCTCTATTTTATTCCCGAATTACATTAACGAGACTTACAATTAACCCTTTATGACATACTGGACGTTAATAGAGGTTATTAACTCTCAAGCACAATTCAAACTGGAGAATCAAAGGATATGATTAAACCATTAACGTTTTCATTAGCTTTCATCAGCGCTATAACTCTTAGCGCTTGTCAGCCTGCACCAAACACTGAAACTCAGATGGCCAATGAGGCTCCTGCCGACCTTAGTATGACAGAGCAAGTAAAGGATCAAGCTAAGCCCACCATTGGCCTTGCCAACCCTGCCGCTAAGTATTGCCAATCGCTGCAAGGCACATTAGCGCTGGATACTGGGGTGTGCACCCTACCGTCTGGTGAGGCAATAGATCAGTGGGAACTCATGCGCCGCGATCACCAATAACCTAGATACTCAAGCTAAAATGATGCGAGTCGCTATGCGACCCAAAGAGCCAAGTTATGCTAAAGCTTGCAACATCTGTGAAAAATGTATGTAGCCTCAATGGCAGCCTAGCCTCGACGCTATCATAGCTCAACACCCACTCGATGTGTTCGCCATTGAGTAAAACCTCAAGGGGCTAATCCAGTATTCATGCTGCTGACAGCAGACAAGGAGAATTTGGTACTAAAACTCATTGCCCCATTGTGGCAACCGCAGTTTGATAGTGAGTGTTACAGTTTACAAGCACAGCCCTTAGGCATTAAGCCCCCACAACTGCGCTACCAAAGACTATACTGAGGTTGGTATTACTTAATTCAGGAGAGGCTTCATGGCATAATCCTTGATAAAGTTTTACCGCAGATGACGATACCCGAACGATACCATATCGCCATTGCGTTAGGTCAATTTACCAAGCACATGCATCAGCAACCCATTCCAACAAACCATCCTCTAAATATTGACTGGCGCGATTTTCTCACCAACCAACTTAAATTTTCATTTAGCTAGAACGGACTCCCAACTTAGCGTCACATCAGCCAATAAAAGCTAAATATCCCTGCAATATAATCGCATTCACAATATCAATGAAAAAGGCGCCAACAATGGGTACCACCATAAATGCCTGAGGAGACGGGCCGGTTCGAGACACTAACGCCCCCATGTTCATCACAGCCGTCGGAGTTGCTCCCATACCAAAGCCACAATGCCCACCTGCCATCACCGCCGCATCATAATTTGAACCCATCAACCTAAATGTCACGAAGTACGCAAAGATTGCCAGAATCACAGTTTGCGCCGTTAAAATAATCAGCAGCGGCACAGCTAGATCGAATATTTCCCACAGCTTGAGGTTCATCAATGCCATCGCTAAAAACAGTGACAGCGACACGGTACCTAATACATCCACGCTTTCGCTATTGATTTTGTAACCACGCGACAATTCGGTCGCATTGGTGATCACTACACCCAAAAAGAGTGCATAAACAAAATCAGGCATCTTCAACCAGCCAATATCCATTACTGCCACAAATGAGCCAAACCACTTGGCCCCCGCTACACATAACAGCAAGATAAATAGTACTTCAAGTACGCTTTTTGCAGTAACGCGATCTTCTTCTAGCTGATCATAGGTCACCAAGTCAGGATGATCTTTATGATGATTCCCACCAATACCATATGAAGAGACGAGGCCATTCTTATTAATTAATCGCTGGGCAACAGGGCCACCAATGATCCCTCCCATCACCAAGCCAAATGTCGCTGCCGCCATCGCAAACTCTAATGTACTAATGCCATAGTCATCAGAAAATGTCTGCGCCCATGCAGCGCCAGTACCATGCCCGCCTGACAAGGTAATTGAACCAGCTATCAGCCCCATTAAGGGCTCTAAACCTAGAGCGGTTGCCATACTGACACCGACGGCATTCTGGATAACGATATAGAGCGATGCGATGCCTAGAAACAAAAAGACTTTTGAACCACCTCTCATCAACTGTTTATAACTAGCCGCCAAGCCGACAGTGCTAAAAAACATCATCATCAAGGTATTTTGCATCGACAATGTAAAGGCCAAAGAGATTTTATTGAAATGCAACACGGTAATGACCGCAGCCACGATAAGACCGCCGACAATAGGTTCGGGAATATTGTATTTTTTAAAAGCCGCCACATGACGATTAACCGTATGACCGATAAACAGCACTAGTATCGCCACCAAAAATGACTCTAGCTCACCGATAGTGTAAACAGTATTCATGACACTCCTTTTTTGACGAAATAGTTAGCCTAGACAAAGTCGATTGCCTTAACTATTAACGTCGTTTTTTCTCTAAACTCGAGATAACTAACAAGTTTAGACCTAGAGATAGTCCATTGGCGCAACCCGCCAAAAAAGCGATGAAAAGTCATTGCATATCAGCAATGGCATCATTTTTTAAGAACAATTATCTCTTTGGATGGAAAAATGAAATTGGGTATTGAAAACGTCTCAGTTCAGAGTCGCGGATTCAGAGGGTGTATCAGTGTCCGCCGCTAAACGCTCACGTTCAGCTTTAGATACATACTTAGGTTTGCCAGTATGGTGAAGTTTTGCATTCGCTTTCTTCGCCTTGGCCTTAAGTGTTTGATTAATTTTCTTCTTTCTATTCATGAGCGCGATTATACCCTAAAAGCACACTTTTGTGTGCCTAGCCCAGTCAAACTGGTAACTAAGCCACACTTTTGCGTCACTCATAGCAGCGCTTAAAACCGATGAATGAAACAAAAAAGGCAGCCTAAAGCTACCTTTTCACGTTCCACAGCACAACAAGTTATGACTTAGTCACCACCCATAATGCATGCAGCAGGCCTGGAATAAAGAACAGTAAACATAAGATGATATTGATAAGCAGATCTTTACCGACACCGCTCTTTAAAAATACGGCTACTGGTGGCAATAAGATTGCAATAATCACAAGTAGGAGTTTATTTGTATCCATTTAGACGGTTTCCTTTTGGTCTAATTATTTTCGTTTTGGCCAATCTAACTTCTCAGGGTTAGCCCATGTTTGCAACTGCTTTTTCACCCCATCTTGGTGAAACAGCTCTCCGATACTGGGCGCCACAATATATTGATACGCATGGCCAGCAAATTGGAAATTCAAACTATAGGCATGTAAATAACCACGATCAGCTTGCTCACCACCATACAAATCATCACCTAAAATCGGTACGCCAATACTCGCTAGCGCCACCCTTAGCTGATGGGTTTTCCCACTCAATGGCTTTAACAGGTACAAACGCATCCCTTCGCTCACCGATTGCGAGAAAAACTGGGTATAAGCAGGGTTTTCGGCGGTGCGTAGCAGTTTATACATACTGCGACGAGCTTTAGCCATATCACCAACAATCGAGCCCTGTTTCTTTTTTGGCTTGCCCTTGGCTAATGCGAGATAATATTTTTGCACTTGATGGGCAGTGAACATCTCAGTAAAAGTCGCGGCTGCGGTCGGGTTCTTAGCAAACAATAACAAGCCTGATGTCATGGTATCTAGGCGGTGCACAGAATACAGCTTAATGCCGATATCCAGCTCAAGCTGCGCCATCACTCCCGCGTGGCCATCTTGGCTATGAAAATGGACTTTAGGCGACTTGTTGATGACCATAAACTCGGGTTCATCGGCGATGATCTGATACATGTGCACCTGCAAGATTATGAGAAAGTAATAGTGATAATTAGGCCAGGTTGGTTATCACCTAACGTAATCGTTGCATTATGGCGCTGCAATATCGCCTTCACTAACGATAGGCCCAAACCTGTGCCCTTGTTGTGGCGGCTTGGGTCAAGACGAACAAGGCGATCAAACACTTTGTCTCTATCTTCCGCCGGAATACCAGGACCATTGTCACTGATTGTAACCTGATTACCCTGCTGAACAATCGACACCTTAGCCCCTTCACCGGCATACTTTATTGCGTTGTCGACTAAGTTGAAAAATGCTTGAAATAGCAGGTATTTGTCTGCCATTACAGTAAAGTCTTCATCGGTTTTCAGCACAAGTTGTTGCTCATTGAGCTCAGCCATCGCCTCGGCCATTTCATACAAATCGCTGCACAGCTGTTGTAAACTTAATGGCTGTAACTCTAGCGTCTGCTGTCCCTCTTCAATACGTGTCAGGGATAACATTGCATCAAATGTCGCCAGGCAATGATCCAACTCTTCGGTCAAAATTGCGCAAGCCTCATCTAACTCCTCAGGCCGTTTCTGAGGCAATTGTTCCAAACCAATACGTAAGTGAGACAATGGCGTACGCAGATCATGGGCAATATTGTCAGTCGCGCCGCGGACCGCGTTGAGGTTATTTTCTAAAGTATCGAGAACACGATTAAACTTACCCGCTAACATATCAAACTCGTCTTGGCGCCAGCTCACAGGCAGGCGCGTTGAATATTCTCCTTTCTCAATACGGCGACTCAAGCGGTTATATTGAACGAGACGGCGTAAAATCGCCTTAGAAAACAGATAACCTAAAGCCAAGGTCAACACAATCGTCAACATTAATGCGGTAATTGCCGCATTGACGAAACGATCAATCAAGGTGCCGAGCTGATCAGTCCGCGTGGCGATCAATACTGGTCCATAACGGGTCAAGACCATACCGCCGGTTAAGATATGCAGCTTGTCGGGTCCACCTGTTAATATTGGAAAATCGCGAGTTTCTGGCAGCATGGGCATGTCATCGGGCATCATGCTCAGAGCGCCAATAAGATCTAACGAACTGCGCCACACAACCAGAGCTGTTTTCGGATCTGCTGTGCGAATTTGGGTGGCAAAACTACGCCTATCTAGGGTCAACGCCATCTGTTGATAGCGTGCTTTCTCTGCGGCAAGATGCTGATTAGTCTGTAGCTCCTGCTCATTATTGAGCTGTCTATACATACCAAAAAGCAAGGTACCAATGATCAAGGTGACCAGCGCAGAGAAGATAATGGTAATGCGCCAAGCACTGCTCTGATAGGGTCTAATGCCCCTGACGTAAGCGATAACCCGCTCCTCGAACCGTTTCAATCAGCTCGCCAAAGCCAAGCTCTTCAAACTTACGACGCAGTTTAGCGATATGCACATCGATGACATTGGTGCGAGGGTCAAAATGATAATCCCATACCGCTTCAAACAATAAAGTACGACTGATCACCTGATTGGGGTGTTCCATCAAATACTTAAGCAATTGGAACTCTTTAGGTTGCAGTAAAATCTCAGTGCCACCAAGAGTTACCTTACGGGTCAACAACTCCATCACTAAATTACCCACCGACAACTCAGTATGTGCAGGCAATGAATTGCCACGCTGCATCAGTTTTTCGGCTCGCACTAGCAGTTCGGAGAAGGCAAAAGGCTTAGTCATGTAATCGTCGCCACCCGCCCTAAGACCTTTGACACGCTCATCAACATGACTCAGTGCAGACAAAATGAGCACCGGGGTTTGATCACCCGTTGCACGAAGTGCCGCCAACAGTTTTAAACCATCAAGTTGCGGTAACATGCGGTCTAACACAATCAAGTCGTATGACATGCTCGTCGCAAGTAACAAGCCTTGGTGACCATCACTGGCAGTTTCGATATTGTGTCCTTGTTCAGTAAATCCTTTGACCACATATTCGGTTGTGGTCGCATCATCTTCTACCAGTAATATTTTCATCGATTAATCCCACTTTAACAGGGGTAAAGGCCGCTGTTTTTCAATATCAAAAGCTATCTTATGTTTGCCGTTAGCATCGATAAGTTTTAATTCTAAATAACTAATACCCAGATCGTGATCTAGCTGCGCTTCAATAACGTGAGCCTTACTGCTGCCCACAGCTAATTTAACTAAATGGGAGAAGGAAAGATCACTATTAATCAAGACTTGCACAGCCCTTACGCCGTCATGATCATCGGCCTCTATCGGTTCAACCTTCTGGTGAATAAGGCTGCCATCTTTGGCCCAAAATTCAAACTCTGAAATGGTCTCGGCTTGGGTATCAATGATGCTAATTTCGTATATTAGCTCACCATTCTCAACATCAATATCAAATTCAGAAATGACCCCTGGATATTGCTTCTCAACCTGTGCCATCAACATCTGCGGAGTGAGACCTTGGTTATTTGACAGCAACTCAAGTACCGCCGTATTTGCATTGGCAATACCAGCTATACCCACACCAGATAACAGCATCAAACTGACTAACCAACGAGCCATGGCTCCTCCATTAACATTCTCTATGTCGGTATCTTACTGAATACCTGCATCAATGGCGATACTAGTGTGTATCACCCATCAAATCTATTTCATCAATCTCAATTTCAATGCCGCTCCACTCATCATCGACTTCACCCTTTAAGGTGACGGTGGTATTGCTGTTCACTTCAATGTCACGCCACAATGCATTGTCTATCTCAACCTCGACTTCGCCACTATTGTCGCGAAAAAGGTATTTCTCATCACCCAAGCTTTTTATGAGGTGTCCAGTTAGTTCCACTGGCGTGTCATCCTTGGCATTCAAAGTATCCGCAGCGCGATTGACTGGTTTATCTGCACCGGGACCGTTATAGGCAGCAAAGGCTGGTAATGTAAGCACGCAAGATAGAATGAGCGTCCCGGTTAGTTTCTTAGCCATAAAATCTTTCCCCCAAATAGATAATGAGGTCAGTGTAATGCAGCAACAATATCTAGGAGATGGAACCAAGATTAACCTTTGATCATATTCAGTTCAGCCTAAGAACAGCTTTGCTAACGCTCTAGGATATGGATCAGCTCAGACTTTAAAGCCACCTCGGTTTCCATGCCAGGTGCCAAACCTAATTTTTGTGCCAAGTGCAGCGGCACCTCCGCATTCAGGTGGTGTTTAACCCCTTTAATACTGGCCACGATTCGCATCGTTTCTCCCATCGCCAATGTCGATGCGATCGTAATGTTCAACTTGTTGAAACTACGACACAGCCTCCCCTTGGTAATAGAATTAAAACGGATCCCTTGATTGGGTATCACCCAGCGGACCTTAGTGCCAACATCAAGACTGTCGAAGTATGTGCTCGCAATCAGATGTTCACCAAATTTAAGCCAAGTGATTTGACGATCTTCTTCTTGCGCCACGACATGAGCATCAAACATATTACGCAGGCCCATCTGCTTAGCAACGGCTTCATTACGAGGCCGGGTCAGTACCTCTCGCGGCGTCCCCTGCTGCAGCAGTTTACCTTGGCTAATTAAGATCATGCGGTCGGCAAGTAGCAGCGCCTCATTGAGATCGTGAGTCACCATAATCACCGGAATGGATAACTGCTCTTTCAATCGAGCTAGCTCAAGATAGAGACGCTCCCGCGTTTCTCTATCGACAGCCGAAAACGGTTCATCCAGTAACAAAATAGAGGGCTCTCTTGCCAACGCCCGTGCTAATGCAACACGCTGACGTTGACCACCAGACAAGTTTGCAGGAAGCCTATCTGGCAAACCATGAAGATTGACCCTTTCGAGCCAATCCTTCGCCCGAGATTGCCGTTGCGATTTAGGAATATGGTCCAATGCCGCCACGACATTTTCCAGTGCCGTCATATTGGGGAAAAGCCCAAAATGCTGCGGAACATAGCCTAAATGACGCTGCTGCGGGCTTAAATATTGATGAGTTTCACTATTAAACCACTGACAATCTCCATGACGGATCTCACCACGTTCAGGTTTAGTCAGGCCTGCGATCATCCGCAGCAAGGTCGATTTGCCACCACCCGATGGCCCCACTACCGCCAACACCTCACCTGCCGAGCAGCAAAACTCGGCATCGATGGGGATGTCGCGCTGTTGGTCAATTTT
The DNA here is from genome assembly GCF_000518705.1 of Shewanella colwelliana ATCC 39565. Taxonomy (GTDB): domain Bacteria; phylum Pseudomonadota; class Gammaproteobacteria; order Enterobacterales; family Shewanellaceae; genus Shewanella; species Shewanella colwelliana. The sequence goes on from NZ_JAEC01000014.1 coordinate 36,695, forward strand.
ACAATAGAGATCAGCGACGTCTTGAGACATTCATGCCTCCTAATCGACGAGACAAGCTGGTCGTGAGTGCCAATGCGGTAATAGCAAAGAGCAGCAACACCAAAGACATCTGCCCAGCACTAGCAAAATCAAAGGCCTGCACACTATCATATATAGAAATAGCGATGGTTTTAGTTTCTCCGGCAATATTGCCGCCCATCATCAATACAACGCCAAACTCCCCCAATACATGTGAAAAGCACAGCACTAACGCAGTCAATACGCCGGGCCATACCATGGGCAGTTCAATCCGAAATAGTACCTTAAGCGGACTCATGCCGCAGCAGGCTCCCGCATCACGCACCTCCTCGGGAACGGCTTCAAACGCGCGTTGAATAGGTTGTATGGCGAAGGGGATATTGACCAGAATTGACGCAACCACTAGGCCTGAAAAATGAAAAACTAACTGTTGGCCGAGCAGGTTTTCGAGCAACTGCCCCAACCAAGACTGACTGCCAAGCCCCACCAGCAAGTAGTAACCAATCACAGTGGGTGGCAACACCAAGGGCACCATAATAAGCGCCTCAACCCATGATTTACCACGAAATTGCCGATAGGCAAGAAACCGTCCCACAACGATGGCAAAAGGGATCAAAATGACTACAGTGACACAGCTCAGTTTTACCGATAAGCCTAATGCCTACCAATCCATCGACTACTCTCCTGCAGCTAGGTGAGGTGGCAAACCAAAACCAAATTCGGTAAATATCTGCCGCGCTTTTTCTTGCTGTAAATAGTCATAAAAACACACAGCGGTATCGCCCGCTTTATCGGTGAGGACCATGCGTTGATTGATGGGAGTGTGTAGTTCACTCGGTAAGGCTACATAGTGAGCAATCGCCTTAAATTGCGGTGCCATTGCCAAAGACAGTGCCACAATGCCGCCTTGGGTAGAGCCACTTAACGCAAATTGAGCAGCTTGAGAGACGTTTTCACCATAGATTAGTTGTGGTTCGATCTGAGTCCATAGCCCAAGCTTTTGTAATAACTCTTTGGCTCGCTCTCCATAGGGAGCATGATCAGGATTAGCAATTGCAAACCGCTTTAAGTTGCCCTGCACCATTAATGCATTTAACCCTACAAGGTTTTCATCTAACGTTAGCGGCGACGTTTTCGGGGCGGCTAATGCCAAACGCCCAATGGCGTATAAGGTACCATCACTGGTGGTAACCCCCAACTTATGCAGCTGATAAATATATTTTTCGTCAGCAGAGAGAAATAATTCAAACGGTGCGCCATGACGTATTTGCGCCACAAAATTACCCGATGACCCATAAGAGATCCGCACTTTAAGGCCGGTATCTTGGGTAAATTGCTGCGCGACTTTATCCAATGCAAACTTAATGTTCGACGCCGCCGCAATAGAGGGGGCTTCGCTAGCCCATGACGACACGCATAAGCCCAAAAAGATGGCACACCCTAGTACAACAGCTCTTATCCCATGCATGACGAGTCCCTTTTGAAATATTTCATCACGCCACCTAAAGCGTTATTTTTCCCACATTTTAGCAGCTTGTTCATCGGCGTCTTTGGCCTCGACCCAATTGCTGCCTTTATCACCGGCTTCCAACTTCCAAAATGGTGCTTTGGTCTTTAAAAAATCGATCAAAAATTCGCAGGCAGCAAAGGCAGCCTTACGATGAGCACTCGTAACCCCGATAAACACAATCTGCTCACCCAACGCCATGGTGCCAACACGGTGAATAATCGTGACCTTATTAAGCGGCCAACGCTCACGCGCTTCGACCACAATTTGATGCAACACAGCTTCGGTCATACCCGGATAATGCTCAAGTGTCAGGTCGGTCACCGCACTACCATCATTAAAGTCGCGTACCTTACCGATAAAGTTCACCACTGCGCCGTCACTGTTATCATCGGCAATTCGCGCATACTCATCTGGCACGCTGAAATCTTGAGTTTGTACCACTATATGATCTAAAGACGCACTCATATTAGCCTCCGGTCACTGGCGGAAAGAACGCCACTTCGTCACCATCTTCAACAGGTGTGTCCCAACTGCTAATGGTTTGATTGACAGCAACTAGCAACTTGTCAGCCGCCAGTACCTTACCCCACTTCTCATCTTTAGCAGCTATCTGCGCTCGCAGCCCCTCGGCTGTGCTGGTCGCTTCACTGGCTTCAATCGCTATAGTGCTCTCGCCGAGAAGCTCTCGAACCTGAGCAAAAAAGAGTACGTTTATCATCTATTTCTACCTTTAAACTTGTGCTATTTACGCCTTAAAATGACCCGATTTTCCGCCACGCTTTTCTAGTAAACGAGTCTGGGAGATCACCATGTCTTTCTGTACCGCTTTACACATATCGTAAATGGTCAGTGCGGCCACCGATGCAGCAGTTAACGCTTCCATCTCTACGCCTGTTTTGCCAGAGAGCTTACATAAACTGGTAATACGCACGCGACTATGTTCAGGCTGGGCTTCTAGGTCAACTTCAACCTTAGTCAGCATCAATGGGTGACATAAAGGGATGAGATCTGAGGTCTTCTTGGCGGCTTGAATACCTGCTATACGTGCCGTGGCAAATACATCACCTTTATGATGGCTACCGCTCATGATCATCTCAAGTGTCGCTGGTGCCATCTCAATATAAGCTTCGGCACGGGCCTCACGCTCGGTAACCGCTTTTTCGGTGACATCAACCATATGGGCATTGCCATCGGCATTAATGTGGGTGAATTCATTACTCATCAATTGATACCTTCTTCACATGCATCACAAAGTTACAAGGTCTGTGGGTTGCATCGAGTTGTTCTTTAATAATGTTGTTCCAACCGGTGCGACATGCCCCCGTTGAACCAGGTAAGCAAAATATTGCCGTCTTGTTGGCAAAGCCTCCCAGTGCACGGGACTGCACTGTCGACGTGCCGAGCTCGGTATAGGTGATATGGCGAAACAGTTCGCCAAATCCTTCGATTTCTCGATCAAACAGTGGTTTAACCGACTCTGGTGTATTGTCCCGCTCAGTGAAACCTGTGCCGCCAGTAGTGATAATGACCTGCACCTCTTTAGAGGCGATCCATTGAGATACGACTGAGCGAATTAAATACTTATCATCTTTAATTAATTGTCGCGCTACAAGTTGGTGACCTGCCTCAATCAAGGCATCTTCTAAAAACTGCCCTGAGGTATCTTGGCTAAAATCTCGAGTATCTGAAAGCGTGAGTACGGCAATATTTAGGGGTTCAAATTTCGAGTTGGTACAGTGACCCATAATATCTCTCTTGATGATTTTCAAACTGATGGATGAATGCGCACCTAAATTGATGCCGTGAGTATACCTATGACCTAAGCGATGGTGTTTGCCCTAGGTCATAAAGCTAAGTTAACCGCCAATGGAGGCCAAATGTTGTGTCACACCGGTCACCCCATCATGAAGATAATGGGTTTCCTTCTTGGCTTGGAGTTGACCATGCAGACGCTCAATTAGCTCAGTACGCTGTGAATGACTTTGTAGCAGATCGCGCAAGTCGACACCGTGCTCAGTGAACAGACATAGATGCAATTTACCTTTAGCCGATACTCTCAGGCGATTACAGTTAGCACAGAAGTTTTTTTCATAAGGCATGATTAACCCAATGCGACCTTGAAAATCACCGTGGCTAAAGTTCTGCGCTGGACCATCGTCAACGGCAGACTAATCGAGTTGCCAACCGTCTTGGATTAACTGAGACTTAATGTCGGCCCCCGCTAGGTGATGCGCCTTAAAATAGTCACGGCCTAATCCGGTTTCCATCAACTCAATAAAACGCAGATCGATAGGCGTCTGTTTAATCCAGTGAAGAAAGCGGGGCAAATCTTTATCGTTGAGGCCTTTTAGCAATACCGCATTGATCTTCACGCGCTCAAAGCCAGCCTCTAGCGCGGCATCAACCCCACGCATCACATCGTCAAACTTGTTTTCACCTGTGATCTGATAGAACATCCGCGGATCAAGGCTATCTACCGACACATTTATGCGCCTAAGCCCTGCGTCATACCACTCTTGAGCATGCTTAGCTAAGCGATATCCGTTAGTGGTAGTCGCGATAGTGGAAATTTTATCATTGTCAGCCACGATACGAATAATATCGCTAAAGTCTTTGCGCAGCGTAGGTTCACCACCTGTGATACGGATTTTTTGCGTACCCACTTCGGCAAAAGCACCCACTAGATTTTCGATCTCATTAAGATCTAAAAATTTGGGTTTACCATCGGGACGATAGCCGTCGGGGAGGCAGTATGTACATTTGAAGTTACAGACGTCAGTGACTGACATCCGCAGATAGTGAAATCTTCGACCAAAATTGTCTTGTAATTGAGACATGATCACCTTTCCAAGTAAGGGGAGGTGAGTCAATTTCTTTTCTCACCCCGGTGGCACTATTGCCACGGCTAGCTACCCATATCTGTTGACGTAGGATAGAAAGCTCGGAGAACCGTCGTTTCACAATTATAGGCCTAAATTTGCATCAGTTAATACCCCTGTTCACCCTTTTCTTGCACAAGATCAGCTGAGCGTGAACATATTGTGACAGCGCTCACGCAGATAATTACTATCAATTAGTCTATCCTGACTGCTTAAACTCTGTGCCATCTCACAAAATTAAGGTAAGGTGGTGAAAAGAATAAAACACCCGTTTCAATCGGGGGATAAGAACAAAAGAGGTGAAGTGATGGAACGCGAATCGATGGAGTTTGACGTTGTTATCGTTGGGGCTGGTCCTGCAGGCCTGGCAACAGCATGTCGACTGATGCAGATATCTCAAGACAGTGGTCAAGAACTGTCAGTTTGTGTGGTAGAAAAAGGCTCCGAAGTTGGCGCTCACATTCTATCTGGTGCAGTATTTGAACCTAAAGTACTCGATGAGTTATTTAGCGATTGGAAAGACACCGGCGCACCACTGCACACAGCTGTTACCCATGATGAACTGCACATGCTTAACTCACCATCAGCAGCCCGTGCGATGCCTAACGCCCTTATCCCAAAGACGATGCACAATGACGGCAATTATATTATTAGTGTCGGCAACCTCGCCCGCTGGTTAGCCGAACGCGCCGAAGCCTTGGGCGTTGAAATTTTCCCGGGGTTTCCTGCCAGCGAACTGCTTTTTAACGATGACAACAGTGTTAAAGGTATTTTAATTGGTGACATGGGTGTGGGTGCCGATGGTCAACCCAAAGACAGTTATGAGCCAGGCATGGAACTCCACGCTAAGTACACGGTATTCAGTGAAGGGTGCCGCGGACATCTAGGCAAACAGCTTATCGAAAAATATCACCTTGATAATGGCAAGACACCACAACATTACGGTTTAGGCTTTAAAGAGATATGGAAAGTCCCTAGTGAGCAACACCAACAGGGCAAAGTGGTGCACACTGGTGGTTGGCCGCTTACTGAAGGTGCATCAGGCGGCGGTTTCCTTTATCACCTTGAAGACAATCAAGTCGCGGTCGGCCTGATTATCGACCTTAACTATCAAAATCCACATTTGAGTCCATTTGATGAGTTTCAGCGCTATAAAACTCATCCAGTGATCAGCCAATACCTTAAAGATGGCGAACGTCTCAGCTACGGCGCACGCGCCATCACCAAAGGTGGACTTAACTCGCTACCCAAAATGAGTTTCCCTGGCGGACTGATTATTGGTTGTGATGCGGGCACACTCAATTTTGCCAAAATCAAAGGCACTCACACCGCCATGAAGAGCGGCATATTAGCGGCCGAAACCATCTGCCATGCACTGCATGCAGGGGTTGAAGGTGGAAAAGACCTGGATTGCTATCAAGAAAAGTTTGAACAAAGCTGGCTACAAGAAGAGTTGCATACATCACGCAATTTTGGCCCAGCCATGCACAAATTTGGTGCCTATTTAGGTGGCGCATTCAATTATATCGACCAAAACTGGTTCGGCGGCAAATTCCCTATCACCCTGCGTGATGAGAAGCATGACTACGCCCAAATGGCTGAAGTCAGTGCCTACAGCAAAATTGATTACCCCAAACCAGATGGCAAACTCAGCTTTGACAAGCTCTCATCTGTCTATCTCTCCAACACCTTCCATGAAGAGGATCAGTTGTGTCATCTGCGCCTTAAAGATGAGCGGATCCCTATCGATGTTAATCTAGTCAAGTTTGATGAACCTGCACAGCGTTACTGCCCAGCTGGGGTTTACGAAATTGTCGAAGAAGCTGGTGAGAAGAAGTTTATGATTAACGGTCAAAACTGTATTCACTGCAAGACTTGTGATATCAAAGATCCCAGTCAGAACATTACCTGGGTCAGCCCAGAGGGTGGCGGTGGTCCTAACTACCCCAATATGTAACCAACTCAGTTATAAACAAAAACGCGCTGCTCTTTGGCGCGTTTTTTAATGGGTTGCCGCTTGCGCTTACGCCAATAAATCACCATAATTGTTCACTATACCTACAAGCGCTATCTAAAGCGCACCATTTGAATGACCTTCATCCTCATAACACGCAAGGCTGCAACCTGAGGTGGATGCGATAAATGGAAAATCCTACCCCATAATATTCAATGGTTTAGCGTGTTAAGCAAACAGCGACTAACCTTAAATCAATTAACCAAACATCTGAATGGATATTCGGAAATTGTGGATGCGAGTTATAAACGATGAAACTTAACATGTTAACAATTAAACAAAAAATATTGCTGACGGTCACTTTTGCGGTGCTACTGTCGACTGTACTCGTTGGCGTACTTAGCCAGCGCAGCGCTAAAGAGGTTGTCGAACAACGAATGTTGACCTCTGAACTGCCAAATACGTTGCAATCGGTGAGAAATAAGGTAGAGATGGATATCTCTGTCTTAATGAATGCTGCTGAGCAACTGGCCAATAGTAAGATGCTTAAACAGTGGTTAGTCGAAGGTCGCCCGGCCGATACAGAGGCCTTGGTTATTGAGCAACTTAATGACATTAAACGCCAGTACAACCTAGCTCAAGCCTCCTATGCAGATCGGGAAACTGCAGCGTACTACACCCAAGATGGTTTCCTGCGTCTCTTAACACCGGATCAAGATGGCTGGTTCTTCGGTTATCGAGATAGTGGCCAAGAACGTATGTTGAACGTCTTTACCGAAGCCAATGGCGAGGTAAAACTCTTTATTAACTATCAACAGCCTAATGACAGGGGCCTAGTCGGGTTAGCTAAATCCTTAGACGACATGGTGCGTTTACTCGGTTCATTTAAAATTGAAGACACTGGGTTTGTGTACCTTGTCGACGCCAAAGGCCAAGTTAAACTACATCAAAATACCAGTGAGATTGGTCGCAGTAGCCTGACATCTCTATACCAAGAGGCTAATACCAGTCAGTTACTCAACCGTAGCGACTTTAGCTTAATCAAAACTGATATCGATGGTGAATCAACCCTGGTTGCCAGTAGCTATATCCCGTCAATGGACTGGTACCTTATTGCCCAAGTGCCTGAGAGTGAAGTATTTGCCTTACTTGAAGAATCGGCCTATCAGATCTTAATCTGGACATTGCTTATTGCTGCAGCATTTATTGGTCTATCTATTTTTGTTGCCGGATCAGTCAGTCAGCCCATTGCTAAAGTAGCGGATATGCTACAAGACATCGGCCAAGGTGAAGGTGATTTGCGCCAACGTCTACCTGTTGAAGGTCAAGATGAGCTGGCCCAACTTGCTAAAGGCTTTAATAGTTTTATCGAGAAAATTCAGCACTCCATTATTGAAGTCACTGACACCAGTGTCCAATTGAGTGAAGCGGCCACTAATGTTGCCAATCAGGCACAACAGACACTCGACGACAGCCAACTACAGAAAGATCAAACCATGATGGTGGTAACTGCGATTAACGAAATGGGCGCCACCGTCCATGAAATCGCCGGTAACGCAGCCCAAGCCGCCGATAACGCCAAAGACGCCGACAATGAATCAAGTGCCGGCCAAGTGGTTGTTATGCGCGCCCGCGATACCATTAATGAGCTTTCTAAAGATGTAGAACAGGTGGGTAATGTCATCGAGTCACTCGCCACTCACACCACTTCTATTGGTAGTATCTTGGATGTTATTCGTGCGGTATCTGACCAAACTAACCTACTTGCACTTAATGCAGCCATTGAAGCGGCACGAGCGGGTGAAGCGGGTCGCGGTTTTGCGGTCGTTGCAGAAGAGGTGCGTAACTTAGCATCGCGCACCGCAGCATCAACCGATGAAGTACAGAAGATGATTGATAACCTACAAGCCGAGGCAGCTCGGGCCGTACAGGCAATGATCCAAAGCCGAACTCGCAGCCAAGAGGGCGTGGCAGCGGTTGATGAGGCAAGCCATTCACTGACCGAAATCAGTCAGCAAATTGGGGCGATCACCGACATGAATATTCAGGTCGCCGCTGCAACGGAAGAGCAATCAACCGTGGTTGAAGATATCAATCGTAACGTCACAGAGATCAGCGAGATCACACGACGTACCACAGAAACCTCTGAGGCAGTGGCGCAAGCGAGTCAATCGTTAAATCAGTTGGCAAGACGTCTGGATACCTTAGTGGCAGGATTTAAGGTCTAAGCCTTGATATCTAATGAAATATCTATACAAAAAAGCCCGCGATTGCGGGCTTTTTGATAACGACATAGCGACTGGCTTAAGCCTTTACGACTTCAAAAACTTAATCGTTAAGGGATAAGAATAACTAATCCCCTCACTGGCTTTCATCGCAGCTATGATGGTCACGACAATGTCAAAAATCGCCAACAAACCTAGCAAAATAAAACCGATCCCAACGAACATTAAGATCATACTAATAAACGCATATAGCATCACGCTTATTTTAAAGTTTAAACAGTTTCTGCCACACTGATCGACAAACGCTATCTCTTCACGTTTCATCAACCACACAATCAATGGCCCTAAAATTGAGCCGAACGGAATTAAATACCCAGAAAAGCTGGCAAGGTGTACTGCAACGCCCATGTTTTTGTCATCTTTGGATAATGCTTCATTTTCTATCACTAATCTTTCTCCTTGATCATTACTATTATGTTGTCCATACCAATCCGTTTTAGCGGCTATGCGGCCCAAAAAGCCTAATCTGCCAAGGCTCTATTTTTTCAGAATCGAAGCGACGACTTAAACTATTCACCCAAGACTGGGCTAACCCCTCGCAACTGGCTAAACGGTCATAGGCGTGCACATCAAACTCGGAAGAAAAATAGATATTCATCGCCTCTCTAACACTCATATCGCTGCAACGTTGTTGCAGCGATATACTTGCATCTTGAGCTATTTTACCAGGGGTTATCACTCGGTAAAACCAGCCGCAAAGGCCACTCGTCTGCATCGCCAGTGCAAAGTCCTGGTGACCGAATTGATGATTGAGCTTAAAACAGGGAGACCGCGGTTGAGTGACTTGCACGATTACCTCACCGATCGCAATTATGTCACCAATATTGACCTGAGTTTCATCGAGGCCAACACTGCTAATGTTTTCGCCCATGGCGGGGGCATCTTTAAAGCCTACCATCATATCCCAGCGTCGATACTGACCATAATGCTCACGAGGGAAATGATGCAGTACCCTGTCTAAGCCACCATGATGCTTAGGATCAGCCTGCGAATCGCCGACAACCGTTGATTCGGTCACCACTAATTGTTGTCGACGCTGTTTCCCTGCAATCATGCTGCTGACACCACCATATTCAGTAACAGCATCGCCTGCATACAATCCCGATATTCTTTCTACTAACAACTGTTTCATATCAAATTCTTTCTTAGATTGATTGGTGTAAGACGAACTTAAGCCACTCACTTGGCGCTTGCTGCTCGGCGCCGAGCAATTCAAATTTCAATTTTTTCAGCAACTGAATTGATGCTTCATTTTCACGCATTACGTTGCCATAAAAAGTAGAAATCTTGTAGTCTTTAATACCCACCTGCAATGCGGCCTGTGCTGCTTCCGCTGCAAAACCTTGGCGCCACACACTACGCATTAACCGAAAGCCAAGATCGACTTCGCCAGACAAAGTATCTTTGCGCAGCCCACAAAAACCTAAATAGCGTCCCGTTGCGCGCTCAATAACGCTCCAACGGCCAAAACCGTGACGCTTGTACTCATCATAGTTTTCGATAAATCGTGCAGCAGCCTCAATAGAATCAAAAGACTCATCGCCCGTATAGCGCAGAACATGAGAGTCAACGTTGAGCCAATAAAAGCCTTCCGCGTCTTGCAGACTAAATTCCCTTAGGATAAGCCTTGGCGTTGTGTTGACCACCCCAACCATTAGGTCGATAGCACCACTTTATTACGCCCTTGTGCTTTGGCTTGATAAAGGGCGACATCGACACGATTAATCAGTGATTGTAAGGACTCATCCTGCTTATACTCACCAACACCTAGACTAACTGTCACACCAAATTCATCACCATTTACGCGGATCATACGTTGCGCAATTTGAGTACGTATTTTTTCAGCCAGATTACTGGCGTGGGCCAAATCACTATTTGGTAGCAGCAGTAAAAACTCCTCCCCACCCCAACGACAGATCAGATCGCTGTCGCGTAACTCGGCGCGCGCAATATGACATACAGTTTGGATGACTAAATCACCAATACTATGACCATGGCGGTCATTAACCTGTTTAAAATGATCGATATCAAGCAGTAGTACAGACACCCGCGAACTCTCTTGTGTGGCTAGCTTTAAGGTATTTTCAAAATGGCTTTCAAACACCTGTCGATTTGTCACACCAGTCAATTTATCGGTAGTGGCCATCAGTTCTAACTTGCGCTGATAGCGACCTAAAGTCATGTTGGCAATAATTAAAATAGCGACGGTGACAATAAAACTCAGCAATATGTTAGTCCAGAAGGTATTGAGTAGCTTCTGCTCATCGGGATCCTCCTCCTGCTCTACCATTAAGTACCATTTAAACTCGGGGACTAGGCGGCTGTTGAGATAAACGCTTTTACCGTCTCGCATATAGGAGATCGATGCACTGGGGCTGGTAAGAATTCGCGTTGCGAGCGGGGCTAACTCTTTAGATTTTTGTAATGAATTGCTGCCATGGTATTCATTGCCTCGCAGCGTAACTCTTCCCGTTCTGTCGACAAAGTAGACATGGCGGTTATAGCGAGCTTGATACATCTCTACCAGCTCTTTAACCTTTTCAACAGCCAGCCCAACGCCTGTGACACCAATAAAGTTGCCATCGAAATCAAATACCTTGTAGTTGATATAAACAACGGTACGGTTTTTATTGGCCGTGTCGGGATCGATATTAATCTCATATAACTCTTCTTTGGGTAGCGACCTGACCCTAAAGTACCAAGCGTCTTCACTGTCTATATCATTAATCTGCTTAAGTACTCCCGTTGAGTGATAGTAGTTACGGGATTTTTCTGACACAAAGAAACTGGTGACCGTATTATACTTTGTTTGTATTTCATTAAGGTAGCGGATCAACTGCTGAGGGTTTTGCTCTTCATTGAGGGTCCATTCTCGTACAAAAGTGTCTTGTGCCATCAAAGAGGAGATAAATATTGGCCGTAGCAGATCTTGTTGAATTTCGGAATAGATATTATCACTGGTGAGCGGGAGTGTGTTTTCAGAGATGTGCTCACTCAAAGAGTCGTGGGCAACCTTATAACTGATCGCACTGATCGCAATAAAAGCACTGAGCAGCAAGATAAACAGTACCCAAATGAACTTCCTTTTATCGCTCCAAACAGCATTCCCCATAAATACCCCTTAACAGCAACAGCTCCCGAAACAGTTAACCAAATGTTAACCGAATTCAAAGCAGAACTCACCGATTTTAATTCAGATAAAAAAAAGCCCCTAAACGGGGCGAGAGATCAGAAGAGCACTCAATGTTAGAAACTAAGCTACAACACACAACAAGGTCAGGGAACAGCCTGCGACCGATGCGAAGTACTTTAGCCTCAGATAATGACATTATGATGACAAATACATGGCTATAGGTGCTTTTGACCAGCCAAATAATGGTTTAATTGTGCGCCAGGAATTGAACTTTGGGTGGCCACCGCAAATGCGGCCCATCTCGCCCCCTCCTCCATTGCTTGGCAAATAGGTTGCTGCTGCATTAAACCATGCAATACCCCTGCGGCATAAGCATCACCAGCACCAGTGGTGTCAATCACATTGGCCGTTTGCGCGGCGACATGCTGCTCACCCTTGTTGTGATAAACCATCGCACCAGACTCACCATCGGTAACGATAAAATACTGTAAACTCTCACCCGCTATCGTTAAGGCATACTTCCACGGAGACAACTGGCTACGCCCCTGCATATCAGCCTTTGAGGCAATAAGAATATGGCAAGGTCGCTGACGGTTATCCTTAGCCAATTGCGCCATCACTAACGTCTGTTTCAGCGCCGTTTTAGCCCAGCTCACCGCCCCCTCGGCAGAAGAGTTTATGTAGAGCGCATCCCAATTGCTCCAATTAGGCGGAGCGGCTAGCTCAAACAGCGGGCGCTCAGGTCTAATAATGGTACGTTCGCCATCGGGTGTCATGACCAATAACATCTCACAGGTATTTTGCTCATAACGCTGCATTAGACGACAGTCTATCCCTTGCGTACTGGCCTCAGCCATTAACCAGTCGCCAATTTTGTCACGCCCAACTTGGCTCACTAGCGCCACGTTATGCCCAGCCCAAACCAAACCAATACCAGTATTCGCGCCACCGCCACCAAGGCGATAGCCACCATCTTGATAATGGTAGCGACCTCCGGTCTCCAATGGCCTATTAAGCTTTAATATACGATCACAGTTTAAATTGGCGATAAGTAGGATACTGGCCATAAGGGCTCCGAAAAATCATAATTAATATAAACTAAGTAACGACAGTAAACGTTCAGCTGACGTGACCCTGCATTAGCCATCACCGTAATAGTAAGTGCCCTTCGGCGGTGAAGCAAACAGCGACATCGCAGCCTGCATCTCATCAACAGGGAAACCATTAACCGACGCTCGATGATCCTCAATCGACTGCCAGCGCTCTATCACCGCAAACAGATCATTATTATCTTGTTGGCGTAATACCTCATAAGCAAGACAACCTTTAGAGGCAGTAATGTATGGGGCTAAAGAGAGCAAGAACTGATGCAAAGCCTGCCCCTCGCCCTCTGCTGCGCGAAATTCGCCTATGCGTATGACCATAAACAATCCTTTCTTTTTAGCCTCAACGCGTATGAATCTGCGCCAGACGATTTACTTAAGAGTGGCTCAAAGCTACCCGAATAGACACGATTATCAAGTGCTACAACCGTGAATATTGGTCGCAAAGCGTTCCCTAAAACGCTCACTTAGATGTAAGCCTTTGCCCTAAGCGCTGTCAGCATCTCGCCTTTACAAAAATAGCCATCAACCACGAACGACTTAACCGATTGTTTTTAAACAGTTTGATTAATATAGAACTTTTGAATGAGAAAACGACTTTCACCAGCAATGACTTTTTGAATACGCAAATAGCGCTACCATTCGTCCACAAGCTAAATAAAGGATTATTGAATGGAATCGATAATATACTTTGATGAAATCATGGATTTGACCGCAACTCCCGAACATAAGCTGCAGCGTTATCGCGCCTGCCTCCATGAATTTGAGCGTCTAAACTACGAAGACCCTTTTATCAGGCAGATCCGAACCGAGGTAGCCCGGCTAGAGCAGGAGTTATCGCTACGGCCAAAGCAACAACACTATTTTCTCAATACCTAGGCTTTGTAGCCCTCAAACACTTGCCAGTAAAAACAAAAAAGGCTGACCTAAGGCCAGCCTTTTTTGTTGCGTTTTCGGTCACATATCACAAGGCTTGAGCGGTTTACGCAGCTGCGCACGAACGTTATCCATACCCGAATAGAACTCTTTCATCATCAATAATCCCATCATTTTACCGTTATCGGTGACGATAAGATTATCGGGATCTGTAGGATCATTCTTAATCGCGCCAATCACCTTCATGGAGGCCATCTCTTTAAACAGTGCTGTATCTAAATTCACCCCAAAGGTCTCACGGAAGTATTTACGTGACAGACGACCCGAGAACATCCCCAGCAAGAATCGATACTGCATCACATCTTTCTTACTGTAATTTTTCTGTTGTTCAACTCCCATACGTCCAGCAGCAATATTTTCTTGATACTTACGTAAAGAGAAGTTGTTCACATACAGGGTGTCATCTAAAAAGCTAAATGAACCTGAGCCCACACCTAAGTATTCATCATAATCGATGACATACTCATCGAAACCTTCGTTATTCGCCTTACCAAAAGCCCATGCAGACAACTGATTATACTGGCCATTTAGGCTATTAAGGATCTGGCGGTATTGACGCGCCATATCCCCCTGAGGTGCGGCAAGTTTACCCTTAACACTCTTGCGAGTTTGATGAGTGATCATCAAGGGGTAAGTGGTAATTTGACGAGGATCTAACCGTGAAGCCATATCCAAATCATGCTGGATAACCTCATCAGTTTGACCACGAAAACCAAAGATAAGATCGACATTGATAATAGGGAACAGCTCTTTAGCCGCCATGATCTTGTCAAACGTCTGCTGACCAGAACCAAACTTCTCTAATCGGTCTGTCATGGCTAAGATGTCGTCATTAAAACTCTGGACGCCAATAGACATGCGATCCACTAGTCCTTCGAGCTGTTTAAAGCCTGGGCTATCTAAATGCTGTGGATCGGACTCGCAAGACACCTCTTTAATACTGGGAAACAAGGTTTTCGCATGCTCAATAGTACGCGCTAACTCATCTTCAAGTACCGTTGTCGTGCCACCACCGATATACATAGATTCAAAGTCATATCCAAGTGCTTTGACCATATCCATCTCTTTACGCAAAGAGATGAAATACGCACGTGCTTTATCTTCTTTGAACAAAAAACGGTGGAAGGTACAGAAAGAGCAAAGGGTATGGCAGAAAGGCACATGAGCATAAAGCATGTACTTCTTACCCTCGACAGGGGCTGGCATCATAGAAGCTGACTGGGTATCGAGGCGTAAATTCTTATCCACATAGTACTGCATGACTCGCTCCATAGAGCTCAGCATCCAGTTGGGTACGGTAATATCGGCTTGATACGGCTTAATCAAGTCACCGGGTACCGATTGAATAATAGAAGACATACAAATTCCTAACTGAACCAGACCTTGAAGCGCAAAGCCATTGGATAAATAAAGACTTAAAAGAGATACACATCCTTTTGCGGAATACAAAAATACCACTTAAGACATAGATAAAACGTGAACTGGCTTTAAGTTACAACACCTAGCATGGGTTTGAGTGCATAATTGTTAAGCATGTCATGTTTTAGTAATTGTTGATTAATTGTAATATCTCCAACAGAGAGTGAGTTGACCGGGCCACATGCCAAAACTCAAAACACCCAACTAGACCTGGCAACCACCACATCACACAATAACATGCCACTTTGCTTGCTTAATAACAGAGTGCCAAGTGGTTCACAGCCAACAACCCCTCACCATAACCACCAGGTTATCGCCTAATGCACTCACCCGGACTTTGTTTAAAGTAGCGTTTAAATTCACGGCTAAATTGCGCGGGGCTTTCATAACCAACAGCCAAGGCGGCTTCTTTAGCCTTAGCCCCATGTTGTTGCAGCAGCTCTTTGGCCTTATTGAGACGGATTTTTTTCACATACTGAATAGGTGAAGAGGCTGTCACCTCTTTAAAGCCGCGATGAAAAGCCGATGTACTCATATTGACTAGGCTAGCAAGCTGTTCGACCTCAATAGAGTCTGCATAGTGCTGATGGATAAAGCTCAGTGCTTTATCAATGCGAGAAAGCCGGGTGTGGCTTAATGCTAATGCATATAAAGGTGCTGCATTGGGCAACATCAGTAATCGATACAGTAACTCATGTAAAAAACTGCCGCCCAGCGCCTGCGCCTCAAGGGGAGACAGCAAAGCTTGCAGCAGTCTGATCACACAACTCTCCATCTGCTGGTTATTCTGGGCAATAAAATAACCAGGCAAGTGTGACTCCCCCAGTTCAGTAGGCAGTTGATCATGGGCATCCATCACCCGAGTTAATTCATCCAGTAGCTTTAGGTCAATATCAATGACCAAGACTAAGACAGGTTCTTCTACCGATGCAAACGTCTCACACTCCACCGGAACAGGCACCGTCATTACGAGTGAGTTTTGCGGGTCATAGTCGAACACTTCGTTGTCCAGATATACCCGCTTCTTACCCTGCCCGACAATCAGTACGCCTTGGTAATAACACATAGGTCCACGCGCACCATATTGCGAGCTACGAAAAATATGAACCCCTTGCAAGGCAGTTGGATTTATCCCTTCGTTTGGCGCAAGCGCCGACATTAGCTGAGCAATACTCTTCATCAAACACCTCGACCGACTTTGGAGGTGAATACTAGCACCAAGATAGGAAAGTGCACACTTTAGGCCACTTTAATCCAAATTCAACAAGCATAGAGTAGGAATAGGCAAATTTGATCCAGCAATAGGTATTTCTATTTATTCAAACTGAACTAAGATTACCCTCAGATCCTATAGCTTTAAAGAAAGGTAACGCCCATGCTAAATTTTGACTATCGAAATCCAACTCACATTGTATTTGGCAAAGAGAGACTTGCGGAGCTAGACCAACTCATACCTGCCGATGCCAGAGTTTTAGTCACCTATGGTGGCGGCAGCGTTAAGCGTTTCGGTACGCTCGATAAGGTACTTAGCGCATTGGGCGGTCGCACAGTGTTTGAGTTTGGTGGTATCGAGGCCAATCCCAAGTATGAGACCTTAATGCAAGCTACTGAACTTGCCCGAAAGGAGTCGATTGACTTCCTGTTAGCTGTTGGCGGTGGTTCGGTGATGGATGGCACCAAGTTTATTGCCCTAGCGACAAAGTTTGAAGGTGATACCAGCAGTCTGCTATTCCATGGATTCGCGCCAGTTCCTGTCGATGCGAAAGATGTGTTGCCGCTTGGAACTGTTGCAACCTTGCCAGCGACGGGTTCAGAAATGAACGCCTTTGGTGTTGTAAGCTATCAAGGTGGTAAGTTCCCAGTAAACCATCCCAGCATCTATCCTACCTTTTCGATGCTAGACCCAACACTCACCTTCAGCTTACCCAAGATCCAAGTGGCTAACGGTGTGGTCGATGCATTCGTTCATGTGCTTGAACAATATGCCACTTATCCTGTCGATGGACGAGTACAAGACAGAACAGCTGAAGGGATCATGCGAACACTGATCGAAATTGGCCCTATTACAGTAGCCGAACCAGAAAATTATCAAGCGCGAGCGAACTTGATGTGGAGTGCCACTTCAGCGCTTAACGGCATGATAGGCGCGGGTGTGCCATTCGACTGGACCACACACATGATAGGCCATGAACTCACTGCGCTGTTTCATATCGATCACGCACAAACCTTAGCGGCACTCTTGCCATCAGTATGGCGTGTACGCAAAACACAGAAGCATGCGAAATTATTGCAATATGCTGAACGCGTATGGGATATCACAGATGGCGATGAAGAGAGCCGCGTCGAGCAAGCGATTGCCAAAACCGAAGCCTTCTTCCAGCAAGTAGGACTCAAAACACGCCTGCGTGACTACGACATAGCCAAAGCGCAAATTGACGATATCATTAACGCTCTGGAAGCTCATGGTATGACGGCGCTATCGGAGTCTGGCGATCTAGGCCTAGATGTCAGCCGTGAGATTTTAGAAAAAGCTTGGTAAAGCAAGCAGCCTAGACAAAGCTAGCGAAGAGACTGACCTTAATCAGTCTCTTTTGCTTTTTCGGATACCGTTTTGCGCTTTTTGAGTATAATAAACAGTAAGTCGACAGCCACAATACCTAACACTACTATACTGAACCCATTAATGAGATCACGTTGAAAAGCCAACAAACTGGTAGCAAAGAGATTGGCCAACACCAATGCAGCCAGCGATATAACCAAGGTTATCGCAATAATGGCGCTAACTTTTATCATCCCAGCTCCTTCAACTCAACCTAGCCCATCTCTGCACAGATTAGTTGCGCAGCGCTTGAATCATCGCTATACATTGCTCAATTTGACTAGCCCAGCCATCCAGTACTTGGCTCATGCGAACAGGCATGGCATCCATTAAATGGGTACGCCCAATTTTAACCACATCGTCAACCTGTAGCGCCTTCGTCTGAATGGTTTCGACCAGAAAAACCAAGGAGGGAAACAGTCAATGCTCTAGGGCCAACAGCGCACTGATATGTATGCTGCTGGGGATAATATCGTTACTGCGGTTGGCTGTTCAAGTAGGGTTAACTCTGCATTGGCTTCGGCCGCGGCCCACTTTGCCAGTAACAACGCTCGAATATAACTTATCGGCATTCTCTGGCCACTAATAGGGAAATTGTTTATCGCCCTTGCCGTTTGCGCGGCATAAAACACCTCGATAGGCACCTCAACTTTTCCCAAGCTATCTATCACCTTTTTAGCCGTCACCATGACCCAACACCTTAACGACCAATATTTTGAGCTTAGTATATAACTCGCGAGATTGGCGTGGCGCATTGCCAACAGTAGGGATAAAAAAACACCTCGCCAGTTGCCCAGCGAGGTGTTTCATTTCGTAGCTCGTAGCTCGTAGCTCGTAGCTTAAAGATTACTCTTTATACTTAAGCGTACCGTTCTCTTTGATCTCGTCAAACCAAAGGTTATGGTGCTGGCTTGCCCATGTCTCATCACAGTAACCAGAAACCATACACTCCATACCACCTTCAGACATCACTGTCGCCATGAAGATATGCACAATAGAGAATGCGGTAATAATGATGGCACTGACTGAGTGAAGCACTAAAGCGATTAGGCTTAAGGTACGGCTAGGCTCGAACAAGTTCGGGAATAGCAGCAACATACCTGAAGCTGATATCACTAGACCAAATGCAGCAAACGCCCAGAACCATAGTTTCTCACCAGCGTTAGCAAAACCTGCATCGGGGTGCTTACCTTTAAATGGACCGAAGTTAATGTAACCACCAACAACCAACATCCACTTCAAGTCGTACATCTTCGGCAACTGATTCTTAGCCCAAAGGGTTGTCATCAATGCCCAACCGATCATGAACGGAATAGCCATGAAGTCATGCACTTGCTTAGCACCATAGACAAATCCAGCCCAGATGCCTTCACTGATATATGGCTGGAAGAAAAAACGTCCTGCTAACAAAGTGAGACCAGTTAAGATCAACAGCAAACAAGGAATCGCGCCAAGCCAATGGATCGACACGTCGAATTTCGACCAGCGATACACTAACTTGCCCGAGAAACCACCGTGTAGCTTAGAGATTCCATTCACTTTGATAAACAACACAAAGATGATGATCATCCCAAACAGCGCAGCCATCAGAGCTGGTGCCAACCAGTCACTGCGTAACTCCAGTACTCGCAAGTCGTAGCTATTGATAGGCTGATTATGAAACTCACCATGAGAAGTGGTTTCGCCCGTTGCGCCAGCTTGCAATTGCGCCCAAATTTGGCCTTCTGTTGCGCCATGACTATGGTCAGTCGCGCCATCGTGTGCAAATGACAGCGCACTGAATGTCGTGCCAATCACTAACGCGAGAATCACGCTAAATTGTTTGAACCATTTGTTCATATTACATCCTTATCGTCCACACCGCCCCTAAGGTACGGCGTGGATTAATGTGGCGTTATACAAGTTGGGATTTAGCCCCAAATCGCATTTTTTGAACCACGGTATGCAACACGCTCACGGAAGATGTTTGAGATAACCTCAGCATCACCAGCAAGTAGCGACTTAGTCGCACACAGTTCAGCACACATAGGCAGCTTACCTTCAGCGATACGGTTTGAACCGTACTTCTGACGCTCTGCATCTGAATGGTTCTCTTCAGGACCACCGGCACAGAAAGTACATTTGTCCATCTTACCTCGGCTACCAAAAGCACCCTTTTTAGGGAACTGAGGCGCGCCAAACGGACAAGCGTAAAGGCAGTAACCACAACCGATACAGGTATCTTTATTGTGCAACGTTAAGCCGTCTTCTGTCTTATAGAAGCAGTTTGCAGGACAAACGGCTTGGCAAGGTGCATCAGTACAATGCATACATGCCACAGAGATTGACGCTTCACCAGGCATACCATCATTAATGGTCACCACGCGGCGGCGTTGAATACCCCACTCAAGAGCGGAATCGTTTTCGTTCTTACATGCAGTGACACAGCCGTTACATTCGATGCAGCGCTTGGTGTCACATAAAAATTTCATTGTAGCCATGTTGGCAATTCTCCCAGTACTTAGGCTTTAGTGATCTGACAAAGCGAAGCTTTAGTCTCTTGCATCTGCGTCACAGGGTCATAACCGTAAGTTAAGGCCGTGTTCGCAGACTCACCAATCACATAAGGCACTGTACCTTCTGGATAGTTCTTCTCTAGGCTTTCACCGTGCATCACACCCGCAAAGTGGTATGGCATCCAAGTAACACCTGGTTTCACACGTGGAGTCACCATAGCTTGGATCTTAATACGACCACCTTCCGCACCCTCTAGCCATACAGTGTCACCATTACGGATACCACGGTCAGCCGCATCAGCAGGGTTAATTTCAACAAACATCTCTTGTTGAAGCTCTGCTAGCCAAGGGTTAGAGCGCGACTCTTCACCACCACCCTCATACTCAACCAGACGACCAGAAGTCAGGCCTAGTGGGTACTTAGCTGTGTTGTCATTCTGCTGAATTGACTTGTACAGTGTTGGTAGGCGATGCACTTGCATGTCATCATAGGTTGGGTACTTAGATACAAGATCACGACGTGGCGTATAAAGCGGCTCACGATGCACAGGCACTTGATCAGGGAAAGTCCAAACAATACAACGTGCTTTAGCGTTACCAAATGGAATACAACCGTGCTTCATTGCCACACGTTGGATACCACCAGAGATATCGGTCTTCCAGTTTTTGCCTTCAGCCTCTGCTTTCTCAGCGGCCGTTAGCTCGTCCCACCAACCAAGTTGCTTAAGCATGTCAGCGCTGAATTCTGGGTAACCGTCTTGGATTTCAGCACCTTTAGAGAAGCTACCTTCAGCCAATAGGTTCTTACCTTTGTACTCAACACCATAACGGGCACGGAAGTTACCACCGCCCTCAAGCACGTGCTTGTGTGTGTTATACAGGATCTGTGTACCCGGGTGTTTCTGCTCTGGTGTGCCCCAGCATGGCCAAGGTAGACCATAGGTTTCACCTTTCGCAGGACCACCTTCAGCTTCAAGCGTCTTATTGCTGAAAGTACCCCAGTTTTGGGTGTGTAGCTTCAAACGCTCAGGGCTTTGGCCTGACATACCAATGGTCCACATACCGCGGTTGATTTCGCGAGTAATGTCTTCAATGACCAACATATCTTTGGCATCTTTGGCGATACGCTTGGTATATTCGTCAGCAAAACCAAGCTTTTGAGAAAGACGATACATGATCTCAAGGTCAGTCTTAGATTCAAATAATGGCTCGATAACCTTCTCACGCCACTGCTGGCTACGACCAGAGTTAGATACTGAACCTTCAGTTTCGAACTGGGTTGCCGCAGGCAATAAATACACACCGTCTTTACGGTTGTGCATAACACCAGCCATAGTTGGGAACGGATCCACAACAACCACAGTGTCCATCTTGTCTAGTGCTTCACGCACATCACGCTGACGAGTTTCAGTGTTAACTGACTGACCCCAGAAGAACGCCATACGAACGCGATCTTTCTGCGCTAGCTTTTCAGGTGTCTCAAGTACACCATCGTGCCAACGTGAACACGGAATACCAGGAGTGTTCATCGGTACACGGCCAAGGTAGCTGTTTTGATCAAAGCGGCCTTTAACCCAATTTAAGTCAAGATCCCACACGTGGCTCCAGTGCGTCCAAGCGCCTGAAGTCAAGCCGTAGTAGCCAGGAAGATTATCAAACAGTAGACCTAAATCCGTTGCGCCCTGTACGTTATCGTGACCACGGAAAATGTTTGTTCCGCCACCTTTAACGCCCATATTACCCAGAGCAAGCTGCAGGATACAGTAAGCACGTGTGTTGGCGTTACCAACGTGATGCTGAGTACCACCCATACACCATACAACGGTACCAGGACGATTTTCAGCCATTAACTTCGCCGCTTGGTAAACGTCTTCTTCGCTCACGCCAGTGATGTCCGCAACCTCTTTAGGTGGGAACTTCTTCACTTCCTCGCGTATAGATTCCATTTCAAATACACGCTGCTCGATAAAGGCTTTATCTTCCCAGCCATTTTCGAAGATATGCCAAAGCATACCGTAGATGAACGGAATATCAGTACCTGGACGCAGTGCACAGTGGTGATCAGCGTGTGCAGCAGTACGAGAGAAGCGTGGATCAACAACGATGATCTTAGCGTTGTTTTTCTCTTTCGCGATCAGAATATGCTGCATCGCCACTGGATGCGCTTCAGCTGGGTTCGCCCCAATGAAGAAGATGGCATTAGCATTTTGAATGTCGTTGAAAGAGTTAGTTTGCGCACCATAGCCCCAAGTGTTTGCAACACCGGCTACCGTGGTAGAGTGACAAATACGTGCTGAGTGGTCGACGTTGTTAGTGCCCCACATAGCCGCAAATTTACGATACATGTAGCAACCTTCGTTAGAAAACTTAGCGCTACCCATAAAGTAAAGTGAATCTGGACCCGACTCTTGACGGATATCTAACATCTTGTCGCCTACTTCGCTAAAAGCTTGCTCCCAAGAAATTTTCTTCCACTTACCGCCTTCTAGCTTCATTGGGTATTTTAGACGCTTCTCGCCGTGACCATGTTCACGAAGGGCTGCACCTTTCGCACAGTGACCACCAGCATTAAACGGATGGTCAAATGCAGGCTCTTGTCCCGTCCAAACACCGTTTTGAACTTCAGCATAAAGGCCACAACCTACCGCACATGCACTACATACGGTGCGCTTGATCTCAGTTGGTGCATTATGTGGAATATCTTTGGCTTCGGCGCGACGCATCATGCCTGTACCAAGAAGAGAAGCCGCTGCAATACCACCAGATGTGATACCTGCATGCTTCATAAATTGACGACGGCTAATCCCAAGTGTTTGCTTAGCAACGACTGGGGCCTCATTTGATTTGCGAGTTAACTTCATCGCTGGAATTCTCCTAATTAGCTACGCAGGCTGTTGTAATAACTGCGGATATGAGCAGTTTCATGGTAGCCATCAGTGTTTTTTACACTGGTCTTATTTTCTGTTGCATTAGCAACACTAACACCGCTTGCGGCAATGGCCACACCGGCCGTACCACCTATGGTGAGTGCTTTCAGCAATGATCTACGATTGAGATCGGGCTGTTGCTTTTTCATTCTTGCTCCTAGTGAAATTAGGAAGATTCATAGAGTAGGGATGGTTTTATTCAAATTGGTTAGCAACACACTCGTTGCACGAATGTTGAACGCAGGTATCAATTTGGTAAAATCTGTATATTTATTAAAAACATCCAATTAATTACCCGTGCAATATAAGCAAGTTGTGCTTAGGAAAAATTGATCTGAATCGGGTTCATTAGTCAACAAAAGTGAATAGAATCCCAAAGTGTTAAGCCAGTCATATTTATTGAATTAAAACACCTCAACACTCACATTAAATCAGCGGATTTTCCTCTGAGAGATGTAACAAATTTGTATCACTAAATAATTGAAAAATAGCGATAACAGTTATCATTAAGCGATATAAGACTTGGGCAAAAGAGGGCTTAAGGGCGGAAATGTTAACGCCTAAAAGGAACACCTTGTCGGTGAGATAATGTAAGAAGCTTAGTGGTAATAAAAAGCACCTCGATGGTTACCCAACGAGGTGCTTTATCAAGCGGTTTCTGCTGCTCTAGCTGGGTTAGCTAAAGTGAAAGAATTACTCTTTATATTGCAAGGTACCGTTTTCTTTGATCTCGTCATACCAAAGGTTATGGTGTTGTACAGCCCAGTTTTCATCACAGTAACCAGACTTCATACACTCCATACCACCTTCACTTAACACGGTGGCCATCCAGATATGAACAATAGTAAAGGCAATTAGAATAATCGCGCTAATACCATGAATAAGCAGCGCCGCCATAGAGGCTTCACGAGGAAGGTCTAAAGCAGGTAAAACCAACATGATGCCAGACACACTAATAAACAGACCGAAGAATGTCAGTGTCCAGAACCACATTTTCTCACCAGCATTGGCGAAACCACTGTCTGGGTGCTTGCCTTTAAATGGGCCAAAGTTGATGTAACCACCAACGACTAAGAACCATTTCAGATCATACATCTTAAAGGTTTGCAGCGGCATCCATTTAACCACACACAATGCCCACGAGATGATGAACAGCGGACCCACATAATCATGGATAGTCTTACTACCGTAGATCAACGATGCCCAAATACCTGTGCCCACATAAGGTTGCAGTACATGCTTACCTAACATGATATTTAGACCGGTAAAGATCAATGCCATGCAAGATATCGCAAGTAGCCAGTGAAGCCAGATATCGGCTTTAGTCCAACGCAACACCATCTTGCCAGAGAAACCGTGGCTTAACTTTGATGGACCATTGACCAAGAAAAACAGTAAAAACGCACCGAAAACACCGACAACCGCCAGTGCCATTGCAGGCGTTAAATACTCATTTTTAATGTTTGTGCCTTCAATAGCAGACACATTGATCAACACACCACCTTCAACACCCTTTTCAGTAGTGTATCCAGATTCCCCAGACTGAACGGCTCTCCACAAATCGGCATCGCTAGTTGTCGCGGTAGCCATCTGCTGGCTGGTTTGATCGTCAACGGCGTATGCCGTGGCGCTCAAGCCTAACCCCATTGCAAGAATGAGAGGCAGTGCCAACACAGTGAATAGGCTGCGCAGTGATTTTAATAACATAGTCACTCCTTTACAGACGATGAACCCAAGGGCTCATCGTCCTATTCACTTTAGGCGCCTGTCTTTGGGGTGTAACCCCAAATCGCATTAGGGTTACCACGTGCAGCAATACGCTCACGGTAGATGCCAGAAACAATCTCTGCATCACCAGCAAGCAGTGCTTTGGTTGAACAAAGCTCTGCACACATAGGCAACTTACCTTCAGCTAAACGGTTTGCACCATACTTCTGACGTTCTGCTTCAGAGAAGGTCTCTTCTGGGCCACCAGCACAGAAAGTACACTTATCCATCTTGCCACGGCTACCAAAAGCGCCCTTTTTAGGGAACTGAGGCGCGCCGAATGGGCAAGCGTAGAGGCAGTAACCACAACCGATACAGGTATCTTTATTGTGTAGTGTTAAGCCGTCTTCAGTCTTGTAGAAGCAGTTTGCAGGGCAAACGGCTTGGCAAGGGGCATCAGTACAGTGCATACATGCCACTGAGATAGATGCTTCACCTGGCTGACCATCATTAATGGTCACTACGCGGCGACGTTGAATACCCCACTCAAGAGCGGAATCGTTTTCGTTCTTACAAGCTGTGACGCAACCGTTACACTCGATGCAGCGTTTGGTGTCACATAGAAATTTCATGACTGCCATAATGGCTTATCTCCTCATCAAGTTCAGTTAGGCTTTGGTGATCTGACACAAGCTAGACTTAGTCTCTTGCATCTGCGTCACAACGTCATAGCCATAGGTCAATACGGTATTGGCTGATTCACCAATGACGTATGGAACCGTGCCTTCTGGATAGCTCTTCTCAAGGCTTTGACCTTCGAAGACACCAGCGAAGTGGTATGGCATGAAACATTCACCTGCGATAACACGTGGTGTAACCATGGCCTGAACCTTGATCTTGGCACCTTCAGGGCTGTGAACCCAAACCGTATCACCATCACGTAGACCACGATCTGCCGCATCGGCAGGGTTGATCTCGATGAACATCTCTTGCTGAAGTTCTGCTAGCCATGGGTTAGAACGAGTTTCTTCACCACCACCTTCATATTCAACAAGACGACCAGAGGTCAGCGCAATAGGGAAGTCTTTGGCGAAATCCTGATCCTGAATAGACTTGTACAGGGTAGGAAGACGCGCAACCATACGGTCATCATAAGTTGGGTACTTAGCCACCAAGTCACGACGAGGCGTATAAAGTGGCTCACGATGCACAGGGATATCATCAGGGAAGTTCCATACAATACAACGCGCTTTAGCGTTACCGTAAGGAATACAGCCATGATTAATCGCCACACGCTGAATACCACCTGAGATATCAGTCTTCCAGTTTTTGCCTTCAGCAGCCGCTTTCTCTTCAGCAGTTAGGTCATCCCACCAGCCAAGCTGCTTAAGCATCTTGTCGGTAAACTCTGGGTAACCATCTTTGATTTCACTGCCCTTAGAGTAAGAGCCTTCAGCCAAAATGTTGTTACCTTCGTGCTCAACACCATAACGTGCACGGAAGTTACCACCACCGTATTTCACTTCACGACCTGTGCGATACAGAATTTGCGTGCCAGGATGCTTCATCTCTGGTGTGCCCCAACATGGCCAAGGCAGACCGTAGGTTTCACCTTTAGCTGGGCCGCCTGGTGCTTCAAGCGATTTAATGTCGAATGTGCCCCAGTTTTCTTGGTGCATCTTCAGACGCTCAGGGCTCTGGCCTGTGTAACCAATGGTCCACATACCTTTGTTGAACTCACGAGTAATGTCTTCAACTAATGGCTCATCACCATTGACCTGAATATGCTTACAGAACTCTTTCTCGATGCCCCACTTCTTAGCTAGCTTGTACATGATCACATGGTCAGGCTTAGACTCAAATAGTGGTTCAATCACCTGTGTACGCCACTGTAGTGAACGGTTAGAAGCCGATACTGAACCGTAGGTTTCAAACTGAGTTGAAGCCGGTAGCAGATATACACCATCGGTACGGGTGTGCATAACACCTGCCATCGTTGGGAATGGATCCACAACCACTACCGTGTCCATCTTGTTCAATGCTTCACGCACTTCACGACCACGGGTTTCGGTGTTAACAGACTGACCCCAGAAGAATGACATACGAATGTTATCTTTCTGCGCAATCTTAGACTTATCTTCTAACACACCATCATGCCAACGAGAACATGGGATACCTGTAGAGGTCATTGGATCTTGACCAAGGTATTGTGCTTGGTCGAAACGGGCTTTAACCCATTCGTAGTCCAAGTCCCATACGTTACACCAGTGCTTCCAAGATCCTGTCTTGAGGCCATAGTAACCCGGTAGTGTGTCAAACAGCAGACCAAAGTCCGTTGCACCCTGCACGTTATCGTGACCACGGAAGATGTTAGTACCACCACCAGCTACACCCATATTACCTAGGGCAAGCTGCAGGATACAGTAAGCACGGGTATTGGCGTTACCAACGTGATGCTGAGTACCACCCATACACCAAACAACCGTACCAGGCTTAGTTTCGGCAAGCATTTTAGCTACGCGATACATCTGCTCTGGCGGTACACCAACCACATTTTCAACTTCGGCTGGCGTCCATTTAGCAGCGGCTTCGCGGATGCGTTCCATACCGTAAACACGCTGATCGATGAAGCTCTGATCTTCCCACTTGTTTTCAAAAATGTGCCACAGTAGACCATAGATATAAGGAATATCTGTACCAGGGCGAATATGCACGAACTCATCAGCTTTAGCTGCAGTTCGGGTGAAACGAGGGTCGACGACGATAATCTTCGCGCCACGCTCTTTACCTTCCAAGATATGCTGCATTGAAACAGGATGTGCTTCTGATGGGTTAGACCCAATGAACATCATCGCTTTTGCGTTACGAATATCGTTGAAAGAGTTGGTTTGCGCACCATAACCCCAAGTGTTTGCAACACCGGCTACAGTGGTAGAGTGACAAATACGCGCTGAGTGGTCGACATTGTTGGTGCCCCACATTGCTGCGAATTTACGGTACATGTAAGCTTGCTCGTTAGAGAACTTTGCACTACCCATGAAGAATACAGAGTCAGGACCCGATTCAGCACGGATATCGAGTGCTTTTTGGCCAACTTCTTCAATGGCTTGTTCCCAAGAGAGACGCTTCCACTTGCCGCCTTCCAGTTTCATTGGATACTTAAGACGCTTCTCACCATGACCGTGTTCACGCAGTGCTGCACCTTTTGCACAGTGGCCACCAGCGTTAAATGGATGATCGAAAGCAGGTTCTTGACCTGTCCATACACCATTTTGAACTTCAGCATAGATACCACAGCCCACAGAACAGTGAGAACAGATAGTACGTTTTACTTCAGTTGGCGCATCATGAGGAACTTCTTTTGCTTCTGCTTTACGCATCATACCAGCGCCAAGCATAGAGGCCGCGGCAATACCACCAGTAGCAAGACCTGCTGTCTGAAGGAACTGACGACGGTTTAGACCTAGGACGGGCTTTTTAGCAGCTTCTGCCTGGTCTGTTTTGCGGGTTAATCGCATCACACACTCTCCTAATATTATTGAATTACTGCGTAATTACCGATTCATAAACCACTAACAAGCGGCTTACTTGGTACGTAACGACGCGTAATAACTACGAATATGATCCGTCTCGTGGTAGCCATCACCATGTGCTGTATCTTTAGCAGGTGTTGGCGTAGCAGCCATTGCCTGGCCACTAACAGTGGCCACTGCACCAGCAGCGCTACCCACAGCCAATGCCTTTAGCAATTGACGACGACCCATATCGGAAGCTTGCTTCTTCATAGTGTCTCCTAATTTTTATACTTAATTTGAGTCGCTACTTTAATCATCTCGGTTAACAGAAACTCGGTTTCGGTTAATCTTAAAGTGGCAACCCGACTATGATTGAGGGCGAACCCTCAAGTTTTGCTACGCCAGCTCATACAACGAGCTGGCACAAAGCGTAAACCTTCAACCTATGACGCGAGTTCACTGGTTGTCGGTTCAATCTTTTCCGATTCACTGCCAGGGCAGTTCACCGGAATATTTAAACTCAGTTGTTCAAACTCGTTGGCTTCAATGACAAAAAACGCCTTAGCCAGCTGTGCAACGGTGGCATAAAATGCCGCACTTGGTGCTCGGCCTAAATGGTCACAGAAACGATCAATCCAGCTACCAATATGACGTTGGTAAAAAGCCAACTGGCGATAACCTGGCGCCTCTAAAATTAAGGTCCCCATGACTTCGCACAGCGCGGCGACATGATCTTCTGGCTCTTTCACTTCATCGGTACGCTCAAAGCCCAACTGCATCAGGTCCTGACGCAGTAACGCTAATGGCTTATCCATCAACGACCCAGTCATAAACCAACTGCCGTAAGGTAAAATCTCACCACTGCCGACACCTAAGAAGATGCTGAAATACTCATCTTCTAGTTGATCACTAGTGAATTGCCCTGCCGCTAATTTCAGCGCCGACCAAGCTTTAGTGATCTCGCTGTCATCATCGACATCAATTTCAAGGCTTGAAAGGAACTGCAATAATTCAGCGCTTGGCTGGCTGCGTAGTAGCGCCGCCAAAAGCTGGTAGATATCGGCTCTTAACTGATCGTTTTCTGATACTTCTCTTACTAATTCGGTCATGGCTAAACTCTTATCGCAGTTGCTTTTCAGGATCTTGAAGGATGTCTTCAAACATATCTTTTACCCGGCAGTCGCTACACATCTTTAGTCGTTCTGTGTTGGCACTGAAGGCACTATGACCTCCGACTACATCCAGCATCCGTTGCACCATGGATTGGGTGGCGAAAGGGGTACCGCAGCGAATACAATCAAACGGTGCTTCCTCTTTCAACGTTTGACGCTCCTGACGGGCAGCAGCATCGAAATTCATTTGTGGAGTTAAGCTAATCACCTTCTCAGGACACGCTGACTCACACAGTCCACACTGCACACAATCTTGCTCGACAAAGTGTAGCGCAGGCATATCGCCGCCGTCGGTTAATGCCTGAGTTGGGCAAGTCGACACACAAGAGAGACACAAGGTGCAACCGTCGGTGTTAACACTTACCTTACCGAAAGGTATATTGCTTTTGCTGAGGCAGCTATCGCTCGACGCCGCTTGACTGTTGAGATGATCGATTGCCGCATACAGGGTGTTACGCTTGGTCGTCGCTGCAAACTCACCCGGTACGATAACCGGCCAGCTCGCACTCACCTTAACTAAAGTATCTAGCTCATCAAGTTGGTTTTGGTTAATCACGCTAACACGCTGAGGTTGTCCCATCTCATCGAAAATGTCGTTGGCCAGTTGCTGCTCACCGTTAAGCATCTGCGTTAACGTAGGAGCTGTCGCATCGGTATTTAGCACAATAACCTGACGCGCTCCCCATGCGAGTGCCGACATCCAATGATCCATGCTCGCAACCGTTATCTCCTCAAGCTCCACAGGAATTATTACCCCAGCTAGCTCGTCGGTGACCAAACTCGCGCCATTGGCTGCATCATGAAACAAAATAACGGGAGCGGTTTGCGCCTGTTCGCGAAAGCGTGTCACTAACTTGTGCAGATAGGAGTGCAGTGCTTGCGGTGTTGGTAAGTCGTAGCTAATCGCCCCAGTAGGACAAGCATTGGTACAACTACCCGCACCGTGGCAAAGGTAAGGATCTATCTCAATCTTTTTGTTGACGCTTGAAATAGCGTCCGCAGGACAAAAGTTTAGGCAGCGATTACAACCGTCGATACCGTTGCGATTGTGCGCACAAATATCACTGTTTACTTTGACATAACGTGGTTTATCAAACTCACCTATCAGATCGGGTAATTGGGCTATCGCATCGGCCAACTTGGCTTCATCTTGACCTACGTAGAAGTAGCCAGGTGGCAACATCTCCAGGTTAATACTCGGCGACTGACTCAAGTCGAGAATTAGGTCGAAATGCGCTTTACGAATAGCAACGAGACTGAGGTCTGCGCTACCGCTTTCGTGTTCAACCTTAACTTGAAATTGGCCTAGAAAGCCTTTGATCTCGATTAGTTTGTTGTAATAGCTCTCGACACCTTCTGCTGCCGCCATCACTTTTTCAAGATGCGCTTCATCTTGGCTAGTAATAGATTCATTGGCGAGAATGGCACGTTGTCCCATATTGGACAATTTGTCTGCCGCGAGGCGGGCTAAATCTTCTGGTCCAATAACCAGTACATTGCCCTCTGTGGTATAGCTAACGGTTGGAGGAATAAGATTCTGTAGAATCTGTGTCTGCCCCAACACTTGCTCACGGACCGACTTTACATCGGCGGTTGCGTTACTATTTGAATGAATGCTCACATTGCGTTCCTGAACAGTTTTGGCCGCTGCTGTCGGCGAGGTGGCTGTAATGCTCTTACGGCATGCGCTAAATGCGCCAGCTTCACCTATCGTTATCAGAGAGTCGTAACTCTCTGCTAAGCTGCGTTATTTACAGCAATTCACGTACCAAAGTTATGGATTTAAAAACACTCTAAACTGACCTTAAGCAACAGGTGATTTAGGTATATCTTGTACTTCTGGTTCATTTTGGGACAACTCCCTTGTAGTCGCGTCCAAAATGTCCGCCGATGCATCGACGTTATGATGATCTTCAACAGATTCGATTTCAGCCGTCATCTCTTCAGCTGTAACCTCCTCTTGTTCATCTTTATCCTTGATCACGTGACGGAATACTTTCTTAGCCAGCTCAGCAGAAACATCAGCTGATAGCTTAGGTTGATTACTGTAATCGAGGGCATATTCAAGTAAGCCATCAATCTCGTTGTAGTGAGGTTGCTTCCACAAGGCTCTCAGCGCCGCAGCTTTCGCATTGGGATCAACATTGTCAGCCATAAAACTAGCAAAGCTGCCACCCACTTCAATTTTCTCAGGATCTGGCAGATCTTCAGCCGTCAGCAGCTTCTCACCGCCCTCTATTGCCTGCTCAGTACTATCTAGTGTTGGTTCTTGAGATAAGGTCTCATTTTCTTCAGCTGTTGATGGTGCAACCGCCTCTGCTTCCTCTTCGGCTTGCACTTGCTGACGGCGAAGGTTCCAGCGTGCTAACAATCCACTTGGTTTATCACTCATCAGTTAACCTGCCCATGATTATGATTGCTACTTGGCCCTTCATTTTTACGACGATTAACGTGTTTACGTCGATGGGCACAGATTTCAACCTCTCCATGGCGAGTAATGAACGCCTCCATCCAGCAAGCAACGGCTTGGGGCATTGGCATGTGCAAAACTGGTGTATCACCTTCTAAACAACCGGCAGCGACATTTTGATCGGCAGAAATAGCGGCCGGTACCCAGGTGCCATCTTCTAGTTCATCGCACACCACGTATAACATGGCGTTATCCATATCTAGGTTAATACGGTAGCTTCCGCGCTCATCCTTATGCAGCTCAAGTACCACCATTTTTGCGCCAGCTGGTGCGGGTTGTGTTGCAGGTAAAACCTGATCTAATTCCCAGCTTTCAGAGATCCAGCGCCCAACTTGCTTCTCTATTTTCTTGAGCGAAACATACATGGGCCATTGACTTTCAGTGCGTTGCATTGCGTCTCCGTTTTGCTATAGAGAGCCTAGCCAAATTTTTAGACCAAGCTACGGGTTAGCGATATAGACTAATGAAGCAATTAACGTGCCAGCGATCTAGGTAGATTAGTTTGAACTAGATCATCAAATCCTTATCAAGAGTAGGACAATTTGTCCTAAATGCCATTTTAAGCGGGACATAAAAGGGCGTTTCACACCTAAGCATTTATCTAGATCACGCATTTAAACAACAAATCCTTGTCTCGGAATGATTATTGCTATGCTGCATGCAGTCCATTGCGAAAAGATGACATTCATGACAATTAGCAAACAGCCTACATTCTTAAAAACTCAAGCAGATGCCCCGCTTACCATCGCAGTGAAAGCGATCAATGAGCAGGGAGAGGTGGTGGATAAGTTTATTGCCTGCGAACGGCCACTCACGGTTTATCTTAATTGGCGCCCCATTGTGACCCTAATGACCTTAGGCGCGCGTCCTGAAGCACTCGCGCTGGGTTACCTAAAAAATCAGGGGTTTATCTCAGACGTTAAACAGTTGGAGTCTGTGATTGTAGA
Source organism: Shewanella colwelliana ATCC 39565 (assembly GCF_000518705.1). GTDB lineage: Bacteria > Pseudomonadota > Gammaproteobacteria > Enterobacterales > Shewanellaceae > Shewanella > Shewanella colwelliana. Next base: position 69,764 of record NZ_JAEC01000014.1, read on the forward strand.
TTGGGACGTCAACTCCGCAGCAGTGATCACCAAAGAGACAACAGAACATTTAGATGAAAAGCTGGCAGAGAAGACCGTCACAACTGGTTGTGGGCAAGGCACAGTTTATGGGGGATTCATGGATGGTTTAGATGACATTAAACTACCAACGCCTCTACTAAAACAGAGCATGCTTTACAGCCTGCTAAATAATATCAGTGCTTACAATGAAACCTACAAAAATGCAGGAGCTGTGCATGGCTGTGGCTTATGCGAAGGTGATCAGATTAAAGGTTTTGTCGAAGATGTTGGTCGCCATAATGCTGTGGATACCTTAGCTGGCGAGATGTGGCTCAAACAAGAGATGGGCGGCAATAAATTATTTTACACCACAGGTCGTCTCACCTCAGAAATGGTGATTAAAGTAGCCAAGATGGGCATTCCTGTGCTGCTGTCGCGCAGCGGGGCCACGCAGATGGGGCTCGAGCTCGCACAGAAGCTTGGGATCACCATGATCGCTCGTGCTAAAGGACGCCACTTTCTCATTTATAACGGCGCCGAAAACATCGAGTTTGATGCGACACCACCAAAAAGAAATAAAGATTAAGCACTCGACAGCTTTCAAGGAAATTTGATGACAGAGCCAAGTGAACTCATCTATATGAGTGCCAAGCAAGTGGCTGAATATTTAGACCTTAATGAAAAAAAGGTCTACGCCATGGCCAACGACAGAATACTCCCTGCGACTAAGGTCACCGGTAAGTGGCTCTTTCCTAAAATCCTCATCGATAGATGGGTAATGGACTCTTGCCACAGCGGTATGTTGTCTGACCGTATGCATATTACAGGTAGTGATGACCCACTGCTGTCGATGCTTGTGGCACGCTTGATGTCTCGTATAGGCAAGAGTGATCTCGTCAGCTATAGCTCAACTGGCTCACGTATGGGGTTAGATCTGTTGTCCCGTGGCTATGCCGATGTATGTACTTTGCATTGGGGCAATATCGAAGAGCGTAATATTCGCCACCCTGCACTATTAAAAGGTTACCCAAACCATCAACAGTGGGTCATGGTTCATGGATACACTCGCCAACAAGGCTTGATGATGCGCCCCGACATGCACCACAGATGTCAGGAGGAAGATAAAGTGATTGGACTACCTTGGCGCTGGGTTGGACGGCAAACAGGTGCAGGCAGCCAGCAACACCTAGAACATTGGCTAATGAAGCAAGGGGCAAGTGTTGAACAGCTCAATATATCCGTCACCGCCTACAGCGAACGGGAACTAGCGGGATTTATCGCACGCGATGAAGCTGATATTGGCTTTGGTTGCCAATCGGTAGCCATGGAAAGCGGTTTGAGTTTCGTTCCGTTAATCACTGAAGCCTTTGACTTTGTGATGCCTCAAGGAATCTATTTCCGCCGCCAGCTACAAGCCCTATTCGATATGTTAGGCAGTACGCAAACTCGACAGCTCGCCGCTCAGCTCGGTGGGTACGACCTTAGCCAATGCGGACAAATGCTGTGGACCGCAAATTAGTCGACGCTATTTTTCAATCTCTCAACCTAGCCTGCTAGGATTAAGTAGTATGTAATAGAACAGACACGCCATTTAAGGGCAGCCAGGGAGATAATGTGGAAGCAGAGTTAAACGAGATCCGATACTTTTTAGAACAGTACCCACCGTTTAACTCGCTACCTGAAGAGGTGATTGCGCAGGTAAGCCGTCAAGTCGAAATATCATACTATCGCAAAGACACCCCTATTATTCATTTTGGCGATGAGATCCATGATCTGTATGTGATTCGCAGCGGTGAGGTCGAGGTTTACCGTCGTAAAGGCGAGCTGTACAACCGGCTCGATACTGGCAATCTTTTTGGTCAAATGGGTCTACTCACCAACAATAAAGTGCGCTTTCCCGTTAAGGCTATTGAAGATACGCTAGTCTATTGCATTCCTGATGATGTTTTTCAGCAACTCTATGAGCAACATGATGTATTTGCCGATTTTGTCGAGGTGGCTGACAATGCTCGACTGCGTCAAGCAGTCTCTAACTCCAACAATCAAAATGATCTGACGACCTCTAAAGTTAGAACACTATTAACCCGCGAAGCGGCAACCATAGATAAGAACGAAAGTATCCAAAATGCTGCCGTGATGATGGCTAGAGATAATGTTTCTTCATTGTTGGTGATTGATCCAACGGTGCTAGAAGATGAGGATGATAACTCTCCTTTAATGGGCATCATCACCGACAGAGACTTATGTACTCGTGTCCTGGCCGAGGGTATTGATCCATCCTGTGACGTTGGTTCAGTTGTCACCACCGAAGTCATTAGCCTAGATCATAACGCTTATGTATATGAAGCGATGTTAATCATGCTCCGCTATAACGTGCACCACTTACCCATATTTAAAGGCAGTAATCCAATAGGCATCATTGAAGCGACCGACATTGTTCGCTACGAGTCACAAAGCTCCCTACTGATCGTCAGCAGTATTTTTCAGCAGCAGTCCCTCGAAGAGTTAGCCCTCATCGCGTCACAAGTTAAAGATAGCTTTGTTCGCCTAGTGCATGAAGATGCCAACTCTCATATGGTTGGCAGCGCAATGTCTGTGATTGGACGCAGCTTTAAGCAACGCATATTAGAGCTAGCAGAAGAGAAGTATGGCCCCCCACCGGTGCCATACTGTTTTCTTGCACTGGGCTCTATGGGCCGCGATGAGCAACTGGTTGTCACCGATCAAGATAACGCAATAATCTTGGATGAGACTTTCAATAAGGCATTGCATGATGATTATTTTGCTAACTTAGCTAAATTCGTCTGTGATGGACTCAATCAATGCGGTTACACCTATTGTACTGGTGACATTATGGCCACCAATCCAACCTGGCGTATGACACGCAAAGAGTGGGAAGCATGTTTTGCCGACTGGATCGACGACCCCAACCCTAAAGCACTACTCAACGCCTCAATTTTCTTTGACCTTGATGGTGTATACGGCAAGCTCAAATGGGCCGAACAACTCAATGGCTTTATTGTTCGCCGCGCGCGAAAAAACAATCGCTTCCTCGCCTGCCTTGCGAGAAATGCGCTCAATCGCACGCCACCACTCGGTTTTTTCAAAGACTTCGTCATGGAAAAAGATGGTCGCCACAATAACTCGATTAACCTTAAAAGCCGTGGCACGGCGCCGCTTGCGGATCTTATTCGCGTTCATGCGCTGGCGGTAGGCTCTCGTGCTCGCAACTCATTTGAACGACTCGATGACATCATCGATGCCAGCATACTGCCTAAAGGGCGTGCTCAAGATTTACGTGATGCGATGGAGTTTATTTCTATGGTACGAATTCGCCATCAAGCCTTAGACGTAGAGGAAGGCATCGAAGCCGATAACAATATCGAACCAGAAAACCTATCAGACTTTGAACGACGTAACCTTAAAGACGCATTCCAGATTTTAAGTAATGGACAAAACTTCCTTAAATTCCGTTACCAAGCTAATAATCAATTTAAGTGAGCTCATTCATGCTGAAAAAGCTACTTTCGCCTCCGACGATTGACTGGCAAGGCAAGTTTCAACAGAAACTCAAAGTCATTACCCATAAAGTACTGCGAGACTATTACGCCACGCCGTTGCCTTTAGGCAACACACCAATAGGTGAAGTGGAGTTTCTCGCCATGGATTTTGAAACGACAGGTTTGAACCCCGACAAAGACGATATCATCAGCATAGGCACAGTACCGTTTAACTTACAGCGTATCTTCATCAACCGGGCACAATCTTGGACAGTCAGACCAAGAGAGAAGTTAGCAGAGGAATCTGTTATTATTCATGGGATTACTCACACTGACATTTTAGATGCGCCAGATTTATCCGCCATCTTTGAGCAGGTTCTGCAGGAGATGGCAGGCAAAATCATCGTCGTCCATTGCCATCAGATAGAGCGGCAATTTTTCGAAACAGCACTCATGGCGCGCATCAATAAAGGGATAGAGTTCCCTGTTGTCGACACCATGGCGCTCGAATCAAGCATACAACGTCAGCAGTATGGTGGGGTTTGGAATAGGCTAAAAGGCACTAAACCACAATCAATTAGGCTCGGCTCAAGCCGACATCGTTATGGCCTGCCTGCCTACTCACCTCATCACGCTTTGACTGATGCCATTGCTACTGCTGAATTACTGCAAGCGCAAATCGCCCATCACTATAAGGCCACATCAGCCATCGACAATTTTTGGCAATAAAAAAGGAGGGTAACCCTCCTTTTTTATTAATTACTGCCAATTAAAAGCGTTCGGTTCGCATACCTTTTATCAAACTAACGCACATCAATAACAATATCACCGTAAAGGGTAAGGCGGTTGATATCGCCCCAGCCTGTAAGGCTTCAATGGCCTCTGTACCACCAATCCACAACAGTGCGATCGCAATGGCGCCCTCAAGGACTGCCCAGAATACACGTTGCGGAACAGGTGCATCGATCTTACCGCCAGAAGTAATACTATCAATGACTAACGAGCCAGAGTCAGATGAGGTAATAAAGAACACCAGCACCAAAATGACGGCAATAACCGATAGCAAGGTACCAAACGGCAATACATCAAACATCTGGAACATGGCTAAAGGTACATCGGTGAGCCCTTTAGTTCCCAACTCTCCCACCTTATTGATCACCTGATCAATCGCCATACCGCCAAATACTGACATCCAGATAAGCGTCACAAACGTAGGCACCAACAACACCGCGGTTAAAAACTCTCTTATCGTACGCCCTTTAGATACTCGAGCGATAAACATACCGACAAAAGGTGACCAAGAGATCCACCAAGCCCAGTAAAACACAGTCCAGCCTTGGAACCACGCCTCATCAGTGCGTCCATGAGGGTTACTCAGTGGAATTATGTTCTCAACATAAGAGATAAGCGTAGTGGAAATAGACCCCAAACTAATGGCATAGCCTATCATCGCTACCAGAATCAGTAACAAAAACGCCACCAGCATATTGATGTTACTAATCACCTTCACACCACCATCGATTCCGCGGACAACAGAAACGACTGCAAGCATAGTCACCGCAAGGATCACGACAATCTGTAAACCGAGTCCTGGATCAATGCCAAACACATGATGAATACCACTTGCCGCCTGTTGCGCGCCGAGTCCTAAGGAGGTTGCTAAGCCAAACAGCGTCGCTAATACCGCAAGAATATCGACAATATGACCAGGCCAGCCCCATGCTCTGTCACCCAACAGTGGGTAAAAGATTGAGCGAATAGATAAAGGCAGCCCTTTGTTGTAAGTGAAGAAAGCTAATGACAATGCCACCACACCATAGATAGCCCAAGGATGAAGCCCCCAGTGGAACATGGTTGCACCCAGCGCTAATTTAGCGGCTTCTGGCGTATTAGGCTCAACGCCTAACGGCGTTTCATACCACCCAGTGAAATACGCAACGGGCTCAGCCACACTCCAAAACATCAAGCCGATACCCATACCGGCAGCAAACAACATTGATAACCAAGATATAAAGGAGTAATCAGCGGTCGCTTCTTTACCACCTAAGCGTATTCTGCCAAACGGTGACAAAATCAAGGCTAAACAAAATATAACGAAAATATTGCCAGACCAGATGAATAGCCAATCAAACGAGCCAATGATCTTCCATTTAATGCCATCCAACGCGGCTTTCGCGGTTTCCGGATCGACCACTAATGTTGCTATGAGAAAAGCAACAATTAACCCGGCACAAATCCCAAAGACGGGGTTATGAATATCAAACCCCCATTTCTGCACATTATCCTGCCCGACAGTGTAGTCAGTGCTATCGATACTGTACTTATCATTTCCTTTTGTCATCGATTCTCTCCGCAAAAAACTAAAGAACCACCACCAGGAAAGTCCCCTGCTGACAGCAAAAGTGATTTGAACTCATAGTAATATAATTAAAAAAAACACAGCCCATTGTAACGCCAAGATTAGTAACGTCCAATTTAAAGCACTTTTTATTAGTGAAATATGACCTAAAGCAGCATTTTTTGACAATACTACAATCATAGCAACTAAGCTTCACTCCAGCTTTTTTGTTATAGCTATAACTAAAAACCCCGTTAGCGCCAGCCAGTAAAAGAGTTTGCGGCAAGCGGCTAACTGATCGCTATCACCGCTTCATTCGTACAGTGTAAAAATAGATAAGGAATATTTATGAATATTAGTCTGGCGAAAATCCATATCAGTAACTTAAGGCTTAGAACCTTCATTGGCTTCAATCCTGAAGAAAGAGAGAAGCAACAAGATGTGGTGATTAACATCGACATTCATTATCCAGCATCACTGTCAGCGCAATCTGACAGCGTCGAGGATGCCCTCAACTACAAGGTGGTTACTAAAAAGGTCATTCAACATGTCGAAGAAGGTCGTTTTCTTTTGCTGGAAAAATTGGTCTCAGATATTCTCGCCATCAGCTGCGAACATCCGTGGGTGCGCTACTGCCAGGTTAAGGTAGACAAGCCACATGCACTCAGATTTGCCGACTCGGTATCGCTATCACTCGAGGCCCACCTCGATAGCGACAGCTCAGTTAATCCTTTTAAATAATCGGAGTCATCATCATGCATTCATCCGCGGAGCAAGTTAAACAGGCATTGATTGAGCGTGGTTTAGAAACACCATTAGTGGCATCTCAGCTCAACAGTCAGCAAAAATATGAGCGTATCAAAGGGCTGATGACTGAAGTTGTCGCCACACTGGGGTTAGACCTGAATGACGACAGCTTACAAGAAACTCCACACCGTATTGCCAAAATGTATGTTAACGAGGTGTTTGCTGGGCTCGACTACAATAACTTTCCAGCCATCGCTCAGATTGACAACAAAATGGGGGTCGACGAAATGGTAAAGGTCAGCGATATAAGCCTGACCAGCACCTGTGAACACCACTTTATCACCATAGATGGCATGGCAAAGGTAGCCTATATTCCCAAAGAGAAAATTATTGGGCTATCGAAAATTAATCGTATCGTGCGCTTCTTCTCTCAGCGCCCTCAGGTGCAGGAGCGATTGACGCAACAAATTCTCGTGGCATTGCAAACCCTGCTAAACACTCAGGATGTGGCAGTATCCATCGCAGCGACCCATTACTGCGTCAAGTCTCGCGGCATCATGGATAGCCAGTCATCGACACAAACCACCGCGCTAGGTGGATGTTTTAAAACAAATTCACATACAAGAGCCGAATTTCTTGGTTAAATAGACCAAGCGCTTCCATTCATTAACAGGAACATCATGCAGCCAACCATTTTAATTACCGGTGTAGGCAAACGTATCGGTTTGTACCTTGCCAATGACTTTATCGCCCGGGGGTACCACGTGATCGGCACCTTTCGTAGCCATTACGCCAGTATCGATACCTTAAGCGAAGCCGGCGCAGATCTTTACTGCTGCGACTTTAACCAAGCCGATGAAGTCGACACCTTTATTGATGCCATCGCTAGCAAATATCGTCAGCTTGATGCCATCATTCATAACGCGTCACAATGGTTGCCAGACAATAGTCCCTTAGCTGCCAGCGACGTAATGGAACAAATGATGCGGGTGCATGTCACTGCCCCTTATCAGATAAACCTCGGCTTAGAGAAACTACTTACAACGGGAGAGCGATTGACAGACATCATTCATCTCACGGATTACGTGGCAACGAAAGGCAGTAAAAAGCATATCGCTTATGCTGCTAGCAAAGCGGCACTAGAGAATATGACCCTCTCCTTTGCTACCAAGTTGGCCCCCAAAGTTAAGGTCAACAGTATCGCGCCCGCCCTTATCTGTTTTAATGACCATGATGATGAAGACTACAAACAGCAAGCGTTAGCAAAATCATTATTAGAGCGAGAAGCAGGAGAGATTGAAGTGCTCAATGCCGTCAACTATCTGCTGGGCAGTCATTATGTGACAGGTCGTTCGTTAGCACTCGATGGTGGACGCCATCTAAAATAGCGGCATCCGGTGTAGCGGCGCTAGCAGGCAATACCAATCAGTACCGCCCCAAACTAGCGTAACTTAATCAGTCGCTACTTACTGCAAACCGGGCAACTCTGTTGCTTGCCCAGTTTCATTTCTCGAAACTCCATGGTCATCGCATCAATCATTAAGATTCGCCCCACTAAAGGCTTACCCATGTGTGTAATCACCTTAATCGCTTCCACCGCCTGCAAGCAGCCAATCATACCAACCACGGGAGCTAGGATACCCGACTCGACACAGGTCAATTGTTGATCGCCAAATAGCTTGCTGTAACAGTGATAACACGGAGAGTCATCTTGGTAATCAAATACCGTCACAGTGCCTTCCATGCGAATGGCTGCCGCTGACACCAAAGGGACTTTATGCTTAAAACAACTTTGATTGAGCTGCTCACGCACGCTGATATTGTCGGTGCAATCCATCACGAGTTCATGTTCTGCCACCAGCGCATCTATCTCTGGATCATCGAGTACGGCGTTAATGGTGGCAATTTCGATATGCGGATTGAGTTGAGTCAGGGTTTCCTTAGCCGACTCAACCTTAGCTTGGCCTACGTTATGATCTTGGTGGAGCACCTGACGCTGTAAGTTTGAAATTTCAACCGTGTCAAAGTCTACAATGGTCATCTTACCAACACCCGCTACCGCAAGATATTGGCAAGCTGCACAGCCTAATCCACCCGCACCGATAACCAATACCTTAGTGAGCTTAAGTTTCTCCTGCCCTTCAAAGTCCATGGCCTTAATAGAGATTTGCCGGCTATATCGTAAGATCTCACTATCAGACAAGATCTCATCACTATCAACACTAGAGGTCATCAGCATTTACCTATTAACAGAGCACTGAATTGAAAGGTTCGACGGTCACCAAGCTACCATCAGCCACATCACCCTGCTCTTGCGATAGAATCACAAAACAGTTTGCGAGACTCATAGAGGTCAACATACCAGAACCTTGCCCTCCCGTGATGCAAACTTGCGCCTGTCCCTGCTCGTCATGACTCAAGATACCTCGTTGATATTCAACCCGGCCCGGATGTTTACGCACACAGCCTTTTAGTTGGGCTTGCATCTGCAGTGGCTTCGCTTGCGGTAGCCCTTGCATTTTGTTGATTAAAGGCCATACCAGCTTATAAAAGGTCACCATAGAAGATACTGGATTTCCTGGAAGCCCACAGAAAACCGCGTCACCCAAACGGCCAAATGCAAACGGTTTACCGGGTTTAATGGCCAACTTCCAGAAGGTAATTTCTCCCTCTTCATCCAAAACCTGTTTGGTGTAATCGGCATCTCCTACCGATACGCCACCCGAGGTCAGTACCATATCAGCCCTTGCTGCGGCAGTACGAAAAGCGTTACGGATCGCCTCAGGATCATCTTCAATCACGCCCAAATCGATCCATTCAACATTGGCACGACTTAAAAGCCCTTGAATGCTATAGCGGTTGGAATCATAAATTTGCCCAGGTGCTAACTCGCTTCCCACAGGACGTAACTCATCTCCCGTTGAAAAGAATGCCACTTTAACCTGACGGCTAACCCGCACTTGGCTAGTACCAATGGTCGCTAACACTCCCATCTCAGCAGCGCCGATCTGAGTACCTGAACTTAATACTTTGCCGCCTGTTTTGACCTCTTCACCCCGATAACGAATATTGGCACCAACAGCTTTTGGAGCTTCTATCGAAATCAGCTCCTCATTTGCGATCACTTTCTCTTGCATCTGTACCGTGTCATAGCCAACAGGAACTGGCGCACCAGTCATGATGCGTACGCAGGTATTGGGCTTTGCTTCACCTTCAAAAGGATGGCCTGCAAACGATTGGCCTATCAGGATTAACGGCTCATTATTAGCGAGATCTTCAAAGCGAAACGCATAACCGTCCATTGCCGAATTATTAAATGGTGGTAAATCGATGCTAGATGCCAGATCTTCCGCCAGCACCCGACCCAACGCATAAGGCAGTTGCACCATCTCAGAGTCATCTAGCGGCATAACTTGGTCGAGGAGTTTAATGATGGCTTCATCAGGATGCATAAGGCTTGGCTGTGAACATGGATCGGCTTTCATGGGCATCGGTTACCTTGGATATGAGTAAAAGCGAATATTGGCAGCCATTATGCCATGCTCAAATAAGAAGACTATGATCTCGACGGCAGTTTTTTCCATAGACGTCGATTACCTCCCCCGAAATCCCTTTAAAAGCCACAGCTTTACCAATAACCAAAGGGAGATCAGTAGCCTAAGCCGTATGAAACCCAAGAGTCCTCGCAAGCCTACCTCTATTATTCACAGTTTAAAACCCAGTGAATAATAACTATTTGTATTTAAAAACATTAAGTTAAGTAAATATGGTTGCATTTCAAAGTGTGGTTTAACACAATAGCAGGGCTTAAGAATGACTATGAATAAGGAAGTAAAATGCTGGCACAAACGATGATTGATCAGTTGAACGCGCAAATTAATGTGGAGTTCTTCTCCTCAAATCTCTACCTACAGATGAGCGCTTGGTGTGAAGACAAGGGTTTTGAGGGTGCCGCAAAATTTATGCGTACCCACGCAGATGAAGAGATGCAACATATGCACCGTCTATTCACTTACGTAAGTGAAACCGGTGGCATGCCGCTACTCGGCGCCATTGAAGCGCCGCAAGCTGAATTCGACTCACTGCTTGCGCTATTTGAATACACTTATGAACATGAACAGATGATCACAAGTAAGATTAACGCTTTAGCTCATGCCGCCTTTACTAACCAAGATTACTCCACGTTTAATTTCCTACAGTGGTATGTCTCAGAGCAACATGAAGAGGAAAAGTTGTTTAAGTCTATCGTCGATAAGATCCGTTTAGTGGGTGAAGATGGCAAGGCGCTATTTTTTGTTGATAAAGACTTGGCCCAAATGGCTGTTGAAGAATCTGCAAGCATAATGACTGCTGCTGTCTAGCACATCAAGACTTGTGATTAAGGGCAGCTTAGCTGCCCTTTTTTATTGATGATTTTTGTATACGGCTATGCGGTTTCCCAATTAAGCTCTATCTCTTCAAGCTGCGTTTTAGCTGCATCCGCCAACAACTCAATAATATCCACTTCCGCTAACGGACGAGAAATAAGATAACCTTGAACGTAATCACAGCCTAATCCCTGTAAGAACTCTTGCTGCGCCATATTTTCAACCCCTTCCGCAACCAGCTTCATATCTAAACTTTGGCCCATCATGATAATAGCCTTGATCAGATTAGCATCAGCCTTATCTTCAAGCATATTGTCGACAAAGCTCTTATCTATCTTGATCACAGAGATAGGGAAACGCTTGAGGTAACTCAATGATGAATAGCCCGTACCAAAATCATCTAGGTAGATTTCAACCCCAAGCGCTCTGATAGCATTAAGTGCATTGAGTGCCTGCTCAGTATCTGCCATCAACATAGATTCAGTGATCTCAATATGTAAAGATTGCGGCGCGATATCAAACTTTTGCAGCAAACCATTCAATAAGCAGGCAAATTCATTGGCATGTGAATGCACTAACTGGCGGCTAGATACGTTAATAGCCATATTGATCAGGTAGCCTTTTTCATGCCAGCCCTTCAAGTCACTTAACGCCTGCTGCAACACCCACTCACCTATCGGTTCAATCAGCCCTGTTTCCTCCGCAATAGGGATAAATTGATCAGGCGGTATCAACCCCTTCTTAGGATCAAGCCAACGTACTAAAGCTTCGACAGCGATAATCTGCTCGGTCTGGTTATCGATTATTGGTTGGTAATGAAGACAAAACTCTTGTTGTAATACCGCTCGGCGCAGACTCTGCTCTAACGTGATCCGCTCGAGCATATCTTTGTTCATGTCTGATGAGAAAAAGCTAAAGTTGTTACGACCATCTCCTTTGGCTTGATACATTGCGGTTTCGGCATTGCGCGTCAACACCTCAACTTCTTGGCCATTGGTTGGATAACAGCTGACGCCAATGCTGGCGGAGATCAAGATCTCGTTACGGTTGATGCCAAATGGTGAGGACAAATGAGAAATGATCTGCTCAGCGCGCTCTTCTATACGGCCTTGATGCTCAACATGCCCCATCACCATTACAAACTCATCACCACTTAAACGAGAGACAAAATCATATTGCTCTAGTAAAGATTCAAGTCTTGCTGCGACAATTTGCAATAGCTCGTCACCAATACTGTGGCCGTATATGTCATTGACATATTTAAAGCGATCTAAGTCGATAAAGAGTACTGATACAGAGCAAGATTTTTGCTCGGCAATCTGCAACATCTGTTGCAACCTAACGTTATAAAGCTGACGATTGGGCAGATTAGTTAGCGCATCATAGTTACTCTTATACCAGATATCTTTTTCATATTTCTTGCGGTTACTAATATCAAGAAATAAGCCGATATGCTGGATAACTTCACCCTGTTCGTCTTTCACCACAGTGATGGCAAGATACTCTGGGTAGACTTGCCCATTCTTACGTTTATTCCAAATCTCACCCTGCCATTTACCGTATTGCTTTAGCGACTCCCACATTTGCACATAAAAATGATGTGGCTGCTGATTGGAGTTAAGCAAAGAAGGGCTCCGCCCTTTTACCTCGTCGAAATCATAACCTGTGATTTGGGTAAATGCCGGATTCACCGCCTCGATATGATTATCCTTATTAGTGACCACTATCCCTTCAGCACAATATTTAAATACTGCTTCGGCCACATTAAGTTGACGGTTTGCCTTAAGACGCTCGTTAAGCATAAGGTTCAATGCCTTCGACATCTTGGCAACCTCATCAGTACCGTCCACAGGCACTGTAAGCTGTAAGTCGGTATCTTTAGCCATGCGCTGCATCACAGTGGAGATCGTTGAAATACGCTCGATTAAATTGTTTACGATAAAGCGTCCTACCACAAGCAATAGTATGATGTTACATATGGCAGCAAGCACTCCAAGTAGCAAATAAAACAATGACTCACGCTTCTGCGCTAAGCTAAGCTCCGCGATATTTTCGGTTAATTGGGTACTGGCAGAATATAGGTAAGCAATAGCCTCACTCGACGCTTGCCACCACTCTTCACTGGAAACGATAGGCGTTTGAAACTGCAGTTTACTCAAGGCTTGTAGCATAGGCTCATCATTGAGGCGAACTTGGCGGTCCTGTTCTACTATGGGCACTCCCTCACCCTTTAACCGTACCAGCAAATCTAAATGGCGATGATACTCCTCGACTGTACTAGCAAGCTGTTCTAGGGCACCGAGTTGGCTTGATGTCAGATAACTTAACTGCCTCGCCTCATCTAGCTTAAGCCAAAATTTGTGTAAATTACGCTCGAATGCAGAAATATATTCAGGCTCTCCCCGCAACAGAAAGTTTTTAAAATTATGGATCATCCCACCATAACCCATCGCCTCGCTCATCTGACGCCCCAAGGCGACCAGCGCGATTTGTGATCTCACTTGCTCCCGCATCAAGCTAACCTTATGGCTGGCATCATTATTTAAACTGTTTTGAATAATGGGCAAGTTAGCCTCTAAAGCGGTTGAAACAAGTTCTATTTCGGCTACATCTAACGCACTCTCCACTGAACTCAAGGCTAAATAAGCTGCTGGTTCAACCTTACTTGATGCAAGCAGTCGGTTCATTAACCCCCTTTCTTGCCCAGCCAACTCCTGAATTTTAAGAATATTAATCAAATCATGATAAGACTTGGCCTGCAGTGTATTTTGCGTCCGCATCTGAATTTGGGAAATAATCACTAATAGGTGGTGGGAGAAATCACGGTAAAATTTTTGCGGTTCATCCGCTTTAAGTTGATCGACATCGATACGTGCTTGTTTTAATTCAGCCCGCAATGCTTTTATCTGCTCAAAGTTTTGTTGTAGGTTAACCGCTTGTCTGCTTGCCTGAGCATAAGAGCGATTAAAATCGGCTAATTCGCGGCTATTAAGAAAAACACTAACCTGTTCGTCAGTGATGGTGCGTTGCGCCATCAGGCGTCGATGAAACTGTTCTTGGTCGCTGCCAATATAACCAGCAGAAAGACCACGTTCTTTTTGCACCTCGAAAATGAGCTGCTCAACTTGTTGAGTGATACCTATCGCAAGGGAATTACTCTGTGCTGCAAAGTAGCGTTCGGCGAGTTCAGTCATCCTAAGCGTGCCAAACAGTACAAAAAGTAACATTGGAATAGCCGCAAGCAGAATTAACTTTTGATTCAGGCTAAACCGATTGAGTACAGATGACATCGAAAGCGCTCCTTGCTTGATTATCATGAGAGCAGACGCTTATTTAAAGGTCTGAGATAAGTACCATAGCCGATACTTAGTGTCACTCCTAGTTCACTAAAGTCTAATCTATATCACGGAAAAAGATGCTCAACGTCAAAATAATGACTAAGTCATTATTTTTTAATGCCATTTACTTAATTGTTATCGGTTGCTTTAACACTTTGCAGAAAAATTCATACAAAAGTATGAACTAGAAAAGAGACAAAATTGAAAACAATTTATAAACAAAGAGCCAAATATAGGCTCTTTGTTTATTTTTCCCACCTAATTACCCCGCTTTAGCAACCTGTGATAAGCGATAGCTAACGATATCTTCAATCGTTAGAACAGGCATCTGATGTTTAGTACCAAACGCGATGATTTCGGGCAACCTAGCCATGGTGCCATCAACATTGGTCACTTCACACAACACACCTGCGGCTTTTAAACCAGCTAGCTGCATTAGATCAATCGTGCCTTCAGTATGACCACGGCGCGTTAATACACCACCAGGCTGTGCGCGTAGCGGATAAACATGCCCTGGACGAGCCAGATCTGCTGGGGTAGCACTATCTGCTATCGCCGCTTTAATCGTTGTTACTCTGTCGGCAGCTGAAACTCCAGTGGTAACACCCACTTTTGCCTCAATACTAACGGTAAATGCCGTACCGTATTGGCTCGAGTTATCTTCTACCATAGGTGGCAATTGTAATTGCTGAACTTTTTCATCGGGTAAACATAAGCAGACAATACCGCTGCACTCGCGTATAAGCAGAGCCATCTGCTCATTGGTTAAGTGCTCTGCGGAATAGATAAGATCACCTTCGTTTTCTCGGTCTTCATCGTCAACAACGAGAACACCTTGGCCTGCTCGTAGTGCGGTTAGTGCGGCTTCGACACGAGCATGCGCATCACCAAAACGAGAGAGTAAAGACTGATTCATGGTTAAATCCTTAGTAAGACTAATAAAATGGTTTTTTTCCAGAATCAGGGCGTACAGAAAATCACATCACCGCCCCCATAAGGTTCAGTAACGCTGGATAAGAGTGCACAGTAATCAGTCACAAAGCCACGGCCAATGAGAGACCACAGCATGTAGCGATATTGAGCTCTTATATTCTCTTTCATCCGGACTTAGTGCAGTTAAAACCCTAATTGGTTTAAATGCTCATTACCGTCGGCTCTGGAATACTCTACATGGCGTAAAGGTCACCAGATCTGCTGACCCTAAATCAACATTGATCTAGGCGCTCGCGGGCTTACATCACATTAAGTGACTATCACCGCCGGTGGGGAATCTCACCCCGCCCTGAGAACTTGCTTTCCGGTGAGGAAAGCGACGATATGGTGCGCTTATTTTATTCAAATAACAAGTGAGAGAGTGACAAGCATAACCTAGATCACCTAAGCTCTATTTTTCAGATATTCAGCGGTCCTCTCCATCGACATAAGGTCTTAGTTCAGATGCCATCTATACAACCACCAATTGCCAAAAAGCTGCCTCATCTGCACAAAAACCATGGTATCAATCGTGTCGATAACTATCACTGGATGCGTGATGATAAGCGTGAAGCCCCCGAAGTCTTGGCGCACTTAACCGCTGAAAATGACTATCACCAAGCCAAGTTTGCGCCATTTAAATCACTGCAAACATCACTCTTTGAAGAGTTAATCGGCCGATTAGATAAAGATGAGTCGAGCGCCCCCTACTATTGGCATAATCACTGGTACATGAGCCGCTATCAGCAAGGCGGTGAGTACCCTATCATCTCACGCAAACCACAGTTGACAGACGAGGAGCAGATATTACTCGACGTCAATTTGCGCGCCATGGGTCATGAGTTTTTTGGCTTAGGAGGTTTCAGCGTCAGCCCGGACGAATCCTTGTTGGCTTTCAGCGAAGATACCCTGAGCCGCCGCATCTATACCATTGAGATAAAAGATCTCAATACGGGTCAAATGCTAGCAGATAAGCTAGAGGGCACCGATGGCAGTTTAGTATGGGCCAGTGATAATCTGCACCTATTCTATATTGCCAAAGATCCGCAAACCCTCCTAGGCTATCAAGTATTCCGCCACCAACTAGGCCAACCTCAATCCCAAGACGTACTCGTCTATGAGGAGCAAGATGACAGTTTTTATCTGTCATTATCCAAGACCTTAGATGAAACGCTTATTCTGCTCCACCACGACAGTACAGAAACCACAGCAGTGTCGCTACTCGACAGCCATCAGCCATTAGGTCACTTTATGCCGCTACTTGAACGGGAGCAGGGGCATGAGTACTCAATCGCCAAACGAGGTGAGCAATTGTATATCCTCACCAATTGGGAGGCGGTTAATTTCCGCTTAATGACGGTGTCACGCTCAAAAGCTCATGACAAAGAAAGCTGGCAAGAGGTTATCGGCGCCAAGTCAGGCCGTCGTATTGAAGATGTCCTGCTACTCAGTGACTATCTCGTGGTACAAAGTCGTCAATCGGGTCTGAGCCAGATTGAAGTTCGTCCTTTTAATGGTGAAGCTCACTACCAACTCGCTTTCGATGACCCAGCTTATGTCGTTGGCTTTGATGTCAACCCAAGTCAACATAGTCGTCAACTTCGTATTTTCTACTCCAGTCCCACAACGCCCGAGTCCATCTATCAATACGATCTCAGTCAGCCATCGACAAAGGTTTTGCTCAAACAGGAAAATGTGCTCGGTGACTTTAACCGTGACAATTATCGCGCAGAGCGACTATTTGTTAATGCGCGAGATGGTCAAGCGGTCCCCGTGACTTTAGTCTATCGAATCGACCGGTTTAAAAAAGATGGCACGAACCCACTATACCAATATGGTTACGGTGCATACGGATACACCATAGATGCGGACTTTGACAGCGCCGTCATCAGCTTGCTCGACAGAGGGTTCGTTTATGCCATTGCCCATGTCAGAGGCGGCGAGATGCTCGGCAGGCCATGGTATGACGATGGCCGCTTGTTAAATAAACAAAATAGCTTTAATGATTTTATCGATGTGACCCATGCTCTGGTAAATCAAGGTTATGCCGAACAACATAAAGTGGTCGCCGCTGGCGGCAGTGCCGGAGGCCTATTAATGGGCGGTGTGATAAATCAAGATGCAAACAGTTACTTTGCCGTGGCCGCTCACGTGCCATTTGTCGACATCGTCACGACTATGCTTGATGAGTCACTCCCTTTAACCACCAATGAATATGACGAATGGGGCAACCCTAATGAAGCTGAAGCATTTAACTATATGCTGAGTTATTCGCCCTATGATCAAGTTAAGGCACAAGACTATCCGCACATACTCGTGACCACGGGCTTACACGACTCACAAGTACAGTATTTTGAACCCGCTAAATGGGTGGCAAAACTACGCGAATTAAAAACGGATCGAAACCTGCTGCTTTTCCAAACCGATATGGATGCTGGACACGGTGGGAAAAGTGGCCGATACCGCCATTATCAGGATACCGCCCAAGAGTATGCCTTTTTTATCGGCCTACTAGAGCAGTCTTAAGGGGATGGCAGACTCAATTAAAAACGCAACAGCCATGAGTGATGCTGTGTGGTACTTGTATATGATCCGCTGCCGCCAAGGGCAACTCTATACTGGTATCACTACCGATATAGCGAGACGGTTTAAGGAGCATCAAACCGGTGGTGCCAAAGCCGCCAAATACCTTAAAGGCAAGGGGCCATTAAAGCTCTGTTACCAAGAACAAGTAGGCAACCACTCTGCGGCGCTAAAAAGAGAGATAGTAGTAAAAAAGCTCAACAAGAATGCAAAACTTGCATTGATACAAAGTGATGCAAGCTAAATACCTCTTGGAAATATATTTTTATTAATTATTTTCAACAAGTAACGTAAAAAAATTCGCTAACCCGCTAAATAAATCATGTCATTCTTTAGTATAATGCCAACACCGCTTTACTTGGTGGTAACAATTCATTAATGTAACCTCCCTTTGTGTAATTTAAGATACTAATGGGTATAACATTCCAGGCAACGGCTCAAGGAGTGCCGGCGCAAGATAAGTATCAAGGACGAGAATACATCGGATTATTGTTGGTCATGTTGAGTTTTCATCTGCTGACACTAAACAACGCAACCAATTTAAGTGTGTTCCAACTCTTCAATCAACTGCCTGTTTACCTTCCTGATTGGCTGTTGCTTACCATCACAGATCTTGGCAATGGCGTCACCTTAGGTGTGATCACCCTCTGTTGTATCGTTAAACGTCCTGAATTACTGTTAAGGGTTATTGTGGCGAGTGCTCTATCTCTGATCTTAGTCCCTATGTTAAAACAGTATTTTGATGCACCTCGACCCGCGGTATTGTTAGAGACGCTTAATATTGTTGGTGAAATCAGGTTGAAGCATAGTTTCCCTTCCGGACATACCGCCAGTGCTTTTCTATTTGCTGGTACGCTATTTTTTGCCTATCAACAACGCAGTATTAAGTTGCTAGCCATTAGTTTTGCCACGCTAGTTGGGCTATCACGCTTAGCCGTTGGCGCACATTGGCCACAAGACGTCATTATGGGGGCTTTTGTCGGCTTATTCTGTGCGGCCTGTGCGGCGCAATTACCAAAGCTAACACTCAATCTGCGTAATCACTGTTATCTGTTGAGCTTTCTTTGGTTGGTGCTGGTTATTTGCGAACTCGACAAAAGTTTTGATAAAGAGCTTATTTGGCAAGTATTGTTATTGCGCTGGGGGCTGCTGTGCCTAGCTGGCCTGCTCATTCTTCGACAATATCGCACACTAACTTTTCCTAGTGCTAAACGAAAGCCCCAGTATCCAGCATAAGCAAGGAGCATAGGCGACCTGTACAGCCTAAAACTCGACAATAACCTAGGACATTCACGCTTCCTTCACAACCCACAGGGTAAACTGGTGCCTCAGCATTATGCGAGGCACCTTATGAGTCGTTTATTTTCAAGCAACATAATCTCTACCACTGGCAAGAAAACCTTGCAAAACAGGGCGTTTATAGTACTGCTGTGCACTCTATTTGTTTGTTATCTATTGATGTTAAACCAGCATATTAACTTAGCTGCGTTTAGGCTTATTAATGACAACTCACCAGAAATCTCGCCTTGGCTACAATGGGTTATCACAGATCTTGGCAATGGCGTCACACTAGGTGCGGTTATGCTGTGTTGCTTAATCAAACGCCCAGAGCTAACCCCGCGAGTGCTCTGTGCCAGCATACTATCGCTTGCTTTATTGCCATTACTTAAACAGTATTTCGATGCGCCACGACCAGCAGCCGTATTGGATATACTTAATGTTGTAGGTGAGGTGCGCACCCAGCATAGTTTTCCTTCTGCTCACAGCAGCAGCGCCTTTCTGTTTGCAGGCACTTTAATGCTTGCAGGCCAATTTTCTCGCTACCTATGGCTTTTCATTCTCATGGCATCCATGGCCGCTGTATCACGCGTTTTGGTCGGAGCACACTGGCCCATAGATGTCGTTGCGGGGGCAATGACGGGCCTATCTTGCGCCTATTTTGCGTCACATGTGCCACTGGTTCGTCTACCTAAAAATGCCATATTAATTATATTCTCGGTAATTCTAGTCACACTGATTAGTTGTGAATTATCTGAAAGTATGGATAAAAATATTATTTGGCAGGTTATCGTTATGCGGTGGTCGGTGATAGGTTTGGCTTCAATCTTACTGGTGCCAGAGCTTAAGCGCTATTTTTACATCGAACGTAAACAGCGTGGGGTCATCCCCTCGCTTTAGGAGGGCAGCGGCTAACTTTCTCTTTAGCGTTACACCATCGACAAAAGTTAACCTCCGCGCCGGGAAGTCTAATTCATGCTGACAGGGCCATTAATATTGTTAAAGCTCAAATCCCCCGAACCTGCTTCAATGATATTCAGCCCTTGAGTATTGCTTACTTCGATTCCGCCAGAACCATCATCGATAGTCACTTTGCCTGCAATATCAACAACAGTCATGGCACCCGAACCATCATTGATCACAACATCACCCTTTACTTTGCTAACTTCAATACTGCCAGAGCCATCATCCAGATTGATGTTGCCATCGACATTCGCCAATACAATGCTGCCAGAGCCGTCATCGATCACCACATTTTTGCCACCATCAATGTCAATACTGCCTGAGCCATCTTTGATAATCATGTTGGCATCAATCCCTTTAATATCAATACTGCCTGACCCATCTTCGATATCTAGCATCATGGATGCTGGCACCTTCATGACGATATCAATATAGGGTGATGAGCCATTGAATGACACACGATAAAAGGAGTCAAAATTTGCCACTAGCTTAGCTTGGTCGCCATCACGCATTAAAGTTAGCTCAGGTTCTACGCCGTCATACCCATATATATTCGCTTCTAAGGTGATCTGAGTTAAGCCCTCTACCCCCTCAATGGTCAGTGCACCCGATCCAGTTTCAGCTTCCAGCCCATTCAGACCACTCGCATCTAATGACAACGCTGAGGTTCGATGATAATCAAATGATTCCATGCCAGCACCGTTAACATTAATAATGCAACCGCTTAAACCAAAAGTGAGTGCTGCTGACAATACTAAGGGACGTAAAACCATAATGAATCTTCCTTATTAAATCTTATGAACTGATTTTGTTAGCTATTTTTATCTATTGCAATGAAAAGCTTATTAGCAGAAACCATGCCAACACTGTATCTATATGTTTTAATTATGTTATATTTTCATTAACACCAAATAGAATTAGCAACACCATCACTTAGTTGTGTAAAGCACTAGATCTTGGTGAAAAGCCTAATAGTTAAGGAGACTGTTAATGGACTATCTTGCCTTGAATAAAACGGCATGGGATGAGCGCGCTAAAATCCACCTCGCCTCCAAGTTTTATGATGTGCCAGGCTTCATCGCAGGCAATACCTCGTTGCAAGAAATAGAACTTGAAGCGCTAGATGTGCAAGGCAAAAGCCTGTTGCACCTACAGTGTCACTTTGGGTTAGACACGCTATCTTGGTCACGGCTTGGCGCCAACGTCACAGGTGTTGATCTCTCATCTACCGCCATTGAACAAGCCAGAGCTTTGGCTCGGCAATGCCAACTGCAGGCTGACTTTATCTGTAGTGACATCTATCAAGCCCCTGCCCAGTTGACGCAGCAGTTCGACATTATATATACCTCATACGGCGTATTATGCTGGCTGCCGGACCTGCAACGCTGGGCCGATATCATCGCGGCGGCACTCAAAACTGGTGGGCAGTTTTATATGGCTGAGTTTCATCCGGTACAGGCATTAATGGAAGGCTACAGCTACTTTGCCCAAGCAGAACCTGATGTTGAGCAAGAGGCCACCTACACAGAAAACAGCTCTTCTAAAAAACATACCATGGTGACATGGCCACATTCACTGGCCGATGTCGTCACCGCGCTGTTAAACGCGGGCCTTGAGATAACCGCACTCAAAGAGTTTGACTTTAGCCCTTACGATGCGTTCGAAGGACTCGTTGAAGGCCAAACATCGAGTGAACGCCCCCGATACTATCTAGTGCACCAAGGACAAAATGTACCACTTGTCTACACAGTGTCTGCAATAAAAAACCGATAAAAAAGCAGGCTTGGCCTGCTTTTTTATTAACCTAGCATCCTAATTACGTAATACCGGATAAGCTAAATAGGCTCGGTCATAATAAGGGCTGCGTTCATAAAACCAACGCAGCCTTGCTTGAGCATCACTAGCAAAAGCAGTATCTTGCAACGCCTTATCAAACTCCGCCAGCAAGCTTGGATCTTCCGCTAACATCTTGGCAGCCATTGGCTCAACAGCGTAATGTTCAATGTATTCTGTCCGCGTAAAGATAGGGTTGAAAAATCCCCATTGGAACAGCGAGTCTGGCGATTGAGGTTCGAGTAGTAAAATAGCCAGATCCCCAAGCGGTTGTCGCGTGTCAATTTTGACAGTACCAGCTGGTAGCTGGGTGGTCACAACCTTAGATGAGACCTCAGCTGTCACACGCTGACGTCCTTCATAATCTTGGCGGGCAAACTGCGGTGCACTAAACTGATACTGGCTTAATGAGATCGACTTAGACTGCTCAAGCTTGGTCATACGAATGCCATGGAGCTCGAGTCGCCCGATCACCTCAGTCCATTGTGGGGGAATATAGTATGTTGATGGACGGTTGACCTTAATATCGGCCAATGTATTACCGATCACAGGTAAGTTTTTATAGAGCTTAGGTTTGCCACTCCAGCGCACAACCTGTTCGCCACTAATCACGCTATCTTCTAGCGTGTAATCAATACCTTTAAAATCCCACCCAGCTTTCTGCTGTTCTGATTGCCAGGTTAGCGTTAGTCGCTCGCTATATCGATAACTATCTTGCTTAATGGCAGACTTAAGCGTCGTTGCTTGTTCACCCACTAATTTAAGCGTTGCTTCAAGCATCACATACGTCCCTAAAACCCTTTGCTTAAAAGGTTTTAGACTATGATTTTCAATTAAGATAGTGGGAAGATGCCGTGCATCACCATAACCATTAGAGAAGCGTGGACTGGCATTCCATAAAGATAGACCTTTGCTCATATCACGGTTATCCATGGCAAACACCAGCGGTCCGGGTTGATGCCCCTGACTTTGCAGCGACGCCTCGACAAAGGGACGGTATTGCTTATCTAACCAGCGAAAACTCGCAGGACTTAAACCTTGAGCAAGGTTGTAGCCGAAAGTAACGTCGTACTGATAATCGATGCCATCGGTGACATGCACATCAATATAAAGATCTGGTTGCCACTGATTAATCGCTATCAGCATATGCTGCATCTCTAGGGTATCAGCCTTAGCATAATCTCGATTGAGGTTAAGGTTATTTGCCGTGGTGCGCCATCCCATATCAACAGGACCACGCTGATTAACACGGTTAAACTGGCTACTACGCTCGTGGCCATCCACGCTAAAAATCGGCACAAACAGTAAGTTTGCCTGTTCGAGTAGTGCACCTTTATTTCCCAGAACAATATCTCGCAGCAGCATCATACCCGCGTCTTTACCATCAATTTCGCCCGCATGAATCCCAGCCTGAACCATCACTGTCGGCTTGTTATTAGCCGCTAAGCTCTCTGGCGTTTTGGCACCATTATCCGAGGCAATAATCATCCAGATATCACGCCCCTGAGGACTCTTCCCCAATGACACTTTTTTCAATTTGTCGGTTTGAGCAATTAACTTATCGAGCCAAGCAAAGGTTTCAACGTAGCTTGGGCTGGTTTTCAGCCCATCGCGTTCAAAAGGGGTCGCCCACTCATCATCGGCGGCCATTAACAGGGATTCGCTGTCACCATGCCATGGCTCCATTGGTGGCAAAATCGCATCATTAATATATGTATTGGCTAACTGTGGGGTTGTTTCGGACTGCACGTCGGCACCGAGCACATAATAGCTGTTAACGCAGAGCAGCAAAGCGAGGGTTTTAGGGAGCGCACGCATGATATATTTACCTAAAGGCTTATTATTAGGCAGATATCTTTAATGAAAACCTGCTTGAGTGCAACACCCAAACAGCAATAAAAAGCCCAGCAGATGCTGGGCTTGTTGTGCTTAGTAATCGTCGACTTACTTGTCGCTACTCGACGCACCTTTTCTTTCTCGCTTACTGAAAATACGCTCAACAATAACGAAGAAGATAGGGATAAAGAAGATCCCCATAAAGGTTGAGCTCATCATGCCACCCAATACCGCAGTACCAATCGCATTCTGGCTACCAGAACCAACGCCACTACTAATCGCAAGCGGCACAACCCCTAAACCAAAGGCAAGAGAAGTCATCAAGATTGGACGTAAACGAACTCGCACCGCATGCAGGGTCGCTTCAACCAAACCTGCACCTTTTTCATAGAACTCTTTAGCAAATTCCACAATCAAAATGGCGTTTTTCGTCGCAAGCCCCACAGTCGTTAGCAGACCAACCTGGAAGAATACGTCGTTAGGCAGACCACGACCATTCATCGCAATAAGCGCTCCGATAATCCCTAGCGGCACCACGAGGATAACGGCAAACGGTACTGACCAACTCTCGTACAGGGCAGCCAAAACAAGGAATACGACAATAATAGAGAGAGCGTAAAGCATTGGCGCTTGGTTGCCAGAGAGGCGCTCCTCGTAAGACAAGCCGTTCCACTCAACACCAAACCCTGGTGGTAACTGTTTAACCATATCTTCGATAATATTCATCGCCTCACCCGTGCTGAATCCAGGCGCAACACCACCTTGAATATTCATCGCAGGTAAACCGTTGAAACGCTCAAGTCTTGGCGAACCAAACTCCCAGGTCCCTGTTGCAAAGGCAGAGAAAGGCACCATCTCACCATTGGCATTTCTCACATACCAAGAGTCGATATCTTCAGGTTGCATACGGTAATCGGCATCGCCTTGAACATACACTTTCTTCACACGTCCACGGTCAATAAAGTCATTAACATAATTACCACCCCATGCCGTACCCAACACACTGTTTACAGAGTCGATGTCGATACCAAGCGCACGCAACTTGGCGTGATCAATATGGATCTGGTACAAAGGCGCATCTTCTTGACCATTAGGGCGAACCCCAACTAGGTTAGGGTTTTGTGATGCCATACCAAGCAGCATATTACGCGCTTCAACCAACTTATCATGGCCTTGACCATTTCTATCTTGCAGATAGAAGTCAAAACCGTTCGCTGTACCTAACTCGATAACCGCAGGTGGGACAAAGGCAAATACAAAAGCTTCTTTCATCTGCATAAACATGCCCATGGCACGTCCTGCAACAGATTGCACATCTTGACCTGGGTTTTGACGTTCTGACCAATCTTTAAGACCAACGAACGCGATACCCATATTTTGGCCATTACCCGCAAAACTGAAGCCCGATACACTAAAGACAGACTTAACATTGTCACCTTCAGCATTGAGGTAAAAGTCAGTCACATCTTCCAGCACATTCTGCGTGGCTTCTTGGGTCGAGTTCACCGGCAAAATCGCTTGAGTAAACAAAATACCCTGATCTTCGTCGGGTAAAAAAGCGGTTGGCATACGCATAAAGATCCAACCCACGGCGACAGTAATGGCTAAAAACACCATCATAGTACGACCCGCACGTTTAATCATGGCTGCCACGCCAGCTTCATAGCGCGATGTTAACGCATCAAACTTACGGTTAAACCATCCGAAGAAGCCGGTTTTTGCATGGCTCTCGCCCTTAGCAATAGGCTTCAACATAGTGGCACATAGTGCAGGTGTGAGAATGATAGCAACCATGACCGACAGTGCCATCGCGGAGACAATGGTAATAGAGAACTGTCGATAAATAACCCCGGTTGAGCCTGACATAAATGCCATAGGCACAAACACGGCGCTAAGCGTTAAACCAATACCCACCAGAGCACCAGTGATCTGGTCCATCGACTTCTTCGTCGCCTCGATGGGACTCAGTCCCTCCTCCTGCATTACCCGCTCAACGTTTTCCACCACAACAATCGCATCATCCACCAACAAACCGATCGCCAGTACCATAGCAAACATGGTTAAGGTGTTAATTGAGAAACCTGCTGCCGACAAAATAGCAAAGGTTCCCAAGAGCACCACAGGCACCGCAATCGTAGGAATAAGCGTTGCGCGAAAGTTCTGCAAGAACAGATACATGATCAAAAATACTAAGACCACGGCTTCGAGTAGCGTATGCACAACCCCTTCAATTGATTTTTCAACGAAAGGTGTCGTGTCATAGGGGTACACCACCTCCATCCCTGCTGGGAAGAAAGGCTTAAGCTCATCAATTTTTTCGCGCACCAATTCTGCGGTAGCGAGTGCGTTGGCCCCCGTCGCTAACTGAATACCGATACCCGCTGCAGGCTTACCATTATAGAAAGATTCGACGGCGTAACTTTCTGCACCTAACTCCACTCGCGCCACATCTTCTAGAAAGACCTTAGCCCCTGAAGTATCAGCCTTAATAATGATCTTTTTAAATTGGTCGGCCGTCTGCAATCGGCTTTGTGCCGAGACAGTCGCATTGAGCTCTTGTCCTGCAACCGATGGCGAGCCCCCTAATTGCCCGGCAGAGACTTGTGCATTTTGCTCACGAATCGACGAGATAATATCTTGACTGGTTAAGTTATATTGTGTCAGTTTTAACGGATCTAACCAGATTCGCATCGCATACTGTGCGCCAAATAACTGGATAGTCCCCACGCCTGGTACACGACTTAGCGGATCTTGAATGTTAGAGCCTACGTAGTCAGAGATATCGTTTTTATCTAAAGAGCCATCTTCTGATACAAAGCCTGCAACCATCAAAAAGCCCGCACTCGACTTAGCAACGTTTACACCTTGAGCCTGAACCTCTTGTGGCAACAAAGGCATCGCAAGCTGTAACTTGTTTTGTACCTGCACCTGCGCAATATCAGGATCGGCTTCGGCGTTAAAGGTTAAGGTGATCTGTGCATTACCAAAACTATCACTGGTCGAAGAGATATAGCGCAAGTTATCAAGACCCGTCATGCGTTGCTCAATCACCTGAGTGACCGAATCTTCCATGGTCTTAGCTGATGCACCTGGGTATACCGCACTAATCACCACCGAAGGGGGCGCAATACTAGGGTATTGCGAAACGGGCAAACCAAAGATGGATAGCACCCCCGCCATCATCACAATGATGGCGATTACCCAAGCAAAAATAGGGCGATCAATAAAGAAACGTGCCATGATTACACCCTATTTCTGTTGTTGTGCTTGAGGTTGCTTGTCTGCAACCAAAGGACCAGCTTTAACTGCCATACCTGGACGGATTTTCTGCAGACCTTCAACGATAAGCTCGTCTCCCACAGCTAATCCATCAGTAATTCGCCACTGGTTGTTAATCACTTCAGCAGTCGTCACCACACGTGAAGCCACTTTTCCTTCGCCATCAATCACCATGGCAACAGCTTGGCCCTTCGTATTGCGAGTAATCGCCCGTTGTGGCACCAAAATCGCCTGTGGATCCGTACCTGTATTCAGCACAGCTCGGACATACATGCCTGGCATAAGCACACCATCAGGGTTAGGGAACTCAGCTCGTAAAATCACTGAGCCAGTATTTTCATTCACACTCACTTCAGCAAACTGTAACGTACCCGTTTGGCCATAAGTCGTGCCATCTTCCAGAATGAGTTGAACATCGGCGTTTTCAGCCGCTTCTAACTGACCCGCTTTTAACTTGGCTTTTAAACGTAGTAGTTGCGCACTTGATTGAGCAATTTCAATATTGATCGGATCAAGCTGCTGAATAGTCGCCAAAGTTTGGCTCTGATTCGCCGTAACAAGTGCCCCTGCGGTGATAGAAGATTTACCCACGCGCCCAGAAATAGGAGCACGAACTTCAGTGTACTCGAGGTTTATTTTTGCTGTATTAATAGCGGCTTCAGCAACGGTAACGCGCGCCATCGCCTCTTTGTAAGCAGCATCAGCTTCATCATAATCTTGTTCACTGATAGAGTTTAATTTAACCAGCTTTTCAAATCGTAGCGCCTTTGCTTTCGCAGAAACTAAACCCGCCTGTGCACTCTTTAAGTCTGCTTTTGCACTGACCAACGCCGCTTTATAGGTAGATGAATCAATTTGATAGAGAGACTGACCCTTTACCACATCTTTACCTTCAACGAAGCCACGATTAATGATAATCCCGCTGACTTGGGGACGAACTTCGGCTTCTAAATACGCCTTACTGCGACCAGGTAACTCAACCAAGATAGATTGAGGTTCGGCAACGACAGTGACAGAACCAACTTCCATAGGTCCTCGGTCCTGTGGACCTTGTTCAGGCTTTTGCTCACACCCTGTTATCCATAACGCCACACTTAACACTGAGGCAATTTTCACTATTTGCCGCATGATAACTCCTAATTTGAGCTGCCAAACAAGATTTTCTCGAGCAGTTGATAGTACTTTCGAGCTACATTGTGGGAGCATAATTTTCTGTTAAAATTCTGAAGGTCTATTTATCTCATACCCATGGCTAGGCAACAAGAATTACAGCCGGGTGATTTTGTAAGTTAATGCAAATTTTTATATGAAACCATCGAGTCATGTTAATTTTTAGTGAAACAATGGGTTCTGCGCAGCCGCTTGCAACAACCATGTAGACAAAGTGTAAATAAAAAGCACTTAACATGCTTAGCTATCTCCATGTTAAACATCAAGTTAAACCACTCCTATTCATAAGTTTTCATATTTGTTTTCTGTTAGTTCATTCTCGGCCCAAAGGCTGTTCATAAGTTCGGCATATATTGCTTACAACAGCCAAAACAACAGCGACATGAGATGATGATTATGAACAAGACAAGCCCACTAAAAAGTGCACTAGTAATAGGTAGTTTTTTACTATCCGCGACCTCTATTGCCCACGCAGAGGATAATCAAGTATTAGGTGGAACCCTCACAGGCAACCTAACTTTTGCTTCTGACTATGTATTTCGTGGTGAATCTGAAACCATGGATGGCGACGTTCCGGTTGTTCAAGGCACATTAGGATGGGGTAACGATGATGGTTGGTATGGCGGCGTTTTTGCCTCAAACATCAAATTTGCCGATCCGAACCTTGAAATAGTCACCGCCCCTTATATTGGTAAAGCTGGTGAGTTTGGCGACAGCGGTTTTACCTATGATGTGATGGTATTTTCATACCTTTACCCTGGCGCTTCGTACTCTAACTACACTGAGTTATGGATGAAAGTCGGCAAACAATTCGGCCAAGCCAACATTCAACTTGAAGTCACACCAACAATTGATGATTGGTTTGGCGTTGATGGATGGCAAGGCGTTAACTACTCCATTCACCCAAGCTATCAATTTGATAATGGACTTAAGGTGTCAGGTAGTGTGGGCTATCAAGATCTAGATGGTGACGGAGCCGAAGGTTGGGGCCACTGGAACTTAGGTGTCAGCAAGATGTTTGCTGGTCTTAGTTTCGATTTGAGATATCACGGAAGCACCGTTGATGAAACTCATAAAGTTTATGGTACACAAACGAAAATTTTTGATGACCGTGTGGTTATCGGTATTAACAAGAGCTTTTAATCGGTTCTAGTTAGCGCACTTTGCTTTATCTCTACATTTCCTGCATACCTTTGCCAGCCCCTACGGGCTGGCTTTTTTGTATAAGGATATACTTATCCCTGGTGTCCAAGGACGGACATTGAAGGGGTTTGTATAAGGATCCCCCCCTATAGTCTGGTGTCCGAGGATAAGCATCTAACCAACAAACGTTAAAGACGGTTGTCACCTACACTGCAGGCTACTATCCGACTAATGTGCGCCAAGCTCAGCCCTGATTCTTGTTGCCATGTCGTAAATACCGCCTGCACCTGCTTTAACCCTCCTTTTGAGGTAAAACCATAATCAATCAACTTATTCGCAGTAAAGTAACCTTTAACATCCTCGGTCAACAAAAAAGTGTCTTTGCCGATCGCACGTAAAAAATAGGGACCAGTATTGCCGCCCAGCCGATTACCTAAGCGCTTTAACTCCGCCCACAATCCAGTAATATTATCGCTTGGCCAATCGGCGATAAACTCAGCAAAGCTACCATGTTGTAAGGCGAGTTCATGTACCATCAGGGCATTATCATAAATCGCCATGGTCTTCTTAAGGTGACGAATAAGCTCACTGTCACTCGCTCTTTGTTGCAGTTGCTCAGGAGAGAGCATTAGTACTTTATGGGGTTCGAAATCAAAAAATGCCCGCTCATAAGCAGGCCATTTATTATCGACAATTCGCCAAACAAAGCCGCATTGAAACACTTTCCGGCTCAACTCAGACAATAATTCAGCGTCACTGTATTGTGCAATTTCTGCCACATTGTTCGATTGAGGCAACAGTGACTGCAGCGATTGCTCACCGCCTTTGCGCTCACATGCACGCTGATGAATGGTGGCGAATGATTCTAAATGTGTCATAACTATCTCTAAATGATATTGGCGATACCAAGTTACAAAACTTGTTATTAGTACCCTATTAATACTGAAAAGCCAAAGATAACGATCATCACCGCACTTAAAATAAATGCCAATATTCACGCTCAACTTTGACTTATTAGATAATATACGTAATAAATAAGTGTGACACTTAGGTGTTTGATAACCACATATAAACAATAGTTGGCTGAGGACTCGTTTATGGACGCATCACAACTCTACCGAATGCTGGTTTTTGCCAGTGTTGTCGAGCAGGGGTCATTAACTGCCGCCGCAGAAACACTTGGCATCAGTCGCTCCATGGTCAGCCAACATCTAAAGCGTCTCGAGAACCGATGCCAACTAAGCCTTTTGCATCGAACCACACGTAAGATATCCCTGACCCAAGAGGGACAACAGTTTTACCATTATTGCGCCGAACTCCTCAAACTTGCCAAGCAAGCGGAAGCGGCAATCATTCCTAATGATGAACAACTCCAGGGCAGTATCAAAATCGCTGCACCTGTTGCCATAGGTGAACTAGCCCTAGCAGCGTTATTAAAAGAGTTTCATAAGCGCTATCCCAAAATACACGTCTCACTGCAGCTAGAAGATAGAAAATTAGATCAGCTTGAGCATCACATCGATATCGCAATTCAGACTGGTCAGCCAGACAATGAAGAGTTAGTGGCCATTAAGTTGGCCCAGTACGACGACTACCTTGTGGCAAGCCCTGAATATATTGCGAATCATGGTGCGCCACTCCACCCTGATAACCTAAATCACCATCAATGGATAATGCAAAGCGCCAATCAGCTACCAAGACGTTGTCAATTCGATAATAGTGATGGTGAAAAATTTACACTACAGCTCACACCATTTATCAACTGCAACACCAGTTTAGGCTGCCTTAAATTGGTCAAAGAGGGACTTGGACTAGCCATGTTGCCAGAACATATTGTCAAACAGCCCTTACAGGCAGAAAAGTTAGTACGTTTATTACCTGACTATCATTTAGGCCGAGGTGGGATTTTTGCGGTGCATAGTTATCAAGATGTGGTGCCAGCAAGAATTAAGGCAATGCTCGCTTTTATGGAGCAACGCCTCTACCGTGATACACCTTAGGCATAAGCTGTAATAGAAGAGCCTTCATAATTGATATGTGGGCTACAAAATTACCACCACTAAAGCTAAAGCGAGCTACAGTTAAACGATGATTAGCAAGTAAATAGGGGCCTAGCGAGATGGAACTGTTCTACTATCCTCTTTCACGTTATTCCCAAAAAGTGCTTATCGCGCTTTATGAAAAACAGGCAAATTTTTACCCTAGGGTCATCGATATTCACGACCCCTTCTCTCGCCAGCAATTTAAGGCCAGTTATCCTACCGGAAAGCTACCATTGCTAAAAACACGTGCAGGAGAACTGCTGCCTGAATCGAGTATTATTATTGAATATATAGACAATGAGTTTAGTACTGGCACTCAGCTGATCCCGACACATCCGTCACAAGCACTCGACGTGCGCCTGTTTGACCGCATCATCGACAACGACCTAAGTAACCAACTGTTTAAACTTGAAAAACTTCAAGCTAGGCAACTAGATGATCCACTACAGGTCAAACACTTAGAAAATGAGATCAACCAGACTCTGCACCAGTTAAACAACAAACTTACCGATAATCACTGGCTTTGTGGAGACAGTTTTACGTTAGCTGATTGCGCCCTTATACCCTGTATTATGCAAATGCGAAGACGATTTAAACTCTATGAATTTGATGCTTTAGACAGATACTTGCATCAAGCTGAACTGCGAGGTGCTTGGATACAGGTAGAGGAAGAGATCGCCCTCGCTGGTAATGCCATCTCCTCAGGGTTTAGACCTATCCCTTAACTCTACTACAGTTATTACCAGGTTAGATATTACGCTCTTTTTTGAGTTGTAAGAATGCTTTCCACTTCACCACTTCGGGCGGCAGCGCTGGCGCAGGTCCTACAAACCCAACCTCTTTAACCATTGTCTCAATAGGCACTTGCTTGCGGTTACACACAAATACCCCTCTAACATGAACGATACAGTGCAGGGTATTTTCGCTGACAAAGCGTTGCTCGATGTAGAAATATTTTTCATCCCATCCGACTAATTTACTCTCTATCTCAAACTTACTGAGCGGCTTAATATCACGTATGTAGGTAAATTCGGCTGCATTAACAATCGGCATCCACTTCATTTTGATAAAGCGCTTCAGCAAGCCCATCTCGGCCAGCATATAAGTACGCGCAAGGTCCATCAGCGCTGGGTAGCGTGAGTTAGTCACATGCAGATTGATATCACAATCGAACGGGAGTGCTCGATAACTGATCTTACTTGTGCCCAGAAAACCGATGCTATTGCAGTGACGTACACGCCAAAACATTAACCAAAACAAGCGAAAATATAGGTTCATAACTTCAAGCCCTTTTAAATGAAGGCGAAAGGCTATCAGAGGTCATACCAGATAACAAGCGAGCAGTAAGAAAACAAAAAAGAGCCATACTGGCTCTTTAGTTATCAAAGGTCTAAGGGCTACTTAGCTAGGCTTAACAAGTGATCGGCATATACGTTAACATCATCCCAATCTGTGTAGTCAATAACTGATGTTGGATCCGTAGGGCCGTCTGTAATCTTCATAATCAACTGAATCATCCAACGGTCATACCAACGCCATGAAGGATAATCGACTTTACCAGCAATCACTTTAACATCATTGGGCTTCCAGGCAGACAGCTCAATAAACTTCTGCAAATACTTATTGTTTTCAGGAATGCGTTTCTCAGGATTACGTGCGACCACATTGACACTAAAAAAGCTGTTGGGCTTATCACTCAATTGCTGTTGATACTGATTAGCGAAGGCAAACACTGACTTGTCATAGCTGCCATAAAGCACGCAAGCCCCCAGTGCAACGCAATCATACTCCCCCCAATTAATCTCACCCAATTGACCAATTTGCATCACATCACAACGGTTGCCCTGTTGGCGTATATGATCGGCCATGGCTTGGGTGATCTTAGCGGTATGTCCGCCACGCGAATAGTAAACAATTAAAACAGAAGCCATAAGCTGCCCATTACGATAAATAAAATAAACCCTATTGTTACAGTATCGCCACTTAGAAACATGAAATCAGATCACAAATTAGTTAAGGGTTTTGTGAATTACGCCTCCTATTAAACAAAAAAATAGAGGTAGAATAGCAATCTATATAACGAAAGCAGACATGTTGGCCTAGTATCTAATCAATACCTGCGTTAGTGGCCCCATAAAGTCACATTGCTTTCATTTTTACATTCAATTAGAGTAATCTAATCAAGCAAGATACAAGAGAGTCAGCGTATGCAAAAAGATATTGATGTAGATACTATGGTCACCAATGCTCAAAGCGCTGCAAAATGGCTAAAAGCGATAGCAAACCCATACAGATTGATGATCTTGTGCCAGTTATTAGATAATGAGTTAAGCGTCACTCAGCTGAATGAAACTGTACCGCTCAGCCAGTCAGCCTTGTCACAACACTTAGCCGTTTTACGCGCTGAAGACTTAGTGGCAACCCGCAAGAGTTCGCAGATCGTTTATTACACCTTAAAAAATGAGCAGGTAACCGAAGTTATCTCAATTCTCTATAAGCGCTACTGCGCGTAAAACTGCTCATCTTGGTAAGGCCTTTACCTCTCGCTAAAGGCTTTACCGAACTCTTGTACTTTATCCCAATCAGTAAACTCATAAGTGCCAGACGTATCTGTTGGGCCTTTGGTTATCCACATGATAAAGCGGATCATAAACTTATCGAAGAAACGGTACTTGGGATAATCAATCTTTCCGGCAAACACCCCTAGCTGTTGTGGCTGCCACAATGACAGCTGAATGAACTTCTTCATATATGGGTTGGTTTCTGGCGTATTTTTTTCAGGCTTTCGCGCAACAACGTTTACCGTGAAGAAAGCATTCTTTTTGCTGTTTAGCACCGCTCGGTGACGATTCACATACTGGAACAGTTCTGGGCGATGCTTGCCATAACGAATACTTGCGCCAATGAGCACCTTGTCATAATAGGAAAGGTTAACTGACTGGGCCTCTTCCAAAGAAATCATGGTCACGATATTGCTTTCGGTCTTGCAGATTGCTTGTATCTGATCACAAATCGCTTTTGTCTGACCATCAACGGTCGAATAAATAATTAATGTACGGCTCATCAATTCTTCCAAAATGTAGGTGTGAACAACACCAATAGGGTAAACACTTCTAAGCGACCAAATAGCATTGCCACAACAAGCACCCACTTGGCACCATCACCGATGCTGGCATAATTACTCGCCACTTCGCCTAGGCCAGGGCCCAAATTGTTTAAACACGCGGCCGTCGCACTAAAGGCTGTAATATTATCCATGCCCAGCGCCATCAGAATCAACATACAGACAACGAAAACTAACGCATAAGCAGAAAAGAACCCCCACACCGCATCAATCACCCGATCTGGTAATGCCTTACCATTAATACGGATAGAAAACATACCTCGAGGGTGAATCAATCGTTTTAACTCTCGCGACCCCTGCAACAGCAACAAGATCATACGCATCACCTTGATGCCACCCGCAGTTGAACCACCACAGCCGCCGATAAAACTCGAAAAAATAAGTAGCATAGGCAGAAAGAGTGGCCACATATGGAAGCTCTCAGTACCGAAGCCTGCCGTAGTTGAAATTGAAACCGCTTGGAACAAGGCAAAATCAAACGTCTCTTCCGCGCTGTCATAAATTCCCGAGTGGTAAAGGGTCGCAAAGCAGATCAATGTTAATGCCAACTGGATAACGATTAACGCCTTAAACT
This sequence comes from Shewanella colwelliana ATCC 39565, assembly GCF_000518705.1. GTDB lineage: Bacteria > Pseudomonadota > Gammaproteobacteria > Enterobacterales > Shewanellaceae > Shewanella > Shewanella colwelliana. The sequence continues at coordinate 104,851 of NZ_JAEC01000014.1, forward strand.
CCGCATCTTTAACATACACTTTGAGGTTAATACCCCGTCGAGTAAAGGCGGCAAAGTGTAAACTAAAATTCAGCGCCGCAATTAACAAGAACACCACACACACCATGTTAATTGCCGTACTATCAAAATACCCCATGCTGGCATCATGGGTTGAGAATCCACCAATCGCAATTGTAGAAAACGAATGGCAAATCGCATCGAACACATCCATGCCAGCAACCCAATAGGCAAACGCACAAGCTATGGTCAAAGCTAAATAGATATACCAGAGAGCCTTAGCGGTTTCGGCAATCCTGGGCGTCATCTTACTGTCTTTTACTGGGCCCGGGATCTCAGCACGATACAACTGCATTCCCCCAACCCCTAAGACTGGCAGAATCGCCACCGCCAATACAATAATCCCCATACCACCGAGCCACTGAAGTAGATGACGATAGAATAAAATTGCCTTGGGCAATGAATCGAGACCAACAAGTACCGTGGCACCTGTTGTGGTAAGTGCAGAGAAAGACTCAAAAAAGCTGTCGGTTAAAGAGAGATCTGGCTGGCTAGAGATGATAAATGGTACCGCACCAATTGAACCTAGCACCCCCCAAAAGAGAACCACGAGTAGGAATCCCTCTCGTGTACGCAGATCTTTTTTATGGTGACGATTGGGATACCAAAGGAAAAAGCCGAGGAACAGACTCAGAAAGAACGCCTGAATAAAAGTTGTACCACCACCATCTTTATAGATGACAGCCACTAAAGCTGGCGGCAACAGCGATAGCGAAAACAAGCCCATCAACAGACCCGTAATTCTTATAATTGTTCTATATTGCATTAGGGCTTTTTATCATTCCATTAGTGGCTCTTTGCAGGCTCGCCTATTTTCGCACAGTTTACTCAAGCAGTTGTATAAAATTTATAGCTAGCGCGTGAAACAAGTAAACCTAAATAAACGCAATTGTGCCACGTGTTTCGCTAAGGCTGTGAAAACTTTGCCTTAAGTTGCCCCTTACTCAGCGTTGCCAATTCTAGTTGAAGTTGCTCTTGATGAGCCTTAGGTATCTCAAACTTAATCGACACATTGTCACTAAACTGTTTATCGGTGATCAACGCCTCACATTCGGCTAAGTAGTGTTCAACATCTTTCAATTGATGATAGTCGCACAGTAATTGGCCAGGGTAGCGTAATAGTTTAATTTGAGTTTCAAGCTGCACCAACCCCTGCTTAATCCCCGAACTATAAGCTCTAACTAAGCCGCCGACGCCCAATTTTGTACCACCAAAATAGCGTACGACAATCGCGGCGATTTCACCGATTTTCGCCCCTTGCAAGGTTGCTAGCATTGGCCGCCCGGCACTCCCTGCTGGTTCACCATCATCACTTGCTCCCATGGCTACTGTATTGTCAGGATCTGCAGCAATAAAAGCATAACAGTAATGATTGGCACCAGGGTACTCAGACTTGGCGTTAGTAAGTGCACACTTCAGCGCTTGCTCAGACTCACAATGGAACAATAAGGAAATAAAGCGACTATGCTTTATCTCCTCTTCAACCATTAATGAGCATGCAGGGATTAGATAACTTTCACTCAACGACAACCAACCTCTAGCCGTGCAGGCCTAAATCTCGGGTCATATTTTCGATGTGGTCACTATGCACAATAACGTTGTCTTCGATACGTATTCCACCAAATGGACGTAATTGATCGACCATATTCCAATTGACTTGATTACCACGTGCATCCGCTTTCAACTCGTTTAAGAGTGTGTCGATAATGTATAAACCAGGCTCAATAGTCAGCACTTGGTTGACCGCTAACGTGCGGGTACAGCGAAGAAATGGATGTGCCTCTGGTGCTGCTATATGGGTACCACGTTCATCATGAAGGAAACCGCCCATATCATGCACTTGCAGACCTAACATATGACCTAAGCCATGAGGAAAAAATGCGCTAGTAATTCCTTGATCAATTAACCCTTGCTTATCACCAGTTGCCAGTTTGAAATCTAATAAAATTTGAGCCAATTTTTGATGAGTAATGATATGCAGATCGACATATTTCACACCGGGACGCATCATCTCAATCACCTCGAGCTGTAACTTGTCCATCGCAGCAATTAGGTCACCAAATTGATTTTTTTCAAAAGCGTAAGTCCTGGTGATATCAGAGGCATAGCCATGAAAATTGGCTCCCGCATCAATTAAAAAAGATAAACGCTGCGCGGGTGTATCATGCTCTAAAGCGGTGTAATGCAATATCGCTGCGTTCTGATTAAGCGCCACAATATTGCCGTAAGGCACTTCGTTCTCGCCCTGATCGGTTGCCGCTAAATAGGCTTGCTGGATCTGAAATTCACTCGCGCCACTGTAAAATGCACCTTTCGCCGCAACATGTCCCCTCACCGCAATCTCGTTAGCTTGACGCATACACGCCAACTCGTACTGGGTTTTCGTTGCACGATGATAATGCAGGTAACTCATCACGGCATCAGGGTTACGTGAACGAAAGCCCAATACCTCAGCCACATCGAGATGTTCACCAATATAAGCCCAATTACCGATATCTTTGGGCAGCAGTTCAGCAACCTTGTCAGCTTTAGTTAACAGCTTAATTTCAACCTCTGATGTCCAAAAATCATCCGGTAATTCAGCCACTTTATGCCAAAAATCGACGGGGCGATAAAAGATAAGCTGAGGCTTATCTTTGCCGTTCACCAACAACCAACAATGGGGATTATCAACAATAGGCAACCAAGCTTTGAACTGTGGATTCACCTTAAAGGGATAGTCCATATCATCTAAAAACTGACGATGAGGCTGACCTGAATGAATAACCAGTCCAGATAGATTTTCCCTTGCCACGATCTCAGCCACACGACGATTTAACTCAGAAATATGCTCAGGATAAAGGGGCGCTAAGTTTTCCATCTCTCGGTTCCTATTATTGATTATTGCACTTTTTTTAGCTCAGATAACGCGGCCAGCACGGACTGAGACTATGATCCAATGAGTCTAACATAAAGCACAAAATTCAGCCTAACCAAAGAAAATTAAACAACCGTTTAAATTGGGTGTTGAAATTTTCTCGATTTCAACGCACACTGAGCAGCAACTGGTCAAATGATGGCCTGCTGTAAGATAGAGATCTTTACCTACACTATACAAAATCAACAGTAGGTAGTGCTCTTAAAGCAATAAGGAAGCAAGCAATGATCTACCAAAGTCCTACGATTCAAGTTGAGTTACTTGAAGACAATATCGCTCGGCTCTGTTTTAACGCCGCTGGCTCGGTGAACAAGTTTGACAGAGAAACGTTGGAGTCTCTTAATGCCGCGTTAGAGGCTATTAAGCAAGAGACAAACATCAAAGGCTTAATGCTTGCGTCGGCAAAGGATGCATTTATTGTTGGTGCTGATATCACCGAATTTTTAGGTCTGTTCGCGCAAGATGATTCTGTACTCCTAAATTGGTTAGAAGAAGCGAATAAAGTCTTTAATAAGATTGAAGACCTTCCCTTCCCAACCATCTCAGCAATCAAAGGTTTTGCTCTAGGCGGCGGTTGCGAAACCATTCTCGCAACCGACATGCGCGTTGCCGATACGACCGCACGCATTGGTTTGCCAGAAACCAAACTAGGTATTATTCCTGGCTTTGGTGGCACAGTGCGCCTACCACGGGTCATTGGCGCCGATAACGCGCTAGAGTGGATCACTACAGGCAAAGATCAGCGCCCTGAAGCAGCATTAAAGGTTGGTGCTATTGACGCCGTTGTCGCGCCAGAATCGCTTGAAACCGCAGCAATTCAGATGCTAACAGATGCCATCGCAGAGAAGATTGATTGGCAAGCGCGTCGTCAGCGTAAATTATCTCCGCTCACGCTACCTAAACTTGAAGCCATGATGTCATTTGCCACCGCTAAAGGCATGGTATTCCAAGTTGCAGGTAAGCATTATCCAGCCCCAATGGCTGCGGTAGATGTCATAGAAAAAGCCGCACGCGCAGAGCGAGCAGAGGCATTAAGCGTTGAACATCAAGCTTTCTTAAAGCTAGCAAAGACCGAAGTCGCTCAAGCTCTTATCGGCATTTTCCTTAACGATCAGCTAGTCAAAGGCAAAGCGAAAAAAGCCTCAAAACAAGCTCACCCAGTTAACTCCGCAGCCGTATTAGGTGCTGGTATTATGGGTGGTGGTATTGCATACCAAAGTGCCAGTAAAGGTACACCAATTGTCATGAAGGACATTGCCCAACCAGCACTTGAGCTAGGTTTAGGCGAAGCTTCTAAGTTACTCGCAGCACAGATTAAGCGAGGCCGCTCAACGCCAGCTAAAATGGCTGCTGTACTCAATAACATCACCGCGACCTTAGATTACAGTGCTGTTCAACAAGCAGATGTTGTTGTCGAAGCCGTTGTTGAACACCCAAAAGTTAAAGCAACGGTGTTGGCTGAAGTCGAACAGCATGTTAGCGAAGACGCCATCATCGCCTCTAACACCTCAACTATCTCAATCAACTTGCTGGCTAAAAGCCTGAAGAAACCTGAGCGTTTCTGCGGTATGCATTTCTTTAACCCTGTACACAAAATGCCATTGGTTGAAGTTATTCGTGGTGAAAACAGCTCAGAAGAGACCATCGCATCGGTCGTCGCCTATGCCGCTAAAATGGGTAAAACGCCGATTGTGGTAAATGATTGCCCTGGGTTCTTCGTTAACCGCGTCTTGTTCCCTTACTTTGCCGGCTTTAGTGGCCTACTTGCCGATGGTGCTGATTTTGCGGCGATCGATAAGGTAATGGAAAAGCAATTCGGTTGGCCTATGGGTCCAGCTTATCTGCTCGACGTAGTGGGCCTTGATACTGGTCATCACGCACAAGCGGTTATGGCTGAAGGCTTCCCTGACAGAATGGGCAAAACCGGTAAAGATGCGATTGACGTGATGTTTGAAGCGCAGCGTTTTGGTCAGAAGAATGCTAAAGGCTTCTACCAATACTCTGTCGATCGTCGCGGTAAGCCGAAGAAAGATATTGATGCCGTAAGCTATGAATTACTCGGCGCCGCCTTTGGCGAACTAAAAGAGTTCAGTAAAGACGACATCATCGCTCGCACCATGATCCCAATGATCATCGAGACGGTACGTTGTCTTGAAGAAGGGATTATTGCCACGCCAGCAGAAGCTGATATGGGACTGGTTTATGGTCTTGGATTCCCTCCATTTAGAGGGGGTGTATTCCGTTACATCGACACCATGGGCGTTGCCAACTTTGTCGCACTTGCAGACAAGTATGCTCACCTAGGTGGCCTGTACCAAGTAACAGACAAGATGCGTGAACTTGCAGCCAACAACGGTAGTTACTACCAAGCCTAATCAGCGGGAAGGAATAGAATAATGAAACAAGCAGTTATTGTAGATTGCATCCGTACTCCCATGGGCCGTTCTAAGGCTGGAGTATTTAGAAATGTACGCGCAGAGACGCTCTCTGCAGAATTAATGAAAGCACTTTTAGTGCGTAACCCACAACTCGACCCAAACACCATCGAAGATGTAATTTGGGGCTGTGTTCAGCAAACCTTAGAGCAAGGCTTTAATATTGCACGTAATGCAGCCCTTTTGGCTGGCATTCCAAAACAAGCTGGCGCAGTGACCATCAACCGCCTATGTGGCTCATCAATGGAAGCGATGCATCAAGCTGCACGCGCTATCATGACAGGCATGGGCGACACCTTTATTGTCGGTGGTGTTGAGCACATGGGTCACGTACCAATGAATCACGGTGTCGACTTCCACCCAGGCCTTGCCAACAACGTAGCTAAAGCCTCAGGAATGATGGGTCTTACCGCCGAGATGCTAGGTAAAATGCACGGTATAACCCGTCAGCAGCAAGATGAGTTCGCAGTACGCTCTCATCAACGAGCTCACGCGGCAACCGTTGAGGGACGATTTGCTAATGAGATCCATGCTATTGAAGGTCATGATGGTAGCGGTGCATTGATCAAGGTTTATCATGATGAAGTTATTCGCCCGGAAACCTCACTGGAATCACTTGCTGGCCTACGTCCCGTATTTGACCCAGCCAATGGTACCGTGACAGCAGGCACCTCATCTGCACTATCTGATGGCGCCTCAGCCATGTTAGTGATGGAAGAAGAGAAAGCTAAAGCCCTTGGTTTACCCATCCGAGCGCGTATTCGCTCTATGGCGGTAGCTGGGTGCGATGCAGCAATCATGGGTTACGGTCCTGTTCCGGCGACACAAAAAGCCCTCGCACGCGCAGGCTTAACCGTTGCAGATCTCGATGTCATCGAACTCAATGAGGCCTTCGCAGCACAATCACTACCTTGTGTTAAAGATCTAGGATTGATGGATGTTGTCGACCAAAAGATTAACCTTAACGGTGGTGCAATTGCACTGGGTCATCCATTAGGCTGTTCAGGTACTCGTATCTCTACAACCCTAATCAACCTTATGGAAAGTAAAGATGCATCATTAGGCCTTGCGACCATGTGTATCGGTCTAGGCCAAGGTATTGCTACAGTGTTTGAAAGAGTGTAACGCTTCCCTTCCCATTAGCGTTGACAGAAATCGAGTAACGAAAGTTACTCGATTTTTTTTACCCGCTTTTTGCAACTTACCTTAATCAAGCAAAGCCTTGTCATAAACGCTGCTGGTACTCATTGCTGTTTTATGAAAATATTCTACATAGCGTTTAAACCGAGGTAACTCAATGCTCTGCCAAACACTTGCCGACAAACCTAACGTAACCGACACGATTGCCAATTGGTATCATACCGAATGGGGACACCTAAGTAGTGACCGAACCTTACAAACCCTACAATCATCACTCTCTGACTATTTAAATCGCGATACACTACCATTAATTTTAATGTTATGCCGAGACGATGAACCACTCGCAGCAGTGCAATTAAGGTATCAGGAAAACCCCAAATACCCAAAAGACTCACACTGGCTAGGAGGCGTTTTTGTTAAACAGAATGAACGAGGTAAAGGGCTGGGCAATAAGATAATTCAGTTGGCGATAGAGAAAGCTCGCACAATGAATATCACCACGCTCTACCTGCAAACAGAGCGTCACAATATCGAGTTGTACCGCCAACATGGCTGGCAACAAGTAGACACTCATAACGACCACGGCATTATTATTTCCATCATGGCACTGCAATTATAAATAGTGAAACCATTAACTTATGACACCTGCAACAAAAACCTTAGATAGGGCAAAGATCGCTTACACCGCTCACGAATACCATCATCAGGCAGGTTCCGGCGCCTACGGATTAGAAGCCGCTGAAAAACTTAATCTAGATGCCGCCTGCGTATTTAAAACCTTGGTTGCAGAAGTCGATAACCATAAGCTTGTGGTTGCTATCATACCGGTAAACGAAAAGCTTAATATGAAACGGCTCGCCAAAGCCGCTGGGTCAAAGAAAGCAGCCATGGCCTCACCAGAGGATGTTCAACGATCAACGGGATATGTGCTCGGTGGTGTTAGCCCTATCGGTCAAAAGAAAAGACTCGCGACCTTTATTCATCAAAGTGCCACCTCATTAAGCTACTGCTATGTGAGTGGGGGGCGACGTGGGTTTGATATAGGTTTAACCCCAAACGACCTCAAAGTCATCACTAGTGGCCTGTTTTGTAACCTTGTCAATTAACCAAGTTAAATGACAAGGTTCCACGTGAAACACTCCACAACCATTTATACCCGCCAGTGTATTGGCTCACAAAAACCTGAGTGTAACTTGGCACAACTCGGTGGCTAGCGTAATATTAGCCCCCACTGTTAAAAGTGGTATTTTCATCATCCAAGGTTATTTTTTATGAGCAACGCTTTTTCTGACGCACAACACCAACTCGACGCCCTAGGCTTAAGATGCCCCGAACCCGTGATGATGGTTCGAAAATCGGTGCGCAAGATGCAAGAAGGCGAAACACTGCTTATCATTGCTGATGATCCCGCGACCACCAGAGATATTCCAAGTTTCTGCGAGTTCATGGACCACACATTAATTGCCAGCCAAACTGATACGACGCCCTATCAGTATTTGATTAAAAAGGGCTTATAACCTTAACTTGCATCCCCTCCAGCCTGCAGTTTACACTGTTAAATAGCATTCAAAAGGACGGGAACAAAATGGCGAGTTTACTAGGTATTAGTTATAAAGTGGTCAAACGCGGCCCCATGCTGGAAACATCTAGCGCACTAGTCACCACAACGACAGGTGTCGCGCAGGACATATTTGGCAAGCCAAGCAAGCGACAGGTGACCGTTCTCTCTGCAGAGCAATGGCAACAAGCTTGTGACCAACTCAATATAGACCTTCCATGGACAACTCGTCGAGCCAACCTGCTCATTGAAGGCTTGCAGTTTGGCGCAGACTCGGTAGGCAAAGTACTTAATATTGGCGAGCTCCAGTTGCATATCACTGGTGAAACAGATCCCTGTAAAAAAATGGAGCTGGCACAGCCAGGGCTCGAAGCCGCACTTACACCTGACTGGCGTGGCGGTATCAATTGTCGCGTGCTCAATGATGCCAACATAAATATCGGTGATACGGTACACCTTACTGAACAACTCACTCTGATTTAGCTCGCCTACCGACAGCCTGTATATGCAGGCTGCTCACTTCTTAACACGCCAAATATTCACTAAATGTCACAGATTTATGGTTTTCCTGTTACGCAATTTATGCGATAAATAACAGCTAAAATCATAACCCTAATCATCAACTAACTTATTCACCCCTAAACCCACAAAAGAACACGAATAAACGGGACATTAATGTTTAAACAAAAACTCACCCCGCTCTGCGCCGCTATAGCCTTAAGCCTTAGCCTTCCTGTATGGGCAGAAGACAAAATCGATGAAGCGACTTGGCAGGTCAATGCTCCTGCAAACGCTCCCCTTCAACAAGTCAAAATCGACGTATCCGAAGGCACCTGGATGAACGTCAGTGTCAGCCCAGACGGCAAAACCATAGTGTTTGATCTATTGGGCGATATCTATCAAATGCCAATTGAAGGTGGTGAAGCAAAAGCACTCGCCAAAGGCATCGCATGGCAGATGCAACCCGTCTACAGCCCAGACGGCAAATCAATCGCCTTTACCTCAGATGAAGATGGTGGCGATAACATTTGGATAATGGATGCCGATGGCAACAACCCTCGCCCAGTTACCAAAGAGACCTTTCGTTTACTTAACAGTCCAGCTTGGAGCCCAGACTCTCAGTACCTGATCGCACGTAAGCACTTTACCGGCAGTCGTAGCTTAGGGGCTGGTGAAGTTTGGCTTTATCATGTTGCTGGTGGCGAAGGCGTCAAGCTCACTGAGCGCCCTAATGAACAGAAAGACCTAGGCGAACCGGCCTATTCACCCGATGGACGCTATGTTTACTTTAGTCAAGATGCCACACCAGGTAAAACCTTCCACTACTCAAAAGATTCAGTGAAGGGTATCTATAAAATTAAGCGCTATGACACTCAAACCGGTGATATTGAGGTTCTCATCGAAGGTACTGGTGGTGCGATTCGTCCAACCCCAAGCCCAGACGGCACTAAGTTGGCTTATATTAAACGTGACGGTTTCCAGTCATCGCTCTACCTACTCGATCTGAAGTCAGGCAAAAAAACCAAGCTTTACGATAAGCTCGACCGCGACATGCAGGAGACCTGGGCTATCCATGGCGTATACCCAACTATGAGCTGGACCGCCAATAATGAAGAGATCGTGTTTTGGGCAGGCGGCAAAATAAACCGTCTCAATGTTGAAGATAAACAAGTTAGCCAAATCCCCTTCTCGGTTAAGACCGAACTGGCAGTCCAACCCTCAGTGCGCTTTAAGCAGAATATCGATAATGATAGTTTCGATGTCAAAATGCTACGTATGGCACAAGTTTCTCCAGATGGAAAAAAGGTCGTTTATGAAGCGCTAGGTAAGCTATGGGTTAAAGTCCTACCCGATGGCAAGGTTAGTCGACTCACTAAGCTAGACTCAGATCTGCGTGAGCTATTCCCGCAATGGTCTCGCGATGGTAAAAAGATTGTCTTCACGACTTGGGATGATGATAAGCAAGGAAGCGTGCGCGTTATTAGTGCACGCGGTGGCAAAGCTAAAACACTCACCCAAGAACCGGGTAAATATGTTGAACCCACCTTTTCGCCAGATGGCGAGTTAATTGTTTATCGTAAAGCGAAAGGCGGTAATATAACCCCTAGAACTTGGTCACAGGAACCCGGCCTCTATCTAGTCGACATCAAAGGCGACACTAATACCAAGATCACTCCAGACGGATATCAACCTCAGTTTGGCGCAGAATCGGACCGAGTATTCTTTTTAGATCATGGCGAAACACCACAGCTCTCTTCGATTAATCTTCATGGCTTTCAAAAGCGGGTGCACTACACCAGTAAGCACGTCACCGAATTTAGAGTCTCGCCGGATGGAAAACAACTCGCTTTTGCTGAACGCTTTAAAGTCTGGGTAACACCATTTGCTAAACATGGTGAAACCATTAATATCGGCCCTAAAGCCAGCAACCTGCCAGTAACTCAATTAAGTGTCCGCGCAGGCGAAAGCATCAGCTGGAGCAGCAATAGTGACCAGCTTTACTGGACTCTGGGCCCAGAGCTATACCAAGTTAACGTCGATAACAGCTACACCACGCAGAAAGATGCCAAGGCTGATAACTCCCAACCTAAAATCACCGAGATTGGTTTCACTAAAAAAGCAGACGTTCCACGTGGAACCATTGCTTTTATCGGCGGGCAAGTGATCACCATGGAAGATGATAAGGTTATCGATAACGGCATAGTGATAGTCAAAGACAACAAGATTGTCGCTGTAGGTGATGCAACAACTGAGATCCCGTCTGGAGCAGAGGTTATCGACATCAAAGGTAAGACGCTAATGCCGGGCTTATTTGATGCACATGCTCACGGATCACAAGGTGAAAGTGAAATTATCCCGCAGCAAAACTGGGAGCTTTACTCTAATCTGTCGCTAGGGGTTACCACTATTCATGATCCTTCTAACGATACCACTGAAATTTTTGCCGCCTCAGAGCAGCAAAAGGCGGGCAATATCGCTGGGCCACGTATCTTCTCTACTGGCACAATTTTGTATGGTGCAAATGCACCAGGCTATACCTCTCACATCGATTCACTCGATGATGCAAAGTTCCACTTAGAAAGGCTCAAAAAAGTCGGCGCCTTCAGCGTTAAGAGCTACAACCAACCTCGTCGTAACCAGCGTCAGCAAGTGATTGCTGCGGCACGTGAGTTAGAGATGATGGTGGTTCCAGAAGGTGGCAGCTTGTTACAGCATAACCTCACCATGATTGCGGATGGCCACACAACCATTGAGCATTCACTCCCAGCTGGTGCCATCTATAACGACATCAAGCAATTCTGGAGCCAGACCGAAGTGCACTACACCCCCACCTTAGTCGTTGCCTATGGCGGTATCTCTGGTGAAAATTATTGGTACGACAAAACAGATGTGTGGTCTCACCCTCGCCTGTCTAAATACGTGCCAGGTGACTTGTTGCAAGCTCGCTCAATGCGTCGCCCAACTGCACCCGATGAACACTATAACCACTTCAATGTTGCGCGCGTTGCTAATGAGCTAAACGAACTTGGTGTTAAGCCAAACATTGGCGCACACGGACAACGTGAAGGTTTAGCCGCTCATTGGGAAATGTGGATGTTTGCTCAAGGCGGTATGAGTAATATGGAAGTGTTGAAAACAGCAACCATCAACCCTGCTGTGACCTTCGCCATGGATCATCAACTGGGTTCGATTAAGTCAGGTAAGCTTGCCGACTTGATCGTAATTGATGGCAATCCACTCGAAGACATTCGCGTTACAGACCGTGTCACTTATACCATGGTCAACGGCAAACTCTATAATGCCGAAACCATGGATCAGCTAAACGGTGACAAAACTAAACGGAAACCATTTTTCTTTGAACTTTAATCAAATTTTAATTTTAAAATCTGCCTGACTATAGTGGTAAATTTTAATTTCATAAAAATTTAAAAACAGTTCAAAATGTTGGTTTGCTAAATCTAAAAAGGGGTGTTCCACGTGGAACACCCCTTTTTAGATCTGCACAAACTGAATATTTACCAAAGAAGATGATATTGCTAATGTAGGCAACTAACCTCTCAACAGGATGAGAGACCAAAAATAAAGGAATATAAAATTGAAATTACATCACCTCATTTTTGCCATCACCACCATTGCCTTATGTGCAATCTTGATCACAGCATTTTATTCTAGTCAGCAATCATCACCAGTCGTTGCATTAGAGGATAGCATCCAATCAAAACAACAGACTACTGCAACTCTACCAACAGAGCCATTAACCAACAACGATGAGGCCGAGCAATCACAAGAATTGACAACTAGGGACGAGCAAGTACAAGCCCAAGATGAAGAGCTGGAACCAATAAGCGGTGAAGAGATATCCAGCCTATTTATTGATGACGACAATGTGATTAATGGTGGCGCGGTGGAGCGCCTTCTTCGCGGAGACCTAGATCAATTCATAGGTAGAATCACAGCGCTTGAGCAGGATGAGATGGGTGCTAACAGAATGTCTCTATTAGGAGACACACTGTCAGCATTAACTGATACTCGTATCTATTCACAGCAATTTGGCTGCACAGGCAGAATATGTGCTCTAACCCTAGTTACAGACAACTTGTCTCAACAAGTAACTGATAAAATTGCAAAGTTTGATGACAACTACACATTTATCCGCCGTATTGAATCTGAAAACGGTGACATCAAGTTTCAGGCCATCTATCTGCAAACCCATGAGCCATCAACCATGAGCTTTAGACAGTAGCAAGGTTATCTTTGTGGCGGGTGATAGCAAAAACAATCGACCAAGTGATCGTTAACCATGCCGACAGCCTGCATAAAGGCATAGCAGATTGTCGGTCCGACAAAGTTGAAACCTAACTTTTTGAGGGCCTTTGACATTGCCTCTGACTCAGGGGTTTGTGCCGGAAGCTGCTCTAAAGAAGTGAAGTGATTCACTATGGGCTTTCCACCAACAAAACTCCATAAAAATGTAGAAAAATCATTACCCTGCTCTACATATGCTAGATAGCCTTTGGCATTTTTAATAATCGAATTTACTTTTAGCCGATTACGCACAATGCCTGGGTTTTGCAACAATGCTTCTACCTTTTGCTGATCAAAAGTGGCTATAATCTTAGGATCAAAATTGGCAAAGGCCGCCTCATAATTTTGCTGTTTCTTAAGAATAGTTATCCAAGATAAACCCGCCTGCTGACCATCTAAGCAGAGCTTAGCGAACAGTTCCTGGCTATCGTAGACTGGCCTACCCCACACTTCGTCATGATACGCTTGATATAAGGGATCATTGCTGACCCAGCCACAACGTTTAACTTCCATGGTGTTTTTTCTCAATTTTCCTCGGTTAAGATAAAAAATAACCTACATAAGCCGTTTTCAACAAGGTATAATCGAAACCATTTTCTATCACAAGCTGACAGTAGTAGACATGACGACGAAACATGACGTAAAAACATTCCAGGGTTTTATCTTTACCCTGCAAGAATACTGGGCGCAGCAAGGTTGCGCTCTCGTTCAACCGCTGGACATGGAAGTGGGTGCAGGTACATTCCATCCAATGACTTTCTTGCGCTCATTAGGTCCAGAGCCAATGAGCAGCGCGTATGTTCAGCCATGTCGCCGTCCAACCGATGGTCGTTATGGTGAAAACCCTAATCGCCTACAACACTACTACCAGTTCCAGGTTGTGCTAAAGCCGTCACCAAGCAACATTCAAGAGCTGTATTTGGGCTCACTTGAAGCCTTAGGTGTAGATATGGGCATTCATGACGTTCGCTTCGTTGAAGATAACTGGGAATCCCCCACACTTGGTGCTTGGGGTCTCGGTTGGGAAGTCTGGCTAAATGGCATGGAAGTGTCGCAGTTTACTTACTTCCAACAAGTCGGTGGCCTAGAGTGTAGCCCAGTAACAGGCGAAATCACCTATGGTTTAGAGCGTCTAGCTATGTATATCCAAGAAGTCGACAGCGTCTACGATCTTGTCTGGACTGATGGCCCGATGGGTAAAATTATGTATGGCGATGTGTTCCATCAAAATGAGGTTGAGCAGTCTACTTACAACTTCGAACACGCCAATGTTGAAGTACTGTTTAAGCAGTTTGATGACTGTGAAAAAGCCTGTAACGAGCTACTTGCTTTAGACACACCACTCCCCTTACCCGCTTATGAGCAGGTGATGAAAGCATCGCACGCTTTTAACTTACTCGATGCACGTCATGCTATTTCAGTTACCGAGCGTCAACGTTATATTCTTCGCGTTCGCACTATGGCGAAAGCAGTGGCTGAATCTTATTATCAAGCCCGTGAAGCCCTTGGCTTCCCAATGTGTAAGTAGAGGTTATTATTATGAAATTTGAAAACTTACTCATTGAAGTAGGCACCGAAGAGTTACCACCCAAGTCACTACGTAACTTGGCAGAATCATTTTTAGCTAACTTCACCGAAGAGCTAAACAAAGCAGAACTCAGTTTTGAATCGGCAACTTGGTACGCCGCTCCTCGTCGCTTAGCAATCAATGTTCAACAACTGGTATTGGCCCAAGCCGACAAGGTTGTAGAGAAGCGCGGACCAGCTATCGCACAAGCATTCGACGCCGATGGCAACCCAACCAAAGCTGCTATGGGCTGGGCTCGTGGTAACGGAATTTCCGTTGAACAAGCCGAGCGTCTTAAAACAGATAAAGGTGAATGGTTACTACACCAAGCTAAAGTCGTTGGCGTAGAAACAAAGTCACTGATCGCCGATATGGCTCAGCGTGCATTAGACAAGCTACCTATTCCAAAGCCAATGCGTTGGGGCAGCAGCAAAACACAATTTATCCGTCCTGTGCACACAGTAACTATGCTGATGGGTAGCGAGCTTATTGAAGGCGAACTACTGGGCATAAAATCTGCGCGCACCATACGCGGCCATCGCTTTATGGGTGTTGACACCTTAGAGCTAGACCATGCTGACAACTATCTCAGCGCGCTAAAAGAGCAAGGCAAAGTATTAGCCGATTATGCTGAGCGTAAAGCGATAATTAAAGCTGGGGCTGAAGCCGCTGCGGCTAAAATCGGTGGTGTTGCCGACCTTGAGGATGACCTACTTGAAGAAGTAACCTCTTTGGTTGAATGGCCAGTAGTATTAACGGCTAACTTCGAAGAGAAATTCCTCGACGTACCAGCAGAAGCCTTGGTTTATACCATGAAAGGCGATCAAAAATACTTTCCAGTATTTGATCAAGCTGGTGCACTGCTGCCTAACTTTATTTTCGTCACTAACATCGAATCTAAAGATCCGGCGCAGATTATTTCAGGAAATGAGAAAGTGGTTCGCCCACGTCTCGCCGATGCTGAGTTCTTCTTCGAAACCGACAAAAAGCAGTCACTCGAAGCACGTCTTGCCAGCCTTGAAACTGTCGTATTCCAAAAACAGCTAGGCACCATCAAGCAACGTGTTGAACGCATTTCAGCGTTAGCAGGTTTTATCGCCAGTAGCATTAATGTCAACAGCACTGATGCCGCACGTGCAGGTCTGTTATCTAAATCAGACTTGATGACCAATATGGTCATGGAGTTCACTGATCTGCAAGGCACCATGGGCATGCACTATGCGCGTCTAGATGGAGAAACCGATGCAGTAGCAGTAGCATTGGCAGAGCAGTACAAACCAAAGTTTTCAGGCGATACAGTGCCCACAGCGCCTATCTCTATCTGCGTAGCATTAGCAGAGAAGCTAGATACCTTGGTAGGTATTTTTGGCATTGGCCAAGCACCAAAAGGCGCAGCCGATCCGTTCGCGCTACGTCGTGCCGCTATTGGTGTGCTACGTATCTGTTTAGAGAACAACTTACCGCTTGATCTGGTTGAGCTAATTGCTAAAGCACAAGCACTTCATGGTGAGAGCCTCAGCAACGATAAGGTCGCAGAACAAGTACTTGAGTTCTTTATGGGACGTTTCCGTGCTTGGTATCAAGATCAAGGAGTGAGTGTAGACGTGATCTTAGCGGTATTGGCTCGTCGCCCTACTGCTCCTGCAGATTTCGAAAGCCGCATCAAAGCGGTAGCCCACTTTAGAACCCTTGAGCAAGCTCAAGCTCTGGCAGCAGCCAATAAGCGTGTCTCTAACATCCTAGCTAAAGTTGAAGGTGAGCTCCCAGCCACTATCGACGATAACTTGTTAGTTGAAGGCGCCGAAAAAGCCCTCGCCGCTAAGCTTAATGAGCTACAACCTCAGCTTGCACCATTGTTTGCAGCCGCTAACTATCAAGAAGCCCTGTCACTGCTAGCCAACCTACGTGAAAGCGTAGATACCTTCTTTGAAGATGTGATGGTAATGGCCGATGATGAAGCACTGAAGAACAACCGCCTAGCCTTGCTATCTAGCCTACGTGAGCAGTTCTTACACGCGGCTGACATTTCGCTACTGCAGTAAGTGTTAAGTTTGCCTATAAAAACGCACCCGTAAGTGGTGCGTTTTTTTATGTCGGCCAATAAGCGACTGCGCTATCAAGATAGAAATCCCCCCTTGCTCACGCTAGACTAAGACCATCAAGTCAACAAAACCGAGAGCAGCGTGGCTTTAGACCCTATCATCTACCCTTTGGGTGAGCGCGGATTAGTACTCGACCCCACACCATCATCCCCAATTAACGTTGGTCTGCAGCGTAAACTGTGTTGGGTAGCTGAGCAGTTACGCTCATCAAAAACCATTCTTGACGTGGTACCAGGGATGAATAACCTCACGCTATTCGTTGCTCAGCCAGATCAACTTAAAGTGATACAGCAACAGCTTGAGACTCTGTGGCGCAACGCAAAACAACATCAGTTCCATGCTCGGGAGATAACGATTCCTGTCACTTACGGTGGTCAATTTGGTCCTGATCTCGATAACGTGGCCAAATACCACCAGCTCACCACAAATGAAGTGATCGCCTTACACTGCCAAGCTCAGTATCAAGTCTATTTTATCGGTTTCCAACCAGGTTTTGCCTATTTAGAGGGCTTAGTCGCAAAGCTGCATACACCAAGGCATTCACAGCCCAGATTAGAGGTTGCGGCAGGCTCAGTTGGCATAGGTGGCGAGCAAACAGGCATTTATCCTAGCCAAAGTCCGGGTGGCTGGCAGATAATAGGCAGAACCGACAGCCAGTTATTCAACCATACCAGCGCTGCTCCTTGCCTATTGCAACCCGGTGATATCGTTACCTTCGAGCCGACAAGGGATACACCATCATGATTGAAGTTACCCATATAATCGGTCATGTTACTATTCAGGACATGGGGCGCAGTGGTGTGGCACATCTTGGGGTCTCTTCTGGTGGAGCGCTAGATAAACACGCACTAATGCTGGCAAACCGTTTAGTTGCGAACCCCGATAATACGACTGCTTTAGAGCTAAGCAGTGGCGAAATACAACTTAGCTTTGATAACGACACTTGGGTGGCACTTTGCGGTGCAGAGTATGATGCAAAAATAGCAAAAAGACCGCTATGGAATGGCTGGCGAGCCAAAGTGAATAAAGGCGAGCAGCTAACCATCCGTGGCCCAAAAAAAGGGATGTTGGGGTACTTAGCCGTAGCGGGTGGCATTGATGGCGAAAGGGTTTTAAATGGCTATGGTACAGATTTACGCGCGCAGTTTGGGGGCCATCACGGCCGCCACTTGCAGACGGGTGATAAGCTTGTACAGATGAAAGCTAGCCCGCCCTCTTTTAGTCGTCCAGTGGGAGCCGTTCAGCGTGCAAATGACGGTATTTTACGGGCACTTCCAGGCCCTGAATTAGCCCTATTTAGTGAGCCAAGCAGAAAAGCTTTTTGGCACTCCTCATGGCAAATCTCTCCTCAGCGAGACAGAATGGGAGTTCGACTCAGCGGGGCGACGCTTACCAGCCAAACAGAGGTAAACTTGCGATCACACGGAGTGATGCCCGGGGTTATTCAAGTCCCCCCTTCTGGTGAGCCCATCGTTTTGCTAGCCGATGCACAAACCACCGGTGGCTATCCACGAATAGCCAGTGTCATCGAAGCGGATCTATGGAAGTTAGCGCAAACTCGCACTGGTGTACCGATACGTTTTACTCACGTCAGTCCAAGCCAGGCGGAGGACGCTAACTATGAATGGCAGCAATATTTTTATCGACTATCGAGGGCAATGGATGCCAGCTAACGAACACAAGCCACATAGTTATGCTTTAGACCTTAATGCCGACTTAGGTGAAGGCGGTCGATATGATGAGTCACTATTGCGGCTCATCACTTCAGCCAATGTAGCCTGTGGTGGCCATATTGGTGATAAAGCCTCCATGATAAAGACTGTGACGTTAGCTAAACACTATCAAGTCAAAATCGGCGCGCATCCAAGTTACCCAGATCCAGCCAACTTTGGCCGGGTTACCATAGATATTAGCCATGATGAACTGTTTACCTCACTGCACCAACAAATTAATGCATTAAGAGAGATATGCGAGCTTATAGGCGTCAAACTACACCATGTAAAGCCTCATGGTGCGCTCTATAATCAAGCCGCCCAGAACAGTGATCTGGGGCAAATTATAATAGATGTCATAAAGGCAATAGATCCCAAGCTAAAGCTCATAATTTTAGCCGGCAGCCAGCTTGTTAGTCAGGCGCGTGCACAAGGGCTTGCGGTGATAGAGGAAGCCTTTGCGGATCGACGCTACCTCTCCTCTGGAGCGCTTGCACCACGAGCTCAGCCTGAGGCGGTAATAGAAGATAGCCAGCAAGCGCTGCAACAGGTTAAAAAACTAACGGCAGGAGAGCCGATCACAAGCTTAGATGGTCAACCGGTCATCATTAATGCTACCAGCCTTTGTGTCCATGGCGATAATCCACACGCATTAAGTCTGGTCAAATTAATAGGTCAACAACTTGAGGTTAATCATCCTGCCAATTAGGTGTTCGCTTTTTATAGATAACCACAACATCACCACTGGCCATAGTTGTGGCGGTAACATCGAGCTCACTATGCTGTGCTTCAAACTGTGCCAAGTACTCTCGCACAAAGGTAACAGATTCATGATTGACCCTAACCAAACACGTACTTTCTTTGCAGTAGTGAAAATTAACATTTAGCGCGTCAAACTCACCGCCCCAATTATCAGTGTAAGCCTCATCTATGCGATTAAACTCCTCGACCTTGAGCTCTATGTAGTGGTCAGGATCATTAGACATAAGTTCATTAAGCGCTGGCGGCGAGGCTAAGAAGTACGGGTTGCCATTATCATCTTTATAGAAATAAGCGATGCCCTCATCCATAAAAGGCCCCTGTTTCTCGCGGTACAACGCAAGTAGTTTTTGCTGGATGGCTCAACAATGTTAGGTTCTGTTTCGATCTGGTTATCTTTAACCGAATCAAGCGAATGATTTAGCTCAGATTGAGTCGGCTTTAAGCCTTGTAGAGCATCATTCACATCGACGTGTGACTGACTTAATCCAACGACTGGTTTACTTGCTTGCATAGCCTCTGAAGCAGCGAGCGCTTCAGGAGTCTGTCGGGGTTGTGCAAAATAAGACCAGCGCAAGCCAACAAGTATTACCACTACCGCTAACAGTATAGATAAATACCGCAATCGCATGTTCGACATCCTTTTCGTCAACACAGGGGCTTTAACATAATCAATGTAAAGTGCCACTTCGACCGTCTTAACGTAGAAATAAAAAAGCCCCAGATTTCTCTGAGGCTTATTCATTATCAATCTCGACATTCGAGACTGTTAACTTAGCGTTTAGACATCTAAGTTAGCAACATTCAGTGCGTTAGATTCAATAAAGTCACGACGTGGCTCAACCTGATCACCCATCAAACAGGTAAACAGCTGATCGGCACCAATAGCATCTTCAATAGTAACGCGCAGCATACGACGAGACTCTGGGTCCATCGTGGTTTCCCATAGCTGCTCAGGGTTCATCTCACCCAATCCTTTGTATCGTTGGATGTATAAACCGCGCTTCGAATCACCCATCAACCAATCTAATGCTTCAACAAACGAAGTGATCTCTTTAACACGCTCACCACGCTTAACATAACCGCCCTCTTCGATAAGTCCGTCAAGCGCTTCGGCTAGCGTAGACATACGCTGATAATCGCTTGAATGAAGGAAGTCGTATGAGAACAAGTAGTGCGTATCAATACCGTGTTTACGAATAGTGATCTTAGGTACGTAAACCTGACGCTCAGGATCAAGGAAGGCTTCACCACTAAAGATAAACCCACCAGACTCAGCCTCAGTGAGTGCAGCAACGTAGTTGTCACACCACTGCTTAACCTTAGCTTCATCAGCTAACAGCTCGTCGGTTAATGCCGGTTGATAAAGCATACGCTCAGTCAGCATCAACGGAAAACGCTGTTCCAGACGAGTGAAAATTGTTTCAACTTCACGATACTGGTAAACCAACTTTTCTAACGGCGCACCAGACATCGCAGGAGCATCTTGAGACGGATGAATTTCACCACCGTCCAAGGCTAAGTTAGTCAGGTATTCAGTTAACGCAGGATCATCTTTCAAATACTGCTCTTGCTTACCTTTTTTAACTTTGTATAGCGGCGGTTGAGCGATGAAAACATAACCGCGCTCAATCAGTTCAGGCATTTGACGGAAGAAGAAGGTCAACAGCAAGGTACGAATGTGCGAGCCGTCGACGTCAGCATCGGTCATGATGACGATATTGTGATAGCGCGTCTTATCAGGATCATACTCATCACGACCAATACCACAACCTAATGCAGTAATGAGCGTTGCCACTTCTTGAGATGACAGCATCTTATCGAAGCGTGCTTTCTCAACGTTTAGAATTTTACCTTTAAGTGGAAGAATCGCTTGGTTCTTACGGTTACGCCCCTGCTTGGCGCTACCGCCAGCAGAGTCCCCTTCCACTATGTATATTTCAGAAAGCGCAGGGTCTTTTTCTTGGCAATCTGCAAGCTTACCTGGCAGACCACCTAAATCTAACGCGCCTTTACGACGTGTCATTTCACGAGCTTTCCGCGCGGCTTCACGTGCACGAGCAGCATCGATAATCTTACCCACAATCAGTTTAGCTTCGTTTGGATGCTCCATTAGGTAATCGCCTAACTGCTCACCCATGGTTTGCTCAACCGCTGTTTTCACTTCACTAGAAACCAGTTTATCTTTGGTTTGCGAGCTGAACTTAGGATCCGGCACTTTAACCGAGATAACCGCAGTCAAACCTTCACGTGCATCATCACCCGTAGCACTAGTTTTGCCTTTCTTATTAAAACCTTCACGGTCCATATAAGTATTTAGGTTACGTGTTAGCGCACTACGGAAGCCCGCTAAGTGAGTACCACCATCGCGCTGTGGGATGTTGTTAGTAAAACAGAAGATATTCTCTTGGAAACCGTCATTCCACTGCATAGCGACTTCAACGGTAATACCATCTTCACGCTCTTGAATAAAGTGGAAGACCTCTTTGTTCACTGGCGTCTTGTTAACGTTTAAGTAGTCAACAAACGCACTAATACCGCCTTCATATTTGAAAAACTCATCACGGTTATCACGCTCGTCAACCAAACGAATACCAACGCCCGAGTTTAGGAATGAGAGTTCACGTACGCGTTTAGCAAGTATGTCGAAATGGAATTCAACATCGGTGAAGGTTTCACCGCTTGGCCAGAAACGGATCTCAGTCCCCGTCGTCGTCGCGTCACCAATCGCCTTAATTGGCTCATTGGGTACACCATGAGTATAAAACTGCTCATAAAGCTTACCATCACGACGAATGGTCATTTGTAGTTTTTCTGACAGTGCGTTTACAACTGAAACCCCCACACCATGAAGACCACCAGAAACCTTGTACGAGTTATCATCGAACTTACCGCCCGCATGCAGTACCGTCATAATAACTTCGGCAGCAGAAACCCCTTCTTCCTCATGGATAGAAACAGGAATACCACGACCATCATCTTTAACCGATACAGAACCGTCTGCGTGGATTTGGATAGTAACGTCGCTACAATAGCCAGCAAGTGCTTCATCGATAGAGTTATCGACCACTTCGAATACCATGTGATGTAGACCCGTACCATCGTCGGTATCACCGATATACATTCCTGGTCTCTTACGTACCGCATCAAGGCCTTTTAAAACCTTAATACTCGAAGAATCGTAACTATTCTCTGACATATTATTCTCTCGTCGGTTATTCAATTACCGTTACACGCCCTTGTTCCACATGGAACACCTTTGCAGGCGGCGTACTTAACGAATCTATTATTGCCGCAGGCTCGATGGCCGTCACAAAAACTTGTGCCCCGGTATCGCTTAGCTGCTGTAGCAAAAGCTGTCTGTGTCTTGCATCCAATTCCGATGGCAAATCATCCACCAGATAAATACTGTTTTTATCTATTTGTTGTTTTAGCAACTTTCCCTGTGCAATACGCAACGCACACACTAACAATTTCAGTTGACCCCTAGATAACGCATCTTGCACAGGCAGTGTGCCGACACGGAGTCTTAAGTCTGCTTTATGGGGACCACTCGCCGTATGGCCCGCTGCTAAATCTCTGGGATACTGTGCTTGCAATAACGCCTGATAATCCGTTTTGCTATCCCAACCTCGAGTAAAGGAAACTTTAACATCTATCTGAGGTAAAAACTCTTCGATTATACCCTTAAGTCGTTCATTTAACGAGCCTACATATTGCTTTCGTATCTCGGTAACAATTTCGGCATAACGAACTAATTCTTTATCCCAAAACTGCACCTGCTGATAAGGCGTTTCGTTTTTAAGCATCTGATTTCTATGCTTTAAAATCCTTCGGACATTAGCCCAAGCCGAATAGAAGTTTCTGTCGGTATGAAAGGCGCCCCAGTCGATAAACTGCCGACGTGATTTCGGTCCCTCAAAAAGCAGCGAAAAACTCTCAGGCGTGATCACTTGAATCGGCAAAGTTTCAGCTAATGTCGACAGACGTTTAACCTTTTCACCATCAATTTTGACCTCTGTCTCACCAGAACGAAAACGGCGCAAACCGATCTTTTGCTCCTGTTCGCCTTGGTTCAAATTGGCAAACAGGGTGAGTTTATCTTCACTATTTTGGATCACACGTTGAGATAGGTGGCTTCGAAAGGAACGTCCCATCCCCAAAAAGTAGATCGCTTCGAGAATGCTAGTCTTACCGCTACCGTTATGACCGTATATAAGATTCAGCCCTTCGCCTAACTGCAGTTGCGCGCTAGTAATATTACGAAAGGAGTCGATATGAAGGCGAGTTAAACTCATTTAGTACTCAGTAGATCAGCCAAAGTCTTACAGCAAGCAACACAAACGCCACCTTAGGTGGCGCTGTATAATCTTCTATAGACGCATTGGCATAACCACATACATAGAATCTTCTTCGATATGGTTCTCTATCAAGGCGCTCGAGTTGCCATCGATAAGCGTGATACGCACATCATCAGAGGGGAGGTTATTCAACACATCCAATAGATAGCTGACGTTAAAGCCAATTTCTAGCGGTGTATTATCATATTCGATATCTAAGATCTCTTCCGCTTCTTCCTGTTCAGGGTTATTGGCAGTGATCTTAATTAAATTCTGTTCTAGCTGTACACGCACGCCACGGAACTTCTCATTAGAGAGAATAGAGGCACGCAGCAACGCTTGCTTTAGGTGGTTACGGCTAGCGATAACCACTTTATCACCACCTTTGGGTAATACACGGCGATAATCAGGGAAACGTCCATCAACCAGCTTACTGGTAAATACCGCACTCTGTGTGGTCGCCCTAATCGCGTTCTCGCCAATAGCGATAGTGACATCCAGATCTTCACCTTCAAAAAGGCGTTGCAGCTCAATAACACCCTTACGCGGTACAATGACCTGCTTCTCAGGTAGTGAGTCTTCTATCATTCGATGGCTAAGTGCCAAACGATGTCCATCGGTAGCAATCGCGCGAAGCACGTTACCTTCGGTCTCAAGCAACAAACCATTGAGATAGTAACGCACATCTTGGTTAGCCATAGAGAACTGCGTCGCATCGATCAACGACTTCAACGTACCCTGCTTGATGGTGAATTGAATATCAGCTTGGAACGCTTCAACGTTTGGATACTCTTCAGCGGGTAGTGTGGCTAAGGTAAAACGACTACGACCAGAACGTAACAACAGACGATTTTCCTGCTGCTCTATTTTAAGCTCTACTTGATCGGGAAGTGATTTTACAATGTCGAGAAATTTCTTAGCCGGAACTGTGGTTCGTCCCTCATGAACCTCACCTTCAAGCTGTGCCTGGCCAACCAATTCAACTTCTAAATCGGTGCCGGTCAACTTGAGTGAGTGACCACTTACTTCAACTAAAAGGTTAGCCAGAATAGGCAAGTTATGTCGTCTCTCCACCGCTCCACTAACAAGTTGAAGCGGCTTTAATAGGGCATCCCTATCAATTGAAAATTTCATCGGTTTCAATTTCCCAGATTTTTATGAAGATAACGTTCGGATCAAGTTAGCATAATCTTCTTTAATGTCATGACTTTCTTCACGCAACTGCGCAATTTTACGACACGCATGCAAAACGGTGGTGTGGTCACGACCCCCAAAGGCATCACCTATCTCAGGCAAGCTTTGGTTAGTAAGCTCTTTAGACAGTGCCATGGCCATCTGTCTTGGACGCGCCACACTGCGTGAGCGACGCTTAGATAACATATCAGCCATCTTGATCTTGTAATATTCAGCGACGGTTTTCTGAATATTGTCTATAGTGACCAATTTTTCTTGCAGAGCCAAGAGATCTCTTAACGCTTCGCGCACAAAATCAATGGTGATTGGGCGACCGGTAAAGTTAGCGTTAGCGATAACACGATTTAATGCGCCTTCTAACTCACGAACGTTGGATCTCAAACGCTTTGCAATAAAGAAAGCTACTTCATCTGGCAAGTTAATGCCACTCTCTTGCGCCTTACGCATCAAGATAGCAACACGGGTTTCTAATTCTGGTGGTTCGATAACAACCGTTAAGCCCCAACCAAAACGAGACTTAAGACGATCTTCAACGCCGTCGATCTCTTTAGGGTAACGATCCGATGTCAAAATGATCTGGTGGTTACCTTCCAGCAAGGCATTAAAGGTATGGAAAAACTCTTCTTGAGATCGGTCTTTATTCGCAAAGAACTGAATATCATCGATAAACAAGGCATCGACGCTACGGTAGTAACGCTTAAACTCCTCGATAGCATTGTTTTGCAGTGCTTTAACCATATCTTGCACAAAGCGTTCAGAGTGCATGTAAACCACTTTGGCATTAGGGTTGTTCTTAATAATGCCATTGCCCACAGCGTGCAATAAATGGGTTTTACCTAAACCGGTGCCACCATAAAGGAATAGTGGGTTATAAGCACCGCCAGGGTTTTCAGACACCTGCAACGCTGCAGCCTTACCTAACTGGTTAGATTTACCTTCTACGAAGTTATCAAACTGGTAAGTCGGGTTAATGTTACTTCTATGATTAGCGGTCGCCGCAGGTTCATTAGTATTAAAAGTTGGCTTACTCGGCGAACGACTGGCTGATGGGGGGCTTGGCATCCTTACCGACGCAGCTGGGGTCGCAGGTTTGCTCGCTGGGCGACTACCAATATCAAAACGCAACTTAGGTGCGTCACTACCCATCTGCTCGGTAAAAAACTGATTAATGGTATTAAGGTACTTGTCTCTAACCCAATCGAGAACGAATCGATTCGGTGCATATAATACTAGAGTATCCCCGTCCATTTCGGCTTGTAACGGTCTGATCCACATACTGAATTGCTGAGCTGAAAGCTCGTCTTGTAGTCGTCCGATACATTGCTGCCAAAGTGAAACCGCCACGTACTTATCCCCAAAATATCATACAAAAGAGGTGTATTCTATAGGGAGATCACGATGATCGCTATCCTTTAAATAGATTTATCCCCAGTAAGATCATCTTTATTTCTTTACGCCGATCCAGATCGATCTGAGCCGATCAAAATAATTGCAGAAACCTGCAAACTCAGCTTTATTAAGCGATCCAGATCGATCTATAATTAGCAACCTTCGATCAGCGCAATGAAGACTAGATCCACAAGATGTAGTGTCCATTCACAGAGTTATCCACACTAGATAGTGTATTGGGATAACTTGATAAGAAGTTTATTAGGCAGATTTTGCATCCTTATGAGTTTTGCTTGTTGACGGGCACAACTAAAGTGATTACAATTCGGCCTCTTTTTTGCCCTTACCTCTATTTTATGGAGAGTAAGGTTTATTCACCTAACAAAGACGGATTGCCATAATGAGTAAACGTACTTTTCAACCTAGCAACCTGAAGCGCAAGCGTTCTCACGGCTTCCGCGCTCGTATGGCTACTGTAGGTGGCCGTAAGGTCATCGCACGTCGTCGTGCAAAAGGTCGCGCTCGTCTTTCTGCTTAATAAGTAGAAATGCTAGTGACCAGCTATACCTTTACGCGGGAGTTACGTTTGTTAACTCCCGCGCAATTCAAATCTGTATTCTCTAAACCTATCAAAGCTTCTTCGGCTGAAATTACCTTACTTGCAATTCCTAACACTGAGCAGCATCCACGTATTGGATTAACTGTTGCAAAACGTTATGTAAAGAAAGCTAATCAGCGCAACAGAATTAAACGTATCATCCGCGACAACTTTCGTTTGCATCAGCACGAATTACCCCCGCTTGATATCGTCGTTCTTGTAAGAAATGGCGTATTGGATATGGACAATGCAGCACTCCACAAACTGGTAGAGAAGTTATGGCGCAAACTCAGTCGCCGTTACAATGGCTAGCTACCACGTTAATTCGTGGCTACCAAATCTTTATCAGCCCTATACTAGGGCCAAAGTGCCGTTTTCATCCCACGTGTTCATATTACGCAATAGAAGCAATTCGTTTGCATGGTTTTGTGAAAGGGAGTTGGTTTGCAGGGAAACGCGTATTAAAATGTCACCCTTTACATCCGGGCGGAGAAGATCCCGTCCCCCCAAAAAATAACAGGTGTAATAAATAGGCTATGGAATCACAACGCAATATATTGCTTATCGGTCTGCTTTTTGTCAGCTTTTTGCTGTGGCAGCAATGGCAAACAGATAAAAACCCGCAACCCGTTGCAACTCAATCTTCAGTAGTTGCTTCGACTGCCCCAGAATCACACGGTAGTGACGTTCCTGACGCTGATGCAGGGCTTCCTGAAGCCGTTGTCGCCTCTAAAGAACTTATTACTGTAACCACTGACCAATTAGTCCTAAAGATTAACCCAGTTGGTGGTGACATTGTTT
Organism: Shewanella colwelliana ATCC 39565; assembly: GCF_000518705.1. Taxonomy (GTDB): domain Bacteria; phylum Pseudomonadota; class Gammaproteobacteria; order Enterobacterales; family Shewanellaceae; genus Shewanella; species Shewanella colwelliana. Next base: position 132,226 of record NZ_JAEC01000014.1, read on the forward strand.
ACTCGGCATTGGTATCGCATAAGCTTGAACTCGATAAAGACGAACCTTTCGTGCTTCTTGAGCAAACTAACGATATCTACTATATCGCCCAAAGTGGTTTGATTGGTCGCAATGGTATAGACAGCAGTGCTAAAGGCCGTGCTCATTTTTCTAGTCAGTCACAGCAATACACTTTAGCTGAAGGCAAAGATACCCTAGAAGTGCCACTTACCTATGTGGCAGACAATGGCGTTACTTACACCAAAGTCTTTGTACTACACCGTGGCAAGTTCAACATAGATGTAGACTACCGTATTAACAATACATCGTCTGAACAGCTTCAAGTGCAGATGTATGGCCAAATCAAGCACAGCATCAAAAAAAGCGAAAGCAGCATGATGATGCCGACTTACCGTGGCTCAGCATTCTCAACACAAGATACGCGCTACGAAAAGTACAGCTTTGAAGATATGGCTGACAAAAACCTAGACAAGAAAACACTGGGTGGTTGGGCTGCAATGCTACAACACTACTTTGTTTCTGCTTGGGTACCACCAGCAAACGATCAAAACACTATCTTCTCTAGCATCAGTGCTGGTGGGTTAGCTAACATAGGTTTCCGCGGCGCGGTATACGATATTGCCCCAGGTGCAAACCAAACCATCAATGCTCAGTTCTATGTTGGTCCTAAGGATCAAGCAGCACTGTCTGAAATCTCTGAATCACTCAACTTAGTGGTCGACTATGGTTTCTTATGGTGGTTAGCAGTACCTATCTACAAACTATTGATGATCTTCCAATCACTAGTAGGTAACTGGGGTGCAGCGATTATTCTTATCACACTAACCGTACGTGGTTTGTTGTACCCGCTGACTAAAGCACAATACACCTCTATGGCTAAGATGCGTAACCTGCAGCCTAAGCTTGCAGAGATGAAAGAGCGCTTTGGTGACGACCGTCAGAAGATGGGCCAAGCCATGATGGAGCTGTATAAGAAAGAGAAAGTTAACCCTATGGGTGGCTGTCTTCCTATCTTGCTACAGATGCCAATCTTCATTGCGCTTTACTGGGTACTGCTAGAAAGCGTTGAATTACGCCACGCACCGTTTATGCTTTGGATTACTGACTTGTCAGTACAAGATCCTTACTACGTGATGCCAATCCTAATGGGTATCTCGATGTTCTTGATGCAGAAAATGCAGCCAATGGCACCTACGATGGACCCAATGCAAGTGAAGATGATGCAGTGGATGCCTGTGGTATTTACCGTGTTCTTCCTGTGGTTCCCAGCGGGTCTAGTACTTTACTGGTTAGTCGGTAACTTGGTAGCGATTACACAGCAGAAGATCATCTATGCTGGTTTGGAGAAAAAAGGGTTAAAATAACCTTTAGTTCCAACTGATAAAAGCGGCTGGATACCTTAGGTATTAGCCGCTTTTCTCTTTTATGAAACACCTTATTTTGTCAATTTTATAGGAATCACAGTAATGACAACTGATACGATTGTGGCACAAGCAACCGCGCCCGGACGCGGCGGTGTGGGTATCATCCGTATCTCTGGCGACAAAGCCAGTGACGTCGCCATGTCTGTTTTAGGACATCTACCTAAAACCCGCTACGCCGATTACTGTGATTTTAAAGCCACCGATGGTGAAGTGATTGACCAAGGCATTGCGCTTTACTTTAAAGGCCCTAACTCCTTTACTGGTGAAGATGTACTTGAGCTTCAAGGTCACGGTGGCCAAATCGTTCTAGATATGTTGATTAAACGGGTCATGGAAGTGAGCGGTGTCCGTATTGCCAAGCCAGGTGAGTTTAGTGAGCAAGCGTTTATGAACGATAAGCTCGACTTAACCCAAGCTGAGGCCATTGCTGACTTAATTGATGCGACCAGTGAACAAGCGGCTAAAAGCGCCTTAAACTCAATGCAGGGGGAATTTTCAACCCAAGTACACGAGCTAGTTGAGCAAGTGACTAACCTGCGTCTGTATGTTGAGGCCGCCATCGACTTCCCAGATGAAGAGGTCGACTTTCTATCCGACGGCAAAATAGCCAACGCACTCTATAACATCATCAGCAAGCTTGATCATGTGCAAGTAAGTGCCAAGCAGGGTGCAATTATTCGCGAAGGGATGAAAGTCGTCATTGCAGGCCGTCCCAATGCGGGTAAATCAAGTCTACTTAACGCCTTGGCAGGCAAAGAGTCTGCCATTGTGACAGAAATAGCAGGTACTACACGTGATGTATTGCGTGAACACATTCATCTTGATGGTATGCCGCTGCACATTATCGATACCGCAGGTTTGCGTGACACCACAGATACCGTTGAGTTAATCGGTATTGAGCGTGCGTGGGCTGAAATCGACACCGCCGACCAAGTATTGTTTATGGTTGATGGCACCACAACAGATGCCGTAGACCCTCATGACATCTGGCCAGACTTTATTGAGCGCTTACCCAAAAACTTAGGAATTACCGTGGTACGCAACAAAGCCGACTTAACCGGAGAATCACTTGATACAACCCAGGAACTTGGCCATAAAGTATTCCGTTTGTCCGCCAAAACAGGCTTAGGCGTTGAAGAACTCAAAGCACACCTAAAATCACTCATGGGTTATCAAAGTAACCTTGAAGGTGGCTTTATTGCCCGTAGACGCCATTTAGAGGCTTTAGAGCTTGCGACAAGTCACCTGATGCTAGGAAAAGAGCAGTTAGAGGTTTATGAAGCCGGTGAGTTACTCGCAGAAGAGTTACGCATGTGCCAAATGGCCCTGTCTGAAATTACTGGAAAATTCACGTCTGATGATCTGCTGGGAAAAATATTTAGCTCATTCTGTATAGGTAAATAGTCAAAAATAACCGTTCCAAATTAGGGCTTCTAAAAGCTATTCAAACGCACCAAAATAGATGCCCTTAAATATCCCGCAACCACAGGCCCTGCGGCACGACAATCGCTCATAATTCAAACAAAAAACAGTCGATCGTATTAAGATCTTGATGCATTTTGGTGCATAAATACCCAAGATCTTGATCAAATTAATCAACAGAGATATCAACAAGTAATTAAAACACTGATCTTATCCACTAAAAAACAACCAAAACGATATATCTATATGTTTTTTAATTGTTTTTTAAATTTATATATCACTACAGCCTTTTGCATCACGATCCAGTTTTAGATCAAATCAAAAAAGTTATACTCAGCAACTTGGATAACTTTTTTAGCTCGATCTACGCCAGATCTAGGTTTCATTTAACGTCAACGACACGACTGGCTTTTTTATACTGTATTTTCCAGCCCTGCCAGCGCGGTAATTCCCACCGTTTTGGACCTGTTTTTCGCTGTCCCCCGCCATACTCAAGCAGGACAAATTTTCGCTTAGGAAAGTAGCTCACATTCAGCCTAAGATCGGCCAACACCACTTCAACAGGATAATGCTGATCAAACTCCGCTCGCTGCCAGCTTGGTACACCATTAAACAGTAGATCCTCAGCATCAATCAGCGCAAGATCATCAAAGGTTTCTACTCCCAATGCCAACAGCCGCTCTTCAAGATAGCGATGTAATGCCAAAGGTTGGTCAAAATCAGCCACATCACCAACTAACGGATCTTGATGCTTGCCCAATGCCAGCCAAATATTCCATGCAGCAATATCTCTTGTCAGTTGTAGGCTAAGCCCCTTGAAACTGCGCCCTTCACAAATGCTGCGTACAATCGCTTCAATAGCTTGCTCACCCGAAACTTGCTTACGATAGGTAGCAATAATACGTCCGGCATAGACACGCTCAATCAACACCGCCGCATCATCAGCCTGCTCTTTATTACTTGCTAATCTTTCCTCACCCAATTTCGCGTCCAGTAACGTATCAACCGAAACTGGCACCATGCAGGTAGCTAAATTCAATGTCTGTTTTGCGCCTCGTCCTGCTATAGCAAATTGATCGAACACCACGGCAGCAGTGGGTAATACCTGTTTATCTATGGCAATGTCAAAACGAGAGTCCCGCGCAATTTGCACCTCGCTAAAGCCATTCCCCAATGCTTGCGGGCGTTTTTCTCGGCGTATAAATGCCAATGAAGGCAACGCATCAATCGCTGCTAAGCACCAACGCTGCCTTAATGTACTGTCGGATAACTCATTTACATGACTGCTGGGTAAATTGAGCACCTCTCTTATCTGCTTAGCCAACATACGAGCCTCCTTGAGCAAGCTAATATTTGCGTCGGTGAGCGATAGCCACTCTGGCGCCGCACCACGCAACAGCTTAATCATTAAATAGCCATCACAACCAAAGGGTTCCCATAACCCAAGTTGTTGCAGGCCAAACTCATCGCTAGGCAATGTATAAACCTGACCCGGTACGGTTAAAGCGGCAGCTAAATCAACCATCAAACCCTTGCAGGTATCATCTGGCATAGCACTAATTAAGTGGGCAAATTGGGTATCTATGGGGAGTGGGAATAGCTTTCTACCATGAGTAGTAACTTGCCCAGCGTTATCAATCGCTGTCATCGACAATAATTGCTGTGTCGCCTTAGTTAACGACTTCTCAGGTAATTGATCGACAAAAGGCAGTCTTGACAACAGATAACCGCTGCAAGCAGCCGCAAGCATTGGCTCCACCAACTCCTCTCTTTGCAATTCTGGCGGAGTTATCGCCTCGAGCGGTGCGCCTTTGCCCCATAAACGAATACAGATCCCGGCTTGTACCCGCCCCGCTCTACCAAGCCGTTGTTCGCTGCTGGCTTTTGAGATTCGTGCTAACGACAACACAGTACGGCCATTCCGTTGATGTGTGCGGCGCTCAAGGCCCGAGTCAACCACGGCTGTCACCCCGGGAATCGTCAACGAGGTTTCAGCCACATTGGTGGCAAAGATCACCCGTTGATGCAAAGTCTCAGATAATATTGCTTGTTGCTGTTTAGCATCGATACCACCATGTAATCCCAGTAGTTCAAGGGATTCATGCTTGGCTAATAAACTATGGCAGGTCTGCAGACAAAGTTGGATCTCCCGCTTACCCGGTAAAAACACCAAGATGTCACCCCTGGTTTCCGCGAGTAGCGTTTCCACAGCATATTTTACGTTTTTATCAATATCACGCACATCGGCAAGATGATGACTCTCTGCAGATTGGTACCTTAGTTCCACGTGAAACCTTCGCCCTTCGGCTTGTAATCTGGCAGCTTTATTTCCATATTTATCAGTTAAATAGTTAGCTAAACGCTCGCCGTCAATGGTAGCAGAGGTGATAACTAAACGATGCTTGTCAGCGCTTTTAAGCAATGCCAACAGCAGATCAGTGTCCCAGCGACGCTCATGAAACTCATCGATAATAATGGTATCAAAACAGACTAACCCAGCTTTATCCCCCAACTCATTGTTGTCAGTACCTTCGGCATTAGCAGAGAGCCAGCGCAATGCAATACCGGGCGTTACAAAAGCAATATCCGTCTGTTCATTCACCGTAGAGTCAAAGCGAATAGCATAACCAACCTGCAAGAGAGTCTGTTTGGCGACAAAGTCGGCCAGAGCTAAACAGGCCACCCGCCTAGGCTCTATCACCAACACCCGCTTAGCCTTTCCCTCTGTATTAGCCTCAGTACACCAAAGCGGTAAACGAGTCGATTTACCCGAACCAGTGTCAGACTCCACCACCATGTGATGATGCTCAATCGCTAACTTAAACTCTTTATAAAGTTTATCTATCGGCAAAGTGGGCAAAGAAAATGCAGAGTCTGAAGAGTTAGGCATGATTAGCGACAATGATTAGTAATGGGTACAATGATAACGCGCCAATAGATAAATGGGGCAACTTTAACCGCTAAGCTTCAACTTTCACACTAGAGCCATTACAGATTCAACAGCAAGGCTTGTAATCAAGGTAGCTTGTAAGCAAAGTACTTGCGTTTATCTGGCCCACTGGCATTAGTGCTAACTTTGTTAGGGTGCTTATACTCATCCCAACTCGCCACATTACGACCACGATTAAGGTGCGGAAACCCCTCTCCTTCACTGCAACTGTGTATGGGATTATCTATGGACCGTTCGCCACTGAGGTTTAAATCGCGGGCTAAAAACTGACGCAATTGAGACAAACTATCAGGCTCGCTAATATCGATACCGATAAAGTTATTTATGTTAGATTGTTTAAAATAATCAATTACTTGTTTTTTATGGCTAAGGTAACTACGCACTAAATGTTCGGCATCCAAAGGATTATCAATGCCGTTCACATCAAAACTATGGTTAAAACTTCGTTTTAATATTGGATGAAACTTGCCAGTCTTATTATCTAAATGCACCATCATGCGGCTAAGTAGCATCTGCATCGATGGCACCCAAGCATCTAAGGCCCGCTCCAGATAAACAAATTTGGCATTGGGATAGAGCTGATGTAATTGCTTATAATCACTAAAGCATGGCGCATCAGACACCACATCTGCCAACTCAAACGCCTGCTTAGTAAATGCCTGATGCGCCACCTTATAGCCCATCTCTAACAAAGCCACACTGACACTCGTTGTCCCAGTTCTTGGCAGGCCGATGATGAAGATTTTGTGACTATTACAATCAAACTTAGTGATCAATTTCTACTGTATCTAATAAATTAAAGTAATAAAATAAAGGGATACTAACAGGGTTAACACTCAGTAAATTAATAGATAGTATATATTAATCAACAAAATAATCGGCTATCTTTGATGATAACCAAAAATCCTAATGAGAAGTAATAATGACAGAACGTCGCCCATGGTCACGGAATGACTTACTGGTAGCATTCTATCTCTATAATAAAACATCATTTGGAAAAATCAGCGCTCGAAATCCAGAGATAATAAAAGTATCTAACCTTTTAAATCGAACTCCTTCTTCTCTATCAATGAAAATGGCCAATATAGCCAGTTGTGATCCAAGAGTCTGGCCGCAATGGACTAAAAGGAGCATCGAAAGCTGACAAGGATATGTGGGCAGAGATGTCTACCGATTGGGAAAATTTTTATATCACAAGTGTTGAAGCATTCCTTACTATCGCCAATAAACATGAAGAAAGTGAATCAACAGATAGCAACTTCATCGGCCGCGAAAGATTAGTTCAATCAAAGGCCCGTATCGGACAAAACCAATTCCGCCAGATAATACTGAGTTCTTATAATGATAAATGCTGTATTACAGATTTGAGTATTCCTAATTTATTGGTCGCGAGCCACATTATGCCTTGGAGTGCTAAGCCAAGTGAACGATTGAATCCGTGTAATGGATTGTGCCTATCGAGTATTCATGACAGTGCTTTTGACCAAGGTCTGCTCACACTCAACTCAAATCTAGAAGTCGTGTTATCGAGCAAACTACTACATCAAAATAATCCATTTGTGGATTACTCCTTTAAACAATACGAGGGAAAATCTATTACCCTTCCAACTAAATTTATTCCAAAAGAAGAGTTCTTAGCCCATCACCGCATAGAGATATTTCAGCAATAACAACGGATCAATAAGCCCATATACATTGACCAACTCACAGATGTTTAGCATAAATAAATGAGTAACGTTATCAATTAACTGCACCGTTCGCTAACACCGTAAACCTACCCTGCCAGTATTTAACGGTTTTAAACACCACTTCACTTTCATTTCTAATCGATCGCTGTAAAATCCGCGCCTTGTTTTAATCTCAAACCTTAAGCAGCCTATTTTTGATGATCGATCTCAATCTACTGCCACTCTATTTAACCAGTGTTATCGCCCTGCTCTTTATTCCTGGTCCGGATATGTTGCTGATCGCCAGCTCTAGCCTGAGTTATGGTAAGAAAGTCGGTGTCTATGCCAGTTTTGGCAATGCGACATCGGGACTTATTTTGACATTGCTGGCGGCAATGGGCGTTTCTGCACTCATAGCGGTTAATCCATTAGCTTTAGAACTACTTCGTATATTAGGTGCCGCTTACTTATTGAAGATGGGATGGGATTGTATTCGCGCCAGTGCAGCCGACGCGCCGCAAATAGAGCAAAATAACAATCTTGCTAAGCTACTCTATCGCCGCGCGGTAATGAGTAATCTACTCAACCCTAAAGCATTGATCTTTTTTGTACTGTTTCTACCGCAATTTGTCTCGACTCAACTAAATGCCAGCTCGGGTGAGCAGATGCTAGCATTAGGACTGCTGTTAAACGTAATGGGATTACTGTTTAACCTATTGCTGGTGGCTATGGTTGGGACGTTAGGTAAACCATTATTAAATAATGAAAAGTTTAGAACATATCAAAACAAATTTATGGGCGTTATCTTTTTTGCCTTAGCGCTATGGCTATTGGCCTCACAAGTACAAAGCATTAACTAGTACCTAACACTGATAGTAAAGTCAGCACTAAAAAGAGTGCAAAAATGGCTACAGAAAATGTTCTTCGTAGCCATATTCAATCCAACCTATTCCTAGCATACAGCACTGATATTCAGAACTTTTCTTTATCTGCACCATATTCAACAATGGTGTCTCGATATAGTTTAAGTAGGACTTGATCTTTTACCGCTACACCGATCCGTTGATGCGCATTATCTTGCCAGTCATCATGCAAGTATTTTCGACCATCATACTTTTGCATTGTGTGCCCTTCTGCTGGGCCATCAGTCACTACCCGTATAGGCCCTTCACGCAGGGTAAACAGTGTCGGATCGATAACATAGGCGATTGCCGATGGATCATGCACATGGCAACCCTCTAGTCCCACCTTTTCGGAGTAGAACTTAAGGTAATAACGGCTAATATCCCAGATGAATTGACCCACTTCGCCCGCATCATCACGCAATTGATCTAAATATTCACGGGTAAAGAAGCTCTCTTCGGTAACATCTAAACCAATGACCACCACTGGCCATGATGCGGTAAATACCTTGTCTGCGGCATGGGGATCGTCATGAATATTGGCCTCAGCATACGGAGTGACATTGCCACGATGACCGTTAACACCAAATGCCCCCCCCCATCACTACCACCTCTTTAACAAGAGAGACGATTTCGGGTTCAGCCTCTAAAGCCAATGCCAAGTTAGTCAGTGGCCCCACTGCGACTAAAGTAATTTCACCAGGTTCAGCGTTAACCGCATCGATAATATATTGGTACGCTGGACGGGGGTCGGCTTGAGCGGTTAATGCCTTTGGCGCATGCACATCACCAAAACCCGTTTCACCATGTACCACTACGGTTGGGCCCACTGGAGGCCGAACGATTGGTTTGGCCGCACCTTTAGCCACATCAGCACTGAAACCATATTTTTGTTTTAAAAATAATGCATTATGTGTCGCGTTATCAATGGTGGCATTGCCATATACCGTAGTAATCGCCTTAAGTTCAATCGCTGGGTGCGCCTGGGCAAACAGTATTGCCATGGCATCATCAATCCCAGGATCTGTATCGAGTATTATTTTATTTATCATTATCTAATGTCTCGCAGTCGCTCAATAAATGGGAAAAATCTGTAGCCCAAGATACCTCTAGTTTGCCAAAACTTATGTGATAATGCTTTTATCCGTGATGATCAAACCAATAAAAATCGCACTTTTACCTATATATAGCCAAAACCCTCATTGAGCTATACCCACCTCAAATGTGACCCAAAAACCGTAGCTATTACGTATATACTCAATTAATCGCCCAGTAGACACTCATTTTGATGTTAGATAAAAGCCAACTTAGTCCAACAATTAAACCACTCAATCAACAAGCTGAGATTGAAAAGTTTGATGCACTAGCCGCTGAATGGCGCGATCCCAACGGCAAATTCAAACATGTTTTGGCCTTTAATCAAACACGTTTAACCGCCATTGAAAACGCCATTGCACAGCATTTTAAGCGCGATCTTAATCAAGACATTCCCTTTCAGGGACTGAGGATCTTAGATATTGGGTGCGGTGTAGGCCTACTATGTGAACCCTTAGCAAGCCAAGGCGCTGACGTAACTGGTATCGATGCCAGTGCTTACAACATTCGCTTGGCGCAGCAACATGCAAATAACTGGTCTATAAAAGTTGAATATAAACATTGCCTTGCAGATGATTTACTCAATACTGAGCAAGAGTATGATGTGATTTTAAATACAGAGGTTATTGAGCATGTTGAAGATAAGCATCAGCTGATAGAGATCTGTTGTGATGCCTTGGCACCGGGCGGACTATTAGTCATGGCCACGCTGAACCGTACCGTTAAATCTTACTTAATCGCCATTATTGGTGCTGAATATGTGATGGGTTATCTGCCAAAGGGAACCCATGAATGGCAGCACTTTGTTAAACCACAAGAGATAAGCCAGCAGCTCAATGCTAAAGGTCTAAACACTTTATCGGTTGAAGGAGTTAAATTTAATCCATTAATAAACAAGTGGAAAATAACAAAAGAAACAAGCGTTAACTATCTGCTTTATGCAGAAAAACCTACCTAAATACAGCCCAGCTATTTACCATACAGCCGTTAAATCGCAGGCTATAACGTGGGCAAATTGGCTTTTAAATGCCTTATATATAGCTAAAGCGGTTTTGTAGGCATGTCGACAGTTCCAGTAAAGCAACAAGACCACAAACACTTTTTACCTTATGATTGGGCCATTATCTCATCGACTTTTTGCAATATTGATCCACTAAGATCGCATTTAGCAATGTAAAGATGAGCAATTAACTCCCCCAAATTTAGGAAATCAGATGGCAAAAATAGAACTTATAGTCGGTACCACCTTGGGCAGTGCCGAGTATGTTGCCGATGAATTAGCGGCACAATTAGAGGCTGGTGACCATGAAACTCAGGTTCATTTAACTCCTGAATTGAGTGATATTGACCCTAAAAGCTTGTGGCTAATCGTCTCTTCAACCCATGGTGCTGGCGATCTACCAGACAATATCCAGCCATTTTTTGAAGAAATAGAGGCGAAAAAGCCCGATCTCAGCCGTACCAAATTTGCCTTATGTGCGATCGGTGATTCAAGTTACGACACTTTCTGCCAAGGCCCAGAAAAATTAGTTGAAGCGATAGAAAACTGCGGTGCACAAGTCTATGTGGATAAGATCCAGATCGATGTGCAATACGATCCAATCCCTGAAGAACCCGCCCAAGCTTGGTTATCGAGCTGGCAAGATCTACTTTAACGATCTATTTAAGGTATAACCCTCTTAACAACCCACAGATTAGATCTACTTTATCCACATATTACGATCTTAAATGATAAATATGTGGATAAGCTATTATTTGATCATGATCTAACTCTGTATTATTCACTGTCCGATCCGACCAAAGATCCACCTTGTGGATAAGTAGGCGATCTATCCCCAAGCTTATGCCAATAAGATCGCCAACAGATCACAGGATCAGGATCGTGCTAACTATTGATTCTAATAATGAATTAGAGTTATCCACCGAAAACAGCGATCCTAATAGTAAACATAATAAAGGATCTATATAAAGATCTTAAGATCTATTAAGCAGATCCACTTGAGATCGAAAGGCCTAAATTGATCTTTCACCAAAGGTCTTCCAAGTGCTAAAATACTCGGCTACTCGATGAGTAATTGATCGATAGCTAAATCAATTTCTACTTTTAACTTTGATACGGTTTTATTTAAGGTACTGTGATGCATTTTCATGAGCGGTTTGATGTAATTGTTGTTGGTGGTGGTCATGCCGGAACCGAAGCAGCATTGGCATCTGCTAGAATGGGGTCAAAAACACTGTTGTTGACCCACAACATAGATACCTTAGGACAGATGTCCTGTAATCCCGCTATTGGTGGTATTGGTAAAGGCCATTTGGTCAAAGAGATTGATGCCTTAGGCGGTGCTATGGCGATTGCAACTGACCATGCAGGTATTCAGTTTAGAACGCTTAATTCAAGCAAAGGGCCAGCGGTTAGAGCGACACGTGCACAAGCCGATCGTGCGTTATATCGTGCTAAGATCCAGCAGATTTTACAAAACCAGCCTAATTTACGACTTTTCCAGCAGTCTGTAGACGATCTGATTGTTGAAAACGATCGTGTTATTGGGGTTGTTACCCAAATGGGACTCGCCTTCGAGGCTCCTGCAATCGTGCTAACCGCAGGCACTTTCCTCAGTGGTAAGATCCATATTGGTTTAGAAAATTACAGCGGTGGACGCGCAGGTGATCCACCATCTATCTCATTGGCACAACGATTACATGAATTACCTATTCGAGTTGGTCGTTTAAAAACGGGCACTCCACCACGTATTGATGCCAATACAATTAATTTTGATCTGATGACTGAGCAAAAAGGTGATGATCCATTGCCTGTGATGTCATTTATCGGTGATGTCAAAGACCATCCGCGTCAGGTGAGCTGTTTTGTCACCCATACGAACGAGCGTACCCACGATATTATTCGTGGTGGACTCGACAGAAGCCCTATGTACTCAGGGGTCATTGAAGGGATCGGTCCACGATACTGTCCATCGATTGAAGATAAGATTAATCGTTTTGCTGATAAGTCTTCACACCAAATTTTTATTGAACCTGAAGGGCTTAATACCAATGAGATCTACCCTAATGGTATCTCTACCAGTTTACCTTTCGATGTGCAGTTAAACTTAGTCCGTTCTATTCAAGGTATGGAAAACGCAGAGATTATTCGTCCTGGTTACGCGATTGAATATGACTATTTCGATCCTCGCGATCTTAAAAATTCTTTAGAAACCAAAGCTATTAGCGGTTTATTCTTTGCCGGACAAATTAACGGTACTACGGGTTATGAAGAAGCGGGTGCCCAAGGCTTACTTGCGGGGATGAATGCTTCCCTGCAAGTGCAAGGCAAAGATGCTTGGTCTCCTCGTCGTGATGAAGCCTATTTAGGCGTGTTGGTCGATGATCTGTCGACGCTAGGCACCAAAGAACCCTACCGTATGTTCACTAGCCGTGCTGAATACCGTCTACTGCTCCGTGAAGACAATGCCGATCTGCGTTTAACCGAGAAAGGCCGTGAGGTTGGTTTGGTTGACGATGAGCGCTGGGCGAAATTTAATGCTAAGCGTGAAGCCATTGAGCTTGAGTTGCAGCGGTTGCGTAGTCATTGGGTGCACCCAAATTCACCATTGGTCGATGAACTTAATCCACATCTCAATACGCCTATTACTCGTGAGGCTACCTTCGAAGAGTTATTGCGTCGCCCAGAACTCGATTATCCCAAACTGATGGGGATCGAAGGCTTTGGCCCGGCGATTAAGGATCAACGCGCTGCCGAGCAGGTGCAGATTCAGGTTAAGTACTCAGGTTATATTCAGCGTCAGCAAGATGAGATCGACAAAGCGATTCGTCATGAAAAAACCTTAATGCCACAAAATCTTGATTATCAAGAAGTGCCAGGTTTATCAAACGAAGTGATCGCCAAATTGAATGATCATAAGCCTGAGACCATAGGTCAGGCATCGCGGATCTCTGGGATCACTCCTGCTGCGATCTCAATACTGCTTGTTCACCTTAAAAAGCGTGGCTTGTTAAGAAAGAGCGCCTAATCACAGGTTTTATCTATTTTTAACTCAGATGGGAGGTCTTTGGACTTCCCATCTGCGCCTCTCAGCTTCATAATATCCGATTGTTTACCGAGGATACGTCTGTGTTATCAGCCCAACTAGATACCTATTTGGCCGAAATTGATTTAGCGGCTACCCCAGAGCAAAAGCAACAGTTGCTCGATTTTGTCGCCATGTTAGCTAAGTGGAACAAGGCTTATAACCTCACATCGGTAAGAGATCCTGAGCAGATGTTGATCCGTCACATCATGGATAGCCTAGCTGCAAGCAAGCATTTAGTGGGCGAACGCTTTATTGATGTTGGTACTGGACCTGGATTGCCTGGTATTCCATTGGCCATCATGAACCCTGATAAAACCTTTGTGCTGCTTGATAGTTTAGGTAAACGGATTCGTTTTCAAAAGCAGGTTCAGTTTGAACTTGGGATCAATAATATCAGCTCTGTTGAAAGCCGTGTTGAAGCCTATCAACCTGAAGAGTTATTTGATGGTGTACTCAGCCGCGCATTTGCATCGATTCAAGATATGCTGCATTGGTGTCATCATCTGCCAAAAGAGAGCGGTTGTTTTTATGCATTGAAAGGTCAGTTAAGTGATGAAGAGATGGCGCACTTGCCTCACGGATTTGCCGTTACTGATGTGTTCCAATTACATGTACCTCGTCTCGATGAACAGCGCCATTTGTTAAGAGTGGTCAAAAACTCAGCGGTATAAGTCGCTTTTGAGTTGCATTATTTAACCAGTTCAAGCAATTTGATAGATTATTAAGCGTATCGAATTAGCTAACGTGATAGACAGGATAATATTGTGGGTAAAGTCATAGCCGTAGCTAACCAGAAAGGTGGCGTCGGAAAAACAATAACTTGTGTGAATTTAGCTGCTTCTTTGGCTGCCACAAAGCGCAAAGTGTTACTTATCGATCTTGATCCTCAAGGTAATGCAACCATGGGCAGTGGCGTCGACAAATACAGCGTCGAAAATACCGCTTATGAGTTGCTTGTTGAAGAGAAAAGTTTTGATGAGATCGTTTACCGAGATACTGCTGGTAAGTACGATCTGATTGCTGGCAATGGTGATGTTACTGCGGCTGAGATCAAGTTAATGGAGTTTTTTGCTCGCGAAATTCGCTTGCGCAATGCCCTCGCACCAATTAAAGATGATTACGATTTTATCTTTATCGACTGCCCGCCTTCGCTCAATATGTTAACGGTAAACGCTATGTCGGCTGCCGATTCAATTTTGGTGCCTATGCAGTGTGAGTATTACGCGCTGGAAGGGTTAACCGCTTTGATGGATACCATCAGTAAGCTGGCGTCTATGGTTAATCCTGGACTCTCAATCGAAGGGATCTTACGTACTATGTACGATCCACGTAATCGACTAGCTAATGATGTCTCTGATCAACTCAAACAGCATTTTGGCGATAAAGTTTATCGTACCGTGATCCCTCGTAACGTTAGACTGGCTGAAGCCCCAAGTTTTGGTGCGCCAGCCATGTATTATGATAAGTCTAGCGCAGGTGCTAAGGCCTACCTTGCGTTAGCGGGTGAAATTATTAGACGTGCAGAGCAACATTCAAAGTTAGAGCAAGCTTAAGGAAAAACAGATGACCCCTAAAAAACGCGGCCTAGGCAAAGGATTAGATGCACTGTTAAGTACAAGCCATGCGGCGGCTAACAGTGTGTCGGCGCAAGATGCTGCAAGCAATGGTGCTGAAGAGCTGAAGATGATTGCGGTGGATCTGTTGCAACCAGGTAAGTACCAGCCACGTAAAGATATGTCGCCAGAAGCACTTGATGAGCTTGCTGAGTCTATTCGTACCCAAGGGATCATTCAGCCTATCGTTGTGCGTCGCGTATCGGATAAGGGATATGAAATCATTGCTGGTGAGCGTCGCTGGCGTGCGTCGCAATTGGCTAAGCTTGAAAAAGTTCCCTGTATCATTAAACAAGTTCCTGACGAATCGGCTGTCGTCATTGCGTTGATTGAAAATATCCAGCGTGAAGATCTTAATGCGATGGAAGAAGCGATTGCGTTAAATCGTCTAATTGAAGAGTTTGATTTGACGCATCAGCAAACCGCTGATGCGGTGGGTAAATCCCGTGCGACCGTCTCTAATCTACTGCGTTTAAATGGCCTGAATGAGCCGGTAAAGCGTATGTTGGAGTATGGTGATATCGATATGGGTCATGCGCGAGCCTTGCTTGCCATTAACGGTGACGAGCAAACTAATCTAGCTAGATTAGTAAGTGCGAAAGAACTAACCGTTCGTGAAACTGAACGATTAGTTAATAAAACCTTAAATCCACCTGAAGTCGTCGATAAACCGGCAAAAGATCAAGATGTCACCCGTCTAGAGAGCCAATTAATTGAAAAATTAGGTGCCAAAGTTTCTATTACTCATAATAAAAAAGGTAAGGGAAAATTGGTAATTAACTATCAAAATTTGGCTGAATTGGATGGTATCATTGGGAAAATCCGCTAAATTCTCTAAGTTAACGTAATATTATGTAACTTTGTGACATCTGTTAATCTTCCACTTTTAGACTTTTGGCGTAGTTCACGTTAAAAGTCTCCTTTTTCCTCACCTTAAACTTGCTTTGAATGGCCGAAAAGGTATACTTTCGCAAGCTTTTTGTACCTCAACATTGTCCGGCGTTTTGTAGTCCGGTCATAGAAACAAAAAGTATGAATGCGGAGAAGATGAATTGAGCAAGGTTTTAGCACGTCGTGGCCGGTGGTCTGCCTATAAGTTGGTTATGATGCAGGCGGCGGTGGCTGGGGGTGTTTCGATTGTCTTTTTCGCCGTGTGGGGAGCTCAGTATGGACTATCTGCCTTGGCAGGTGGCGCTATCGCTGTACTCCCTAATTTTGTATTCGCGACCCTCGCTTTTTCCCATACGGGAGCAAGTTCAGCAGGAAAAGTTATGAAAACTTTTTACTGGGGGGAAGCGGTAAAGTTGCTGTTAACCATAGCTATGTTTTCGCTAGCTTTTATCAATCTTAAGGTTGTATTTATGCCGCTTTTTGTTTGTTATGTCGCTGCGTTAATTGTGCATTGGACAGCTCCTTTATACTTCAAGCAAAGTAAAGTGGGATGAATCATGGCTGCAACTGGTGAAGCGTTAACACCGCAGGGCTATATCCAGCACCACCTTACCAACTTAAGTGTTGGTGAAGGCTTCTGGACATGGCACATTGATTCGTTGTTCTTTTCGGTTGGGCTTGGTGTTCTATTCTTGTGGCTATTCCGCAGCGTTGGTAAGAAGGCTACAACAGGCGTTCCTGGCAAACTTCAGTGTTTTGTCGAGATGATTGTTGAGTTTGTCGATTCTAGCGTGAAAGAAACCTTCCATGGCCGCAATCCTGTTATTGCTCCGTTGGCATTAACGATTTTTGTTTGGGTATTCATGATGAACTTCATGGATATGGTTCCAGTTGACTGGATCCCATCACTGGCAGCTGCTGCTGGTATCCCTTACATGAAAGTTGTACCAACGACAGACTTAAACATTACCTTTAGCTTAGCTATTGGTGTGTTCTTGCTGATTATTTACTACAGCATTAAAGTCAAAGGCGTATCAGGCTTTGTTAAAGAATTGACGCTACAGCCGTTTAACCATAAGGCAATGATACCCGTCAACCTCCTATTAGAGTCAGTTACCTTAATTGCTAAGCCAATCTCATTGGCATTACGTCTATTTGGTAACTTGTACGCAGGTGAGTTGATCTTCATCCTTATTGCGCTGATGTATGGTGCTAACATGGCGTTATCTGCCCTAGGTGTAACACTGCAACTAGGTTGGTTAATCTTCCATATTTTGGTTATCACTCTGCAAGCGTTTATCTTCATGATGCTTACGATCGTGTATCTAAGCATGGCTCATGAAGATCATTAAGGGTTGCTGAAGAAATTTTTTTAAGCTAAATCACTAACTAACTAAAGATTTAGAATACTGGAGATAGAGATGGAAACTGTATTAGGCATGACAGCTATCGCTGTTGCTCTACTGATTGGTATGGGTGCTCTTGGTACCGCTATCGGTTTCGGCCTACTAGGTGGCAAGTTCTTGGAAGGCGCTGCGCGTCAACCAGAAATGGCTCCTATGCTACAAGTTAAGATGTTCATTGTTGCTGGTCTATTGGATGCGGTAACCATGATCGGTGTAGGTATTGCACTATTTATGCTGTTTACTAACCCACTGGGTGCAATGCTGTAATCAACGCTTCTGTCTTTAATCTAAATAGGAGGCTGTTGTGAATATCAACGCTACCCTAATCGGTCAGACGGTTGCCTTTATTATCTTCGTGTGGTTCTGCATGAAGTTTGTTTGGCCCCCTTTGATGAATGCCATCGAAGAGCGTCAAAAAAAGATAGCCGACGGTCTAGCTGATGCTGATCGTGCTGTAAAAGACCTTGAGTTGGCGCAGGCGAAAGCCACCGACCAACTAAAAGAAGCTAAGGCAACTGCTAACGAAATCATTGAGCAAGCTAATAAGCGTAAAGCTCAGATTGTCGATGAGGCCAAAGCCGAAGCAGACGCTGAGCGAGCTAAAATTATCGCTCAGGGTAAAGCAGAAATTGAAGCTGAACGTAATCGCGTGAAAGAGGACTTGCGTAAGCAAGTTGCTTCTCTAGCCATAGCTGGTGCTGAGAAGATCCTTGAGCGTTCGATTGATGAAGCCGCCCACAGTGACATAGTTAATAAACTAGTTGCTGAAATTTGATAAGGGAGTTGAGTTATGGCTGAAATAACCACCATCGCTCGTCCTTACGCAAAGGCAGCGTTTGACTTTGCTATTGAGAAAAATGCAGTAGATAGTTGGGCAGAAATGCTTAACTTTGCCGCCATAGTTAGTGAAAACGAAACTATGAAGCCGCTACTGTCTGGCGCTTTAGCCAGTAACCAGCTTGCAGAGCTTTTTATTAAAGTTTGTGGTGAGCAGGTCAATGAGCAAGGTCAAAACCTGTTAAAGGTAATGGCTGAAAACGGTCGTTTGGAAGTACTTCCTGCTGTAAGTGAACTCTTTCATGAGTTCCGCAATGAGTGGGCAAAAGAGGTTGAAGCAAATGTTGTTTCTGCCACTGAGCTTAACGCAGAGCAACAGCAGCACATTAGTGCTTCTCTAGAGAAACGTCTCACACGCAAAGTTAAGCTGAATTGCAGCGTAGATGCCAGCCTTGTTGCTGGTGTAATTATCACGGCAGGCGACCTAGTCATTGATGGCTCGGTCAGCGGTAAACTAAACCGTCTGTCTGAAACGCTGCAGTCGTAATTGGGAGTTTGAGCATGCAACTGAATTCCACTGAAATCAGCGATCTGATTAAACAGCGGATCGAGCAGTTCGAAGTCGTTAGTGAAGCTCGCAACGAAGGTACTATCGTTGCAGTAAGTGACGGCATCATCCGCATCCACGGCCTAGCCGATGTTATGCAAGGTGAAATGATCGAACTGCCTGGTAACCGTTTCGCAATCGCGTTGAACTTAGAACGTGATTCTGTCGGTGCCGTAGTTATGGGTCCTTATGCCTCTTTGGCAGAAGGTCAAAAAGTTAAAACAACTGGTCGTATTTTGGAAGTTCCAGTTGGCCGTGGTCTATTAGGCCGTGTAGTCAACACATTGGGTCAACCAATCGACGGTAAAGGACCTATCGACAACGATGGTTTCTCTCCTGTTGAAGTTATCGCACCAGGTGTTATTGAACGTAAGTCAGTAGATCAACCAGTGCAAACTGGTTATAAAGCCGTTGACTCTATGATCCCTATCGGTCGTGGACAACGTGAATTGGTAATTGGTGACCGTCAGACTGGTAAAACAGCGCTAGCGATCGATGCCATTATCAATCAAAAAGACTCTGGCATTAAGTGTGTATACGTAGCAGTAGGCCAAAAGGCTTCTACCATTGCTAACGTAGTTCGCAAACTTGAAGAGCACGGCGCATTGGCTAATACCATCGTTGTTGTTGCAACCGCTTCTGAAGCCGCTGCACTACAATATTTGGCGCCATATTCTGGCTGTTCAATGGGTGAATACTTCCGTGACCGCGGTGAAGACTCACTAATCGTCTATGATGACCTGTCTAAGCAAGCAGTTGCTTATCGTCAGATCTCATTGCTACTAAAGCGTCCTCCAGGACGTGAAGCATACCCAGGCGACGTTTTCTATCTTCACTCACGTCTACTAGAACGTGCTTCACGTGTAAACGTTGAGTATGTTGAGAAGTTCACTAAAGGCGAAGTTAAAGGCCAAACTGGTTCTCTAACAGCATTGCCAATTATTGAAACTCAAGCTGGTGACGTATCTGCATTCGTACCGACCAACGTAATTTCGATTACCGATGGTCAGATCTTCCTTGAAACTGACCTATTTAACTCAGGCCTACGTCCTGCTGTTAACCCTGGTATTTCAGTTTCTCGTGTTGGTGGTGCGGCGCAGACTAAGATCATCAAGAAACTGTCTGGTGGTATCCGTACCGCACTAGCACAGTATCGAGAGCTTGCGGCGTTCTCTCAGTTTGCATCTGATCTTGACGATGCAACTCGTGCTCAGCTTGAGCATGGTGAGCGTGTTACCGAACTTATGAAGCAAAAGCAATACGCGCCAATGAGCGTAGCTGATCAGTCTGTGTCAATTTTCGCAGCTGAAAAAGGTTACCTAAAGGCCGTTGAGCTTAACAAGATCGGTGACTTCGAAGCTTCTTTGCTCTCTTACATGAACAGCGAGCATGCTGACCTAATGAAATCTATCAATGATACTGGCGATTATAATGCTGATATCGAAGGTAGTTTGAAGGCTGGCCTCGACAAGTTCGTAGAAACCCAAACCTGGTAAAGACACAGAGGTGTCTTAAGACACCTCAGGTCCAGATTGGAGAGTAAAGATGGCCGGCGCTAAAGAGATTAAAACCAAGATCGCGAGTGTTCAGAACACTCAGAAGATCACATCTGCGATGGAAATGGTTGCAGCCAGCAAAATGCGCAAAGCGCAGGACCGCATGGCAGCGAGCCGTCCATATGCAGAAAATATGCGTAAGGTGATCGGTCACGTGGCGCAAGGTTCTCTCGAATATAAGCATCCATATTTGGAAGTGAGAGAAGCTAAGCGAGTCGGTTATATTGTTGTATCAACCGACCGTGGTCTTTGTGGTGGTCTGAACGTTAACCTTTTCAAAAAGGTTATCGCAGACGTGAAGAAGCAACGTGAAGCCGGAGCAGAAGTTGAATTCTGCCCAATTGGCGCACGTAGCGTACAATTCTTCTCAAGCTTTGGTGGACAGGTATCTGCTTCTGCTTCAGGTCTAGGTGACGCTCCGTCGTTAGCTGACTTGATCGGTACAGTACGTGTGATGCTAGAAGCTTACAACGAAGGCAAGCTAGACCGTCTGTATGTGGTATTTAACAAGTTTGTTAATACCATGAGTCAGACGCCTGTGATCGAACAGCTGCTACCTTTGCCTAAGTCGGAAAGCGATGAGATTTCTCATCACTGGGATTACCTGTACGAGCCTGATCCAAAAGAACTTTTGGATACATTATTGGTTCGTTATGTTGAATCTCAAGTGTATCAAGGTGTTGTCGAAAACATCGCATCTGAGCAAGCAGCCCGTATGGTTGCTATGAAAGCTGCGACAGACAATGCTGGTGATCTTATCAGTGACTTGCAGTTGGTCTACAACAAAGCCCGTCAGGCTGCGATTACGCAGGAACTGTCGGAAATTGTTTCAGGGGCTTCAGCAGTTTAGGCTGGGTAACGAATAAAAGTTTAGAGGATTAATCATGAGCACAGGTACTGTTGTCCAAGTAATTGGCGCGGTTGTGGACGTTGAGTTTCCACATGATGCCGTACCTCAGGTTTATGACGCTCTAGAGATCAAAAGTGAAGACTTGGTGCTGGAAGTTCAGCAACAACTTGGTGGTGGTGTAGTTCGTACCATCGCTATGGGTACTTCAGATGGTCTGCGTCGTGGTCTTGAGGTAGTAAATACAGGTTCACCTATTTCTGTTCCGGTTGGGGCTGCAACCCTTGGCCGTATCATGAACGTATTAGGTAAGCCGATTGATGAAGCGGGCCCAATTGGTGAAGAAGATCGTTATGAGATTCACCGTGAAGCGCCTTCATATGAAGATCAATCAAACACTACTGAACTTTTAGAAACAGGTATTAAGGTTATCGACCTTGTATGTCCGTTTGCTAAGGGTGGTAAAGTAGGTCTGTTTGGTGGTGCGGGTGTTGGTAAAACAGTTAACATGATGGAACTGATTAACAACATCGCTAAAGCACACTCAGGTTTATCAGTATTCGCTGGTGTAGGTGAGCGTACTCGTGAGGGTAACGACTTCTACTACGAGATGGAAGAGTCTGGTGTTCTCGACAAAGTGGCCATGGTTTATGGTCAGATGAACGAGCCTCCAGGAAACCGTCTACGTGTGGCACTGACTGGTCTAACAATGGCTGAAAAGTTCCGTGACGAAGGTAAAGATGTTCTTTTCTTCGTTGATAACATCTATCGTTACACCTTGGCGGGTACTGAAGTATCTGCACTGCTAGGCCGTATGCCATCAGCAGTAGGTTACCAGCCAACACTGGCTGAAGAGATGGGTGTACTTCAGGAGCGTATTACTTCAACTAAGACAGGGTCTATTACCTCTGTTCAAGCTGTATACGTACCTGCGGATGACTTGACGGATCCGTCACCAGCAACAACTTTCGCTCACTTAGATGCGACTGTTGTATTGTCACGTAACATTGCTTCGCTAGGTATTTACCCAGCGGTTGACCCATTGGATTCGACTTCACGTCAGCTAGATCCATTGGTTGTTGGCCAAGAGCATTACAACGTAGCAAGTGGTGTACAAACGGTACTACAGCGCTATAAAGAGCTGAAAGATATCATCGCGATTCTTGGTATGGACGAATTATCTGATGAAGATAAGACCACTGTATCTCGTGCGCGTAAGATTGAAAAATATCTTTCTCAGCCTTTCTTCGTAGCAGAAGTATTCACCGGTTCTCCAGGTAAGTACGTTTCTCTAAAAGACACTATCCGTGGCTTTAAGGGACTATTGGAAGGTGAGTTTGACCACATTCCAGAGCAAGCGTTCTACATGGCAGGTTCAATCGACGAAGTTATCGAGCGAGCTAACAAAAAATAATCGAGCCCTAGGCTTGGTATTTTAAGGAGAACGGATGGCAGCCATGACAGTACAACTTGATATAGTAAGTGCAGAAAGTAGCATCTATTCTGGTCTTGTAGCACACCTACAAGTAACTGGTTCAGAAGGTGATTTAGGTATTATGCCTGGTCACGCGCCTTTGCTGACAAATATCAAACCTGGCATGGCGCGCATCGTCAAGCAAGATGGTAAAGAAGAGGTGTTTTATCTTTCGGGTGGTATCCTGGAAGTGCAACCTTCTTCAGTTTCCGTATTGGCTGACGTGGTATTGCGTGCCGAAGAGATTGATGAGCAGGCAGCTGTAGAAGCGAAGCGTCGTGCAGAGGCCCATATGGCTGATGCTGGTGCAGACCTAAACTATGCCGCTGCAGCGATTGAATTAGCTCAGGCTATCGCTCAATTGCGCGTTGTAGAAACCATCAAGAAGAACATTGCCAGATAAGGTTATTGTTTGATGAAAAAAAGCGCCTCATGGCGCTTTTTTTGTGTCTAAAAAGTAAAAAGCAGCTCCTAGATGCTAGGAAAAACAAAGACGAACGGCCTGCGGCCTAGGGAACGTGACTGCGTCACTTACGGAACGCTACGCTGACGGAAAAGATGGTTCTAGAAAAGTCGTTGCGAACGCTTTGCTGACGGATAATAGAACGCTTGCAAGCTCACTAACGGAAAAGACGAAATAATTTGATTTTTGTAGGTCAGGCTTTAGCCCGTCAATTAAGGGGGGCTAAATTTGTTGTAAGAGCAGGAAAGCCAAGTTAGCGTTGTCGGTATAGCTCTTATAGGACCTAGCAGGAGCGTAGCGACGCTCTAGCCGTGACAGCGTCACGTCCTAGTACCTTTTAGTAGAATCTAATCGCTTGAATTAATTATCGTGATCCGTGTAAGTCTTTAAACCTGATTTGAGTGTTAACCTCTGGCACTCATTTAATGTCTGGGAACTTCTCTATGCAACACGTCCTTATTATCGTTAATGACGCCCCTTATGGATCTGAAAGACTCTTTAATGCCCTGCGTCTGGCTATACAGCTCAATGAACAAGAAAGTCCACTAGCGCAAGTCAGCTTATTTCTATTATCAGATGCTATCACCGCTGTAATCCCTAAACAAAATCCAAATGAGGGCTATAACATTCAGCAGATGCTGGAGATTTTGATAGCACAAAACAGCCCTGTGAAGTTTTGTGGTTCTTGTATGCATGCTCGCGGGTTAGCGCAACTTAGTGTGATTGAAGGTTGCGAAGTGGCTACGATGGATGAACTCGCCCAATGGGTATTAAGTGCAGATAAAACCGTTTCCTTTTAAATATAGTGTGGTGTTGGCTGTAGTCGCTTTTAGGCTACTAATAGCTTAAAATCAGTCCATAAAAATAGACCTCAAATTTACTTTTTACCATTAGGTAGTCTCTCAAGGATTTTTTCATGGCATTGAATGTAGTGATTTTGGCCGCAGGCAAGGGAACCCGCATGCGCTCAGATCTCCCTAAAGTTCTTCATCCTATAGCGCACAAAAGCATGGTTCAACATGTTATCGATACAGCCCATCAGGTAGGCAGTGATGCGATTCAGCTGGTTTATGGTTACGGTGCCGATAAACTGCAAGCAAACCTAGGTGAGCAACAACTTAACTGGGTACTGCAAGCAGAGCAACTGGGGACAGGGCATGCTGTAGCTCAAGCTAATACTCATATTGCTGATGATGATACCGTGCTCATTCTATATGGCGATGTGCCATTAATTCAGGCATCGACGCTCGAGGCGCTACTATCAGCGCGTGAAGCGAATGGTTTGGCTATTTTGACTGTTAATCTGCCCAATCCTACGGGCTATGGTCGTATCGTGCGTGAGGCGGGTAAGGTCATAGGTATTATCGAGCAGAAAGATGCGAATGCTGAGCAGTTAACCATCAATGAGATTAATACCGGCATTATGGCTGCCCCCGGCAAGCAGTTAAAAGAGTGGTTAGGTCAGCTGTCATCGGACAATGCCCAAGGTGAATATTACCTTACTGATATAGTGGCTATGGCTCACCGCGATGGTGTGGCGATTACCACTGCACAACCTCAGTCGGCTATCGAAGTGGAAGGCGCTAACAACCGCGTGCAATTAGCACAATTGGAACGTGCCTATCAGGCTCGCGCTGCCGAGAAACTGATGCTTGAGGGCGCAAACCTTAGGGATCCTGCTCGTATCGATATCCGCGGTGATGTTAGCGTGGGCATGGATGTTATGGTCGATGTTAATGTGATATTCCAAGGCAAAGTGACTATCGGTAATAACGTGACTATTGGCGCTGGTGCGATTTTGATTGATTGTGAGATTGGCGATAATGCTGAAATCAAACCTTATTCTATTATCGAAAATGCCAAGCTTGGTATTGAGGCTAGCGCTGGGCCATTCGCTCGCCTGCGTCCCGGTGCCGAATTAAAACGTGACGCCCATATTGGTAACTTCGTAGAGATGAAGAAAGCGGTGTTGGGTGAAGGTTCTAAAGCGGGGCACTTAGCCTATATAGGTGATGCGCAAATTGGTGCTGGGGTAAATATAGGTGCAGGAACCATTACCTGTAATTATGATGGCGCGAATAAACACCTTACCATTATTGAGGACAACGTGTTTGTTGGTAGTGATACTCAGCTTGTGGCACCTGTGACTATAGGCAAGGGGGCAACGCTTGGCGCGGGCTCGACGATTACTCGTGATGTGGCCGCGGATGAATTAGTAATAACTCGTGTTAAACAACGTCATTTATCGGGGTGGGCTCGCCCAGTTAAGAAAAAGAAGTAAATTTCCTTCATTAAAAAAGCGACCTAAGGGTCGCTTTTTTATTGGTTAAGTCTCACTCATTAAGGGGGAGTTATCGACTTTGTTGATGGTGATCTCTTTGCAATGTAAAGAGTGTAAATAAATCTCAAATAAAAACGATTCTCATTTATATTCCTTTCAACTTTGATGTTATTCCCGTTTTTTTGTTGTGAGGTTTTCATGTCTCTTAAAGGTTTTTCGTTTAATTATTCTACTATTGGTTTAGCTGTTTTAGCGGGCCTCGCCAGCCTACCTGCTGTTGCCGAAGATGCTGCAGAGAGTGTGGTAACTACCAATATTGAGCGGATTACTGTTACTGGACGTACATTCAACGATTATAAAGTGGGAGTCGCGTCCGGTGCGATGCGGGGGGATATTGATTTAATGGATACCCCTCAATCGGTAACTATTATTCCTGACTTTGTTACTGACGAGCAATTAGCGACCAATTTATCGGAAGTCTTAGTCAATGACTCTAGCGTAACGGGTGGCAGCGAAAAGTGGAACCGCCAAGTATTCAATATTCGTGGGTTTGAGTTATCTTCAGGCTCAGGATTCTTAATCAATGGTCAGCAGCAATGGTCTCACTATGTTCAGCCTATTGAGACACTGCAACAAGTTGAAGTGCTTAAAGGCCCATCAAGTATGTTATATGGTCAATCTGGCCCTGGTGGATTGATTAACATGGTGACTAAGAAGCCAACCTATGACACGTTTTTCGATGTTGGCTTTGATACTGATGAGCATGGTTCTACTCGTTACCAAATTGATGCTGGCGGCAGTTTGAATGAAGATCAAACAATTCGCTATCGCAGTGTATTAGTTAAACAAGATACGACTTACTGGCGTGAATACCAAGACGGATCGAACCAAGAGCGTGACCGCTGGCTAGGTTACTTAAATCTTGAATTTGATATTACCGATGATCTATTGCTGTCACTTAA
This sequence comes from Shewanella colwelliana ATCC 39565, assembly GCF_000518705.1. Taxonomy (GTDB): domain Bacteria; phylum Pseudomonadota; class Gammaproteobacteria; order Enterobacterales; family Shewanellaceae; genus Shewanella; species Shewanella colwelliana. The sequence continues at coordinate 158,651 of NZ_JAEC01000014.1, forward strand.
ATACGATCACACTCAAGACAAGACCGGAATTGATCGCGGTGGTTGGCTTAATAGCGACGGCGAGTTAATCGGTGGCAAAGATATTATTTGGGATATGCCGTGGGCTTTTACTGATAATACGGTATCAAACTTGGGGGCCGAGCTGACTTATCACATCAGTGATGATTGGAAAGTGAAAGCGGGTTATAACGATCAGCAGTTTAATCGTCAGCGTTTAGATTCATCGCCAAGTTTAGCTAAAGGTTCTGAAGATCCATTCAAAGACGGTTATACCATCAGCCCATTCGATCGCTATGATGACTGGCAACATAAGACAGGCTTTATCGACTTTACTGGTGACTTCAGCACTGGCGATATTGATCATCAGTTTCTCATCGGCGCCAATATGCTGGATTACTATTATGGTCAATTGAAAGATGCTGGCAAAAGGGGCCAACCAGTCATGCCTGGTCAACCCTTGCCAAAACCCGATCTTGATTACCATCGTGATGGTACCCTCTATGAGAGCGAATACAAACACTACGGCTTCTATATCCAGGACCTAGTTACATTAAATGATCAGTGGCAGTTATTAGCTGGTGTGCGTTACGACGAGCAAAAGAAAGACGGGTCGGGTAATAACAGCTACGCCGTGTCACCAAAGTTTGGCGTTATTTACTCGCCAGCGGAAAACGGCAGTATCTATGTTAACTATTCCAAAAGTTTCACCCCGCAAGGGATAGTGAATGATGAGGATGATGTAAATAACGGCATGAATCTCGATCCTGAGTATGGCGAGCAATATGAAATGGGTACCAAGTGGGAGCTGTTCGATGGCAGTTTATTATTAACCGGTGCCGTATTCGATATTACCGTTTCCAATGTCACCGTCACGCAAGATCTTGAAGTGCCTAATGAAGAGGGTGATAAAACGATTACTAACCAAAGTGGTGAGCAACGCCATAAAGGCTTCGAGATGGGCGCTCAGGGTCAAGTCAGTGATAGCTGGTTTGTCACAGGTTCAATGATGTATTTGGATGCGGTTTATGACACCGCAGATGCATTAGACGGTAAGACGCCAGTCGATGCACCTGAGTGGTCGGCTAATATCTGGACCCGTTATGAAGTCACTGAAGCATTAGCATTTAACTTTGGCGCCGTGTATGTGGGTGAACGTTTTGCTAATACTCAAAATACCATTAGCAAAGATAGCTATGTTCGTTTCGATATGGGCGCTGCGTATTCCATGGATGTGATGGGCAGTGACGTTAGTGTGCGTTTGAACGTTAAAAATCTATTCGACACTGACTACTTAGCGGGTGGCACCAATACCGATGTGACTGTCGGCGAAGGGCGACACTTTGGTTTGGCGCTAGAAGCTAAGTTCTAAACAAGTTGAGTTTGGCGTAAGCCATACATTATTTATGAGCCCCTATCTTTCGATAGGGGCTTTTTTTGGGAAATTTAGCCAAAATGAGTTTCGATGCTGGTAAAAATGTTTCGTTTCACTATAATGCATCTTTCGAAACGAAAGTTAAATGAAAGGTTTTATGAACAAACGAAATACGCAACAGCGCCGACACAGCATTATTGCCATCTTGAATCAGCAAGGTGAAGTCAGTGTCGATGAGTTGTCTAATCGTTTTGAAACCTCTGAAGTAACTATTCGAAAAGATCTTGCTGAGTTAGAAAAAACCGGTTTGTTACTACGCCGTTATGGCGGTGCCGTAGCCATTCCTGATGAAGTGACCCAACAGTTCAGTGCCAAAATTGCACCCAATAAGTTGTCCATTGCTCAGGCAGCCGCCAAGTTAATAAAAGATCATAATCGTATCATTATCGACAGTGGCAGCACGACCTCTGGCATAGTGCAGCAGTTAAACGATAAGCGTGGTTTGGTGGTGATGACCAATGCGCTGCAACTGGCTAACTCCATACATGAGCTGGAAAATGAACCAACATTATTGATGACTGGTGGCACTTGGGACCCGCATTCTGAATCCTTTCAAGGCCAGGTCGCCGAGCAAGTATTGCGCTCCTATAACTTCGACCAGCTATTTATTGGTGCCGATGGTATCGATTTAGGCCGTGGTACCACCACATTTAACGAACTGACTGGCCTGAGCAAGGTGATGGCCGAAGTGTCTCGTGAAGTTATCGTAATGGTGGATTCAGATAAAATTGGTAAGCGTATTCCCAATTTAGAGCTCGCTTGGCAGCAGATTAGTGTGTTGGTTACCGATGATAGAGTTGAGCCTTCAGTCATCAAACAAATTACAGAGCAGGGTGTTGAAGTGATATTAGCGCCCTATTCAAATTAACTTTAGTTTTTAATATTTATTAAGTGTAGGAATAGATTATGTGCGGAATTGTTGGCGCAGTAGCGCAAAGGGATGTTGCGGAAATTTTGGTCGAAGGCTTACGTCGTCTTGAGTACCGCGGTTACGACTCGGCGGGCGTTGCGGTTATCCATAATGGTGAGCTTAGCAGTACTCGTCGTGTGGGGAAGGTGCAAGAGCTATCGAGTGCGCTAGAACAAATGCCATTGGTTGGCGGCACGGGCATTGCCCACACCCGTTGGGCGACTCACGGTGAGCCAAGTGAGCGCAATGCGCATCCACATCAATCATCTGGTGATATTGCCGTGGTACACAATGGTATTATCGAAAACCACAATAAGCTACGCGAAATGCTTAAAGGCCTAGGCTATGTGTTTGCCTCTGATACCGACACCGAAGTGATCTGTCACTTAGTGCATCATGAGCTTAAGTCACATGACACCTTACTTGCCGCAGTCCAAGCCACGGTAAAGCAACTGGAAGGTGCCTACGGTACCGTTGTGATTGACCGTCGCGATAGCGAGCGCATGATTGTTGCCCGTAGCGGTAGCCCACTGGTTATTGGTTACGGCCTAGGTGAGAACTTTGTTGCTTCTGATCAGTTAGCACTACTGCCAGTGACACGCTCTTTTGCTTTCTTAGAAGAGGGTGATGTTGCAGAAGTGACTCGTCGCACCGTGAGTATTTTTGATGTCGATGGCAATGCCGTTGAGCGTGAAATCAAAGAGTCTGAAGTGACCCATGATGCGGGTGATAAAGGTGAATATCGCCATTACATGCTCAAAGAAATTTATGAGCAGCCACGCGCGATTGCCCATACCTTAGAGGGTCGTATTGCGAGTGGCCATGTTTTAGATTCTGCATTTGGCGAAAATGCCGCTGAGTTTTTAAAAGATATTAAACACGTACAAATTATTGCCTGTGGTACCAGCTATCATGCAGGTATGGCTGCACGTTACTGGCTTGAAGATTGGGCGGGTGTGTCATGTAACGTCGAAATTGCCTCTGAGTTCCGTTACCGCAAATCACACCTGTTTCCTAACAGCTTGCTAGTGACTATTTCACAGTCAGGTGAAACCGCCGATACATTAGCGGCGCTACGTCTTGCTAAAGAGATGGGTTACAAAGCCACTATGACCATCTGTAATGCACCGGGTTCCTCTTTGGTGCGCGAGTCAGATATGGCTTACATGATGAAAGCGGGCGCTGAAATTGGTGTAGCATCAACTAAAGCCTTTACGGTACAACTCGCTGGCCTTCTTATGCTAACCGCAGTGGTTGGGCGCCATAACGGCATGTCTGACGAAATGCAGGCTAAGATCACTCAAAGCCTACAATCTATGCCAGCTAAAGTTGAGCAGGCTCTAGGTTTAGATGATGCAATTGCTGAACTGGCGGAAGATTTTGCTGACAAGCATCACGCACTGTTTTTAGGTCGTGGCGATCAGTACCCTATTGCGATGGAAGGTGCGCTTAAGCTTAAAGAGATCTCTTATATTCATGCAGAAGCTTATGCATCGGGTGAATTAAAGCATGGCCCATTAGCCCTTATCGATGCTGATATGCCAGTGATTGTTGTTGCACCCAACAATGAGTTATTGGAAAAACTAAAATCAAACGTTGAAGAAGTACGCGCACGTGGCGGCCTAATGTATGTGTTTGCCGACAAAGATGCCGAGTTTGAGTCAGATGACACGATGAAGGTGATCCCAGTTCCTCATTGCGATGAGTTTATGGCACCACTTATCTACACCATACCTCTGCAGCTTCTGTCATATCATGTGGCATTGATTAAAGGTACTGATGTGGATCAGCCTCGTAACCTCGCAAAATCTGTAACAGTGGAATAACCCATCGGTTGACCACATTGCTCATTATTTAAAAGCAGCCTCCATTGAGGCTGCTTTTTTTTATTCTCTATTTTCTTGACCTGTGTCTAACACACAGGCTTATAGTCAAGGCATAGAGTTTAAAAATGTCTTATTGGAGTGTTGTTATGCGAGTCAATCAACTAGCTAAAAATCTAAATATTACCGGTGATACAGTGCGCTTCTATACGCGTATTGGCCTGCTAACGCCGATTAAGTCAGAGGTCAATGGCTATAAAGATTACAGCGAAACTGATCAGTCGCGCATGCAGTTTATTTTAAGTGCTCGTAACCTTGGTTTTAGTGTCGACGATATTAAAGTGATCTTTTCCCGCACCGATCATGGTGAAAGCGCCTGCCAAATAGTGAGACAGATGATAGTGCTTAAACTGCAAGAGACTGAAAAGCAGTTTCAAGAGATGGTAAAGCTACGCTCTAAACTGACTCAAGCCGTGACGGAGTGGTCGACAAAGCCTGATCAAGCGCCAACGGGTAATATGATTTGTCACCTTATAGAGGGCAGTGCCAACCTTAGCGGCGCGAATGGGGGAGAGCATCATGAGTAAATCATCAAGTATTCAGCTCAATATTATTGGTGCTGGCTGTGCTAGTTGTGTCGGAAAAATTGAGGCTGCCATTAAGGGCGTCGCTGGTGTCGAGTCTGCCGAAATGAATTTTGCTGACCGTACTGTTTTAGTGCTGGGTAGCCCCCCAATTGAGCAACTTATTGATGCGGTTGAAGCCGCGGGTTACAAGGCTACAGCTATTCAAGCAGGCGCTTCTGAAGCTGCAATGAATGAGAAAGAACTGGCGGATCAGGCCTACTATCATAAGCTGTTGCGTTACACCTTTGTGGCGCTTAGTGTTGGCGTGCCTTTGATGGTCTACGGACTATTGATAGGTGAGATGACGGTGAGTAGCCCCTCTGAACAGATAGTTTGGAGTGCGGTTGGCTTAGTGACTCTTGCCATTATGGCTGTGTCGGGTAAACATTTTTATGTCGGGGCTTGGAAATCATTCCTTAACCATAACGCTAATATGGATACGTTGATCGCATTGGGTACAGGTACTGCTTGGCTCTATTCAATGGTCGTGGTTGCGGTGCCTGATCTGCTGCCGCAAATGGCACGCCACGTCTATTTTGAGGCGACAGCGATGATCATAGGTTTGATCAATCTTGGCTTGGCATTAGAGGTCAAAGCTCGGGGGAAAACCTCGGAAGCGATCAAGCGTCTTATTGGATTGCAAGCGAAAACGGCACGAGTGATCCGTGATGGGATTGAACTTGATATCGATATTGCTCAGGTGTTGCTCGGTGACATCGTCAAAGTACGCCCTGGTGAAAAAGTACCGGTAGATGGCGTTGTTGTTGACGGTAGGACCACCATTGATGAGTCGATGTTAACGGGTGAACCTATGCCAATCAAAAAAAACATTGATGACGAGGTGGTTACAGGCACCCTCAATAAATCCGGTTCCATTACTTTTACCGCTACACGCGTTGGTAAAGATACCGCGCTGGCCCGCATTATCAATATGGTTAAGCGAGCACAGAATGCAAAACCACCAATTGGACGGCTAGCCGACATGATTGCCGGTTACTTTGTTCCAGCCATTATCATTATCGCTACTATTAGCGCCATGGTATGGCTCAACTTTGGCCCTCAACCCTCATTGGTATTTGCTGTGGTATCGGCTACGACCGTATTGATCATCGCATGTCCTTGTGCCTTGGGTTTAGCCACGCCAATGTCAGTGATGGTGGGCGTTGGTAAAGCGGCTGAGTCAGGCGTGCTGATCCGTAATGGCGAAGCTCTGCAAACAGCCTCTAAAATTACTGCCATGGTGCTAGATAAAACCGGCACTATTACCGAAGGGGCCCCCAAGGTCACAGACATCGTATTGACTGATGTCAAAGACTTTGATGAAGACACAGTTTTAAGTCTGGCAGCAAGTATTGAGCGTCACTCTGAACATCCCTTGGCCGACGCGATTGTGGCGAGTGCTGCAAGTCGTTCACTACCGCTGGTGGATATCACAATGTTTAACGCGTTAGCGGGTAAAGGGGTTGAGGCCGATTTTAAAGGCCAAATACTGCTATTTGGTAATGAGAAGTTAATGCATGACAGCAAGATTAACATCGATGCTTATCAAGCTAAGGCGCAACAGTTAGCCAGTGAGGCAAAAACCCCCATCTATTTTTCGGTAGCGGGCCAATTGGTTGCCATTATTGCGGTAGCAGACCCGATTAAAGTCGACTCAGTGGCAGCCATCAAACGTCTAAAGCGTAATGGTATTAAAGTAATTATGTTAACCGGGGACAATAAATCTACTGCAGAGGCCGTGGCAGCGATGGTAGATATTGACCATTTTTATGCCGAAGTGATGCCGGAGGATAAAGCTAAAAAAGTTGCAGACCTGCAAGCTGAAGGCGAGATAGTCGGCATGACAGGTGATGGTATTAATGATGCGCCAGCCTTGGCATTAGCTAATGTGGGGTTTGCCATAGGCACTGGAACGGATGTTGCCATTGAAAGTGCTGATATTACCCTCATGCGTGGATCTCTGCATGGATTGGCGGATGCGATAGCCGTGAGTAAGGCGACGCTAGCAAACATTAAGCAAAATCTATTTGGCGCATTTATCTATAACATCGCAGGCATTCCCATTGCTGCGGGGATTTTATATCCCTTGTTTGGTGTGTTGCTTAACCCGGTGATAGCTGGGGCTGCTATGGCTTTCTCTTCGCTAACTGTGGTGAGTAATGCTAACCGTTTACGCTTATTTAAAGCTAAAGATCATTAGGAGTTACTGTATGTTATTTATCAATATATTCTGTGTCGCTTTTATTGGATTCATCATCTGGTGGTTCTGGTTATACAAGCCAGCTGTCGCGACAAGTGTCGGTGATAATCAAGCGGTTGTGGTCAAAGATGGGGTCTACACACCTGCGAGAGTCAAAGTGAAAGCACAACAGGCCACCACACTGACTTTTCTTCGTCATGATCAGTCTGGCTGCTCGGCAAGTTTGTTGATTCCTGATTTAGAGATAAGCCAAGAGTTAGCCTTAGGTTCGGCCACGCTTATTAATCTTCCGCCACTAGCGAAAGGCGTTTATCCATTTCATTGTCAAATGCAGATGTATAAAGGTGTGCTTATTGTTGAATAGATTTTATGGGCAGGGTAAACCACCGACTTAGGTTTACCCTAATAGAGGTTGTTAGCGTTAGAATCTATAGCCTAGGTTAATGGTTGTGGTATGTGTATCAAGCAGATCCATGGTTTGGAAAGCATAGTTAACGGACATCTCTAACCCTGAACTAAACTCAAAGCGCCAACCCAGACCCGCAAGCAAGCCAACGCCATCCTTTTTATGTCGCTGGTAATCATTATTGGTATCGATAAACTTGAGGTTATATTGGTTAGCGCCAAGTTTAAACACTAGGCGGTTACGCTGAGAAAGCGGAAGTGCATATAAGGCCGCCACGCGAAAACTGTACACATCTTTTAGTTGATTGTTGATGGTGATGATATCGGTTAGAAAAACATCTTGCTCCATATAACCCAGCTCCACGCCCCACTCAGGATTAAACTGATACCGGTAGGCAATATCGTAGTGGGTTTGCACATCATCAGTATCAATATCTTTGTCTGATGACGCTTCGGTCACTCCCCAACCTATACCCGCCGATAGCGCGTGCTGGTAGTCTGCGGCGAGTGTGAGCGGGGAGATAAGCAGGCATAATGCAGTGATTACTGTTTTCATAACAATCCTTTGTAAAGTGATAACGACTAAATATCGAAACTGACTTATATCAGATATTTAATCTGTCTGAAACAGGGTATACCATACTTTACCAAAGTGTTTCCTTAACATTGAGTTGATTAGTTTTTGTTTGTGTCGAATTAATAGATAAACCTCTGTGGGATGCAGGCACTATCGCGACCGTTATTTTTTGCACCGCATCAATGGTGGTAACCGTCTATAAATGGTCAGGCGGCTAAGGGCTTGAGTTGTTTATTCTCAAAGCGCTTCCATATTTTTTCATGGAAGTAGAACACCACAGTGTTGATCGCAGGCTCAATCAAGGCAATAGCACCACCAATGACAATACTGCCTGTTAATAGGTAAGTAACAGTGAAGGCAACGCTGAAATACAGTATTGCAAAAGTGAATGTCTTAGTCATGATGTAACTCCTCTTTAATTCCATTAAATGATAATCATTATCACTTGCGTTTTAAAGAGGATAATGCCGATAGGGCTAAAAGAGTTTTTAGATTGCCCCAGGGTGTGTGTAATACCAATCAATATAAAGATGTGCTCGTCCAGCGCTAAAGCTCCCTGTTAAGCCTGTTTTTGCTTCCTACTTGCCTCACAAAGGATCAACCATTTCATCGCCCATTGGCCTTGAATTAGTAGCTAAAAACAGGCTGAGTCGATCACTTTCTTATACTGACTGGTTTAACCCATTAACATAACAAAGCCGCAGATATGCGGCTTTGTTTTAGGAGAGACTTTGGTGGCTAAAGATTTGTGATTAATAGTGCCAAGGGAATTTAGAAAAGTCTTGGTCACGCTTTTCTAAGAAAGCATCGCGTCCCTCAACCGCCTCATCGGTGCCATAGGCCAGACGAGTCGCCTCACCAGCAAACAGTTGCTGACCGACTAATCCATCATCTGGGAGGTTGAAGCCATACTTCAACATGCGCATGGCCGTTGGCGATTTTGAGTTAATCTCTTTCGCCCAGACTAAGGCCTCGGTTTCAAGTTCTGCGTGAGGAATCGAACGATTGACCATACCCATATCGAACGCTTCATCTGCGCTGTAGTTAAAACCTAAGAAGAAGATTTCGCGGGCACGCTTTTGACCGACCATCTTGGCAAGATATGCGCTGCCGTAGCCAGAATCGAAACTGCCGACGTCAGGGTCTGTTTGTTTAAATATGGCATGCTCTTTTGATGCAAGAGTGAGATCGCACACGACATGCAAGCTATGGCCACCACCAACAGCCCAACCCGGTACTACAGCAATCACGACTTTCGGCATAAAGCGGATCAGACGCTGAACCTCTAATATATGTAGGCGACCCATGCGGGCTATATCGGGGGTACCTTGCTGCTCCCCTTCATATTTATAACCGTCTTTGCCACGAATACGTTGATCACCGCCAGCGCAAAAAGAGTATTGCCCTTTGGCTGATGGGCCGTTGCCAGTGATTAATACACAACCCACATCTGACCATTGGCGCGCATGGTCCAAAGCAATATAGAGTTCATCGACTGTTTTGGGTCTAAATGAGTTGAGGCAATCGGGGCGATTAATAGCGATACGAACAGTACCCTGATCTTTGGCTCTATGGTAGGTGATATCTTCAAATTCAAATCCAGCCACTTGATCCCACAATCTAGGGTCAAAAATATCTGAAACCTTATCAGTCATGTTCATTATCCTGTATCTGACTCGTTAACTAAGAGGAATTTGCCAAGGCTAGGCTTAATATTTATTGAGGTCAATAATGGATATGAAAACCGTGCTGTGAGCGCGGCGTTCATATCTTATCGAAGGGACTATCTTAATTTATCGCAAATGAAAATCTGATTGTCTTTACTTAAATCAGAGAAGCGGCTGGCTTTGCCACCACAATATTCATCTTTGTACTCTAATACGGTTTGTTCTGATTCGAGAATGCTATCTAACGCAGCAAGTTCTGCTTTTGTTAGCCGATTAGCTATTTCGGTTTTAAGTTGAGAGATATGGCTATCGACTTTGATGATTTTGGTTCCTGTCATTGAGTCCAGCTTACGCTCAACCTTTTTCATCAGTGCATCGGTCTGAGCTATGGGCTCATCCAGCTTATCTGTTTTGGTCGCGAGGTAATAAAGTAACCCAACACCCACTCCTAAAATAATCCAGCCTCTCATTATTTAACCAACCTTGGTGAACAATTTGTAATAGAAAAGGTATAATAAGCCAGTTTTCATGGAATATTAAAGCTGTAAGGCTGCTAAATATGAACGCAGAATCAAATAAAAAGGATTATTCAAAGACTGAGCGAATCAAAATTCATCAGCCTGACGTCAATAAGTCCGATCGTTTTAACCCCCGCAACCGCATTTATGTCAGAGCAATCGAAGGTGTGTGGACACAACTTCGTCGCCGTTTGGGTTGGGTCGCGATGCTATTCTTCCTTATATTGCCTTGGATCCCTTGGGGGGATAGACAAGCAGTATGGTTTAACCTTGGTGAGCAGAAGTTTCACATCTTTGGTTTAACTATCTGGCCTCAAGACCTTACCTTACTCGCAGCACTATTAATGATAGCTGCATTTGGCCTATTTTTCGTTACTACCTATCTTGGCCGTGTTTGGTGTGGCTACACTTGCCCACAAACCGTGTGGACCTTTATCTTTATCTGGTTTGAAGAGAAGTTAGAGGGAGCGCGCAATAAGCGCATTAAGCTAGATCAAATGCCATGGAGTTTTAATAAACTGTGGCGTAAAACGGCTAAACATACTGCTTGGCTATTGATCTCACTCTTAACGGCAATGACCTTTGTTTCCTACTTTGTGCCAACCACTGAAGTCTACATCGATGTATTTAGTGGCAGCGCGTCCGGTGGTATCTACTTCTGGGTGGTGCTTTTTACCTTAGCGACATACGGGAACGCGGGGTGGATGCGTGAAATCATGTGTATTCACATGTGTCCTTATGCACGTTTCCAGGCCGCTATGTTCGATAAGAACACCTATATTGTGGGCTATGATGCAAAGCGTGGTGAATCTAGAGGTCCGCGTTCACGTAAAGCTGACCACAAAGAGATGGGCCTTGGTGACTGTATCGATTGTGACCTGTGTGTACAGGTATGCCCAACCGGTATCGATATTCGTAACGGCTTGCAATACGAGTGTATTAACTGCGGTGCATGTATCGATGCGTGCGATACCACCATGGAGCGTATGGGTTATCAAAAAGGCTTAATCGCTTACACCACTGAAAATAAACTAGATGGTGTAAAGGAAAAGGTACTTCGCCCTAAGTTGGTGGGTTATGGTGTCGTGCTGACTGTCATGATACTTATCTTTGTCTATGCTAGCGCCACGATTGCACCAGTGCGAGTGGATATCATCCGTGATAGAAACCAGCTGTTTAGAGAAAATGATCAGGGACTCACAGAGAACACCTTTACTCTAAAAATTCTCAACAAGACTGAATCCGTGCATGAATATGATTTAAGTGTCGATGGACTGCCAGAGTATCAGTGGTTTGGCCCACAGACTGTAACCATTGCAGGCGGTGAGGTATTAACGCTACCAGTTAGTGTTGCGGTTGACCCTGTCTCCTTATCTCGACCAATGCTTAAAGTCGACTTTAAGGTTTCTACCGTAATAGATGGAGAGACTGTGGAAGCGACACAGGAATCGAGGTTCTTCAGCCAATAACCGCGAAGATCATGTTATATAGGTAGTAAAAGGGGCTAATTAGCCCCTTTTTTATACGTATCGTTTGATAACTGCGCGCTCAAACATAAATGTGTCATATTCTTTCAAAAAGCCCTTGCGCCCATCCGAGAACTCCCTATAATGCGCATCCACTGACACGGCACAGCAGGCCAATCGCTCTTAGCAAACGCTAGGCAGCACGGGACTTGCAGCAGTGTGAGAGAGTTTAGTTTTTCGGAATTAGACTCAGGTGGTAAGCGCTTTAGCAGGCTTCCAGTGTTGATTGATTATCACATCAGTGGTTAACAAATCATCGCTTGGAAAACTTCTTAAAATAAGCACTTGACGCCAACAACGGGAAGTGTAGAATACGCATCCCTAAGCCAACGACCTAGCGTCTAACGGCGGTATCTGAGAGATTGATACCAACGCTCTTTAACAAGATGAA
>NZ_KI912481.1:0-23728 GCF_000518705.1 Shewanella colwelliana ATCC 39565
TCACTGTATGCAGCAATGGTACAGTCTGAGTGATGAGGCGATGGAAGATGCGCTTTACGAGATTGCTTCGATGCGTCAGTTTGCACAACTGTCACTGGATAAAGCCATTCCTGACCGCACTACCATTATGAATTTCAGGCACTTGCTGGAAAAACACAAACTCACTCGTAAGTTATTCCAAACGGTCAATCAATGGCTGTCGGATTGCGGTGTGATGATGACGCAAGGAACATTGGTAGATGCAACGATTATTCAAGCACCCAGCTCCACTAAAAATAAAAAGAATGAACGTGACCCGGACATGCATCAGACTAAAAAAGGCAATGAATGGCACTTCGGTATGAAAGCTCACATTGGCGTGGATGCAAAGAGTGGCCTCACTCATACGCTGGTGACAACCGCCGCCAATGAACATGACTTGAACCAGTTGAAAAATCTGTTGCATGGCGACGAGGGATTCATCTCTGGTGATGCTGGTTATCAAGGCGCGGAAAAACGCGAAGAGCTGAAAGATACTAATGTGGAATGGCTGATAGCAGAGCGTCCCGGCAAAGTTCGGGCGCTGAAGAAGCATCCCCGCAAGAATAAAACCGCTATCAACATCGAGTATTTAAAAGCCAGTATTCGGGCGAAGGTAGAACACCCGTTCCGGATCATCAAATGTCAGTTCGGCTTTATCAAAGCACGCTATAAAGGGCTGACGAAAAATGACTCACAGTTAGCCATGCTATTCACCTTGGCGAACCTGTTTAAAGTAGACCAGATGTTACGACGACAGCCAAGATCTGTCTGAAATCCGGGAACAGCCTGGAATTAGGTCGAAATTCGGCGTAAAACGGCAGTATGTTGGCCAAAATTGAACACTTAGCGTTCAAAAATCAGGCGGGCCGCTCAAAACCTCGCTCGATACCTAAATTGCAGGACTTGTTCGCAGTTTCCTTAGTATCGAAAATGGCAATAAACTGAACCAAATTTGATTTGTTCAGCTGCACGGATGTGATCAGGCGTTTAGTGGTTTCGAAGTTCTTGGTTTCGAGGCCTATCTCTGCTGCAATGGCGAGTGGCTCAATAATATTGCTGCCGCGTTCAATTAAGCTTTCTTCCAGCTCATAGAAGCGGTTTATGGTAAAATAGCTGCCGAGCAAAATACCAACCAAAATAGTGGGCGCTAATGCCAGCACAAGAACCCAGGCTCTTAGGCTGTATTTAGTCATGTTTTCTGCACTATTCATTGATTTGGTTAATTTATACTGTTGTAGCATATAGGTTACATTAGACTGCCAGACTTTGGGCAGTGTTTTCTAGTATTTTTATCGATTTAGAGGCCTCAATGGCGCAATTTTTTAAAGCTAAACCCAATAAATCTAAGCAAACCTTTGCTAAGCAACAGTTTGAGATAGACCATTTAGATCATCTTGGCGCTGGGGTTGCGAACCACCAAGGTAAGGTTGTTTTTATCGCGGGTGCGCTGCCAGGCGAAATGGTTTCCGCACAAATTGTTGAGCAGAAAAAGCGTCATGCTAAGGCTAAGCTATTAAAGGTGTCGCAGCCTAGTGAACATCGTATTGCGAGCTCATGCCAGTACTATGGCAAATGCGGTGGCTGTGATCTGCAACATTTGGCCATAGATAAGCAGCGAGAATACAAGCAAGCTTCGCTTGTGACTTTGGTTGAAAAAATGGGCAAGACACAAGCGCGTCAAATAGTGCCAGCTTTAGCCGGCGAGCCTTGGCAATACCGACGCCGTGCAAGGTTAGCGACAAATTATGACCGCGATACTAAACAAATTAGTCTGGGTTTTCGTGCGTTAGCGAGTGCCAACGTTGTTAACATTGCACAATGCCCGGTGCTCGAAGCTGAGTTGTCGGCACTGATCGCTCCGCTTAATCAGAGCCTAAATCAACTAGCAGGGAAACGTACTTTAGGCCATGTAGAACTTATTCGCGTTGAGTCTGGCACTTTTGTTGTTATACGCATAACGCAAACCTTGTCGGCGGGAGACATTGAACGTTTAAAGGTTTTTGAAACTGAGCATCAGGTATCTCTACAGCTGCTCAGCGACCATGGGCAAATGACTGGGCTAACCCAGCAAGAGTTGCAACCTTGCTACACCTTGGATGATGGCAGCCAACTGAGTTTTTCTGCCGGTAATTTTATCCAGGTTAATGGGGTCATGAACCGCAAAATGATTAATCAAGCCATAGAATGGCTAGATGTAAAGGCGGGTGATCGGGTCTTGGATCTCTTTTGTGGGGTGGGTAACTTTACCATTCCGATTGCCAAAACGGGGGCGGAAGTTGTCGGTGTAGAAGGCGTGGTCGAGATGGTAGAGCAGGCTAAATTGAACGCGCGACAAAGCGGCGTCGCAGACACGCCTTTTTATCATGCCGATTTGAGCGCTGATGTTTCAGAACAACCTTGGTTGGGACATATCGATAAGTTACTGCTCGACCCTGCTCGGGCTGGCGCATTTGAAAGCCTGCAGTGGCTTAAAAAGATGAAACCTAAATCGGTCGTCTATATCTCTTGTAACCCGGTTACGTTGGCACGAGATTGCGAACCGTTAATTAAGCAGGGGTACCAGTTAAGTAAACTGGGATTGATTGATATGTTTCCGCAAACCCACCATATCGAGGCCATGGCGTTGTTTGAGTTAGCTAAATAGCACCTAAAAAGGCCCAAATGGATAAAATGTCGGCGTTTGTTAATTGACAATAGTGGTGGAAACCGCAAGATAGTGGCTTGGTTGTTATTGACCTCAGCGCATTGATTCGATTGGTTACTTTTTCGCGCGAACCTAAAGCAAAAGGACACTCAATAGATGGTATCTGTTAGAGAAGCACATTTTAACGACAAAGATTTTCAATTAACCGAGTGGGTTAATCGATATATCGATGATGAAAACGAAGCCAGCACGTTACTTGAACTGATCAAGCAGGTTGAGGCGCTCGTCGTGAAAAGTGGCGCTAAGGATACACTTCTAAATATACGTGCTCGAGAGATGATAGAGATCCTCGCACCGCTCAATATGGACATTGAAACGCTGCAAGCGGCAGTGCTTTTTGTGGTGCTTGATGCCGAACTGATAACGCTGGAACAGATTGAGGAGCAGTTTGGTCCCAAATTGGTCGCCTTGGTCAACAGTGTGGTGACGATGAATGCTATTGGTGCGCTTAAAGTAAATGAGCAAAGCCGTAATGCGGAGCCACAAATTGATAATATTCGCCGGATGTTGCTGGCGATGGTTGAAGATGTTCGTGCCGTGGTGATTAAGCTGGCAGAGCGTATCTGTTTACTCAGAGAGGTGAAAAATGCCGACGAGGAAACGAGGGTGTTGCTCGCCAGAGAGATCGCCGACATCTATGCGCCATTGGCAAACCGTCTAGGGATTGGACAGTTAAAATGGGAGCTAGAAGACATCTCCTTTCGCTACCTTCATCCAGATACCTATAAAGAGATTGCCAAGCAACTTGATGGGAAACGGGTAGACCGAGAGATCTTTATCGACAATTTTGTCAGTCAGTTGCAGAAACGCCTTGATGATGACCACATTCGTGCCAAGGTCTATGGCCGTCCTAAACATATCTACAGCATCTGGAAAAAGATGCGCGGTAAAGATCTTAAGTTTGATGAGCTGTTTGACGTTCGCGCAGTGCGTATTGTCACCGACCGCCTGCAAGATTGTTATGGTGCATTGGGGGTTGTCCACACGCTTTGGCACCATATCCCGAAAGAGTTTGACGACTATGTGGCCAACCCTAAACCTAACGGCTATCAATCTATTCATACCATAGTGGTTGGCCCCGAGGGCAAAACCGTTGAGATTCAAATTCGTACTGAGCAGATGCATGAAGATGCAGAGTTTGGGGTAGCCGCTCACTGGAAATATAAAGAGGGCGCCACCGGCAAGCAAAGTGGTTACGAGGAAAAGATCAATTGGTTGCGTAAAATCTTGCAGTGGCAAGAGGATGTTGCAGAGAGCGGTAACTTGGTCGATGAAGTTCGCAGCCAAGTGTTTGAAGACCGCGTCTATGTATTTACCCCAAATGGCGAAGTCATCGACTTACCCATGGGCTCAACGGTACTCGATTTCGCCTATTATATTCACTCCCATGTTGGCCATAAGTGTATTGGTGCCAAAGTCGATGGACGTATTGTGCCTTTTACTTATCAGGTGGAGACTGGCGAACGGATTGAGATCATTACCTCGAAACATCCTAACCCAAAACGCGATTGGTTAAATCCCAATTTGGGTTACATTCGCACTTCGCGTGCTCGCTCTAAAATTCAGCACTGGTTTAAACAACAAGATCGGGACAAAAATATTGTTGCGGGACGGGAAATGCTCGAAGCCGAACTGTCACGCAGTGGCTTAACGATTAAAGATGCCCATAGCGCGATAGAACGCTTTAACATGGTGGGGATGGACGACCTGTTGGCTGGCATTGGTGGTGGCGATGTTCGCCTAAACCAAGTGGTCAATCATGTGCAAAGTCGCATGCGGATTAATGAGGTGACCGAAGAGGAAGCACTTGAAGATCTGTTAAAGAAAAACCATGCGCGTTCGACCAATAAAGGCAAAGGTCAGGTTGAGGTCAACGGCGTGGGCAATTTGATGAGTCATATTGCTAAATGTTGTCAGCCGGTTCCGGGTGATGAGATTTTTGGTTTTATTACCAAGGGGCGTGGTATTTCTGTGCATCGTGCCGATTGCGAACAAGTTAAAGAGCTGATGCGCGTCCAACCTGAACGCAGTGTGGATGTCGTCTGGGGCGAGAACTATTCCGGTGGCTATAAACTACGGATTAGGGTGCTGGCCAATGACAGAAGCGGCTTGTTGCGTGATTTGACCTCAGTGTTGGCTGCCGAGAAATCAAATGTCTTGGCAATGAGTTCGTCGTCAGATGTGAAAACTCAAACCGCGGCCGTCGAATTAGAGCTAGAGCTGTACAACATCGACGGTTTATCACGCGTGATCTCGAAATTATCTCAGGTCGATGGCGTGCTAGAAGCAAGACGTTTATAAGCAAGCGTTATTATACGTGCAACGAGTCATTATCCCAAAAGGCGGCGCAAGCCGCTTTTTTAATGAATAAGGTTAACCCATGAGTAATGATATCAACCATCTGCTAAATATTATGGCAAAGCTGCGCGACCCAAAAAGTGGCTGCCCTTGGGATCTAGCGCAAAATTACCAATCAATCGTGCCGTTTACTCTCGAAGAGGCTTATGAGGTCGCCGATACTATAGAACGGAATGCACTAGATGAATTGCCTGGTGAGTTAGGTGACCTGTTATTTCAAGTGATCTTCTACTGTCAGCTGGGTAAAGAGCAGGGCTTATTTGATTTTGCTGTAGTGGTCGATAAAATTTGTCAAAAATTGACTGAACGTCATCCCCATGTGTTTGGACCTATGGCGGCTGCTTCTAGTCAAGAGGTAAAGCAGACGTGGGAGCGTATTAAATCAGTTGAGCGAGCAGGGCGCTCCTTACATTCTGTATTGGACGATATTCCGTTTAATTTACCGGCGCTGAGCCGCGCGGCCAAAGTTCAACGCCGCGCTGCAACAGTTGGGTTTGATTGGGATGATTTTGAACCTGTGGTCGGCAAGATCCATGAGGAGATAGATGAGGTACTTGATGAAGTTAATGCGGCCAAACAGGATCAACAGAAGATAACTGATGAGATGGGCGATCTACTTTTTGCCGTGGTCAATTTGGCGCGTCACCTGAAGGTGGAACCCGAGCAGGCACTGCGCCGCGCGACCACTAAGTTCGAACGTCGTTTTCGTGGTGTTGAAGCCTTAGCCAATGCGGCTCAAAAACCAATGACGGAACACTCTTTGTCTCAATTAGACGCTTATTGGGATCAGGTCAAGCGAGAAGAAAGTGCAAAAGAGTAAAATATATCGCTGAGTTTGTTTGTCGAATCCGATAGGCTTTGGTATAATATTGCCCCGTCCTAGTGCTTTCATACAAGCACATATTTCCAACTCATTTTCTCAGGTTCAGCATGACTACAAGGTATATCTTCGTTACTGGTGGCGTGGTTTCATCACTAGGTAAAGGCATTGCAGCAGCATCATTGGCGGCAATTTTAGAGGCTAGAGGCCTTAACGTAACCATTATGAAGCTGGATCCCTATATTAACTTGGATCCAGGTACCATGAGCCCAACACAGCACGGTGAAGTTTTCGTGACTGAAGATGGTGCTGAGACTGACCTCGACTTGGGTCATTACGAGCGCTTCATCCGTACTAAGATGAACCGTCGTAATAACTTTACAACGGGTCGTATCTATTCTGAAGTGTTGCGTAAAGAGCGCCGCGGCGACTATTTGGGTGCAACCATTCAGGTTATTCCGCACATTACTAATGCGATCAAAGAGAAAGTTCTTGAAGGCGGCGAAGGACATGATGTTGCTATCGTAGAGATTGGCGGCACAGTCGGTGACATCGAGTCTCTACCATTCCTTGAGTCTATTCGTCAGTTGGGTGTCGAGCTAGGACGTGAGCGTACCCTATTTATGCATTTGACCTTAGTGCCTTTCTTAGGTGCTGCAGGTGAAGTAAAGACAAAGCCCACACAACATTCTGTAAAAGAGTTGCGTTCTATCGGTATTGCGCCTGACGTGTTGGTTTGTCGTGGAGACCGTGCTATTCCATCAAATGAAAAAGCGAAAATTTCGCTTTTCTGTAATGTTGAAGAGCGCGCGGTTATCTCACTGAAAGATGTGGATAGCATCTATAAGATCCCAGCATTGCTTAAAGCTCAAGGTCTTGATGACCTAGTGACTAAGCGTTTTGGTATCGATTGCAAAGAAGCCGACCTGTCAGAGTGGGAAAACGTTATCTATCAAGAAGCGAACCCTACTGGCGAAGTCACTATTGGTATGGTTGGTAAGTATATTGAACTGCCAGATGCCTATAAGTCAGTAAACGAAGCCTTAAAGCACGCTGGTTTAATTAACCGTGTGTCGGTAAACATTAAGTATATCGATTCACAAACGGTTGAAGCTAAGGGTGAAGAAGTACTGCAAGGACTCGACGGTATCCTTGTTCCTGGTGGTTTTGGTGAGCGTGGCGTAGAAGGTAAGATCTTTGCGGCTAAGTTTGCTCGTGAAAACAATCTGCCTTATTTCGGTATCTGTTTAGGCATGCAAGTGGCACTGATTGAGTTCGCTCGCCATGTTGCTGGATTAGAAAATGCGCATTCAACCGAGTTTAATCGAGAGACACCTCACCCAGTTGTGGGCTTGATCACAGAATGGATTGACGAAGAAGGTAATATCGAACAACGTCATGAAGCATCTGATTTAGGTGGCACCATGCGCTTAGGTGCGCAGCTTTGTCATCTTATCGAAGGAACCAAAGCGGCGGCAGCTTACAAGGGCTTAACCTGTGTAGAGCGTCACCGTCATCGTTACGAAGTGAACAACACGTACAGAGAACGTTTAGAAAAAGCTGGCTTAGTATTTAGTGGTCTATCTTCTGACCGTCAGCTTGTAGAGATGATTGAGCTCCCTAACCATCCTTGGTTTGTGGCAGGTCAATTCCATCCTGAATTTACATCAACACCTCGCGATGGCCAGCCATTGTTTGAAGGTTTCGTTGCTGCAGCCGCCGCGTACCAAAAACGCGATTTGGGCTAATATTTAAACAAGAGCCGCTTCCGAGTGTCGGAGGCGGCTTTTTTGTTTCAGATGATGTAAATTTAGCGATAACAATTTTAGTTTTGCATTAACTTTTAAACTTAAATCTTAAACTTAAAGTCGAGGAAATTATGGCTAAAATTATCAATGTCATTGGTCGTGAGATCATGGATTCACGCGGTAACCCAACGGTTGAAGCGGAAGTTCATTTAGATGGCGGATTTGTTGGTATGGCTGCTGCACCTTCTGGTGCATCTACAGGTAGTCGTGAAGCACTAGAACTGCGTGATGGCGATAAAAGCCGTTACTTAGGTAAAGGTGTATTGAAAGCAGTTGAAGCTGTCAATGGTCCTATTGCAGACGCGTTGATGGGCAAAGATGCAACTGCGCAAGCAGAACTAGATCAAATCATGATTGATTTAGACGGCACAGAAAGCAAAGCTAAGTTTGGCGCAAACGCTATCCTGGCAGTTTCTCTTGCGGCAGCTAAAGCGGCTGCAGCGTTCAAAGGTGTCCCTTTATACGCTCATATTGCTGATCTAAACGGTACTTCAGGTGTTTACTCTATGCCGTTACCGATGATGAACATCATTAATGGTGGCGAACATGCAGATAACTCTGTTGATATCCAAGAATTTATGATTCAACCTGTTGGTGCTGCTAACTTCCGCGAAGGCCTACGTATGGGCGCAGAAGTATTCCACAGCTTAGCTAAAGTACTTAAGGCTGATGGTCACTCTACAGCTGTTGGTGATGAAGGTGGCTTCGCGCCAAACCTACCATCAAACGCATCTGCTTTGGCAGCAATTAAAGTTGCTGTGGCAAACGCAGGTTACGAGCTAGGTAAAGACATCACACTAGCGATGGATTGTGCAGCCTCTGAGTTTTATGACAAAGAAGCCAACATCTATGACCTTAAAGGTGAAGGTAAGAAGTTCACTTCAGAAGAGTTTAACTTCTTCCTACAAGACCTAACCAAAGAATACCCAATAGTTTCTATTGAAGACGGTCTTGATGAGTCTGATTGGGATGGTTTCGCACATCAAACTAAACTAATGGGTGATAAAATTCAATTAGTTGGTGACGATCTATTCGTAACAAACACTAAGATTTTGAAGCGTGGTATCGACAACGGTATTGCTAACTCAATTTTAATCAAGTTCAACCAAATCGGTTCATTGACTGAAACTTTAGCAGCTATCAAGATGGCTAAAGATGCAGGTTTCACTGTTGTTATCTCTCACCGCTCAGGTGAAACTGAAGATTCAACTATTGCCGATCTAGCTGTGGGTACAGCTGCTGGTCAAATCAAAACCGGTTCTTTAAGCCGTAGTGACCGTGTTGCTAAATACAACCAGCTACTTCGTATCGAAGAGCAGTTAGGTGAAAAAGCCCCTTACAATGGTCGTTCAGAGATTAAAGGCCAAGCATAATTGGTTAATTAGTCGATAAATTGTGAAAAGGCCACCACTTGGTGGCCTTTTTTGTTGTAATATCGGTTCATTCTTTCCAACAGTGATATAGCCCATTAAAGGATGAAGCGTCTTCTACTTGCCATGATTGTTCTGCTTGGTCTACTTCAGTACCGACTCTGGCTGGGACAAAATAGCTTGCCTGAATCATTTCAGTTGCAAGAGCAAATTCATTTGCAGCGCCAAAGCAATGCCAAGCTGATTGAACGCAATCAAGTACTAAAGGAGGAGATTATCGATCTTCGACGTGGTACAGAAGCGCTAGAAGAGCGTGCGCGTAACGAACTGGGTATGGTCAAGCAAGGCGAAACCTTTTTCCGCGTAGTAGGTGAACCGCAGCGAAATGCTGATATCAATAGAGAGTAATGTTTAACTCTATATGCATTGCACTGAATCACAGTATGAGATGAGCGTTGATTAATGACAAACGTGATTGAACAAATAGCGGCAATTGTGCCTGCTGCAGGAATTGGCAGCCGCATGGGTGCTGAAATTCCGAAGCAGTACCTCATGCTCAATGGCCAACCCATATTGGGTCACACCTTAGATATACTGCTCACTCACCCTCGCATCGAGCGGGTGATCGTGGCACTTAGCCCAGACGATACTTACTTTGAAGCGCTTGCTCAGTCAAAACATCCCAAACTTGAGCGCGTGATCGGCGGCAATGAGCGTGCTGACTCCGTACTTGCAGGACTTAGCTTAGTGACTGGCGGCTGGGCATTGGTTCATGATGCCGCAAGACCTTGCCTAACATCTGGCGATATAGACAAGCTTATTATGGCCGCTGAGCAAGCACCTTTAGTCAATGATGTCCCACAAGGTGCTATTTTAGCCATGCCAGTGCGAGATACCATGAAGCGTGGTAATGCCGACGGCCAAATAATGGCAACGGTATGCCGTGAAGCACTTTGGCATGCGTTAACGCCGCAGCTATTTCCAACCCTGCAATTACGTGACAATTTGACGAACGCGTTAGCCGCTGGTGCAACCATCACCGATGAGGCATCAGCAATGGAATGGGCAGGTATGACACCATCATTAGTTGCTGGTCGCGGCGATAACATTAAGGTGACTCATCCTGATGACCTTCGTCTGGCGGCACTCTTTTTAAATAACAAATAAATTATAACGATTAGGCTCAATCTCGAGCCAATCAAACAGGTACTAAAATGAATATTCGTATAGGGCATGGTTTTGATGTACATAAATTTGGTGGTGAATTGCCCCTTATTTTAGGTGGCGTTGAAGTACCCTATGAGACGGGTTTAATCGCACATTCTGATGGTGACGTGGTATTGCATGCGATTAGCGATGCCATATTAGGTTCAGTCGCCTTAGGAGATATAGGTAAACACTTTCCCGATACGGATGCCAATTATAAAGGCGCTGACAGTCGAGTATTACTGCGTCATTGCTATCAGTTGGCAGCAGACCTGGGCTATCGCCTCGGCAACCTCGATGTAACCATTATTGCGCAAGCGCCTAAGATGTTACCCCATATAGAAGCAATCAGAGCCTGTTTAGCTGAAGATTTACTTAGTGATGTCGATGCCATAAATGTCAAAGCAACGACCACTGAAAAACTTGGTTTTACCGGTCGTAAAGAGGGCATTGCGGTAGAAGCCGTTGTTCTGATGACCAAAGACGTTAAGTAAGAGAATTTTATGACCCCTTTATTTTATCTTCACGGCGAGCCTAAAGCGACAGCCGATCTGCGCACGCATAATAGTGACTTTATCGTTCAAGAAATTCTGCCTTTTTTGCCCACAGGCGAAGGCGAACATCATATGCTGCATATTCGTAAAGAAGGTCTAAACACCGCAGATGTGGCGCAGCAATTATCGACTTTTGCTGGTGTACACCCTAAAGAGGTTACCTTTGCTGGAAAGAAAGATAAGCATGCACTGACAGAACAATGGTTCGGTATTCGTATCCCAGGTAAAGAGACACCGGATTGGGAGGCATTAAATAGCGAGCAGTTGACTGTGCTCAGTAGCAGCCGACATAGCAAAAAATTACGTACAGGTGCATTGGCTGGTAACCGCTTCACGTTAACCTTGCGTGCGGTATCTGATATCGAGGATGTGATTGATCGCATCGCGTTGATAAAGCAAGTCGGTGTGCCCAACTATTTTGGTGAGCAGCGCTTTGGCCATGATGGGAAAAACCTTATTTTTGGTCGCCAAATGCTTGCGGGTAAAAATGTTAAAGATAGAAATAAGCGTAGCATGTATCTATCTGCGGTACGTTCACACCTTTTTAATGAAATGGTGTCGACACGACTTGAGACTCACGGATTGACTAAGCTGAATGGCGATTGCGTAATGTTAGCGGGCAGCAAAAGCTATTTTGTCGCTAACCCATGGGATGATGAACTCAATCAGCGACTGCACAGCAAAGATATTCAGCTTTCTGCCCCGCTTTGGGGCAGAGGAAGCGCTTTGGCACAAGATGAAGCACTCGTTTTTGAAAGCCAAGTGGCCAGCAGATTTGCTGAAGACTGTGACGGGTTAGAGCAGGCTGGGCTGAATCAAGAACGTCGAACTTTACTGCTTGAACCTCAACACTTTAGCTATGAAGTGGAGGGGGATACTTTGATATTAAAATTTGCTCTACCAGCGGGATGTTTTGCAACCTCGCTACTCAGAGAGCTTGTTAACTACCAAGATGTGAACGAGCGTGAGTTTAAGGCGCGTCGAGCAGAGCGAAATCAAGCATGATAAATATACTTGTTAGTAATGATGATGGCGTTACAGCACCAGGTATTGCTGCACTGTCTCAAGCTCTATCGACAGATTATCAAGTCATGACCGTTGGGCCAGATCGAAATTGTTCTGGGGCCAGCAACTCATTAACCTTGACTAACCCTTTGCGAATTAATAAGTTAGATAACGGTTATATTTCGGTCAGCGGCACACCAACCGATTGTGTGCATCTAGCAATACGTGAGCTTTATAGCGAAGAGCCTCATATTGTTGTCTCAGGTATCAATGCTGGCGCCAATATGGGCGATGATACGCTTTATTCTGGGACTGTTGCTGCGGCAATGGAGGGGCGATTTTTAGGCTTGCCAGCCATTGCTATTTCACTTGTTGGCCGAGATCTCAAGCATTACGACACCGCAGCCTACTATGCAACTAAGTTGGTGGCCCGGTTGATTGATACGCCAATAGCACAAGATCAAATTCTCAATGTGAATGTGCCAGATTTACCGCGAGGACAAATTAAAGGTATCAAAGTGACGCGCTTGGGCGCAAGGCATAGAGCCGAAGGTATGATTCGTACGCAAGATCCAGCTGGTAAAGAGATATTTTGGTTAGGACCGCCAGGTGAAGAGCAAGATGCAAGTGAAGGCACCGATTTTCATGCCGTGGCAAATGGGTACGTATCCGTTACTCCTTTAACCGTCGATTTAACGGCATATAATCAGATTTCTACAATGAAACAATGGATAGAGCAACTATGAGCGGAGTAGCCAGCACATCGGCACTGAATTTAGCCAGAGGCCTGCAAGGCGTTGGTATTAACGATACGAATGTGTTGTCTGCTGTGGCTAATACCCCCAGAGAGTTGTTTCTTGATGCTGCATTAGGCCATAAAGCCTATGAGAATACCGCGCTACCCATTGGGCAGGGGCAAACTATCTCCCAGCCTTATATTGTGGCCAGAATGACCGAGTTGCTACTTGAGTCACAACCTAAACGGGTTCTCGAGATTGGGACTGGCTCAGGTTATCAAGCTGCCATCTTGGCACAGCTTGTCGATGAGCTTTGCACAGTAGAGCGGATCAAAAGCTTGCAAATTCAAGCTAGACAGCGTTTAAAGCGCTTAGATTTGCACAATGTTTCCTTTAAGTATGGCGATGGTTGGCAAGGTTGGGCCAACAAGGGGCCTTTCGACGCGATTATGGTTACCGCTGCAGCCAGCAGGGTTCCACAGGCATTGTTGGAGCAACTTAGTCCAAATGGCGTGTTGATCATTCCGGTTGGGGAGCATACACAGCAGCTACTTCGGGTGACACACAATGACTCAGGTTTTCAGTCAGAAACCATTGAGATGGTCAATTTTGTGCCGCTAGTCAATGGTGATCTCGCATAGCGAGTTAATCCATGGGTATTCTAATTAACGATACAGGTGAGGGAATCGCGTGTTAACAAGCTCAAGGATGAACTCATCTCATCTCCTTATTGCCATCATTATATTGCTTTTAGCTGGCTGCAGTTTTAGGGCTGATACACCGGCACCCGTCGTCAATGTTAATTCACCTGTAAAAAAATCCTATAGTAAGGGTGGTCTTACCTCTGATCGCTATAAAGTAAGGAAAGGCGATACGCTTTACTCGATCGCGTGGGCGGCAAACAAAGATTTTATTGATATTGCTAGGAATAACAGGCTGAAAGAACCGTTTACTATCTACCCTGGGCAGGTGTTAATCCTTAAACTGAAAAAGCCTGTTACAAAAGTGAGTATGCAGAAATCTAATGCAGATAGTCAATCTAAAGTTGTATCAGCAAGTGATAAAGGCATTAAAAAACAAGATTTTAATGTCAAACCTAAGCCTGTTGACCAAAAAGTGACACCGTCAAAAAAAATCACTTGATCAAGGTCACACAAGTGCGTACGCTGTAACAAGTGGTAAACAAGTTGTTAACGATGTTATCCACAAACCGAAAGCGGCGTTACCCCAAAAGGTTTATAGCTGGTATTGGCCAGTCAAAGGCAAGCTTATCGGTACTTTCTCTGCCACAGAGCAGGGTAATAAAGGAATTAAGATCGCTGGATCTCGCGGAGATCGCATTCAAGCAGCAGCAGATGGAAGAGTGGTTTATGCGGGAAATGCGTTGAGAGGTTATGGCAATTTGGTGATTATTAAGCACAGTGATGACTTTCTAAGTGCTTATGCTCATGCAGATAAGATTTTAGTTAAGGAAAAGCAATTTGTTACGGCAGGACAAACTGTAGCAAGTATGGGACAAACAGGTACAAATAAAGTGATGTTGCATTTTGAAATCCGATATCACGGTAAATCTGTAGACCCACTTAGATATTTGCCTAAAAAATAATTATTTTAGGAGCCATTTTGGCAATTGGAGGATAGAACGGTGCAGTAATTTATTAAGTACAATTTGGGAGAAATTATTATGGGTCGTAAACAATCTACCGCGATAGCGCAGCCCTTAGTCGACTTGTCTAAAAACGAGTCAGATGTGACGACAATTGAAGCCAAGGAGGTTGCTAAAGAAACAGAATTAGAACAACAAGTTCAAGATGATTTGCAGAAAAACTTAGATGCCACACAGCTGTATCTAAGCGAAATAGGATTTTCCCCCCTTTTAAGTGCGGAGGAAGAGGTTTATTTTTCACGAAAAGCCCTCAAGGGTTGTGGTAAATCTCGAAACCGTATGATCGAAAGTAATCTTAGATTGGTCGTTAAAATTGCTCGCCGATACAATAATCGTGGTTT
The DNA here is from genome assembly GCF_000518705.1 of Shewanella colwelliana ATCC 39565. Taxonomy (GTDB): domain Bacteria; phylum Pseudomonadota; class Gammaproteobacteria; order Enterobacterales; family Shewanellaceae; genus Shewanella; species Shewanella colwelliana. Next base: position 14,591 of record NZ_KI912481.1, read on the forward strand.
AGCACTGCTTGATTTGATTGAAGAAGGTAACCTTGGTTTGATCCGTGCCGTTGAAAAGTTTGATCCCGAAAGAGGCTTTCGTTTTTCGACTTATGCAACATGGTGGATTAGACAAACTATTGAACGTGCGATCATGAACCAGACTCGCACCATTCGTCTGCCTATTCATGTGGTGAAAGAGCTCAATGTTTACCTGCGTACAGCAAGAGAACTTGCCCATAAGCTAGATCATGAGCCGACAGCGGAAGAGATTGCTGAAAAGTTAGATTTACCTAGCAGCGATGTCAGTCGTATGCTCAAACTCAATGAACGTATAACGTCTGTCGATACACCGTTGGGTGGTGATAATGATAAAGCGTTACTCGATGTATTAGCTGATGACGATAGCGTTGGACCAGACTATAAAGTGCAAGATGAAGATATGTCTAAGTCTGTGGTCCGCTGGTTAGATGAGTTGAATAGCAAGCAACGCGAAGTATTGGCCCGTCGTTTTGGTTTACTTGGCTATGAGCCATCTACATTAGAGAATGTAGGTAAAGAGATTGGATTGACCCGTGAGCGTGTGCGTCAAATTCAGGTAGAAGCGTTGAAACGACTTAAGGATCTATTAGGTGCACAAGGTTTATCTGTAGAAGCTATTTTTCGTCAATAAGGTGATGTGAAAGAGTGACGTTTGGCAAGGTCGAACCGAGATAGAAAAGAAGGGGTGTAGGTTTAGCATTGGAAGAAGTATGTGGCAGATGTTTTACTGACCACGTTTTTATAGCCGACCCCAACCAATTTTTAAAAAGCGCACTGAGGCCAGTGCGCTTTTTTTCGTTTTACTTACTGAGTAACTTTAGCTCATAGAGCAGATCGAGTGCCTGCTTGGGCGAGAGATTGTCAGGATTGATAGCCTCTAACCGATCGAGTGCTGCAGATTGCACAGGCGCTGGAAAGTTTATCACTGGCTGTTGTCCATCTGGCAGGGTGTTGTCTTTGTCGCGACTTTCTAAATGGTGCAACTTATACTTAGCCGCTTGGACAACTTTTGCGGGTACGCCAGCAAGAGCGGCCACTTGTAAGCCATAACTTTTACTGGCAGCTCCCTCTTGTACGGCGTGCATGAAGACGATGTTATCCCCATGTTCGATGGCATCGAGGTGAACATTGGCGACATTTTCGATCAATTCAGGCAACTGAGTTAGCTCAAAGTAGTGCGTCGCAAACAGTGTCATCGCTTTTAGATTATGGGCTAAGTGTTCTGCAGCAGACTATGCCAGAGATAAGCCGTCATAGGTAGATGTACCACGACCTATTTCATCCATTAACACTAAGCTTTCAGGTGTTGCATTGTGCAGAATATTTGCGGTCTCTGTCATCTCAACCATAAATGTCGAGCGTCCAGAAGCCAGATCATCAGCGGCACCAATACGAGTAAATATTCGATCGATGGAGCCAATGTCTGCGCGTTCAGCGGGCACAAAACTTCCTATGTGTGTCATTAAGGTGATGAGTGCTACTTGTCGCATGTAGGTTGACTTACCGCCCATATTTGGACCAGTGACAATCAACATTCGACGGTTGCTATTCAATTGAACAGGGTTAGCAATAAAGGGGGTTTGACTAACTTGCTCAACCACGGGATGACGGCCTGCTTCGATGTTAATTCCCGATTTAGCGGTTAACGTTGGCCTATGGTAGTTAAGCTGCTCGGCCCGCTCGGCAAAATTACTGATCACATCCAACTCTGCCGCTGAACGTGCAAACAGTTGTAGCTCATGTAGCTTTGGCAGTAGTTCGTCGAAGAGAGCTTCCCAAAGCTGTTTCTCTAACGCTAAGGCTTTACCTTGGCTTGAAAGCACTTTCTCTTCATGTTCTTTGAGCTCGGCAATAATGTATCGTTCAGTATTTTTTAGGGTTTGTCGGCGCTGGTAGCTCATTGGCACCAGATCAGACTCGCGGCGACTTACTTCAATGTAATAGCCATGCACGCGGTTGTAACCCACCTTTAAGGTGGACGCACCAGTGGCTTGCTTCTCGCGTAATTCAAGTTCAGCTAAGTAGTCGGTGGCTCCTTGACTTAACGCTCGCCATTCATCGAGCTCAGCATGATAACCTTCTCTTAGCACGCCACCGTCGCGAATAAGCATAGGTGGATTATCAACAATAGCACGGCTTAGGAGCTCCAGTTCTTCTGGGAACTGGCCGATAGTTTGAGCCAGTATCGCGAGATGGTTGCTGCTGCATTGTGCTAATAGTTGCTGTAAGTTTGGCAGTATAGCGAGTGCTTGCCTTAGGCGAGCAAAATCTCTTGGTCTAGCACTTCTTAGCGCTAGACGAGCAGTGATCCGCTCTACGTCTCCGAGCCCTTTCAACTGCTCTGATATAGATTCGTAAAGGCCTGATTGCAGGAGCTCTTCGATGGCATCATGTCGGGCACGGATAGTATTGTGATTGCGAAGTGGCTCATGAATCCAGCGTTGCAACATTCGGCTACCCATGGCCGTTGCAGTGTTGTCCAATACTGCTGCTAAGGTGTTGTCGACACCGCCTTGTAGATTGACCGTCAGCTCAAGGTTTTTACGGGTTGCAGCATCCAAAATGATACTGTCACACTGATTAAATCGAACAATAGCGTTGATATGAGGCAATGAAGTTCGTTGAGTATCTTTAACATATTGCATCAGACAACCAGCGGCCTGAATCGACAGCCTTACCTCGCCTAAACCAAAACCATAAAGATCTTTAGTACCAAACTGGTCCAGCAGTAGCTTGTGGCTAGTGTCATAATCAAACTCCCACTCTGGACGTCGACGCTTACCTTTAAATGGCGCTATGATCGCCATTTCACTAAAATCTTCGCTATGGAGTAATTCGGCAGGGTTGGTACGCTGCAACTCCGCTTCTAGTGCCTCAGTGGTGGGCAATTCTGTTACCACAAAACGACCCGATGACACATCGAGCGTGGCGTAACCAAAACCTATCTTGCCATGGTAGACCGCTGCAAGCAGATTATCTTGACGCTCTTGAAGGAGAGCTTCATCGGTTAAAGTACCAGGAGTAACAATTCGAACAATCTTACGCTCAACCGGACCTTTTGAGGTGGCTGGATCTCCTATCTGCTCGCAAATAGCCACTGAAACCCGAAGCTGCACTAGCTTGGCTAAATAGCCTTCTACTGCATGATAGGGGATCCCTGCCATGGGGATAGGGTCGCCTCCACTTTTACCGCGAGCGGTAAGAGAAATACCCAATAGCTCTGAAGCCAGTTTGGCATCATCGTAAAAAAGTTCATAAAAATCTCCCATGCGATAAAACAGTAGCATTTCTGGGACTTCTGCTTTTAGCGTCAAATATTGACGCATCATTGGGGTGTGCTTCTCAAGATTGAGCGTATCGATAGCGTTCATGAATCTGCCACAGTTTCCTTGAATAGTGCGATCTATTGTCATTGCAATAATTGGCAAGCTTGATCTATTTACGTTGTCATTTAGCGAAAAGATAACAGGCTAAAAGGAACGCAAAAATCCACCATTGACGATAAAATTAATGGCGCCAATCTTAGCAATTTTTTGCTGTCCTAGTACGCATTTATCGATAACTTTTGCAGTATTTTACAGCGTTTAAGTGACAGCAATTAGTAAGTATCTGTTTTTGTGATATTAAAAAATAATCATCAACAGTACTTGATACTGTATGATTGTACAGTATACTAGTTTGCATATTGAGACGCAGCGAGCTTAATTTTTGCCAGTTAAGTTTGATGTTAACGGATTTACCACAGCGATACGTCTGTGATGGAGAGGAAAGCAGAATGAAGATAGATGCGAATAAAGAGAAAGCCCTTAGTGCAGTCTTAGGTCAGATTGAGAAGCAATTTGGTAAAGGCTCAATCATGAAGCTCGGTGAAAACCGTTCTATGGATGTTGAGACTATCTCTACCGGCTCTCTATCATTAGACATCGCATTAGGTGCTGGCGGATTACCGTTAGGCCGTATCGTAGAGATTTATGGCCCTGAATCGTCGGGTAAGACGACGTTAACATTGGAAGTAATTGCTGCGGCACAGCGCGAAGGTAAAGTGTGTGCATTTATCGATGCTGAACATGCCTTGGACCCTATCTACGCCCAAAAGCTAGGTGTTGATATCGACAATCTACTTTGCTCTCAGCCTGATACTGGTGAACAAGCGCTTGAAATATGTGACGCCCTGACACGTTCTGGTGCTGTAGATGTGATTATTGTTGACTCAGTAGCAGCGTTAACACCAAAGGCTGAAATCGAAGGTGAGATTGGTGATTCTCATATGGGCCTAGCAGCGCGTATGATGAGCCAAGCTATGCGTAAGCTTGCCGGTAACCTTAAGCAGTCAAATACCTTACTTATTTTTATCAACCAAATTCGTATGAAAATTGGTGTGATGTTTGGTAATCCTGAAACCACTACTGGCGGTAATGCGTTGAAGTTTTATGCGTCAGTTCGTCTAGATATTCGTCGTACTGGTGCAATTAAAGACAGAGATGAAGTTATTGGTAACGAAACGCGTGTTAAGGTGGTAAAGAACAAAATTGCTGCACCATTTAAACAAGCGGAGTTCCAAATTCTATACGGTGAAGGCATTAACCGCACCGGCGAATTAGTCGACCTAGGTGTTGCTCATAAACTCGTTGAAAAAGCGGGTGCTTGGTATAGTTATAAAGGCGATAAAATTGGCCAAGGCCGTGCAAATGCAGGCAAATACCTAACCGAAAATCCAGAGATAGCGGCAGAAATTGATACGGCGTTACGTGGCATGTTATTGGGTGGTCAAAAAGTCGCTGCAGAGTCAGCCCAAGGTGACGAGAACATCGATTTAGAAACTGGTGAAGTGTTTTAAGTCATTTAGCTTATGACAGCATCTGCTATGTTCATCGCGGTAGGGTTACTTGCCCGCCGCGACTATTCCCGACAGCAAATCAAATCTAAATTGATTCAAAAAGCATTTGCGATTGACGAAATCGAAAAAGCGTTAGATCGTTGTACAGATAATGGCTTTTTGGATGATAGCCGTTTTGCAGCATTGTTACTGCGTTCACATATCAGCAAAGGTCATGGTCAAAACCGTATTAGGCAGTCGATGGCACAGAAAGGGTTATCTAAATCCGATATCGAAACCACGCTAAACCGAAGTGATTGTGATTGGTTTGAACTCGCCAAGAGCAAAGCGCTGAAAAAATACGCTAATAGTGGCCCAATTACAGATCAAAAAGAGCGCGCCAAACGAGTTCGTTATTTGCTTGGGCAAGGGTTTGCCTATGATCAGATAGCTTATGCGCTAGAAGTCGATAGCAATGAATAGAGTTGTATCGGCTAGTTAACTCCCCATTCTTAATGTCACTTGCTTATTGTCGCCGACTTTTTTATTGATTCTTTCACTATCCTCGCTAAACCTCTGGTTGTTCACTTATAGACTGCTTATAATGCTTGGCTAACTAGAATATCAATGGAAACGCGTTTTTCATTGTGAGCCAAATCTAATTCAGGATGATTTCATGTATCAAACCACTGCAGCGCTGAGAAGTGCTTTCTTGGAGTTTTTCCGCAGAAACAGTCACCAGGTTGTGGACAGCAGTTCACTGGTACCTGGCAATGATCCAACCTTGCTGTTTACCAACGCCGGAATGAACCAGTTTAAAGACGTTTTTCTTGGCGAAGATAAGCGTGATTATACCCGCGCAACGACCTCTCAACGCTGTGTACGTGCGGGTGGTAAACATAATGATTTAGACAATGTTGGGTATACTGCACGCCATCATACTTTTTTCGAAATGCTGGGTAACTTCAGCTTTGGTGACTATTTTAAGCAAGAAGCGATACGCTTTGCTTGGACCTTCTTAACTGAAGAGTTAAAGCTACCTAAAAACCGCTTATGTGTGACCATTTACGAAACCGATGATGAAGCCTATGACATTTGGACTAAAGGGATAGGTGTTCCAGCAGAAAACCTTATTCGCATCGGTGACAATAAAGGCGCGGCATATGCGTCGGATAACTTCTGGCAGATGGGCGACACGGGACCGTGTGGTCCTTGTACAGAGATTTTCTATGATCATGGCGATCATATATGGGGCGGACGCCCAGGCACACCAGAAGAAGATGGTGACAGATTTATCGAGATCTGGAACATCGTATTTATGCAGTATAACCGTCAAGCTGACGGTACCATGGAGCCTCTGCCTAAGCCATCGGTTGATACAGGAATGGGAATCGAGCGTATTGCAGCAATTATGCAAGGCGTACACTCAAATTACGAAATCGATATTTTCCAAGCTCTAATTAAAAAAGCTGCTGAGATTGTTGGTGTCACAGATCTTGAAAACAAATCGTTGCGTGTAATTGCCGATCATATCCGTTCATGTGCCTTCTTGATTGCCGATGGAGTAATGCCATCAAATGAAGGTCGAGGTTATGTATTGCGCCGTATTATTCGTCGTGCAGTGCGCCACGGCAATAAGCTTGGTGCGACAGAGTCATTCTTTTACAAGCTAGTGCCAACCCTGATCGACGTGATGGGTGATGCCGCAAACGGTTTGAAAACGACTCAGGCAATTGTTGAGAAGTCACTCAAAGCAGAAGAAGAGCAGTTTGCTCGTACTCTAGAGCGTGGGCTTGGGATTCTTGACGGGGCACTTAATGCCCTTAATGGCGAGGTATTAGACGGTGAAACCGCCTTTAAGCTTTACGACACTTATGGCTTCCCGGTTGATCTTACCGCTGATGTTTGTCGTGAACGCAATATCACGGTCGATGAGGCTGGTTTTGAAGCCGCGATGGCCGAGCAACGTAGCCGTGCTCAAGCGGCTGGTCAATTCGATACTGACTACAACGACAGTTTAAAGATCGATGCACAAACCGATTTTTGTGGCTATAGCGACCTAAATGGTGAAGCGAAAGTTGTTGCTATTTATTGCAATGGTGAAGCCGTTAATGAACTTAGTGCTGGTGATGATGCCGTTGTGGTACTTGATAGCACACCATTTTATGGGGAATCTGGCGGTCAATGTGGCGACAAAGGGCTACTGGCTGGTACCGAGATTGAGTTTATCGTCAATGATACCCAAAAATATGGCCAAGCAGTTGGTCACATCGGCAACCTAAAAGCCGGGGCTATCAAAGTGGGTCAGTCACTAACGGCTGCAGTAGATAAAAAGTTAAGGCACCGTACTGAGTTGAACCACTCAGTCACTCATCTGTTACATGCGGCGCTGCGTCAAGTATTAGGAACCCATGTGAGCCAGAAAGGCTCTTTGGTTGATCCGGAAAGATTACGTTTCGATTTTTCACATTTTGAAGCGGTTAAACCATCAGAACTTAAAGCCGTTGAAGAGTTAGTTAATACGCAAATTCGCCGCAATCATGAGCTTAAAGCCCAAGTGATGGATATTGAGCAGGCGAAAGAGCAGGGCGCGATGGCACTGTTTGGTGAGAAGTATGACTCTCAGGTGCGAGTTGTGACCATGGGGGATTTCTCTATCGAGCTATGTGGTGGTACTCACGTAGGTCGTACTGGCGATATCGGGTTGTTCAAAATCACCTCTGAAGGCGGTATTGCAGCTGGTATTCGTCGTATTGAAGCTGTCACTGGTGCTGCAGCGATGAGCTATGTTAGTGAGCAGCAAGCGCTATTAGAGCAAGCGGCTTCTTTACTTAAGGGAGACAGCGCATCGGTTGTTACTAAGCTAAAGGCTCAACTTGATAAGGCTAAACAGCTAGAAAAAGAGCTGTCGCAGCTTAAAGACAAATTGGCCGCCGCGACCAGTGCAGATCTGGCTGGTGACGCCCAAGAGATAGCGGGTGTTAAAGTGCTTGTTAAAAAGCTTGAGGGCGTTGATGCTGGTGCATTACGTGGCCTTCAAGATGAATTAAAGCAAAAGTTAGGCTCAGGTATCGTTGTTTTGGGTATCGCTGGTGATGCTAAGGTTAACCTTATCGCTGGTGTGACTAAAGATCTAACTGGCAGCGTTAAGGCTGGTGAGCTTGTCGCTATGATTGCCACACAAGTCGGTGGTAAGGGCGGTGGACGGCCTGATATGGCTCAGGCGGGCGGCAGTGAGCCTGAGAAGCTTGATAGCGCGTTAAACTCAGTAATCCCTTGGGTGACTGAACGTCTTAGTTAAACTCGCCAATTAAAAAAAGCGCTCAATGAGCGCTTTTTTTTATGGGGAATTAATAGGGCGCAACAAGAGAATGACTGTCAAAGATGAGCGACTATCTTACGGTATGCAGCTTATCTACACCTTATGTAAGCATAGGATGCGAGTTCAAATGTAGGAATAGCGTATCTATACAATCATTCAATAGGGCGTACTGAGTGTTTGCTATGATTTTGTAAAAGGTTGAGGATGACGTGGCATTTAGAATCGTTAAGCTATTTAAGCCGTAAGTTTAATGCTGCTTTAATTAACGTTTGTAATAATAGTGTCGAAAATCACACCACTTTGTTCAGTCGCCTGAAACATAATCAGGGATATGCGGCACAATAAAGCGAATTAAGGTGCAAATTAATGGTGGTTTTTTTACTGAGCACTATTAATTTGTACTAAGCTGACCGTATAATATGATCATAACGGAATAATGCCGTAAAAGCAGAATTTGGAACTAAAGGAGCAAAACATGCTGATATTAACTCGTCGTGTTGGTGAAACACTGATGATTGGTGATGAAGTTACTGTCACCGTTTTAGGCGTCAAGGGTAATCAAGTTCGTATAGGTGTGAATGCACCAAAAGAAGTTTCGGTTCACCGTGAAGAGATTTATCAGCGTATTCAGTCTGAAAAGTCAGGTAACTCTTCAGAAGGCGGCAATTTTTAAGTCGTCGTTACGTAAATCGTAAGAAACAAGAGTCAGCATTGTTGCTGGCTTTTTTGTTTCTAGTTGGTAAGTTTTTAACCATAATGGTGCGATAGCACACAGTTATTCTGATTAATTGTACCGATCTGCCTAAAAACAGTTCAAACAGTATTTGTTTAATAGAAATGGTTTGACTTATTTTCGGCAAACAGTAATATGTGCGCCAAGAAAACGGAGAGGTGGCCGAGTGGCCGAAGGCGCTCCCCTGCTAAGGGAGTATGGGCTTTAAATCCCATCGAGGGTTCGAATCCCTCCTTCTCCGCCATT
>NZ_KI912481.1:24068-154837 GCF_000518705.1 Shewanella colwelliana ATCC 39565
CGGAGAGGTGGCCGAGTGGCCGAAGGCGCTCCCCTGCTAAGGGAGTATGGGCTTTAAATCCCATCGAGGGTTCGAATCCCTCCTTCTCCGCCATTATTAAAACCCGTAACGAAAGTTGCGGGTTTTTTTATGCCTGTTATTTTTGTTGGCTATTTTGGTGATTAAGACACAAACACACTAAGATGTGTTGTTTTCTAATTATCCCTATCAACCATTCTCATCTGTGGTTTAACAACCCAGCTTTCTTGGCTATGAAGCCTAATTGCATAAGCGTTGCTAAGTCTTTGGATGGCAATGTCTTCAGTTTTCTTATGCCTCTCCACGCTGAGTGAATACCTTTGCATTAGACTATTGTCTGTTCATATTCCTGAATTCAATTTTCATTCATATTACCGCGAGAATCTTACTTTTTGTCATAAATGGTAATTATTTTGAGGATATCTCATTATATTGGCGCCTTATGTAAGGAATTCTCATCTGCAGGCTTTTTTGTTAATTAATTTTGGTAAGACCAATTTACAAGCTGTTGGCATTTTTGTTATAGATTAGTTATTGTTTATTCGGTGTCGAACAGATTCAAGCTAAGTCCTAGCAAAAGATCACCTTGATAAGGTGATTTTTTTTTGCTTATTTAGTGAATAAATACGCCTAGATGCGTTTTGCGCTATTGAGGTGGGACTAACAGCTATACCAAAGAGGACGATATGGATTCGATTGCGCAACAAGTAACCGATGCACTTGGCATTATGATATTAGGGATGGGATTGGTTTTCATATTTCTTTCTACCTTAATCCTAGGCGTTAAATTAGTGGCTTGGAAGTTTGGGCCTAAACTACATGATGTAAATGCTAAGCCTACGGCACGGAACGGTGCAGAGGTTAAGCAGGGCATCGATCCTAAAATGGTTGCCGTGATCACCGCAGCAATTCATCAGCACCGCGCTAAAGCACAATAAAAAAGTAGGGAGTTATTATGAGCAAGCCACTTGCATTAACCGACGTTGTCTTACGAGATGCTCATCAGTCTATTCTTGCGACTCGTCTTCGTACTGAAGATATGCTTCCTATCGCACCATTATTGGATAAGGTAGGCTTTTGGTCACTGGAATCTTGGGGCGGCGCAACATTTGACTCTTGTATCCGCTATTTAGGCGAAGATCCATGGGAACGTATTCGTGAGTTGAAGAAGGTGATGCCTAATACGCCACAACAGATGTTACTACGTGGTCAAAACTTATTAGGTTATCGTCACTACGCTGATGATTTAGTGCACCGTTTTGTTGAACGCGCCCACAGCAATGGCGTGGATGTCTTCCGTATTTTTGATGCCATGAACGACGTGCGCAACCTTGAGACAGCGGTGAAGGCGGTTGTCGATGTTGGTGGACATGCCCAAGGGACTATCTCTTATACAACTAGCCCGGTGCACACCCTCGACACTTGGGTGGATATGGCTAAGCGCCTTGAGGATATGGGGTGTCACTCATTGTGTATCAAAGATATGGCTGGTTTGCTTAAGCCATTTGATGCATTCGACTTAATTAGTCAACTTAAGTCACAAACCAACCTAATCGTATCTATGCAGTGTCATGCGACCACTGGGTTAAGTACAGCAACCTATCAAAAGGCGATAGAAGCGGGCATTGATGTGTTAGATACAGCCATCTCATCAATGAGTCAGACTTATGGCCATAGTGCTACAGAGACGCTTGTGGCGATGGTTGAGGATACAGAGCGGGCTACAGGCTATGATATGGCGCTGCTTGAAGAGATTGCAGCCTATTTTAGAGAGGTGCGCAAGAAGTACGCCGCTTTCGAAGGAGAGCTAAAAGGTATCGATTCGCGTATTCTTCGCGCGCAGGTACCTGGTGGTATGTTGACTAATATGGAAAACCAACTTCGTGAACAAGGTGCGGCAGACAAGCTAGATCTTGTTCTCGAAGAGATCCCTAAAGTGCGTGAAGATCTCGGCTTTTTACCATTAGTTACCCCAACGTCACAAATTGTGGGTACCCAGGCGGTAATTAACGTCTTAACGGGTGAGCGTTACAAGTCGATGACCAAAGAGACCGAAGGTGTGCTGAAGGGCGAGTACGGTGCTACTCCTGCACCTGTCAATAAAGCGCTGCAAGCTCGTGTGCTTGATGGCGCTGAGGCTATCGTTTGTCGCCCAGCAGATTTACTTGACGCTGAACTGGATAAGTTACGTGCAGAGTTAACCGCTAAGGCAAAGGAAGAGGAAATAACATTAGCATCAGATCTTGATGATGACGTTTTAACCTATGCGTTGTTCCCACAAATCGGACTTAAGTTTCTCAAGAATCGTAATAATCCCGATGCATTTGAGCCTAAACCTGAAGCGCCATCTGCAAGCAATACCACTGCAACCGCGCAAGTCAGTACCGCGACAAATGGTGGGCCAGAAACCTATACCGTTAATGTCCAAGGGCAGAGTTTTGTGGTCGAAGTCTCCCCAGGTGGTGATATTACTCAAGTGGTGGCTAGCGAGAATGTGGTGCCGTTTACCGCGCCAGTATCGGCACCAACGGGGGCGATAAAAGCTGCAATGAATGCACCGCTTTCGGGTAACATTTTTAAAGTGAATGTTCGAGCTGGCGACGCAGTTAAAGCTGGTGATGTCGTGATCATTCTAGAAGCGATGAAAATGGAGACAGAGATCCGCGCCGAGTCTGATGGTGTTATCAGTGAGGTTTGGGTTAAAGAGGGTGACTCTGTTGCCGTAGGCAATCAACTACTTGCCATAGCTTAGGAGCTAGTATGGAAGGTTTATTAGCTTTTTGGGCCGAGTCGGGGATCGCCAACTTTACTGGTGGACAACTACTGATGATGGCGGTGGGCGGTTTGTTACTCTATCTGGCCATCGTTCGTGGGTTTGAGCCCCTGCTGCTGCTGCCCATAGGTTTTGGTGCCGTGTTAGCAAACATCCCTAACGGTGGTTTTACCGATGAAGGGGGCTTACTCTATTTTGCTTATCACGTCGGAATTGAAACTGGCGTTTTTCCACTCCTTATCTTTATGGGGGGTCGGGGCACTAACAGACTTTGGAGCATTAATCGCTAATCCAAAGATGTTACTGCTAGGTGCTGCTGCCCAATTTGGTATTTTCGCCACCTTGATTGGTGCGATAGCGTTAAATGCGGTTCCAGGGTTTGAGTTCACTATGCAAGATGCTGCGGCCATTGCCATTATTGGTGGTGCAGATGGACCAACGGCAATCTTTTTGGCGTCTAAATTGGCTCCAGAGCTGCTGGGGGCTATTGCGGTAGCTGCTTATTCATATATGGCGCTAGTACCGATTATCCAGCCACCGATTATGAAGCTGCTAACCACTGAGAGCGAGCGCCAAATCAAGATGGAACAGCTCAGAGAGGTTAGTAAGAAGGAGAAGATCTTTTTTCCTTTGATGGTGTTGGGATTAACGATACTGTTTCTTCCTGCTGCAACGCCATTAGTTGGGATGTTCTGTTTAGGTAACTTGATGCGCGAATCAGGGGTAGTTGATAGGCTATCCAGCACTGCTCAAAATGAGCTGATCAACATAGTGACTATTTTCCTTGGTTTGGCGGTAGGCTCAAAGCTTTCTGCTGATAAGTTTCTGCAATTGGAAACCTTAGGGATTTTGGTGTTGGGGGCTGTCGCATTTGGTATTGGTACTGCTACCGGTGTATTAATGGCCAAGCTAATGAGTAAGTTATCTGGCGGTAAGATTAACCCATTGATTGGTGCTGCTGGGGTCTCCGCTGTGCCGATGGCTGCGAGGGTGGTTAACAAGGTCGGGCTGGAGTCTAACCAACAAAACTTCTTGTTGATGCATGCGATGGGGCCTAATGTTGCGGGAGTATTGGGTTCGGCAGTTGCAGCAGGGGTATTGTTGGCGGTACTAGGCTGATCTCTTGAGGTTTACCTGATTAAACACATAATGGCCTGCTACTCAGCAGGTCATTTTTATATTTGGCTAACTAATTGTTTCAACGATGATATAGTCTATATCGAACTTTTCTTAATCAAGCTAATTCTTAATCAGTTGATGTAGATCAACAAGTCTCTATCTGATCTGTAGTCTGATAACGGTGATGTATCTCACAAGTATTGGGATTATTTGAACTGAATGAGGATGACGATGATGGAATTACAACCTAACTGCTATACCGATTTGTGTGTGAATGGCAAATGGTTTCACTATGATCACGGCGAGCGTTCAGTTTTCATGTTAAACGGTGGCAGCCCATTAACGTTTGAGCTGGATTCGTTACCTAAAACCGAAGCTGAACTTGAAGCTCACCTTAGCATTATCTCTGATCAAATGTGATGACACAGCAGTGATAGCAAACGCTTATCACTGCTGTATGCCTGGCTATGAACCACAACATTTTTTGTATTTTTTGCCGCTGCCACAAATGCAGGGATCATTACGCTGTGGTTTTTTCTCTACCGTTGTGGTTTGAGGTTTATTTAAAATCCCCATCAAGGCACTAATATCTTCAACCGCTTCAGGCTTGATTTCGATGTCAGCAACGAGCTGATGCTCATCAGCTAACGCCTTAATTTCCGTATATCTTGCTTCGTTATTGACGATAATGGCTAACGGAAAGGCCTCGCTGCCTGGTTTAGCTGCGCGCTTTGTGTTGTAGCCATAACTTTCATGTTTTGGCTTGGGGGTTTTTCGGCCCTTGAAAAAGAATTTGTCAGACATTTTGAGTCCAGAGCATTGCCCTAAGGGCGGATGAAAAGGGGCGCTATCTTACCAGAACTTTAAAATGGTGCTAGTAGAAGATACAGACTTAGCTACGCAGGTTTTGTCCAGCGGTGATCCAAAGCAAAAATCCAAGCGATGCAATTACGGTAGCGCTGATGGCTATGATGTAGATAAACCCTTTTCTACCCTGCTTTAGTGGCACGCCATTCAGGAACAGGAACATTGTCCAAAAAAGACAAAGTAAAATAGGCAAAAGGAAAATCCGTGTCATAGTACCCTCAAAGTTTTGCACGTTGTTTGCGCAAGTATAATATGAATTTTGCTATTTATCTCAATTTGAACAGACCATTACAGACAAAAAGCCGCATGCGCGGCTTTTTAAATTTTTGTGAGGAGTAGGGCTAACTGCTAGCTCGTGGTTTGAGAGACAACCTCATCCTCTTGCGCGTTAAACTGAACCTCATCTAATTGACCTTCAGACTTCCCAACAACGACAGCGGTCATCATGTCACCTGTGACGTTAGTTGCCGTTCTTATCATATCGATGACGCGGTCAATGGCAGCAATAAAGGCGATCCCTTCTAGCGGTAAGCCAACCACACCCAAGGTGACTGATAACATCACCATAGCGCTACCAGGTACGCCAGCTGTGCCCACCGAAGCCACTGTGGCGGTGACGGCAATCAGCATATAGTCGGTCATATCCAGAGGAATAGCGTAAATTTGTGCAATAAATATGGCCGCAATAGCTGGGTAAATACCGCCACAACCATCCATGTTCATGGTCGCGCCTAATGGCAAGACAAATGCAGCATAGCGTTTTGATACACCCATGGATTCGGTGCAGCGAGTGCTGGCAGGTAATGTGCCGAAACTTGATGCGGTAGTAAAGGCCACCAATTGAGCAGGCATGGCTTTACGGAAAAACTGAACCGGGCTAAGTTTTGCTGCGAATTTAATCAAACCACCGTAAACAAACAAGATATGGATAAGGGCTGCAATATAGATTGCTGCAATGAACTTACCTAATGGTAACAGTGTCGAAATACCGTACTCACCAACAACCCAAGCCATTAAGCCGAATACACCAATAGGTGTAAGTTGTAGCACCATACGGGTTAATTGAAACATCACTTCTGCGCCCGCTTCGATAGTGCGTTTTAGCGGCTCAGCTTTTTCACCTATCTGATTAATCGCTATGCCTACAAGGGCCGCAAAGACGATGATCTGTAATACTTTGCCCTCAGCAAGTGACGCAAATGGATTGACTGGGATCATATCCAGCAGGACTTGTGCAAAGCCTGGGATATTACGTTCACGCACCTCGCTGGTGGCAAGCTCTAAGCTGCCCCCCATATCGATAAGGCTACCAACGGTTAGGCCAATTAGTGAGGCTAGGGTGCCGGTAAACATAAACATGGCTAATGTTTTGAAGCTAAGACGCTTTAAACTCACGTCATTGCCAAGGCTGGTAATACTGACGACAATGGCACAGAAAATGAGTGGTGCAACCAACATCTTGATTGCCGAAATAAATAGGTCGCCTAATGGCTTAAGCATGGTTGCCTGTTCACCAAGTACGATTCCAAGGCCGACCCCTAAAATAAAACCAGCTAATACTTTCTTCCAAAATGGGATCTGTTTAATTGTTTGCCACATGGGATAAATTCCAAATTTATTTTGTTGTTTTAATCGTGGGTGTTTTAGCATGAGCTATGAAAGCTTATCAACCTACACCTTTTTAGCCGTCCATTCTATAGAGAGCATGACTTGCATAACAAACCTAATTTGTTATAACTTATTGTCATTAAAAAGATTGTTTTAATAACTTTAAAAGTTAACCTTTGAGTAACAAGGCGTAGACCGTTGAAATTGATCATAAAAAATTACGAATTTTCATTAGGTAAGCCATTATGAGCGCGTTATGGTTGATGTTTAGTGGTGCATTTGTTGCTGCGACTTTGTTGCCGGGTGGATCAGAAGTTTTACTTGCCGCCTTGATCAATGATTCGACAGATACGTGGCTGGCATTGGTTATTGCCGCGACAGTCGGCAATACATTGGGTTCTATCACCAGCTATTATTTGGGCTATGCTGGCCGATTCGCGAAGACACCTGAAGCGCTCAGTACTGGACGGTATCGACACAGTATCGCACTAGTGCAGCGCTATGGCTGCTGGAGTTTACTGCTCGCGTGGGCACCAGTCATTGGTGACCTTCTCTGTTTGCTTGCAGGTTGGGTTAAACTACCTGTGATTAAGTCAACAGTGATGATTTTTATAGGAAAAGGATTGCGCTATCTGCTGATCGCAGCAATGGCGTTACATTGGTTGTAAGCAATGATTTGCTTAATGTATGGAGTTATAATTAATGAAAAAATGGATATTAGCTGCAGCAATTTCTGCAGCGTTAACGGCCTGTTCTGCGTCTCAGTCACCAACTGCTTTACCACAAGGGGTGACCCTATTGGAAACGGTGACTGTCGCCGACTCTGCAGTTGGAATTCCTTATAAAAAATATATGTTGGCTAATGGGTTAACTGTGGTGCTGCATCAAGACAGCTCAGATCCTTTAGTGCATGTTGATGTGACATACCATGTGGGCTCGGCAAGAGAACTGCCGGGACGTTCAGGTTTTGCTCACCTGTTCGAACACATGATGTTTCAGGGGTCAGAACATGTTGGTGATGAACAGCATTTCAAGACGGTAACCGAAGCAGGTGGCACACTCAATGGCACCACCAACACTGATCGCACTAACTATTTTGAGACCGTGCCGAGTAATCAGCTTGAAAAAATGCTCTGGTTAGAATCTGATCGTATGGGTTATTTTTTGCCAGCGCTGACTGAAGAAAAATTTGAAGTGCAGCGTGAAACCGTTAAAAATGAACGTGCACAACGGATTGATAATCAACCCTACGGCCGCATGAACGAGCGCTTTAATCAGGCATTTTACCCTGCCGGACATCAATATTCATGGCCTGTTATCGGATGGCCTGCGGATTTAGATCGCGCGAATGTGGATGATGTGAAGCATTTCTTTCAACGCTGGTATGGCCCTAATAATGCGACGCTAACTATCGGCGGCGACTTTGATGAAGTGCAAGCGTTGGCATGGATCAATAAGTATTTCGGCGAGATCCCTCGCGGCCCAGAAGTCACGGGTGAAACAAAGGAGTTAGTGACTTTAGATGCAACACGTTATATTTCGATGGAAGATCGGGTGCATTTACCTTTGCTGCGCATTGCATTTCCAATGGTTTACGCGAGTCATGAAGATGAGGCGGCTTTGGATCTACTCGCCAATATCATAGGTGGTGGGCCGACGTCGCTTGTCTATAAAAATCTAGTCAAAGATGGCTATGCCGTGCAAGCGGGGGTGAGTCACCCTTGTCAAGAGTTGGCCTGTCAGTTTTCTATTTATGCGTTAGCGAACCCTGCACGTGGTGGTCAGCTAAGCGATATTGAGCAGCGCGTTAAAGAGTCTATTGCGGAGTTTGAGGAACGTGGCGTCACCGATGCGGATCTACAGAAAGTAAAAGTTCAATTTGAAGCCAGTACTATTTTTGGTCTGCAGAGCGTCAAAGGAAAAGTGTCGACCTTGGCACTTAATCAAACTTTCTTTGGTGATCCAGACCGAATCGCGTTTGATTTAAAACGCTATGCAGGAGTGACGAAGGCTGATGTCATGCGTGTTTTTAATACCTATATTAAAGGCAAGCCAATGGTAGTGATGAGTGTTGTTCCAGAGGGGCAAAAGCAACTTATTGCTCATGCTGATAACTTTATTGCGCCAGCCCCAAAGGTGGCTGATGAAGCTGTTTCAGGTGTCAATGCCATCGCTTTGGCAAGTTCCTCCTTTGATCGCAGTGTCATGCCCGTAGCGCAACAAGCACCAGTGATCACCGCACCAGTATTGTGGACGGGTAACTTGCAAAATGGCATACCTGTTATGGGGACGACCAGCGAAGAAACCCCGACCGTTGAACTCGTTATCTACCTTAATGGCGGTCATCGTCTCGTTGATATTAAACAGGCGGGCTTAGCCAACCTCACTGCATCGTTATTAAATGAGTCAAGCCAAAAGAGAACGACTGAGGAGCTGGCGCAAGCACTCGAGATGTTGGGTAGTTCGGTCAGCTTTGGTGCGAGTACTTATCAAAGCTACATCAAGGTCTCTACGTTGACCTCTCATCTAGATGAGACATTGGCTATCGTCAATGAAAAGCTCTTTGAACCAGGCTTTAAGGCTGCAGACTTTGAGCGAATCAAGCAGCAACATCTGCAAAGTTTACAACATATGCAGTCTGATCCTAACTACATTGCAGACAGTACATTTGATGCACTGCTTTTTGGCGCAGACACGCCGTTAGGGGTCAGCAGCCAAGGCACTATGGCGAGTGTTGCTGCGTTAACGCTTGAGGATGTTAGGGCTTTCTATCAAGTGCAATATCGTGCAGGCAATGCGCAGATGGTCGTGGTTGGGGATTTAAATAAAGATAAATTGATGAACAAGCTTGCAGGTTTTGCGACGTGGCAGGGAGACAGCAGTAAGCTCCCTGCAATGAAGCCATTGCCAGCGCTGGCGGGTGGGCATGTATATCTGTTGGATAAGCCTGGGGCCGCGCAGTCGGTGATTAAAATCGGTAAACGCGCAATGCCTTATGATGCGACTGGTGATTACTTCAAATCTTACTTGATGAACTACCCGCTTGGTGGTGCGTTCAATAGCCGAATTAACCTCAACCTTCGTGAAGACAAAGGTTACACCTACGGCGCAAGAAGCTATTTTTCTGGTGGCAGTGAAGAGGGGCTATTTGAAGCGTCAGCGAGCGTGCGCACCGATGTGACCGCCGAAGCTATGGTAGAGTTTGCCAATGAGATTAATGGGTATCAAGCATCAGGCATGACTGAGAAAGAGCTGATGTTTATGAGAAACTCTATCTCTCAGGGGCAGGCGCTCGATTACGAAACACCTTATCAAAAAGCGGGCTTTATGCGACGTATCCAACGTTTTGGGTTAGATGCAGACTTTACCCAAACTCAAGCACAGATCATTAATACCATCTCAAAAGAGACATTGAACAAGTTAGCCAGTTCTGAGCTAAAACTTGATGAGATGATAGTGCTTATCGTGGGCGATAGAGCTAAGATTGAAAAAAATATTAAGGCCTTGGGCTATCCGGTTACCGTATTAGAGTTGTAATCGGTGAGACTTGACCCAATATAAGGATCGCGGTGAAACCATTTTAGGCTCACCGCTTTATTTTTATTTCCCTTGCCTATCATCTAGCTCAACGGCTATTTTGTGGTGATGTTGAAATCATTTACGCTTTTTTCAGGTCTGTCCTGCAAAGCATCATAATGACGTAATAAGAGACAAAGATATTGAAATCTTTCAACGAAGTGATTGGCCAACTCGATGACGAGCAGGGGCGAAGTGCATTAAAAGGTATGCAACGTGGTATCGAAAGAGAAGCGCTGCGTATTGAAGCATCGGGGCACTTGGCTACCGATAAACATCCTAAAAGCCTTGGCTCTGCATTGACCCATTCGCGGATAACGACCGATTACAGTGAGTCGTTACTCGAGTTTATTACGCCAGTGCATGAAAATATCGATACCTTGTTGACCGATCTCACTCAGACCCATGCATTCACGGTTCGCAATATTGGTGAGCAGCGGTTGTGGCCTGTTAGCATGCCTTGTTATGTCGGTGATCTGGCTGATATTCCTATTGCTGATTATGGCGAGTCCAATGTGGGGCAGCTTAAGCGTCTATATCGTAAAGGGTTAACCTATCGCTATGGTGCGCAGATGCAAATTATTTCTGGTGTACATTTTAATTTCTCAGTATCAGAGCAGTTGTGGGATCGTTTATATCAACAGAGTGATAAGTCATTAAGTCGTTGTGACTTTATTTCAGAGTCTTATTTTGGGCTTATCCGCAATTATCGCCGTTTAGTGTGGGTACTCCCTTATCTATTTGGTGCATCACCTGCCTTGTGTGGTTCTTTTATTAAGGATCAACAAACTGATCTGGCCTTCGAAAAGCTGGGCAAAGGCACACTATATCTACCCTATGCGACATCGTTGCGAATGAGTGATCTGGGTTATACCAATAAAGAACAGGAAAGACTGCACATCAGTTACAACTCACTCGGTGAATACCTTGAGGGGATAAAAGCGGCGATAGAGATGCCGTCGGCACATTTCGAAGCGATCGGCGTTAAAGTTGACGGCGAATATCGACAGCTGAACGCTAACGTTTTACAAATCGAGAATGAATTTTATTCACCTATTCGGGCCAAGCGTGTTGGAGTGAGCGGTGAAAAACCCTCTGAAGCTTTAGCCCGTGCAGGGGTTGAATATATTGAAGTCAGAGCACTAGATGTTAATCCGTTTAGCCCTGTAGGTATCGATGCGGACCAAGTTCGTTTTCTTGACCTGTTTCTACTGCATTGCCTGCTTAGCCCGTCGCCGAATACTAGTGAGGCTGATGAACAAGAGATTAGTCACAACCTGAATACGGTTATCATTGAAGGGCGTAAGCCTGGATTGATGTTACAGCAACACGGTGAACCCCAGTTAATGGCGACCTGGTTAAATAGCTTATTTGCCGAGTTAAATAGCTTAGCGACTATGCTAGATGGTGATGAAAATGGCCAATATAAGCAGGCGATTGCTCAGTGGCAAGCTGCGGTAGACGATCCTGCAAAGACCTTCTCTGGACGTATTTTGAATCAATTGCTCGAGAGCCAAATTGACCATAGTTATTGGGTAAAAGATCTGGCACAGACTTATTACCAGCAGTTGATGGATTACCCTCTGAGCACGCAGCAAGAACAAGCATACCAGCAGGCTGCCGCATCATCGTTAGCGGCTCAGGCGCAATTGGAGTCAAATGAAAAGGTAAGTTTTGAAGACTATCTGGTTGATTACTTTGCGCCAAAGTTAGATTTAGTTGAGCAGGTTGGATGAGAATCGCGGCGTTAGTCATTTGGTGTTTAGCCCTTGTATCGGGCTGTTCATCAATACCAGATACGCAAAATCAGTGCGGAATGGTATCTGGCTATCTAGCGCCCAATATGGATGAGGGCTTCTATCGTGTCGTGGTGACTCATCTCGATGGTGTCCCTGTGATCTCAAGACCAAACTACGAACTTGCCCCTGGGCGATATCAGTTTACGGTTGCAGAGCTAATAGATTCGCCTCGTTTAAAGGTTAAACTGGCTGCGCGCGCACCTAAAACCTTAACGATAGATGTTAAGTCAAACCAGCGTTACCACATCGGTGCGCAATTCAATCAAGATAAGGTCTATCGTGGCTTGAGCAGTGATTATTGGCAACCGGTTGTTTGGTCGCAAGAGCAACATGAGTGCGAACTAATCCCATCTGAAGGTATTGATTAACTTAACTATTAACAACTGTGCAATTGATTATGATTGCTATCAATGTGACACTATCAGTTCGTTTATGGGCTTTATTCGGTATTATTGATGATTAAAACTTTCATGGCAGTCATTGCAGGAGTGCTGGCACTTTTACTGACAGGCTGCGCGACAGCTCCACCTCAAAACCCTGAGAATTTGTGTGCCATCTACCAAGAGAATCGCGATTGGTACAAGGCCGCAGTGAAGACTCGTGAAAAGTGGGGCGTGCCTGTGCACGTTCCGTTAGCCATGATGTATCAAGAAAGCTCGTTTAAACACAATGCGGCGCCGCCGATGGAATACTTTTTAGGCTTCATCCCAATAGGACGAGCCAGCGATGCCTATGGCTATGCGCAAGCAAAAACCATGACTTGGGATGATTATGTCAAAGAAACTGGCAACTCATGGTCGAGTCGCAGTGACTTTGATGATGCAATGGATTTTATGGGGTGGTTTATCTATAAAACACATAAAATCAACGGGGTATCAAAGTGGGATGCCCGCAACCAGTATTTGAATTATCACGAAGGCTGGGGCGGCTATAAACGTAAGACCTACAATCAAAAAGCTTGGTTGATTAAAGTTGCCGATAAGGTCGATGCGCGCTCGAAACGCTACGCGGCGCAGTATCGCAGTTGCCAAGAAGATCTCGACTCATCATGGTTATGGCGTCTCTTCTTTGGTTAAGCCCATCATTAAAAACCTCGATAGTATCGAGGTTTTTTTTGGCTAATGTCTTTCTTGCTGGGTATGTTGCTGATGTATTTGCGCTAATTGGAAAGGTATTTGAGTATCTAGAGCTGCTAACCTGTAATAATATCAGTTGTATCACAGAGCTGCAGCGATTCAGGGCTAGCATCTGCCAACCAGCGGTATCGGTTTCGCAATTGAGTGGCGAAGCGCATCGAATTTAAGGTGATTCGCTCAAAATGCTCAGCAACAAAAGCAGAGTTGAGTGATCATTTAAATTGACTTAAATAATATTCTCGTTTGATATTGAGATATAGCTGTTCGCTATGGCAAACAATATGAGTTGGTATATTCTCTTGAATGGCTAGGTTTTGGCAAACTTAGGCCACTACTCACCGCTAACATCAATTTTTCACTGTTTTATAGGCGCAAAAATGACTATAATGCGCGCAAAATAATAGCTCTACCCTACAAATAAAGGATAAAAGATGACTAAGCCATTTGTTGCTGTATTAATGGGATCGGACTCTGACTTGCCTACTATGCAAGGCACCTTAGATATACTAAAGACCTTTGGTATTCAGTTCGAAGCTAAAGTGACCTCAGCGCATCGCACACCTGCAGCGACGCATGCTTATGTGACAGATGCTGAAGCGCGTGGTTGTAAAGTCTTTATCTGTGCAGCGGGACTTGCCGCTCACCTTGCTGGTGCGGTTGCTGGTATCACTACTCGTCCTGTTATTGGTGTTCCAGTGGATTGTGGTCCATTACAAGGTCACGATGCCTTACTCTCTACAGTAATGATGCCTGGCGGTGTACCTGTTGCAACAGTGGCTATTGGCAGCGCTGGTGCGAAAAACGCGGGTTACCTTGCGGCGCAAATGCTAGCTGTTGGCGATGATGCATTAGCTATTGCGGTTAAAGAAGAGCGTGCCAAGTCTGCCGAAGCCGTTCAAGCGAAAGATGCCAAGTTACAAGAAAAACTGGCGAACGCATAAGCGTTAACCCAATCTCAATGTGAAAGCCGCAAGTGACACCTTGCGGCTTTTTTGTGACCTAAATTTATACTGATTGTTATAACCCTTTTACGAGCCTACTCCGTTAGTATCTATATCTTTAAATACGATTCCCGATAGAAAATGTGGTAAGGAACCTAATGTTTGGTCAACTTACAGCACGGTTAACAGACGTGTTGCGCTGCGTTTTAGGGAGGTTGGAGTAAGACAATGCCTTATATCGAGCTTGCTAGCTTTATCGCATCCAGAGGGCGTTTAAGTGCTCTGTTAATGCTGTCCATTATGTCGGTTGCTGAGGTTAGTGCTTGTGGAACAGTAATTGAAATGAGTTCGCTGTCGCAAACTAGAGAGACCATCCCAGACCCCGTGCCAATGATACCTAAAGTCGTAAAGCAGGAAAGACTTGAAGTGACGCCAGTGCCTGTTTGGCATAAAGGGATGCATAATTTGACTAAACCCATAGACAAACCTTGGCCGCCACAACCAGAGCCGAAACCACAAGTAATGGGCGAATTGAAAAACGACACTTGGTGAGTGGCAGCGATATTATATTTTGGATTTTACCTGTATAGGTCTTGTAAGCCATAGACAAATCCTGTCACGGGGTGCAGACTTTGCTCCATCATAGAGATGATGGCAAAGCAGGGAGCCTAGCGTGACTAAGGTATCTGAAATTGAAGTGGTTGATGATATTGACCAGACGTTAATGCATCAGTACGCGCAAGGCGATCACAGTGCATTTGAACAACTATATCTAAAACATAAAGGGCCACTTTATCGGTATTTTGTGCGTCAGATTGGCGATAAAACGTTGGCGGAAGATCTGTATCAAGAAACATGGGGGCGGGTGATTAAAGCTGCTACGAGTTATCAAAGCCAAGCTAAATTTACCACATGGCTCTATCGAATTGCCCATAATCTGTTAGTTGATCATGTTCGGGCGCTAAAGCCTGTAGACAACTTTAGTGAGCTGTTTACTGAGGAGCAAGATAGTGATGGTTTATTGCCTAGCGATAAGCATTCGCCTTATGCCGATGCGGAAGAGCAGCTTAAAGCCAGTTTGCTCAAGCGCTGCATTGTCTTGTTACCTCAAGTACAGAAAGAGGCTTTCTTACTTAATATAGAAATGGGCTTTACGGCTGCTGTCATTGCGGAGATCGCGGGAGTGGGCCTTGAAGCAACCAAGAGTCGCATTCGATACGCAAACCAAGCCCTAAGAGAGTGCGTAAGCGAGAAATGGCAGGAGCAGAATGATGAAAGATAACCTAAATACAGAATCTGTGGATAGCCAATTACACACTTGGTATCGATTGCAAGCGACAGAGCAACCGAGTGAACAGCTTGACGATAAAGTCATTGCTCAGGCAAAGGCCGCGATAGCAAACCATAATAAAGATAATGTGGTTAAGCCTCGGGCCGATTTTTGGCGGCAGTACCGCTGGCCTATCTCTTCAGCGGCATCAGTGATGCTGGTGGTCACATTACTGCTGGTTAATCCCGAGATACACGATGAGTTGCTCAGCGACGATGCGGCGATGCCACAAAGTGCGCCGCTGTTGATGCAACAAGATGAGCCCGCGATGATGCGCAGTGCTGGGCAGTCTGAGCAGTCAGGCAATGCTGATTTGAGTGTCGATATGCCCGTTATTGTTGAGTCAACATCTGGTCCAAATGCTAAGCAGGCCTCAATGGCTAACGGTGTTGATGACCATCATAGGTCTGCAACCATCGAGATGATGAAAAGCGATGACCCAGTATTAGCTGAGAATAACTCCCAGAATAAAGCGATTATTTCCGATCTGCAGGCGGTTAATCACTTGTCGCAATTAGTGTCCTCTCAACAGTGGTCTGAGGCGATAATACTGTCGCAGAAGATGGCTGAAGAGCGCCCCCAGCTTAATCATGTGCAGCATCCTCAGCATTTACAATGGTCAAAGCTACTTAAGGCGATAGCCCAGCATAAGTAGCTGCAGTGAGTCAGTGACAAATAACTTGCTGTAACATCGGCCATGCGTTGTTAACCTAAAAAGCTTCTATCGCCTCTCTATGTGATGAACGCTTCACGTAGAGCGCGATAAAGTCATCGAGTGTAGCTGTACACATTTGCTAATACTTCTTTGGCGATAAATTACTGTGGATTTAATAAAAGTTTGCTACCTTGTTGCCCTCAGAAAAAGAATTCAATAACAAATAGATGAGCTGCACATGAAACTTCGCCATGCGTTTGCCTGTTGCATACTTGCACTGGGCACAGTTAATTCACCTTTCGCCTTATCTGCCCAACCTCTTGAAAATCAGGGATACTATCGCTCTCCAGCCCTAAGTGGAGACACCTTGGTGTTTACTGCTGAAGGAGATTTGTGGACCCAAGGGCTAAGCGATACTCATGCGCGTCGCTTGACCACATTACCCGCCGAAGAGCTTGGCGCGACTATCTCAAAAGATGGTCAATGGTTGGCATACGTCGCCAATTACGAAGGCGCGAGTGAAGTGTATGTAATGCCGATTAATGGTGGTGTCGCCAAACGGGTCAGTTTTGAAAATAGCCGCGTGCGCGTGCAGGGGTGGACGTCCGATGGGCAAGTGCTCTATGCCACCGACAATGCATTTGGTCCTGCTAACTATTGGGTGCTACGTAGTGTCGACCCAGTTAGTTTACGCACTCAAGATTTACCGCTGGCCGATGCTATTGAAGGCGTTATTGATGACGCGGGAGAGTATCTTTATTTTACCCGCTTTGGTTTACAAACCACTGGTGATAACGCAAAGGTTTATCGCGGTGGTGCTAAAGGTGAGTTATGGCGCTATAAAATAGCGAGCCAAACCGAAGCAACTCAACTATCGACTCAGCACCTAGGCTCAGTTCGACAGCCCATGTTGTGGCAGGGGCGCCTTTACTTTATTAGCGACGAAAGCGGTAGCGACAACATTTGGTCTATGACCCTTGATGGTCAAGCTTTGCGTCAGCATACGCAATTTAGTGATTGGCAGGTGCGTGGTGCGCGTTTAGATAATGGTCGTATCGTATTTCAGCAAGGCGCGGATATTAAGCTTTATGATATTGCTGCGGATACAACACAACTGCTCGACCTGCAACTGACCTCTGATTTTTCTCAGCGCCGTGAGCATTGGGTCAATCAGCCGATGAAATATGCAACATCTGCTAACTTATCACCTGCGGGTGACAAGGCGATTATTACCGCGCGCAGCCACGTCGCTATTGCGGGCACCGATGGTTCTCGACTCGTGGAGGTTAGCTTAGCGGGTGATTATCGGGTGAGAGACGCGATAATGAGTCCAGATGGTCAATGGATTTATGCGATCAGTGATGCCTCTGGTGAGCAGGAGATTTGGCGGTATGCTGCCAACGGCACTGACGAGGCTAAACAGCTAACCGATGACGGTAAAACGTTACGCATGGGCCTGCACCTTTCACCCGATGGACGGTATCTGGCTCATGATGATTACGACGGCAATGTGTGGCTGCTTGATCTGAACAAAGGTAAGAATCGCAAAATTATTATTAATGGTGAGGGTTTAGGACCATATGCTGACGTGGTGTGGTCTAACGACAGCCGCTTTATCGCCTTAACTAAGAGTGAACAGGGCAAACTTCGTCCTCAAGTGGTGCTCTATTCAATAAAGGGTAATAAGGCCCAAGCATTAACCAGCGATAAATATGAGTCATTTTCGCCCGCATTTAGCGACGATGGCCAATGGCTATACTTCTTGTCTAACCGCGCGTTTACAGCGACACCTTCATCGCCTTGGGGTGATCGCAATATGGGCCCTGTGTTTGACAAACGCGGAGAAATTTTTGCGTTAGCACTGACTCCCGATGCTATTTTTCCCTTCGATAAACCTAATGAGTTAACAAGTGCGGTGACGCTGGATAAAGATGAGGACAGCACTAAACAGACCAAGGTGACTTGGAAAGGCCTTAGCGAGCGCTTATGGCAAGTGCCTGTTGGTGCTGGAAATTACCAATCACTTAAGGTGACGGATAAAGGGCTGTATGTGTTGGACCGTTCGATAGCTCCTGCCAGTGCGCCTTCGCTCAAGTGGATCAAGTTTGATGCGCTTGCGCCTAAAGTTGAAACCTTTGCTGATGATATAGCCCGTTTTTCCTTATCTGCCGATAACAGTAAGTTGATGCTTCGTCGTCAAAGCGACGGTGGCAATAATCTACTTATTGTCGATGCAGGAGAGGTATTGCCTAAAGATGTTAGCTTAGCAAAAGTGCAGACGCAGCAATGGCAATTGGTCATATCTCCTCAGTTAGAGTGGCAACAGATTTTCGAAGATGCATGGTTAATGCATCGCGACTCATTCTTTGATAAGAACATGCGTGGCCTTGATTGGCAGGCTACACGGACCAAGTATCAACCCTTGCTTGACCGATTGACGGACCGCCATGAACTCAATGATATTTTTAAGCAGATGATGGGGGAGCTCGACTCGTTACACTCCCAAGTCCGTGGTGGTGATCTGCCCGTTGATGCTGATATGCCTAAAGGGGCTAATTTAGGGGCAAGATTAGTGCAAACCGATAATGGTGTGCGTATTGCACATATTTATCAGGCCGATGCCGAGTTACCAAGCTATGCCTCTCCGTTAGCGCGGGTTAATGTGAATGCGAAGGTTGACGATATCATCAGCGCAGTCAATGGTAAGCCGGTTAACAGTGTAGCGGATGTGGCTAAGTCTCTTCGTAATCAGAGTAACAAACAGGTTTTACTCACGCTAAAACGTGATAATAAAATGGTTAAAACCGTTGTCTTACCAGTGAATAATAGAACCGACGCCAAGTTACGCTATTTAGACTGGGTTAATCATAATGTTAACAAGGTCACAGATGACAGCAAAGGTGATATTGGTTACCTGCACCTGTATGCCATGGGGTCGGGAGACATTGCCAGCTTTGCTCGAGAGTTTTATGCCAATATCGATAAAA
Organism: Shewanella colwelliana ATCC 39565; assembly: GCF_000518705.1. GTDB lineage: Bacteria > Pseudomonadota > Gammaproteobacteria > Enterobacterales > Shewanellaceae > Shewanella > Shewanella colwelliana. Next base: position 42,878 of record NZ_KI912481.1, read on the forward strand.
AGGGCTTAATCATCGACGTGCGTCGTAACCGTGGTGGCAATATCGATAGTTGGATTATTGAGAAACTATTACGTCGAGCATGGATGTTCTGGCAGCCAACTCAGGGAACGCCTAGCAGCAATATGCAGCAAGCGTTTAGAGGCCACTTAGTGGTCTTGACTGACCAATTGACATACTCAGATGGTGAAACCTTTTCTGCTGGGATAAAAGCCTTAGGAGTTGCCCCATTGATTGGTAAGCAAACCGCTGGGGCTGGTGTTTGGTTATCGGGGCGTAACTCGTTAACCGACAAAGGTATGGCTCGAGTGGCAGAATACCCTCAGTATGCAATGGACGGGCGTTGGATTGTTGAAGGGCGTGGGATTAGTCCTGATATAGAGGTCGACAATCTGCCTCTCGCAACGTTTAACGGCGTTGATGCTCAGTTGAATGCTGCTGTGGACTATCTGCAAGAGAAGTTGACTCAGCAGAGTGTAGAGCCTTTACAGGCGCTACCAATGGCGCCAAAAGGAATGGCACAAGATATTAAGTAATTCGCAATAAGCTTCACCCTTTTAGGGGGTTATTGGCCAAGCAGTTCCCAGGCCAATAACTCCCGTTTTTCACTTCGCTAAGCGCTATCATTTTTTCAACGTAATGATTCCTTTTTTAGTGAATCAATCACTAATCCCTCAGCGTATTGACCTTTGATTGTTAACTTTTTTACTATCGCCTATGCAATCTGTCGATCTGTTTATACGCTTAATAAATGTTCTATTAATTGCATTGAGTGTTTGAGCATGCAGCGAGAATTCAAAGCTCTGTAGGCAAAAGGATGAATCAAGCTCATCGTTATTTAATATTGTTAACATTCACTGCAGCAAAGCGAGATTTTAGGCTAGCACTCAGTGGGCTCGTTGCTACTTTTACGTCCCACTGATATAGGTGCGAGTAGCACTGACATCATTTTCGTTTCAAAGGAATATGGAGAGAAAGTATGTTTAAACCATGGGTAAAAAGTGTGGCGCCTATAGTCTTTGGACTGATTACAATGACATTGAGTCCAATTACCGCAGCAACGGAAGAGGGTTTTAAGCTGGCGGTAGGGGGATTTTACTCTACATCAGATTCAGGGATGGAGGTAACAAACCCGTCGAATGGTGAGGAATTTACCTTAGATTTCGAAACTGATTTACAGCTCGTTGAAAATGAGTTTTTACCTTTTTTGGAGATGTCGTACTGGTTTAATGAAAACCATGGCCTCTATTTCGATTGGAAGCGACTTCATCGTAATGCCAACAATACAAAAATAACAGTGCCGTATGAGTTTGAGGACGTTGATACTGGAGAAACTTATCAGGTAAAGGCTGGGGCGGATTTGACGACGATTTTTAATGTCGATATTGCGCGTATTGGTTATGGGTATGACTTTTACAGTGATGATAATTTTGATCTTATCGCCACCATCGGCTTGCATGTGATGTGGATGAAACTCTCATTTGAAGGGGAGTTCGGTGCGTGTCTTGATGATGAGTGTAGGGTCGTTGAAGTGGACCCTGATAATGTGGTTCTCACAGAGGTTACTGCACCACTGCCTGATATTGGGTTGTTGGCCAGCTATAAATTTGCACCCAATTGGCGTGTGTCAGGACACATTCAATACTTTTATATCAAAGTGGACGAGGTCAAAGGTCAGCTGGTTGATTTTAGTGGTGGGGTTAGCTACGAGATGACAGACAGTTTTGCTGTCGATTTATCATATAAATATTATGATATCGATGTCGAAGTGCAGAGGGACTATTCATCACTTGATATCTACTACGGCTTTAAAGGACCAATGCTGACACTGGCTTATCATTTTTAATTGCCGCGTAAGAGGGAGTCTAGCCTGTTATCTATTAGGCTAGGCTCTAAGCTGTTACTCAGGCTTCAATTGTGACTTTTACTTCACTACTCAGAGAGTTGGCGATAAAGCAGTTGTTATGGGCGAGATGATGAAGTTTTTGTAGCCCCAACAGATCAAGTTCTGATTCATCACTAAATTCTATTTTTGGTCGCAAAATGATGTGATTGATAGCCAGCCTATTACCACTGTTTTTCCCCAGCGTTGCCGTCGCCTGATCCGTATAACCAGTTATAGTCAAACGCTTTTTATCTGCGATAGTTAATACACTCATCATGTGGCAAGCGCTAATCGCCGCAAGTAAACTCTCTTCTGGATTCACTTTTGTCGCACAGCCTTGATAGGTGCTCGCGGCAGATCCATTAATCATCTGCCCACTGCCGAAGCTAATGGTGTGGTCGCGTGGGCTTTGTTGGCCTGCATGAGGTTGCCAGTTAAGTGTCAAATTAAAGGTCATAGGCAGTATTTCGAGGTGAACAGCATTGTGCAAATATAACAGACCTTTTTATAACTAGGCTATAAATAGGGCTGATTACTCATACCATTGACTTGCCTGTTGACTCGTCGCAGCATAAGTTTGCATCGCTGTGACATTTTGTTGCTGCGCGTTAGCGTTTATCACGGCACTGCGGGCTGTATCATTATTTGAGAGGTAATAGGCGCTTGCTGGCGATAGGCCATCGCCTTTGCCTGTAGCGACTCCAACCATATCGCTGTAAATTTGATACTCTAGCTGTACCTTCTTGTAGGTGACATAGTTATCTAACCTATCGCTATTATTTGGCAATGTGGGCAGGTTTTGAGGGGGTTTTAGTTGCTCTTGTTCACTCAGGATTTTGCCCATTTGTGAAATTGTCACAGTATCTTCAGTTAAGTGGGCCGCTTGCTGCAAAGTCTTGTCGTGATCGAGTGTGTGTGAAGGGGGATTTTCACTTGCTAAATGCCTAAGCCCTTGCTGGGCAGCAAGCTGCTGATTAAAAGGTGTTCCATTGGCTATCTGCATGGTTAAAGCCCCCACTTAAATTGACGTTAGGAGTACTTTAGCCAATGCCTGCTGAATGACTGCTGAACTAGTGCTGAGATTTTGAGCTAAAAAAACAGTTGCTGTCCGCCACTGCAAATCGCACAAATTAGCATTGTAAAGGGTAATGCTTTTGGACGGTAGCTTAAGGTCAGTATTACCAGTAGTGCTGAAACAGTGAGAATGCCCATCAAAATAAGGGTGCCATAAATCCCCCCGTATTGCGTTAACGCTGCCGCATAACTGCCAATAAGTACCAGCCCTCCAGTCAATTTAAACAAGTGCTGCTGAGTTTCTGTTTGTGTCCGTTTTAACGCGTCACGAAAGTGAGTGAACATCGACAGGGCAAATAGGCCTAACCCAATATAACTGACGCTCATAATGCTGACTATCACTAGCTGTTTCCTTTCGAGGTTGCTCGTTGCCGAGGTTATAGCGCGGATTGCTGGTGGCTGGAACTGAGTTTTCTCGCCACCATAAACATAATGATCGCACTCAAGACACAGAGCAGATCAAAGCCCACTAGACTCCATTGTTGTGTTTGCATGTTTTGCCATAGATTGCTGGGCGATGTCAGTGCATTTAGTAGTGGAATTCCGGCAAATAGTGCTGCGCAGGCCCAGGCAAGCTGTTGCCAGCGAATCTTACTCTGTTTGAGACTTACCCCATCTATGAGTGCCACCGTCGCAATTAACCCTAAGGTGATGAAAAAGCTGTGTACCTCCCATTGGCTACGATTTTCAATCGCGCTAGGAATAAGGCGATTCGCATAGAAAAAGACAGCTGTAGCTAAAGGTAAACCGGCTATCAGAGTGAGGTTTAACCCATTAACAAGTCGCAAACCAATGCTGGGCTTAGCGCCTAAGGCGAGTTGCCTCTGTTGTTTTTGAGTGATTTTGACCGCCCACAGTAAGGTGCCGGTAGCGATTATGGCGCAGCCTAAGAGCCCACTGAGAAAAAACAATCCACGTAGTAAACCATTTGAGAACCTTGCAGTATGCAGAGCCATCATTGTGTCGTAGGTGCTTCGACTCGTAGAGTGCTCGTCGGGAGTAGCGTAAAGTAGTTCACCACTCACGCCGCTAAATATAGCGGCGACTTTTTGCTCACTAACTGATTGCGCACTGTTTTGATAAAAGCTAATACGGCTATTCGTATCCATTGGGTAGCTTATGACGACTTGTTTTATCGGCAGGTCTCCCCACAATGCCCTAACTTGTGGCAGTAGGGTATTTATGGCTATAAGGTTGGCAGGTTCGCCGCTTGGCTGTATTTGTACTCGCGTTGGATTGAGTGCTTGCCTAAATGCTTTCGTATCACCATCATAGTTGGTTAATACCCCCCACGGCATATACATAAACATTAGGGCAATTAAACCTGTATAGGTGATCATTAAATGGTAAGGCAGCGCGATCACCGAACTGATATTGTGGGCATCTAACCATGTGCGACTCGCCTTACCTCGTCGAAAGCTGAAGAAGTCTTTGAATATTCGCTTGTGAATAACGATGCCACTAATTAATGCGATAAGCATAAACATCGTGGCAAACCCCACGATCCAGCGGGCTAGTCCAACAGGAATGTAGTGAAGGTCAAAGTGCAATCGGTAAAAAAAGTTTCCGCCTTTTGAGTCGCGTACATTTGTCACGACTTGTTGTCCGTCTTCAGACGGCTGGTGTTGGTTAAATTGTCCGCGGCGTTGACCTGGTTCAGGAAAGTCTTGCCAATTAAAGCTGAGGTAAGGTTTTCTTGTGCTAGGCAGTTCTATGTACCAGCTTCTTGCATCGGGTGCTTGTTTATTTAAGTAGTTCTGCCCTTGTGTTAGTTGCTGCTCTACTTTTTGTGCTGAGTAACTTTGCAGTATGCCACTGTGGAGCTCAGGCTTGCTCCAGAGAGTTATTTCATGGCGAAAGTAGCTTAGTGTCCCCGCGAAAAAAATCACTAAAAGTAGCCAGCAAACAAGCAGACCGGCCCAGGTGTGTAGCCAACTCATGGATCGAAAGAAAGTCTCTTTCATCGGCTAGCTCTCCATTACAGTAAGCAAATAGAGGGCTGTAGAGAGCATTAAGGGTTCTACGATTACCTGCCGTAAACTTCTGACACTAAAAACTCGAATAACTACAGTGCCAAATACTGCAAAAGAGAGCATGGTGGCGACGAGAATTGCGTCAACTTGCTCTAGGGGGAGCGTTTGGCTTAGCAGCACACAGCTAAGTGACGCAACACCATATCCTCCTAGTACGCTCATCAGTAGGCGAATGGTAATGGCGGCGGGTTTACTCGATAGAGACGATTTAAATAGTGGTTTACTGATCACAAGTTGTTCTAATTGTCAGGCGTTAATTCGCAAGTGGCTGAGTAAAGTGATTATAAATTAATTGATATTGGTTCTCATTCCTATTTACATGTAAAGAGTTACAGACGTTATGAAGGAATGAATTTCAGTGGTTGACTTATTAGCAATGATTAATTTTTGTTTAGTTTGAGTGTTTTATGGGCTAGACAACCCATTTATCGCTATTATCTGGGTAAACGCCCTTGCTTTTACTGGGGTTCAAGGGTACATATTAATAGACAATGAATGGATATTTACTTGGTTATGGCGCATGCTTAAAAGGCGTCAAATGAAAAAAACGCTACAGGCCCTTGTTTTTTCTTCTACCTACCCCCAAGTTTATTATTGAAGTAATTCTTAAAAGGAAAACCTATGAAAATAAATCTTTCTGGTCATCACGTTGATATTACCGATTCAATTAAAGAGCATGTGAATCAAAAGTTTTCCAAAATCGCGACGCATTTTCCAACACTTATCTCGCTCGATGCTATTATTTCAAAAGAACATGGAGAGTACCAAGTAGAGCTGAGAACCAATTACGAAGGTAGTCGAATCTCTGCATCAGGCACTGATGCTGTAATGTATCCGGCTATTGCGACTGCAGCCAAGAAGCTTGATGCAGCGCTTAAACATAGAAAAGGTCACTTAAAAGCTGATTTACACGAAAAGCCTGTGAGTACAACACCTGAAATTGCACATGAAATCATCCAAGAGATGAAGCTTGTTTAAGTTTCATTGATTGAAAAAACCACCTATTTAGGTGGTTTTTTTATGGCTAATTCACGCGAAATCATCGCTATCTGCAGTGTTCCATCACCCGTTTCATAGATGATAGATAGCGTCTTTCCCTTAGGTTTTCATGACTGTTTTATCTAACAGATGGGCTTGATGGCGATTGTAAGCTAGGGTTGAGTGTTACTTCACTATGTTCATTTGGGTAGAAGGGCAGTCAACAAAGATAAAATCATCTTCCTGTGACGGCTGAGATAGATCAGCGTTATGTGGCAGTAATCGCAGTGAAATCAGGCTGACATCGTAGTGACCTTCACTAAGGTTATATACCTGAGATAGATCTAGCTGGATGACATGATGACTGTGCGCTGGCAATGTGAGGTAATCGTCTGCATTTATCGCCGCGCGTTTAGCTAAGGCACCTTGGTAGGTGATTTTCTGATTAGTTTGTTGGTGGCGTATGGTTATAAACTCACTGAACCAAGCATCAAACGGTGTCTGCCAAGTAAGTAGAGACCAGATTTGCTCAGTTTGATTGTCGAGCGTGAAGGTCAAATGACCTAAACTGTTGGCCGCAAGTTGGCAGGTAGGTCGTTGCATCGTCGCTAATGTGTCCTTTACAGGTAAAAGCATCATTATTAAAAAGAGTAGCGTGGTTCTCAATAGGGTTAACATCAATGGGTGATTAACCTTTTAAGGTGTTAAAAAAAGGGGCGGAATCATCCGCCCAAAAGACAAGGAGTGTTACAAGTTTAGTTTAGATTAGGCGTGTTTTCGGCAAAATATTCATGGCTGTCAGCGTTTTGAATCGCTTGAGCTGGATCTGTGTCTGCCAAGGATTGTGCACCGCTCTGGCCATAGACCACATCATCAGTGCCTGCGACGACATTGAAATGGCTGGTTTCATGAATAATTGTGCCGCCTTTTGAGTCAGTACCAGTTATTGGCGCTGACCAGAAAGCACTACACATATAGATTTTGTATGGTTGGGTTGGGTAGACGTAAGCAAAGTATTGCTTCTTACAGCTACAATCGAACGTTAGAGGTTCATCATTTAATGCACTTTCAATCTTGCTGAAATTAGTGCTAACGGTATTCCAGCGAGAGGAGTTGTAGTCACCAAACCAGGTACTGTAACGAACAGAGCTACTGCTCGCCGTTGCTAGGTGTTGATTCGCATCTGCCGCCATGTTTTTTGCCGCTGCTAGGCCTGCTAAAATATCACTTTGCTGTGAGTTGCTGCAGCGTCCTGTAAAGCTAATGCCATCAGGTGTTGTGCCGCCTCCATCGCCAGTGCCAGGTTTTCCTTTGTTGTTTCCACCTTTAAATTCACGACCTTCTAAATAGAAGCTGGCGCTATCAGAGTGGATACCTTCTATGCCTAAGCGCGCAAGTTTCTTTGCTTGACCTGGGTTAGGGGAAAAAAGCTGTAGTGAACTGACGTTATAGCTGATCTCGTAGTTTGCCGTTGCAGACATATCATAAAGTGATGACAGCTCAACGTCATATGACACACTTTCGCCGGCTTTTAGCTTAATGTAATCTTTATGAGTAGGTGCTTGACGTTTGTAATGTGCACCAAGATACTTACGTTGTTCGCCATCAGCAGAGACCTTAAATAGCGACTCTTCAACGCCCTCTGCAGCGGTATACCATTTCAGCACCTTTACGGGCACATGTTCTTCGTTGGTTAACGTTACCGTCACCATCACATCTTGTGCGTCGTTGTAACTGTTTTGGCTCATCTGAAGCTTAGCCGCAATGCCATCAGCTAATGCACCGTAACTCATTAAGCTGCTTGCTAACGCGACAACTGATAGGTTTAATATTTTGCTCATCAATTTATCCTTTTGGTAATTGTTTTTATTTTGTTTTTTAATTGTTACTCAAATGTTGCGTTATGAGTGTAAGCGGAATGATTAACCTTAGGCAAGTAGAAATTGGTGTTAAATATTATCGTTGCCAGCTTGTTTGGTTTAATAAGCTTTTAAGGGGCATAACTATAGCGCATGAACAATATATTGTAGCGATGGCGTGATTGATGGGGGGTGCAAGGGCGCCGAGGACAAGTCGGCTCAGTGCTTGGGTTTACACTGAGCCTATTAATTTACCCATGAATATAAAGTGCTAGTCGCTTAATTCTGGCTTGCATGGACTCATTGATAAATATCTATTTATTCACCTATGCGTGTTGAATAGGTAGTCAGAAAATACGCTGAGTCGATCACGCTCTTATATTTATGGGTATTACTTAGCTAGCCAATCAGTAATGGCGTGGTTAAATTTATCAGGGGCTTCGGTCATCACCCAGTGACGCGTATCAAAGGCAATGACTTGATTACCTTCTATAGCAGCCATTTTCCTTTCCCATGGCTGAGAGTGGAACATTCCAGGCTTGTTTTTACCGTATAAAAATAGCAATGGGCACTGAATGTCTAACGGTAAATGCCCTAAAGGCTTACCTGTTAATGTTCGGCTCCACTTCCAATAATAAGAGTAAGTCATTGATGCACTTATAAGCTTTTGATCGCCAGGCGCATGCAGCCATTTGGCCATTTTCCGAGTCATGGCATCACCTAAACCACCACCAATTTTCCAAGCGGTTGCTAGCCACATTTGGTAGGTGAACATAAATGCTTTTACTTTGGCGCTGAGTTTATGGTCAGGTGATCCGGCATCACCTATGTCTACGCCAATGATCTTCTCGACTTTGTCCTGATGACGCATATAAAACTGGTAGCCAAAAAAGCACCCCCAATCATGAAGCATGAGCACGACTTTGTTATTGGGGCTGACTGCGGTGACGACTTCGTCAATAAGGGCAACAATTTGTTCTAATGTGTATAGGGTGCGTGATTGGCCGTCTTCATATCCAGGTAGGCTAAATCTCACGCAGCGGTAATTAGATTGTAGAATTTCTACTTGAGGGTCCCATAGTCGATAGGTATCAGGCCAACCGTGAAGCATGACGATGGTTTGTTCGCCCTGACCTTGGACATGAACTTGGGTACCGTTTACATCAATAATCTCAACCATAGTGACTCCAGCTATCTCGTGAAAGGTTTAGAGTATATACTCTATTTTTACGATAAGACCAATCGGTTGAACTGTCTAGCAAATGTTACTGCGTGAGATCAAAGTTTTAATTTTTTGTTGTTTAATGGTTGATCTAGTGTGGAGGCCGCTAGCGTGGTTTATAGCTTCCAACTGAATAGCAAGCTACCATAACCATGCCAAGCGCTATTGTCGTCGGTATACTCTTTGCTGTAACCATTAAAGGTCCATGATACTGACCAAGCCGGGTTATCCCATATTGCACCAACACTAACGCCGGCTTGCTGATGCGCTATATCAATCTCCGAGGTATAGGGGAGGTTGCCTGAGATAGTTAGGTCATTAAAACGATAGCCGATGAAAACTCGACTAAAGAGCATGAATTGACTCATCGATCCCGCGGTATTGAGTAAGCCTGCATCACTATAGTGATTGCTAAGGTTTCCAAAAGAGCTGGCTAAGTCGAAGCCCCAGCGCAAAGAGAGTCCTGCTTGCATTTCGCTGCGTAAATTACCAATTTCATTGTGACTAAAACCACTTAATTCCCACTCACTAGTAGCAAAACTCTTGTTGCGATATAGCAGTGATTCAATCTCATACGCGTACTGGGCGATGAATTGTCTCTCTATTTGATATTGCCAACCTTTTGGTGGCGATGAGCCAGTCACCTTATGTACCCAATTTTGCAGTGCTTCATTGCCAGACTCAGGGCCAATGATACCTAATGAAATCCAGTTTTTTTGCGCAAGATCAGAAGTGTATAGCGCGCCGTGAAACTCGGCCATTAAGGTACCCGCATAAGGTCTGTCAAAGGGTTGTGGGGTACTATGCTCGATTTCGTTAGGTGTCCACATGCGTTGGCTTAAACCTATTGCCCATGTGTGTTCGTACTGTGCTTGTGGCAAGAGAAGTTGTTTTTGCCATTCAAACCAGGTGGGAGACTTTATATCAACGGACAATAAACTATGTTTGTAGCCAAGGTTTATACCATTGGTAAAATCGCCATCGTCACCGAAAATAATATCATTGTCTAATTGCAGGTACCATTGGCCGACATCATTTGCAGAAGCGTTGCAAGCGCTAGCGATTAACAAAAAGGGTAGGCACCAAGATCTTGGTAGTCGGCTTGTTAACATGGGCAACTCCAATGACTTGAGTAAGCGTCTGTCCAGCATAGTTGTTGTAGTCGTTTATACAAGCACTTCAATGTGACGTTTTGTAAAGTATCACAATGATTTACTGATCTAAATCAACCCTTAAAACGTATGCCTACCATGAATAAAGTTAATCCGAAAAAATTATTGCACAGTAAGTGGACTAAAGTCATGCCCACTAACCGTGAGAAGCACTTTATGCTTGTCGAGGTTGAGGTGGATGAGGACCAAAATGTGCTGAACTGTACGATTGAAGCTGTAATGACTGGCAATCAGTACCCTATTGAATGGCGCTCGCTCAAAGACAGTGAAGTCTGGCGAATGGGGTGGCAGTGATGTTATCGATTTTTTCGATAGTCTTAATCTAATCACTTTAACTTAATTGCGCGCAATTTAATTGCTCGCTTTGGATTTGTCTGGTATAACTGTGAGCTATTGAGTTGTGCGCAACTTTAATAGGCTAAGTTGAACAAATTTTAAGGATATTGATATGAACACTCTATATGAAACAACTGCTACCGCGAGTGCAGGACGCAATGGTCAGGTAGCCACAGATGATGGCAAATTATCTGTGATGCTCAGTTACCCAAAAGAGATGGGTGGAAGTGGTGAAGCGACAAACCCTGAGCAATTGTTTGCCGCTGGGTATAGCGCTTGTTTTTCAAATGCAATATTGCACGTTGCCAGAGAGGCAAAAGTTGCTTTAACAGCTGCGCCAGTAACAGCTAAGGTCGGGATTGGTGCGCGTAAAGAGGGAGGGTTTGCGTTAACCGTAGCCTTGAGTGTCGAGCTAGCGCTGCCACAAGAGCGGGCGGTTGACTTAGTGAATGCCGCGCATCAAGTGTGTCCCTACTCAAACGCTGTACGAAACAACATAGATGTTGCGTTAACGGTAAATAACCAAGCATTGTAAACAGTCGTTAAAGGCTAGGGGGCAGGGTTAATGGAGAATCTCGTTGAATAATAAAATAGCACCAATATTCGTCACCATCGGCAGGGTGTTACTTGCACTCTATTTCTTATTACCAGGGGTGATGAAGTTTATTAGCTGGGACATGCATGTGGCGCTGATGCAAAAGCACAGCATGGTGATGATACCTGTGTTATTAACCGCAGCGGGCGTGTTTCAGATCGCCGCTGCAATTGCGTTGATCTTAAATCGCTACACAGGACTGGTGTCACTACTGTTGGCGGGGTTGGTGCTAGTGATTAACTTTAGTTTGCATGATTTTTGGAATTTCAGCGGGGTAGAAGGTGCCCATGAAATGCAAAATTTTGTCAAAAATCTAGGTATTCTAGCTGGGTTACTCGTGTTAGCTGGACATAGCGGCAGTCAGTCGGATATCGAGCATCGTTAGATTGATCAAAAGCGATATTGTTTCACGCTATTAAGCCTCTTTAGCAAATGCTATAAGGGGCTTTTATCATTTATGTTTGCTTAGCTCTGTCAGCAACATTTGACGCCCGTCACTTTCAACGTGAGTGAGAAACGCTTGCGCGATGGCAGAGGGGCGTTTAGTTTTGAGCCATAAAAAATACCAGTTTGAATTGATGGCCAACTCTTCGACCTTTAGTTGTGCTAACCCCATATTGCCGCCAAAAGCTAAGGTGTGTGCTGACAGGATGCTCACTCCCAAACCTGACATAACCGAGTGTTTAATGGCTTCGTTACTCTCGATGGTCATTTTCACATTTAACTTAACACCCTGCTTGCTCATGAACTTCTCTATGGCTAATCGGGTTCCTGAGCCATTTTCTCGCATCAGAAAAGGTTCATTACATAGCTCCGCCAATGACACGTCACGCTGTTTTACCAGAGGGTGGTTTTCGTGCGCGATAGCAACCAGTGGATTGTTGAAAAACTCAATGCTGTCGGTGTTGAGATCTCCTGGTGGGTGGCTAAACACGTAGAAATCATCAATACCTTGTTTTAGCCGGTCAATAATTTGCTGACGGTTACCCACATTGAGTTGAACTGCAACGTTAGGATAGCGTTCGCAAAAGGGCCCCAGCAGGTGGGGAATAAAGTACTTGGAGGTCGTTACCACTGCTAACCTTAGCGTACCAGATTTCAGTTCGCCCATATCAGACAGTGCCATTTCAAGCCTTGAGAAGCTGTCTAACACCTCTGTTGCGGTTTTGACTACTTCCAAGCCTGCTTCGGTGAACACCACCTTTCTGCCAACAATATTATATAAGGGTAAGCCAACCACATCGGTGAGCTTCTTTAATTGCATTGAAATGGTGGGCTGTGTCAGGTGGAGCGCCTCTGCTGCGCCACCGACGCTACCGCTATCATAGACGGCGAGTAGGATCTCCATCTGCCGAAGTGTGCCCAAATGAGCCTGTAACCTTAATGACATTGAATCTTCTCTCGCTACATATATAGATTTTTATCTATATATAACCATGAAAATATCTATTTTTATATATTAATCTTTTTTGGCAGAATCGCTTCATGGTTTTACGGTTGGCTTACCACCCTATATAGCGAGGTCTTTATGAAACGATTTATGCACATTGCGCTGCAAGATAAGCAGTCTCTATTTAGTCTGTTCACTGGCCTTGTGGTCACCCTTATTGGGGCAAGTGCTATGTCTCAAGGGCATAATGGTGCAGGCTTGATGATGGTTGGTGCGAGCATTCTTTCCTTGGCTGGTTTTTCACTCGCGGCGAGCTTACACAGAACAAAGCATGCGGTGTCGCCAACGGGCTCAATGACTAAGTTGCTAAAGCCTAAGGAAGCATAAGATGCAGATGGATATCACTATCGCATTTTTCATATTGGGCGCCTTAGCCACCTTGGTAAAGGCTAACATTCAATTTCCCAAAGCCCTGTATCAGGGGCTTACCCTGTTTTTGCTAATCGCCATAGGACTCAAAGGTGGCGTTGCTTTGGCGGAGCATGGTTCAGCCAAGTTGTTGCCTCAGTCGGGGCTGGTGATCTTACTGGGGCTAGTGATACCACTCATTGCTTTTCCTATTCTGCGCTTTATCGGTCAGCTCAATCGTGAAGACTCTGCCTCGATTGCAGCCCATTATGGTTCGGTGAGTATTGGTACTTATGCGGTTGCTGTTGCATTTTTAGAAACACAAAATATCGCCTATGAAGCCTATTTCCCGCTGTTTGTCGTGCTACTCGAAGTGCCTGCAATTGCGGTCGGTATTGCTCTAGCAAAAAAGACTGGCGATAAAGTGAAGTGGCGCGTGTTACTGCACGAGGTCTTTTGCAACCAGAGTATGTTGCTGCTTGTTGGAGCGCTATTAATTGGTTACTGGGGGGCCGACCAAATTGGTTCAATAAAGCCACTCTTCTTTGACCTGTTTCGCGGTGTGTTAGCCCTCTTCTTATTGGAGATGGGGATGGTCGCAGCGAGCCGCATTAAAGATTTGAAGCAGATGGGTAATTTTATGCTGGCGTTCGGTGTGGCCATGCCACTTATTGGTGGTCTTTTAGGTTGCATGTTGGGCATACAGATGGGGCTTTCTAGTGGTGGCGCGACCTTGTTGGCAGTGCTGGGAGGAAGTGCGTCATATATCGCGGTTCCTGCTGCAATGCGAGTGGCTATCCCTAACGCAAATCACAGTTTATCTATTACATACTCCTTAGCAATTACATTCCCGTTCAATGTGTTAGTAGGAATACCTACCTATGCGTTGTTCACTCATTGGTTAACAAATTAAGAGGCAAATATGAATCAAGCTAAAGTCGCCATCATCATGGGTTCGCAAAGTGATTGGCCAACCATGAAAAATGCTACCACAGTGTTAGATGCGCTAGAGATTGCCTATACCGCGCAGGTTGTGTCGGCTCATCGCACTCCTGAGCGTTTAGTTGAGTTTAGCCATGGCGCCGCCGCAGACGGTGTTGAGGTGATTATTGCCGGTGCGGGTGGTGCTGCACATTTACCAGGAATGACAGCTGCCATGACACATTTGCCTGTGATTGCAGTGCCGGTGCAGAGTAAGGCGTTAAAGGGAATGGACAGTCTACTTTCTATTGTGCAGATGCCAAAAGGTGTCGCGGTGGCCACTCAAGCTATCGGTGAAGCAGGGGCGTTTAATGCAGGCTTGATGGCGGCGCAAATTTTGGCATTAAAAGATAAAGAGTTGACCCAGCGTCTATGTGACTGGCGCGCGAGCCAAACTGCCAGTGTTCCCTTGGAGGTTGAGTAATGCGTATTGGCATCATTGGTTGCGGTCAGCTAGCCAGAATGATGGCCCTTGCAGGACTACCGCTAGGGATAAAATTTAGCTTTGTTGCCGATAGCGGTGTTGATACCGATCTCAGTTGTGTTGAAGGTTTGGGCATTATAGCGCCCTGGCAGCCAGGGCAAAGTATAGAAGCTCTTTATCAAGCCCTTGGTAAACCCGATGTGATCACGGTAGAAAAAGAGCAGGTTGATTTGCATCTCGTGCAGCAACTTGAAACCTATTGCACGGTTCGCCCCAGCGCCGCTAGCATTGCCCAGTGTAAAAGTCGTATCAAAGAGAAGCAATTGTTGGCCAAGCTAGACATTCCTTGTGCGCCTTTTACCTATCAAGTTGACCTGGCTCAAAGCGCCACAACCCTTGGTTTGCCTATGGTGATAAAGTCCTTGGATGAAGGTTATGATGGTAAAAATCAGTGGGTCGTCCATGACAGTGATAGCCTCAATACGCTTACGGCCTCAGAAAGTTTTGGCGATCATTTGATAGAACAGTGGGTACCCTTCGATAAAGAGGTGTCACTTATTGGTACGCGTGGTCATGACGGTGACATTCATTTTTATCCCTTGACCGAAAATGTGCATCGCAAAGGCATTTTGATTCGCTCAACCGCGCCAGCTAAGCATATTAGCCCAAAGATGGAAGCCGCAGCGCAGGACTATATGCGCCGACTACTCGAAGCTGAGGATTATGTTGGCGTGTTGGCGATGGAACTATTTGTAGTAGGCGACCAATTGCTGGTCAATGAACTGGCCCCTCGTGTTCATAACAGTGGACACTGGACCCAAATGGGGGCTACAACATGTCAGTTTGAAAATCATATTCGCGCAGTTGCAGGCTTGCCACTTGGGGCTACCACGTTAACTAGCAAAACCGGTATGTTAAACCTACTTGGTGTTGCTGTGCCGCCGATGAAAGCGCTAAGTTCGAGTTCAAGTTTGCATTGGTATAACAAGGAGTCTAAGCCTAATCGTAAGTTAGGACATATCAATTTTACTGCTGCCGATTATGTCTCGCTCGACCAACAGATGGATCTCGCTGAAACCCATTTATATTGATTTGTTGTTAAACGCCCATCTCTTTTAGCCAGTATGGTGCGCGGCATGGCTGCACCATACTGGCTATCTTCTTTATGACTGAAGCCTTAAGTCCATCTGCTGTTCCAGCCGCTTATGCCTACCGCAATGACTATCATCGCTAGGTCATCGTACAACGCATGGGGACGATTCAAAGTTAAGATCCCTAGCGAATTCAGGTAAATCACAGATACAAAAAAGCCGCTAAACCCGTCTGGTAGGGGTTTAGCGGCCTTTGAAGGTTATTGCTAACCTTGTGTTGGTGGAGGCGGCGGGGCTCTGGTGTCTGCTGTAACCTATTGTTTGTGATGTATTCGTTGGCTTGAGGCTCTTGTGGTGTTACGTCGAGTGTTACAATTGTGGCGGGTCACTTTGAAATATTTTACAAAAAATAATCATCGGCGGCCTGTAGCCTTTCGGCTAACCCTCTGTAGTGGTTCTTTCCAAATTAATAGCCTTTTCACATTCACAGCGTTATTTTTATGCCACGATAAGCCAGTAGCAGTACTACTGCCGAAGATCGATTTTCTTTGTGGTTAAGCACTATTCACTAAATTAGCATGAGTTGAATGCGTTCGTTGCTGGTGGTGTGAAGGGATAAAATAGGCTGTGAATGAGCAAGTTATTTAAAATAAAGGGTTATTTAACCGTTGAAGAAGCTGCGGAATACTTGTCTTCTTCATTAAATGAACAAGTACGTTTATCAGATATCTATGGTTTAGCGCTAGATAAGCATTTATTACTGTCAGTTCGATTGATCAACCAAGCATACGCCATCGGTGGGCAGTATATTTACAGTCAAGATAATGGCACTAATCGGTATCAAGTTGACTATAACCTGGCGACTAACGAAGCCTTAAGTGAACCACGTCACATTTGTTTGGATGATGAGTTGCAGGTCGCAGAAAACAAATGGCTCGCGTTCGATAAAAAGATTAATGTCATCGATGGAATCTGGGATTTAGCCATGATTGGAATCGAGTCTCAAGAAATTAAAATGCTGCACCAAAAAGAAGTTGGTGGCCCTGAGCCTGTATTTGCTGCACTTAATGGTTTCTTCTTAAGGCGAGGAGAGTTTATTTACAAACTTCTAACAAGCCTTCCCCTTGATGACGGGGAAGGCAATCTGGAAGCTTTGCAGGCAAAATTCGATTCCCTTCTGAAATCCAAAGGCTTAACAATTAATGATATTCTGAACAGCGACAATAGCTATGCACTAGATGCTTTAAATGACGCTGAGCTTGAAGACTTTATGCAGATTAATTCTGTATTTATGCAGGGTGAGCAAGATGAGCAAGATGAGCAAGATGAGCAAGATGAGCACGGTGACCATGAAGAAAGTGATGCTTACCTTGCCCTTGAAGATTTTAGCTATCAACTTGTCATTAAAACAAATGAACTTACACGATTTGTTCAATCGCTAGACGAAGCACATTCGTTACCAGCCCAAATAGAGAAGCCATTGGGCTCAAAAGAGCGTAACACGCTTCTTGCCCTTATCGATGCATTGTTAAAAGAGCAGGGCATAGATCCTTCAGGTAGAGGTGTTACATCTGCAATTAGGTTAATGACAGAGACGGCAGGCACGCCAATATCTGAAAATACAATCCGTAAGATCCTCAATCAAGTTAGTGATATTGCAGGTTGATGGCGTTGTTGCCTAAATAGGGAGTCTTCTGCTCCCGTTGCGATCTGATCCTGTGAACTCGTCACAGGAAAGCGCACATATGGGTAAATCAAAGCAACGCATCACCAACAGGTCCCAATACAACAAAGTCTTGGTTAACCGGGGGCGCTGACTTTTTGGATAGGCGAGCAAGCCATCAATCATTGGTTTTGCTATGAGCATCATGGTGGCCGTGGTCGAGGATTTCAGTACTGCCCTCTCCATTAGCAGGAAGCTATTGAAACAGCGCTAATGCTAAAAGCCCTATTCGGTCTGCCATTGCGTGCACTGGAGGGGTTTACTAACTAAATAATTCCAAACATGTACTTGACAAGTACATGTTTGCTGGTGCATTATGTAGTCAGTGAGTACATAAAGGAGTGTATAATGAACCTTCTCAGTCTAAGACTACCAACGAAAACGTCTTTACCCCCTGTTCAGGAAAGTGAGCTAATGGCTTATTGCTTTGAGACTCTGACACTAATTGAAAACTTGCGTCAGAGTCTAGAGAGCTATGGAGCAGAAGGTGATCCTCATGAGGTGCCGAAATGGGAAGGCAATAAGCAACAATTGGCAATCATGAAAGCTAGTCGTGTTTGGTTGGTTTTTAAAGAATTATTTTCTTATGCAGAGCTGGGTAAGCCTATCAATATAAGTTCTTCTGAAAATATTGGGGCTTGGCTTACTGACCACCTAGAGAATGCTGTGAAATGGATTTGTTGCACCTATCCAATGAAGGAATATCACGGATTTTATCTTAGTTTTGTCGGTGAACAAATCGTCTATAAATTTCTTGCCAGGCTTAAATTAGATTTTGAATGTGACTTGGAAGAAGTAATCGGTTGCGGATTAACCCCTTTTCCATATACACATGAAATGCATCTAACTGTTATGGAAATAGCTCTTTTAGCGGGGATAAGCGAACGGTCAGTAAGAAATGCTATCTACAGCAAAGATGACAGACTTGAGCATATCAAAGATGGGCGGCAAGTTTATGTGTCGGTTAAGGAAGCGCGAAGATGGTTACAAGAAAGAAGGAAATTTACTCGTACGGAGGGTGTTGCCTATTAACCCAATCCGACAGTCAATAATTAGTTATATCTTCGCATTTGGTAGTACCTGGTAGAGTTATAACTAGTTGCCAAGAATTAGGTGCTTTAAAACTGAGTAATAAATCAAAAGGATAGGATATAGATATGTTACCAACACATGGAAAAATTAACTGCCAAGATTGTTTTCCCTCTGGAGCTGAATGGGGCAAAACATCACTTCAACAAGATAACTGGTTAATTGATAACAACCCGTGCAGTTGGGGTGGTCAGAATCCAGAAGTACTGGTTCTTGGCTTCTCAAAAGGAACCAACCAAAACTCGAAGTTGCAAAGTTCTGATTTTAATTCCATCCCGTATTCTGGTTTCCGTCACAGGCTTTCAAAAGTGTTAGATCGCCTGAATCTACTCAACTCTGGTGAAGTTGTAGATACTTTAATTCATGGTGAAGATAATAGTCGTTTTCATTTTGCCTCCTTAGTTCGTTGTTCACTGTCTGTAAAGGACGAACACTCGGGGAAATATCTGAAGTCCGGTAATATCATAGCTAGAAGCGCCAGAGATTCAAATTCTCAGTCAGCCATCGACAAATGTACACGTAAATTTTTAGGAGCTATTCCTAAGAAAACCAAAGTTGTTGTTTTATTAAGTAACGATGATGGCTATGTAGATGCTTGTTACGAGCAATTTCGCAATCTTTACCCTGGTCTGAAAAGAATCAACCCCGTAGCTTATGCTGACCAGGAACGTACTTGGGTACATGTCATTCATCCTGCAGGCACTACCGGGCATCATTTTAACGATTGGCTCGATATGGCTGTTGGTAAACAGGCGCATAAACGTGATTGGGCTCTAGAAGCACTTAATATGACTACCGCCACTATGGCTCACGGCGCTCCAGCAATCAGTTTTGATTCTCATGTTAAAGACGAGATTAAGGAACCGATGTTAAAGGCTAGTAGAAGAGAAGTGCATAAACCTGAATGCCAGTCATATTGCCCAAATGAAGAAGCTCAAGGGCGTTCAATCGTCTTTCCGGTTACGTTATCAACTGGAGCCTTAAAAAACAGTTATATACCGTTATCTTCCATCTTACATTTGTTGCCGAATGAAATAATTGGCGGCTCAAAAAAAAGCTGAGGTGGCACCAAGGCAAATCTCTCTCAATTTGCATGGTATAGGCTGGGTAAAAACTGATATTGCAGGGGATAAAAAGATCTTTCGTTGTCGTGGTGAAATACGACATTTTTTAGAAATAAATCATGCAATGCCTGGTGAACAAGTGATTTTCGAGAAGCTCGGAAAATATGAGTATTCTGTTCGTGTTGATAAGTCATAGTTGCCGAATTTGTTCTTAATTTCTTGTCTCGATTTTTAAGAATAAATAATAGCTGACGTATACTAATTTAATGGAATAATTTATGAAGCATGAATCTATTGCTAAGGCTGAAGTCAAAGGTGCTTTTAGGCAAGTCAAGGCTAACTTTGAGCAGCTAAAACTAAATAAGAAAAGAGGTCTTTACACCCCTTTTTCTAAGAAAAACATTACTAGATTTATAAATGATATCTCCAGGCTGCATCAAGGTTTTCTGCTCTACAATCGGCGGACTATGCGCAAGAATAGCTGGCATTTTTATGAGGAAATGGCTGCGGTAGAATATGAATTAATTGAAATGGATGGCATTGGTCCTGTTAGTCGTTTATTTATTGATGGGTGGGATACCAGAAGGCTTATCAAGGGAGGTGTTGGGCATTTAAGCTATAAAAGCAAATTTTATTTTCATGAGCACTTTTTAATTAGAATGGTTCAGCGGTTAGGTTTGCATGGATTTACTGAAATCGGCCCTAAGATTTATCCTTTGATAACCTGGATTGTAAATAGGAATAGACCATCGAAATGGTATGCTTGCGACTCTCATTTTGTTTTTAAAGAATATGTTATAGTGGCTGCTTCTCTTCATGAAAACAAAGGCTTAGTTTTTAAAACAGTTTTGTTAACGGAGTTTTTTAACGAACGCCAAAAAGCCTTTTATCAGGTCGCAGTTGATTGCATTTTAAGAGGCAAGTGTGATGCTGTATATCTTGATGCTGAGAAATGTATCTCTAAGGAAATTAAATTTTCTGATGAGCTTGAGATATTTGAACTTGCTGGAAGTACCTTTTGGATTAATCCGGCCTAAATAAATATAATTCTCTGTCCTAAGATGGCGTTGTTGCCTAAATAGGGAACCTTTGTCCGCCGCTGCGATCTGATCTTGTGAACACATCACAGGAAAGCACAAAATGGGGAAATCAAAGCATCGCAAAACCAACTGGCCCCAATACAACTAAGCCCTAGTTAACAGAGGCCCGCTGATTTTTTGGATCGATGATCAGGCCATCAGTCACTGGTGTTGTACTGAGCACCATGGTGGCCGAGGATGTGCTTACCAGTACAGCCCTCTCCATTAGCAGAAAGGCTATTGAAACAGTGCTAATGCTAAAAGTCCTATTCAATCAGCCATTACGTGCATTGGAGGGCTTTTTTAGTTGGATCTTTGGCCTGATGGATTTGCCCATAACTTCACCCGGCTATAGCTGTATTTCTAAGCGCCAAGACGGTTCATATTAACTACCGCAATCCCAGCCGTGGAAGAAAGACAATGATTACCACCAACTGTCACTGTCAGATACTGCCATGTATCGCTACAAGCAGCTCATCAGCGCGAAGTTGAGCCTCAGGGATTACAACGGGCAAGTTGGCGAGGTACTGGCGGGTATAAAGGTGATGAACAACGTCATAGGACTAGGAATGCCTTCTACAGCCCTGATGGCAAACTCACCGTACCATTAGGTACTGATTATTTTTTATTGCAGCAATTGCGTAACATCTTTGATTCTACTCATAAAAATAAAACAATTTTAATGACACCACCTGTCATTTTGCTATGTTAATGTCCGCTGTAAGGATCAAGCAAACGGATAACGAGTTACATGGAACTTAACGTAAAACTGGCTGAGCGTATCGTCAGCATCATCAGTAAGCTCAATCTAGGTGAACAATTTTCACTTGATGATCTTGTCACTGAGTTTGGCGTCGATAAGCGAACAATCCAGCGTGATATCAATGAAAGGCTTTCCTTTTTACCTCTTAAAAAAATCAATGGTGTCTTCAGTCTGGAGCCGGTTTTTTTGGGGCGTTTGTCAAAGCAGGATATTCGTAATTTCGCCAGTTTAGTCGGGGTCAGTAACTTGTTTCCAAAAATGGATTCAAGCTTTATCACTTCGGTTCTCAGTCAGGCATTTAACAGTCCTTACCTAGTTAAAGCCGAACAATATGAAGCCAATACTCGTCTTGAGCCCTTGTTAAAACAGGTTGAACGCGTCATTTCCAAAAGCCTGTTAATCAATTTTTACTATAAAGATAAACAGTATTGCCGCATCTCCCCTTATAAGCTCATCAGCCAAAGAGGGGTCTGGTATCTGGCCGCAGTAGATCATGGCCAACTGAAATCATTTGCATTAACAAAAATAACCCTGTTGGTGCCTTTAGCCGAAACCTTCATATCTGACCCTGAAATTATTCAAATTATTGATGAGGAAGAAGGAATATATTTCGGTAAGAACAAGTTTGAAGTCGTCCTCAGAGTCGACAGTGACGTTGCCCACTATTTTAAACGGCGTCAATTGTTGCCTGAGCAAGTCTTAATCAAAGAGTTGGAACATGGTGATCTCTTGTTGTCATCCAAGGTTGTCGATGGCATGCAGATTGTCCCGCTTATCAAGCGTTGGATGCCAAACATAGAAGTTATTAGCCCCAATGGCATCCGCCAGCAAATTATCCATGATATTCATGCCTATTTGGCAAAACAACCACAGCAAACCGGAGAGTCAAGATGACAGTGCCGCACAGGTTCGATTTCCATTCCCAGTCATTTTTTATCGATTTAATCGGAAAGGCCGAAAGTCTGAATGCAGCGTTAAATATCAGCGATTCCACCGCTAGGGAAATGGAATATTTATCCGCTAAGCTAGCTGACTTTAAGGTAATGGTGCCTGTAGTCGGCAAATTTTCTGGCGGCAAAAGTACTCTACTCAATACGCATATGCGCAACTCCGTTTTAAAGCATGACATCACCCCGGAAACGGCTTTTGCCACAGAGCTTCATTACAGTGAAACCGAAAAACTCTTGGTTCATTATCTGGACGATACGCCAGTTGCCGAATTACCGGCTGACGCGCTGGGCACACTCCAGGGGAGAGACAATTTATTCTATGTGCAATTGTTCTTAAACAATGACGCGCTTAAATGCCATCCAAATGTGGTTCTGGTTGACATGCCTGGTTTTGACTCCAAGAGTCAGGCTCATCATAAGGCCATAGCCAATTACCTGGCTCGCGGTGATTTGTTCGTGTGTCTGTTTCCTGCAGGTGTGTCTTTTGATGGTTCAATCATCGACAGTATTGCCGAGATAAAACTGGATCACGGCAAGGATGTGCTTTGTCTGTTGTCAAAGTCTGGGCGGCAAACCGCTGCGGCATTAAATGAGAGCAAGGCAAGCTTGGTTGAAACACTTGCCCGCACGACTGGCAGCAGAATATCGATTGGCCATATCGAAGCCGTTGATAAGAAAAGATTCACACTGGATGACTTTGACGGTGGATTGGCCGATATTGGCTTGCGTTTTGATGAGCTGCTAAGCAAGCGCTTTACCACTCAACTGGATGCCAGTCTGGACAAATTGGTACATGAGCTCCAGTCAATGCAAAGGTATAGCCAATCCAACGAAGCTCAGTTACGTCAGCAGATAGGCGTTGCGGAGCAGGCGTATTCACAGGCAAGGGAAGAATTGAATCACAGTTTGACACAACTCGAGTACAACCTGTGCAGCCTGGGTAAAGAGCAGCTGATCAGCCAGGTGAGTATGGTGCTCAATACCGCCACCGATCGACTGCTTGGTGCCGCCAAGGCCAATCAATTGAGTAGTGAAATTGCCGAGATCCTTAGGCCAGTATTACAGTCCGGCATAAAAAGCCTGATACAGGCAGAAGTAGGAAAGCTCGAAAAACAGCTCGATTCAATCAGCTGCACCGACTACCAGGGCTTGCAGATCTCGGTGTCACTGGCCGCGGAACAAAAAGATGAGTTGGATGATCTCATCCCCATCATTATTGCGACGCTGGGGCCACTTATTTTAAGCCGCCTAGGGCCGGTGGGGCTGATTATCAGCAATCTGTTAGCGCAGATCTTCGGTGCCAAACCCGCGCAGCAACAAGATCAGCAGGCGATGCTACAACAGAAAATCCAAAGTGAGGTGATCCCGCAGGCGATTAATCATGCCATCGAGCATATCAAGGCCCAACTTGAGAAAGCCGCAGCGCAACTCAAAGACCAGGTTATGGACTCTTTCGAGCAGAACAAACATGCCCATCAGCAAAAATTGCACAGCCTGCAACAGCAACTCAATGAAGATAAAGCTAAATTTGATCGACTTCAGGCTGATTATGCCGATGGCCTGCAGCAAGTACAGCAACTGAGGCAGTTATTGATACCAGTGGCGCTGGAGGAAAATCGATGACACAGGCCTTGGATTTTGAAGCCTTGATGAATGGACACCAGCAAGCGACACCACAAGAACCCGCCGGCATACATGGCCAGACTGGCTCTGCCTTGGGCGAGAATCGTTATCTGAGCCGACCAGAGGATGGGCTTGGCTTGTGTGCCGAGTTGATCGCCAGCGGCGATACCCATACACAGACAGAACAGCTGTTGGGGCAATTCAGTCGGGTCATTAGTGAGCGTTTTTTACCCCACAGCAAACAGGCCGACAACATGCTGGCGGTCGATACCTATGAGCAGTTACTGGGACTGGCCAAAAAGCTGGCTGAAATTGTCAGCTTCCCACATCTGGAGTCGTACCACACCATTGCCGTTGGGGGCTCTTTCAGTGCTGGTAAATCGAGATTTTTGAATTCGGTACTTGGGTGTGACTCCTTGCTGCCTACTGACACCACGCCCACCACTTCGATACCCACCTATATTACCCGTGGGGCGGAGGATGCGATTCATGCGTTGAATTTTTATCACAAGAAAACCCGCATTGACCAGGATGGACTCAAGGCCATTTGTCATAGCTTTAGCCAGAAATTTGGGGTGACCTTCAGTCATCTGCTGCAGCTGATTTCGGTCGAGCGCTGTGAGTTTCGTTATCCTGAACTGGTGTTTTTGGATACACCCGGCTATAGCAAGGCCGATGATATTCATGATGCCGCCAGAAATACCGACGAAAATATCGCCCGGGCACATCTGGGCCGGGCAGATTATCTGATCTGGCTGGTGGATCAGCAAAATGGCACGATCCCAAGACATGATATCGAATTTCTGCAATCCCTCGAACTTAGCCAACCTGTGCTGGTGGTCATCAGCAAGGCAGATAAAAAGCCGCCCGCCCAGATAGAGGCCATTATTGCCGCAGCCCGGCAAGATTTGGATCAGGCCGAGATAGCCTATCACCAGGTGATTGGCTATTCGGCGCAGCAGCACAAGGAATATTCACCCACCCGTCAGGTGTTAACTGATTTCCTCGAAAGAGTCAGCCAGGGCAAGGCGGGTACGGCGGTCTTATGGCAACTCAATGAACTCTTTAAGCCTTATGTCAATGGTTTCGATTCGCGCCTGCATACCCTCAATCTGACCAGCAAGACCATCAAAGAGCTTGTGTATGAAGAGCAACTGGATGATACCAAGAAAGTGCACCTGCAAGATCTGCGTCAAAAAAACACTCAGCAAGTGTCTGCATGCAGCCAATATAAGCAGGAAGCAATACAGATAAACCAGGTGCTGGCAGAATTAATCGAGCAGATTTGTCAGGCCTTATCACTCAAAATCTGTCGGCAGCCCTCGCCAGTGGCGATAGCACGCATGCAGCAAAAGTCCGATCAAGTGTTGGTGGAATACCGATTCGAAGCGCTGCTCAAGGGCGATCAAACTCAGTTAGCCAAATTTGCCGATCTTACCGACGTTGCCGGCAAAATTAGCCGAGTCAGCGCCGTAGGCGCATTTATTGATATAGGTCTGGATTTTGAGATTTTAATCACCAAAAACAAACTCACCCAGGCATTGGGCGCGGGGCCATTGGGGGAACTCATTGTCCCGCAGCAGCCGGCCCGGGTTCAAATCCTGGATAACAAGAAAGCCGTGGTCAGGCTGGAACTGGCTCAGCCTCAGGTTTGACGCCGCTCCAGCAGTCTATGTTTTCAATATCAGCAACAGAAAAGGAAGTAAAATGGATTTCGATATTCTGGATATCATCTGTGATGCCACCACAGAGGCCAATGCCTTCGAGCAGCACCCGGCGGGTGCGCTGAGCATGGAGGAGAAAGTTCTGTACCTCAACGGCCTGGCCCTAGTGATGAACGCCGACGGCGATATTGACAGCCGTGAATCTGAGTATATCCGCATTCTTATCAAGTCTATGGGACTGGATGAGTCGTCGCTCGATGATGTGATCGCTTTTGCCATCGCCCCTGACAAAGATACTGTGCAGGCCTTCTTTCGCGCCTTCAGGCGCAAGCCTATCGCGCAGCTGTTTTTATTCGACGCCCTGATGATGACTCGCAGGGATGAAGAAGTGGCAGACAAAGAGACGGCGGTGGTTAACAAGATTGCCGAGCAACTGGAAATCCTCAACGGGACGCGCCAGGATATCTTCGATCTCTTCTGCCATATCAAGAACCGCAACTGGCAGGAGAGCGCCCTGTATTTCGACTCGCACCTGCTAAACCCTGAGCACTTCAAGCACTTGCTCGATTATCATGAGGTGGATATTGAGCAACTACTCACAGAAACTGCCGAGCTTAGGGCCAAGCGCATCCTGCAGGCGCTGACTGCCAGAATGCCAGAGCCAGTGGAAGGTGAAAACAGTAAGCCGGTGCTGGATCACGAGATCGTGGTGCCCCTGCTGCAGGCCGAGCTGGACCGTGGTAACGCCAGCATAAACAATATGGTGTTTGAGTCTAATCTGACCGAAATCGGCGATATTGCGTTGTCCCCCCTCAAGCTGCACTGGGATCCTGAAGCCTGTGTGATCTCCGGCGAGCCAGAACTGGTGGTCCATAGCCAGGCCCTGGTGAAACTGCTGCTGTTGAAGATCGATGCGCTCACGGCGAGTGAAGCCGCCAGGGTGCTATACAAGGGCAGGCTGCAATTCAGCAAAGGCGTCGAGTTAGAAGCCGGCACGCTGCAGTTATCCTCGCCATTGACAGAGGACTTCCCTTATGTGCAAATCGATGCTTGCTTGTATAAGGCAACACAGGAGAATTATCAAATATGGAATATTGAGTCGCTTTATTGCAATCCCGATGCAGGATTTTCTTCAGTTGAGCAAATTGATCTCTGGTATGAAAAAAATCACAATACCGGTTACATCGCAGGGCATCTTACAAAAATTGAAATGTGCGAATACCTTGAAGACATGTTTAACAATGGTGTTGCGAGTTATTTAATCTAGCCGTTAGGCCGTGGTATGAGCCAAGGCCGGTAGTCAAAATAAGGAGTAACAATGGATATGCTGAACCTGTTTACGGCGGCGACCCAGGAGGCCGAGGCCTTTGCGGGGCACCCGGTTGCCGATGAAAATCTGGAGGCGCAAATCCTCTATCTTCAGGGGCTGGCCATGGTGATGAACGCCGATGGAGAGCGCCATACCGAGGAGCTGGAGTACCTGCGCATCCTGCTGAAATCATTCCAACTGGATGACAGCCTGCTGGACTCGCTGTGCAGCTTTGCGGTCGACCCCGACAAGGATACTATTCAGGCCTTTGTGGGCTGTTATCGTCGCCAGCCTTTGGCGCAACTGTTCTTGTTTGATGCGCTGATGCTGAGTTACAGGGACGGTGAGATGCAAGCGTCTGAGCTAGCTTTGATCCACGCCATGGCGGAAAAGCTGGAAATCCTTCCGGGTACCCAAAACGATATAAAGAGCCTTTTCGGGTATATCAGGCAGCGCAACTGGGATGAGAGCGCGGTGTATTTGGCTTCGCACCTGCTCAATCCGGATCACTTCAGGCACTTGCTGGATTACCATGGGGTGGAGATGGATGAGCTGTTACAGTCGCTGGCAGACACGGGAAAGCCAAAATTACGCGAGCGAGTAGAGGCATTACTGGATGTGAATCTGACGGCTGTACGGTGGACTGCGCTAAAGAAACAGCCAATATATAGCCTGTCGGCAAAACAAGCGTTGGTAGGTCATCAGTTGTCTCGTGTCGGAAGCGGTGAGTTTGATAAAGCGACGTGCGCCCAGTTGATTAAAAAGGGAGAGCCGGTCTTTGAGTATTGGCTTTCTGACTCTAATATCACGTTTGGTGCATTTAGGTTAGCCCAAGCTATGAGTCATAGACACGAGGCCAAGGTATTTTCGGCCCCGATGGCTATGAGCATCCTGGCCTGGGAGCTAAAGGGGGAAGGGGAGCTAGGACATGCTATCGCATCCATCTTGTGTGATTCGCCCGAGACTCTAGCCGAGAATGTGTTGATTGCCATAGAGGAAACTGATCGATACCAGTTGCTGGGGGGGCTCAATGCTAAATCGCCAGTCAGTTACTCGGCTTTACTGCAACAAGGCATCATGCTGCCCTACCTGCAGAGTCTGTTGGCGCGGCGCCAGGTTCGCATCGTGGGTCAAGCACTTAAAAAAACACATCAGGATGCGGTCTATTGCCAGTTATCCCGCTTGGGCATAGGTTACGACCAATTAAGCGACAGCCTCTATTGTCTGCAACAAGTGGATACGCCATACACGCAAGAAGAGTTGCCGGTCGAGCTACTCAACGACTTTTGCAGTCTCATTTTTTAATCCCATACAAGCCAGACCTGGGATGAGTGTTGGCTTTTCCCGCTGGTCTTGTTTGACCAGAGCGCCTGGCCTGTCCGTTGGGCCGGCCTTGAAAGCTGAAATGATAACAGGAAGTGATTTGTGGATATCAATAAACAGGTAAACGACAAGAGCAGCGTATTTAATCGTCTCAGCGAGAAGTACCTGGCTTATGATGATGCGGTCAATGCCACGCAGCTCGATGAGTTGCAGTCTCTGGCCGCAGTATTCAGGCAGGATGCCGCCCATTGTCTGGATGATAACCGGACTCTGAGGATCGGGATTATCGGTCAAATCAAGCGGGGAAAGTCATCATTCTTGAACTCCTTGCTGTTTGATGGCAAGGATGTCTTGCCCAAGGCTGCCACCCCAATGACGGCAGCCCTGACAAGGATTAGCTTTCAAGAACAACCGGCCGCCACTGTTGAGTTTTACAGCCAGGCCGAGTGGGAACAGGTGCAGAGTACCGCCGCAACTGCCAGTGAAAAACAGGCCAACTATGAGCGTGAACTGAATGCATTTAATCAGGCCAGGGCTGGTGGGAGGGGCTTTGCGATGCGCCCACTGGCCGTGGCCCCCAGTGATGAGGAGAGTGCCAGTCAGGAACTGGTGAACATGATCGCCAGCAATGGCGTCGATGTAGATGATTACCTGGGACAGTCACATAGTATTCATGGGGTGAACAGCAACCGTGACTTGGTTGATCAACTGAATCAATTTGTGGGCGCCAATGGCCAGTTTACCCCGATAGTCAAGAGTACTGAGCTGCGACTGAATATTCCGGGCTTACAGGATATCGAGGTGGTGGATACTCCTGGGGTGAACGATCCCATTATTTCCCGCGGCCGCAAGACCCAGGAATTTATCGGCCAGTGCGATGTGATCTTCTTTTTAAGCAATTGCAGCCAGTTTTTGGACGTGCACGATATGGGTCTGCTGGCACAGAATATTCCCAACAAGGGCATAGAAGAAATTGTCCTGGTAGGCTCTGTATTTGACAATGCCCTGGACGATGAGTATCACAGCTATCCGAATATTGGCGCTGCATTGTCCGGGCTGACCAGCAAGCTCAATCGCCATGCTCAGGACAGTGTGGCCAGTGTGTGTGCCCGGGAGTTGAGTCAGCAATCGCAGGCGGACTGCGCCGATGTCAGCAGCCAGAGCCATCTGATGCAGACACTGCAAAATGCCTTGCCGCCGATATTCATCTCTGCCCGCTGTCTGGATCTTGCCCGCAAGTTGGCAAATGACAATCTGGTGTTGTCGGATGAAGAACAGTTGTCATTGGACAAATTAAATGAGATGTACCCGGGTTTTAGTGTGACACCGGAAATTCTAAGGCAATTGGGCAACTTTGGTAAAATTGAGCATAAGCTGGATAGCGTTCGGGACAAGAAAACCCAGATTATGGCGGAGCGCTTCGGTAATCTGCTCAGGGGCTCTTCACGTGAAGTGTTGCAAAAGCTTTCCAGCATGCGCGAGGATGTGAGTCATAAGCAAAAACTCCTGTGTGACGGCGATCTGGAGGCATTGACTCAGAAGCAGAACGCGCTCATTAAGCGCATCGAGGCCGGTGAGTTCAAGGTTAAAACCGTATTTGAAAAATACCGGATCCAGGCAGAGAAAGCACTGCTCAAGGCGAGCAATGAAATCGAACAGGCCTCCCTTGGTGCCAAACAGGTACAGTCTCAAACGGGCTCGCGACAGGAGAGCTATGAGACTTCGCATCAGGTCAGTACCTCTAAATGGTATAACCCATCTTCCTGGGGGAGCAGTCGCACCGAATATACCACGCATTATCGTACCGTGAACTATACCTATGCCGATGTGCAGGAGGCGGTCGCCAGGTTGGAGGACTTTGTGATGGCAACCAGTCGTAAATTGTTTGCGGCTAGTGAGCAGGCCATTAATCTGGGGCTGTTCAGAAACGACATCAAGTCGGCGGTCAAAGACATGTTCGACTTCAGCGACGATGATTTTGACCCTGAGATGGTATTGTTACCTCTGGACAATGCGGTGGCGCGAATAACTATCCCGGCGATTAATCTGGATCTGGCGCGGCATATCGATACCATTCGCCAGCAATTTACCAGCAGCCAGGTGGAAGGAGATCAAATCGCTCAGCTGCGTAATGAGTAGTCGCGAGTCGTTGCGCTGCTGTTGCAGGATATTGCCGCAGAACTGAAGATCTGTATTCGTAACATGCTGGCCAAGCTGTCACAGGAGGAGGCTGAATTTGTCCCTAGCTTGACGCGAGACCTGGCCGACAGTGTCGAGCAGTTATCCCAGGATTTACAGCAAAAAGAGCTAAGACTGGACCGGTATAATGATGTGCTGATGCAAGTTGACGCCGATCTTAAGCAGCTTCAAATACTTTAATATAGGCAAAAGGTTTGTAGCTAATTAGTGGACAAATATTGGCCAGGAAAAATGCGGCTTACTGGGAAGGATAGCATCCAAGAAATGAAGCCGTTGCCGCGCTTAAGAAAGATGAATTGAATCAGTGGAAGAAAGACAATGATTATCACCAACGGTCACTATCAGAAGCAGCCTGGGATAGGCTTGCCCTGTGATTGATCTGATCAACAAGGCCCAAGTTGATACGACTTAGCTGACTCATAGCAATTCAGAAACGCAATTGAGTATCTGCTTTCCGCAATTGCGCTTTCTAACCTCCACCTATCTGTAACCTCTTGGCTATCCAATAAACAGCCAAGAGGTTTTTTTATGTCCAAGAAAGTTCTGCGCCTACCTGCAGTTAAAGGAAAGGTTGGTTTATCGCGTAGCAGTATCTATTTGCGCATCGCTCAGGGGAAATTCCCCGCAAGCATTTCATTAGGTGACCGAGCTGTGGGTTGGCTCGAGTCAGATATCGAGCAATGGCTAGATGAGCGGATCGCTGCAGCTAAGGGGACTAACAATGAGTAGTCGTAATAACCCTAATCGAATCAAAATTCATCGCAGCTATACAGTCATGGATGTTAGTGAAACTTTGGATGTTCATCCGAAAACTGTGCGTAATTGGATTCGTGCTGGCTTGCCAGTTATCGATGAAACCCGCCCTTTGCTAATTCAAGGTGCTGACTTGAAGCTGTATTTAAAACAGAAGCGTAAGACATATCTGCATCGATGTGAGCTTGATGAAATGTACTGTTTCAAATGCAAGCAACCTAAAGTGCCGAGCATCAATTCGGTTGAATTTATAGCAAAGCCTTCGGGCATGGCGCAAATGAAAGGTCGGTGTGGTGAGTGTGGTAAGTGGTCAAATAAATATGTTTCTTGGCGCGATGTAAACCAGATTTGGCTTGAACTCGGGGGGAAATTACCGATAGCTGAAAAGCACTTAATCCTGAGAGATCAAACGCTCTTAAATTATCCTTTAACTAAGGTATTTAATGATGAAAACAAATAGTACAAAAAACGCCCGAATCCTGTACGAATACGCAAAGTATTTGAAGGAAGCAAAACAGCTGGATGACTCAACGATTGATGGCGTAATGAAATCAATTAATCGGTTTGATGAGGCTACAAATTACCTAGACTTTAAGAAGTTTAGGGCTAAGCATGCAATCGCTTTTAAGAAGCACCTTCTTTCTTGTAAATCAGTGGTGACAGGCGATAAACTGAGCAAGGCAACGGTGCTGACTACCATGCGACACTTGAAAGGTTTTTTTCAATTCCTGGTAACGCAAAAAGGCTATCGAGCAAAAATTAACTATAGCGATATTGAGTATTTCAACCTCTCTGAAAAAGATACCCGTATTGCCAATGCCAAGCGTACAAGAAATGTGGCAACGGTAGAGCAAATTATGCAGACCTTGCAAGCGATGCCTTGTGAAACAGTATTAGAAATGCGTGATAGAGCGTTACTCGCATTTGTTCTCATAACTGGCGCAAGAGACGGGGCGGTTGCTTCGGTTAAGATCAAGCATGTTGATCTTGTTGAGCAAAGCTTCTATCAAGATGCTAGGGAGGTTAAGACCAAGTTCAGTAAAACCTTTATCACTTACTTTTTTCCCGTGGGAGAGCTGCCATCAAAAATTTTGGCAGAGTGGATTGAGCGTTTGACTGGAGAGCTCGGGTATAAACCAAATGATCCCTTGTTTCCCAAGACTAAGCTGGCGCACAACTACAATCAACAATTCACAGCTGTTGGCTTGCTTAAGGAGAGTTGGAGTAATGCAACCCCGATTCGTAAGATCTTTAGAACAGCCTTTGAATCAGTGGGGCTGCCTTACTATAACCCACACAGTTTTCGAAACACGCTGGTCAGGCTTGGTGAGAACCTGTGTCGTACGCCAGAAGAGTTTAAAGCATGGAGCCAAAACTTAGGGCACGAAAGTGTGTTGACCAGCTTTTATAGCTACGGTGATGTGCCTGACTACAAACAAGCCGAGTTGTTGCGTAAGTTATCAAAGCCTGCAGAAAAGACCTCGCCAGATATGGAAGACCAATTTAAGCAGTTCATGGAGTTTCAGAAGATGATGGCGAACTAATTCATTAAACCTACCGGAAAGGCTGGTATCAAAAAACATTGGTTTAAGTTATCCGAATGGCAACACCTTTGATTAGGTGACCAAATTAACCGTACCACTACAATGAGCTTGAAAGTAGGTAACATCTGGTCGAAAGTTGGCAGGCTAGCTAGTAATCAAATCCACCATCATAGCGTCGAAGTTCTTCGGTAGCTTCGACTTGTGGAACTGATAAACGAGCCGCTTTTTCTTGGCACCAAGTGTTTCGAAGTGTTTATCAAGCCAGAAGTACACTTCTTTGCTTCTGTTCTCGGCATAACGATAATCACAGCCAAAGGCATCATTCATGAACATATCATAGCCAATCATGTCGCACTCCAGCTCCTTTCCCTGTCGAACGAAAACAAGTAGTACAATTGCTCGCCATACAGCTCTTGGACAATTCCAGTTGGTCATGATTTTTTCACTACTCATGAATGGCAGATCTGATAATTCCAAGCCAGTTTGCTCAGCAAGAGCTCTATAAAAATCAGTCAATGAAGATGACTGCTTATACATCTTGCAGATGTGCTCTATCTTGAGTTCGTTATCTTTAGCAGTAAGACGTTTAAGCCGCCTTTGTTCTTTTTTCTCCGCTTCTAAGTCCGCTTGATACTGGAGTTTCTTTTTCCACTTCTCAATACCGTGCCAATTAGCACGATGATGACTCCCCCAGATATCGAGATCCACCACGAGAGTGGGGGACGTAAGGCTCTGTGGTTCGTAATCACCAAGCGGAAACATGATGGCTACTGATACGCTTCTATTCACAAAGCCACGAGCTAACACATAGTGCTCATTTAACTCTATTACACCTTCTACAGATTGAACATTTATCCTCTCTCTGCGCCTAAAACTAGACTGTCCACATGTGCCAATAGCTCCAACGAAGTCGTACAGCCTGTCATTTTCGTGGAGTTCTTTTAGTGCGCATACGGTATCATCAGCTGTTATCCAGTCCAATCCGTCAGCGGTGCTATACTCTATTTCTTGTTCTAGCAGAGTCTTTCTGAGCCACTTTCTTGGCGCATCATCTAGTACAAATCGTTTGAGTTCGTCACGGTTAAGTTGCAGTCCCATCTCTGAAACATCTATTTCCAGAGCAGAAATCCCAAGATCATGGTATCGCTCTATATGAGCAGAGCTTTTCTTGTTCGTGTAAAAAATCTCAATAGCAAATGACTCGTGCTCTCGGTTAACAAAGCAATCTGCTATCAGTTCACCGTCAGCTAGTGCTTTTTCAAGATCGACAGTTTTAAGCACTACGCTGTGATTCAGATTCGTATTAATAGGATTGTTTGATGAAGTGGTAATTGATTCAGAAATGCAGGTGGCAATAATTGCTTTTGCAAGCTGGTGCTGGATGCTCTCAAGAGAACAGTTGTAGTCTGAGCCGTGTGCAAAGTGATAAGCCTTATGATCACCCATTCGAGCTACGAGTTGTGAATTGCATGAAATACATAAACAGCCACACTTTGAGCCACGCTCTGTATCTCTATCGAGCTGATTAATGTTAATCAACTTGTTGTCTTTAAGTGCCCATGCTGTCTTTATTGCCATTCATTAACCTACCGGCTAGATGCGTGATTATTCACCAGGCAATGCTACAACAGTCTAGGAAATAAAAATAGATAAATCAGTTAGATGAATGATGTGAATAAGCAGGTGAAAGGGTCGCAGCGAATTAAGGATTTCGAAAAACTTTTGTTACTAATTAATGTTAGGTTGCCTAGACCTAATGCTCTAAAGCGCTTCTGTCCAGAAATGAGCTAAGGAAGGGCTTTAAATGTGCAGCCCATTATTCTTGGTCACTCTAGCCTTTTCCTGGCTGGTAGATATGCCCACTCCACCAACACATAAGCTCTCTACGCCGCTCAATGTAGTCGGCGCGGTTGTAAGCCGCTCGAACTGTGTTCTTATCTACGTGAGCCAGGGACACCTCGATGAGCTCTGCATCAAAGCCTTGTTCGTTTAGCGTGGTGCTGGCTAATGCTCGCAGGCCATGAGCCACTAAGCGGCCCTGGTAACCCATACGCCCGATAGCCATATTGGCCGTTTCAGTATTGGTGTGGTTGTTTGGGTTCCTATCGGCAGGGAATATGTACTTCAGGTGGGCGCTGATCGGCTGCATACGCTGTAGTAGCGCTATGACTTGTGGTGTTAGCGGGATGATATGTTCGCGCTTCATCTTCATCCGCTCAGCAGGTATCACCCATATCTGCTGTTCGAAATCTATCTCAGTCCACTTAGCCATAGCGGCTTCCGCTGGCCGAGTCATGGTGTGCAGTTGCAGTTCAATCAAACAACGAGTAGTCAGCTTGATGCTGGCGTAAGACAACGCTTCCATAAACTCAGGAAGTTCGGCAGGTTTCAGTGTCGGCATTTGACGCTTCTCTGGGACACCAAATGCAGCTGCTATGCCTATCAGTGGATTTGAATGTATTAACCCAGTATTGACTGCAAAGGTCATCACTTCGTTTAGCCAGCTGATGACACGCTTGCAGGTTTCTACATTGCCCTTAGCTTCGGCAGGCTTGAGCACCTGGATGACCTGTGGGGCAGTTAAGGTACTGATTGGCGTGTCAGCCAGGGCTGGGAAGAGGTAAAGCTCGAGGCGGCGATACAGCTTTTGACCATGATTTTTAGAGACCTTTTGCTTCTTAATTTCAAACCAGGTGTCGGTTACCGATCTTAGGGTGTTTTCAGCATCGTTTTTTACCGCTTCTTTCAGTTGCTGCTGGTGGTGCTGTGGATCGATACCTTGGGCAAGCAGCTCTCGGGCGGCTTCTCTGCGCTTTCTGGCTTCTGCTAACGGCACATCAGGGTAAGTGCCTAAACCTAGGTTTGCGCGCTTCTTGGTGATTGGGCGTGTGTAGTTGAATAGCCAGAACTTGGAACCACTGGTTTTGACTCTGAGTGATAACCCTCTGCCATCAGCGAGGTTGTACTCTTTGTCTTTAGGCTTTGCGTTAGCAACTTGCGTTGCGGTGAGCTGCTTAGTGGTATTGGCCATGACTGTAACACCCAAATTGAGATTTGGCTCCGATGTTACAGTAGGTGTTACATAGATCTCAAGCTGCTATGGGATGTTAAAAAACGCTAAATGGTGCTAAGTCATTGATTTTAGTGTTCTGCAGGCAGAAAAAAAGACGTCCTGAGACGTCTTTAATCCTATATTTGGTGGAGGCGGCGGGGCTCGAACCCGCGTCCAAAAAGCCTACATCCTCGGCGCTACATGCTTAGTCTCTCTTTTGGTTAACCAAGTACACTCCGAAAGACAGGATTGCAATTGGCGAGTTCAGTACTGTTTCGCGGTTCACCCCTGAACGTGGTTCCCTCGCTATCAAATGTAAAGGTGACCATCTTATTACTCTGCCCATTTGAGAAACGTGAGCAAGATGGCTAGCTAGCCTAAGCTGCTAGAGCGTAGTTATCGTCGTTTGCAACTATAACTGTGCGGCTTTTTACGAGGCCAACCGCCCCTCGGCATGCTCCTAGGGTTTCGTGAATCTTGTCGAATCCAGAATCGCCCCCAAGTACAATGTGATTGTAACCTGCTAAATCCTCTAACACCAAGGATAAATCATGTTGTTACAATTGATTGTTCGTTATCCGACCATTTTACCTGTTTAAACAGCAAGCTTACGCTAATTACTGTTGAACGGCTTTCTTCATGGTACGAGATTTTTCAATCTTCCACTCGCGCTCTTTGGTATCGTCGCGCTTATCGTGTTCTTTCTTGCCTTTACCCAAACCAATCTCAATTTTTACCCAAGCGCCTTTGCGCCAGTACATTGAGATCGGCACAATAGAGTAACCTTGGCGGTCGACCAAGCCTTGCAGCTTGTCCAGCTCTTTGCGGTTAAGCAAAAGCTTTCTGTCGCGCATAGGGTCACACACTACATGGGTCGATGCGGTGTTGAGTGGTGTGATAGTACAACCAAATAGATAAGCTTCACCGTTTCGTAAGAACACGTAGCTCTCAGACAGGTTAACCTTACCGACTCGGATCGATTTCACTTCCCATCCCATGAGGGATAAGCCAGCTTCAAATTTCTCTTCAAATTTATAATCGAAGGTCGCACGTTTATTACGCGCTATCGTTGCTGGTGGGTTCTTTGATTTTTTTGCATTTTTCTTAGCCATAGGCGGGCTATTATACGCGCGGTTAGCTAATTTGGAATTGGCTGACGACATTATTTCGCGATTTTGTGGCGTTTAGTTGTCGATTTGATGTTTTTTCATCCAGCTTATCCAGCCTTGAGCCACAGGTGACCCGTGGCTGGGAGCGTGGTAAAATCGCTCAATCAGATTTTAAGTAATCTTTAACGCTATTTAGGTTAAACAAACAGATGCCACAGATATCCCGCAGTGTGTTAGTCCGTTTTAGTGCGATGCAGATGTATGAACTGGTTAACGATGTTGAGTCATATAAAGAATTCTTGCCTGGATGTGTTGGGGGCAAGGTACTTGAGTTTGATGGTAAAACCATGTTGGCTTCTGTCGATGTGTCTAAAGCGGGGATCAGCAAAACCTTTACCACACGTAATCAAGTTGAGCCTGGCAAGTCTATTGAGCTGGCACTAGAAAATGGTCCGTTTAAACATTTGCATGGCACATGGTTTTTTACCGAGTTAACTGAAGATGCCTGTAAGGTGGATTTTCAACTTAATTTTGAATTTTCTAGCCCGGTTGCCGATATGGCATTTGGTCGCGTATTTAAAGAGTTAATGTCCTCTATGGTATCGGCGTTTACTAGCCGTGCTAAAGTTGTTTACAAGTCCTAGGCAAGAGTAAGGAAGTCAAGTATTCATGATTGAACAAGAAAACTTTGCCGTTGAAGTGATCTATGCGTTACCTAACCAACAGAAACGCATTTCGGTAATGGTGCCCCCTGGAACTCGTTGTATCGATGCCGTTAAACAAAGCGATATGTGCCGATTTTTTCCAGAAATTGACCTTGAAAAGGTTAAGTTAGGTATATTTAGCCGCGCGGTAAAACATGATGAGGTGTTGTTACCCGGTCAACGGGTTGAAATCTATCGTCCACTGATTGCCGATCCTAAGGATGTTCGTCGTAAACGAGCGGAAAAGGCTAAAGAAGAGGGCAGAGCCAATAAAGTTACCGGTGGCCGCAGTTAATATTGATCGTTAATGCTGGCTGTGGTTAATAAAAACTTTCAGTGTATGGGTCATTAGATCTCGATAATAAAAAGGTTCTTGAGCATAAGCTGAAGAACCTTTTTTGTATCAACTAAATCGCTATGATGCTATTCAGAAGATTTAATTTCGTTGAGCGACTGCGGCTTCTTCTCTTCAATCAGCGGCTTCGCATCGGGCCGAGATTCAGGGTTTAATGGCACTAAGTCGCCTTTATCTGAAATTTCACCACTGAGTTGAGGTAAACGGCTCTGATCCAGTGGGGTGTTAAACTCGGCTGATAATTCATAATCACCGTCGATACGCCTTAACTTATCTTCATCGAAATGCAGGATAAGCTCTTTATGGATGATGCTCGCATCACGGCCACTTTTATAGTGGTAAACATAGTACCAAGTGTTGTCGGAAAAACTGTCGCGCAGTACCGGACGACCTAGGATGTACTCTACTTGCTCTTTGGTCATCTCGACACGAAGCTTCTCAACTTGCTGAGTTTCCATGTAGTTGCCCTGCGGAATGTCTGGCTTATAAATGAGCCAATCGAAAACGCTACAGGCACTAAGTGATAGAGAAAGCGCAGCTGCGCCTAAAAGGGTAATACTATGTTTTTTTATAGTCATTGAATGCGCTACGTCCTAAAAATCTGTCGGCCATAATACCCAAGCATTCCCCTCGCTGACAAGCGCTATTGTTGTTTTCTCTGGCTTGTTTCAAGTTGCCTGCTAGCTCTAAGGGGAAAACGTTTTTTGGGTATCAGCTTAATTAACCTGAACCCGGGGCGAGCCATAAGGCTTAATCCCATGGTTTGTTGTCATTGTCATCTTGCCTAATCACTGCCCGGTTGTGCTGTATTTGGGTGCAACCGACGCATCGCTGCGCTCCATTATTCTAACCATCAATCACAAGGTGACAGTCCAGCTTAAGTGTTGAGTATCACAATAGGCTTAGGGGATTGAGCTGATGTAATTTGTTCATATTGGTCAAGATTAAATGCCCCAAATTTAGATTGATAATTGTAAGGTCAGACCAAAAGCAAGGAGGGAAGTTTCATTTTGGTGAAATAAGTTTGCATTTCTCACTGTAACGGTTTGGTTTAGCATGGATCAAAAAGTTGTTAGGAAATTGCTTTGATCTGTTTGCATTCATGGTAAATGTGCTAAGTTAATGCTCTAATATCATCAACATTGCTCTAGGTTTACGCTTGCTTGAAAGCATCGTTTACTTGCTATTTTGAGCATGACAGTTTCGATGAATAATAAAAACGATAATGGAAAGTGTTTAGGCGTGACGGAAACGGATAATTCGGGCAGTTTAGTGTGCGTAGGCACCGGGCTTAACCTTGCTGGGCAGATTAGCGTGATCAGCAAAAGCCACATTGAGCATGCCGATGTGGTGTTTTCACTGGTTCCCGATGGTTTTGCACTCAGTTGGCTTGAAAAACTTAATGGTGATGTGCGCTCTTTGCAGTGCTATTACGCTCAACCTGGGGAAATTAAAAACCGCCGCGATACCTATGAGCAGATGGTCGAAGCAATTTTGACCGAGGTGCGCGCGAACAAAAAGGTGGTCTGCGCCCTTTATGGTCATCCCGGCGTATTTGCTTGTGTTTCTCATTTTGCTATTAGGCGTGCCCGTAAAGAGGGTTATAGCGCCAAGATGGAACCGGGTATCTCTGCCGAAGCATGTCTTTGGGCTGACGTGGGAATTGATCCTGGCAATTCGGGCCATCAGAGCTTTGAAGCAAGTCAGTTTATGTTCTATTGCCATACTCCTGACCCCACCACCCATTTACTCTTGTGGCAGATAGGGATTGCAGGCGAGCACACCTTAACCGAGTTTCATACCAATTCAGATCGACTACAGGTGTTAGTCGAACAGCTTAATCAGTGGTATCCCCTTGATCATGAAATAATCCTTTATGAAGCCCCCAATCTGCCGATACAGTCACCGCGGATAGATAAACTGCCATTGAGGGAGCTGCCTTTTGCGTCACTGTCAGCCATTACGACTTTACTTATTCCCCCTTCACAACCCTTGACGGTGAATCACGCCATTTTGGCGAAACTGGGGATCAGTGAAGCGGATTTAGGGTAGTTAGGATTTAATTGGTGGTTGGGCTTAGCACTGAATCACCGCCTTGCAATGTAGATAATGTAAAAACATAACAATGGAGAATGATATGTCTAAGTTAAGTGATTTTTTTGAGAAGCTAGGATCCGATGCAGCGCTAATGGAAGCTTATCAAAAAGACCCTGAAGGTGTGATGAAAGCTAATGGACTTAGTGATGAAGAGATACAAGCGGTATTAACTGGGGATAAGACTAAGTTAAAACAGCTATCTGGTGATTCAGTTGATGCTAAATCTTATATGATCATTACAAATCCCAATGACAGCAAATAACGACTTTTAAAAGATATGTATTATCTCAGAGCGATAATCCTGGCTTTAATTGTTTGCTTGGCCCATAGCCAAGCCTTTGCTGCTGCAATTGATTATGATTCAATTTTGGATGAGCTAAAAGCCTCTTTGATTGCCGAGCCAGCTAAGTCATCTGATTTAATCCATTTATTAAAAGAAAATGTTAATGTTCTGACAAGAGAGCAACACGCGAGGTTGCTCTCTTTAGAAAGCAATAAAGAACTGTTTAAAGGCGAATATGCTAAAGCCTATAGTTTGCTTGTGGAAGCTGAACAGCTTACTCATTCTGCAAGTTTGCTTAACTCTATATATCTCTATCAAGCAACGGCGTTGATGGCGCTGAGAAACTATCAGGGCGCTCTCGAAGCGATGGCTATGAATTTAAGCCGAATCGAGGAGATTGATGATATCACGATTAAGATGACCTCTTATTTGAGGCTTGCTAATCTGTATCTTGATCTGCAAGTGTTTGATGAGGTAAAGCGTTATGCGACGTTAGCGTTTGAGTTAAGTCGAGGCATATCGGCGAAAGAGCAATGTTATGCGCAGTTGTATATTGGCGTGTCAGAGCTAAAACAGTCGAATTATCAAGAAGCAAAATCCGCTTTAACTGCTGCTCGCTCCTATTGTGCTGAGCACAATATTCCACTCATTGTCGCCATGGCAAATAAAGGCATTGGAAGTGCCTGTTTTGAACTTGGTGAATATAGTGATGCGCTAAAACAGTTTCAATTGGCGCTGAACCAATATCGGCAATTTCAGTATCAACTTGAAATTAATGACGTTAACTCTTTACTGGCGGAAACATATTTATCTCTTTCTGAGTACGATAACGCGGTGACTTATGCACAACGGGTGATCTCTTTACCCGACGATCCTAGTCATGTCGAAGTAAAAAAACGTGCAACGAAAGCCATGGTAGGAGTGCTTGAAAAACGCGGTGACTATTCACAGGCATACAAATATTTAGCTGAGTATCAGACACTGAGTGAAAACCTCATCAATGAAACTAAAGCGAAAGCTTACGCTTATCAAATGGCTAAATTTGAGAACGCTGAAAAGACTCGTGAAATTAAGATGCTTAATCAAGATAGAGCACTATACACCGCGCAGCAAAAGCTAGTCGATTTAGCGCGTTCGCAAGAGAGGTTAGTGTCAACCATCATTATCGGTCTTTCGGTGTTGTTGGTGATTTTTTCCGTGAATATGTTTTTTCAACGTCGCAAATATAAGCGCCTATCTCAGCTGGATCAGTTAACCAAAATATTGAACCGTGGCACAGGTCAAGAAGCGGCTGAAATTTCATTTGTAGACGTTTTAGCCCATGGTGGTGCGTTTAGTGTGATCATGTTTGATTTAGATCTATTTAAGTCAATTAATGATAATTATGGTCATAGTGCGGGTGACTGGGCACTTAAAGAAGTGGTCACGGCCATCAAGCCCTTAACCGGTAAGCAAGACCTATTTGTACGAATGGGGGAGAGGAGTTTGCGCTGTTTTTGCCCTATTGCACCGCAACTGATGCATTGGCGCTAGCCGAGCGGTGTCGTAAAACCGTTGCAAAAATTGATAATTACTCGTCACAAAAAACGTTTGCGCTTACAGCCAGTTTTGGTGTGTGCACCAGCGTTGAAGCGGATCTCAGCTTAGATCCGTTAATGACTCGAGTCGATATCGCTATGTATCAATCTAAAGCTAACGGCCGTGACCGCGTTACCTGCTACGAGCCTGGCATGACAATGATCCCTCAAGGCAACCTTGCTTTAGAAGCTGGCGACGATTGAACTGCCAGGGTGAGTTGTTATCAAAAAGAGAGGCGTAGCGTTAATACAAATAGAGCAGGCTAATTGCTTGCTCGTTATGTATTAACGCTGTCAGTGTCATTGTGCGCTTTGGGCTGTTACTTGTTCAATTAACTGCTGCCATTGTGGATACTGTGGCAAGCTACTGTCTAAATCTCCCCATGGGCTCATCACCTGTTGCATTGACACTGGCTCACCATCGCCTTCTCTGGTGCTGCGATAGAGGTAGTAGAATGCCGATGCACGATAATTAGCCACACAATGGATTAAGATATCTTGGCCCTTATGGGCATCCATTATTTCAAAAAAACGGGTAACATCTTCTAAGCGTGGCTGCTCCCAGTCCACTTCAATTCCTTCGTAGCGCATACCAGCTTCGGTGACCAGTGCTTGCTCGTTGTCATGGCCGTTGGGGTTTCCCTGTGGAATAAGATTGATCACAAGATCGACGCCCGCTTCTTTAAGTTGCACAAACTGTGCGGGGGTGGGTAAGCCGGCGGTGGCAATATTGGGCTCACTAAATTGAATGGCTTTTATCTCGGTTAATGTTTGCGGCGCGATAGTGGCATGACTGATACCAGAATAGAGCAGCAGTGCTAGCGGAAATAGTTGGCGCATGTTGAATGATCTCCTTATTTTTTGCCATGAATGAATCGACAGATGTTAACAAACTGCTGAGCGGCTTAAACTGCTAGGCTTGCGTATTTTTACTGATGTATGCCGCTAAACTTAGTTATCATACCGCTTTATTTTGTTGAAGAAGGTATTAAATGAATATTTGACGCATTAACCCAAGTCCGCGCTGGTCTGATGCGACCATTTTTAATGGCATCGCGCATTTTGTCGAGATTGCGACAGACACCAGTGCAGACATGCACGGCCAAGTTAAGCAGATTTTGGCGCAAGCGGAAGCGACTTTAGCGAAGGTCGGCAGTGATAGATCATCGGTATTGTCGACCACTATTTATGTGACAGATTTTGCGCACTTGGCGATTTTAAATGAGCAATGGGACGCTTGGTTCCCTCAAGGTTGTGCACCAAGTCGCGCCTGTGTTAAAGCGGAACTTGCTGACCCTAGTTATTTAGTTGAAATGACCTTTGTGGCGGCATGTCAGCCTGAATAAGTTGCTGCATAAAAGCACTTGTTAATATGCAAGTGCTTAAGCTTTGTATTTTGGTATTTGGCGAGTGTAGATGGCTGGCCTTATCTCCCTTGTTGTTTACTGATGCTTCTCTCCTGCGAGGCTCGCTAACCATTTTGTCGTCACAAGGTTGTGGTGCTCTTGGCGCAGTAACCCGTTTTTCTTTTGTGATCACGATCGTGTCCAACACAATTTATAATAATATTTATTGATCTAAATCAAATGCATCTTTATTATCGCAGAAAATAAACAAACATAATATTTGCATGTTAGGAGCCGTTCACTATGTTGGATCAACACACAATCCATGTTGTTAAGAGTACAATCCCATTGCTCGAGTCTGCCGGCCCGGCGCTAACCACTCACTTTTATCAGCGGATGTTTGAACATAACCCTGAGCTGAAAGATACCTTCAATTTAGCCCACCAACACACAGGTGGCCAGCCTGTTGCCTTGTTTAACGCGGTTGCCGCTTATGCTAAAAATATAGAAAACCTGAGTGCCCTAACTGACGCCGTTGAGCGTATAGCCCACAAACATACTGGCTTTTTGATCACACCAGAGCAGTATCAAATTGTCGGCGGACATTTGCTGGCAACGCTTAAGGAGCTTGGTGGAGAGGCTGTTACCGACGAGGTGCTTGAAGCATGGGGCAAAGCTTACGGTTTTCTTGCCGATATTTTTATTGGCCGTGAAGCCCAGCTCTATCAGAATAGTGCCGAGCAAACAGGCGGTTGGCAGGGAACCCGTCAGTTTACCATCAGTGCCAAAGTGATTGAGTCTGCCGTGATCACCTCTTTTGAGTTGACACCTGTAGACGGTGAACCAGTGCTAGGCTTTTTGCCAGGGCAATACCTAAGTGTTCATCTAAACCACCCGAGACTAGAGAACCAAGAGATACGTCAATACTCACTTTCAGATTCGCCTAATGGTCGCAATTATCGCATTAGTGTGAAGCGCGAAGTCGGTGGCCAGGTTT
This sequence comes from Shewanella colwelliana ATCC 39565, assembly GCF_000518705.1. GTDB lineage: Bacteria > Pseudomonadota > Gammaproteobacteria > Enterobacterales > Shewanellaceae > Shewanella > Shewanella colwelliana. Next base: position 86,926 of record NZ_KI912481.1, read on the forward strand.
CTTCGTTATTACATGACAGTTATGAGGTGGGTGATGAGCTTGCCGTGATCCCGCCAGCGGGCGATTTTTTCTTGGATACACAGGAGGTAAATCCGGTCGTGTTGATCTCTGCAGGGGTTGGCTTAACACCTATGATGAGCATGCTTAATTATCGATTGGCTGACGACAGTCACGCCAACATCACTTGGCTCCATGCTTGTGAAAACGGCGAGTTACACGGGTTTAAGTCCTATATCAATAGCCAAATTCATCACCATGATAAGTTAACGCGTTTTGTCTGGTATCGCCAGCCAAACAGCCAAGACTTACCTGCAGAAGATTATCAATTTGAAGGAACTATGGAACTGTCGAAAGTTGCCGATAAGATCCAACCCAACGCGCGCTATTATTTCTGTGGGCCGGTAGCATTTATGGCATCTATTAAGCAGCAATTATTGGACTTAGGTATCGACAGTAGCCGCATGCACTACGAGGTTTTTGGTCCCCATGAAAGCTTGTAAAAAATAAGTTTATTTCTAAAGCCAACAAAGCGTGATGCTGACCCATCGCGCTTTTTTAGTGTTATGTTGCCAAGACGTATAGTGTTAACACGAGATATGGAGCGGTGAGCAATGTTGACGGTATTAGCTTTGTGTTTGGCAGCGTTAGTCATCAGAACCAGTGTTATTGAGCTGCGCTATTATCAAGCGATAAAACATCATGAGCCGAGGATCTGGTTTGCGTTGGGCGCACCAGCTTGGTTTAAAGCGCCTTTTATTTTGTTTAATGTTGAAAACCATCCGCTATTTAGTCAAATTACCCATCCTCAAGTGCTTGCGTATTCCAAACAACATCGCCGAGCGGGCCTACAATTTATAGTGGCCTTGGCTAGCACATTAGTCGTATTAATTTTTTATTTTAAGCTTGCTTAGATAAAGCCTGTTTTCTGCGGTCTGTGCCCTTTATTGTGTGCCAAATTGGTGTGATGACTACTGGTTAGTCGAGTGAGGGAATGGTGCTATTTCTATGTTTTATCCCCTGAGCTTATTTTCTGACCATTCCCTGTTTCGTTGTTGTTCAATCAGTTATAGTTACAGTAGATGCAAAATTTCTCTGTGCAATAGGGATAATAGGAGGGGTGATGAATAAGATTTCAGGGAAGATGGTTCATTTTTTTACATGTGTGCTCTTATTGACCTTAGCACAGCTGGTTATTGCAGATGAGCGTGTGTTAGAGGCGCAAGATATTGTGCGTCAGTCAGATAAACAGATGCGAGGAGAGTCCAGCTACAGCGTGGCAACCATGAACATTATCCGTCCCGATTGGACCCGTTCAATGACCATGAAAAGTTGGACTAAGGGACAAGACCTGTCACTGGTACTGGTGACCGCGCCAGCTAAAGATAAAGGGAGCGCATCACTTAAGCGCTTTAAGGAAATGTGGAACTGGATCCCCTCCATTGAGCGTGTCATTAAAATCGCTCCCTCTATGCTAAGTCAATCTTGGATGGGCTCGGATTTCACCAATGATGATTTAATTAATCAATCTTCTATTGTCGTCGACTATGACCATCAGATTGTCGGGCAAGAAACAGTTGATGGAGATAATAGCTATATTATCGATGCGTTGGCAAAACCCGATGCGCCAGTGGTGTGGAATAAGGTTCGTTTGTGGATCTCTACGACCAGTTTTCTACAGCGCCGCGTTGAGTTTTATGATGAGTTTGACGAGCTGGTTAATACCTTAGAAACCTCGGAGATTAAGTCATTGGGTGGCCGAATGTTGGCCACCAAGATGGCGATGATTCCTGCGGATAAACCGGGGCAAAGAACCGAGTTTATTACCCATGAGGCGCAGTTTAATTTCGCTATTGATGACAGTTTTTTCTCACAGCAGCAGATGAAAGCACTACGGGATTAATTATCGCTTAAGGGATTAATTATGTTGGTGAAACTCGCGTGGCGTAATCTATGGCGGCAAAAGCGGCGCACTCTATTAACCTCGCTGTCGCTGGCGTTAGCGCTGTTTTTGTCACTTTTTATGCGTAGCATGCAGGAGGGGAGTTACCAATACAATATCGACAATAGCGCGCGTTTTTCGACTGGGTTAATACAGCTACAACATCCTGAATTTGCTCAAAGTCAAAGCATCGAAGACCTCCTGCCTCAAACCGAACACTTTATTTCGCTGGCATCGGCGCTGCCCCATGTAAGTTATCGACTGCCGCGTATCGAATCCTTTGCGCTGGCTTCGGCGGGTGAACGCTCAAAAGGGGTGATGGTGATTGGTGTGTTACCTGAGCGAGAAGAGCAATATTCAGGGATAGCGAGTAAGTTGGTTGCAGGTGAGTTTATAGCAACTAACGATAAGTCGGTACTGGTTGGTGAGGGGCTTGCTCAAGCATTATCTCTGGGGGTTGGCGATGAAATTGTGCTGTATGGCCAGGGTTATCGCGGGCAAACGGCGGCAGGCCTCTATCGGATAAAAGGCATATTGCACTTTCCCTTAGCAGGGCTAGATAAACAGCTGGTTTATATGCCGTTGTCACTGGCTCAGACGCTTTATTCTACTGGTGAGCAGGTTACTACTTGGGTACTGCACAGCGACGAATTGTCACTGATCCCGGCCATAAAGGCTGAATTACAAACCTTGTATGGCGCCGAGGTAAATGTTAGAGACTGGCAACAGTTAGCCCCTGAGATGGCGCAACAGATCACCATGGATAAGGCTGGTGGCGTGTTTATGATGTATCTGCTTTATGGCATTGTTGGCTTTGCACTGTTTGCCACCATTTTAATGATGACCTTAGAGAGACAGCGTGAATTTGGTGTCATGTTAGCGACGGGATTATTACGGCGTAAGCTACTGCTGCTTATCGCTATCGAGTCGAGTTTTATCTCTGTGCTTGGTGTCATTATTGGGTTAGCGGTGAGTCTACCTGTTATCGGGTACTTTTATTATCACCCCATCCAATTGACGGGAGATACAGCAAGGATGATGTTGGAGATGGGCTGGGAGCCAATTATGCCAATGTTGATCTCGGTCAGGCTTGTTGCAGAACAGGTGTTCATTGTATTAACGCTGATGAGTGTTTGTCTGCTTTATCCTTTGTGGCGTGCTTATCATTTAACGTTGGTTGCGGCGCTGAAGGGGGATAATAATGGTCATTAAATTGGCTTGGCGAAACCTATGGCGTAACAAAATTCGTACCTCAACCATGGTGTGTGCCATGGTATTTGGCTTGATGGGCGTGGTGGCGATGATGGGGTTTATGTCGGGCATGTATGGCAACATGATTGATAATGCCATTGCATGGCAAACTAGTCATATTCAGATCCAAAGCCAGCGCTATCTCGATGACCCCGATATCAACGAGACTTTAATCAACCCGCAGCCATTAATTGAGGCGTTACAGAGGATGCCACAGGTAAAGGCTTTTTCTACGCGCTTCCTTGTTGATGGCATGATTGCTTCGGCCCGTGCTAATCGCGGTATACGCATTAACGGCATAGATAGTTTGCACGAAGCTGAAGTGACCCCAATTGTTGGCAGTATTACCCAGGGAAGTTGGCTGCCGCAAACGGGACGACATCCGATTGTCGTATCACAAAAGACCGCAGAGCGCCTGCGACTGAAACTGGGGTCTAAAGTCGTTCTGACGTTTAGTAATGCCGACAAAGACGTCACGGGGCTGCCTTTCGTGTCGCTGGCATCTTTAACTCGCCTTCGAGCAGCTTTGATGAAGCAAACAGTTACGTGCGGCGCAGCGATTTGAGCAAACTGGCAGGGGTTAAGGGCATTCATGAAATAGCTATTGTGCTCAATGAATCAAATAATATGGATAATCACGTGGCAAAACAACTTGCGGGACAATTGAGCCTGTTGAGCGATAGTGGCAACAGGGTGCGAGATTGGCAGCAAGTGCAGCCGATGCTGGCGACCATCATTTCGCAGATGGGCGCGTCCAATGCAGTGATATTGATCATTTTTGTGTCTGCAATGGGCTTCGGTATTGTTAATGTGATGCTGATGTCGGTGTTTGAACGTACCAGAGAGCTAGGAATGTTGATGGCTATTGGCATGGTAAAAGGCAAGGTGTTCAGTCTTATTATAATGGAGTCGACGCTTTTAGGGGTAACGGGCGCAACGATTGGATTACTGGCCAGTTTAATGTTGGTCACGCTGCTGGGACACACTGGCATTCCGCTAGGCAGTATGGCTCAAGGGTTAGGGGCGTTTGGTGTCGACACCACGCTTTACCCAACAGTAAGCGCCAATGAATATGTCGCGGTGTTTGTCACTGTGGTGTTGGTCAGCATCTTGGCGTCACTCTATCCTGCACGGCAAATTTTAAAACAGCGGCCTGTTGATGCCATGTCACATAAGCATTAAGGAGTTGATGCGATGAGTATCGAAATTCGTCAGCTAAGTAAAGTTTACAACCCGGAAAGTGACTTTCCAGTGCATGCGGTTAAAGCGTTAGATTTGAGTATAAAGCAGGGGGAGTTTGTCGCAGTAATGGGGCCATCGGGTTCAGGCAAGACCACGTTACTCAATATGATCGGTGGCATCGACTCCCCTACCTCTGGGGCTGTATGCATCGATGATAACGATATTTGTCTGTTAGATGACAAGGCATTAATTGCTTTTCGCCGCGATCATGTTGGCTTTATTTTTCAAGATTACAGCCTACTCCCTGTGCTGACTGCGTTAGAGAATGTGGAGTTTGTGATGCAACTTCAGGGGCACAGCGAGCAAGTGTGTCGGCAACGGGCCACAGAATTGCTAAATCAGGTTGGGCTGACAGACCAGTTACATAAGGTGCCTGCCAAGCTATCAGGAGGCCAGCAACAACGAGTAGCTGTTGCCAGAGCATTAGCGCCGCGGCCACGCTTTGTGATGGCAGATGAGCCTACCGCAAATTTGGATGCTAAAAGTACCAGTGAACTGCTTGATATTATGCAACAACTCAATGAAAAAGAGGGCACCACTTTTATTTTCTCCACCCATGATCAACGGGTGATAAAACGCGCCAAGCGAGTGATTGTTTTTGACGATGGTCAGCTTGTTGAGGACAAACAGCAGTGAAAACGAACCACTATCGGTTTGCTAGCCTGCTGACTCTTTGCATGGTTTACCCATTGAGTGCATCGCCCATCCCCGGGCTTGCCCCTCAAAAAGCATGGGATCTAACCGGTTATGTTAAATATATGGCCACAGCCACTCATCCTGATGGCAGTGATAGTTTGCTTGATCATCTGCTTCATCAGCGTTTCAACTTTGAATATCGTTTTGACAGTAAACTGCGCGTTAATTTGGGGATGCGTAATCGACTCTTTTATGGCGATTCCAGTCAGTTTCCAGCCTACGGTAAGCTGGTGGGCGTTGATAGTGGATATTTCGACCTGTCGACCAACTGGCTCGATAGTGATGGCTGGGTCGGCAACAGCCAACTTGATAGGGCATATTTAACCTTTAATGCCGATGCAGATTGGCAGCTTAAATTGGGGCGGTTTCGAATTAATTGGGCGATGAGCACATTGTGGAATCCCAATGATATTTTTAATGCTTACTCTATTTACGATTTTGATTATGAGGAACGAGCAGGTGCTGATGCGGTGATGGTTAGCCGTAAACTGGGGTTTGCCAGTAGTGTAGAGTTAGTTTATAACGCTAACCAAGATAAGGATCTCAATCGCTACGCGACGCGCATGTTATTTAACCATGGCGGGTGGGACATACAGTTCCTAGCAGGGAAAGCGGGGATTGATAGGGTGTTCGGCGGCGGCTTTGCCGCAGATATTCAAGGGGCGGGAGTGCGAGGAGAGTGGAGCTATTTTGACCCAATTTATGATAGCTGGCCACGGCTCAACCAGGCGTTAAACTCGTCATTGTCGATGCAGTTAATCTCGCCTACACAGCAATTATCAGCAACCCATGTGGCCACGCTTGAGAGCGACTACAGTTTTGCTAGCGAGCGTAACTGGATGATACGAGGCTCTGTGCTTTATATCTCAGCACCGACTCAGGCTGATAATGCATTGCTCTACTTCAACTTACCTGTGAATGCCCGGACACTGAGTTATACCCAATGGACCTATTATGGCGAAGTGAGCTTTGATGTATCATCATTAAGCCGCCTTAGTGCCTCTGGGAGTTATTATCAGGATGGGTCCTATTTCTTGGGGGCTAGCGTCAGTTATTCGCTCGCTAATGACTGGCAATTGCAACTTATCGCCCAGCGTTTCGATGGTAAGGCAGAGAGTTTATTTGGCCAATCTGCGTCGACAGTTGTCTTTGGCCAGATGAGGTGGAGTTTTTAATTGCGATTGCCGCAGTGATCAATTTTGGAGATATTTGCTTAGACGCTTCATGCTGTTAAAATCGCGCTTTACCCTCCTTAAAGAGCAATCAATTTGACACCGCCAGTTGATAAGGTCACCAACGACATTGCCGTATATTGTTGCCCATTAGTTGATGATGGCTTGTCTGCAACTGACCGTGCTAAGTTGTCGCTTTGGTTACCAGAAGATGAGCTTGCTAAAGTAAGGCGCTATGCACGCCAAGAGGCGCAAGAAAAAGGGTTACTGGTTAGAGGTTACTTACGTGCCTTGTTAACCCGTTATGCTATGACATTAGGAGTTGAGATAACACCAAGTCAATGGCGGTTTGACTATGGTGACAAAGGCAAACCTAGGCTACAAGCCGATCTGTTTCAGCGCACTCAAATCGCATTTAACATCAGTCATAGTGGCGATTACCTTCTACTTGCCATTACTCATGGCGACGCCGATATCGAGCTGGGCGCAGATATTGAGAGGCGGCGTTCAACGACCAATATTTACTCCATTTTAAATCACTATTTCACTGAGCAGGAGCGTGATGGGTTGCTGGCGTTGCCAACGGCTGAGCAGCGCGAACGTTTTTTCAATCTGTGGGCGTTAAAAGAGTCGTATATCAAAGCGAAAGGGTTAGGCCTAGCACTATCCTTAAAGTCATTTGGCTTCAGCTTTGATGACGTTAGCTGTCAGTGTTTGTTGATTGACGGTTTAGGCAAGATTGAAGCGAGCCGAGGGATTAGTCTGATGCAGTATCGAGACAGCGCAGAGCGCAGCGATGATTGGAGTGTGACATTGGCGCATCTGGATGAATATTATCGCTTTGCGGTGTGTATTAATCGGCCTACACAATGTCTGCGTGGCACAATGATCAGCCTAAGTGAGTTATTTAAAAGTGTGTAATGGACAGAAAAAAGCAGGCATAAATAACCTTGCCTGCTTAATTAGGGAGTGTTGCGCTTAAACCACATGGGTTTAAACGCTTAGACGATTAGTAGTTAGCTTGGAAAGTGAGCCAAAGCTTGTCGGTATCGTTTGAGAAACCGTAGCCTTCGTCGGCGCCACTGAAGCTGGCGTACTTAACACCCACGCTGTAGTGATTGGCAAATGGGTAGGTAGCCGAAACACCCCACTCCTTACCCATGTCGATGTCACCATAGTCTGAATCAAACTTGTGATATTTAGCGAGTAGCTTTAGGCCTGCAAGTTTTGCAGTCACGATGAGATGAGTGTCAACTAGACCATTTTCCCAGTTACCTTTACCGCCAAATAAGAACTTATCTGTCCAACCATTGAAGGCATGTAAGGTCGCAAGAGGGGTAATAAAGCCTGCTTTACCATCGTCAGAACCTAGCACTTCGTAGCCAATTTTGGCGCCAAAAGCATCGAAGTTGATACCTGCACCCAGTTTGTAGTATGACGCGCTGTAACTTGCTGGATTATCGCTTCCTTCAGATTGCTGGGCAAATTCCGCTTCGTAGCTTAATTTTAAAGCATCAAGTTTTACATCACCGGTAGCGCGCACACCATAGGTGTCAGTTGAGAATGCGGCGACATCTTGGTTGTCGATAAGGTAGGCATAACCCGTTAATTTGGCAAACTCAAGGCCTTTGTAGTTGACGTTGATTAGGTGTGTTTCGTTGTCATGCTCTTCTTTACCTGAGCCTTCAGGGAAAATACGGTTTACAGTAGCAACATAGGCGTAATAAGCGGTTAGGCCTTCAATAGCAGTATTTTTTGCTGAAAACGCATCATAGGTCTGTTCATTTTGACGGAAACCAACGCCACCAACAAATCTTTGATTATCAAGTATTATGCGCTGACGACCTAGCTGAGCCAAGGTGTTCGCAGGGCCTTTATAGCCGATATAGCCTTGGTTGATTTGAGTGTACTTATAGTCCCCAATGAGTGCTTCGTTGTCAGTTGAGCGTACATCATCGACTTCTGCAACTGCAAACAGGTTGTATAGGTCACCTGTCTTATAGTTTAAACGGGTACGTAATGTAGTTTGGTTTTGCTGATCGACATTGGCAACATCTACGTCTTCATAACGCAGACGGAATTGAACTTTTACGGCTGAGTCATCGATAAATGCTTTTTTTAGTGGGTCGACATTTTCAGCGAATACGGTGCTTGATGCTAAACTCGCGAGTACGGCTAAGGTTAGGGCATGAACTTTCATTTATTGTGATCCTTTTGTTTCATCAGTGCTTGCAGCTGTTATAGAGCTGATAACGGTTTGATTTTTTGATCTAAAACAATGTTGCGGGATGATTACATTTCTGTGTCAATAAATGTGATAAAGATCATAAGCTTGTACTAAATTAGAGGTATTCCTAAATAGGTATTTATCGTAACTATCTAATGTAGGGATGCAGCTTTTGGAGACGGAGAGAATCGCTCTTGGTGTCAGAAAATGAAGATCATGAATAAAAAGCCCAGCATTTGCTGGGCCATTAATAACTTAACAAAGTCTATTGGCGTGCAAGACGGTGGCTTTCTGGTGGGTTTTCGAAATCACTGCGGTATGGGTTGATATCAAGGCCGCCGCGGCGTGTATAGCGAGCATAAACCGTAAGTTTGGCGCAGTGACAAAATTGCTTAAGATCGACAAATATTCGCTCAACGCACTGCTCATGAAACTCATTATGTTGGCGGAATGATATGAGATAACGCAGTAGTTTCTCTCGATCAATTTTAGGACCTTGGTAACGGATCATCACACTGCCCCAATCGGGTTGTGAAGTAATTAAGCAGTTAGACTTCAGGAGATTTGAGCTTAACGTTTCTGCCACAACACTTTTGTCATCGGTACTATCGATTAGGTAGTCGCTGGTAAATGCATAGTTATCAACTTCAATATCAAGGTCGTCGATGCAAGTTCCGGGTAATTCAACCACGCGTTGGGCGCCAAACTGCTTGGGTTCAAGGATCTTCACCACAACTTCACCTTCGGCGCATGCCGTCAGATCTTTAGCCAAGGTCTGCTGTACCTGCTCCACAGACTCAAAGCGAGTTTGGTTGTAGCTATTAAGGTAGAGTTTGAATGACTTGGATTCAATCAGGTTTGCGCTTTGATAATCCAGAATAAACTCAGCTATCGCCACCATTGGCTTGCCTTTAGCATTTAGCCAAGAGAGCTCGTAACCGGTCCAGATATCGGCACCATGGAAGGGGAGTTCAGCCGATAAAGCAATCGCATCACGATTTAATTTTCTCGGTACGCCTTGTAGCAAGGATGCATCGTATTCAGCTTGATAACCGGTCGATTTTCCAAGGGTTAACTCTGAAAGGGCTGGAGCGTTACTATATGGGTCATGAACTGGTGTCATCAATCGTTTTTCCATGTCAAAATAGACGAATATTATACTTGAATTTTGGGCTTGTGCTAAGTGTCTTCTTTACCTGCTTTAGATAAATTTCTCGCGTTATATCACCAAAGTTATATGGACAAACTAGGTGAACTACCTCGGTATTACCCTCATGGCGAACAATCTGATTGTATCGAGGGTGAATATCACGAGGGGATGGATGAGTCTCAAAAAGATTCGGTGACATGGCGAGCGGTAAAGCGTCAGGTCAAAGGCAGGTTCGATAATATCGACCACGCGTTAGAGATGACACTGCACAAGGATATCAACTATCTGTATGGTGATTATTTTGCGGCACCATTGATGTTTAACTCGCAATGGGGAGACGGCGAGCTGTTGCAGGTATGGAATGATAATGATTTTGATTATTTGCAACAAAACTTGATTGGTCACCTAATGATGAAGCAGAAGCTGAAGCAACCTGCGACATGGTTTATTGGTGTATTGGGTGAGGGTGATCAGATGTTAGTCGTCAATAATGAGGATGGTTCGGTCTGGATTGAGATCCCCGGAGATGAGCCACAAATAAAGCTTGCCGACACGCTTGATGCATTTATCAGCGTGTTGACACCGCGCGTTTGCCCGCCGCAATTAGTGGTGGAGGAGTCTATGGCAAGCATAGACCACCCAGGCATTTGGCAACGCTTTAAAATAATGTGGCAAAATCTACTGGGTAAGCGTTAGCCCTGCGAGTTATAGGTGATCCCAAGAGATATTTGACACGATGCGGCAGTCGTCGCAGCGAAAGTGAAACAGCTCAAGTAATGGCTCCTCAAGTAGCCATTCATTATTGCCGCATTTAGGGCATGAACGCGCCTTTTCATGGGCTAAGCTTTCACCACCAACGCGGTATAGGTAGTAATAGGTTGGGATTTTAGTCAGATATTCAATTCGCCCACGTAGGTCCCAACCTCTGCGAAATAGATCGCTATCACAAAGGGTTAACTCTGCCAGTGCCGCAAACTCTGCTTGAGTTGCGGCCGCCATTTGCAGCTCATCACAGGCCTGCCACTCAGTTTGCCATTTTATCACGCGTTTGTGATCACCATTAAAAGTGGCTGGGATTTTGTAAAGTGGAATAGGTTGTAACGTATCGCCATTTCGCAGTGGTGAACACATGTGAACATAGCTAGTGTATAGCAGTTGCCAACTGGCAGGTTCTGTACTGCTGACTTCAGAATTAATATCTTGGCCAATATATTTCTCTCTCGGGTGCAGTAGTTTAGCATCGGTTAAACTCTGCAAAGCACGTTCAACCCATGGACTATTATAGCGTTTGGCTAAACTGCTCTTTTCTGGCATCAGTAGACGCACTTTAAATTCACCATCGTTAAAGGCGACCGCAAATTCTCTCCCTAGTACTTGACCATTAGCGCGATAGGCTTCAAGTAAGCCGTTTATTGCCTGCTCCGCAGCGGAGATAGTGGTGTTATCGAAGCATTCAAATCTTAATTCAATGACGTGCATTAATGGTTATCTCGGTTGTTTAGCGCTGTTTCCAACATTTCGATACGCGCAATAAGTTGCTGCTGTTGTAACTGCAACGCTGTTACTTGCGTTACCAAGGTTGCGATGGAGTGCGGTGTCGGTTGTTCAGTTTCCTGATTCGCTACATTTGTGGAGTCAAATACCAGCGCGGCAACCTCTTCTTTAGATAGCGCTTTAAAGCGTTGTAATCCCTGTACCAATATTGGCATTGGGAGCTGTTTACCTAGGCGAGATTTTATCAGCGCTAGGCTCGGAGTCTTGCCTGACGAGGCGATTGACTTAGCCGCAGCAAGGACCTGTTCGATGGGACTCATAGTTAGTAAATTTCCTCACTAATTAGCAATATATTTAAACTACACCTAATAATAGATAAGCTAAGTCTATATAAAACAATGCGATAACTGTTTGGCACAAGCTTTGCTTTAACGCTGCTAGGTATAATAGATAAACAGGAAGTTAAAGTGAAAACAAAATTATTAAGCTTAGTATTAGTTAGTGTTGCTAGTATAGGTCTTTCAGGCTGTGTATTAAACATCGGTGAAGGAGAGGGGCAGTGGAGTAACACTGATTCTTGGGAGCGTGTACAAGATCAAAATCGTGCAAATATAGCCAAGCTAACCATGGGAATGAGTCGTGAGCAGGTGATGGCATTAATGGGTACTGCAGATTTTAATGAGGCCTATGTTAAGCAAGATAAAGAGATATATGTGCTCTATTATCGCACTCAAAGAGTTCGAGGCGATGGCACCACCACCAAAGATGAGTGTACGCCAGTGGTACTAACCAACAACGCTGTTGTAGGTTGGGGTCCTAAAGCCTACGCCGCGATGTAATTCACTGAGCCGCTATATTGAATGACCAAGGATAGGATGTTCAATTAGCGGCAGCGTCTTCCTAAGCTCATTGTTATTAGTCTCTTAATTGCGCATCTAGCTGATCGATAATTTCGGTCCATTGAGCATCTTGTTCATGCGCTTCTTGCAGAAAATGGCGCTGTGCCTCATTCCAAAAGCTAGCCTGTGTAATATGTATATTTGCGCTGATTCTGTGTTGACTAATAAATTGTGCAATCGCTTGCGGATGGTTAGCTAGCCCAAGTTGTGCAAACAAGTTAGTCAGTTCTGGTAATGTTCTATCCATTTTTTTTCCTTCATGTCTAATGATCAACCCTTTTAATAATGGAACATATTACTAAGGTGTCCAATTGATTAAAGTTTGCACTTTTTTACAAGCTTGTTACATTGGTGAATGTTGATATAGATCAGGGAATACAGTGATGCATACAGCAGCACCAGAAGCGACAAAAGAACAATATAAAGCTGTGTATTTAACCGCCGAAGATTTACGTGTCGCGGCGTCTATCCTTTATAACGCTTACCATGACGATCCGTTCTTCATTGCTGCCCTCAATAAGGGGGATATTGCTCAGTATGAGCAGAAGCTCAGAGGAGCGATACGCGAAGAACTCAATACGCTCTGGCAACAAGAGCAAGCGCTGATAGGCTTGTTTGATGATCAACGCTTGATTGGTTTAGCCTGTATCGTCACGCAGCAAGTTCCATTGGGGGAAGCGCGGTATTGGCATTGGCGTCTAAAAATGCTGTTGAGCACTGGCTGGCAATCCACTCAGACATTGATGAAAAAAGAGGCCTCAATTTTAGAGCACCTACCAAGTTCCCATTGCGGCATTTTGCAGTTTATTGCATTAACCCCCATTGAGCAGAATAAAGGCTTGGGCTCCCACTTAGTTAAGGCTGTGATGAGCTGGTGTGATGAACAACCAGCACTCGATGGAATCGGCGTGTATGTGACACAAGAAAGCCATGGCCACCTTTTCTCTAAAATGGGCTTTGCCGCAATAGATAAGCTTGATATTGGTGATGTAGAAGGTGAGCTTTTATTCTATCGGAGTGAAGAAAGTGAGCAAAATCTATAAGCAATTTTCAACATTTTACCCTTTTTATCTATCGCAACATCAGCACCCTGTATGCAGAGCATTGCATTATGTAGGGAGCTTACTCGTTCTACTGCTGTTACTTGCTGCGATGATTTTGGGTAATGGTTATCTGTTGTTGGCAGCTCCCATTGTGGGATATGGATTTGCTTGGGTGGGGCACTTTGTATTTGAGAAAAATCGACCTGCCACGTTTCAATACCCTCTTTACAGTCTCCTAGCCGACTGGGTCATGTTGTTCCAGTGGCTGACAGGGCGAAGCAAACGATAACAGGGGGATAGTCATCTAGTGGGCAGCGATTATAGCGTCGTCGCTGTTAACTTACCTTTGGTTGGTGGCGGCCCTTTTTAGAGGAAGTCATAGTGGATTGATTTGCGCAAACCTCAAATTTTTTGGCCTGTTTTTTATGCGGGTTGGACTCGTTCTCCCTAACTTTCGCGGTGCCCAATCGCTAATTGTAATTTGAGGGGTTAACCTCTGTTTTTTGAATCTTAACAGTGACAACCGTGTCACAAAAAGTACGTCTTTAGTGTGTTTTTGCCATTCATATCGCTGACCCATGTCACAGAACTCACATACTGCTCTGTATCTTGTAAGAGATCTCTCACAATGATGTGAGAAATGAGGGCGGAAATAGGTGGGTTATATCCATGAAATGTATTTAAATCTTTTTAATACAGTGCCTTATGGTTTTTGGTTAGTGTTGGTTAGTCTCCGTGTCAGATTATTTGTATGTTGAGTGATAGAAAAGTGTTGTGATTACTTTAGAATTGTTTGTGTTCAAGGATGAATAGTAAAGGATGACTAAATCACGGACTCGGTCAGGAAGACTGAATAAAGGACAAGGTCAGGAAGACTATTGAGTTAGCCGGAGTGTTAACCCAACAGGAGAGACAAGGATGTGCATTCAGGATGAATGCTTAATGACTAAGGATAGCCGAATCATCAAGGATGACACTTTACTGCCTAGGACAGGTGGCATACACGGAGTGTATTGAACGGATTCATCATGGATGAACTAGGACATGCTTAAGGATTGAGCAAACTTGGTAAATGGATAACCAAGCAAAGGGAAAGTGCGTAAGTACAAGGAAGATAGAGGGCATGGATGATGCACGGAGCATTTTGATCGCATGGATGGTGCAGGGAGCACAATAATAGCGGGAAAGCTTAACAAAAAGATAGAAGGCGCGGCTTCTCAGGAAGCCGCGCTTTTTCTTTTTTATTTTTAATGTCTTACGCTTATTTACAGCCACCCGATTTACACCCACCACCACTGCGACTTCCACAGCTGCCGCCAACAGTACCTCTGGCTTCTGGTGCATCTAACCATTCAGGTTCAGGAAATATTGGCCATTGCATCTTGTGCACTGTCTTGCCATGCATCCAGATGTGAGCCTGGTACTGGTTGATGCCGTCGGTACTAAACTCAAGCAGGTACTTTGCTTTCCAGGTTAGTCCGCTAGTGCCACCGATACTTGGTCGGGCAGACTCCATGGCAATGGCTAAAAGCTGCACACGTTGTTTTTTACATTCACGGTTGGCAAATACACGACTAAGCTCTGCCATCTGTCTCAATTGCCAAAAGAAAGCGGCAATAACCACCAATGCGGCAATGAGTAAAAAGTCTGTCATCATGCTTTCGTTACCTTAAAAAGTCCGCCTATGGCTTTGGAGAGTTGCTCGCTGCGATTAGGATCTCTTAGCGTCATCAGCATCTCTGTTCTTATTGCCGGTATTGCTACAATATCAGCAAAAATTTGGTTAAAGAAGTGTTGTTCCTGCTTTGCTAAGGCTTCGAGATAAATAGTGCGGGTTTGATCCTGCTTTAATGCGGTCCAGTTACGGCCTGCTATTGTGATCAACATGTTAGCATCGAGCGCCTCTTGCTGATTCAGGTACTCAATGGCTTGTTGAGCTTGCTTAGGCTGAGCGGCTAATGCGCGCAGAAAATAGCCTCTATGTTCAGCTTGAACCTGTTGGAGTTTTTGCAACAATAACGCTGCAACATCGTCAGGTATGGCGATATGCTCTAGTTGCTGACAGAGAGCAATTTGGACTTCAATTGGCGCAAAATCAAAGCTCTTTTTTATCTGCTCTAAATGGTCTAGTTCATTGATTCGTGCACAAATATCGGCGATACCTTGAAGGCCAACATCTTGCCATCGTTGCGGGTTTACCTGACCTGATAAATATTGGTAGGCAAATTCATATTGTGGTGAAGCGGGCTGGCCCAACTGTTTGCGCACCAAGGCGTTAAACAGAGCAAGTTTTTCAGCGGAAGGTTTAAATGCAAAGGGATGGTTAGCCAATTTATCCTGATCTGCTTTAGAGATAGGTTTAGTTGGGTCGCTGCCAAGTGCTTCTAGTACCATACGAATAAATTGGGTGCGGGGGGCTGGAGAGAGTAAACCGCGCTCATCCAATGGCAGCTTTAGAAACCAGATATAGTGTTGCTCTGATGCATCCCAAAAGACAATGGCAAATTGCGCATGCCCTTGAATTGGTGACGGGTAGGGAGTATTAAGCTGCTCTATCTGTGCAAAGGCTAGCATATCGATATGTTGCACCCGACGACCCAAGTCATACACATGAAATTGAGTGTTAGCGGTGTTGAGAAATTGAGTCAAAGTGGTGATTTCAGTCATATACTTGCCGTTGGTTTACGATAGGGGTCTTCAATGGCGCTTATTATAGGGAGAACTCTACACAGATGGTATAATTTGCCGCAAAATAGCCAAACAAACTTGGTTTTGTGCTGAGTTCATAAAATTCAATCGGTAAGCGAATAATAGTATGTTGTACCTTTTCACCAAAAAGCAGTTGCTGTTGATAGAGCGTGAGCTTAAATCATTAGGGCTGTGGGCAAATAAACCGCCTTCAGATGAGGCAATGTCAGATCCTACGCCTTTTGCTTGCCAATCAATGCCATTTGAACACTGGTTGCAATTCATCTTTATTCCGAAGATGTCTATCATTGTGATCGAACGTACAAGTTTGCCCCAGAATATCGCCTTAGGGCCGGTGGCCGACCACTTATGGTCACAGCAGCCCAAGATGAAGCCGTTAATCACCATTATTTACCAATTAGACGAGCGTTTAAGTGAGCCAAGATAACCCCCCTGAGTTTGACGAAACCATGCCTGACAGCTTATCTGATGAACAGCTACAGCCGCCTGAGATAAAGATACTGTTTGAAGACGATGATATTGTTGTGATCCATAAACCGGCGGGATTATTGGTGCATCGTAGTTATTTAGCACGCAGAGAACGTTTTTTTGCGATGCAGATGACCCGTGACCTTGTAGGCTGTCATGTATTCCCTGTTCATCGCCTTGATCGACCCACCTCAGGTGTGCTGTTATTTGCTAAAAGCAGTGAGATGGCGAATGTGTTGTGTGAGCAGTTTGCGAGTAAACAGGTAGATAAACACTATTTGGCTCTGGTCAGGGGACATATTCTTGAAGCAGGATTGCTGGATTATGCGCTGAAACAAGAGTTTGACGAACTGGGTGATAAAGACGTTGATCCAAATAAAGCCGCACAAGAGGCGCAAACCAGTTATCAGCCATTATTAACCTGTGAAATTCCTTTTCCGTCGGGTCGCTATGCCACTAGCCGTTATTGCTTAGTGCACCTAACCCCTCATACAGGAAGAAAGCATCAACTGCGTCGCCATATGGCACATCTACGTCATCCTATTCTTGGTGATACAACCCATGGAGATGGCAAGCAAAATCGCTTTTTTAGGGAACATTTCGACATAAATAGATTGTGGTTAATCGCTAAGAAGCTCAGCTTTAATCACCCGAGAACGGGTAAGCGGATGAGTGTTGAGGCTGAATTAGAAACCGAATGGCTACAATTATTTGGCCAGTTAGGCTGGGGCGATTCGGACCTAGACGCTGGTTTAGATGCAGCGCCGAGTCAATTTATCTGTTGATGCTTAATGCTGTTTACTTACAGACGTCATAGTCATCTTTTATCGCTGACATAGGGTTAAGGTTTTTTTCGTTGAGCGTCATGCTGGGAGAGTTGGTTAGGGAGAGTGATTGTACCGTTCTGAAATAGCACATTCTGCGAATGTGTGCGCTACGGTGCACATGCTTTAGATGTTTCTGTCGGCTTGAATGGCGCATCTAATGATCCTTGAAACTCAATAACCTAGTGTAGCCATCAAGCTTTCAATAAAGTATGTTTAAATTATATGAAAATTATTTGCTAAGGGCTAAGTAAAACATGCGAAAAGTGAATCTGGTTTTTGGAACTGTCTATGGGAATGCACAATTTGTCGCGGAAACCCTGCAACAGCAGCTATTGACGATGGACTGGGAAGTGAATCTGATACAGCCTGAGTCACTTAGCGGTTTTGTCCCCCCTCAGGATGAGTGGTTGTTAGTGGTGACCTCGACCACTGGTCAAGGGGATATCCCCGACGATATCAACCTATGGTTTGAAACCCTTAGAGGGGAGGCTCCCTACTTACCTCAGTTGAACTATGGTGTTATTGCATTAGGCGATTCTAGCTATGAAACCTTCTGTCACGCCGGGATTCGATTTGATGAACTGTTGACGGAACTGGGTGCAAATAGAGTCGGTGAGTTACTTAAAATCGATGCCTGTGAAACGATGGAACCAGAGGTGGCTGCACAATCATGGTTAGTGGAATGGCACAAACTGATCGACGAAAATCAAGTCGACTAAACCAGATCAGTCGTCACTGGTTTAAGTTTGCCCAGCGCCTCAGTCAGGCGCTGTTATTGCCTATTGCTATTTTACCTGCTGCAGGGGTCATGATTGGTCTAGCCACCAACCCAATTCCGTTTATCTCAGCAGAAACATCGATACTAATGTTGACCGTTGGTAACTTGATTTTCTCGATGATGCCGATGTTGTTTGCGGTAACCATTGCCATCGGTTTTTGTCGTGATCAAGGTATTGCTGCGTTCAGTGCGGTATTTGGTTACGGCGTTTTTTTCTCAAGTTTTGCTGCCTTGGTCGGTATTCACCAGTTAGCCACTAAAACGATTTTGGGAGCCCAGACCATAGATACAGGGATTGCTGGGGGAATGTTAGTCGGTGCCTTGACTTGCTTGGCCGTTAAGCAAAGTGAACGCCTTAGGCTACCCTCGGTCTTTTCATTTTTCGAAGGTCGACGCAGTGCGCCATTATTGATGATTCCGCTTGCTATTGCCCTAGCTTACCTATTTCTTCTACTTTGGCCGCCTTTATCAGTGAAGATTGAACACGTCTCTAATTGGGCTGTGTACCAAGAGCCCGCATTTGCATTTGCGTTATATGGCACGGTTGAGCGTTTGCTTATTCCTTTAGGCTTGCATCACATCTGGAATGCCCCATTTTACTTGGAGATGGGGCAATATGTGACGGACCAGGAAGTTGTGAGAGGCGAAGTAGCACGGTATTTAGCCGGTGATCCACAAGCGGGGAATTTGGCTGGAGGTTACCTCATTAAGATGTGGGGATTACCAGCTGCAGCACTGGCAATATGGCGCTGTGCGGATAAAAGTGAGCGAAATAGAGTCGCAGGTATCATGCTATCAGCAGCCACAGCTTGTTGGTTAACCGGGGTTACAGAACCTATAGAGTTTGCTTTCATGTTTGTCGCGCCAGTTCTGTTTTTGGTTCATGCGCTTATGACGGGGATAGCCTACGCGGTCACCATTAGTTTGGATGTTCATCATAGTGTGGTGTTTTCCCATGGCTTAGTTGATTTTAGTCTATTACTGGGTCAGTCGAGAAATGTAGAATGGTTTTGGGTTTTAGGCCCCTTTACCGCATTGATCTATTACTTGGTATTTAGGGGCGCAATTTTAGCGTTTAATTTAAAAACACCCGGGAGAGTGGCAGATTATACCGAGCGACGGGTGGGCATCATTTCTATTATTAATGCGCTCGGGGGCAAAGACAATATTGTCGACCTTGGTGCGTGCCTGACACGCTTGAGGATAAGTGTAAAACAAGCCAGTTTGATAGATAAAAATTTGCTTGGCGACTTAGGTGCAAAGGGATACGTTGTGATGGGAAATGGCGTACAGATCGTCTATGGCACAAAGGCCGAGAGTATTAGGCGCTTAATGCAGCGTTTTATCGATAGGCACAATTCAGATTGATTTTCAAAGAGGGTAGGGACTCATGCAACAAAAGGTTTTAATTACAGATTGTGCCGATGCACCAGGATTAATTACAAAGATTACCGGTGTCTGTTATCAACACGGACTCAATATCATAAAAAATAGTGAATTTGTCGACAATGCCCAGGGTCGATTTTTTATGCGCACTGAGTTAGAGGGGGCTTTTGACGAGACTCAATTTCTTGCTGATATCGATGAGGTTTTACCGCCTCAGCGGCACTGCAAATTGGTTGAAAAGGGCGTTAAACGAATTGTGGTGATGGTGACCAAAGAAGCACATTGCTTAGGTGATCTCTTAATGAAAGCATACTACGGTGGGCTTGACGTTGAGATTGCAGCGATTGTTGGTAACTATGACACCTTGAAACCACTGGCTGATAAATTCGATATCCCTTTCTATTATGTGCCCCATGACGGATTGACTCGTCATGACCATGAACAGCAAATGTTAGAGATTATTGCGAGTCATCAGCCCGATTACCTAGTCTTAGCCAAATACATGCGTGTATTGACCCCTGAGTTTGTTGAGCAATACCCTAATCGTATTATCAATATTCATCACTCTTTCTTACCTGCGTTTATTGGTGCGGCGCCTTATCGTCAAGCATGGGAGCGCGGCGTTAAGATTATTGGCGCGACCGCACATTTTGTGAATAACTGTTTGGATGAAGGCCCCATTATTAAACAAGATGTGATTCCTGTTGATCACAGCTACAGCGCCGAAGAGTTGGCTAAGTGTGGTCGCGACGTTGAAAAAAGTGTGTTGAGCAAGGCACTACAGTTAGTTATGCAAGAAGATGTGATTGTGTATGGCAATAAGACGGTAGTTTTTTAGATTATCTGCAAAATAAAAAAGGCGCCGAGGGCGCCTTTTTGGCTTTTAGCTGTGTTTGCTTTAGCCATATCCGTTACTTTGCAGTAGAAAATGTCACTGATAACTGCTCGTTCTTGTCCGCACTTGCCAGATCGGTAATTGAGACTTGGTGCGACATGTAGGGGCGTACCTTAGCAGCGATACGATCAGCACCATTGGATTTAGCAAATTGATAGAAATTTTGCCCATTGCAGACCAGCTTTGGGAAAACCTGCTTTTTATTAATGTGGTGGTGAGTGATTGTTGTTCTGAACTGATGCAGATCATCGCTTAGACCAGTTTGACATACTTCGACTAAAGTCTGCTCCATTTTGCTATCCATTGCGGCGAACGCATTGCAGCTTAACGCACTGAGTGCGAATGTTGTTGCGACTAATACTTTGTTCATGTGTTGCTCCTAGCGGGTTGGATTAGTCTTTATTAAACCCCTTGTTGAAGTGTAAAGCTGTATTGAATTTGTGCTGAAATGTATCGATTTTTATGAATGCTTTCTTGTTGTATCTTGAGGTTACAAAGCATGTCTGTTGATGAGTCTTAGTGTCGTAACTTGGTATAGTTATGCCTGATTAGGCTTTTTGTCTAGGCATAAAAAAAGAGCCTTGAGGCTCTTTTGGGTTAACACTAAAGTGCTGTCTACAAGGATAACATTAATCAAAAATTTACCGCCATGATTTGATCATCACCGTAAGTCATAGCAATATCTTTAATTGTTACCGTACCAGTAGCATAAGGGGCGATTTTTTTAGCGGTTCTATCCGCACCTTGGCTTAATGCAAATTGATGAAAGCTTTGGTCGTTACAAACCAGACGGGGAAATACCCGTTGCTTATTTATACGGTGCTCTTTTAACGTGCTACTAAACTCAATCATACTGTTGCTAGCACCTGCTTTACAGACAGCAACTAATGTTTTTTCCATTTGAGGCGACATTGCAGCAT
Organism: Shewanella colwelliana ATCC 39565; assembly: GCF_000518705.1. Lineage (GTDB taxonomy): Bacteria > Pseudomonadota > Gammaproteobacteria > Enterobacterales > Shewanellaceae > Shewanella > Shewanella colwelliana. The sequence continues at coordinate 108,022 of NZ_KI912481.1, forward strand.
TGGCTGAAAACGCAAACGGTGCTGATGCGATAGCGGCAATGATAAGTAACTTTTTCATGTTCTGCTCCTAGCGGTTTTTTATTGGGGTCGATTATCAGTAAAGCGTTTATCAAGGTGAAAAGCTGTTAGGCATTTGTAGCCAAATGTATCTTGATATGTGGTCTGGATCAGAGTGTGTCCGTGGGTAACAATTTGTGTCTGCCACAATTTGAACGCTTAAACGTCGCCAGTTTATTCGCTATTACTGCCATTCATATTCAACATATATATCTATAAAGAGATATTTTTTTGATTTTTTAGTCTGCAAAATATACGAGTTAATAAAGTAAGCCATACTGATTAGATAAGAGGGAGTGCAATTTTACAGGAGTTTCTATGCGCAACCAGAAGTTTGATCTATTTTTAAAGCCAGCGGATCTACCGAAGAGCGCAGTGATCACTTGGGCGATGGTCAACCAAGACTTTGAGCTTAAGAGTGTCAGTGAAGCTTTTTTTAATTTGGTTAATAAACCCATCTCCCATGTACTTAATCAACATCTTTGCCAGTGTTTTTCTTCATTTGATGTGACAAATGTCGCGCTATCTGAACATGAGAGCGTTACGAGTCATTGGGTGGATGATAAGGGCCTTGGTATCCAAGGTGTATTCACTCCTGTGCCAGATAAGCAGGGATTATGGAGTGTAGTGGTGAGTAAAATCAATTTGGATGATAAATGGTTGATGGAACTCCACCCTGATTACCACCATGCAATCCAATCCAGTGATGAATGGTTGACGCAAATAGAAGCTGTGATGCTGTCAAAGCCTGAATTAGTTTTTCAAACGGCAGTCGAGCAAGCTATTGCGCTGACTTATAGTGAAATCGGTTACTTGCATTTATATAATGATAAAAGTAAGCAATTAACTTTAACGGCCTGGTCCAATTCAGCTTTGGCCATGTGTGCTATCCCTGAACAAAAACATCAAAACCTTGACGAGGCGGGGATCTGGGCGGATTGTATACGTAGCCGCGAAGCGATGATCCATAACAATTATGGTCATGAACAAAATCAAAAAGGTTTGCCCCAAGGACATTTTGAGCTGAATCGCCACATGAGTGTGCCTATTATTTATCGTAATCGCATTGTTGGCGTGATCGGTGTGGGCAATCGAGAGACCCCATATACCCCAGTTGATGCTAAATCCTTGAGCGTGTTTGCAACGATTCTTTGGCACAGTGTTGAGCTACCTCGCTCCATGCGGGTGCTATGGAAACAATCACAGGTCATAAAAAGTCAACGAGAACGGTTATCTCACACCTTAGTGCAACTGATTGGCGCTGTGTCGGAAGCGGTAGAGTTAAAAGATGCCTATACCGCAGGTCATCAAAAATCGGTTTCTCAACTCGCCTATTTAATTGGTGAAAAGCTTGGGTTACAACATGAACAATTAGAAGGGCTAAAGCTTGGGGCGCTTATTCATGATATTGGTAAGCTTGGTATCCCTGCTCAAATTTTAGCAAAACCTTCAAGGCTGACCAGTGAAGAGTATGCATTGGTGAAAATGCACTCACAGCAGGGCGCAGATATCATTGATGAGGTCGAGTTTCCTTGGCCAATAAAGGAGATGATTCTACAGCACCATGAACGCTTGGATGGCTCAGGCTATCCAAGAGGCTTAAAGGGGGATCAGATTATATTGGAAGCCAAAATAATTGGTGTTGCTGACGTGGCTGATTCAGTATTGAGCCACAGACCCTATCGACCTTCATTGGGGATAAAAAAGCTCACTGAAATTTTAGAAAGTGGCAAAGGTAGCCTTTTTGAGCCAAAGATCGTCGATGTTTGTTTAGATATGCTGTCGGGCCATGAGTTTGAAAATGTGCCGTGTGTTTGTCATCTGCAGTTAGAGCCTGTGATTGAGGTGGAGCTATATAATAGTTTGGGTGAAGTTCGTCAATTAATGCGTGATTGCAATGCCAACATTGCTGTGGTTCGTGATGAGACTGGCGCCAAAATGGTTGGTATTGTAGATAAAGGTATTTTGGATTTATGGCACAGTCCGTTACTCGATACCGCCGCAGAAAGAACGGTTGATCGCAATATTGAAAACAAACGAATTCATCAAGTGATGAGCCATCACCTCCCCATTGTGGCGGGTAAAACTATATTAAAAGATGCTAAACACCAGCTAGATAGAGAGCCCCATGAGTTTCTTGTGGTAGTGTTGGATGGCAAGGCAATAGGGGCGGTAACCTGGAAAACCTTCGCTAGTGCACAATCATATGAATTTGAGTCTGAATTGCACCATTAAAAAAGCCAAGCGAGAAGCTTGGCTTTAGCAATCATTTAACGGTTCAATTGATTAGTCAACGATACGTAGTAGCTCGTTGATCCCGACTTTACCGCGTGTTTTAGCATCAACCTTTTTAACGATGATCGCAGCATATAAACTGTAAGTGCCGCACTTAGAAGGCAAATTACCTGACACGACAACAGAGCCTGCAGGAACACGACCGTAATGAACTTCACCGGTTTCACGGTCGAAAATGCGGGTGCTTTGACCAATATAAACGCCCATAGAGATAACGCTGCCCTCTTCAACGACAACACCTTCTACGATCTCTGAACGTGCGCCAATAAAGCAGTTATCTTCGATGATGGTTGGACCTGCTTGTAATGGCTCTAGTACGCCACCAATGCCAACACCGCCAGAGAGGTGTACATTTTTACCAATTTGCGCACATGAACCAACAGTTGCCCAAGTATCAACCATAGTACCTTCATCGACATAGGCACCAAGGTTTACGTATGACGGCATAAGCACGGTGTTTTTGCCTATGTAGGAGCCTTTACGTACGGCTGCTGGTGGCACAACGCGGATTGCTTCCTCTTTGAAGCGTGCTTCATCATAATCGGCAAACTTCATTGGAACTTTGTCAAAATATTTGGTTTCAGCGCCATCGATAACTTCATTATCGAAGATACGGAAAGAGAGCAGAACGGCTTTCTTTAGCCATTGATGTACATGCCACTGGCCATCGATTTTTTCGGCGACACGTGCTTCGCCTTTATCTAGCATAGCAATAACTTTTTCTACATCGGCACGAACACTTGAGTCAACCGAGCTAGGGGTAATTTCTGCGCGAGCTTCAAAAGCTACCTCAATACGTTGGCGTAAAGCCTCCATTAACATCTCCCAATTATCATTATTTATGACTGTTGATTAAAAAACTTAACTGCTGGGCTCAGTGAGGGCTTGAATTAGTGCCGCACTCAGCTCATCTTGTTGTGTCTGATCTAACTGTTGTCCATCTGCCGTTTGTAACATAAAGAAATCTTCTGCGCGCTCACCGATAGTGGTGATCTTGGCCGCTAGTAGCGTTATTTGGCAACGATAGAGAATGTCACCAACTTTAGCCAACAATCCAGGGCTATCAAGTGCGATCAGCTCCATCATGCTGGTGCCTTGCTTACGGGCAGGTAAAAAGCTCACTTGGGTGCGCACCTTAAAGGGCTTCATCTTACGTGGTAGCTTCTTAAATTTTGGCAGTTTGCCTGTATCGCTACTTAACGCTTTCACTAAGGCTTTTCTTAAACCTTGAATACGCGACAATTGCGAAACAGGGCTGCCATCTTGCTCTAAAATGACGAAAGAATCCAGTGCATAACCATCTTTTGAGGTCATGATACTGGCATCATGAACATTTATATTCTTGTTATCCAAAACGGCCATAACTGTAGCGAATAACTTAGGCTTATCTGGACTATAAACAAACAGTTCAGTACCACCTCGAGTGGTATGTTTAGAGATCAATACGAGTGCTTCATCGTGCTTATGTTTGAGTATCGCCTCACTGTGCCATGCTACTTGGTTGGGTTGATGGCGGAGAAAGTAGTCGGCTTTAAAGCGCTGCCAAAGCAGATCGAGACTTTTCTCTTTGATACCACGACGTAGCAGCTCTTTCTTTGCTTTTCCTTGGTGCTCTCGCACCCGTGCGCGAATATCTACAGGCTTCTCTTTTCCACGAGCAAGCACCCTTTGGGTTGAGAAATAGAGATCCCTTAACAAAGAGCCTTTCCAATTGTTCCAAGTCTTCTCGTTAGTGGCGCAAATATCGGCGACGGTGAGACAATAGAGGTAGCTGAGATGGACCGCATCGCGGACCTTGTCGGCAAAGTCCGCGACAACATCGGGATCTGAGATGTCTCGGCGCTGTGCCACTACCGACATGACGAGGTGATTTTCGACTAGCCAGCTCACGAGTCGTCCATCGTGTTTGTTGAGGCCATGTAGATCACAAAATGCCTGCGCATCGACAGCGCCTAGCTTGCTGTGATCGCCACCGCGGCCTTTGCCAATATCATGGAAAATTGCCGCTAACACTAACAAGCCCTTCTTTGGCAATTGATTGATCAATACCGAGCCTAGTGGAAATTCATCTTTCTGTTCAGGCTGAGAAAAACGATCGATATTGCGCAATAATCTATAGGTGTGTTCGTCGACCGTGTAAGCATGGAACAGATCAAACTGCATCTGGCCTTCAATACGTCGCCAAGCGGGTAAGTAGGCCGACAGTATGCCATGGCTATGCATTAACGACAGTGAGGCTATACCGCGAGGATGGCGCAGGATTTCCAAGAATACGGCTCTGCACAGCTCATTTTCCATTAAGGGAGTTGTTTGTGCGCGACGTGCGCGCCGTAGGCTCCTAAGTGTTGGTGCGTAGATAGCTTTAATGTTGGAGTTTTTAGCTACATGTAAAAATAGCTGCATCAACTCAACAGGATCATTGAGTCGCTCAGGTTGCAAACATTCGATAAAAGCGCCCCGACGTTGATAGTGATCATTAATCTTTTTGATCTCTAACGCGCTGGTGTGTCCTAAAGTGGCGCGTTTAAACAGCTGTAGCAACATTTGATTAAGCTCCATTACACGCCTCACTGTGCGGTAATATCGCTTCATCATCTGTTCAACGGCTAACTCGGTACCATCCTTAAAGCCCATTAGCTCCGCAACTTGTCTTTGTAGGTTAAAAAGTAGACGGTTTTCGTCGCGACCAGAGATTAAGTGAAGTGCAAAGCGCAGTTGCCATAAATAGCCTTGGCATTCGAGTAATTCTTCAAGCTCATCTTGTTCTAAAAATTCGTGGGCAACTAACTCTTCAATACACGAGGCGTCGAAGTAGCGCATGGCGACCCAACTGACGGTCTGGATATCCCTCAATCCACCGGGGCAAGATTTTAGGTTAGGCTCCAGATCAAAGGCACTGGCTTTGGCATGTCGTGCGGTTTGCTCATCGCGCTTAGCGATGAAAAATTCGCTAGCGGGCCAAAATAGCGGCTCACGCACCCTGTCATACAAGGTGTTAAACATCGCCTGAGGACCGCACAACAAACGCGCTTCCAATAGGTTGGTGGCAATGGTAATGTCTGGTGCACCCTGTGCGATGGTTTCATCTATCGTGCGAACACTGTGACCCACTTCAAGCCCTGCATCCCATAGGAAAGCGATATAGCTACCAAGCTGGGTTTCGGCCTCTTTAGGAAGGCTGTCGTCAATAAGAAATAGCAGGTCGACATCAGATTGCGGGTGCAACTCTCCTCTGCCATAGCCACCGACAGCGATTAACGCGATGGGATAACGGTCCAATTGATAAGACTGCCAATGTTCTATCAGTAGCTCATCGACAAATCGACATCGTTGACTCACCAAGGATGTAACGGACTCTTTTGCGCTAAATCGCTCCAATAACTCTTGATTTTGTTGTTTTAATGCGGTCTTGGCTGATAGCGCTGTATTCATTACATTCCTCGAATTAACTGTGCTAAAAGCGGACGCATTGGTCCGCTTTTGCGCGTTAAGGGGCTAACTCTTGTGGTTGATAATCCGAGAAATGGTTTCCTCTGCACGCAAAGTAAGGATCTCAACACCGGTTTGGGTCACGAGCAATGTATGTTCCCATTGAGCTGAGTTTTTTCCATCAGATGTGGTCACAGTCCAGTTGTCTTCTTTGTCTAACACGCTTGTATGACGACCCGCATTAATCATAGGTTCAATGGTAAAGCACATACCTGGACGCAGCACAGTCTTATCATTGTTTTTATAGTGCATCACCTGTGGCTCTTCATGGAAGCCAGCACCAATACCGTGACCGCAGTAATCGGTAACAATGCTGTACTTTTCAAGGCCAGTTTTCTTGCTCTTGATGAATTTTTCGATAATCGTACCAATTTCACCCAGTTTCATGCCAGGGCGTACTTTCTTAATGGCTTCATAGAGGCTTTCTTGAGCGATACGGCATAGACGCATATCTTTGGCACTGACGTCGCCAATCAGGAACATTTTTGACGTGTCGCCATGGTAACCATCTTTGATAACAGTGATATCAATATTGATGATGTCACCATCCTTGAGGGCTCTGTCACTAGGGATACCATGACAGATCACTTCATTGACAGAGGTGCAAATTGATTTAGGGAAACCGTGATAATCGAGTGGTGCAGAGATCGCACCTTGCTCTTCAGTGTATTTAGCACAGATATCGTTGAGCTGATTAGTCGTCACGCCAGCAACAACATGGGGGGCAATCATCTCTAAAACTTCTGCCGCCAGCTTGCCCGCGGCGCGCATTTTTTCAATCTCTTGGGCTGTTTTTATCACTATACTCATTAAGCTTTCTCTTGTATGTCGGTAGCCGCACTTTTAGGTACGTTTCTACGCTAAAAATTTGTGTTTGCGCCGGTATTATGGTATAAAGCGCGCCGTTATGTTTGACTCTTAGTCTGTTTTGTCTGAGGACATAGGGCTAAAAGTGAATATGGCTGCCATTATACATGGCATTTATTAAATACTAAATCACACACGTATCGACACGTTCTTCGGGGTGCCTAATTAGGTCGGAGATATGGGATGCGTGGAGGTCTAACCCCTAATATTTTAAGGTAATAAAATGACTACAGTTTCAATGCGCGACATGCTTCAAGCCGGTGTTCACTTCGGTCACCAAACTCGTTACTGGAACCCAAAGATGAAGCCATTCATCTTCGGCGCACGTAACGGTGTTCACATCATTAACCTAGAGCACACTGTGCCTATGTTCAATGAAGCACTAGCGTTCATCAGCAACGTAGCATCTAAGAAAGGTAAAGTTCTTTTCGTAGGTACTAAGCGCGCTGCAAGCGAAGCAATCAAAGAATCAGCAATTTCTTGTGATCAGTACTACGTTGACAACCGTTGGTTAGGCGGCATGTTGACTAACTGGAAAACAGTTCGTCAATCAATCAAGCGTCTTAAAGACCTTGAAAGCCAGTCTGTAGACGGTACTTTCGACAAGCTTACTAAGAAAGAAGCGCTTATGCGTACTCGTGAGCTTGAGAAGCTAGAAAAGTCTCTTGGTGGTATCAAGAACATGGGCGGCCTACCTGACGTTATCTTCGTTATCGGTGCTGATCATGAGCATATCGCTATTAAAGAAGCTAACAACCTAGGTATTCCAGTTGTTGCTGTTGTAGATACTAACTCTTCTCCAGACGGCATCAACTACATCGTTCCTGGTAACGATGATGCTATGCGTTCTATCCGTCTGTACACTGAGTCTGTTGCTGCAGCTGCTAAAGAAGGTCGCGGTCAAGACCTAGCTGTTCAAGCTGAGCAAGACGGTTTCGTAGAAGCTGAATAATAAGGCGAGATGAATTTCATCGCCCTTATTAACCAAGATATATGATTGGTGAACAGGGGCCCTAAGGCCCCTGTTTTTTATCATTTGATTTGTAGATTTACCTATAGAGGATTTAACAATGGCAATTACTGCTGCCCAAGTTAAAGAACTACGTGAGCGCACTGGCGCTGGCATGATGGATTGTAAAAAAGCGCTAACTGAAACCAATGGTGACATTGAGCTAGCGATTGAAAACATGCGTAAGAGCGGTGCTGCAAAGGCTGCTAAAAAAGCGGGTAACATTGCTGCTGAAGGCACAATCCTTATCAAGCAAGGTGAAGGCTTTACTGCGCTACTAGAAGTTAACTGTCAAACTGACTTCGTTGCAAAAGACGGAAACTTCCTAGCATTTGCTAACGCAGTACTAGATGTTGCAGCGGCTTCTAAAGTTACTGTTGAAGATCTAAAAGCACAGTTCGAAGAAACTCGTGTTGCACTAGTTGCTAAAATCGGTGAAAACATCAACGTTCGTCGCGTTGAATACATCGATGGTGCTAGCCTTGCTACATACCGTCACGGTGAGCGTATCGGTGTTGTTGTAACTGGTGAAGCTGACGAAGAGACTCTTAAGCACATCGCAATGCACGTTGCTGCTTCTAAGCCAGAGTACGTTAACCCAAGTGACGTACCAGCTGATGTTGTTGAAAAAGAGAAAGCCGTTCAAATCGAAATTGCGATGAACGAAGGCAAGCCTCAAGATATCGCTGAGAAAATGGTTTCTGGTCGTATGAAGAAGTTTACTGGTGAGGTTTCTCTTACTGGTCAAGCGTTCATCATGGAACCAAAGAAAACTGTTGGCGAGATTCTTAAAGAGAAAGGCGCAACAGTTACAAACTTCATTCGTTTAGAAGTTGGTGAAGGTATCGCGAAGAAAGAAGAAGATTTTGCTGCTGAAGTTGCAGCGCAAATCGCCGCTTCTAAGGCGTAATCGCCGCTTTTAAGATACCCCCAAAACCGCAGCAATCGCTGCGGTTTTGTTATGTCAATTAGATTCCGCAATACGCATTATTTCCTATATAATTGGCAAGTTACCCATCGCATTGATCAGGATAAATAACCATGAGCACAAATCCAAAACCTGCTTTTCGACGTATTCTTCTTAAATTAAGTGGTGAGGCCCTAATGGGCGAAGAGGGCTTTAGTATTGACCCCAAAGTACTTGACCGCATGGCGCAAGAAGTCAAAGAGCTTGTAGAGCTTGGTATTCAAGTAGGTGTTGTGATTGGTGGCGGTAACCTTTTCCGTGGCGAAGGTTTGGCGAAAGCTGGCATGAACCGCGTTGTTGGCGACCATATGGGAATGCTAGCAACCGTTATGAATGGTTTGGCCATGCGTGATGCATTGCACCGCGCATACGTCAATGCTCGTTTGATGTCTGCTATCCCATTAAAAGGTGTTTGTGATGACTATAACTGGGCCGAGGCGATTAGCTTGCTAAAATCGGGCCGTGTTGTTATTTTCGCAGCGGGTACAGGTAACCCATTCTGTACTACAGATTCAGCAGCGTGTTTGCGTGGCATTGAAATTGAAGCTGAAGTGGTACTCAAAGGCACTAAAGTGGATGGCGTATACTCAGACGATCCAGTGAAAAACCCTGAAGCCGTTAAATATGACGAGATGGGTTATGATGAAGTCTTAGATAAAGAATTAAAAGTGATGGATCTTGCGGCATTTACACTTGCGCGAGATCACGACATGCCAATTTTAGTGTTTAATATGAACAAGCCTGGTGCGCTACGCCGTGTTATTATGGGCGATCATGAAGGCACTATGATTCGAAGCAGTAACGCAAAATCAGCCGAATAAACCAGATAGATATCGGGATGGCGCAGTGCCAGCCCGAGTAAAAAAATTGAGTAACCCAAAAGGATAATTAACGTGATTAATGATATCAAACAAGATGCGAAAGAACGCATGGGTAAATGTGTAGAAGCGACTAAAACCCAGATGGCGAAAGTTCGTACTGGTCGTGCACACCCTAGCTTATTAGATTCAATTAAGGTTTCTTATTACGGTTCAATGACTCCACTTAAGCAAGTGGGTAATGTGTCAATTGAAGACTCAAGAACACTTGCTGTAACGGTATTTGATAGCACACTTATCCCAGCTGTTGAGAAGGCCATTATGAGTTCAGACCTTGGTCTAAACCCTATGTCTGCCGGTACAACGATTCGCATTCCTCTTCCAGCGCTAACAGAAGAACGTCGCAAGGATCTGATCAAAGTCGTTCGTGCAGAAGCTGAGAATGGTCGTATCGCGGTACGTAACGTACGTCGTGATGCAAACTCAGATGTCAAAGCGTTAGAGAAAGAGAAAGAGTGTACAGAAGACGATGTGCGCCGTTCTGAAGATGAAGTGCAAAAATTCACCGATGCACACGTTAAGCAGATCGATGAGATTTTGGCTGCAAAAGAAGCAGAGTTGATGGAAGTCTAATCTCCCTGCTTCGTTACTAGAGTTAACACGCCGTGTAGGGGTATACTACACGGCGTTTGCTATTTTAAAGGGTTGTAATAGATGTCAATCGAACCTCAATCTAGCTCAGAGTTTTCTAATGAAGCACTCTGCGAGCTGGTAAAGCAGTCTATACCTAAGCATGTTGCGATTATCATGGATGGTAATGGACGCTGGGCACAGTCCCAGGGAAAGCCGCGTGTAATCGGGCATAAAGCTGGGGTAAAGGCCGTGCGACGGGCAGTGAGTACTGCACGTGAGATGGGCATTGGTTCGCTGACATTGTTTGCCTTTTCAAGTGAAAACTGGCGCCGTCCAGATAAAGAGGTCAGTTTGTTGATGGAGCTGTTTTTTACGGTTCTGCAACGTGAACTTAAGCTGCTGCATAAAAATGGTGTTCGTCTCAATATCATTGGCGATATCAGCCGTTTTTCTGAGCGTTTGCAAAAGCAGATCGCCTCGGCAATGGCAAAGACAGAGGACAACACGGGTCTTGTGCTCAATGTTGCGGCCAACTACGGTGGACGCTGGGATATCATGCAAGCGGCCCAAACCTTGGCAGAAAAAGTCGAATCTGGTGAAATGAGCAGCAGTCAGTTCACCGAAGAGGCATTAAGTCAGCATTTATGCATGCAAAATCAGCCGGAAGTTGATTTAATGATCCGCACCGGAGGAGACTTCCGCATCAGTAATTTTGTGTTATGGCAGGCCGCCTATGCAGAGTTAGTGTTTACTGATGTGTTATGGCCAGATTTTGATGAGCAAGCGTTTAAGGACGCAGTCGCCATATTTGCTACTCGGCAGCGCCGTTTTGGATTAACGGGGTCGCAAATAGAGACGTTGCAAGCTGAGCAATAATTTTAAAGAGGGAAAGTTTTGCTAAAACATAGAATAATAACAGCAGTCTGGTTGATCCCATTAGTCATGGGAGCCATTTTCTTTTTCCCTGTGGAGTATTTTTCATGGGCTTTAGTTGCCGTGTTTTTGATTGCAGCTAAAGAGTGGGGGCGCATTATAGATAAGCGCTGTACCGTCACTCAGTGGAGTTTTACTTTCACCATTGCCGTGTTGCTTATTGCACTCAATGTATTGGTGCCTACGGATGAAATATGGTTTAAAGGTAGCCTTCACCCCATCTTTTTAGCCATCATGATCATTGGTGCCATGTGGTGGGCAATCTCGTTGCTCTTGGTGCTATCGTTTCCCAAAAGCGCCAATTTTTGGGGCAAGAGCCACATGTTGAAGTCAATGTTTGGCCAACTCACACTTATTCCCTGCTTTACCGCGCTGATAGCATTGAAAGCGCTCAGTTCAGACGCCATGCCATACTATGGTGGCGCACTGGTCTTTTTAGTAATGTTAACCGTATGGGCTACCGATACTGGCGCTTATTTCGCAGGTAAAGCCTTGGGTAAACATAAGCTTATGCCTAATGTAAGCCCAGCGAAAACCATAGAGGGATTGGTTGGGGGGCTTTTAACAACCATGGTCGTTGTCACGGGGATTATGATGGTTTCCCCAGAACAAGAGCTTGGCCTGGTCATTAGTGTCACCCTATTTGTGGCGCTTATCTCAGCCCTTGGCGACCTCTCTGAAAGTATGTTCAAACGAGTGGCTGAAATTAAAGATTCAGGTACTATCTTGCCAGGCCATGGTGGTGTTCTTGACCGCATCGATAGTCTGACTGCAGCGTTACCTGTGTTTACGCTGATCTATATCGCATTTTGGATGTAACCATGCAAAATATGGTGATTTTAGGGGCAACGGGGTCTATTGGCGCCAGTACCCTAAGTGTTATCGAAAAAAATCCTGAAACCTTTAAGGCCTATGCATTGGTCGCTAATGCTAGCGTCGACAAGATGCTAGCGCTTTGCTTGGTTCATAAGCCCGTTATCGTCCATATGGTGGACTGTGATGCGGCGTTAGCACTAAGGTCTCGTTTACCGGCAGCATTAAATATTGAGGTGACGAGCGGCGAGGATGAGCTATTAGCCCTTGTGAGCGCGCCTGAAGTCGATACCGTGATGGCGGCGATTGTCGGCGCGGCGGGTTTACCTTCAACCTTAGCTGCGGTGAAAGCTGGCAAGCGAGTGCTGCTGGCAAATAAAGAGTCGTTGGTGATGTCAGGCCGACTATTCATCGATGAGATGCAAGGTTCTGGCGCGCAAGTATTACCGGTTGATAGTGAGCATAATGCCATTTTTCAATGTTTACCTGAGCGGGTGCAACAGCAGATTGGTGCATGCCAACTAACCGATGCGGGTATTTCACATATTTTGCTCACCGGATCGGGTGGTCCCTTTTTGACGGCGGATCTCGCATCACTCGATACCATGACTCCTGCACAAGCGTGTAAACACCCTAACTGGTCGATGGGGCGTAAAATCTCAGTCGACTCAGCCACCATGATGAATAAAGGGCTTGAGTATATTGAAGCTCGTTGGTTATTTAATGCCAGCCAAGAACAGCTCAAAGTGGTGGTGCATCCCCAGAGTGTCATTCACTCAATGGTGCAATATAAAGATGGTTCAGTCGTCGCGCAGTTGGGTAATCCTGATATGCGTACACCTATTGCTCATTGTATGGCTTATCCGCAAAGAATTTCAGCAGGCGTTGAACCTTTAGATTTTTTCAAAGTCGGACAGTTAAGCTTTATGGAACCTGATTTCAATCGTTTTCCCTGCTTAGCCTTAGCAATTGATGCTTGTGCACAGGGACAAGAAGCAACCACCGTGGTGAATGCTGCCAATGAAATCTCGGTAGACGCATTTTTAAATGGTGTTATTAAATTTACCGATATCGCCAAGGTAAATGAATATTGTCTAACAAAATTAGCGCAGCCTAGTTTAAATAGTATCGAAGATATTTTAGCGTTAGATACGCACACACGTCGTATTGCTGCTGAACAAGTACAACAGCTAAAGCAATAGAAAGGGAGTGAGATGTTAGACTTTTTGTGGAACTTAGGTTCTTTTATCATAGCGTTAGGCATACTCATTACTGCCCATGAATATGGTCATTTTTGGGTCGCGCGCCGCTGTGGCGTTAAAGTTGAGCGTTTCTCTATTGGCTTTGGTAAGGCTATTTGGCGTAAGGTCGGTGCAGATGGCACTGAATATGTCGTGGCGATGATACCGCTTGGTGGCTACGTAAAAATGCTCGATGAACGGGTAGAAGAGGTGCCAGAGGCATTAAAGTCACAAGCGTTTAACCGAAAATCTGTTTGGCAGCGTATTGCGATTGTGGGTGCAGGACCCATGGCCAATTTCGTCTTTGCGATTTTTGCGCTTTATATTATGTATTTGATTGGTGTCCCTTCGCTAAAACCTATTATCGAATCGACCCAAGAGAACACTCCCGCAGCAGTGATTCAAGTCAATAAACCTATGCAGGTTATTGCTGTTGGCGATCGAGAAGTGCGCAACTGGGAGGAGGTTACTTATGCCTTGGTTGGGTATATTGGCGATGAGAATATCGATATTACCTTAGCACCCATGTCTGGTTTGATGGGAGAAGAACGACAATATCGACTCGATACCAGTAACTGGAAGTTTGACCCAGAAAAACAGTCGCCCATCACTTCACTTGGCTTAGGCGTATACAGGCCTGAAATCACCCCCGTGCTTGGATTGGTGAGTGATGATGGCGCAGCCAAAGCTGCCGGTATGCAAGTTGGCGATACGTTAGTGGCGATTAACCAACAGCCTTATCGTGATTGGGATGACTTTGTTGCCCAGATTAAAGCGTCTGCTAACAAAGCGATTTCTATAACCGTACGGCGCGATGGCGAACAGATTAATTTATCGGTGACACCTGGGCAGCGAGAAGGTGTCGATGGTCAGTTAGAGGGGGTTATCGGTGTTGCACCGACACAAGCCCCTTGGCCTGAAGAGATGCGCTTGCAGTTAGAGTATGGCTTTGGCGAATCTTTTGTGGTCGCCGCCGATAAAACATGGCAACTTGTCGTCGTCAGCATTAAGATGATTGGCAAATTGTTTACTGGCGATGTGTCAGTGAAAAACCTGAGTGGCCCTATTTCTATTGCACAAGGTGCGGGAAGTAGTGCTAACTATGGTTTGGTTTATTTTTTAGGATTCCTAGCATTAATCAGCGTAAACTTGGGCATTATTAATTTATTGCCTTTGCCAGTGCTTGATGGTGGGCATCTGTTATATTACTTCATCGAAGTGATCACAGGCAGGCCTGTACCCGAAAAGGTGCAGGAAATTGGATTCAGATTTGGGGCAGCTATGCTGCTAATGTTGATGAGTATCGCCCTTTTCAATGATTTTTCCCGACTCTGAGCAAGGACACACACATAATTAGAAGTGCTCTATGAGATTGAATAAAATTTTTGCCTCGATGATATTAGTCGGTGCGTCTTTATCAGGGAACGGTTGGGCCGACACATTCCAGCCATTTGAAGTCACCGATATCCAAGTGCAAGGTTTACAACGTGTTGCTTTGGGTGCCGCACTATTGAATATCCCCATTAAGGTGGGTGATACCGTTGACGAACAGCGCTTGCAACAAGCAATTAAGAGCTTGTATGCATCAACTAACTTTGAGCATATCGGCGTAAGCCGCGATGGCAATGTACTGGTGGTGACGGTTAAAGAGCGGCCAACGATCAGTATTGTAACTTTCGAAGGCAACAAAGATATTAAAGATGAGCAGCTTCAAGAAAGTTTAGACGGCAGCGACGTTAAAGTCGGTGAGTCTCTTGATCGCACTATGCTGAGCGGTATCGAGAAGAGTCTGCAAGATTTCTACTATGGCGTTGGTAAATATGGCGCGAAAGTTGAAGCGCAAGTGATCAATCTGCCTCGAAATCGTGTTGAGCTTAAATTTAAGTTTACCGAAGGTCTAGCCGCTGAAATTCGTCAGATCAACGTTGTGGGTAATACGGTGTTTTCTGATGCTGAGCTGATCGGCATGCTTGAGCTGAAAGATTATGTTGCATGGTGGGACCTCTTTGGTGAGCGTCGCTATCAAAAGCAGAAGCTTCAAGCTGACCTCGAGACCATCAAGACCTTCTACCATAACCGCGGTTATATCCGATTTGATGTCACCTCGACCCAGGTGGCGATGACACCTGATCGTAAAGGCTTATATATTACTATCAACGTCGATGAAGGTGAGCAGTACAAGGTTAAAGAAGTTAACCTGACTGGTGATTTGATGGGCCGTGAAAAGGTGATGGAAGCCATTTTACCTATCAAAGCGGGTGATACCTATAACGGTGCCGATGTAACCTTTACCGAAGAGATGTATGGTAAGTACCTTGGTCGTTTTGGTTATGCCTACCCAGAAGTGAAAACCTATCCAGAAATTGACGATGAGACCAAAGAGGTCGCCCTTAACGTTAATATTAAACCAGGCAAGCGTGTTTATGTTCGCAGCATTAACTTTACTGGTAACCAAGTGACCAAAGATGAAGTGATGCGTCGCGAGCTACGTCAGATGGAAGGTGCTTGGTTAAACTCAGCCCAAGTCGAGCAGTCCAAGGCGCGTTTAAACCGTTTAGGTTATTTTGAGACGGTTGATACACAAACAATTCAAGTGCCTGGCACTGATGACCTAGTCGATGTTGCTTTTGCGGTTAAGGAGCAGCCATCGGGCTCATTTAACGCTGGTGTGGGTTATGGTACCGAGTCAGGCTTAAGCCTGCAGTTTGGTGTACAGCAGAGTAACTTCTTGGGTACGGGGAACCAGGCTGGTATTAACTTAAACACCAACAAGTATTCTAAAAACGTCAATATCTCCTATACGGACCCTTATTTCACCAAAGATGGTGTAAGTTTGGGCGGAAATATCTATTGGAACGAATTTGATGCAAATGAGGCTAACCTAGAGCGTTATAAGAATAGCTCTTATGGTATTGCATTGAACTCAGGATTCCCGATTAACGAATACAACCGTATTAACGGTGGTATCGGTTATCGTCACAACGAAATTTCAGAAATATCAGCCTATGAACAAGCGCTGCGTTTCTATAATATCTATCGTGACGCGGGCGATCCTAATGCTGATTTATCATTTGATAACTTTGAAATGAATCTAGGCTGGTCTCGCAGTACGCTTAACCGTGGTACCTTCCCAACCGACGGTTCATCGCAGCGTTTAAGTGGTAAGATGACGGTACCAGGTTCAGATCTGCAATATTTCAAAACCGATTTTGATACCAGTTTTTACTGGCCAATTACTCGCAGTCACAGCTTTGTGGTATTAACCAAAGCACGTCTAGGCTACGGTAACGGTTATGGTCAGTTCAACGATAATGACCAGATTCTACCGTTTTGGGAAAACTATTACTCAGGTGGTAGCAGCTCATTACGTGGCTTTAAATCCAACTCAGTTGGACCTCGTTCTTTCTATCTCTACCGTGGTAGCGAACCTTGTTCGCCAGATCCATCCGGTGACGGTTGTAGCTTGCCTGGGGACCCAAATCGGGTA
This sequence comes from Shewanella colwelliana ATCC 39565, assembly GCF_000518705.1. Taxonomy (GTDB): domain Bacteria; phylum Pseudomonadota; class Gammaproteobacteria; order Enterobacterales; family Shewanellaceae; genus Shewanella; species Shewanella colwelliana. The sequence continues at coordinate 124,631 of NZ_KI912481.1, forward strand.
ACAGTGAGTGAAGGTCGCTCTATTGGTGGTAATGCTATCGCGACAGCGACGCTGGAAATGATTGTACCAACGCCGTTCCTCGATGAGGCTTACACAAACTCTGTACGTACCAGTTTCTTCGTCGATGCGGGTAACGTATGGGACACCGAGTTTGACTATGACTCATATCGCTTCTTGCCAGCCGATCAGTTTGCTAAGCTGCAGGATTACTCTGATCCAGGACGTATTCGTGCGTCTGCGGGGATGAGTGTGCAATGGTTGTCGCCAATGGGACCCATGGTATTTAGTCTTGCTTGGCCAATCAAAGAATATGAAGATGACGAAACAGAGATCTTCTCGTTCAACATTGGTAAAACTTTCTAAAGTAGAATTAATTTAATTAAAAAGTATTCGGCAAGTTTTGCTGACAATAAGGAGTTTATTTTGAATAAGATGTTTAATCGCGCAATGATGGTTTTGGTTCTTTTAGGTGCACCAATTGCTGCGCAAGCTGAGAAAATTGCCGTTGTTGATATGCAGGCGGTGTTTGAGCAACTACCTCAGCGTGAAGAAGTGAGCAAAACCCTTAAAACTGAATTTGGTGATCGTGTTGCTGGTGTGCAAAAGATGCAAGACGAACTGCGCACTATGCTTGAAACTCAGCAGCGTGATGCAGCCCTGATGAGCGAAACCCAAAAGACAGAGATGTTACGTAAGATGGAATCAATCAAAGCCGAGCTACAACTCAAAGGTAAGGCTTTGGATGAAGATATGCGTCGTCGTAATGGTGAAGAGCAGAACAAACTATTAGTTAAAGTTCAAAAAGCGATCAGCGCCATTGCAGAGAAAGAACAGTATGACATGGTGTTCCAACGTGGCGCCGTTATCTATGTTAAGCCTACTTCAGATATCAGCAGTAAAGTTGTTGAAGCGTTGAGCAAAGGCTAAAGATAGATGAAAAGCTATACAATAAAAGAGATCGCCGCATACCTAAATGCAGAAGTACAAGGTGATGATTCGGTTGAGATTACTCGAGTTGCTACCCTAGAAAAGGCGCAAGTTGGTGAGATCTCTTTTTTAGCAAACCCTAAGTATCAAAGTCAGTTAGAGGGGACGGCAGCATCGGCTGTACTCTTGTCTCCTCAATCGGCACAAGGGTTTGTGGGTAACGCCATTGTACTAAAAGACCCTTACGTAGGATTTGCCAGAGTCGCGCAGTTACTGGATACCACGCCACGTGCTGCGGAATCGATTCACCCATCTGCGGTTATCGATGCCAGTGCAACCTTAGGTGAGGGGGTGGCCATTGGTGCTAATGCTGTTATTGGTGCAAACGTGATCCTTGGTGAGAATGTCCAAATTGGTGCGGGTTGTGTTATCGGGCAAAATGTCATCATTGGCTCAAATTCAATGCTCTGGGCCAATGTGACCATTTATCACGATGTGCACTTAGGCCAGTCTTGCATCGTTCATTCAAGTACGGTTATTGGTTCTGATGGTTTTGGTTATGCTAATGAGCGTGGCCAATGGATTAAAATCCCCCAAACTGGCGGCGTTCGTATTGGTGACCGCGTGGAGATTGGTGCTTGTACCAGTATCGATAGAGGGGCTATTGAGCATACCGAAATCCATGATGGTGTGATCATCGATAACCAAGTGCAAATTGCACATAATGTAATTATTGGTGAAAACACGGCGCTGGCAGGGAGTTCTACCTTTGCTGGCAGCACTACTTTAGGTAAATATTGCATTGTCGGTGGCAACTGTGCTGTAGCAGGACACTTATCGGTAGCAGATGGTACTCACATCTCAGGTGGCACAAACGTCACGAGTGTTATCAGAGAGCCTGGTGTATACTCTTCTGCTACAATTGCGATGGAAAACAAAGTCTGGCGCCGTAATACGGTTCGCTTTAGACAGTTAGATGAGTTGTTCCAGCGCGTTAAAAAGTTAGAGAAAAACGTTAAATCAGATGATTAACTGCCAGTTGGCGGCTAAGGAAGTTATTGAGTGTCAAATCAATTAAATACAATGGATATCAAAGAGATCCTGAAGTTTTTACCCCATAGATATCCATTTTTGTTGATCGATAGAGTCTTAGACTTTACCCCAGGTGAAACGCTTCACGCGATTAAGAACGTCACGATCAATGAGCCATTTTTCCAAGGCCATTTTCCGGTTCAGCCTGTCATGCCTGGCGTATTGATCCTTGAGGCGATGGCGCAAGCTACTGGTTTATTAGCGTTTAAAACCATGAGCGATGCACCGTCAAATGATGCATTGTATTATTTTGCTGGGATCGACAAAGCACGTTTTAAGCGTGTGGTAGAGCCTGGTGACCAACTTCATTTCGAAGTAAAAATGATTAAAGAGCGCCGCGGGATTGGGGTGTTCACTGGTGAAGCTCGGGTTGATGGTGAACTAGTTTGTTCAGCTGAAATCATGTGTGCTCGTAGAGAGATTAGCAAGTGATTGATAAGTTAGCTTTTGTACATCCTGACGCAAAAATCGGTGCCAATGTAACCATTGGTCCTTGGACCTATATTGGTGCAGACGTAGAGATTGGTGATGATTGTCATCTAAGCTCACACGTGGTGGTTAGGGGACCTACCGTTATCGGTAAAGGTAACCGAATTTTCCAATTCGCGTCTGTGGGCGAGGATTGCCAAGATAAGAAATATGCCGGCGAGCCGACACGTCTTATTATTGGTGATAACAACGTGATCCGTGAATCAGTTACGATTCATCGCGGCACCACCCAAGATAAGGGCGAAACCATTATCGGGTCTAATAACCTGTTTATGGCATACGTGCATATTGCCCACGATTGTGTGGTCGGTAACAACGTTATTATGGCAAATAATGCTTCTATTGCTGGCCATGTTCATGTTGGTGATTGGGCTATTCTTGGTGGGATGACAGGTGTGCATCAATTTGTGCATATTGGTGCTCATGCCTTTACGGCAGGCTATTCATTAATTCTGCAAGATGTACCGCCATTTGTGATGGCGTCTGGACAGCCAGCAATACCACGTGGCCTGAACAGCGAAGGACTTAAACGTCGTGGTTTCTCTAAAGAGAGCCAGCTTGCGGTGCGTCGTGCTTATAAGAGTCTTTACCGTAAGGGATTGACCATCGACGAAGCGGTAGCTGCATTGGGTGATGATGCCCAGGACGAACAAGTTAAGTTGATGATGGACTTTGTCGTTAACTCTAGCCGTGGCATTATTCGTTAAGAATATGCCCATAAAAAGAAAAGCTCGTTTTAACGGGCTTTTTTTTATGACAGCAATTGGTATTACAGTAAAAGAATGACGTTATGAGTGAAAATAGACAGAAAATATTTGCCATGGTCGCAGGGGAGCTCTCTGGCGATATCTTAGGTGCCGGGCTGATTAAGGCACTGAAACAGCAATACCCTGATGCACGATTTGTTGGCATTGGTGGCCCGCAAATGGATGCACTGGGTTTCGAGTCTATTTTTTCTTTTGAAGAGTTAGCGGTAATGGGCTTGGTCGAAGTGTTGTCGCGATTACCACGTCTTTTAAAAGTGCGTAAAACGCTTATTAACGAGATCACTGCGCTAAACCCAGATTGCTTTATTGGTATCGATGCGCCTGACTTTAATATCGGTCTGGAATTAAAGCTTAAGCAACGCGGCATTAAGACGATACATTATGTCAGCCCATCAGTATGGGCTTGGCGACCTAAACGTATCTTCAAAATTGCTAAAGCGACCAATATGGTGTTGTCATTATTGCCATTTGAAAAAGCGTTTTACGATACACATCAGGTGCCTTGTACTTTCGTTGGTCATACCTTAGCCGACGATATCCCCATGATCAGTGATAAAGCTTTAGCTCGCGAAACCTTAGGGCTTGAAGCCGATGATGAGTATTTGGCAATCCTGCCAGGGTCCCGTGGCGGCGAATTAAAACAGCTTGCCGAGCCCTTTGTTAAAGCGGCGCAAATTTTACGTCAGCGTTACCCAGACCTTAAATTTGTCACCCCGTTAGTTAATGCAAAAAGGCGTGCACAGTTTGAAGCTGCTTTGGCGCAGTTTGCGCCTGATTTAGAGATTCATTTAGTCGAAGGGCAATCACGTACTGTGATGGCGGCCGCCGATATGATTTTATTGGCCTCAGGTACAGCAACGCTTGAGGCGATGTTGGTCAAACGCCCGATGGTGGTGGCCTATCGCGTGAGTCCAATTACTTATAAAATTGCCAAAGGCATGATGCAGATCGATCGTTATTCTCTGCCTAATTTATTAGCCGATACGGATTTAGTGCCGGAGTTAATCCAGTCCGATTGTACGCCAGAGCAAATTGCTACAGCCGTGTCTGCACAACTTGACAGTGATTTCCGACCGCTTATCGCTCAATTTGAACAGATGCACCAGCAGCTTAAGTGTAATGCGAGCCAACGCGCTGCTGATGCCGTCACAGCACTGATTTCAGGAGCCTAGCATGGCCATTTTTAAAGATATCACCCCTGAGCAAGTCAGTACCTTGTGCGTTGGTTACTATGCTGGTGTCGATGAAGTGGGGCGTGGCCCCTTGGTGGGCGATGTAGTCACTGCTGCAGTTGTACTTGATCCCAATAACCCAATTGAAGGCTTGAATGATTCAAAAAAGCTTAGTGAAAAAAAACGCTTAAAATTATTTGATGAGATCTATGAAAAAGCCTTAGATGTCTCTATAGGGCGAGCGACACCCACTGAAATTGATGAGCTAAACATTTTGCACGCAACCATGTTGGCGATGCAGCGTGCTATTGCAGGGCTGCGCGCACGCCCAGATCGAATTCTGGTCGATGGCAATCGAGTCCCTGACTTTAGTGCTAAGGGATGCATAGAGGGCGGTGTCGAAAGCCATGCTGTGATAAAAGGCGATGGACTGATTGCTGGCATTAGTGCTGCGTCGATTATAGCTAAAGTCGTGCGTGATAAAGAGATGGAAGCCTTAGATGTTAAGTATCCAGAGTTTGGGTTTGCTAAGCATAAGGGCTACCCAACTAAAGCGCATTTTGAAGCCTTGGCGCAATACGGGGTATTGGCTGAACATCGTAAAAGTTTTCGCCCGGTAAAAGAGCGCCTCGACGCGCAATAGTCACCAATGTTTATGGCTAGCTCACGGTTTGCTGGGCTAGCGTGTAAAGCGTGACTCTGTTAATCTCAAAGGGCGATTACCTGCCCAAATAATTAAGAAACTATCAACTATGTCAGAACCTCGTTTCGTGCACTTGCGCGTTCACAGTGATTTTTCTATGTCTGATGGCCTTACTAAAGTAAAGCCAATTTTAGCCAAAGCCAGCGAGCTTGAGATGCCCGCATTGGCGCTAACAGACAAAACCAACCTTTGTGGTCTGGTGAAGTTTTACAGTGGCTGCCATGGTGCTGGGATTAAGCCTATTATCGGAACTGACTTTTCGATGTTAGCGCCAGGATTTGATGACGAGTTTTGCTCTATCACGGTATTGGCCATTAATAACCAAGGTTACAAAAACTTGACCTTGTTGATCAGTGATGCGTATTTACGTGGTCATATCAGAGACCGAGCGGTTATCGATCAGGAGTGGTTGATAAAATACAGTGAGGGCTTGATTTTATTGTCTGGCGCCAAAGATGGTGATGTGGGCAAGGCACTGCTGAAAGGTAATAAAGGCCAGGTTGATTCTTTGGTTGAGTTTTATCAGACCCATTTCCCTGACCGTTACTACCTTGAGCTCATTCGTACTGGCCGCGCCGATGAAGAGCGTTATCTGCATATGGCGGTTAATCTTGCGGGTGAAAAAGATCTGCCTGTGGTAGCAACTAACCAAGTGGTGTTTCTCCAGCCTGAACAATTTGAGGCCCACGAGATCCGCGTGGCGATCTCCGATGGTTTTACGTTAGCCGATCCGCGTAGGCCAAAGCTTTATAGTGAACAGCAGTATTTCCGCTCCGAACAGGAGATGTGTGAACTGTTTGAAGATATTCCCGAAGCATTGGCTAATTCGGTAGAGATTGCGAAACGTTGTAACGTTACTGTGCGTCTGGGCGAGTACTTTCTGCCTAATTTCCCAACGGGCGATCTTTCTATCGAAGACTTCTTGGTCGAGGTCTCTAAAAAGGGCCTTGAAGAGCGGTTAGCGTTTCTTTTCCCTGATGAACATGTTCGCGCAGAACGTCGTCCAGAATATGACGAACGACTCGACATCGAGCTTACGGTAATTAATAACATGGGTTTTCCCGGTTACTTCCTGATCGTAATGGAGTTTATTCAGTGGGGTAAAGATAACGATATTCCTATTGGTCCAGGACGTGGTTCGGGTGCAGGCTCTTTAGTCGCTTATGCGCTTAAAATTACCGACCTTGATCCGCTAGAGTTTGACCTGCTTTTCGAACGTTTTCTAAACCCTGAACGTGTATCTATGCCCGACTTCGACGTCGATTTCTGCATGGATAGACGAGATGAAGTGATCGACCACGTTGCTGAACTGTATGGTCGTGATGCGGTATCACAGATTATTACCTTTGGTACCATGGCGGCGAAAGCGGTGGTACGAGATGTTGGTCGAGTACTCGGTCACCCTTATGGTTTTGTCGACCGTATTTCTAAGATGATCCCCGCAGAACCTGGAATGACGCTAGCCAAAGCCTTTGAGGCAGAACCTGCGCTGCCTGAAGCCTATGACGCCGATGAAGAGGTCAAAGACCTTATCGACATGTGTCGCATCTTAGAAGGGGTAACTCGTAACGCAGGTAAGCATGCGGGGGGCGTGGTGATTGCACCTACGGTGATCACCGATTTCGCGCCGCTTTACTGTGACTCTGAAGGTCAAAACCCGGTGACCCAGTTTGATAAAAACGATGTGGAAACCGCAGGTTTAGTTAAGTTCGACTTCCTGGGACTGCGAACCTTAACGATTATCGACTGGGCGCTGCAGATGGTTAATCCGCGCCTTGAGAAAAAGGGTAAACCGCCGGTAAGAATTGAAGCCATTCCACTAGATGATCCTACCTCATTTAGGTTATTGCAGCGTTATGAAACCACCGCCGTTTTCCAGCTGGAATCCCGTGGTATGAAAGATCTGATTAAGCGTCTGCAACCCGACTGTTTTGAAGATATGATTGCACTGGTAGCCCTGTTTAGGCCGGGGCCACTGCAGTCAGGCATGGTTGATAACTTTATTGAGCGTAAGCATGGCCGTGAAGAGGTATCGTACCCCGATTCACAATATCAGCATGAGTCGTTAAAGACCCTGCTTGAGCCCACCTACGGCATTATTTTGTATCAAGAACAGGTGATGCAGATTGCTCAGGTACTTTCTGGCTATACCCTTGGCGGCGCGGATATGTTGCGTCGTGCAATGGGTAAGAAGAAGCCAGAGGAGATGGCCAAACAGCGCAGTATTTTCAAAGAGGGTGCCGTCAATAACGGTGTCGACGGCGATCTGTCGATGAAGATCTTTGACTTGGTAGAAAAGTTCGCCGGTTACGGGTTCAACAAATCTCACTCCGCTGCTTACGCCTTAGTATCGTACCAAACGTTATGGCTTAAGACTCACTATCCATCGGAGTTTATGGCAGCGGTAATGTCTGCCGATATGGATAACACAGATAAAATAGTTACCTTGGTGGATGAGTGTGAGCGTATGGGTTTGCCTCTGTTACCACCCGATGTCAATAAAGGTCTGTTCCGTTTTACGGTCGATGACGAGATGAATATTGTCTATGGCATTGGCGCGATTAAAGGTGTCGGTGAAGGGCCGGTTGATTCAATTCTTAAAGCCAGAGAAGATGGCCCATTTACCGATTTGTTTGATTTCTGTGCCCGTATAGACCTGAAAAAGCTTAATAAACGTGTGATAGAAAAGCTGATTTGTGCAGGTGCGCTTGACACCTTAGGGCCACACCGCGCGTCGATGATGGCAACACTGCCTGAGGCTATTCGCGCGGCCGATCAACATGCTAAAGCCGAAGCCATTGGCCAGCACGACATGTTTGGCTTACTCAATAGTGAGCCAGAGGACAGCAAACAGCAGTTTGTTGAGTGTACGCCGTGGCCTGATAAAATTTGGCTAGAAGGGGAGCGTGAGACCTTAGGACTCTACCTTACGGGGCACCCGATTAATCAGTACCTCAAAGAGCTTAAGCACTACACCTCTGGCCGATTGAAGGATGTGCATCCAACCGAGCGCGGCAAAACGATGAAGGCTGCAGGCTTAGTGATAGCAACACGAGTGATGATGACCAAACGAGGCTCTAAGATGGGGCTGGTGACGATAGACGATAAAAGTGCCCGCCTTGAGGTGATGTTATTTACCGAAGCGTTTGAGAAGTTTGGTCACCTATTAGAGAAAGACCGTATTTTGATTATCGAAGGGGAGGTTAGTTTTGATGACTTCTCTGGCGGTAACCGTATGACGGCACGTAACATTATTGATATGGGGGAGGCGCGCAGTCATTTCGCCCATGCGGTTGAGATAGACGTTGAGTCGCAAGCCATCGACTCCACATGGCTTGAAGGCTTTAAAACCGCTCTCGAACCATGGAAATCAGGCACTGTGCCAGTTGTGATCAATTATGCTCAAGCACAGGCAAAAGCGCAGTTTAAGTTAGGTGATGATTGGCGGGTAAATCCTACCGATGAGTTGATGTTGGCGTTAGAGACCTTAACCGGCTCGGATAAAGTCAGGATCTTGTTCTAACATGGCCCTACCGAGTTTTTCCCCCTGTAAGCAGATTGAACAGCTCATTGCTGAACATCGACCTGTGGCAGGCACGCAGTTAGTGCTTGCTTACAGTGGTGGCGTCGACTCTGAAGTGCTTGCTTATGGCTTAGCTGAATTTGCGCAGTTGCACCCTGAGTATCGTTACTTATTGGTGCATGTCCATCATGGCTTGAGTGACAATGCTGCAATGTGGCAAACGCATTGTGTAACCAGAGCCAAGCAGTATCAATTGCCCATTGTGGTGAAACGGGTACAAGTAGACAGTGGGCCACGAGTCAGTATTGAAGCGGCTGCACGTGAGGCACGTTATAGCGCGTTACAAAGCGTGATGGAGCCCGACGATATCTTACTGACTGCTCACCATCAAGATGATCAACTTGAGACGTTACTATTAGCCCTTAAACGTGGCCTCGGCCCCAAAGGTCTCGCTGCGATGGGGACCATTCAAGGCTTAGGTAAGCACTTTTGGCTAGTCAGGCCGCTACTGGATATTCAGCGCGAGCAGATAGAAACCTTTGCCAACGCGCAGGCGTTGGCGCATATAGAAGATGAGAGTAATGCCGATAGTCGCTTTGACCGCAACTTTTTACGGCTGCATGTCATTCCGCAATTAAAGTCGCGCTGGCCAGCTATTGCGGCCACCACCAGTCGTAGCGCTCAGCTATGTGCCGATCAACAGGCACTGATTGATGAAGAGGTGGGCGCTCGCTTACCTGCAATGTTAGTCAATCTGCCCCATAGGGTTTTTCCCGTATTGGACCTCAAGTTGCTGGCAGCTCAGCGTCCACTTTGGCGTGCCCAGCTACTGCGTGGTTTTATTGAGTCTCAAGGACACGCAATGCCATCGGTTGTTCAGCTGCAACAAGCATTGTCACAACTGCTTGATGCTAAACCAGATGCCAAGGTTGAGATCCGTTTTCAGGCCACATTGTTACGTCGGTTTCGTCACTATCTTTATTTAAGTGAGTATCAGCCTAGGTGCAATGTAGCGCTGAGTAACCTGATGGTGGATATAACCACTTTGCCCCTAGCAGATGTTGCAACCAGGGTACAAATTGACCCGCAGCGGCAATTGCAGTTTTTCATAGCTTCCCAAGGCGTGAGAGTGCGCATGCCTATGCCTGGTGAAACGGTCAGTGTACGCTTTGCTGTGCCAGGATCGCTCAGATGTCATCCACATATGCGCGATAAGGGACGGGAGCTAAAGAAGTTGTGGCAGGAGTTTGACGTGCCGCCTTGGGAACGTGATAGCGTGCCGCTGCTCTATTTTAATGAGCGCATAGTGGCTGCAATCGGTTACTGGGTGGAGAGGAAGTTTGTTGCCGCTTCAGACCAAATGGGTCTCGATATCCAACTAAAATAGTGAGTGCGGGTTAAAGCCTGAGTATTTACGCACTGTCCTACGTTATTAAATAGTGTTCAGCAGAGTCGTGAGCTAACCATCTTAGGTTAACTCACTATGCTTGACCATCAATCTTATAGCATCTTCTCCCTGATGCTTTTGCACGATACAAGGCTTTATCCGCGCGCAGGTAAAGATCTTGCGATGTGTCACCACTGCACCACTGGGCTGCACCGAGACTGCTTTGTACGTTAAATTTGTTGAGCAGTGGGTGATGGTTCATGATATCTAATACCCGTTCACACAAAATCCGCGCTACTAAGGTATCACCTTCGACTATGACTAAAAATTCATCACCGCCTATTCTAAAGGCTTGATCCGTATCTCTAATCGCCTGTTTTAATGTTTGGCCAAAGGTCGATAACACATCATCACCCACTAAGTGTCCATATTGGTCATTTAGCTTCTTAAAGTTATCCAAATCCAAGATCACCAAAGAGATCATCTCGCCATGGCGTTGTGATCTAGCTAATGATTTAGTGATTGCTTCGTTATAGTAGTGACGATTACCTAAGCCTGTTAGGGCATCGTGCATCGCTTGTCTTGCCATTTGATCATATTTGATGGCGTTAAACAGCGGTAACAAGAGTAAGTCTTGCATCTGGTAGAGTAGTTCAGCCTGTGATGGCACCAGTGGTGCAATAAGTTGATAGGCGAGTTCATATTTTTCACCGGCAAAACCTATTGCTTGTTTAATCTGCAGACCTTGCTCACTGCCCCAGCTTAGCTGATACTCTTTACAGTGGAGTTTAACGCCATGGACAGGCAGATATTGACCCATCAGTTTGCCGTAGCAGGCAAAGACTGTCCGAGGATCTAAACTTTCGTGCAACTGCTGCATCATAGACACTAAGTTAGGCTCAGTGTGACGAGCATGTTGATACTCTGGTTGAAAGCGATACTCGTCAGGTGAAAATTCTGTCGCTAAGGCAAAGTCCATAGTGTTTGCTCCACAATAAATCGGACTGAAGATATATTCTATTAAGCAAATATCGTGCCTAATACTTTAAATTTAAATTTGTCTTTATTTGTCATTAAGTTAATCTCTTAGTTATAGGTTTACTTGCGCGCGTCAGGATTTTGACGAAAGCAAGGTTTCCCAACATCAGCCACCAAGCAATCCTCTTGGTCAGGGGAACCACTTAACCGAACAACACCACGTAAAGTCTGTCGATTGGAGCAGTAATGGAACATAGCTTTCTCATAAAGATTTTATTGATGTTGGTAATAGCGATTGTCTCTATTGCCCTTTTTCGTCGTGCAGGCTTGCCAGCCATTTTGGCGTATCTTGTGACAGGGGTTATAAGCGGCCCCTCACTATTCAACTGGTTTAGTCAGCAGCAGATTCATTCTGTCGCCGAACTTGGCGTCGTTTTATTGATGTTTTCCTTGGGGCTTGAGTTTTCACTGCCGCGATTGTGGGCAATGCGCCGAACCGTATTTGGCTTAGGTAGCGCTCAAGTCTTTGTTACTGCCGTCCTGACGATGTGCATCAGTTTGTTGATCGGTTTATCGTTAACGGAATCTATCGTTGTCGGTTCGGCTATCGCGCTCTCTTCCACGGCCATTGTCCTTAAACTGCTGAACGAACGCGGATGGTTACGTCGCCGCCACGGTGAGCTGTCGGTCAGTGTATTGTTGTTTCAAGACCTTGCCGTCGTACCGCTACTGATCCTTATGCCATTGCTGGCATCAAACGGAGAAACACTCACATGGAGTGCCATTGGTTTAGCCATGGCGGAAGGGGTTTTGGCCTTTGTTGCGCTGATGGCCTTTGGTAAGTGGGCCTTGCCTAAAATTTTTGATGAGGTGGCACGCTCTCGCTCTAATGAACTGTTTGTATTATCGACACTCGTTGTCGCATTGGTGACCGGAGCCTTTACGCAGTGGATAGGCTTATCCATGGCATTGGGCGCTTTTATGGCGGGGATGCTGTTGGGTGAGAGTCAATATAAGCGTCAACTTGAAGCCGATATCAGACCCTTTAGGGATCTGCTCATGGGCTTGTTCTTTATCTCCATCGGCATGCTGCTTGACTTTAGTTTAGTGATCACCTTCTGGTGGCAGGTGTTACTGCTAGTGGTGGCGGTGATCATCGCCAAAGCGCTAATTGTTTATGGTTTATTAAGGGCCGCTAAAGAGTCCTTTAGAACCTCGGTATCCAGTGCGATAAGTTTGGCCCAAGTGGGTGAGTTTAGTTTTGTGGTACTGGCGTTGGCGGTTAATTATGAGCTGCTCGATATTAATTTAAGTACTAAATTGGTCATGGTGGCCGTACTGTCTATGGCAGTAGCCCCTTGGCTGGTAAAAAATAGCGTGGATATTGCTCGGCGATTGCACGGTGTTAAACCACAGCAGGCTGAGTATGAGGAGATCCCGACCGTTGATCATGGCAATGAGTTGGTGCTCATTTTGGGCTACGGCCGTGTAGGGCAAACTATTGCGCGTTTTATGAAAACTGAGGCCATTCCCTATTTGGTGTTAGATTTAGACCCTAAACGAGTCTCAGAAGCGAGACGAGCTGGCGAGCCAGTCTATTTTGGTGACGTTGCAAAGCGCTCGATTTTAAAACAGGCGCAGATCAAAGAGGCCAAGCTGATTGTTCTTACCTTTAGTAGTAGCCGGGTACTTGATGAGGTGTTGCCTTTGTGTCGGCAATTGGCGCCTGACGCTAACATCTTGGTACGCACTCGCGATGATGAGGGGATGGAGGAGCTAGAGCAAGCTGGTGCGAGTCAAGTGATCCCTGAATCTCTGGAGGGCAGCTTGATGTTGGTATCCCAAGTGCTATTTCAATGTGGTGTGCCACTATCGCGTATTCTTAAGCGTTTAGAGTATGAACGGCGGAATCATTATCAGTATTTGCACGGCTTTTTTTCCGGCGAAGAGACAGACTTCACGCTTGAACTTCTGCATGCGGTTGCATTGCCCAAAGGTGCTCATGTGGTTGGCCAAACCTTGGGGGATATCCCGTGGGAGAAACTCAGGGTCGAGATAAGAGCGGTTCGCCGGGCGGGCGCAGAGGTAGAAAGTCCTGAGCTTAATTGGCAGGTTCGTCCTGGGGATATATTGATTATTTTAGGTAAGCCGAGGCGTATTGAGAAGGCAGAACACTATTTGTTGCAGGGGTAAAACAGTGATATAGCGCCTTTATGTTGAGTCTTCCTTCTACGGTGGGGGAGATAAGGTTTCCGCAGGTAACCCGTGTTCAACCCATTATTTATGTTTTGGAGAAAGCTATTTTGTACCAGTTTGTTGCACTATTACTGTGGCCGATACTCTTAGTGCAAGCACTATGGGTTAAACGGAACACATTAAGACTGCCCGAAGCAGAAGGCGAACGTTCTGGTAAAGGGGGCTATGGTATGCCGCTTAACCTATTGATATTGGGAGATTCAGCCGCTGCTGGGGTGGGCGTAGATACCCAAGATAAAGCCTTATCTGGGTGTTTATCTAAATGTTTAGCACAATATTATTCGCTCAACTGGACATTGGTAGCACGCTCTGGTGCGACGACCGTCAGTACCTTAAATCACTTAAAATCAGGGCATGGCATCAAGGTGATGCAATCTAATGAGTTTGATTTGGTGCTGGTCTCTCTAGGGGTGAACGATGTGCTCAGCCCAATCAGTGTAAATCGTTGGCTGCTGGCGCAGCGGGCACTGATTGATACCTTGCATCAGTACTCGCCTAATGCACATATTGTGTTAACACCAGTCCCACCTTTAGGTGTATTCCCCGCATTTCCAAGTTTGTTGGGCTGGTTTTTGGGGCAAAGAGCTGCAGCGTTTAATGGTAAATTACGTCAGTTGGCCAGCGGCGATACTCGCTGTTGTCTGCTTGACTTACAATTGCCTGTTAATGACGAGGCGATGGCTCGCGATGGATTCCACCCAAGTTCGGCGAGTTATCAGTTATGGGGGGAGGCTGCCGCATCGCATTATATTAGCGCCACCAAAGGTTCGGCTAATCAATATTAAAGAAGGCTTTAATCTCATCCATTTGTGCTAAACCATCTAGGTAGCCAAGGTTTATCAATGCGCTGCAATAGCTACGCTCAAACAGCAGATAGGAGACGATACTCGAGTCTGATTGTTGGTTAATGCCAATCAGTCTCAGCAGTGCTTTAACAGCCATAGGCATATCTTGGTAATGTTGAGCGGCAATCATGCTTAAATCTTCACTTGGCTTTATCACCAGTGTTTCAATAGGTTTAAGCGCTGCTTGGTGACGAACCTCTTCAGGGATCAGCTTCACTGTTCCGTTGATGCGCTGTAATCTTTCTAAATCACTGTTTAGTGTGTCAGAAAAGATAGTGTCGAGCAGGTGGCCAGCTATGGTTGCCGTTTTGGGATGATGCTCTAAATCCTGGTGCACTTGCTTATGACGACTCTCTAAATTAATCACCATTATTTTTTCGGCGCCAAGGTGAATAGGGCTACTTAGCGGTGCCAATTGGTGCACCGAACCGTCGCCATAATAACCACGATTAAGCTTAACTGAGGGAAACACTAATGGAATTGCCGCACTGGCAAGTAGATGGTCGGTGTTTAGGTGAGTTCGTAAACCACAACGTCTTGCTCGTTGCCAATCATCTATCTCTTTACTGGCTTGAAAAAAGGTCACTGACCGTGAAGTGTTGTAGCAAGAGGTGTCGACACTCAAAGCATGCAGTGCGCCATTGCCGATATTTCTGTCGATGCGCTCAAAGTTGATTAACTGATTAAGTAGATCACGTAATGGATCGTTGTCAAACAGGCTACCAGGATCAGGATTAATTTTCTCATCTTGCAGCCCCATTAAAGCCATCTGAGCCAAGTGTGAAAATACCCCTGCGAAAGAGGAACGGTAGATTTTATGGGTATCAAAGTGACGCCACACCCACTCAAGTTTACGTACACCTAAATGAAAGCAAGATGCATGGGTGGCAATAGAGGTCCCGTTGATAGCGCCGGCAGAGGTGCCACAGATGATTTTAAAAGGCACGCCATGGTTGCGGGGATAGTTTTGCACTATCGCCTTAAGCACACCCACTTGATAGGCCGCTCTTGCGCCACCACCGCCTAATACTAAAGCCGTTCTGTCTGGCAAATTCGCCCCTTATGTTTCTAAAAGTTATATCGTTTTTATTCTGTGTACATATTTCATCTTACTACTAATTTAGAATATGTGACCACCGCTTGTTCTACAAGTCGTCGCTCTGGTTTTAGGGGCTATTTTTTTACCCTAAGTACATCAGCCTTTGCTCGAATAGTGACAGAAAGCCCCTACCTAACATAGAAAGTTGGCAGCGACCCTAGTTAATAAGTCTATGTTTACTTGGGCCACTGAGATGAATCTTATTGTTTTTTTGTCGCTACTTTATTGTTATTTAAATGTTATTTACTATTTTTTGCTGGTGCGTGAGTGTCATAGCCCAAGTTGATAATAATAAGCGTTGGAGTAGACTGATTTGGCGTACATTTGAGGGATACAACATGATACCGCCACTAAAAATAATAATAGCCGATGATCACCCACTGTTTAGGCAAGCATTGGTCAATATCTTAACTAGCCAATTTGACAATGTGACCTTGTTTGAAGCCGAAACCGTGACAGCATTGGATGAAATCTTACAGCAACATGATGATGCAGACCTGTTACTGCTCGACCTGAATATTCCCAAAGCACATGGGTTTAATACTTTAGTTAATATTCGCAATACCTATCCGCATATTGGCATTGTGGTGATTTCAGGCCAAGAGGATAAGGTAACCGTAGGCAAGAGCATGTCATTTGGTGCCGCAGGGTTTATTCCTAAGTCCACGTCGGCACACCAGATGGTCAAAGCGATAAATAGTGTACTGGCAGGGCAGCAATGGTCACCCGTCAACAGTAGTGATTTAGCGTCTGTCACACTCGATAGTGTCAGCAGTAAAATTGCGAGCCTGTCGCCAAGGCAGCATCGTATTTTGATGATGTTTGCCGACGGTTTGTTAAATAAGCAAATCGCCTATGAACTTGGCTTGTCGGAAGCAACGGTTAAAGCTCACGCCAGTGCGATTTTCCTAAAGCTAGGGGTTCATACACGTACTCAGGCAGTTATCGCCATGAGCCAACTCTACCTCGACAAAGTCTCCTTAGTGGCAGAGGTTGAGTAGACCTGTCGCTGCTTTTCGTTGCCATGTCGAGATATAGACACTCGTTGTGCTTGCAAACACCTTGCTCTAAGCACTCATTATGCTCAATAGCTAGGTGTTTGCGCCGAATAGTTGGTGTGCAGGCTATTGGCTAATGTGGCGCTCATTACGGCTCTCAGTGCGATAGGTTTTATGATTTTACGCAGGTAACCGTACCCAAGTGCTTTGGTTTGCTGCACCACATTTTCATCTATGGTGGCCGTGATTAGGATAGCGGGAACGGGTTTGGTTAATTTCTGTTGCAGTTGCGCCATCAGATCCAGCCCATTTTGATTATCTTCTAACTGGTAATCGACCAAGACGATATCGATTTTTGAACCATATTGGTTAATGACCTTGTTTGCTTCATCAGGATTTGATGCAGTATAAACATGGCACTTCCAGCCTGTTAGTAACGTCTTCATCCCTTCTAATACGTTCAGATCATTGTCGATACAGAGCACATGAACGCCATTGAGGGTCAATATGTCGGCTTTTGGGGCAATGGTATCTAGTTGTTGTGGGGGCGCTTTATCCAGTTGCAAACTGAAAATACTGCCGCTACCTAGCTTTGATGAGAGGCTCAGGTTGTGCTGCATCAACTCAGCTAAACCTTGTGCGATGTTGAGTCCAAGGCCTAAACCATTGACCCCATCATGACCTGAGTGCTGCAAGCGGGTAAACTGCTCGAAAATTTCCAACTGCTTTTCATCGGGGATCCCTGGTCCATTATCCACCACCTGTATTGCAAACTGGTCGCCACGGTGACGGCAACCTAAGACAATTTTTCCTTCTCCGGCATAGCGAAATGCGTTGCTAATAAGGTTTTGCAAAATTCGCCGTAACAGCACTTTGTCACTGCGGATCCAGGCGCGGGTGCTGACGCATTTAAACTCGACCTGGGAATGAGTCGCCAGCGCACTAAACTCATCGACCAAAGAGTCGAGCACCTCTTGCAGTGGAAAGTCGGCTATCTCTGGTACTATGGTGCCGCTCTCAATGCGCGACACTTCGTTGAGATCCAGCAGCAGTTCATTGGCCACTTGCAGTGAGTTGTCAATATAGCCAATCTGTTGCTTCTGTTTCCTCGACAGCTGTCCATTTTGTACAAAGGCTGATGAGAATAGGCGTGCGGCAGACAAGGGTTGTAACAGATCATGGCTACAAGCTTTAAGATACTGGCTTTTCTTTTGGTGGGCTTGTTCAATTTTTTGTAATGCCTCAGCCAGCTCTTCATTCGATTTTGCTAGCTGCAGATTGGTCTGTTCTAGTTTCTTCGTTCTTTCAAACACTCGGGCTTCTAGGTCGAGGTTTTTCTCTTTGAGAAGTTTTTCCGCCTCTCGGTACATGGTGATATCGGAGAATATCATCACAAAGCCGCCATCGGGAATTGGGTTACCTTGGATACGAATGGTCTTGCCATCGGCTTGCACGCGTTCACTGCTATGGTGGCTGCCTTGGCGCAAGAACGTCAGCCGCTTTTCCACCTGCTCCTCTAAATTATGTGGGTAGTGCTGCCCTTGGCTCAGGTTGTATTCAATCAGCTGCCTTACGGGGCACCCGATATAGATAAGATCTTCTGGGTAGTTAAAGAGCTTAAGGTAATACTGGTTCCATGCCACCAGGTTCAAATCTTTATCGATAACCGAGATCCCTTCCCCCGCGTTCTCAATAGCGCTGTGCAGCACTGAGCGGCTAAATGCGGTACGGTGGCTTGACGCTTCCTCTACTAGCTGCGCCACATCCTCTATCGCGATATCTCGTCCGTGCAGCGCACAGGAGATCACTAAGCGCGCCGAGGCTGAGCCCATTACACTGGCCAGCATATTTTCGGTAAAGGAGATCAGCGCTTGATTGTGACTATTCTTATCAAGGATCGGGTTAGGCTGGCAGGAGAAAAAAGTGTAGAAGCCTTGTGCGGCTTTATCTTTGCCCACAAAACGCGCAACCAATAACTCTAGCTCGGTCGGATTAACATGTTTGGGCACTTCTGGGGTGAGTTTATCTAGCTCGGTGCGCTCAAAAAAGTGACCTATCTGCATCTGTTCGTGCACGCTTTGACGAGTAAAGGAGGAAACCAGCCAGATAGCGGTGATATTTACAAATAGGCCTACTAAGGTCGCTAGGGTGGTCATTGAATATTCGGTGCCCGCAAAGGGATGTGGGTACATGCCCAGTTGCGGTAACAGGTTCAGCACTAGCCACAGGCCAAAGCCAGAGGAGATCCCGATGAGTACCCCAATTAAGGTGACTCGGCGCCATAAGAAGGCCGCAAACAGCGCCGGACCAATTTGGGCGATGGCTCCAAACGCCACCTCACCCAGTGACGCTAACGTATCAGGAGGGGCGATGAGAAACATGCCATAACTTAGGAAAATAACAAACAGCACTAGTGCTTTACGAATATTGAGAAGATGAGAGCGAAACTTATGAAAGTCAGCACTTTGAATATTGTTAATTTTAAACAGTGTCGGGAACACCACCTCATTGCTTAACATGGTGCTGAGGGCAATAGTCGAGATAATCACCATTGAGCTTGCCGCAGATATGGCCCCTAAAAAACTAAATAGACCGAGCCATATTTCACCGCTGAATGCGGGCAAAAATAACACATAGGCGTCGCTTTGTAGTGAATCGCCGTAAAGAAGGTTCCCCGCTTGGCCCAGTGGTGTGGCAAAAAAAGCAAACACCAAAATATACAGCGGAAAGGTCCAGCGACTCCAAAGGGCGTGTTTTTGATCTTTAAGCTCAACAATGAGGACTTGAAACTGTCGTGGCAGACAGAGAAAGGCGGACATTACAATAAACAGTAGGCCAAACATAGAGATAAGGTTTGGGTAGGTAAATTGGGTCGTGATAGGCGAGGTTTCACTCGCTTTACGCCAAATTTCCAGTGGCGAGTCGAACAAATAGAAGGAGACAAATATGCCTATGCTCAAATACGCCACCAGTTTGACGAAAGACTCGAAAGCGATAGCCAGCATCATGCCCGGATGACGCTCGGTGACATCGATAGCCCGCACACCGAAGACTATAGTAAATCCCGCCAAAATAAGGCTAACCACTAACCCTAATTGCCATGACGATAACAGGTGGTCTTGGCGCAATATCTCATAGGAGTTGACGATCGCTTTTTGCTGTAAGGCGATATAGGGCAGGGTGCCCACTAAGGCCACAAAGGTGACCACTACCGCTAGCAGCGGCGATTTACCAAAGCGCGCCGCCAAAAGATCGGCTATCGAGGTGATGTTGAGCTTAAGGCAGACGCGTATCACCCGTTGAATAAAAGGCCAGGCAAAAATAAACAATAAAATCGGTGCGATATAAACTGGCAGATAAGAGAAGGAGTTACTGGCTGCTTGCCCAGCGGTACCGAGAAAGCCCCAAGAGGTACAGTAAACACCCAGTGATAAGGAGTAGATGATGGTGTGCTGTTGGGTAAACAGTTTTTCACGGTATCTGTCGCCCAAAAAGGCCATTAAAAACAGTAATCCGATATAGCTGATGCTAATGGTGACTAAAAGCCAATTAGGAAACATAGGTCATTCCGACTCTTCTTATAAGGAGTTACCCACTAACCTCCTTGTTTGTTATGAAATTTAACATACCACATTTCCCCATTGTTGCCTCGGTCACGACTACCGACTTAAGTCGTAGATCTTAGGTTGTAAGTCTTACGGATTAGCCGATTGGTATTACGCCTAAGGCATTAATACTCTCTAACTAATACCTATTCCCAATTGAGCCAACCCTGCAATTTCTCCATCTTGGAGTCAGACAAAACAGGGGATATAAAGATGCTCATTTCAACAATAAAAAAGATCACACTTGCAAGTTCACTCTGTCTACTGGCTGGTTCTGCGATGGCCGGTTACGACTTCGACGTTGGTGAAGAGGGTAAGCTATCGTTTGGCGGCTACCTTAAGGTGGACGCCCGTTATGTATCAGGCGATGTCGCTTATCGAGACTTTTGGATCGGCACGGGAACCGCGCTAGAGCAGGATGCCTCACAATTTCGTATTTTTGCCAATGAATCACGCTTCAACACCAAATATGTGCATGGCGATGTGATGGGCTTTATTGAAATGGATTTTCTCGGTGGCGGTGGCAATCAGGTTGTGTCCAATTCGGCTAATCCGCGTCTGCGTCATGCATTCATTAAGTATAAAGGGCTGACCGCAGGACAAACCTGGACCACCTTTATGAATACCAGTGCCATTCCTGAAACCGCCGATTTTGCCGGCGCGACAGTGGGGCTGGCATTTATTCGCCAGGGGCAAATTCGTTATGACATGGGCGGCTTCCAAGTATCGATAGAGAATCCTGAAAGTGTCGGTGGTGATACTGCCAATGACGATTTGCCGGATGTTATCGCTCGTTACAACTTCAAAGGCGACTGGGGTAATGTGTCTATTTCAGCCCTAGGTCGCAGCTTAAACACCAATGCTGGCAATAGTGAAACCGCCTTTGGTGGTTCAATTGCTGGACGGATCAAGACGTTTGGTAAAGACGATTTACGCTTTCAATTTCACCAAGGTGAGGTCGGACGTTATGTCGGCATCGGTGCCGCGTCAGATTTGGTGGATGAAGAAGTTGAAACTACTACCTCTTATCTCGCTGCGTATCGTCACTACTGGACCGACACGTTAAGAAGCACAGTGCTTTACGGTCGTGTTGAAACCGATATCACTTCCGCTGAGCGTAGTCAGTGGAGCGTTAACTTGTTCCAAAACCTTACCCCGGCATTAGCCATAGGTATTGAGGTGGGCAACTTTGAAATTGGCGATAAAGATGTCGACTCCAATTATGCTCAGCTATCTATGCGTTACGCCCTTTAACCCACTCGTTAGGAGGGCGGCTCAATAGCGCCCTCCCATTTTTTGACTGGCCTGCGCTGCCCAGTGTGATAGCAAGTCGAGCATTTTCTCTACACAACAATAGCGAAATGGATGTAACGGCAACGCCGTTCAAAGGAGTATGGGTGTGACCGATACCATTTTAAAAGTCGAACAAATTTCCTTGGCGTTTGGTGGTGTAAAAGCCCTTACCGACGTCAGTTTCGAAGTAAAGCAAGGCGCCGTATTCTCCATTATTGGTCCTAATGGTGCGGGCAAAACGTCGATGCTAAACAGTATTTCAGGCCGTTATCGGCCACAGCATGGCAGCATTCATTTTAACGGCAAAGATGTTACCCATATGCGCCCGAACGATCGCGCCGACCTTGGCATCGGGCGCACTTTTCAAAACCTCGCCCTTTTTGGCCACATGTCAGTGCTGGACAACATCATGGTGGGCCGCCATCACTTAATGAAAAACAACTGGCTCACAGGGCCGCTTTATTGGGCATCGCCAGCCCAAAAGGAGGAGCTGGCACACCGTCGCCAAGTCGAAGAGATTATTGATTTTCTCGATATTTCACACGTTCGTAAATCGGTAGCTGGCACGCTTTCTTATGGCCTACGCAAACGGGTGGAACTGGCACGTGCCATGGCACTTAATCCCAAGTTAATTTTATTAGATGAACCCATGGCAGGCATGAACCTTGAAGAGAAAGAGGATATGGCGCGTTACATCTTAGATTTGAATGAAGAGTTCGGTGTGACCGTCGCAATGATTGAGCATGATATGGGCGTGGTGATGGATATCTCCCATGAGGTGATGGTGCTCGACTTTGGCAAAAAGCTCATTTGTGGTTTACCCGACGAGGTGATGGCCAATGAGCATGTAAGGCAGGCTTATCTGGGGCTTGATGACAATGAGCAATTACAAGAGGTCGGATAATGAGTAGGTCAAACCACACATCGGCAGCTGCATTTGAGATGGGCACATTAGATACCTTTCCTAAGATTTTACGTCACAATGCGGCCAATTGGGGTAAAGATATTGCGATGCGCGAGAAAGAGTTTGGCATCTGGAGTGAGTTCAGTTGGCAAGACTACCATAACCGCGTGAAGTGGATGGCTTTAGCATTTAATCACTTGGGTATTTCCGCAAAGGCAACCGTTGCACTGCTTGGTGACAACCGCCCTGAGTGGGTATGGGGCGAGGTCGCTGCCCATGCCATGGGCTGTTTCTCATTAGGGATCTACCAAGACTCTTTGCATGAAGAGGTGGCTTACCTTCTCAATCGCAGCAACGCTCAGGTTGTTGTGGCAGAAGATGAAGAGCAGTGCGATAAACTGCTGGAGCTGGGCGAGCAGATCCCAGCGGTAAAATATATCGTCTACTGTGACCCACGTGGCATGCGCAAATATGATGATAAGCGCCTGATAAGTATTGAAGATATATATCGGATTGGTCAAGAGGTAGACAATCAAACTCCGCGTTTGTATGACAATTTAGTCGATGCGGGCAAGGCTGACGATATTGCTATCTATTGCACCACTTCCGGGACCACCTCAAAGCCTAAAATTGTATTACTGCAAGGGGGCAAGTTTGTTGAGCATTGCTGCTCCTATCTACGCGCCGATCCGCGTGCGCCAGGCGACAACTATGTGTCGGTACTGCCGCTTCCTTGGATCATGGAGCAAGTCTATGCGGTGGGTCAGTCATTGATCGCGCGACAAATCGTTAATTTTGTCGAAGAGCAAGAGACCATGATGGCCGACTTACGTGAAATTGGCCCAAGTTTTGTTTTGTTAGCGCCCAGAGTATGGGAGGGGATTTTAGCCGACGTTAAAGCGCGCATGATGGATTCGACACCACTGAAACAGAAACTATTTGATTTCGCCATGGCCCGCGCGGAACAACGTTTGGCTCAAGGGAAGCGCTCAACACTGGCCGACATCATCTTAATGAAAGCGTTGAGAGATAGGCTCGGCTTTTCATTTTTAAAGTCAGCCGCTACAGGTGGTGCAGCCATGGGGCCAGATACTTTCAAGTTTTTCCAGAGTATTGGGGTGCCGTTAAGGCAGCTCTATGGGCAAACCGAGATGTGTGGCGCTTACACCATACATCATGAAGATGATGTGGATTATGACTCGGTTGGCGTTGCTTTTGACACGGCAGAGCTGCAAGTGATTAATTCCGACAGCGAAGGCGTTGGCGAAGTGATTGCTAAAACCGTGGGGATGTTCTGCGGCTATTTAGGCGACCAAGCCGCCTATGACGAAGATGTTCAGGAGGGTTGGATGCACACCGGTGATGCGGGGTATTTCAAACCCAATGGTCATTTAGTGGTGATTGACCGCATCAAAGACTTAGCTAAAACCAGCAACGGTATTCAGTACTCGCCGCAGTATATTGAGAACAAACTCAAGTTCTCCTCCTTTATCGGAGAGGCGGTTATCCTGGGTAAAGACAAGCCCTATCTGTCTGCCATCTTATGTATCCGCTTTAGCATTGTATCCAAGTGGGCTGAACAGCAGGGATTGGCCTTTACCAACTACACCAACTTATCCACGCTGCCTGAAGTCTATGAGCAGTTAACCAAAGAGGTTGAGGTGGTCAATAGCAGCCTGCCAGATGCCCAGAAAATTAATAAATTCATTTTGTTATACAAAGAGCTAGATGCCGATGATGGCGAGCTTACTCGTACCCGTAAAGTGCGCCGAGGGGTGATAGCAGATAAATATGGCGAGATCATCGATTCAATCTATAACGATGACGACCATGTCGATATCGACACCGTTATTACCTTCCAAGATGGCACCAAGTCACGGATTAAAACACAGCTACAAGTGGCCACAGTGGGAAGCCCTGATTTAGCCGCCAACGTAAGTGTTGAGCAAAGGAGAGCATCATGAATTTTGAACTATTACTGCAATTGATCACCAATGGCCTCATTGTGGGCCTGCTTTATGGTGTGGTGGGCATGTGTTTTGTGCTGGTCTATAAATCGACGCAAATTGTTAACTTTGCCCAAGGGGAGTTTTTGTTAGTGGGTGCCTGGGTATGTTGGGCATTTTTGACCTACTTCCAATTGCCTTTCTTTCTCGGTTTCATATTAACTCTTTGTTTTATGGCTGTCTTTGGTGTGTTACTGCAGATGATTGTACTGCGTCCTATGATTGGCGAGCCTATCATCTCAGTCATCATGGTAACGATTGGTCTATCGATTCTCTTTCAATCCCTGACTAAGTGGATCTTTGGTGTCTCACCTCAGAGCTACCCTAAGGTATTTGATACGCAATCGGTGGCCATATTCGGTCTCAACATTGAGTTTGCTTACCTAATGAGTACTGTCATTGCACTGATTATCATGGTCAGTTTTTTCCTGTTCTTTAAATACTCCAAACATGGGTTGGCGATGCGTGCCACGGCGTTTGATCAGCAAGTGGCTCAGAGTCTAGGGATTAGCGTTAAACAAGTGTTCGCCATGAGTTGGGGAATTGCCGCAACAGTATCGGCGACGGCGGGCGTAGTGACTGGCATGGTTAATGGTGTATCTGACTCTCTATCAACCATCGGCATTAAGGTGTTTCCCGCAGTGATATTGGGCGGGCTCGACTCAATTGTTGGAGCCATCGTGGGTGGCATCGTGATTGGAGTGCTCGAAAATGTTGCCGAGTTCTTCGATAGCCAATACCTGCATATCGGCAACATGTATGACATCGCGCCCTTCTATGTGCTGTTAGTGATTCTCTGGTTTAAACCCTACGGCCTGTTTGGCACCCGTGATATTGAGCGAATTTAACGGTGAACCCAACACATTATCTATGTTCAAGACGGCAATTATTGATTGACCTTATTTCTGCTCAAGGAGTGTTTTATGTCTAGTTTGGCAATGCGGCCGTGTGGGGATTTTCGCACTAGCTACAAGAGTGACAATACCATCTTTGAAACCAAAACCATTCGCTGGTTTACCGCCTTAGTGATTGCGCTGGCTTGCGCCGCGCCCTTGGTACTTGATGGTTACTTTCTTACCCTATTTATCCAAATATCCTATCTCGGCATTGCCGCATTAGGACTCAATATCTTAGTGGGCTTTACCGGGCAAATCTCACTGGGGCACGGCGCTTTCTTTGGCTTTGGCGCGTTTGCTTCCGCTTGGCTTAATACCAGTTTTCATATTCCTGTGGTCTTGTGTATTCCGTTAGCGGGCTTTCTTACCATGGCGGTAGGCATGATGTTTGGTATGCCAGCGGCGCGGATTAAGGGCCTCTACCTTGCCATTGCCACGTTGGCGGCGCAGTTCATTATTGAAGACTTCTTTGCTCGCGCCGATTGGTTCTCGGGTGGATCGTCGGGCGCTATGGCTGCTCCCGTTAGTCTGTTTGGTTTCGATTTTGATACTGACTTGAGCTTTTATTTTATTGCGCTGTTTGCCTTAGTGTTTATGTACATCTGGGGCTGCAACTTAATGCGTAGTCGAGATGGACGCGCCTTTGTTGCCGTACGTGATCATTATCTGTCTGCCGAGATCATGGGGGTAAAGCTCAATAAATATCGCCTGTTGTCTTTTGGGATCTCCTCTTTTTACGCCGGGATTGGAGGTGCGCTGTACGCTCACTATCTTGGCTATGTATCGGCGGAGGGTTTTACCATCTTAATGTCAATCCAGTTTTTGGCCATGGTGATCATTGGCGGCCTTGGCTCCATTAAGGGCACCTTGATGGGTGTGGTGTTTATGGTGCTATTGCCTGAAATGCTTGAATCCATGGTGGGGCTAATGAAATACACAGATTGGGGCAACATTCCCATGGTGACAGACGGTTTGGCTTACATCAAAGAGATGGCTATTGGATTGGTGATTATCTTGTTCCTTATTTTTGAACCAGAGGGGCTGGCGCATCGCTGGGACCAAATTAAAAACTACTGGAAATGCTACCCATTTGCCTACTAGGGCATTGTAGTAAAACGGGTTTAATTGCAGTTGCACCACCACTTTGGCGAAGGTGGAGAGGCATGATCTTCTTTAATGACTTAAAGAACCACGCACCGAGTTTGAATGGCATAGGGCGTTTATTTTGCTGTTGCGCAACCTGTCGTAGGCATTCACTAATGATGGATCATTTTAAAGGATAATAACGATGACAAAAAAAATACTGCTTAGCGCTATGGTAGCGTGCTCAACATTTGCGACCAGTGGCGTAACGCTGGCTCAAGACAGTGTGTTTGTAGGGCACTTGGCTGATATGTCTGGTCCTACGGCATTTGTGGGTAAACCCTATGCCGATGGTGTACGAGATGCGCTGGCCTACATCAATGCCAATGGCGGCATTGATGGCACCACCTTAGAGTATGAAACCATCGATTATGGCTACAAAGTGCCGCAGGCGATTGCCTCCTATAAAAAGTGGCAATCACGTAAAAATATGGTGGTGATGCAAGGGTGGGGCACCGCCGACACTGAAGCCTTGATCTCCTTTGCCGCAAAAGATAAAACGCCCATTTTCTCGGCCTCTTATTCGGGTCACCTAACTGACCCTCAGGGCAAGAACCCCAATACTAAAAAACCAGCGCCTTATAACTTCTTTTATGGCGCCTCTTACTCTGACGCGTGCCGTGGATTAGTGCAGTGGGCCGCTGATGATTGGCAAGCCAAAGGCGGTAAAGGTAAGCCTAAGTTTACCCACATTGGAGCCAACCACCCGTTTCCTAATGCGCCTAAAGAAGCGTGCGCAGAATATGCCACAGAGCTTGGATTTGAGGTGCAGCCAGCGGTGGTTATCTCCATGAAACCGGGTGATTTTAAGGCGCAATGTTTAAGCCTTAAAAGCTCGGGTACTAACTATGGGTATATAGGCAACTTGGGGGGCTCGGTGCAGTCATTAATTAAGTCCTGTGACACAGTTGGCACAGACATTCAGTTTATGTCGAATATCTGGGGCGGTGACAAACTGGTCTTTAAAGCGGCGGGTGAGGGCGTGAAAAACTATATCTTCCCAACCATGACACCATTTTGGAGCGATGACGTGCCTGGCATGAAACTGGTCCGCGACATCTCAAAGATGTCAGATAACAGCGGCGAAGAGCAGCGCCTGCACCATTATATCCGTGGTATCTGCTCGACCTACTTTATGAAAGAGTCGATGGAGTGGGCCAAAGCCAATGGCGGTATCACTGGCGAAAACGTGAAGAAGGGGATGTATGTTAAACAAAACTGGGTGCCTAAGGGATTAGAGGGCGTGTGCTTAGCAGCAACGTGGACCGCTGAGGACCACCGCGGTATTAACCAGGTCAATATCTATCAGGGCAACTATAACGACGGCGACATAAAGGTTGAAAAAGTTAACCAAGTGACGCTAGAGCGCCGCGTGGATTGGTTAGGTTATTAATCGTTAACGACTCAAGGCCTAGAGAGAGCAGTTAACCCCCTAGGCCATGACCTCATTATCTTGGAGTAGTTATGACACAAGCTGTGCAGTTAAAACCCGACACCCCGCTACTATCGATTAATAATATCGAAGTGATCTATGACGATGTTATTCAGGTACTGCGTGGCGTCAGTATCGATGTGCCGCAAGGTGAAATCGTCACCCTGCTAGGGCCTAATGGAGCGGGCAAGTCCACCACCTTGAAGGCAATTTCAGGGCTGTTAAAGACTGAAAATGGTGAAGTGTCTCGCGGTGACATTCACTTTATGGGTGAGCGAATTGATGTGAAAAATGCCGACGATGTGGTGCGCTCAGGACTGTTTCAGGTGATGGAGGGACGGCGCATTATTGAAGATATGAGTGTGATTGAAAATTTAAAACTGGGTGCCTATACCCGTAACGATAGTCAGGTAAACCAAGATATCGACATGGTGTTTAACTATTTCCCTCGCCTCAAAGAGCGCACAGGGCTCGCCGGTTATTTATCAGGTGGTGAGCAGCAGATGTTAGCCATTGGGCGTGCACTCATGGCGCGGCCAAAGATGATCTGCCTTGATGAACCCTCGATGGGCTTATCGCCGCTACTGGTAAAAGAGGTCTTTGGCATTATCGAGAAAATCAATCGTGAGCAGGGTATTACTATGCTGCTGGTGGAGCAAAATGCCAATTACGCGCTCAAAGCCGCCAACTACGGCTACATTATGGAGTCTGGCAAGATAGTGTTAGACGGCACCAAAGCCCAACTGCTTAATAATGAAGATGTGAAAGAGTTTTACCTTGGCGGTGGCAATGAAACCCGCAAGAGTTTCAAAAACCTAAAATCTTATAAACGCCGTAAGCGTTGGCTATAACAGGAGCGATGATGAAGCAGTTCTTTCACCCACTTGAAGGGCAAAGTGCCAAGCAGCGCGAGGACCATTTAATGTCAGCGCTGTCGGAGCAATTGAGCTTTGCAAAAGCCCATTGTGATTACTACAGCACACTGTTTAAAAAGATAGACTTGTCGGCAGTGGGTTGCCGCGCATCGCTTGCTAAACTCCCCATTACGCACAAGGCGGATCTGATTGCACTGCAGGCCGCTCTACCGCCGTTTGCTGGCATGACACCCAACAAACATCAAGTTGGACGTATCTTTAAATCTCCGGGTCCCATTTATGAGCCAGAGTGTGACGGCTTCGATTGGTGGCGCATGGGACAAGCTTTTTTTGCCGCAGGATTTAGCAGCGGTGACATAGTGCAAAACTGCTTGTCATATCATCTTACACCCGGTGGTTTCATCATGGACTCCGGCGCCAAAGCTTGTGGCTGCACGGTCATACCGGCAGGACCTGGTCAAACAGAGATGCAACTTGAGTTGATTGAGTCGCTTACCCCCAGCGGCTATTGCGGTACGCCTTCATTTCTTAACATACTGCTGGAAAAGGGCAGAGAGCAGGGCAAAGATACCTCATCAATCACTAAGGCATTGGTTTCAGGCGAAGCCCTGACCCCAACATTAAGGGCGCAATTTGCTCATGCCGGTATTGATGTTAAGCAGGCTTACGCTACCGCCGATATCGGCCTCATTGCCTTTGAAAGTGAGGGCGAAGGGCTAGTCGTGGCTGAAGACATTATTGTCGAAATTGTTCGTCCTGGTACATTAACACCGGTACTCGATGGCGAAGTGGGTGAGGTGGTGGTGACGAGCTTTAATCGTGACTACCCACTTATCCGTTTTGCCACAGGGGATCTCTCTGCGGTGCTCCCGGGTCAAAGCCCTTGTGGCCGCACAAATATGCGTATAAAAGGCTGGCTTGGTCGTGCAGATCAAACCTGCAAGGTCAAAGGGCTCTTTGTTCACCCTGAACAAGTGGAGCGTATTCGCTGTTGTCATGAAGCCATTAAAAAGGTGCGTTTGGTCGTGACTCGCCAGCATGACAACGATGTGATGCAGTTACTATGTGAGGTGGATGAAAGGGCGCAGCCTCATGTCGATATCGCAGCGGTACAAGCGTCAATTCGCGCTCAGACACAGTTGGCTGGCGAGGTAGCATTGGTCGCACTTGGTGCCTTGGCTGATGATGGCATTGTGATTGAAGACCAAAGGGAGTCTCATTAAGGCTCTTCTGCTACCTAGTGTTTAACGTAAGCGTCGATACTAGTGGTGTTTTTTTAGACTCAAGTGACTCAAGTTAAAATGCCTAGCCTTTTATGAGGGTAGGCATTTTTGTATTTGCTTAAGTAGCGTTTGGCTGGATCTCATTTGTTAAGTGAGCTTGAAGGTCGCACCTTCGGTGTTACTGAACGCCTGCCCGGCGAGGGATGTGCAGATATGCCTGTGAGACGCCGTGAATAAGTCCCTTTAGGCTCTGCGAAACATCCCTGTTTCGGAAGCTCACTGGCGTATCTACACTCGGTATCTCAACGTCTCTTCGATTTGGCGGATGTCGAAAGGGGGGGAATAAAAAACTGACTTGATTTTGCCCCAAAGTGTGCAGGCCTTGTAATGAAGGTTTGGCATTTTTTGGATTAGCCTTAGTTGCGTTTGGCCGCATCTAATTTGTTAAGTGTTGTTTGAAGGTCATACCTTCAATGGGAGTTAATTGCCTGCGGCAGGCTCATGTGCAGATACTTCTGCTCCACGCCGTGAATCCATCCGTGGAGGCTCGACGATGGCATCCCTGCCATCAACGTCCGCAGCTGCATCTACACT
>NZ_JAEC01000017.1 GCF_000518705.1 Shewanella colwelliana ATCC 39565
ATCAGTTGAGCAAAGTAGCGCTTCAAATCGTCGGTGCTCAGGTTATCAGGGCAACAGTCAAAGTAAGCAGCAATACGCCGAACTGCTCGGCTATAGGCATCGATGGTAGCGGGTCGCTTGCCTTGCAGTGTTAAGTTGGTAAGATGTTGTTCATAAAGAGAATCAAAGCGTTGTTGTTCGGATGTGTTCATGACAATACTCCTAGATTTACGACCAAGGCCGGTCGCCTCTAGAAAGTATTTAGGATGGAAAAGTAAACAGGCTTGTTATCTCTTCTGCCGCACAGCGGCTTCGTTCAACAAAGCGTTTAAGACAGATTCCCAACGCATGGCATTTTTCATTCCATCGTTGGGTTTTGTGTTTACGCTGCAATGGTTTAGGTTAGGTGGTCGCGTTGCTCACTACTTAACGCGGCGGTAGATTTTTTGGAGACATTAATGGGTGATTTCGCATATTTGAGTAATAAATATGGTTTGAGTGCCGAAAATGCTGATGAATTAGTAGAACGAATTTTAGAATCAGACGTGAAAATCGCTAAAAGTGAGGCTGAAAAAATTTCTCTCAACAAAGGTAGGGACGTACACCTCATTCGGTTGACGAAAGAGAAACCAGCGAAAGTGTTCGAAGTAGAGCTTAATACTCAGTTGAGTGAATCTATTTTATTTTCTGGTTTTAACTACCTTGATAGCCCAGATTATCGAAGTCCTGGTTCTTGGTTCGTTGATAGGGGCTTTACTGTTAGGTCTAAGGATTTTGGGAGTTATTGGCTACAAGTAGCATTTGCAGAGTCTGGTCCTGTAAATATTACTAGAAGTGAAGTTATTGAATATTTGAAGCTAATCGGACTGCCTTTCGATGAGAGTAAGATAGGTGAGTTTTGTGTCACTAAAATTTAGATGCGTTTGTAAACACAAATCTTACAAACAATTTAAGAGTGATTCGGCACACGTGGCATTTTTACTATGCGTTAGTTTTAATGGTTAAGGTGGCATGCGGAAGCATCGGTATTGCTTGCGTACGTTGGGCCTTAGAGTAATTGGAGATAAAGTGGATATTATTAGTATATTAGGAACGATAGTTGGTTGTGTTGGCCTTATCGTTGCATTTTGGCAATATCGGAAAACTAAGAGCCTTGAAGGCAATATTCGTTCCCATAATTGGTTTATGTATCAGAGAGTTAACAATACAAATGGAACCACGCAAATAGCGTTAGAACTATACAAAAAAATCACCAATCTGAAATAGACTTAGATGTATTTGAGCAGTTAGCAAGAGCTGACAGTTGTGGTCAGGAGCTATTCAAAGAGATAATCAAACAAATTCATATGCATGAGCCTTCTTTTACAGAGAAGGACTTTGAGCGCTGGAAACGTGAGGGTAAGTTGTCAGACTCTAAGTTTGATTTGTTCTTGCAATTTTCTACTGATGCAGAAATGAAAGTAATAAATAAAAGCACGGAGTAAAATTACTCTACAAAGCATTTAAGAGTGATTCGCAACGCTTGGCAGTTTCGCTTCGCTCAAGTATAGCCAAGCGTCGCTCACACCTTAATGCGGCGTTACGAATACTTTTCCTAATCCTTCAGTCTACCTTTAGAGTGTTTGCGTTAGCGCACTTCTGTCCAAAAATGATTTAACTTTTGATTGTTAGATTGATACCCGAAAGGTTAAATCGGAGAGATAAAATAACCCTGTGTAGATGCGGCTGAGGGTATCGAAAACATGGATGTTTTCGTTAAGCGGTCAGGGATGACGTATAGCGTCCCGAAGCAGTATCTGCACATAAGCGAGCCGCAGGCTTTTAACTACAATGAAGATTCGACTTTAAACACAAATTCCAATTCCAATTCCAATACAGCCAAATGTTACAAGCCAAAAATGCCAACACCTTCATTCGAAGGCCAACACATTTTTGTCCAAAAACGATTTAACTTTTGATTGTTAGATTGATACCCGAAAGGCTAAATCGGAGAGATAAAATAACCCTGTGTAGATGCGGCTGCGAACGTTGATGGCATGGCCGAAAATGTTCCCGACATTTATCGGCACTCCCTACTTCCATGTAGGTCAGATGTTTTCGTTAAGCGGTCAGGGATGACGTATAGCGTCCCGAAGCAGTATCTGCACATGAAGGTCGTTCCGTCACATCCATGTGATCACGACATTCGTATATCCATATACATCACCGCTGCAGGCTTTTAACTACAATGAATATTCGACTTTAAACACAAATCCCAATTCCAAAACAGCCAAATGTTAAACCACAAAAATGCCAACACCTTCATTAGAAGGCTTACCTAGTAGGGGGGAAATAACTGAGTTAGTTAGGCTAACTTAGCCGTCAGTCATAACACGGTTGATTGCACTTCACCATCGATGAGCTTAGTGGTTAGCTTGTCGCCGGCGTTAACATCGGTAACCTTCTGAACGACTTTTCCATTGATGTCCAAGGTGATGCTATAACCGCGACTTAAGGTGGCGAGCGGGCTGACAGTGTCTAACTGATGGGCTGTGTGGCGCAGCGAATTGTCCGCGTGACTTAATTGGCGATTAATTGCCCCTTGCAGTCTTTGGTTGAGGTGATCGAGACGATTAAACTCTAGCGTTAGCCGATTGCATGGAGACTGTTGATTGAGTCTTGCCTGTAGCGATTGATGTCGATTCTCAAGTCGGTGGAGTTTGTGGCTCATTACCGCCCAGAGCCTTAATTGCATCTCATCGAAACTTTGCTCAAATTGCTGTAGGCGACGTTTGGGGTCCTGACGTTGTAATCTGTGTTCAAGCTGATTAAAGCGTTGTCCCTGTTTAAGCTGATAATGTTGCCAGCTTTGTTTAAGCCGGGTTATAGCCATCGTCAGCTTGTCGCTTTTACTCAAGGCATCTTGTGACAATACCTCAGCAGCCGCTGAAGGCGTTGGCGCGCGCAGATCGGCAACATAGTCACTGATAGTGGTATCAACCTCGTGACCGACCGCTGAGACCACTGGAAGCGCACTGTTATAGATAGTATGGGCTAAGGCCTCGCTATTGAAACACCATAAATCTTCTAACGAACCGCCGCCGCGGGTGACCAAGAGTACATCGACCTCGTTGCGGTCATTGGCTTGCATAATGGCGTGGCAGATTGAGCGGTCAGCGTGTTCGCCCTGTACCGCAGTAGGGTAAATGATCACTTCAAGGGATGGGTCGCGACGTTTTAATACATGCAAAATATCGCGTATTGCAGCGCCGGTGGGCGAGGTAATAATGCCGATACGTTGGATATTGCTTGGCAGTGGGCGTTTAGTGTCAGCGGCGAACAAGCCTTCAGCAGCCAGCTTCATCTTGAGTGCTTCATATTGCTGAGCTAGCAAGCCGTCACCAGCGGGTAGCATCGACTCAATAATCAGTTGATAGTCGCCTCGCGGCTCATAAACGCTAATGGAACCTTTTACCAGTACCTGTTGACCATTGACGGGACGGAAGCTGACGCTGCGGTTTTTTCCTTTGAACATCGCCGAGCGGATTTGAGCCAAATTGTCTTTTAAGGTTAAATACCAATGGCCTGAACTTGGCGCCGAAAAATTGGAGATCTCGGCTTCTAGCCAGATCCTGCCCAGTTCGCCTTCAAGCAGTTGTCTGACCTCTCCATTGAGGCGTGACACGGTGTAAACGTTATTTTTCGGCATTTTCATAGAAATTTTGCATCTAAAGCGACTTTTTTACTATTTTCCATTTACCAAGCCCAATATGCAAGGTATAATCCCGCCGCAATATTTTACCTCTTATATCACCTACATGGGGAGATGTTGCCATGCTACGTTTAAAAAAAGAAGCACTAACCTTTGACGATGTTTTGCTTGTTCCTGCACACTCGACTGTACTCCCTAATACTGCTGTTCTCAAAACACGCTTAACTCAAACAATAGAACTCAATATGCCGATTGTGTCTGCAGCCATGGATACCGTGACTGAAGCACGTCTTGCCATCGCAATGGCGCAAGAAGGCGGTCTTGGTTTTATTCATAAAAATATGAGCATAGAGCAGCAGGCGGAGCAAGTTCGCCAAGTGAAGATCTATGAGGCTGGTATCGTGCAGCAACCTGTAACGGTCACGCCTTCGACAACCCTTGCTGACCTTAAAATATTAACCCAAAAGAATGGCTTTGCGGGTTACCCCGTTGTTGATGATGCGAACGAATTGGTGGGTATTATTACCGGCCGTGACGTACGTTTTATCACAGATTGGAGCCGCACCGTTGAGCAAGTGATGACGCCTAAAGCGCGCCTTGTGACAGTACCAGAAGGTACGCCGCTTGATGAAGTGCAAAAGCTGATGCATGCGCACCGTGTTGAGAAAGTGCTAGTGGTCGATGCTGATTACCGACTTAAGGGTTTGATCACCGTAAAAGATTTCCAAAAAGCAGAAGAGAAGCCAAACGCCTGTAAAGATGAGTTTGGTCGTTTACGTGTTGGCGCTGCTGTTGGTGCTGGTGCAGGTAACGAAGATCGTGTTGACGCACTCGTTGCTGCTGGTATCGACGTACTGCTTATCGACTCATCGCACGGCCACTCTGAGGGCGTGTTACAGCGTATTCGCGATACGCGTGCTAAATACCCAGATCTACAAATTGTTGGCGGTAACGTTGCAACGGCTGAAGGCGCATTAGCCTTGGTTGAAGCGGGCGTTAACGCGGTTAAAGTCGGCATTGGCCCTGGCTCTATTTGTACTACGCGTATTGTTACCGGTGTAGGTGTGCCACAAATTACGGTGGTATCTGATGCGGCAGCCGCGATTAAGCACCTAGATATCCCTGTGATTGCCGATGGTGGTATCCGTTTCTCGGGTGACTTGGCTAAAGCATTGGCTGCAGGTGCATCATGTATCATGGCCGGTTCTATGTTTGCTGGTACTGATGAAGCACCAGGCGAAACAGAACTACACAATGGCCGTGCGTATAAATCATACCGTGGTATGGGCTCACTGGGCGCCATGACTCAAGGTTCATCAGACCGTTACTTCCAAACCGATAATGCGGCGGACAAGCTTGTCCCTGAAGGGATTGAAGGCCGTGTACCTTATAAAGGTAAGCTTAAAGAGATCATTCATCAGTACATGGGTGGTTTGCGTTCATGCATGGGACTAACAGGCTGTCCTACCATTAAGGACCTCAGCGAGAAAGCGGAATTTGTGAAGGTGACATCGGCAGGTATGGGTGAGTCTCATGTGCATGATGTGACCATCAGTAAAGAAGCGCCTAACTATCGTAGCCGTTCATAAAAGATTGATATCAGGCAGTGTTATTGAAAAATGCACTGCTTTTTTATAATTGTATTGGTCGATGCTAAGTCGACCATCAGCAACAATTTGAAAGAGATAAGGTAAACCATGAGCAATATTCATGATCATAAGATCCTAATCCTAGATTTTGGATCTCAGTACACGCAATTGATTGCCCGCCGTATTCGTGAGATCGGTGTTTACTGTGAGCTTTGGGCCTGGGATGTGTCTGAAGCGCAAATCAAAGAGTTTGCCCCAAACGGTATTATCCTTGCTGGTGGCCCTGAAAGCGTGACCGCTGAAAACTCACCGCGTGCGCCTGAGTATGTATTTAATGCAGGCGTGCCAGTGTTGGGTATCTGTTATGGCATGCAAACTATGTCTGAACAGCTTGGCGGTAAGGTGATCCAAGGTGTTGGTGAAGGCGAGTTTGGTTATGCTCAAGTTGAGGTTCAAACCACTTCTGCACTGTTTAAAGCCATTGAAGATGCAGTAAGCCCTACCGGTAAGCCGCTGCTTGATGTTTGGATGAGCCACGGTGACAAGGTTTCAGAAATTCCTGAAGGGTTTGTGACGGTAGCCAATACTGAAACCTGTCCGTTTGCAGCAATGGCCAATGAAGAGAAGCAGTTTTACGGCGTGCAGTTTCACCCAGAGGTGACCCATACCCGTCAGGGTAAGCGGATGCTAGAGCACTTTGCGTTAGATATCTGTCAGTGTGAAGCCAACTGGAAGCCATCATCAATTATTGAAGATGCCGTTGAGCGCTTAAAGCAACAGATTGGCGACGATGAAGTGATTTTAGGTTTGTCTGGCGGCGTTGATTCATCGGTTGTAGCTATGCTATTGCACCGTGCTATTGGTAAAAAACTGACCTGTGTATTCGTCGATAATGGTTTGTTACGCCTTAATGAAGCGGACCAAGTATTAGAGATGTTCGGCGATCATTTTGGACTTAACATTGTCCATGTTGACGCAGAAAATCGTTTCCTTGATGCCTTAGCCAGCGAAGCTGAGCCAGAAGCTAAGCGTAAGATCATTGGTAAAGTGTTTGTCGATATTTTCGATGAAGAGTCGAAGAAATGCGCCAATGCAAAGTGGCTAGCACAAGGCACTATCTACCCAGATGTGATTGAATCTGCGGGCAGTGCAACAGGCAAAGCGCACGTGATTAAGTCGCACCATAATGTGGGCGGGTTGCCTGATGATATGGAGCTGGGCTTAGTTGAGCCGCTGCGTGAGCTGTTTAAAGATGAAGTGCGTAAGATTGGCCTAGAACTCGGTCTGCCTTACAATATGCTTTACCGTCACCCGTTCCCAGGACCTGGTCTTGGCGTACGTGTGCTAGGCGAAGTGAAAAAAGAGTATTGTGATCTGCTTCGCCGCGCAGATGCTATCTTTATTGAAGAGCTGCATAAAGCCGACCTATACAATAAAGTTAGCCAAGCCTTTACTGTGTTTTTACCGGTTCGTTCGGTTGGCGTTATGGGTGATGGTCGTAAATATGATTGGGTGGTATCGCTACGTGCAGTAGAAACAATCGACTTTATGACGGCACACTGGGCACATCTGCCTTACGACTTCTTGGGTCGTGTGTCGAACCGCATTATTAATGAGATTGATGGCATCTCGCGTGTGGTTTACGACATTTCAGGTAAGCCACCTGCGACCATTGAGTGGGAATAATGGGTTAAGTTTTACCCATTAGATGATTGAAAAAAGGAGCATACAACTATGCTCCTTTTTTTGCTTACGATGTTGTATGGAGAGATGATAGTGTCTCAGCAAGAGCTTGATATTCATTATATGCAGATGGCTTTAGCTTTGGCGGAGCAAGCTGAGCAGCATGGTGAAGTGCCCGTGGGTGCAGTACTGGTGCAGAAAGACAAAGTTGTTGCGCGTGGCTTTAACCTCAATATCCTTAATCATGATGCATCGGCGCATGCCGAAATGGAGTGTATTCGCGCGGCGGGTAAAGTGTTGGATAACTATCGTCTGCTTGATACCACACTTTACGTCACACTCGAGCCCTGTGCCATGTGTGCGGGGGCGATGGTGCATGCAAGGATCTCAAGGTTGGTATTTGGCGCAGCCGATTTGAAAACAGGGGCGGCGGGCAGCGTACTTAATCTGGTGAACAACGAGGCATTTAATCATCAGCTTTCAGTTACCTCTGGTGTTTTAGCCCAAGAGTGTAGTGAGCAGTTGAGTGCGTTTTTTCGACGTCGTCGTAAAGAGAAGAAGGCGTTAAAGATGGCGGAAAAACAAAAAGGGCTTAATGAATAAGCCCCCGTTCTTTTCGTTGATAGTTAGCTGTCCATACAAGGCTGCTTGATAAAGGTAAAGTACTGTTTCTGCCTATTCATGGTTTGCTGGTGCCGCGTTTTAAGTTGAGTACGGCGTCTTGATGACATGCTGTTTAATGTTTTTTTTCTCATCTTGTTGCTCCTGTAAGTCTTAGCAGACAATCCTTTTGTACTGCATTGGCTTTTTTTATTGAGGTTGCGCCCCAGACAACTGGTTTTCCTCTTGTTTCTCAGCGGTCTGCTGAGTTTCATCCATTAAATCTTGCTGTAATTCTTGATTCTGATTATCAATCCATACCAAGGTATCATAATAACGCCTTATGTTATCAACATAATGCACCGCTTCACTGCCTCGGGCATAGCCATAACGGGTTTGCTTATAGTATTTACGTTTTTGCAGCAGGGGTAATACCTGTTTCAGATCCCGCCATGCACTGGGGTTGAGTCCCATCGATTGCGCTAGCTTACGTGCATCTTCCACATGGCCATAGCCAATATTATAAGAGGCCAATGCAAACCACATGCGTTGGTTTTCTGGGATCGACTCTGGCAAGCGATTGAGAATGTCATTGAGATATTTAGCACCGCCTTTAATGCTCTGCACCGGATCGAGACGATTAGAGATCCCCACTTGCTTCGCTGTTGGTAGGGTTAACATCATCAGGCCGCGAACACCGGTCGGTGAGCGAGCGTTAGGGTTCCAATGGGATTCTTGATAGGCCGTTGCGGCGAGCTTACGCCAGTCGAGATCGCCCGCATATTCTTGAAAGCGCTCTCGATACTTAGGTAACTTACTATCGATGGCGCGTAAAAAGGCGCGAGTATCGACGTAGTCAAAACGTTTAACGTGGGCAAAATATTTTTCATTGAGATGAGCTAAGGTGCCCGATCGGCGCTCGTTGTGCCAAAAGTTCAATAGCTGGCTCATCAGCAGGTCGCTATTGTTTGGCGGTAACAGCCATACGACGGCTTGATCCTCGCGCAGTACTGGACCTGCTCTCAGTTCAGGCATATAGCGGCGATTAATTTCAAAGGTGGTGGAGTCGGCAATGGTATAGGCTATCTCATCGCGGGCGATCATTGCCAATAACTCTTCGCTGTCTTTATCTTCCTCTTGTGCCCACACCAATTCAGGGTAGAGCTTTTGCAACTCGGCTAGCGTTTCAATAAACGACGAGTCAGAGATGACGGTGATGTCCTTGTCCAGTTGACTGACATCGCCTGGGTATTTGATCCCCTGTTTGTAGACTAAGACTTGGTTGACATAGTACAGCGGTGGCCCTAGCC
The DNA here is from genome assembly GCF_000518705.1 of Shewanella colwelliana ATCC 39565. GTDB lineage: Bacteria > Pseudomonadota > Gammaproteobacteria > Enterobacterales > Shewanellaceae > Shewanella > Shewanella colwelliana. The sequence goes on from NZ_JAEC01000017.1 coordinate 8,853, forward strand.
GAAACTGTTGACGTCGGCTGTTGGTGTCGGCCAAACCGGCGGCAATTAGATCAATTTCCCCCGATTGTAAGGCTTTGTAGAGTTCACCAATGGTGGCATACGCTTGCATGTCGAGTTCAAGGTTTAAATAGTCGGCAAATCGACTGGCCATTTCATAGTCAAATCCTGCCGTGCCTTGGCCTGTGGTGACGTAGATTTGGGCCCCATAGAGCGTGCCGACGTTCAGGTGAGTTTTGACCACTTGTGGGGAGGGCGATTTTGTCTGTTCCACGCTGGGTTGCTGACAGGCAGTCAGTAACAAAAGGCAGCTTAGAATAAACAAAATTTTTCTCATTAAGGTCCTATTTTTAAGTCAGTTTTTACAGGGCAGTCGACAATTATATCATAAGGAAATCAAACTGAATAATGGCTGGGTTTTGCGGGCGCCTACCCACACTAAATTGGGGCGAAAACAGCGACAAATACGCTTTAATTATGGAGCATATTTAGCGGTGCGGGTGACTTTCTTTATCTCGCGAAGCTGTTTTCGCTTTATGGTGATAATAAAACTCAGGAAACTCTGTTTTGAAGCGACTCTACGGATGATTTGTGGGCGACATTTCCCTATAATAGCGCCAGATCTGACCCTGCAATTATAAATATAAGGTGAATAGACGTGATGGAGATCATCCGCGGAGCCCCTGCTTTATCAGCGTTTAGAGTTCAAAAGTTAATGGAAGCCTGTGAAAATGCAGCACTTCCAGTACAAGAAATCTATGCTGAGTATGTTCATTTAGCCGATTTAACTGATGCGTTAGATGCTGAAGAAACTCAGCAACTAGAGAAACTATTGACCTACGGTCCAGCCATCGAAGCGCATGCGCCTGAAGGTGCACTGTATTTCGTAACCCCACGCCCCGGTACCATCTCTCCATGGTCATCAAAAGCAACCGACATTGCGCATAACTGCGGCTTAGACAAAGTTAAGCGTTTAGAGCGCGGTGTTGCTTACTATGTTCAAAGTGACACGCTGAGCGATGAGCAACAAAAACTGTTAAAGAGCTTACTGCATGACCGCATGGTTGAAGTGATCATCAGTGAATTTACTCAGGCTAGTCGCTTATTTGTCAAAACCGCTCCAGCTGCAGTGACTAGCGTTAATATTCTTGGTGAAGGTAAGCGTGCCCTAGAGGTCGCAAACGTTGAGCTTGGTTTAGCACTCGCCCCTGATGAAATTGATTACCTGGTTGAGAACTTCGTGCGATTAGGGCGTAACCCTAACGACGTGGAGCTGATGATGTTTGCTCAGGCAAACTCTGAGCATTGTCGTCACAAGATTTTCAACGCCGATTGGACAATAGACGGTGAAGTGCAGCCTAAATCATTATTTAAAATGATTAAGAACACTTTTGAAAAAACGCCAGAGTATGTGTTGTCTGCCTATAAAGATAACGCCGCCGTGATGGAAGGCTCTGTTGCTGGACGCTTCTTCCCTGAGCAAAACGGTGTCTATGCTTATCACACCGAACCTATGCATATCTTGATGAAAGTTGAGACCCATAACCATCCAACGGCAATTAGCCCTTATCCAGGCGCAGCGACAGGTTCTGGCGGTGAGATCCGTGATGAAGGGGCGACCGGGCGTGGCTCTAAGCCAAAAGCCGGCTTAACAGGTTTTAGTGTCTCTAACCTTAAAATACCAGGCTTTGTTCAGCCATGGGAAGCCGATTACGGTAAGCCTGATCGTATCGTGACCGCATTAGATATTATGACTGAAGGTCCGCTGGGCGGCGCAGCATTTAACAATGAGTTTGGTCGTCCGGCACTATTAGGTTATTTCCGTACCTACGAACAAGAAGTGGCCAGCCATAATGGCGTTGAGGTGCGTGGTTATCACAAACCTATCATGCTAGCTGGTGGCTTAGGTAACATTCGCGAAGAGCATGTGCAAAAAGGTGAGATCACCGTTGGTGCAAAATTAATTGTACTGGGTGGCCCTGCGATGAACATCGGCCTTGGTGGTGGTGCTGCCTCTTCAATGGCCTCTGGCCAGTCTAGCGAAGATCTCGATTTTGCTTCTGTACAACGTGAAAATCCAGAGATGGAACGTCGTTGCCAAGAGGTTATCGATCGCTGTTGGCAGATGGGCGACGACAACCCAATTCAGTTTATTCACGATGTGGGCGCGGGTGGTTTGTCTAATGCTTTCCCTGAGTTAGTGAACGATGGTGAGCGTGGCGGTAAATTTGAGCTGCGTAATGTCCCCTCTGATGAACCAGGCATGAGCCCACTTGAGATCTGGTGTAACGAGTCGCAAGAGCGTTACGTGATGTCAGTCGCGCCTGAAAACCTAGAGGTTTTCACTAAGATTTGTGAGCGTGAACGCGCACCCTTTGCAGTAGTGGGTGTAGCAACCGAAGAACGTCACCTATCACTGTCTGACGAGCATTTTGATAATAAGCCTATCGACCTGCCGCTTGAAGTGCTACTAGGTAAAGCGCCTAAGATGAGCCGTGATGTTGAGACCAAGAAGGCGGTATCGCCAGCATTGGACCAAGCTCAAGTCGATCTGAAAGATGCCGTGCGCCGCGTACTACGTCTTCCAACGGTTGCAGAGAAAACTTTCCTTATTACCATTGGTGACCGCACGGTAACCGGCTTAGTCAATCGTGATCAGATGGTCGGCCCTTGGCAGGTTCCTGTCGCCGATTGCGCCGTTACTGCGTCGAGCTTTGACTCTTACACGGGTGAAGCGATGTCTATGGGTGAGCGCACACCGCTAGCGTTACTCGATTTTGGTGCCTCAGCCCGTATGGCCGTGGCCGAGTCAATCATGAATATCGCGGGTAGTGATATTGGTTCCTTCAAGCGTATTAAGCTATCGGCGAACTGGATGTCAGCAGCGGGTCACCCAGGTGAAGATGCAGGTCTTTATGAAGCTGTTAAAGCGGTTGGCGAAGAGTTATGTCCTGAACTTGAGCTGACGATTCCTGTTGGCAAAGACTCTATGTCGATGAAGACGGCTTGGCAAGACAATGGCGTCGATAAAGCGGTTACCTCACCGATGTCTTTGGTGATCACCGCGTTTGGTGTCGTACAAGACATTCGTAACACTGTGACCCCAGAATTACGCAGTGATAAGGGCGATACACAACTGCTGCTGCTTGATTTAAGCCAAGGTCAAAATCGTCTGGGTGGTTCATGTTTGGCTCAGGTCTATAGTGAGCTAGGCGATGTTGCTCCAGACCTTACCGATGCCGGATTACTGCGCGGTTTCTTTGAGGTGACCCAAGCTTTAGTGGCAGACAAGCGTGTGATCGCTTACCACGATCGCAGCGATGGTGGTTTACTCACGACGCTAGTTGAGATGGCCTTTGCGGGGAATACCGGTCTAGATATCGATGTTAGCCGCTTAAGCGGTACCCATGTTGAGCGTCTATTTAACGAAGAGTTGGGTGGCGTGATTCAAGTGGCTGCTGGTGAGGCTGCAGAGATCACTGCAATGTATGAAGCGGCGGGCGTTGCTTGTCATTGTATCGCCACTCCAGTTGCTGGTGACACCCTTGTTATCCGTGACGGTGATACGCAACTGTTAACTGAGTCTCGTACAGAACTGCGTACCATTTGGGCTGAAACGACTTATCGTATGCAAGCGATGCGAGACAACCCTGAGTGTGCGCTTGAAGAGTTCAAGCTCAAACAGGTCGCCGATGCGCCAGGTTTGACTGTCGACCTAAAATTTGACCCAAGCGAAGATGTTGCAGCGCCTTATATCCTTAAGGGCGTGGCACCTAAAATGGCTATTTTACGTGAGCAGGGCGTGAACTCCCATCTTGAGATGGCAGCGGCATTTGATCGTGCTGGTTTCGAAAGTCGTGACGTACATATGTCAGATATCTTAGCTGGTCGCATTAACCTTGAGGAATTCCAAGGCTTAGCAGCATGTGGTGGTTTCTCATACGGTGACGTATTAGGTGCGGGTGAGGGTTGGGCGAAGTCGATATTGTTCAATGCGCGTGCGCGTGAGCAGTTCAGCCAGTTCTTTGCTCGCCAAGATAGTTTTGCTCTTGGTGTGTGTAACGGTTGTCAGATGTTGTCTAACCTGAAAGATATCATTCCTGGTACCGAGCACTGGCCGCATTTTGTGCGTAACCGCTCTGAGCGTTTCGAAGCGCGTTTCAGCTTAGTTGAAGTGCAAAAGAGTCCATCGTTGTTCTTTGAGGGCATGGAAGGCTCGCGTATGCCAATCGCTGTGTCTCATGGCGAAGGTCGTGCCGAATTTGCATCAGCTGAAGCCCTAGCAGCTGCTGAGGCCTCGGGCACAGTTGCACTGCGCTTTGTTGATGGGTATGGGCAAATTGCCACTCAGTACCCAGAAAACCCAAATGGATCACCTAATGCACTAACAGGGATTTGTAGCACTGATGGCCGTGTGACTATCATGATGCCACATCCTGAGCGTGTATTTAGAACGGTGGCTAACTCATGGCATCCGGATGAGTGGGGTGAAGATAGTCCATGGATGAGAATGTTCCGCAATGTAAGAGCTAATTTAGGCTAAACGTAAGTTCAGCGCTAACTCGCTAAAAAGGGCCTCGAAATTTCGAGGCCCTTTTTTATACCTATTTATAGATACTTTAAAGGCTCTTTTAAACAGTAGCTTAGTTGATAAATGCTATATCACTGGATGCTAAATCGCCACAAACTCACCTTATAGACTGATTTTTATCTAACAGTGGGGAAAGTGAGTTTTTTTACAGAATAGGTGTTTAGTGCAGAAAACTAGGTTAGGATTATTAGCGTTCGCTAAAGTAGCGGTGTTGTGAATGCCGTTTTGCGGCATAACAAAAAGCCACCACTCCGTAAACGAGGTGGTGGCCGCTTTGCGCTAACAAAACTTCAAGTAAATCTTTGGTACTAAAAAGCGGGTTAAAGCTCTCTAGCTGTATACAGTTCAACGAAAGTACGCTTGTAGCTGTTAACTAGACGTTCGAATAGGTTTCTCATTTTAACTCTCCACACAGTGATTGATGATGTGAGCGGAGTTGGACTTTACCGGGCTACTTCACCGGGTTGACCAGGCCGTCTCCTTAACACAGGGCATATATTAAGGGTTTTGAATGAGCACGACAAACGATTAAAACTTTAAATTGGGATTAGTTTTTTTAATGGTTGGTTTGTTCTTTTGTTTTTATTATTTGCTTTGACTCGATACAACTGGTTGATTTGCATTGATATTTGTGGGTCTGGCCTTTCTGGTTTTCATCAGTTATGCTATCCCTTGATTTGTTAAGTTTTGTTAAATACTATCTTTTCCTGCTATATGCTATTAAGTGGGTGAAAAAATATTTTTCATTACTCCAGGTTGCGCTCCTACCATTTTTTTTAATTATTAGCAATAGTGTTGCCAGGTGAACTGTGTAGTCGGCCGCAAAACCCATTATTCGCACTATGATTGATTGATTTGAATCAATTTTGAATGGTATAAAATACCCACGGCATACTTGCGTTTTATTTCGTAAGCTCCTGAATAAAAAGATTTAAAGTATTTGTTGTTTTTGTTTTTGTTTTTAGTAATCTTGATCGCAGAATACTTCCGATTTGTGATCTAGGTCTCTAGATTGAGTGTGAAATGTTCATTTTGAATTATGTGAGAGTCAAATTGAGCAAAAAGTAAAAAATTGACGGTTTGCGGGGCTAGCCCATTGCTGACCACTTTTTATAATAAAATTCCTACATAGGCATCTATTATGGTTGATGGGGATCTAATCATAGTAGATGGTCGTACCACCTAAGGAGTCACTGATGATTTTAGAAGAGGTTGTAGAGCTATCGCGTTTGCAGTTCGCGTTAACAGCTATGTATCACTTCCTGTTTGTACCTTTGACCTTGGGGCTAGCATTTATTCTAGCCATTATGGAATCACTTTATGTGATGACCGATAAGCAGATCTATAAAGATATGACCAAGTTTTGGGGTAAGTTGTTTGGTATTAACTTTGCCCTCGGTGTTACCACCGGTCTGGCGATGGAGTTCCAATTCGGAACTAACTGGTCATATTACTCACATTATGTGGGCGATATTTTCGGTGCACCACTTGCGATTGAAGGTCTAATGGCCTTCTTTTTAGAATCTACGCTTGTGGGTATGTTCTTCTTTGGTTGGGATCGCTTCAGTAAGCGTCAGCATCTCGCCGTGACCTGGTTAGTGGCTTTAGGCTCTAACATGTCTGCATTGTGGATTTTGGTGGCTAACGGTTGGATGCAAAACCCAGTGGGTAGCGTTTTTAACTACGAAACCATGCGTATGGAGATGACCAGCTTTGCAGAGGTGTTGTTTAACCCTGTTGCTCAGGTGAAGTTTGTTCATACCGTTGCATCGGGTTATGTCGCAGGTGCCATGTTCGTCTTGGCGATCAGCTCATACTATATTTTGAAAAAGCGTGACCTACCTTTTGCACGTCGCTCATTTGCGATTGCGGCAAGCTTTGGTATGGCCTCAATTCTATCTGTCATCGTATTAGGCGACGAGTCTGGCTATAAAGTGGGTGAGGCGCAGCGTGTTAAGTTAGCGGCTATCGAAGCGGAATGGCACACAGAGCCTGCTCCTGCAGCATTTACTGCGGTAGGTTTCCCTAATCAAGAAACCATGCATACCGATTATGCTATCAAGATCCCTTATGCAATGGGGATTATTGCTACCCGTTCATTGGATGAAGAGGTGACCGGTATTCATGATCTCATTATTGATCATGAAGTACGTATTCGTAACGGTATGAAAGCCTACGCTATGCTAACCGAGCTTCGTGCGGGTAATGAAACGCCTGAGCTACGTGCCGCTTTTGAAGAGGCTAAGGTTGATTTAGGTTACGGCTTACTGCTTAAACGCTATACGGATAAAGTGGTTGATGCGACTGAAGAGCAGATTAAAGCGGCGGCTAAAGATTCGATTCCGAATGTTGCGCCTATGTTCTGGACTTTCCGCGTGATGGTGGGTGCTGGTATGGTGATGTTACTGGTATTTGCCGCAGCGTTTTGGCAGAGCACACGTCATCGCATTGAAGAGAAGCCTTGGGTCCTTAAAGCTGCGCTATATAGCTTACCGCTGCCATGGATTGCCATTGAGTGTGGTTGGTTTGTGGCTGAGTATGGTCGCCAACCTTGGACTATCTCAGAGGTGCTACCTACCTTTATGTCGGCATCAAGTCTGTCGGTGGGTGACTTGTGGTTCAGTATTATCTCTATCACGCTGTTCTATTCAATTCTATTGGTTATCGAGCTGTTCTTAATGATTAAGTTTGCTCGCAAGGGACCAAGTAGTTTGAAGACGGGTCGTTATCACTTTGAAAAGCTAGATGCTTAAGCCGGAGATCTGATTATGTTTGATTATGAGATGTTAAGATTCATCTGGTGGGCACTGATTGGTGTGCTTTTCATCGGATTTGCCGTGACAGACGGTTTTGATATGGGCGTTGGTGCGCTGTTGCCGATTATCGGTAAGGATGACACTGAGCGTCGTATCATGATTAACTCCATCGCTCCCCATTGGGATGGCAACCAAGTATGGCTGATTACTACTGGTGGTGCGTTGTTTGCTGCGTGGCCTATGGTATATGCCGTATCATTCTCTGGTTTCTATGTGGCGATGATGCTTACCCTGTTTGCCTTGTTCTTAAGACCTGTAGGCTTTGACTACCGCTCTAAGATTGAAGATCCAAGATGGCGTAAGTCTTGGGACTGGGCACTGTTTGTTGGCGGATTTGTTCCACCTTTAATTATTGGTGTGGCATTTGGTAATTTGCTCCAAGGTGTACCGTTTAACTTTGATGAGTATTTACGTGCCACTTACCATGGTGGATTCTTCGGTCTACTTAATCCATTTGGTTTACTCGCGGGCTTAGTTAGCGTCAGTATGTTTATGATGCAAGGTGCCTCGTGGTTACAGATGAAGACTGAAGGAGAGCTACGTGTTCGTGCCGTGAGAGCTACCCAAGTGTTTGCAGCGCTGTTAGCGGTACTCTTTACCCTTGCGGGTGTGTGGCTAGCGACAGGCATTGATGGCTACGTTATTACCTCTACAATTGATACCGCAGGTGCATCGAACCCTGAGTTGAAAACCGTCGCCATTGAAGCGGGTGCTTGGTTGGCCAACTATGATAAGTATCCGTTAACCATGCTATTCCCAATATTGGGTATCGCTATGCCGTTGCTAGTGCTTGTGGTTAGTCACTTTAATCGCTCAGGTTTTGCGTTTTTATTTAGCTCTGTGGCCGTTGCTATGGTTATTTTAACTTGCGGTGCAGCCATGTTCCCGTTTGTTATGCCATCTTCACTTGAGCCAAATGTGAGCTTAACCATGTGGGATGCGACAGCAAGCCACATGGCACTAACGGTAATGACTTGGGCTGCAGCCATCTTCGTCCCGATTGTATTAAGTTACACTGTGTGGACTTACTTGAAGATGTTTGGTCGCCTAAGCCGCAGCTTTATTGAAAACAATAAAACGTCACTTTACTAATAGGAGCCTAGACTATGTGGTATTTTGCTTGGATTTTGGGCGTATTGTTAGCTTGCTCCTTCGGTATTATTAACGCGCTTTGGCTTGAAAATACTGAGAATATGGATAGAGATATCGATAAAGAAGATTAAGCGCGTGCCGCTGTTGCATCCGCTTATTGATTAAATCGATCGCTGGTTTTATCTGTAAACATTGACTAAATCCGAGTGCATAACATGCACTCGGATTTTTTATTGCAAAACGATTAGGTAACGACTGATACCGATTGGTATTAAGTACGCGGATAGACGGACGAAAAAAACCGCATCCATTAGGGATGCGGTTTTCGTTATCGATTGAACTGCTTTGACTTACCTAATGATGGCTTCGTTTAGAAATAGTAACCGAAGTTGATGTTTAGGCGTTTGTTGGTTTCACCATCACCGACCATAGTACCGCCGATAAAAGGCTGATTCTCTGCGACGACAAAGTCGACATAGGTATACAAGCCGCCAGCAGTTATGGCCATGCCAGTTACGTTCATAAAGGTATCAGCTTGCATTGACGGTTTGTCGGTAACTAATGAGTAATCATTATAGAAAGTCAGATTGGATATAGGGCCAATATCAACGGGAAGGCTATAAGCGACGTTGGCGATATAGGTAGTTGCTTCTGACGGAATTGAGTCGTAGAAGTGGTAGGCGGCGACGACAACACGTTCTAGATCCATACCATCAACATCGTATTTATAGTCAGTGACCTGCAACTTAACGTTCCAGCGGTCATAGTTAATCACACCATGTAAGGCGGCTGCGACGTTGTCGCCATCGGTACCACTTTCAATCTCCAGTTGACCAGCTTGCAATGACACACCCAGTTCAATTTTTAGATCATCAAATGCCATATTATGGGCATAACGGCCATTGAACGTATTGAGTTCGGCTGCAGCATTCCCGTCACTCGGGGCATCATAGATCCCTTCGCCTGGTAAGCGAATCCCAACCACGTCATAGGCATAACGGTCGGTTCGGTCAGAGACATAACCATCAAGGCCACCTTGCTCATCATTTTTGTAGAAAGCGAGGTCAAGTTGATTATTGTCACCCTTATAGGTGTAATTAAGGCCTAAATCATAGTCATCCTCTAAGCCTAGGTAGAAGTTAGAACTAAAGAAGTAGTTATTAGACGCGTAAGTCAAAATACCAAACGGCACCTGAGTCACACCAATTTTACCTTGTTGTTTATCATCAAAGTTGTAACCCACCCAAGCATGATGGATGACGTTCATGTACTCGAACCAGCGGTATTGCGCTGAAAAAATGATGTCGTCGAGGTTGCCATTAACATCTATGCGAAACAGGTCGAAGTCAAAATCACCACTACGATCGCTATTGCCATCGTTATAGTCTTCATAGGAGTATTGGAAACGGGCTGCACCGCCAAATTTAATGGCGTTGCCTTTATCTTGCGCTGTCTGCTCTTTGTCAGACTCCAACTGATCGATACGCGCTTTAAGCGCCGCGATCTCTTCATCTACTGGCGCAGCATAGGCGTTAGCGGTGAGTGCTAACGCAATACAGGAGGCCACAAGTGTATGTCGAATCATCATTTATCCTTGTTTGCTCAAATTGTTTTGTGAGTCGTTGTTAGTAGAAGAACCTGATTGCTAGGCACAAGTGATTCTTCCTAGTTTCGTTGGTTTTATGGTATTTGCTACTCTCAGTTGGGACTCAACGGTGAGTCCCATTTATCAGCGTTCATACTCATATAGCGAATGTATTGTATACATGCCGCCCTTAATAATAGTTAGTGTTGAAACTACTCGTGCTGGTTTTTTGTCGAGCGACCATTATTGTTTAACTCTTATTTTCCAAAATATAAGAAAAAGATATTAAAAGTAGTGGTTAAACCGTAACATATGCGGCCTTTGCTTAACAGTTTTGTGCGTAAAAGTTGTTATCTGAAACGAATTTTCGTATTGGCATTGTTAGTGGACTAACTAATTTTGGCGGCTTAGAAACCTAAATTTAGGACGACGCTGTTGATGCCTAGCCTTTTAACCTCTGATTTGAGGTGGAAACAACGTCGGTGAGGTTTGTGTGTTAGTGAGGTGTCAAGCAATGACATTTTATCAGGCTTTTTTAGCATGGTTAGCGCTGATTAGGTTACGGCTGTCAAAACCTTCAATAGATTGGCGGTGGGGTTTACTGAATGTCTGCTGTCGACTTTTTAGACTGCAAGCCAGGTGTATATTTTGAGTAAATTTGATCGTGTAGCGGACTGTCTTTTAATGCTTCAAAGTGCTGATTAAATGCATCTCTTGCTGCTTTGCTTCTAAATAAAAAACCACAATGGTTTTGTCCAAATAACGGAAACATATCCACGCTCTGCTGGGTATTTATGATTGCTTTTTGGCTTACTAAGCCCTGATAGTATTTGAAAATTTGTAAGTCCATCTGGATCACATCGACCCGTTTGAGGTAGAGCATTTTGATTTGGTTTTCTTGATTGTAGGTTTCAGCATAATTGGGGTTCGCGCGAACCATCTCGACATATTCCCCACCCAGTGTATTCGCTGCACCTTGCCAAGACAGCACGTTTAAAGTGGTTAAGTCCATAATCTTGTCAAATTGATAATTGCGTTCAGAGAGTGAAATTGCAAAATTCTCATAGCGATAAAACAGCAGTGATAGATAACCTTCGAGACCTTCTTTGGCTACCATACTGGGGGTTATATCGGTAACCACATCAACCTGATGCTTTATATAGGCTGTCACACGTCTAGCATAGGGGTAGTATACCGGCACGACTTGATACCCCGCGGGCTCAACACTGGCACGAGTGATATCCAGCAAAATTCCGCTATCGGTATCGGCAAATACCCATGGGGGTAAACTATTTCCGTAGGCAATTCTCAATGGCGTAGCACCTGCAACCGTCGGCCAAATAAATAACGCCACAGCGAGCCATTTCAAGCAGGCTCTTGGAATAAGAATCAAGAACTCAGTCATCCGTATGGGTCCAGTATGCACAGTTAAGCGAGTGCATTAAGTATAATGCATAATTTTCTACCTAGATTGGCATGCAAATCCATGCATCGAAATCTTCTGGTCATCCATAGTGAAGTAACACTGCTCGATTGGGTGTGCTCTGCAATTGTTTGTGTGCCTGTTGCTAGCCTGTAATGGCAGCTGAAAATGATCGGGAAGGGATTGGCTTGCTCGACGGTCAAGGCCATTCGCTGCGAGGTGTTGAAGCGCGTGTTGAGTTAGGGCGAAAATTCGGATTAGATGTACCAGATCAAGAAGGGGCGACTTTGTTAGGCAGTGACTTCGGCCTTGATTAAGGGGGGATTTTAGCGTGCCCAAACAGCCCCTTAATAGAGTGGGGCTGTTTGGGCACAGTGTGGTTTGACGATGTCGGTGCGGTCATTAAGCTGGGTAGCGTCATGACCGCCTTTATCTATTTGGCGAAACTTAGCAGATGTTGTTTGACGTCGTTAGAGGTAAAAGCCTGATCGATACTGGTGCGGTAGATGTTGTAGTAATCCGCTTCAGACAGATCAAATGTTTGCATGATTTTGCGCACTTCATCGGTCATTGTAGTATTCGATACCGTGCGGTTGTCGGTGTTGATGGTTGTTGGTAAATTATCATCGTAAAATGCCTTGATGGGGTGGTCACTGAGCACCTCAACCGCTTTGGTTTGAATATTACTGCTCGGACAAGTTTCTAAGCCAACATTGTGCAGTTTAACTTGCTGATAGGCCCCTTCATGACTCGTGATATGAATACCGTGTCCAACGCGCTGAGCATGAAGCAAAGTGATTGCATCAAAGACGTTTTGGCCAACGCCTTGCTCTCCCGCATGAATGGTGATGTTGTAACCTTTTTGTTTAGCGTATTCAGCGTAAGGAATAAACGCTTCGCAAAAGCCGGGTAACTCGGCTCCCGCTAAATCAAATGCTGCAACACCTTTGTTAAGAAACGCTGCACCGGCATCAATGACGGCGTAGATATTGTCTTTGGGGAAGGTTCTTAATATCGATAAAATATAGTTACCCTTGATATCATACTTTTGCTCAGCGCGTTGCATTCCTGCAACGGCGGCCGCAATAATGTCATCAAAGCTAAGGCCTTGCTGTTGGTGCAACTGTGGACCAAAGCGGACCTCTAAATATTTAACATTTTCTAGGGCAGCATCTTCAAACAACTCAAAGGAGGTGCGCTCAATGGCGTCGGCGGTCTGCATCACGGATAGTGGCAGCTCGAAACGCATTAAATACTCTTCTAAGTTGGGACAGGTTTCCGGCGCAATCATCAATGCATTGATTTCATTAATGTCTTGGCTGGGTAATGATAGATTTTGGCTAGCTGCAAGATCGATAATTGTTTGTGGGCGAACACTACCGTCTAAGTGACAATGAAGATCGATCTTGGGTAAGCTTAAATAATTCATGAGTCTCTACCTTTATGAGATAACGCCAAATTTGCTCTATTAATGAATGCAAGCGCTCGACTTCCATACTGATTATAGATAGACAATATCTGGCTGGGTATAAAGTTACAGACTTCATAATCAAGAATTTAAGGCTCTTGGTAGAAACTCCCAAACCATATTATTGGGATTATACGAAGCGATTTTTCGGACTATACCATCCCAGATACTGCCATGCAACGGCCGTAATGTGTTTATGTTAATGGAATATCTCAATAGTGTGAAGCCAATATAGTTGAGTCGCTAACAAAAGCAAAATGCCAGCTATAGCGACAGATTGTGATTGGTATAAAGAGTGTTTATTCCTCTTTCGGGGCGATTACCTAATGAAGAGTGAGTGCGGTAGGTTGAACACGCTGTTGATCTGACTGTGGCCAATAACGCTTATCGACAATGTATAGCGTAATATCAATCGGTGGTTGTTTATGAGTCATAAAAAAACGCCTAGATCACTCTAGGCGTTTTTATTTATTTGCTGTCAGTCATGACGATACAAACTCAATTCATTCAGTCTGAGTTAACCCGTCTAATCTAGCTATTAGACTTAATGAAGTCGATGATTTTATCGAATGGGATATCTTGCTTTTCACCCGTGCGACGATTCTTATATTCGAATACGCCATTGTCGATGTTACGATCTCCAATCACGATAACATGTGGCAAACCAATTAGCTCCATATCGGCAAACATCACACCTGGGCGCTCTTTACGGTCGTCAAACAGTACTTCGATACCCGCATCATTAAGGTCTTTATACAGCTGTTCAGCCATATCTTTGACGCGATGTGACTTATGCATGTTCATCGGTAAGATACCGACTTTGAATGGCGCAATGGCTTCTGGCCAGATGATACCGCGATCATCATGGTTTTGCTCAATGGCTGCGGCAACGATGCGGCTAACACCGACACCGTAGCAACCCATGAGTAGGGTTTTTGACTTACCGTTCTCATCTAGAACGTTAGCGCCCATAGACTCTGAGTAGTTAGTTCCTAACTGGAAGATATGACCCACTTCGATACCGCGCAGTAGACCGATAGTACCTTGACCACATGGGCTGGCTTCGCCTTCAATCACATTACGTAGGTCGGCTACCTCTGCTTGTGGCAGGTCTCGCTCCCAGTTAATACCCACATAATGCTTACCATCTTGGTTAGCACCAGCTGAAAAATCGCTCATGATATTAACACTGTGGTCAATATATACTGGGATCTCAAGGCCAACTGGACCTAATGAACCAGGTCCTGCGCCAAGGGCTTTACGGATATCGGCTTCATCGGCCATTTCGAACGGTGCAAGCACCGCGTCAATTTTTTCCGCTTTCACTTCATTTAGCTCATGATCGCCACGAACGATGATAGCAACTAGCGGTGTCTCCTCGCTCGCACCCTTAACTATAATGGTCTTAACTGTTTTTTCGATAGCGATACCATGTTGCTCAACCAGCTCTTCGATAGTTTTAGCATTTGGCGTGTCGATAACGCTCATTTCCATCGTTGCTACGCCACGAGGCTCTGTTGGGATTGGCGCTTCGGCTTTCTCGATGTTAGCGGCGTAATCACTCTCAGTAGAGTAGGCGATTAAATCTTCACCACTATTGGCCAGTACGTGGAACTCATGGGACAGGCTACCCCCGATTGAACCGGTATCGGCCAATACAGGACGGAAGGCTAGACCCATACGGCCTAGAATATTGCTGTAGGCGCTATACATGTCTTGGTAGGTGGCGTCCATCGTGTCTTGATCAAGATGGAAAGAGTAGGCATCTTTCATCAAGAACTCACGTGAGCGCATCACACCAAAACGTGGACGTACTTCATCACGGAACTTAGTTTGGATCTGGTAAAGGTTTAGTGGTAACTGCTTATAAGAGTTCACTTCTTTACGCACGATATCGGTGATCACTTCTTCATGGGTTGGGCCTAAGACGAAGTCACGGTTGTGACGGTCTTGGAAGCGCAGTAGCTCAGGACCAAACTTTTCCCAACGACCCGTTTCAACCCAAAGATCTGCTGGCTGAACCATGGGCATTAAGATCTCAACAGCACCTGCATTGTTCATCTCTTCACGAACGATTGCTTCAACCTTACGCAATACACGTAAGCCTGTCGGCAACCAGCTGTAAAGACCTGATGCGTTACGACGGATCATACCCGCACGTAGCATTAATTGATGACTAATCACCTCAGCGTTAGCTGGGGTCTCTTTTTGTGTTGACAGCAGGTACTTGCTAACTCGCATTCCCAATATCCAGTTTAATAGTGAAATAGGCCGACATTTTAGCACCCTGTGTCTTGATGTCACCTAGTTTGTGAGCTGGTTGAGTCGCGATTGCCTGCGGGGAGGGACTAACGGCTAAAACCACGCTAAATCGATGATGTGTCAAAGAGTGAACAAAGATGACAAGGTTCAAATATGCCCTTAAAAACCCTAGCGGTACCGAATATGTCGCACATAAAGCGGCTTAAAATTTGCTTTATTAGTACGAACAAGGATACTTTTGCTAAATTGGAACCATTGCAGTGCCATTAACATTTTGTGTCGAGAATATTCGGCCTGCTAATAGCTTGCTAGGCTCGCCTAGCGAACAGGGAGTTTGACTATTGGAAATAAGAGTCGCAACACGTTCAGATTTACCCGCTTTTTTTGAATACCTTGATAAGCAGATAAGAGAGAATGGCGCTGATGACTTTCCACTGTTTCAGCCCATGTCCCGTGACGAGTCATATTTGAACGACGCGATGAGAACGCGCTTTACTCAAGGTATCGACAAGATGATAGGGGAGAGTGGTTGGCGTAAAATGTGGTTAGCAATGGTCGACGACAGGGTGGTGGGTCACATAGATATTCGACCGCATCCAGAGAATCATACCCAGCATCGTGCACTATTGGGGATGGGCGTTGACTTGGCGATTCGTGGTCAAGGCCTTGCTGGAAAATTGCTTAATACCTTGTTTGATTGGACGGCGAATAGCAGCCATTTGGAGTATCTTGATTTGTGGGTGCTATCTGATAATCAAGCGGCTTATAAGCTCTACCAGCGCAATGATTTTATTAAATGCGGTGAAGTGAATGACATGTTCAAGATTGATGGTCGCTCACTCTCTTACACCATGATGTCGCGTCGAACTGCGCTCTAATCTCATCAGGGATTAATCGAATAAAAAGGGAGGCTTTCGCCTCCCTTTTTCAATCCTTTTATAAGCCATCTTGCGCGCGGCGCTTCTTAAAATCAGAGGCTTCGAGCCATTTAGGCCAATCACTGCTATTGGCTAACTGATTTAATATATCGCTGATAAGACTCAAATCTTGCGCGACGCCACCAAGATCCCAATTGGGAGCATAATCATCGGCTCCCTGATGGTATTTATGGGCGATATAGTCTGGGTCGGTATCACCTAGGCTCATAAACATTAAGCCTGGTACGCCTTGCTTGGCGAGCGCAAAATGATCTGAGCGGAACATCAAGCCATTTTGGGGACGCGGATCGGCTTTAACCCAGCGACCGTTCGCTTTCGCTGCCTTATCTAAGTAGCTCTCTAGCTCAGAGACTCCTTCACCATAGCGTAAAATGTAATCGACCCCTTTACCAACATTCATGCCATCGATATTTAAAAATGACACCAATTTTTTGGTGGCAACGGGAGGATGCTCGGCAAAATATTGCGCCCCAATCAGTCCCGTTTCTTCGGCGGTAAAGGCGGCAAATAGCATAGAACGTTTTGGCGCATCATCACCTGTTAACCCTTTGAAGTGACGGGCAAGTTGCAATACCCCTGCGACGCCAGAGGCATTGTCGACTGCACCATTATAAATACGTGTTTTGCCATCTTGAACCGTTTTACCTAAGTGATCCCAATGGGCATGCATCACTAGCCACTCATCTGCTTGGCTGGTGCCTGGCAACAAGCCTGCAATATTATAGGAGGTGGCGAGCTCAATCTCATTGTCTAGCGTGAGGTTGGCTTTTAGATTGAGGGGAATGGCTTTGAATCCGGGCTTGGCAGCGGTTAGCTTGAGTTGATCGTAATTGCGTCCTGCAGCGGTAAATACCTTTTGTGCCACACTGTGCTGTATCCAGCCCATGACGCCAACTTGAGACAAGTTGTTATTGTTATCCACTAAAGTGTATTTGGTGTTGGTATTGCTGTTTTGCACCACATTCCAGCCATATGCTGCGGGTGCGGTCTCATGGACGATAAATACCGCTTTCGCCCCTTGTCTGGCCGCTTCCTCATATTTATAGGTCCAGCGCCCATAATAGGTCATGGCGTTGCCTTTAAAGAGGTTGGGATCTTGGGTGGCAAAACCGGGATCGTTGACCAGTACGATAACGGTTTTGCCTTTAACGTCGATATTGGCATAATCGTTCCACTTATATTCAGGCGCATTAATACCATAGCCAACGAAGATAACGTCGCTGTTGTTGACGGCGACTTTTTCTTGGATCTGCTGAGTACGTGCGGTGAACTCTATGC
This sequence comes from Shewanella colwelliana ATCC 39565, assembly GCF_000518705.1. Taxonomy (GTDB): domain Bacteria; phylum Pseudomonadota; class Gammaproteobacteria; order Enterobacterales; family Shewanellaceae; genus Shewanella; species Shewanella colwelliana. The sequence continues at coordinate 26,303 of NZ_JAEC01000017.1, forward strand.
CATTGTTAAAGCTTAAATCACCGATGTGGAGCTGCATCGTTTGTGCGGCGCTGATCTTTGCCATCGGCACACTCTGTTTGTAGCTGTCACCAAAGCCTGGTTTTAGGCCCATCGCTTTATAGGCTGTTTCAAGGTAATCAAGAGTGAGTGTTTCTCCCTTTGACAAGGGGCCGCGTCCTTCGAACTCGTCGCTGGCGAGGGTTTGTACGTCTTGACGGAAGGAGGCTTGGTCAAACACAAATGGTGCGGCACTGGCGGCTGGCAACAGCAATAGGCAGAGCACACCCAAGAGGCGAGAGGTATTCACAGACGACGTCCTTTAGTGATGATTATGGATGTTATTGTTAGCGCATTGTAACGCTAATTCCGTCGATGATGATAGTTTATGAGCAAGGCATTGCCACAGTCGGAAGGTGGCGTATATGGTTGATCCGCTTTACCCTATCTTTTATCTCTTCTATCGCCAATGATTTTGGCTGGATTACCGGCGACGATGGCGTAATCGGGCACATCTTTGGTGACGACTGCGCCCATGCCAATGACCGCGCAATCACCTATGGCGACACCATCGACAATACCCGCTTGAGCACCAATCCACACATCCTTACCGATAACAATGCCTTGAGAGTTAGCGCTTTGCTGGTAGATTGGACTATCTGGCGACATGCCGTGGTTAAAAGCGTAGATGGTGACATTATTGGCGATGCGAGTTTGGTCACCAATGATGATTTTTCCTCGGCCACCATCTAATGAGCAGCCATGGTTGATGGCGACTTCGTTGCCCATAACAATAGGACCGTGTAAAAAACTATCGGCGGCTATCATACATTGGTCGCCCATCACGATATCACGCCCCGGTTCGGCAAACAGTTTTGCTTGTGGTGCGATAAAACAGTTGTTACCAATGGATACGGTTTCTACTGCCATCAAATGGGCTTGAATGGCGTCTTGCCAAGGTCTGGCCCAGCTCAGGTGTTTTGGCTTTAATGAGAAATAGAGCCAAGGCATGTAAGCTAAGCGTTGCTTATGTTGGGCTTGATAATCAATGGCCTCAGACATGTTTTCGGTCCAAGTCCTGTTGTTCATTGGCGCCCTCGGCTATGGTCGAGCGCCGTATCGCTTCGACGATTATCACTTCATCAACCACTCGCCACAAAATATCTAAATCGTATAGTGCGACTTGATACTGCTTAGGGTCGGCTTTCGCTTTCTTGTAAGCTGGTCTTGGGTCTTGGGCGAGTACGCCTTCAATAATAGCTTGCAGGTTAGGGTATTGTTGTTGCTCATATTTGGCCAATTGAGCGACCACATCATTAGCAAATTTAACTTTGGCTAATATAGGTGCCTCATGGGCAATACCACCCTGTGCATCGCTAATGGCATCGGAAAAGGGGATGTAAGGTTTAATGTCTAAAATGGGCGTGCCATCGAGCAGATCCATCGCCGAGATCTCTAACACCACCTTACCTTTGCGCTGATGGATGCCGTGCAGTTTCACTACGGATTGACCTATACCGTTGGGTCGAAAAGTTGAGCGAGTCGCAAAGACCCCTAATTTTTCATTGCCGCCCAAACGCGGTGGTCTTACCGTGGTTTTCCAGCCCTGTGCTAAGTTTTCGTGAAAGCTAAATAGCAGCCAGATGTGAGAGTACTGCTCAAGCCCACGTACAGTGTCGATATGATTGAACGGGGCTTGTAGTTCAACATATCCGCGGGCGGCCGTGACTAGGCCTGGTTGTCTAGGTATGCCGAATTTTTGCTTATAGGGGCTGCGGCAAATCGCCACTGCCTGAATTTCACGGGTCATGGTCATTAATTAGGTTTCTTCTGCGGTGCAGGGCGATGATAGATTAGTTAGCTTTAGCCGTTGGTGTGAGAATCGCTTGGCCAACACAGATTGCACGGGTAACGCAGGCCTGGGTGGCTTCTTCAAACATAAGGCAACGTTTGACCAATAGTCCATTAGCCCCTTTGTCTGCAGCGGCACGGCGTGCTGCAGTGCGTGCTTCGCTGATAGACGCAGGCACATCATTTGCGCGTGCTTGGCAAGACTCGCCTTCGACTAAACCTTTGACCTCATAGACCTCACTGGGCTGGCTACCCTCTTGGTAAAGCACGACATCGGTGACGGCAAAATAGTCGTTAATGGCTTGACCATCTAAGTTACTGTTGAAGGTGTATTCACCTGCACAGCCACCTAAGAGTAAGGCGAATAAAGCGAGCGTTGTCTTTTTCATGGTAAAGGCCTGTGTTGTGGGGCCAGCCAATGTAGATCAGGATAACTGACCTACATTGAACTGTTTAGGGCAAAATTCTAACGCTTTAGATACTTTTGATAAAGTTGTTGTTGACGATTATTGAGATCTATTTGGCGACCATCGATAAACAGCGCTTCAATCTTGCTCGATAATGGGTCAAGAATGTCGCCAGCAGAAATGATTAGGTTGGCTTTATAGCCGACGCCTATCGCGCCCATATCCTCAAGACCTAAGATTTTTGCGGCATCTAAGGTGATGCTTTTTAGCGCCTCTTGGCGGCTGAGTCCGTAAGCAACGGTTTGGCCTGCGGCGAAGGGCAAGTTACGCGCGTTCCAATCAGAGCTAAAACCGAGGGCAAAAGGGATATCGGCTTGCTTTAACAGTGATGGGATCTTAAAGCTCATCTCTGTCGGTTCATCGGTGCGCATCGGCAGGCTTAAGGTGCGGGTATAGATAACCTTAGCGTCGACCTCTTTGAGTTGGTCTGCCACACGCCAAGCATCATATCCGCCTACAATCACCAGCTTAAACTGGTAAGGCTTTGTCATCGCAATGGCTTGCTCAATCTGCTCGGCGCTATTGGCGTGCACAAATAGCTGACCTTTCCCTTGATAGAGGGATTGCATGGCTTGCCAACGGTTGTCGGTTTTATCTATGGTGCCAGCCTGCGCCGCCATATGGTACCTATAGCCGTCGATGAGTGTGGTCTCGATAGTATCGAGTTGCGCATCATATTGGGCTAATTGCTTTTTTTGTGTCTCTTCGTCGTGGGCAAGGCGCCTAAGGGTTGGCCAATAAAGATGAAATTGTGCTTGGGTTGGCACTAAAGCATCTTCAATGGTCCAACTGTCTAATGACACCAGTGATGACTGACCCGCTAGTGCTTCACCTTGGGGCACGACTTGAGCATGGGTAATGCCATTAACGCGGACGGTGGGGATGATCTCTGAGTCAGGATTAAAGGCACTTATTGCCAGTAGTTGTGGGTTGCTTTCGCCTGCCTCATAACTGTCGTTACTCGGGCGCATCATTTCCACTTCCACTAAGCCCATGCTGGTGTCTAGGGCGATTAAGCCAGGGTAAACATGTTTGCCTTTGGCATCAATAACCTGTGCATCTTGAGTACTGACCTCTGGTCCTATGGCCACAATCTGCCCCTGCTCAATGCGCAGTGAACTGCCCGTTTGTACACCATCAATGACGGTATGTAAGGTGGCATTTTGAATGACAATTGGCCCTTGTTGAGGGCTGGCTGGCACCATGTCGTGAGCTAAAACAAGGCTACTGCTTAGTGCACAGGTGACGGCTAAAAGTCTTGGAAATTGTTTCATTAGTGCGCCTCCGTTGCCGCTGTTTGATGCCAAACGTCATATTGTGTATCGCAGTGCCATTCCGGTTCGAGGATTTCGGCTGGTTTTTCGCCCTCTACCGCAGGATGTTCACTTTGTAATATGGCTTGGATCAATGCGGCGCGCTCTGTTGCAACAGCAGTCTGCATCGCTTTGTCTTGCTGGCGGTCAAAGTAGCGACGTCCCTCAATCCAGGTGGCATCAACTGTGGCATATACTGATAAAGGTGAGTTATCCCACAGTACTAGATCCGCCTGTTTACCTCGCTCGATTGAACCGACATATTCATCGATACCAAGTTGCTTGGCAGGATTAATCGTCAGCATATTCCATGCGTCGACCTGACTCATGCCGCAATACATCACAGACTTAGCTGCTTCTTGATTGAGGCGTCGTTGCATCTCATAGTCGTCAGAGTTAATGCTGGTTAATACGCCCTTGTTGTTCATTAAGCAGGTATTTTGCGGAATGGCGTCATACACCTCAAACTTGTATGCCCACCAATCGGAGAACGTTGAAGCATAGGCACCATGTTTTGCCATCTCATCGGCGACCTTGTACCCTTCCAAAATATGGGTGAAGGTGCCAACGCGAAAATCATAGGCTTCGGCGAGCCGTAAAAACATTAAGATTTCAGATTGCACGTAGGAGTGAATATGCACTTCACGCTCGCCTTTGAGCACTTGGCTTATCGCTTCTAGGCGGTAGTTAGGCTTAGGCGCTATCTGGCGACGTTTCTCGCTTGAGCGTAGATTTTGATAATCACGTGTGGCCTTGTCATAGGCTAATGCTTCATTAAAGGCTTCTTCGAAAAGCGACCTGACACCCATACGACTTTGTGGAAAGCGACGGGTAAAGTTATCGCCCCAGTTACTCTGTTTAACATTTTCCCCTAAGGCGAATTTGATACTGGCGGGGGCTTGGTCAAACTTAATGCCCTCGGCATCTTCGCCCCAACGCATCCGAATTACTTGCGCCTGCCCACCGATAGGATTAGCGCTGCCATGCAGCAGTTGAGCTGTGGTCACACCACCTGCCAGCGCACGATAGATTCCGATAGAGTCTGGATTGAGTACATCGCTGATGCGAACTTCAGAGGTGATGGCGTCGGTGCCCTCATTCGTACCGCCATTGAGGGCGATATGAGAGTGCTCATCAATAATCCCGGCGGTAATGTGTTTGCCAGTTCCATCGATCACCTGGTAGCCAGAAGGCGTTGATAGCTTTTGCCCTACCTTTTCTATTTTTCCTCGTGTGATTATTAGGTCGCTATTGGTCAATATCCCTTCGGGCGTTGATGTCCAGATGGTGGCATTTTTGATATGTAGCTTTTCGGTTTTTGGTTGATTTAGCAAACCATAAGCGACATTGGGCTGTGTCAGCCGTGAGATTAACATCTTACTGGGCTTGTTGGTTTGGTCAGATTCTTCCGCCTCTTTAGCCAACTGAACACCTGCGACTGGGTGGGTGCGGTTATTTTTGTCTAACATGCGTCCATGGATCCCTTGCTCGTCAAACCAGAGTGTAAAGCGGTTGACGCCATCAAAACCTGCTTGGCCCATATCGGCATTAAAGGTGAGTCGCTGCTTGGCGTAGCTGACATCTCGTAGTGTGATCTCCTGTTCGCCGCTGCTTAAGAGCCCTTTAAGCTTGTCACCGGTTTCAATGCTTAGATCTAAGGTTAAATCACCAAGACTTATTTGGTAATCATGGTTTAACCACTGCTGGTCGCGCGAAATAAGCGCTGTTTCTTGGCCTTGTAGCCAAACGCTGTGGATTTTCCCGTTATCAAATAGATCCCCATTTGCGATAACTAAGTCAGCCATGTAGCCAGCTTTTAACTTGCCGCTAAACTCACTTATTCCTGCTATTTCTGCGGCATCAGTGGTTAACGCTGCAAGCGCCGCTTGTTTACTTAAACCCGCTTTGACCGCTTGTTTAAGGCGTGGCCAAAATGCGTCGGGTTTGATGCCATGCTGAGTCAAGGCAAAGGGGATTTCTGCGTTGGCGATAACCATTGGGTTACTTGGCGCTCTGTCCCAATGCCGTAATTGTGCCAGCGGAATTTGGCGTTCACTGCCATCATCTTTTACTTTTGGCGCCGCAGGGAAATTAAGCGGCAAAATAAGGCTATATCCGGTGGCCTTAATTTCATCTATTCGTACATATTCTCTTCCACTTGCTAATAAACTGCCTGGTAATTGATGCTCATTCAGTAACCGGCCTGCGCGTAATAATCCGTTAAGGTCATTGCTAGCAAATATCGTTGGCTCTTTTTCTATATTGGCTAAACGGGCCAAGGCGATATTAAATTCTATTTTCTCATTAGTGGTGTTTGAAAAAGATTTATCGATATTGGCGTTATACCATTTTGCATCAGCAAGAGTTTGTCTGATTAGCGCCATACTGCCCATTAATGAACTGGGGTAATCTTGCAACGAACTGCCTTTATCGAATGCCATTAAATGGCTAGACTTGGCCTGATAGATAATGTCGTTGGCTTTTAATTGTGCCAATGACACTGTGGTGGCTCGGCCTCTAAAAATACCGTCTTGGAGTCCGGTTTGCACACTGGTAAAGCCATTATTGACCCACTTTTTAGCAGCTTCACTATCAGGGTAGATATAGTTAATCCACTCTTTTTCTGCATGGACGGCCCCATTTTCAGCATTACCGCCGATACGCTTAATTTCGTAAACCGGTGGGCTGGTCGTTTCCTGAGGGTATTTAAAATCGATGCCATACTCGGCATAAGGATCAATAAACCCCGGGTAGATAGTGTGGCCAGTTAAATCGATAATATACGCATCTTGAGGGAGCTTTCCGTCGGTGATGACAGCGCGTATTTTACTATTCTCTATCAGTAGGGTGGCATTATCGAGTTGTTTACCGGGTTCTACCATCAGCCTTGCATTGGTTAACGCAGTTAATTTTGGTGTATTATCAGTGAGTTGACTGTTTGCTTGCAGTGTTGGACTCATCAATATACCCGCTAGTATCGATAGAGTCGCAAGAGAGTGAGCGTTAGACATAGTTATTATTAGGCTTTACAGAGCGTGAAGATGGTCAAAGATTATCTTAATTTGTGAACAATTACCAAAGTGGCGTGTGCTTGTGAGATAAAATTTATGCTGGTCTTATCAGTTTATCATTTAGCGGTATTGTAAACGCGCCAAGTTAGTTCAACGCTGTCGACGAAAAAATAAAGCCAACATAAATATGTTGGCTTTATTTCTGACTAAGTCATTTACTCACTTAGTTTTGCAAAATGTGTTAGATAAGGAAGTCTTCTAGACTCTTACCATTGTCTAACTCATTTTTAAATACAGTCGGTGTACGACCTTGGCCCGTCCAAGTGATTGTTTCACCATCGACGACAATTTTATATTTAGCTGGACGCGGGGCACGTTTCTTCGGTGCCGCTTTAGTCGCTACAGCACCTAAATCATCAATAGATAAACCGACAGCTTCCATCTGTAGGCGGATCTCTTCGATTTTTGCATTACGTTCAGCCATTGCTGCACTTTCTTCTTCAGCTTGCTGGGCTTTTTCAGTGATGATTTTTTCAAGCTTAGCTGCAACATCTTTTAAATCTTCAACTGACAGTTCTTTAACAGCAGCTTTAAAACGGCGACCATGGGTCAAAATATCTAGAAATTCGCTCATGTTAATAAATTCCTGCTCGAATATATAAAGTAAATATGATTACGGCGTTAATAATAGAAACTAATATCCGCTTTATCAAACTAATTAAATAATTATTTAGCTATATATTGTAAATATTATTTCATAAGGGCAATTTCGGCTTAATTAGCTACTGTAATTCAGGCCATACATCCTAGACACAAACAACTGTTTGACTTCTTGTTGACGTTAACGTCAATGGCACGTAAAGTGACATAAGTTTGTGATAGCTCGCTATGCACTATTTTGTCCAGATTAAAGACGTAAGAAGGAAGCCTTATGAAAGTTTTGGTGCCAGTTAAACGCGTCGTCGATGCCAATGTTAAAGTCAGAGTTAACGCTGACAATACTAATGTCGATACCGCAAATCTTAAGATGGCGATTAACCCATTTTGTGAGATTGCTGTAGAAGAGGCCGTTCGTTTAAAGGAAGCTGGTGTTGTCAGCGAAATCGTTGTCGTAACGATTGGCCCTAAAGCGGCACAAGAGCAACTTCGTACAGCCATGGCACTTGGTGCTGATCGCGGTATCCATGTTGAGACCGATGATGAGTTTGCATCGCTTTCAATTGCTAAGATGCTTAACGCGATTCAAAATCAAGAACAGGCACAGTTAATCCTTCTGGGTAAACAATCTATTGATGGTGACAACAACCAAACAGGCCAGATGTTGGCGGCGCTTGGTAACATGCCACAAGCGACTTTTGCTTCTGAGGTCAAGGTTGAAGGTGACAGTGTTATTGTGACTCGAGAAATCGACGGTGGACTCCAAACCCTTAAGATGCCTATGCCTGCGGTGATCACCACAGATCTGCGTTTGAACGAACCTCGTTACGCAAAACTGCCAAATATTATGAAAGCAAAACGTAAGCCACTCGATACTGTTACGGTTGAAAGCTTAGGTGTGACGTTGAAGCAGCATCAAAATATCGTCAAGGTTGCACCGCCAGCGCAGCGTCAAGCGGGTGTGATGGTTGCGTCTGTGGAAGAGCTGGTTGAAAAGTTAAAGAATGAAGCGAAGGTGATCTAATGGCTATTTTAGTAATTGCAGAACATGATAATGCGACCCTAAAACTAGATACGGCTAAAGTCGTTGCCTGCGCTCAGGCAATTGGTGCTGACGTTGATCTATTGGTTGCAGGAGATGATTGTAGTGCAGTGGTTGATGCTGCGAAACAGTTAACGGGTGTGCGCAAGGTATTGGTTGCCGATAATGCCGTGTATGGCAATGGTATTGCTGAAAACCTAGGTGATTTATTGGTGTCGATAGCCGCTGATTACCAACATATGTTAGCAACCGCATCGAGCTTAGGTAAAGATGTCATGCCACGCGTTGCGGCGCTACTTGATGTCGCGCAGATCTCTGAAGTGGTTGAAGTGGTTAGCGAAGATACTTTTGTGCGTCCTATCTATGCTGGTAGCGCATTGGCAACAGTGCAGAGTTTAGATGCGGTCAAAGTAATGACCGTTCGTAGCAGTGCATTCGATGCCGTTGCCAATGATGGCAATGCAGAGGTGGTCAGCTTAGATGGCGTATTTAACAGTGCGGTAGAGTTTGTGTCGCAAACTTTGACTAAATCTGAGCGCCCAGATCTGGGTGCTGCATCAGTGGTGGTTTCAGGTGGCCGAGCGATGGGTAGTGCAGATAATTTTGCAATACTTGAGCAGCTTGCCGATAAACTTGGCGGCGCACTAGGTGCCTCACGTGCTGCAGTGGATGCGGGTTATGTGCCTAATGATCTTCAGGTTGGACAAACGGGTAAAATCGTTGCACCGGATCTCTATATCGCTGTAGGTATCTCAGGTGCGATTCAGCACTTAGCCGGGATGAAAGACTCTAAGGTGATTGTGGCGATTAACAAAGATCCAGAAGCGCCTATTTTCCAAGTTGCTGACTACGGTTTGGAAGCGGATCTGTTTGATGCGGTGCCTAAGCTACTTGAGCTTATTTAAAATTATGTAAACAGTTGGTGAATGCGTTGGTGTTCATTACAATCTTATTGTGATATAGATCACAGCGAGCGGCTTTGAGGTAGCATCCTTTAAGCCGCTTATGTTTTTATGTGCCTCACGTTGACCGATAGTGACATTGGTTGGCGTCCTGAGACGTAGAGGTGCATTAAATATCAGTAGTATTCGTTAGGGTGATGCCGTATAGCGAATAGGAAAGGATTTGGTGCCGAAGTGGTTGAGTTCATCAAAGCTCGCTGCTGGGGCTGTCATCGAATAGAGACAGCACTGCCATAGTGCTTTTTATCCGGAATGATAAAAAGATTGTATACCGAAGCATGGTATCACTATGGAGCGCTACTGATAGGACAGGTGAGGTATCGTTAGCTATATGCCACCAGTTCAGTTGCCCTCCATTCGTAATTAAACGAAGACAATATAAAACAATGACAACTTTGAGTTATGCCGATTCGGCACTTTCTTTGCTGCCGCCTGTAGTAGCGATTCTGCTTGCGATTTTTACACGCCGTGTTTTGCTCTCTTTGGGGTTAGGGATCCTGCTCGGTGCCATTTTTATTGCCGACTATTCACTCTCGGGCACAGGGCAATATCTAGGTCAGCAGGTGGTGGGACTATTTTGGGATGATGGTTCCTTAAACAGCTGGAATGTTTATCTACTCGGCTTTTTGATTTTACTGGGGATGATAACAGCGCTGATCACTGTCAGTGGCGCGGCTAAAGCCTTTGCCGATTGGGCACGTCAACATATCCGTAGTAAGCGTGATGCCAAGTTACTCACCATGTTCTTAGGTTGTGTGGTCTTTATCGATGACTACTTTAACAGCTTAGTGGTGGGGAGTGTCGCGCGTCCATTGACCGACCGCTACTATATTTCACGCAGTAAACTCGCTTATTTGCTGGATTCAACTGCTGCGCCGATCTGTGTGATTTCACCAGTATCAAGCTGGGGCGCGTATATTATTGCCCTCATCGGCGGCATCTTAACCGCACATGGCTTTACCGACACGGGCCATTTGAGTGTGTTTATTCAGATGATCCCCATGAATTTCTACGCCATCTTTGCGCTATTGCTGCTACTTTGCGTTGCCTTTATGGGCTTAGATGTTGGCCCAATGCGCCAGCATGAACTCAATGCCCAAAAAGGCATATTATATGATGAGAGCAAAGGCTTACCGCCAGGCGCAAACAGTGATCTACCCGAGGCCGATACTGGTAAGATTCTGGGTCTGTTTTTACCGATAACTGTATTGGTCTTTGCGACTATCTATTTCATGATCAGCAGTGGCGCTGACGCCCTCGCGGCCGACAGCCTGCCCTTTAGTGTGATTGGTGCGTTTGAAAAAACTGACGTTGCTTCATCACTTTTTTACGGGGCTATCGTTGGTTTACTGGCGACTTTAGTGTTGGTTGTTAGCCAAGGGCTAGACAAGAAGTTAATTGTTAAAGGTGTCGTTGCAGGCGCACGCTCTATGCTGCCAGCTATCTATATCTTGTTGTTTGCGTGGACCATCGCCGGTGTCATTGGACAGATGGAAACCGGTAAATATATGGCTAGCCTAGCCACGGGTAACATTCCGTTTGCTCTGTTGCCTGCGGTACTGTTTGTACTGGCTGGCCTGACAGCATTTTCAACAGGCACCAGCTGGGGAACGTTTGGGATTATGTTGCCTATCGCCGCCGATATGGCGATGGGGACGCATACCAATATGATGTTACCTATGTTAGCGGCTGTGTTGGCGGGGGCGGTATTTGGTGACCACTGTTCACCTATCTCTGACACGACCATTTTGTCGTCAACTGGCGCTAACTGTCATCATATCGACCATGTGCTTACCCAGCTACCTTATGCCGTGATAGTGGCGGTGATCAGTCTTGGTGGTTATACAGTGCTTGGCTTTACTGAGTCATTAGCTGCTGGATTGGCAACCTGTAGTATCTTGTTTGTGATAAGTATTTTTATACTACGTCACAAGGCAAACCAGCCGGTTAGCTGATTTTGAATGTGTTTAGATAATAAAAATGCCGCTAAATTAGCGGCATTTTTTCTGGGTTGATTGCTGGGTGATAAGCCTAATTTAGTCCACGACGCTTAAGTAGCGCATCTGTGGTGGGGGCTTCACCGCGGAAGGCTTTATAGGCTTCCATTGGAGGGATGCTATTACCCACTTCACGAATGGTCTTACGGAACTTCATCCCTATCTCACGGTTTAAGCCGCCTTGCGTCTGTACGTAAGCAAAGGCATCGGCCGCTAAGATCTCACTCCACATATAGGCATAGTAGCTGGCAGAGTAGCCACCTGGGAATGCATGAGCAAAGTAGGTCGACTTATAGCGTGGTGGCACGGCGGCGATATCGACGCCATGTTTTTTCAGTGCTGCCGCTTCAAACTGTGCAACATCTTGCAAGGCGGCGTCTGCAGGCAGTGAATGCCACTCTAAATCTACCAGAGCTGCAGCCATATACTCGAGTGTATCGAAGCCTTGGTTAAAGCTGCGAGATTTGAGCAGTTTGTTTAAAAGCTCCTTAGGGATCACTTCACCTGTCTGATAGTGTTTGGCGTAATTGGCTAACACTTCTGGGTGCGCGGCCCAATCCTCTTCGAAAGTCGATGGGAACTCAACAAAGTCACGGGATACTGCCGTTCCAGATAGGCTAGGGTAGGTCACCTTTGAGAACATGCCATGGGTACCGTGACCCATCTCATGGAACATGGTGGTGACTTCATCGTAGCTGACGAAGGTTGGCTCGCCATCCGGTGCCTTTTTGATGTTCATGACATTGACGACTACAGGCTTGCTGTTTAATAGTGTTGATTGGGTCACGAATGAGCTCATCCATGCACCGCCACGTTTGCCTTCTCGGGCAAAATAGTCGGCGTAGAAGATAGCCATTGAGCTACCATCGACATCAAACATCTCGTAGGCTTTAATATCTTCATGGTATACAGGCAGATCAGGACGTGGTTTTAAGGTGACACCGTAGAGTTTTTCTAGGGTAAAGAAGACACCATCTTCTAGTACGCGGTTGAATTCAAAATAGGGTTTGATTGAAGCTTCATCGAGATCGAATTTTTCCTGACGCACTTTTTCGGCATAGAATGCCCAATCCCAAGGCGCTAGCGTAAACTGGCCGCCCGTTTTGTTGATCATCGTCTGAATGTCGTCGGCTTCTTTTTGGGTGTTGGCCACAACAGCTGGAACCATAGAGCCAAACATCTCGTATACAGCTTCAGGCGTTTTAGCCATCTGCGGCGTCAGGCGATAGTCAGCCCAGCTATCATAACCTAGCAGTGCCGCACGCTCGGCGCGCAGCTGTGCTAGGCGTGATACCAACGAGGCGGTTTCATTGTCACCGCTCATGCCGCGATCAGAAGAGGCTTGCCAGACTTGTTGGCGTAGTTCGCGATTTTCCAGTTTAGCCAATATCGGCTGACGGGTGGTGTTGGTAATACTGATAAGGTACTTCCCCTCATGACCTTGTGCTTTGGCGTCAGCCTTTGCTGCGCGGATTTCACTGTCGGAGAGGCCTTTCAGTTCACCTGCAGAATCAACGATGACCGCGATCTCTTTAGTGAGTCTCAGTAGGCGCTGACTAAATTCGTTGGTCAGGGTTGATTGCTCTTCATTAAGCACACGAATTTGGGCTTTTTGGGTGTCGGTTAACTTAGCGCCAGCCATGACGAAACGTTGATGGTAGATCTCAATGAGGCGCACTTCTTCGGCAGTTAGCCCTAACTGCTGGCGTTGCTGATAAAGGGTGTCGATACGGGTAAATAGCGCCGAGTTAAGGTGGATGTTGTCAGAGTGCGCCGCCATTTTGGGGGCCATCTCACCTTGAATTTTCCGCAAGGTTGGGTTGCTGTTGGAGCCCGCTAAATTATAGAACACCTTTGAGGCGCGGTTCAGTAGTTCGCCACTGGTTTCTAGGGCGACGATAGTGTTTTCAAAACTCGGTTGCTCGCTGTTATTAGCAATCGTGAGTACTTGCTGATAATGCGCCGCAATGCCTTGTTCTAGTGCAGGTTGAAAATGGATGTCTTTAATGATGCTAAAGTCAGGTGCTTGATACTGAAGTAAGCTGGCACTCATCAATGGGTTTTGACTTTGAGGTGCGGCTATAGCTGGGGAGTTTGTGGTGTTATCACTTAACGAACAGCCTGAGATCATCAATGTCGTGGCTATCGATACTGCAAGTAATGTTTTACGCATGTGTGGAAAAGTCCTCAATTGTTGTATGACTATTATTCTTGTAGATTCAAGGTAACAAGGCTTACTTAAAACTGTCTGAAAACCTTGATGGTTCACGCTCATTATTCATGGTTTTCGAGGCGCAATTATATTTAATGTGCTTAATTGAGATTTGCGTTGTAAAAAGCGTGTTAAAGGTCTTTTTATACGCGGGGTTTACGCTGCTAAATTGCACGAGATAATGCTAGAATCTCAAGCTAAAAAATAAATAAAGGAAACTTTCCCTTGGCGCAGCTCTATTTCTACTACTCGGCGATGAATGCGGGTAAATCGACGTCTCTATTACAGTCTTCTTATAACTATCGTGAACGTGGTATGAACACCTTAGTGATGACCGCATCCATTGATGATCGTTATGGGGTGGGTAAAGTCGCATCACGTATCGGTATTGAGACCGATGCTCAGGTGTTTGGCAGTAATGATAATTTAAGTGAGATGATTCGTAGCGCCAATGAAGCACAAACATTGCACTGTATCTTAATCGATGAATCTCAGTTTCTCAGTAAAGAGCAAGTTAAGCAGCTGACTTATGTGGTGGATATATTAGACATCCCTGTGCTGTGTTATGGCCTTAAAACCGATTTCCAGGGGGAGCTATTTAGCGGTAGCCAATATTTGCTCGCATGGGCAGATAAGCTGGTTGAACTTAAAACCATTTGTCACTGCGGCCGTAAGGCGAACATGGTAGTGCGATTAGATGGTGAAGGTAAGCCGATGAAAGAGGGTGAACAGGTCGCTATTGGTGGTAACGAGAGTTATGAGTCGGTGTGCCGTAAACACTTCCGTGAGTTTTTGTGGGACTAATTTCACTTCTCTCACTGTATATTCACAAAAAGGTGACTTAAAAAGGTCTCTTTTATGTTGAGTGAGCCAAAGCTGTAAGTCCTGTATTTGATAAGAAAACCACCCAGTTGGGTGGTTTTTGATACTGACGCTATTGGATAGGTAATACTAAAACATCATCTCAGGGACATGCTCTGGTACGACAAGCTTACCTGCTGTTTTTTCAACGATCTCCTCAACGCTAACACCTGGTGCACGCTCAAGCAGGTGGAAGGCGCCGTCTTTGATCTCAAGAAATGCTAAATCAGTGAGCACTCGTTTAATGCAGCCATATCCTGTTAGCGGTAACTCACATACAGGTAACAGCTTTGAGTTGCCATATTTATCAGCGTGCATCATGGTGACAATAATATTGTCAGCACCAGCCACTAAGTCCATGGCACCACCCATTCCTTTGATCAGTTTGCCAGGGATCATCCAAGAGGCGATTGAACCGTTCACATCGACTTCAAATGCACCTAATACGGTTAAATCAACATGGCCGCCGCGGATCATGGCAAAGCTTTCCGCCGATGAGAAAAAAGACGCGCCAGCCACTGCGGTAACGGTTTGCTTACCCGCATTAATCAGATCGGCATCGATAGTCTCTTCAGTGGGGAACTCCCCCATACCCAGCAGGCCGTTTTCAGATTGCAGCATGACTTCCATGCCATCAGGAATATAGTTAGCAACTAACGTTGGAATACCAATACCTAGATTGACATAAAAGCCATCTTGCAGCTCTTGGGAAACACGTTGTGCCAGTTGTTCTCTTGATAAAGCCATGGTGTTTCCTCCTAGTTAGCCGCTGTTTTAACGGTACGTTGCTCGATGCGTTTTTCAAAAGTCCCTTGGATCACGCGGTCAACATAGATCCCCGGAGTGTGGATATGATCCGGATCAAGTTCGCCAGGTTGCACGATATGTTCAGCTTCTACCACGGTAATTTTACCTGCGGTGGCCATCATAGGGTTGAAGTTAGCGGCTGTTTTGCGGAACACTAAGTTACCCATTGTGTCGGCTTTCCACGCACGAACTAAGGCAAAATCTGCTGTGAGTGCAGGCTCTAGCACATAATGACGCCCTTCAATCTCTCGGGTCTCTTTGCCTTCAGCGACTGGCGTGCCGTACCCTGTTGCGGTAAAGAAAGCGGGAATCCCCGCGCCGCCCGCTCGAATTTTTTCAGCTAAAGTTCCTTGAGGCGTCAAGATAACGTTTAGCTCGCCCGACAACATCTGCTGCTCAAAGGTGGCATTTTCGCCCACGTATGAGGCGATCATTGTACTGATTTGACGGCTTTTAAGCAGCAAGCCTAAACCAAAGTCATCAACGCCTGCGTTGTTTGAGATTGCGGTAAGTCCGGTAGGACCCATTTTGACCATCTGCGCGATGAGCCCCTCTGGGATACCACATAAACCAAATCCGCCGACCATAACAGTCATGTTGTCGCTTAACCCTGCGAGTGCTTCATCGTAGCTGCCAACCAGCTTATTGAGTCCTGCCATTATAATTATCTCCTTTGAGAGTCATCCTAGACTAGGTCTAAGACTATTTATGCTGTTGTCGCTAGTGCGACCTTTGAACCCGAGGCTCTACCAATCGCGCGGCTAATACTGTTACCAGCGTCGATAAGTTGCTGAAGTTCGATACCAGTATCAATACCTAATCCATGTAACATATAAACGAGATCTTCCGTCGCCAAATTACCCGATGCGCCTTTGGCGTAGGGACAACCGCCAAGCCCTGCGACTGAACTATCAATCACGCTGACACCGGTTTCTAAACAGGCGAGGATATTGGCAAGTGCCTGACCATAGGTGTCATGAAAGTGAAGTGCGAGCTTATCAACGGGGACTTTATTGGCGACAGCTTCCACCATATTACGGGCATTTTTAGCTGTGCCAACGCCTATGGTGTCACCCAGTGAAATCTCATAGCAGCCCATTTTGTAAAGGATTTCTGCCACGCGAGCCACTTCGCTCACCGCAATATCCCCCTCATAAGGGCAACCCAATACACAGGACACATAGCCACGAACGCGGATATTGCTCGCGCTAGCGCGCTCCATTACTGGGATAAAGCGTTCAATAGACTCTTCAATTGAGCAGTTAATATTACGTTGGCTAAAGCTTTGCGACGCGGCGCCAAAGATGGCAACCTCATCGGCACCAGCGTCAAGCGCAAGTTCCAGTCCCTTTAGGTTAGGGGTGAGGGCGCTGTAGACCACACCGCTACGCTTGTTGAGGCGTTTGAATATCTCAGCCGAATCGGCCATCTGCGGTACCCACTTAGGTGATACAAAGCTGCCCGCTTCAATGCGGGTTAACCCTGCGGCACCGAGTTTGTCGATAAGCAGCAGTTTATCGGCTGTCGTGACGGCTTTCTCATTTTGCAGCCCGTCGCGAGCCCCAACTTCGAAGATGCTAACTTTAGTTGGCATCATGATGGTTTATCCTCTTTAGGCGTGACCTCTAACAGTAGCGCACCGTCGCTGACCAGTTCACCTGGTTCAAAAAAGAAAGCGTTAACTGTGCCATCAAATGGCGCTTCGATGGTGTACTCCATTTTCATCGCCTCCATGACCATTAAGCCTTGGCCCTGGGTGACCTCATTACCGACCTCCACCAAATGGGTCACAATAGTGCCATTCATCGGCGCTTTAAGCTTATCTTCACTACTGGATTGTTCTTCAATCACTTCGGTTTGAAGGGCGCGGTAGTGGTAGCTGCCCGTTGGTAAAAATAGGGTAAAGTCATCACCTTCACGGCTGACAGGAACTTTACTCTTATGACCATTGATCTCGGCATGCAGCAGATCTTGTTTAAGCTCGCCGCTGAGGATCAGTCGCTGCTCATTGAGCATTAGGTAGTAACAATCGCCCACTTGGCTTAAGGTGAGGTGCTGTATTTGTTGCTGATCATCAAGCAGTGACAACTGATGTATGCCGCTGCGATTTAGTCTAAACCCTGTGACCTCACCCCATGGTGAGTAGGGATCTTGGCTGTTTGTTGCGGTCAGCTTTGCCTGCTCTTTTTGCGCGCTTAGATGATAAAGTGCGGCCAGTGCTAACGCACTATTTTGCTCGCCACTATTGTCACCATCGAGATCTGCGCCAATCAGGGTTTCGCCGTAACGGTCTATGAAGTCGGTGCTAAAGTCAGCGTCACTAAAGGCGCGATGCTCAGCAATATTGGCTAAGAACTCGATATTGTGTTTTAGGCCACTGATTTGATAAGACTCAAGCGCATGCACTAAGCGTTGCAGTGCACGTGGCCTCGACTCATCCCAGACGATGAGCTTGGCGATCATCGGATCGTAAAAGTTACTGATCACATCGTTTTCGCGAATACCAGAGTCGATACGCACATAGCGGTTTTGCTCTGGTTCACGTAGAAAGTTCAACTTACCGCTAGCGGGTAAAAATTCATTTTGGGGATCTTCAGCGTAAATGCGCACTTCAAACGAGTGGCCGTGAATACGTACTTCATCTTGGCTGAGGGGTAACTCGCTACCGCTGGCGACCATTAACTGCCATTTGACCAAGTCTTGCCCTGTAACCATCTCGGTGACCGGGTGTTCGACCTGCAGACGGGTGTTCATCTCCATAAAATAGAAACTGCTGGCCTCGTCAGTGGCGTGGGTATCGAGTAGGAACTCGACCGTACCAGCGCCTACATAATCAATGGCTTTAGCCGCTGCCACTGCTGCCTCTCCCATGGCGCGACGTAAGCTGTCTGATAGACCCGGTGCTGGGGCTTCCTCTACCACTTTTTGGTGACGACGTTGAATTGAGCAGTCTCGGTCTGACAGATAGATGCAGTTACCTTGGGTGTCGGCAAATACTTGTACTTCCACATGGCGCGGCTGTCTTAAATAACGCTCAATCAGTAACTTATCATTACCAAATGAGGAGGCGGCTTCACGGCGGGCAGAGTTAATGGCCTCTAAAGCTTCCTTTTCAGACTCAACAATTCGCATCCCTTTCCCGCCGCCGCCATAGGCTGCTTTGATAAGTTGTGGGAAACCAATCTCTGTTGACGCCTTAAGGAGCGTCTCATCGCTCTGATCGTCACCATGGTAGCCAGGCACTAATGGTACATTGGCTTTTTCCATGATGATCTTAGCCGCACTTTTACTGCCCATGGCATCGATGGCATCGGCACCAGGCCCAACAAAGGCGATACCCGCTTGTTCACACTGGCGAGCAAAGCCTGCGTTTTCCGACAGGAACCCGTAACCTGGGTGAACGGCTTGGGCGCCACTGCGCTTAGCGATATCTAAAATTAGCTCACCTTTTAGGTAAGACTCGCTCGGTGCGCTGCCGCCCAGATAGAAAGATTCATCAGCCATGGCCACATGACGTGCATCTTTGTCGGCATCAGAGTATAAGGCTACGGTTTTTACGCCCATGGCATTGGCGGTCTTGATGATGCGACAAGCAATTTCACCGCGGTTGGCAATAAGTAATTTGGTAAACATAACTAGCGTGCTCCCGGGTTTGGCTTGGCAATAGGGTATTGATTCATCGTTGTTTTCATATCGCTTTCCAATCAGGCTTGCGTTTATCAAAAAAGGCGTTGAGTCCCTCTTGGCCCTCATTAGAGACCCTAATGCGGGCAATGCGCTCACTTGTATAGGCCAGCGTATCGGCATCGATAACCCCATCTTCGAGACGGGACAATAAGGTTTTGACCCATGCCATGCCCTGAGGACTGTTGCTCAATAGGGCTGCAATGATCGGCTCGGCGGCGGCTTCAAGATCGTCGCTAACTTCATGCACCACATCGAGCTTTAGCGCTTGCTCGGCGCTAAAACGTTCGGCGGTTAGCATGTAACGGCGTGACGCGCGTTGTCCCATGGTGCGTGCCACGTAGGGGCTTATTACGGCTGGAATTAATCCCAGTTTTACTTCGCTTAAACAGAAGCTTGCTCGTGTGGTGGCGATAGCGATATCACTGGCGCAGATTAAACCCAGCGCGCCGCCAAATGCAGCGCCTTGCACTAAAGCAACTGTGGGTTTAGGAAACTTATCTAATTTATGCATCAAGGTGGCTAGCGCATTGGCATCGGCCAAGTTTTGCTCAAAATCCATCTTTGCTTGTTTGCGCATCCAGTTGAGATCGGCACCGGCGCTGAAATTCTTGCCATTGGCTTTAAGCACTAATACTTGGCAGTCATCATTGCTGGCAAAGCCATCTAGCGCAGCGATCATCTCGCTTATCATCACCTCATCGAAGGCGTTGTGTTTGTCGGCGCGATTTAGCACCATCTCTCCCACGCCGCTATGTAAAGCGCAAGAGAGGTACTCAAATTGTGTGGTGTGTGGTGTGTTACTTGTCATGATATTGCTTCCTTAGCTGCAGGTCAGAAACTCGGTTAACTGGAGGTTCGCTTACATGCGGAACACACCAAACTTAGTCTCTTTGACTGGCGCATTTAAGGCCGCTGACAAGGCTAAACCGACAACATCACGTGTTTGTGCTGGGTCAATAATGCCATCATCCCACAAGCGTGCGCTGGCATGATACGGATGACCCTCTTTGTCATATTGCTCAACAATCGGCGCGCGAAACGCGGCTTCATCCTCACTTGACCATTCAACCCCTTTACGGGCAAGTCCGTCTCGGCGAACGGTCGCCAATACGCCTGCAGCTTGTTCGCCACCCATGACTGAGATTCGTGCGTTAGGCCACATCCACATCATGGTCGGTTCAAATGCTCGGCCACACATACCGTAGTTACCTGCGCCATAACTACCACCAATAATGACAGTGAATTTAGGCACGTTGGCACACGATACCGCAGTCACCATTTTGGCTCCGTGTTTCGCAATGCCTTCATGCTCATATTTTTTGCCTACCATAAAGCCTGTGATGTTTTGTAAAAACAGCAGTGGGATTTTGCGTTGGCAACATAGCTCAATAAAGTGTGCGCCTTTTTGCGCCGACTCTGAGAATAAAATGCCGTTGTTGGCCACGATACCGACAGGATAGCCATGAATACGGGCAAAGCCACACACTAAGGTTGCGCCATAGTTAGCTTTGAACTCGTCAAAATCAGAGTCATCGACGATACGGGCAATGACCTCTTTAACATCGAAAGGCTTCTTCAAATCGGTACCGACGATGCCGTAGAGTTCGTTAATATCGTACTTAGGGGGTTTAGCTGGGCTGAGTAAGCTTTCTATCTGCTTATTATGATTGAGACGTGTAACGGCTTTACGTGCCAGTTCTAATGCGTGTTCATCGTTTTGTGCCATATGGTCGGCAACACCCGATATTTTAGTGTGTACTTCAGCGCCACCGAGTTCTTCGGCCGTGACCTCTTCACCGGTTGCAGCCTTTACTAATGGTGGCCCCGCCAAGAAGATAGTGCCTTGCTCTTTAACAATAATTGACTCATCGGCCATGGCAGGCACATAAGCGCCACCTGCGGTACATAGACCCATTACCACTGCGATTTGCGGAATACCCAACGCTGACATTTGGGCTTGATTGTAGAAGATGCGGCCAAAATGGTCGCGGTCGGGGAACACCTCATCTTGACGTGGCAAGTTAGCTCCGCCCGAGTCCACCAAATAGATGCATGGGAGGTGGCATTGTTTGGCGATATCTTGAGCACGAAGATGCTTTTTGACCGTAATAGGGTAGTAGGTGCCGCCTTTAACGGTGGCGTCGTTAGCGATGATCATGCATTCGACACCACTAACACGGCCAATACCCGCAATGATCCCTGCTGCGGGCACGACATCATCGTAAACTTGATAAGCGGCAAACTGTGAGATCTCTAGAAAAGGCGAACCCGAGTCGAGTAGTTTCTCAACCCGCTGGCGTGGTGATAGTTTACCGCGCGCCAGATGGCGCTCCATGGCGACAGGTCCGCCACCTAGCTCTATGTCGGCGAGTTTAAGTTTAAGATCGGCGACCACATCGCTCATCTGTTGATGCTTAGCTTTGAACTCATCGCTGCGGGGGTTGATTCTACTGCTCAGTTGCGTCACGGCAATGTTCCTTTTTAATACTGTGAAGGTCTCGATAAGCGCGGTGGCTTACCCGTTGGCCGAGCAGTGCTCGGCCTAGTAGAAGCTAAGCCTATTTCGACTCGTTGAACAGTTCTCGGCCAATCAACATACGGCGAATTTCCGAGGTGCCTGCGCCAATTTCATACAGCTTGGCATCACGCAGTAAGCGACCCGTCGCGTATTCGTTAACGTAACCGTTACCGCCAAGTAATTGGATAGCATCTAGGGCCATTTTTGTGGCCAACTCGGCTGAGTAAAGAATAGCGCCAGCGGCATCTTTGCGGGTGGTTTCACCGCGATCGCACGATTTAGCAACGTTATAGATGTAAGATTTTGCCGCGTTCATACCTGTGTACATGTCTGCGAGCTTGCCTTGAACTAGCTGGAATTGACCAATAGACTTACCAAACTGCTCACGTTCATGGATGTATGGCACCACAATATCCATACAAGCCGTCATGATGCCAAGCGGCCCACCAGACAACACGACGCGCTCATAATCTAGGCCGCTCATCAGTACCTTAACGCCATTGTTGAGGCCACCTAGGATGTTCTCTTCAGGTACTTCGCAATCTTCAAACACAAGTTCACAGGTGTTTGAGCCGCGCATGCCCAGTTTGTCTAGTTTCTGTGCTTGACTAAACCCTTTGCTGCCGCGCTCAACGATAAAGGCGGTGATGCCGTGGGCACCTTTGTCTAAATCGGTTTTGGCGTAGATAACATAGGTGTTAGCATCGGGGCCGTTAGTGATCCACATCTTATTGCCGTTGAGGATATAACGATCACCCTCTTTACGAGCATGTAGCTTCATCGACACCACATCTGAGCCAGCATTGGGCTCGCTCATGGCCAAAGCGCCAATATGTTCGCCACTCACCAGTTTGGGCAGGTATTTAGCTTTTTGCGCTGCGTTGCCGTTGCGGTTGATCTGGTTAACACATAGGTTAGAGTGCGCGCCATAGCTGAGACCAATTGACGCAGAGGCACGTGATATCTCCTCCATCGCGACGACATGAGCAAGGTAGCCCATGTCTGCGCCGCCATATTCTTCGGGGACGGTAACCCCTAATAGTCCCATGTCACCTAGGACTGGCCAGAGTTCATTTGGGAAGGCATTTTCCTGATCGACCTTGGCAGTGATAGGGGCGATTTCGTTGGCTGCGAAGCTTTGCACTGCATCACGCAGCATATCGACATCTTCACCAAGGCCGAAATTTAGAGAGGAGTAGAGTTGAGTCATTGTTTTATCCTACAGGTCTATTTTTTATAATTTTTTTAATAATGATTGTTTTAGTATTCGTTGCTTGTGTTAATTTTGTATGGTCTACGCTAACAGATGATTATTGCTGTTGTTCAAGCGCTGCACGGCATTGCTGCTCGGCGGAGTTGAGTTCCATTAGCACTACTTTGATATCATCCATCTGCTGCTGCAGCGCCGATTTTTTATCTTCAACGAGCTCAAGCATGGTATGCAGTTGGCTAGAGCTGTTTTTGTCGGCATCGTAAAGCTCAAACAAGCGACGTGTTTCCGCCAAGGAGAAGCCGAGGCGTTTACCGCGTAAAATCAGTTTGAGGCGTACCCTATCTTTCAGACCATAGATGCGAGTTTGCCCACGACGCTTGGGCTTTAGCAGGCCTTGGTCTTCATAAAAGCGGATACTACGGGTGGTGATATCAAACTCTTTCGACAGCTCGCTAATCGAATAAGTGGTTTGGGGGCTGTGTTTGTCACTCATCAAAAAAATACCATAACAATTAACATTCATTGAACGATATATGAAGTTTACGTAAAGGTAAAGATTTTAGGTTTGTCAATTGGGGTTAATTATTGATTTAGCTGTCAGGATTTTGTGACGTAAAAGGGCAATGCTTTTTTGCTGAGATTTAGCTAACCAATTAATTAAAATCAATAAAGTTAGTGTTTAGTTAGTTTTTCTTTCAAGTGTGATATTTCTCCTCGTGCTGTTTGATCTACTTTAGGGGTTATCCCAAGGTCTAATGGGCAATGTGTGGCCTTTGTTCATAATGGCTGCAATGGTCTGATGGCGGATAACGCTGTTGTGCCAACCAAACACGCAGGAAGGGGTAGTCGACAGTCAATGTGACCATAGTGTCAACGGCTGTCATGGGGAGACGGTCACATGAAGGAATTGCATAACCAGTTACATCAAGAATCAATTAATCATCCAGAAACCTTTTGGGCAAAGGCTGCTGATGCCTTGAGTTGGCAAACGCCGTTTGCCAAGGTGCTCGATGCTAGCGACGCGCCAATGTATCGCTGGTTCAGCGGCGGGGAGCTTAATACTTGCTATAACGCCGTGGACAGGCATGTAGAGGCAGGTCGAGGTGATCAGGTTGCTATTCAATATGTTAGTCCGGTGACAGATACCGAGTATGGCATAACCTATAACGAGTTACTGGCGCAAGTGAGCCGTCTAGCAGGTTACATGGCAAGCCAAGGAGTGACTAAGGGGGATAGGGTGATCATCTATATGCCGATGATCCCTGAGACCGCTTATGCGATGCTGGCTTGCGCGCGTCTTGGTGCCATTCATTCGGTAGTGTTTGGTGGTTTTGCTGCCAATGAGCTGGCGACACGCATTAATGATGCAAAGCCAAAAATGATCTTATCTGCCTCTTGTGGTATCGAACCCTCAGGTGTCGTGGCTTATAAACCTCTGCTTGATGATGCAATTGCTCAGGCAAGTCATCAGGTAGAGCAATGCCTTGTTCTGAGTCGCTCGCAGTTGCATGCTGATTTAGTGGCGGGACGGGATGTGGATTGGCAAAGGGCGATGGCCGATGCGCCAAATATTGATTGTCAGCCCGTTGCTGCCACTGACCCACTCTACGTGCTTTATACCTCAGGTACTACAGGGCAACCAAAAGGCGTTGTGCGGGATAATGGCGGCCATGCCGTGGCGCTCGCTTGGTCGATGAAGAACATTTATGACATTAATGCTGGCGATGTATTTTGGGCGGCCTCAGATGTGGGTTGGGTCGTTGGCCACTCATACATTGTTTATGGTCCCCTATTAGTCGGTGCGACCACCTTGCTATTTGAAGGTAAACCAGTCGGTACTCCCGATCCTGGTATTTTTTGGCGCACCATAGCCAACTATAACGTTAAGAGCTTCTTTACTGCACCGACAGCGATTCGCGCAATTAAGCGTGACGATCCCGATGGTGATTTTTTAAATGATGTCGATTTAAGCGGCTTACAAACCTTATTTTTGGCGGGTGAACGTTGTGACCCAGATACCTTACATTGGGCTGAGCAGCGACTTAATAAACCTGTTATCGACCACTGGTGGCAAACGGAGACAGGTTGGCCTGTAGCGGCAAACATGATGGGCACAGCACCGGTTCCGGTTAAGGCCGGATCGCCAGCGTTAGCCGTGCCTGGTTATGACGTGCAAGTGGTTGATGAGGTGGGCGAACAGGTACCAGCTGATCAAACGGGTAATGTGGTGATTAAATTGCCATTGCCCCCAGGTACCTTGGCAACCCTTTGGCAAAATGAGGCGCGTTATAAAGAGAGTTACCTGTCGATGTACCCGGGATTTTATCTTACCGGCGATGCGGGTTACATGGATGAAGAGGGCTACCTTTATATCATGAGTCGCATTGATGACATCATCAATGTTGCGGGTCATCGTCTATCGACGGGGCGTTTTGAAGAAGTGTTGTGTCAACATGAAGCAGTAGCTGAGGCTGCGGTGATCGGTGTCGATGATAAGCTCAAAGGTCAGGTGCCGTTGGGACTGGTCGTTCTGAAGAAGGGGTGTACCTTAAGTGATGAACAACTCTATAAAGAGTTGATTGCTATCGTTCGTGATCAAATCGGCCCAGTGGCTTCTTTTAGGCTGGTGAGCGCGGTACCTAAATTGCCCAAGACACGTTCGGGTAAAATTTTGCGCGGTACCATGCGTAAAATTGCCGATAATCAGAACTATAAGATGCCCGCCACTATTGAGGATCCCTATACGTTAGAGTTAGTGCGCAATGCATTGACCCGCATGGGATACGCCGATGCACATGTATAGCGAAAAAGTCACTTAGCATCAACTAAAGGGCCTTTTGGCCCTTTTTTAACGTCATTTTTTAAAAGAGACTTTATTCATTGTTAAAGAGTGATGTAGCTTAGCGAGACACCTTGTTTAGCAATCATGGCGACCAAAGATGAAGTATAGTCATTTAGGCATCCCAACGACTGAATCTTTTGAAGGCGAAATTGATATTCCGCATCTTCAATTGACTGTATCAGATCACCTTAATAACCCATATGGGATTCAATGGATGCGCTTTTGGCCGGATGCACCCTATCCTGAATTGGTTAAAACCGTGCCACATGCTGCATTTGAAGTTGATGATCTCGTTGCAGAACTTAAGGGAAAAAATGTGCTGATTGCCCCCAACTCGCCTAGTGACGGGCTACTGGTCGCTTTTATTGAGGTAAACGGGGCACCTGTAGAACTGATGCAATATGTGAATACAGCAAAGATAAGTCGGTAAGGAATCAATATGATGATCAACTAAGTTGGTAACATGGTTATTGAGCCAATCCATCGGGCGACCTGTGTTTGCGGCGCAGTTGAGTTAGCATTGACCTTGCCAAACGGTATCGAGAATCCTCGGCGTTGCGGTTGCTCTATTTGCAGAAGGAAGGGCGCTATCGTTGGCTCTGTGGCGTTAAGTGGTATTAACCTTGTTAAAGGAGCCGAGTTTTTGAAGGCTTATCAATTTAATACCTGTATAGCCAAACACTACTTTTGCAGCCAATGTGATATCTAGACTCATCACCAACGTCGTTCGAATCCCTGTGAGTATGGATTCAATAGTAGCTGTTTAGAGGGGGTTAACCCGTTTGATTTAGGTGATGCCGTGACGAATGACGGGGTTAATCACCCCGCAGATAGAACTGAATGAAATTGGGCAACAATCTTAGCTTGACGGGACTGCTTGCCATCAAAGTTAACGTTAAGGAGATTATGTGACATTTGAAGTGATTAACGAAGAAGATACGCAGGTGTTTGACACCTTGGTTGCAGGCGTGCGGCAGCACAATATTGAACATATTAGCGCCGAAACTTCTAAGCCGTTATCTGTGGTGTCACGTGATGGAGCTGGCAATATTATTGGTGGTGTGTCAGGGCGAACCGTTTATAAAAACTTCCTTATAGGCGTGCTTTGGGTCGATAAGGTGGCCAGGGGAACGGGGCTTGGTCGTCAATTAATGGCATTGGCTGAAGCAGAAGCCAAGCAGCGCGGCTGTGTAGTGGCTCAGGTTGATACCTTGTCAGTACAAGCGCCGAAGTTCTATGAAAAACTGGGGTTCGATGTTGTGGGCAGAGTACCGAGTTTTGCGGGTAGCCCTGAGCGGTTTTTTATGTTGAAACAATATCAGTGATAGATAGCGGATTTCGCTATTGTGTCTTGGGGTAAACAGGCAAGATCTTAATGCATAAATCGATATCATTAGCAGCGTATGTAAAAAAGCGTAATGGGGTGCCACTTGGCGAATCTGGCTCGATGCGCAATATGTTGCAGCGCTCATTGGGGGCTGGTAATTTTTATTTCTTTTGGCGATATTGGAACCCTATTTGGGGCTATTATCTGTCGCGGCAAGTTATGAAGCCACTAAGCTATGCGTTACCCATCTGGTTGGCGACCATTTTGACCTTCAGTGTCAGCGGGGCATTGCATGATTTAGCTGTGATGTTAGTAAAGTGGCAACTCGTTTTCTTATTTACGCCCTGGTTTACGCTGATGGGAATAATCGTGGTGTTGTCTAAGCAGTTTGACTGGTCTTATGCAGGTTTCCCTTGGGTAGTGAGAATGTTGTTTAATGTTGCCTTTATTGGCGGTAGTCTCATGCTAGTGCACTGGGGGCAGTCGTTGATAGGATAAGACGAGCTTGATCTTATCTCGTTGGACTCTAGCTGCTGTATAAAGTACATAAATTCATAAAAATAAAGGATGTAGATTCATTATGGTCAACAAATTAATAGGTATTGCGTTCATCGCGGTCGGTGTCGCGTTGGCGGTGTGGGGCTATAACATTTATGATTCGGCGACGTCTCAGATAAGCCGCGCATTCAGTGGTGATACGCCACTTGAAGCGTGGGCTGGTATGGTGGGCGGCGGAGTATGCGTGCTGTTAGGTATAGTTAAGTTAAAATAGTCTTACGCGATAACGAAATGAAAAAGCCGACTCATCATAAGTCGGCTTTTTAACCGTTAAGTAACGAATTTAGGCGAGTTTTACCACCATTTTGCCGCTGTTCTTACCTTCAAATAGACCGATGAATGCATTTGGTGCTTGCTCAAGTCCTTCGTAGATAGTTTGCTCAGCTTTGACCTGACCACTCGCTAACCATTGCCCCATCTGCTTGGCAAATTCAGGATAGTGTGCCCAGTGCTCAAATACGATAAAACCTTCAATCTTCAGTTTTTTCATGATGATGTAGGCTAGATTACTCGGTCCTGGTGTGGGGATAGTGTCATTGTACTGTGAAATCATGCCACACACGGCGATACGGCCATGGTCGTTCATGTTATCCAGCGCTGCAGAAAGGTGCTCGCCACCTACGTTTTCATAATAGACATCGATACCTTGTGGCGCAGCGGCTAATAATGCGGCGCTTAAATTATCAGTGGTCTTATAGTTAATCACTTGTTCGACGCCCATGGCTTTTAGGGTCTCAGCTTTTTCATCTGAGCCAACAGACGCGACCACCTTTGCTCCCATTAACAGCCCAAGCTGGCAGGCTACACTGCCCACAGCACCAGAAGCTGCTGACACAAAAAGTGTCTCACCTTCTTTGAGTTCGGCAATACGGTTAAGACCTGTCCACGCCGTCATCCCAGGCATTCCCAGCACGCCAAGAAAATGTGATGGGCACAATGGCGTTTCAGGTAACAGGGTATGGTCGCTGCCGTCTGTTATATAGTGACTGCGCCAGCCATTCATGCTGCTCACTTTGGCACCGACAGGAAAATCAGCATGGTTAGATTCGATTATCTCGCCGATGGCACCGCCTTCAAGCACCTCGCCCAGTGCAAATGGCGCGATGTAACTTTTTCTATCAATCATGCGGCCTCGCATATAGGGGTCGACAGACATCCAGAGATTCTTCACCAAAAACTCACCCGCTTTGATTGGCGCTAGGCTGGCATCAGTGAGCGAGAAGTTTGTTAGGCTTGGCATGCCTTCGGGACGAGAATTCAAAACAATTTGTTGTACGTTCATAAAAAACCTTTTTACTTTGTGCGCTAATTAATTGTGGTGCACTCTACAACCATCTTGTGTACAATGCAAATGCTTTGCGCGCAAAGTAAATGTGACGCTAGACTATCTGTTTTGCCGAGATTGACACAAGGCTTACTGCATCATAGTGTGCAAAATGCGGCTTTCAGTATATAGAGATAAATAAGTAATCTAGGGTAATGACAGTGACTGAACAATCCATTCCATCGACATCCGTTGGTGATGAAACGGCAAGCTTAACCACAGGCAAAGGCTTGTCTGATAATGTTTGCTTTGCACTTTATACTGCGTCCAATGCGCTGGTTCGTGCTTATCGCCCATTATTGGAGCGCTGTGATCTCACCTATCCGCAGTATTTGGTGATGCAGGCGTTATGGTTTGAAGATGACGCAAGTTTGACGGCGCTGTCGCTGGCGACTCGACTTGATCTGGGGACCTTGACCCCTATTGTCAAACGATTAGAAGCAAAAGGCTTGGTGGCGCGTAAAGTGGACCTGACTGACGAGCGTAAGAAGGTGATTAGCGTCACTGCGGCAGGCGTAGCCCTTAAGCAAGAGGCCTTGGCGCTGAAACAGGTGTTACTCGAGAAGGTAAGTATCTCAGAGCAAGAGATTGCTCAGTTGCGCGATCTCTGTCTGACTTTGACTCATGATTTGAATCAAAAGTAGTGTTTTGATTCAACAAATTGTGCTTATTTTTTTTGAGAATACACTGTTCGCTACTGTGTTCAGTGATTCGAGATATTGCCTAGTAATTAACTTACCAATTTTTGTATAATCCCCGCCAATTTATTGCCTATCAACAGTGCAATGTCATGAGCGTGGTTGTAAACGAATACAAGCGCCTGATTTGACTAAACTTGAGCTGAAAACTATAACAGATAGGCGTCTACAACCTCTGTTTCCCGTGGGAAAATCTAATGCAAAATCACCCAGACCTTCTCGATATAGGTGTGATTGGCTTAGGTGTGATGGGTAAAAACCTCGCACTGAACATTGCCGATAATCACTACAACGTTGCCGCTTTCGATCTCGATACTCAAAGAATCGCTGGGCTGCTAAAGCAGGAGAAAGATGAACGGCTTGCAGGCAAAGCACAACGGATTGAAGGCTGTAGCAATCTTTCAGAAATGTTGTCTAGACTCGCAACACCACGGGTATTGGTGTTGTCCGTGCCAGCGGGTGGGCCCGTTGATGGTGTGTGTAACGCACTGATTGAGGCGGGGATTGAGTCAGACGATATTGTCATCGATACGGGTAATAGTCTATGGACTGATACCGTCGCGCGTGAAGCACACTATGCAGGGAAGTTTGTCTTTTTTAGCTGCGCAGTGTCTGGCGGTGAAATGGGCGCGCGTTTTGGTCCATCGTTAATGCCAAGTGGTGATGCAAAAGCGTGGGATAGGATTAAACCTATTTGGCAAGCCATTGCGGCTAAAGTCGACCCGACGACAGGCTTACCCATCGAACGTCAAGAACCAGGTAATCCCGTGACAGAAGGGGAACCTTGCACAACCTACATTGGTCCTGCTGGCGCTGGCCACTACGTTAAAATGGTGCACAACGGTATTGAATATGCCGACATGCAACTTATTTGTGAAGCATATCAGCTATTAAGCGATGCCTGTGGCATGAGTGCCAGTGAGATTGGTCAGGTGTTTGCGCGTTGGAACAAAGGGGACTTAAACAGCTATCTGATGGAGATCAGCGCCGATGTGCTGTCTCAAGCCGACCCGATTACGGGTAAACCACTGGTGGAGATGATCCTTGATAAAGCGGGCCAGAAAGGCACAGGTTTATGGACCGCAGTCAGTAGTTTGCAAATCGGCTGTCCAGCGCCGACCATTGCCGAGGCCGTTTATGCGCGAGCGGTTAGCACCCAGAAAACCCAGCGTCAGCAGTTAAGCAAACTGTTAGCGGGCCCGCAGCCGATGAAAATGAGCGCTGAAGAGCAGGCTCAATTTATCTCGCAGTTAGAAAATGCCCTCTACTGCGCCAAGATTGCCTGCTACGCCCAGGGGTTTCAGCTAATGGCGATGACGGCAAAAGAGAAACAATGGCAATTAGACTTTGCTGAAATCGCTAAGATTTGGCGTGCAGGCTGTATTATCCGTGCCACGTTTTTACAATCCATCACCAAGGCGTATCAACAGGCCAGTGATCGCGGTGAAGAGCTCGCTAACTTGCTGATGGCTGACAGTTTCAGCAATGCACTGTCGGCAAAGCAGCTAGATTGGCGTCAAGCGGTAGCCAAAGCCATTATTGGTGGCGTGCCAGTGCCGTGTATCGGTTCTGCTCTGGCGTATTATGACAGCTATCGCTGTGAAACCTTGCCCGCCAATCTGCTTCAAGGTCAGCGTGATTTCTTTGGTGCTCACACCTTTGAGCGCATTGATGCACCAGCCGGTGAAAAATATCACCTTAATTGGAGCCATAGTGAGCGCACGATAGAGAAGCGATAAGCGCAAAAACATTATGATAAATGCTTAAAGGCCGCCATCTTGGGAAAGAGGGCGGCCTTTTCATTATACCCATCATTACTGGGCGGCAGCATTAACCACCGCAGGTGCCACTTTCATAACAGCTTGGTTTACGCGGACAGGTTGAGCCTCGAGAGCAAATTAATCGGGCTTCATTATCTATACCTCGTTCAACCCAATTGATGTTGAGGATTTTTGCAACGCGCTTGATATCTGTTTTTATGCTGGTGGGTAAGTTCGCCGAGCCACCATTATCAACGCAGACCTTTTTGAGTTCGTGAGCGATGGATTGTGCATCGCCACCTTGCGCTTCGATAGCAGGGTTCAGATCTATGCCTGCACACAACACATGAGGGTTGCCCGCTAAATCACTAACACGAATTGATTCGCAGCAATAGATTTTGGGTTCGGCAGCAACATCCAAAATTGATATCTGCGCTGATGAGCCCGTTGACGCGGCATTAATCATGCGAAACACAGCCCAATGTTGGCAAGGATCTTCGACTTGACGCATATTGCCCCAGGGCAGCGGGATACCGTTACCGCGATAAACGGCTTTGAGCTTACCTGGTGAGTACGCATCAAAATAGTGCCAATGGCTATAGGGAGAAACCGCTGTCATACGCCGCATGGCAACCGATGGTGAAACCCCCACAAGTTTAGCGACGTCAATTTCATAACCATGGCGGTCGAGCAGTTGTCTAAACGGGACTTTAGGGCAGAGCAGAGCACCGGCAAAAAAGCTGGACTCAAAATCACGCCACGCATGCAATATGTCCTGGGCATCGACCGTAGATGATTGCGGCGCGTTAAAGGTCTCCTCGCCAAGGCTAGTACCGTGGCTGCGACCAGCAATCATCACGCTCTTCAGACCATCTTTATTGTGTAAAACGCTGTGGCCAATATGGACCGCAAGGTCATATTTAAGGCGGTTGGTATGGGATTTGAGTAACTTATTAAGGTAGATTTTATTAGGCAGCTCAAAGTAGGAGGTGATGATATGTTGCTCGCTAGCACCGGCCTCTTTGACTATCTCTAACGGGGCTTTGTTAAACCATTTGATGGTGAGCCCTAGGCGTTCAACAATACCTTGCAGATCCTCAAGGCTCAGCGGCATACGCTTAAGCCCTACCTCTTCGGCAGCTCGTTCAAGATCTGGGAAGTGATTTTGGTGATGTTCCTGATGCGCTCTGATTAACAGATGAGCAAATTGTCGGCCGCTAATACCGGTTTGTGACAGCATCTCGGGAATGGCAATCTGTAAAATTTCATTAGAAAATAAAAAGCTGGGCTCCAGTGCCATGCCGCTAATTCCACCACGAGAACCTTTTACTGGCGTGATCGCTTGCTCTTCTGGAGCATCGTCGAGGAACCAGTCGACCTCTTTTTGAAATACTGCGGCTATTACCGCTAACATGCCCGCACTGGGTACTCGCTTACCCCTTTCTATCATAGATAAGTAGGAGACAGAGGGTGCGGAGTCGGCATCGACTCTGACACAGCGAGCCGATAGATCTTCCATGGTCAAATTATTTCGTTTTCTAAGGTTGCGGATCTTAGTGCCTAGAAAATGTGACTTTCTCATCAAGCTGGTTGTTGTCTTCATTTTGTAAAATTCACACTGTGAAATTTCTATTGTGAAATTGTAATGAAAAAAGCGCTAGACTACAAATTAAGCAATCAGGGAAGTTTACTGGATGCCCAATTAGCCTAGTTTGGCAGGGTTCATTCACTGAATTCTTGAGATGCAAAACGCGAGCGATACCCTACTAAGTCACTAATAAAAGGATGAGGCTATGAATATTCAGGCAGCGCAACATAATCTAATAGACCAAAGTATTTACAACTTCATCAAGCAGGTAATACCTATGACATTGAGCAACGGAAATACAGCCATAGATCAAACCAACCAAACTAATAATACGATGGTTTATGCCAAGCAGATCCTTGACCAGTACTTTCCACTCAGTGTCGGCTCACACCAGGATGTGTGTAGTTATGTGATTTACTACAACCAGCTACTCGCCTTTTTTGCCGATGGCACTCAAAGTGGCCTAGAGCAGCCCAAGCAGTTTGTGGCATTAACGGGTCATAAGTGCGAACCAACCTCTTTGGTACTAAAGAATAACGGCTTCCATGTTGAGATCTCCATCGATCGTCGTGGCACGCAAGGCATTGAAGACCTTGCTGGTATTGATGATGTGCAAGTAGAAGCGGCACTCATGACGATTGTAAACAGTGAACAAGCACCGAATAAACGCAGTTGGAGCAGCCTTGTCACTGGACAAGCAGGGTGTAGTGGTAAGCAGTTTACAGCTAAAGATGGTAGTGACTACCAGTTATAAGCTAGGGGATGCTCGCTAGATAGCAAACGCCAGTCGATAGACTGGCGTTTTTTGTGGTTGCGCTTACTGAATGGCGATTAACCCAGCACTAAAGAGTGCACTAAAGATAACCGTTAATTTAGCGGTTCTCCCCAACAGCGGATTAAGCGCCTCGCCAGAGGTTTGGCTAAACTCGCTATGCAGTTTGCGGGCTAATATAATCGACAGTCCCGCTAGTAGTACGGGCATGCCAGGTAAAAAACCCAGAAAGAAACCACCAATAATGAGAGCGAATGGCAGGTAAACCAGTGCTTGGTAGAGCACACGGGCCTGACCTTCACCAATCTTAACGGCCAAAGTATGTTTACCCGCTTTGGTGTCGGTAGGAATATCGCGGGTGTTATTGACTAACATTACCGCGGCATTGAATAGTCCGATAGCACTGCCTAGCAGCCAAGCGGCACCACTGGTGTCACCGGCTTGTAAAAAGTAACTGCCAACAACAGCGACTAGGCCAAAAAAGATAAAGGCCGCAACTTCACCCAGCCCGTGAGAGGCTAACGGATAGGGGCCACCACTATAACCCAATGCTCCCAGCACTGATGCGGCGGCTAATATCGCAATCGGCCAGCCGCCGTGGTAGATGAGGTAAGAGCCAACAGTTAATGCCAATATTAAGCATAACCCCATCGCATTACGCACTTTTTCCGGCGAGAGTAAGCCACTTTGTGTGACACGTACAGGACCCAAACGCTCTTCGGTATCGACCCCACTTTTAAAGTCAAAATAGTCGTTTGCTAGATTTACGGCAATCTGCAATAGCAAAGCACAAAGCATTGATACAGCCGCGACTAGCCAGCTAAATTGGTCTAAATGTAGGGCGAGAGCGTTGCCCACCAGTAATGGGCCAATCGCTGCAGGTAGCGTACGGGGGCGGGTAGCAAGGATCCAAGGATTCATTATTATAGTTCAATTATGTTAGGTGAAAGGCAGAACGCTTTAAACCAACAGCATAGCAAAAAATGGCAATCTGCTGAAGCGCTTGTATTGGCTTATTGTGAACTCTCCCTGTTAATTTACGCAGATTAATAGCGGGCTATCTGCTTAAGAGTTAAGCGATTTGTCAACAGCTGTTAATAAATTGTGAAATCATGATCGGGCGCACATACATCGGCTTCAATTTGGTGAAATTTGTCGATAGCTTCAAAGAATAAGCTGATGACATGTGCTGTTATAAGGCACTGTAGTGTGCAAGGTTATCTCTCTATAAATTATTGTATCTAATTGGTTTATATTGTTTTTACATTAATTAGGTGGGTCTGTATTGAGCGTGCACATGTAAGCTGATGTTGAATAAGGAATTAAGCTGATGCGTTTTGATGATCAAGTTGCTGTGATCACTGGAGCAGGAGCTGGCTTAGGAAGAGCTTATGCTATCGCCCTCGCTGAGCGTGGTGCTCGGGTTGCACTCATTGATTCAGGTTGCGCCGATAGTCGCTATCCTAAAGAGCTGCGCTCAGGGCTTGATAACACACTAAGAACGCTGAAGGAGCTTGGCGCTACAGCGGTGAGTTATCGAATCGATGTGCGAGATCATGATGCTGTTGTCACTATGATTGAGTGTTTGCAGTCATTGTGGGGACGTATCGATATTTTGATTAATAATGCCAGCATTCATCAACCCTGCGCATTTGATGCGCTTACCATAGAGCAATGGCAGCAGCAGTTAGATGTCGATGTCAACGGTAGCTTTTACTTAGCCAAAGCGGTGTGGCCACTAATGAAGTTGCAGGGATATGGCCGAATAATCATGAGTGGCGCGGCCAGTGGTCTCTATGGTGATATGCATGAAACCTGCTTTAGTACCAGTAAAATGGCATTAATGGGCTTGGTCAATAGTTTGTCTATTGAGGGAAGAGAGTACAACATTGGGGTTAACTCGATTACGCCCCATGCATTAACCGACATGACGGCCAGCCATTTAGCCCCTTCGGTTAAACCGCTATTTTCAAAGTCTTCGGTCAATGCCACCATGTTATACCTAAGCTCAAAGTGGGCACCAACGGGTCAACATTTTCTGGTGGCTGCTGGCAGTGTCAGTCATGGTATGTTTACAGAATTTCAACCGCTTAGAATTGGCGAAGATGATTGTAAGCCTGAAGTTATCCACGAAAATTGGCATACCCATTATCAGCAACTCCCAGTGGTGTTGCATCAAAGTGGCGAAGAGCAGATAACGGCTTGGGCCAAACGCAGCGCCGCAGAGCGTCATGTGGTTATCGAGTAATGGTTATGTTGGTTTAGGTTACAGGGTTAAAATCGCAGCGACGCTAGCAAGATAATGGCTAACTAAGGTAAGCTTACCGGTCTATATTTTTGTGGTCGGTGGGATCTCATGAGCCAAGTGTTAAATGATCTATTGTCGCTGCTCTCTCTAGAGCAGATAGAGGTTGGACTGTATAGAGGACAAAGCCAAGATTTGGGTTTTGGCCATGTCTTCGGTGGCCAAGTGATGGGTCAAGCCTTAAGTGCTGCCGCGCAAACGGTAGCGGCAGACCGACAAGTTCATTCATTTCACTCCTATTTTTTGCGTGCTGGCGATGAGAAACTCCCCATTGTTTATGATGTTGAAATCATGCGAGATGGCGGCAGTTTTAGCGCTCGTCGTGTCAAAGCGATTCAAAAAGGTCGGCCTATTTTTTATATGACTTGTTCATTCCAACGTCATGAAGAAGGGTTTAATCATCAGAGTCAAATGCCAGAGGTGCCAGGACCTGATGGGTTGCTCAATCAACAAGAACTGGCAATGACACTTCGCAATAAAGTGCCTGCAAAAGTGTTAGAGAAGTTTATGGCCGACTCACCGCTGGAGATGCGTCTAGTTAACCCCAGCGATCCCTTTGCGCCTAAAGAGAGCGAGCCTAAACGCTATGTTTGGATCCGTGCCAATGGTAGTATCCCTAACGATCTCTCTGTACATGAGTATCTACTGGCTTATGCATCAGATTTTAATTTCTTGGTTACCGCAGCGCAGCCACACGGTGTGTCTTTTGTGACCCCAGGAATGCGTATGGCTACCATAGATCACGCCATGTGGTTCCACCGCCCCTTGGATCTTAATCAATGGCTACTTTATGCCATTGATAGTCCTAATGCTGGTGGGGGTAGGGGCTTTGTGCGTGGTGAGTTTTATACCCAAAGTGGTGAGTTAGTTGCGTCAGCCACCCAAGAGGGATTAATGCGTTTAGTGAAAGATTAAACCGTTACTAGGATATAAATGAATATGAAAGTGAAAAGTGTAATCGCGTTTTTTTGTCTGTTGCTGTTAAGTGCGTGTGTGACTGTTGAGCCTGAGCCACCGGTGATTATTAATGGTGCGGCGGGGTATTTGGAAAAGGTCAACTTGCCTCAAGGTAGCTCTATTACCATTGCGGTGATCGATTTGGACACGCCTGGCGCTATCATCGCACAGAAGTCGTTTAATATTGCCAGAGCACCCGTGCCCTTTAAGTTTACCTTTGATGCTGAAACCATTGACAGCAAAGTTAATTACGGTGTGGTAGCCATGATTCAATATCAAGGTAAGGTGATCTTTCAAACCTACGACAAGTTTCCTGTGATAAACAATGGTAAGTTCACCACTGAAGTACTGATGAAATTGGTAAATAACCGATAACTAGTATTATGAGCTATTGATTAAAAGGAGCTAAGGCTCCTTTTTTTGTGGATGATAAATAAGGATATACTGATTAACAATGAGCTTTTTTCATCTATAAAGGCTTGCTCTTGAATATTGTATCCAATACTCTGGTTGGATAATAATAATTTCAAGGAGTGAATACGTGACTTTTATTGGCAGTCATCAAGTTATTGGTAGCTCGCGAGCCAGCGAGTTATCTGATGAGCAAACGTGTGACACTGTTTACTCATCCCCTACCCAGATGCATTTAACCGCCCCTCAATGCTTGCCTCATCTCGGCCTATTGTTGATAGGAATCTTCATGGTGTTGATAATGGGATGTGGCCAGTCCCCGTCAGAAAAACTGCTGACAGAGTCGCCCAAGTCAATTGAGCAAGCAAGCCCACAGGCTACAACCGTGGCCTCCGTTAATGCGCTGGCCAAGGAGTATCATCAATATTGGCAGTTGGCGGAACAGGGGATCCGCTGGCAAGTTGGGCAGCCACATAGCGATCAGTTAGAGATGAGTGGCCTACAGATATCGGCAGTGATTGATTATGGTGTGGATGAGGCGGGTAATACAGCACTGTCGCGCACATTAGTGTGGCCAATGCTCAGAACACTGCCTAACGATACCCATGCAAGCTTAATGCGCACTTTTAGCACCTCGGTGATGCCACAGCTAACCCTAGATGGAGAAGAAGTGACAAACAGGGGGCTAGTCGAGGTGATCTTTGATGGTGTACTGACATTGACTCAGCAGCTGACAAAAGATGTCAGCTTGGTGCGAACCTTGACCATCCACCCCTATGAGCCCGGATTTATTGAACGCTGGCAGATAACCAATTTAGGTGAACAGCCTGTTTTAGCAGTACTAACTGAGATTGACTATCAAGAGGTCACTGGGGCTGAAAATGGCCTGTATGGACGCTATAAGATAGCGGTGAGCGCGCCAGCTAAATCTCAGGTTATTGCGCCAAATAGCCACTTAATTAACGACATTGTATTTAGCGCTCAACTCGCAGATGAGATGGTCTATATCGATCCTACCGAGGCAATCGCTACCAGACATCGTCAGCTGGATGGTTGGCGTAATACGCTGCAGTTTGAAAGTCCAGACCCTCTGCTTAATCAAATGTTTGAGTTTGCCAAATTACGCGCGACAGAGTCTATTTTTGCCACGCGTAATGGCTTGGCCCATGGCCCTGGCGGTACTCGCTACTACGCTGCTGTCTGGGCAAATGATCAGGCCGAATATGTCAATCCATTCTTTCCCTACTTAGGAGATGCAAAAGGTGTAGCATCGGCGCTCAATAGTTTTAAATGGTTCGCCAATTACATGAACCCTGAGTTTAGTGCGCTTCCTTCATCTATCATCGCTGAAGGCACTGATTTTTGGAATGGTGCTGGCGACCGTGGTGATTGCGCCATGATAGCTTATGGTGCCAGCGACTTTGCCCTAAGCTTAGGTCGAGAAGATAACGCACGTGAACTATTGCCTTTGATTGAGTGGTGCCTTGAGTACAATCGCCATCAACGCATGGAAAATGGGATCATTGCTAGTGATAGTGATGAACTTGAAGGGCGTTTTCCTGCGGGGAATGCCAATTTGAGTACCAATATGTTGGCCTATGGCGGACTCGTTCGCGCAGCAAGATTAAAAAAGGCTCTAGGCGACGATGATCAAGGGCTGGAACAAGAGGCACAAGCGCTAAAACTAGCTATCATAGCTCATTTCAGCGCCGAGGTTGCTGGTTACCAAACCTACCGTTATTACGAAGGCAATGACAAGCTTAGAGCCTGGATAGCACTGCCATTGGCCTTTGGGTTTGAGCACCACAAGGCGGGTACCATAGATGCCTTGTTATCAGAAAATCTGTGGACTAAAGATGGCTTATTGACCGAAGAGGGAGATAAAACGTTTTGGGATCGCTCTACCTTATATGGTTTTAGGGCGTTAATGAAAGCCGGTGAATTACAGCGAGTATGGCCCTATTTTGAATATTACTCCCACAAACGTCTTACTGGTGAACATGTGCCCTATGCGGTGGAAGCGTGGCCTGAAGGGGATCAGCGACATCTCAGCGCAGAAAGTGGTTTGTATGCCAGAGTGATCATTGAGGGACTATTTGGGATTGAACCGATAGGTTTTCAGCAGTTTATGTTGGCACCTAGATTGCCAGCGCATTGGAATGACATGGCACTTAGGCATATTAAGGCCTTTGGCGCTGATTTCGATATCGTGGTTAGACGAGTTGAGGGCGGAGTCAATATTGATATTATTAGTGCGGGCAGGGTGATACAGCAGCATTTTTGGGATCAAGGCTCGCCACTACCAGTAACGCTCACATTAATTCAGCCATAAAAGTCATCGCCTCAATCTTATCGCTGGGGTAGGATATTGCTACCCCAGAAGCCGATAACATTCTTGTGAATCATCAAAACATCTCTAATTCCCAGCAGTTGTGTCTGTGGCTAAAGCAAGATGCCATGCGTATGGATGCACTGAAGTATGCTGCGCAGCTTAACCTTCCTCAGTGGTGTATTGCCGCAGGGTTTGTGCGTAACTTAGTGTGGGATAGGCTTCACGGGCGTTTGAATACCCCATTAACCGATATTGATGTTATCTATTTCGACCCCTCTGATCTCAGTAAAGACAGTGAATATGGTTATCAAGCCAAGTTGCAAACATTAGCGCCGGATTATCCATGGTCGGTAAAAAATCAGGCTAGAATGCACATTCGTAATGGCGATGAGCCTTATACCTCGACCCTTGATGCCATGGGTTACTGGCCTGAGTTAGAGACAGCTGTGGGCGTGAGCTTTTCCTTAGCTGAGGCCGCAGAGCCTCTGGTGCAGCATGCCCCTTTGATTAGCAACCTTGACACACTGCAGGGCATCGAGATTTTTGCCCCGTTTGGGCTTACTTCGCTATTTGATTTAAGAGTTAGCCCTAATTCAAAACGGGATATTAAGCTATTCCATCAAAGGGTGAAGCAAAAAAGCTGGCTTGGACAATATCCTAAACTCTCCTGCACTACCGAATAAGTCGCACATCCTACCTTTGTTAACGCGTTAAGTAGATAACCTCTAATTTACCCTTAGCTTAATTTGCGCTATGTCACTTTTTTCAAAGGTGCATTGTCTATAACGCTTATCTTTTTGTGATCGATATAGCTTTTGCCTATCTAAAAAGTGGTATAGCGACCTGATATTGATTTGGATCAAGATGTAGCGAGTTTGGATCTGGCAGGATACGCGCAAATGTTAAGGATTTTGATAATAATAACGACGTAAACTGTTGTATTAATGGAGTAGTATGATGAAAAAAAGTATCGTTTCAGGTCTAATCGCAGCCGCCCTACTATCGACTGGTTTTGCCGCTTCTGTTTCTGCTCACCAAGCTGGTGATATCATTGTTCGCGCTGGTGCGGTAGTTGTTGCACCAAATGAATCTAGCCCTGTTGTTGCAGAAGTTGCAGAGTTCACTGTCAGCAACAATACTCAGCTAGGGCTAAACTTTGGTTATATGCTAACTGACAATATCGGTGTTGAGTTGTTGGCTGCGACGCCATTCTCACACGACATCTCTTTAGGGGCGCTTAAGATTGCTGAGACAAAGCATTTACCGCCTACTTTAGTGGCTCAGTACTATTTTGGTTCTGCTGACTCAAAACTACGCCCATATATCGGTGCTGGTGTTAACTTCACTAACTTTTTTGACAATGAATTTACCAATGACCTTGATGGCGCATTAACCGATCTAAGTTTGTCAAATTCATGGGGCTTAGCGGCACAAGCTGGTATCGACTACCAAGTAAATAAAAATTGGTTGGTGAATGCTTCAGTTTGGTATGCGCAGATCAGCACTGACGTAACGTTTAATTTAGGTGGCGCTGCTCAGAAAGTTGAAACCGATATCGACCCATGGGTATATATGGTCAGCGTTGGCTACACCTTCTAAGGTTTACTGAACTTGATCAAAAAGGAGCCGTTTGGCTCCTTTTTTTGTGGCGGTTGTACCGGTTTATTTTGCAGTCTTGTTGGCTTTCTCTGCCGCTTTAGCTTCCAATCGCTGGGCTTTGGTGCGCCAGTGCCTAGTGTTATAAATAAACTCTGGTAATAGCTTGGTTAACCAGGCGACCAATCGCCAGCGCTTAGTGATATACACTTTCCGTTTGGCTTTTTTCATTGCACTAATCACTTGTCTTGCCACCTCGTCAGGTGGCGAAAGCCATAGTCGACTCTTTTGCATGGCCGCTTTATCGAGTAACCCGAGCTGGAGATCTGTGATGGTTATCGGCAGTTTTAGACGCTGAGCGTGCATGCTCAGCCCCTCAAGGTAGTTGGTCGCATAGGCTTTCGATGCATGGTAGGCCACGCTAGGACCGCCTCTTAGTCCAGCAATGGAGTTTATGGCCGCTAACTGACCATAGCCTTGCTGGGTAAATAGCCGAAAAGCCGTATTGCATATGGCGCTAAAGCCCTGCACATTGACGGTAATAATATCTTCTTCTGGTTGCCATGGTAATGCGGGATCATAGCTATTAAGGCCAGTGTTCACGATCACTAAATGCGCACCGTCTAATTCATGCCACAGAGATTCTAAGGTGGCAATAATGGCTTGAGGTTGATCAATTTGCAGTGGAAGCACACGGACTTTGGTTGGTAATGATTGAGCAAATTCAGATAACGAATCCGGATCTTGGGCGAGAAGTGCTAATTCAACACCTTGCTCAGCAAGTTGTTTGGCGACTTCGCGACTTAATAGTGAGCTTGCGCCCACAATAATGGCAGTAGCTTGGGTCATTAGGCTATTCGATGACAAATGGTTGGCCTATGATATGAACATCTCAACGATAGAACAAGATTTAAAGTGTAGACATATGGACATCCAGAAGTCTTGATGTATGATTAGGAGCATAGAGTATGAACAGATGGTTAAAATCCCTTTTGCCTGTGGCGATGGCAGCAAGTGTGTTAGTGGGGTGTGCAACACCTAATGCCAGTGTCGAGATCCAAGGCGAGGTGTGGTTTAAAGAGCGTATTGCACTGCCAGCCGAGGCGATATTGTCGGTGCAACTGCAAGATGTCTCTAAAATGGATGTCCCCGCAGTGGTAATTGCCGAGTTGGAGCGCAGCGATGTGACAACGCCCGCGCCATTTCAGTTTGTTATCCCAAGTGATCAATTTGAACCCGGGCATCGCTATGCCATCGGAGCCAAAATCACCTTAGGCGATGAGCTGATGTTTATTAATACTCAGTCGTACCCTATCGACATTAGCAATCAAGGGCCTATGTCGGTACTTATACAAAAAGTCGGTCGTTAATCTTATCCATTACCGCGTCGACTTTATGGTCATGGCATGCCTCTATGGGTATGTTTCACACAGTTAAAGAGGCGCGGTATGCCGGTAAAAATTCCAGATAATCTGCCAGCAGCAGGTATTTTAGAATCTGAAAACATCTTTGTTATGTCCGAAACTCGGGCGGCAAATCAGGATATTAGACCGATGAAGGTACTGATCTTAAACCTGATGCCAAATAAGATTGAAACCGAAACTCAACTGCTGCGCTTGCTGGGCAACACGCCACTTCAGGTGGATGTGGATCTGCTGCGTATTCACGATAAAGAGTCAAAACATACCTCTATCGATCATATGAATAATTTCTATCGCGACTTTGAAGATGTGCGCCATAGAAACTATGATGGTTTAATCATTACTGGTGCTCCTTTGGGGCAGATAGCCTTTGAAGATGTGGTCTACTGGGATCATATCCGTGAGATCATTGACTGGTCTCAGGCCCATGTCACTTCAGTGTTATTTCTCTGTTGGGCGGCCCATGCGGCGCTCTATCACTTATACGGGCTAAAGAGAAAACTACTGGCAAAGAAGCGCTCTGGGGTATTTTCTCACCAGCGCAGTAAACACTATTTTCCATTACTGCGTGGTTTTGATGAGGAGTTTTATGCACCCCATTCACGCTTTGCTGAGATGGATGTTGATGAGTTAAATGCGCACCCTGAGCTGCAAGT
Organism: Shewanella colwelliana ATCC 39565; assembly: GCF_000518705.1. GTDB lineage: Bacteria > Pseudomonadota > Gammaproteobacteria > Enterobacterales > Shewanellaceae > Shewanella > Shewanella colwelliana. Next base: position 69,445 of record NZ_JAEC01000017.1, read on the forward strand.
GCTCACCGAGTCAGAAGAAGCGGGTGCCTATATGGTGCTTAGCCGTAGCAATCGCAACCTATTCGTGACGGGTCATCCCGAGTATCAAAAGGCAACCTTGAAAGAGGAGTATCAGCGTGATCTTGGTGAAGGACTTAACCCCGATGTACCAATGAACTATTTTCGCAACGATGATCCGACGCAAGAGCCCGTTGCACGCTGGCACAGCCATGGAAGCTTGCTAGTTAGTAACTGGCTGAATTACTACGTCTATCAGCTTACGCCTTATGACCTTGATGACATGAGCGCTATGACCCCTTGGGAAAGTGATGGGGTCGTTAAATGAGCGAATTGTCAAATACCACCTTGATAGATACACCAAGATTGCAGATGCGTGAGTTTACCCTCGATGATGCTGACGCGGTACTGGCCTTTTCGATTCATCCTGAGGTGGTACGATACACAGGTGATGCAGGCAAGGTTAACTCGCTTGAAGATGCCAAACGGGTTATCAAAGATTATTGGTTGGCGGGGTATCGCGAACATGGTTTCGCGCGATATGCGCTGATCTGCAAGCAAGATAATCAATTGATCGGGTTTTGTGGCATAAAATATGAACCCCATCTCAATCGTGGCGCCGGGGGAATCGATATTGGTTATCGGATGTTACCCGACTATTGGGGGCAAGGATTGGCCACAGAAGCGGTAAAGGCTTGCTTGGACTATGCGCACAGCACCTTAGGGGTCGAAAAGGTTTACGCAGAAGTGATGGTTGAAAACAGCGCCTCAAGTAAGGTGTTGCTCAAGGCGGGTATGCGGCATATTGATAGTTATCAAGATGACGGTTACCAACTGTATCTCTATGAGACCTGCTAGGCGCCACGTTTTAAGTAAATCATATCTCGCTTGAGAAACCACCTCCAACAGGCTATTTTATCTAGACTTATCAGGTTCTATTGGCTTTTTTTTCTAGAACCGTCGCGACGTTTCATACTCCTCCCATTAACCCATCATTTGACTAATGGTAGAAGTATTAGGTAAAGGACTGCTATGTCTGAGATTAAAAAGCGTATTTTGTTATTGCTGGCGCATCCCTCACAGCACCGCTCTGAAGTAAATATTCCCTTATTTGAAACGGCTAAAGCCATTGAGGGGGTCACGGCTGTTGATCTATACGGTGAATACCCCACCTTCGATATTGATATTGAGCAAGAGCAGCAACGGCTTGTGGATCACGACATCATTATTTTTCAGTTTCCTCTCTATTGGTACTCCACTCCCGCAATGTTAAAGGAGTGGCAAGATCTGGTGCTGGAGTATGGGTTTGCCTATGGCACCGATGGGGAGCAACTCAAGGGTAAGCCGTTTTTGTGTGCCTTGACCGCAGGGGGAAAAGAGGAAGCTTACCAAGCTCAAGGTTATAACCATTTCACAATCAGGCAGCTATTGGCGCCCCTTGAACAAACTGCCAGTCTCACCGGAATGCACTATCTACCGCCATTAGCACTGTTTGGCGCGAGAACGGCATCAGAGGATGATCGTATGGATGCCCATCGCCGCAAGTGGCGTCGATTACTTAAAGCACTAGTGGAAGATCGCGTCGATTTAGACATGGCGTCTGGGCTGGGGAAGCTCAATCACAGTTTAGATCAAATTATCTTGGGGGATTAAGGATGACCGGGTATTTCTTACAAGCCTTTATCTATTTAGTCGCTGCGGTGATTGCTGTACCGCTAGCCAAACGCTTTGGTTTAGGCTCTGTGCTGGGTTACTTAATTGCTGGGGTGGTCATTGGTCCTGTGGTTGGCTTAGTGGGCGATGAGACTAATGTGATTCAACACTTCGCTGAGTTTGGTGTCGTCATGATGCTATTTGTGGTGGGCTTGGAGTTGGAGCCGAAGATGCTGTGGGCGATGCGCCACAGATTGATGGGGCTGGGTGGTTTACAAGTTGGACTAACGACTATCGCCGTGATGGCTATCGCACTGTGGTTTAGTATCCAATGGTCCATCGCTCTGACCATTGGCTTAGTGTTTGCGTTGTCGTCGACCGCTATTGTGTTGCAAACCTTTAACGAGAAAGGTTTAGGCAAGACCGAAGGGGGACGCAACGCGTTTTCAGTACTGCTGTTTCAAGATATCGCTGTGATCCCTATGCTCGCCTTTATTCCATTGCTCGCATTGCCGGAGTTGATCGACAAGGCACAGTTGGCTGTTGGCGAGGCGGCAGAGCATCATGAGGAGATCAGCTTAGTGGCTGGATTACCTGGTTGGGCTTACGGTTTGGTGATCACTGCTGCTATCGCCATGGTGGTGGTCGGTGGCCACTATCTGAGTCGGCCACTATTTCGGTTTGTGGCCAGTTCGGGTTTACGGGAGATATTTACCGCCACCGCACTGATGCTAGTGATAGGAATTGCCGCCTTGATGAGTCTAGTCGGGCTTTCACCTGCCTTGGGCACGTTCCTCGCTGGAGTCGTGCTTGCCAATAGTGAGTTTCGTCATGAGCTGGAGTCCAATATCGACCCATTTAAAGGCCTATTGTTGGGGCTCTTTTTTATTACCGTCGGCGCGGGAATTGATTTTGGCATCTTAGCCCAAGACTTAGGTTTAATCTTAGGTCTGACTTTAGGCCTTATGCTGCTTAAAGCGCTGGTGTTGCTGCTGCTTGCGGTTGTATTTAAAATCCGTCATAGCGATAAGTGGTTGTTTGCCCTGAGCTTGGCTCAAGCGGGGGAGTTTGGGTTTGTACTGCTCAGTTTTACGGTGCAAAACCATGTGATTCCTATGGAAATGGCGCAGGTTTTATCCTTAGTGGTGGCGCTGAGCATGTTTTTGACCCCAGGATTATTTATTCTGTTTGATAAGGTCATTGTGCCGCGTTATCGACAGGGTAGTCATCAGCGTGAGGCCGATGTGATTGATGAACAAGGAACGGTGATTATTGCTGGTGTTGGTCGCTTCGGCCAGATAGTCAATCGGATGCTCACCGCGAATGGGGTGAAAACCGTGGTACTGGATCATCAAGTCAGCCAAGTTGATATTCTCAGAAGTATCAATGTTAAAAGCTACTTTGGTGATGCCACCCGGCCTGATCTGCTTCATACCGCGGGTATCGAAGAGGCTTCGTTATTAGTGGTGGCAATGGACAATCCTGAGAGCACTACGGAGTTGGTGAAGTATGTTAAGCAGACCTATCCCAGAGTGAAAGTGTTAGCGCGGGCATTTGACCGTGGTCATGCCTATATCTTACACAGTGCTGGGGCTGATCATATTCAAAAGGAGACTTTTCATTCTAGTATTGAACTTGGGGTCGACGCGTTGAAGTGTCTTGGGTTTCACCCATTTCAAGTTGAGCAGCAAAAAAATACCTTTAAGCGGATTGAGCAGCGTAGTTCAAAAATTCTCTACCAAGCGTGGTGTGATGACAGCTCAGGTGAGCGTTTCGACAATAACTACCGCAAGCTGTTTATTGAGCTTGAGGAAACCATAAAGGCGGCGATGCTAAAAGATCGCAGCGATAAGCATGCGACCAGTGAACGAGGTTGGACACCGCCACCAAAAGGGTATGATGAGGTGCTTGATCATGACGATGCTCAGCGAGCAGATAACGATGCCAACGGATAGCTAGCGTGAGAAAAAGCCATCACAATCGTGATGGCTTTTTCGTGGTGTGCACTCATTGAATTCCCATGCAGGGGACAATGTTTACAAATGAGGTTTTAACGCATCAGGCAGATCTTGATTAACTGTCTCACCGCTTATTGGGCAGATAAAAGTGAGAAAACAGGCGGTGAGCTGCAAATTTGGCGCATGTTCGTCTGCATGACCATGTTGACGATCGCCAACGACGGGATGACCTAAACTGGCCATATGAATGCGAATTTGATGCTTGCGGCCCGTATCAATCTTCACTTGGACGAGTGAGCGATCTTGTTTCTTGTCATATTCAATCAAGGTTGCGTGAGAACACGCCACTTTGCCATCAACATCTGAGTCAATGTGCTGTGTCCTTGATGGAAATTCACCTTCAACGATAACCCGATACTGTTTGTCTAATTGACGCTGCTCAAACAGTGCTGCCAGTGCCGCTGTTGCAGATTTGCTGTGACCAATTAAGACCAAGCCTGTTGCCGCTCTATCTAATCGATGAATGATAAACGCTGGACGCTGCGGGCTTAAGTGCGTTTCAACAAAGCGATTGATGGTGGTATGGTCGCTCCATTTTGAGCCTTGGCATAGCATAGCGTAAGGCTTATACCAAATGCTGTAATCGCCTTTATCTAACAGCAATAATGCATCATCAACTGTCTGTGCCAACACGGCTTGGTTGTAATAAAGATGCAGCTCATCACCAACTTTTAAGCGTTTTTTAGCACGACGAAGACGTTGGGTATATTTACCACGAGTTAGCCATACCGCCCCCTTTGCCATGGCTTGCTTGATTACCTGCTTAGACAGTTGGCTGTGCGCGGCTAACAAGGCCACCGCATCATCGTCAGTGGCAATGGTAAGGTGGCATTCAAATTTACTGCTGGTCATTGGAGCGCTATCTCTTGGGCTGTTCGGCGCGTGCAAGTTTACACTAACTTGGCGGGCATTGGACACCTGCTTATACTGTGGGTGGTTTAATGTGTTTAGTGTTAATCGGCAAATTTATGCTGCTATAATGAGGTGGTGTCATTTGTTGCCGACTGCTCGATTGAGAGCAACGCCGAGGCAAGTGGATAGATGGAGTTAACTTCAAAGGATGAAGCCATGATTCGACTGCTGTTGAGCTGCTACCTGCTCATGATGTGCTGGAGTACAGCGACACAGGCCGCTGAGCCTATGTTGGTGCGTTATAATTTGTCGATACAATTTGTTGATCCCAAACAAAGCTATTATATCGACCTGTTGCGCTTGGCAATGGAGAAAAGTCGCAGTCAATATGGTGATTATCAGTTAGAACCTGTCACGATGGAGATGCCCCAAGGGCGGACGATAAAGTTGGTCGAACAGCAACAGTTAGATGTGGTTTGGACTATGACATCTAAAACGCGAGAGCAGACCTTAAGCGCTATCTATTTCCCACTGTTAAAAGGGTTAATGGGTCATCGAATCGCCATTGTTCGTGCCGAAGACAAACAAAAATTTGCCGATATCAATAGTGTCGAACAGCTTAAGCGATTGATTGTGGGTCAGGGTACCGATTGGCCCGATAGCGATATTTTGCAGCAACAAGGCTTTACTTTAGTGCGCGGCGCGGCGAAGAACTTAATTGCCATGTTAAATAAGGCGCGTTTCGACTATTTTCTCCGCGCGTTACATGAGCCTTGGGATGAAGTGGTTGGGCACCCAGAACTTATTGTTGATGAGTCTTTTATGGTGACTTACCCATCGCCAATCTATTTTTTTGTTAATCGAGATAATACCTTGCTGGCAGAGCGCATTGAGCATGGACTGCGCGCTGCGTTAGTGGATGGAAGTTTCGATGACCTGTTTTATCATCATGCAATTACGGCCGATATGTTACAGCGCGCTAACCTACCTAATCGACGTGTATTTAAACTCGACAATCCGTTGTTATCTGATAGCTCCAAGAATCTACTCAGTGAACGATCTTTGTGGTTTGACTAGTTGTGCCTATTCATACATCGCTATGTTACGCCAATCATAACCTTGCCAATACACCCTCTCAAACCCTCACATTTTCTCGTGTCCAAGCCATGTTAACTATGTTCTGCTTTGCGCTTTAGCGCGACTCCTCAGACTTTGCAGGAAGAGCTGTATCATATTGTTGCATTTTCTGTTGCCACTGGTAGTTACTTATCAGCTGCTCAATCAGGGGGGTTATGGCGTTAAACTCAGCACTTAGCCGCTTTGGCACCAATATATGACGGGTGTATTGGTCATGGGGCACGCTGGAGAAGTAGAGTGCTTGGTTAGTGTTCAGTAAATTTTGGTAATAAATGGTCGTGGCACGGGAAACAATAGCGCAGTCAAAACGATTCTTTAGCAGCATTTTTATCAGTTGCGATTCATTGGCCGTGTTAATGCGGGTTACAAACCCATCGGCAACGAGCTGATCAATCGTGTGGTAACGAAACCCTGTGATCCCGCCGACTCGCTTATCGTAAAGGGCTTGTGGCGTCTTAAACTCCACAGGGTTACTCAAGTGCGAAATGATCTCATCTTGGTCCTGCATAAATGGGACAGACCATAGATAGGTGGATTGATTCAAGTCTTTAAACCAGATGGGATTAACCCCAATGACCATACCTTCAAATTCATTGATACTGAGTTGGTAATTAAGACGTTTACGCGGAATATAGGAGACTGTAAATTTATAGGTTTGCTGATGTTGATTAAAAAATCTCGCAATATCATAGAACAAGCCAACCTCCTTTGCGGGATTAATCACATAAGGTGGCATGTAATGATAAGTGTAAAGTGCAATATCTTGACGCTCACCGTCAGAGGTACTTGCCCAAGCTGAACAACACAGTAGCGATATGGCGAACCAAAAAAATTTCAATAGTCTTTCTCCTCTCCCTATTAAAGTTAACGTGCAATGACAAGCTCGCAAGTTTTAAGACCGTTTTTCGTTCATTTAAATTACATGGTTAAATCATCTTTAATGCAAATTCACTTGTTCTAGGTGCGTCACCAGCATACTGTTAATGGTAATTGTTCTCAGTAATTTTTGGCAAAAATAGTCATGCTAAAAAGGGGTTGGTAATGGACACACATTTACAGGCAAAGATTCACCATTGGTTGAATCTTGATAAAGATGAAAGCAGTCGTCGTGAGATCCAAGCATTAATCGATAGTGGCGACAGCGAAGTATTAGCGGCACGTTTTAGTGGGCGTTTAGCTTTTGGCACCGCAGGCATTCGCGGTGTTGTTGGCGCAGGACCGATGCGGATGAATCGCCTTGTGGTACAACAAACGTCCATGGGGGTAGCACAATATTTGATGGCGCAGGTCAGTGACTGTGCTGAACGTGGTGTGGTTGTTGGTTATGATGGTCGCCATGACAGTAAGCAATTTGCCCATGATACGGCCATGGTGTTAGCCGCTGCAGGGATTAAAGTGTATCTCACGGTCAAGATTGCACCGACACCGCTGGTGGCCTTCGGTGTTCTGCATCTTGGCGCAGCGGCTGGCATTGTGGTGACTGCAAGTCATAATCCGCCGCAATACAATGGCTATAAGGTTTATTGGGGTAATGGTGCGCAGATTATTCCTCCCCATGACACAGGTATTGCTGCCTGTATTGAACATGCCGCCACAGCACCTATTGGTTTAATGTCACTAGAGAAAGCACGCTTAGCGGATCGTTTGGTGATGCTAGATGATGATTTTTATCAAGCTTATCGACAAGGTATTCGTCAGGCCGAGGTGCTGCAAAATCATACATCGCCAGAAAAAGTGAGTTTGGCTTACACCGCCATGCATGGCGTGGGGGCCGAGATGGCTGAAATGGTACTGAAGGATGCCGGGGTGACCCAGGTCTATAGCGTAGCGGCGCAACGAGAACCCGATGGCGACTTCCCTACGGTGAACTTTCCAAACCCTGAGGAGGCTGGGGCGATGGATTTGGTCATGGCAGAAGCGCATAAACACTCGGCGATGTTAGCGTGTGCTAACGATCCCGATGCCGATCGTTTTGCCGTAGCGGTTCGTCTCAGCCATGCCACGCCCGAGATGGATGCTAGTGCTGCCTATCAAATGTTAACGGGTGACCAGGTTGGCGTGCTCTTTGGTCACTATCTGTTGTCCCATGCCAGTGATGATCAGCGCCTCACGTGTCGCACCATTGTCTCATCCAGCTTGCTATCGCAAATTGCCACATCGATGAATGCGGTTTGCGAAACTACCTTAACAGGGTTTAAATGGCTCACCAATGTAGGGATGAGTAAACAATCTGCCGATAACCGCTTCATATTTGCCTATGAAGAGGCACTCGGTTACACCATAGGTAATATGGTGTGGGATAAAGATGGTCTTTCGGCCCTGGTTGCATTTGCGCAGCTCACTGCTGAGTTGGCATCCAAGGGACAAACGATTTGGGATCGCTTAGACGCCATCTATCGACAGTATGGTTTTTACCTTAATGAACAGGTCAGTATTGCTTTATCTGCGAGCGATATGAGTCAACCAACGATAGGTGATCGCCTTCGTCGTCAGCCACCGACTGAGATAGCGGAGCGCGCAATTATCAGTGTCGATGATATCAGTATTGGTATACGGCGTTTTGCCGACGGCAGTGAATGTGTTATCGACCTCCCTGTCAGTGATGTACTGATTTATCAGCTTGAAGGAGGCGCGAGAGTGATCGTAAGGCCTTCAGGCACTGAGCCGAAAGTGAAGTGTTACTACGAGGTGATTGAGCAATTCAGCGCCGATGATACCTTGCAGGATGTGCAGCAACGCGCAGCGCTGGCAATGGCTAAGCTAACCACAATGCATCAACAATCTTTAGCGTAAAGGCTCTCGCTTTCGGGTTTTAATATCGGCGGCAGTTTAACGTATTGTTGCCGTTATAACCCATTGAGTCAGCGTGCTTTGTTACTGCAATTGGTACGCAACAAGTGTTAAGATTAGGCATGATTTTTGTTGTGAGCCTGTCTGTTGATTAAGTGCTTTTTGATTATCTGTTGCTTGAGTATAGGCTTACTGCCTATGCTACTGGTTGTCGCCCAAGCGGCACCTATGGCTTTGCTAGGGAATGCTAAAGCGGCGAGCACACGCCAAGATGAGCCTTCTGCCAGCAAAGCGCCTTCAGCCGAGCAAGCCTCTTCACCTAAGCTCGCCGAGGCGCCAGCAGATGCTCCCTGTTTCAGCCAGTCTCAAATGGACACTAGGTTTGACCAAGCCTTTGACTATCTAAATACTAAATTTTGCCAACCTGCCATTTGGTTTGACAGCTTTTTTGTCGATGATCGGATAGAAGAAGATGCCCGAGCCGGCACCATAGTGCGCTGGTATAACGACTTTTCTTACTACGAGAAAGAGGGATTTAAGTATCGCGCAAACCTGAATGCAAGACTCAATTTACCTGGGGTGAATAAGCGGCTCAAACTGATTTTAGACTCCACCGGTGAGGATGACCCCTTTGCATTTCTCAAAGGGCCGGATGACACAGGTGAGCGTGATGTTGGATTGCGATATGATTGGTACTCGCGCGATCGAGTCAGTTTTAATCTGAGTGCCAATTTTAAGCCCAAGCTGCAGGCGCGTTGGCGTTATACCTATCCGCTGACCCAAAACACCATTACGCGTTTAACCCAAAAGCTCTATCAGGAGAAAAAGGTCACCGGTGAGTCCACCGAGTTCGATATTGAACACTCTTTTAATGAAACCTTTCTTGTCCGTTGGAGCGCTGTAGCTCAGTATGAAAATCGTGGTAATGGTTGGGAGTTTGGCAGTAGCGCTAAGCTATATCAATATATTAGTAACAAAGCGGCGATCAGCTATCAGGCCAGTATTTATGGCGTTGCCCAGCCCTATCACTATGTCAAAAATGCTAATGTCGGTATGACCTATCGACAAAATTTTCTTCGAGATTGGTTGTTTTATGCCATTACACCAGAGTACAACTGGGGCAAAGAGGATGAGCAAACACCACGACTTAATCAGGCCATCATTACGCTAAGTTTAGAGATCATGTTCCAAAATATTTAGATCCATATTTAAGTCTACTGACACTATGCTGTCAGTAGGGACGATTTACTCTATTTGGGTTGCTAAGTGTTTGAGCCGTTGTCGCAGTTGACAGGCACATTTAGCCTAATTCAAGGAGAGAAATATGTTACAGCAAGCACCGCTCGTTTGGGGCGAAATCGCCGTTGAGAATATGGATCGAGCTTTAGCATTTTATGGTCAACATTTTGATGTGAGCTTCCGCCGTGAAATCATGAATGATATGGAGATGGCGATATTGGAAACCGAAGATAAGCAAGCTGCAAGTATAGGTTTGGTGAAGCATGAAATGATGCTGCCAAGCATGAATGGTAGTGTCGTTTATCTGCATTTGTCCGATAAGCTTGAACCGCTTGTGGCGCGTTTAGCTGCTAACGGGGTCAGCATATTGTTGCCCGTGATGGCGATTAAAGAGGGGGAATGCGGTTTTATCAGCTTGTTTGTCGATAGCGAAGGCAATAAAGTGGGTTTGTGGTCAGCCAACCGATAACCATTGGTCATGGATAGGAGAGAAAGAGATGGAACTTGTTACCCTTCATAAGCTGGTGATTCATGGCGTGACAACTCGGACTACTAATGCGGATGAAACTGTCGCAGAGAGTCAAAAAATCGCTCCGTTATGGCAGCGCTTTATGGGACTGTATGGCGAACAGATCATCAATAAGCAGCCGGCCTATGGTGTTTACTATGGCTATGAGTCCAACATGGATGGCGCTTATTCTGTCATGGTAGGGTTTATGGCGGATGGCGAGAACGGTGGGCTTATTGGCGATGGCCTTGAATCGATAACCCTAGCGCCGGGTAACTACTTACATTTTCATGCTCAAGGTGAGATGCCACAATCTGTGGTGGGCTTGTGGCAAGAGATCTGGCAATATTTTGCAGCGCTATCTTGCCCCTATACGCGTCAATATCTTACCGACTTTGAGTGCTATCCATCCGGTGATAGCGTTGATATCTATATCGGCGTCCATACCGCAATTTAACATTCATCATTGTGAGGGCGCTATCCATGGCGCCCTAATTTGGGGAGAGTGATGCGCCGCGCCGACCGTTTATTTCAAATTGTCCAGCTGTTAAAAGGGCGAAGACTCGTCACCGCGCAGCAGATGGCTGAACGCTTAGAGGTTTCAACACGTACTATCTATCGTGATATTCAAGATCTGTCCTTATCGGGTATTCCCATCGAGGGGGAAGCCGGTGTCGGTTACTTATTGAGGCATGAAGTCAACGTGCCGCCATTGATGTTTAATGAACAGGAACTTGAGGCGATACAAGTGGGGATGCGTATGGTTCAAGCTTGGGGGGGGCATGAGCTTTCCAGCGCGGCCAAACAGGCGATGATTAAAGTTGAAGCGGTACTTCCCGCTCGGCTTCAGGCATACCAGTCGTTGATGTTTGCCCCTGATTTTTACATCAATAACCAAGAGTTTGCTTTTTTAGATGTGTTACGTAAAGCCTCGCGGGAGCGAGAATATCTCCAGCTTAGCTACCAAGATGCCAATCAGAGCGCCAGCCAAAGGCTGATTAGGCCATTAGCCCTCTATTTTTGGAAAGGGGTATGGACACTGCTTGCTTGGTGCGAGCTGAGAAATGACTTTCGAAACTTTCGTGTCGACAGAGTGATTGACCTTGCTCCGCAAGCTGACCATTTTACGCTAACCCCTGGCCAAGAGATGACCGATTACATCGCCTTGATGCAGGCCCAATATCAGGAGTCCTTGTGACTGAGAGTCAATCTTATCTGGTGGTGTTTGATGGTATCTGTAATTTATGTCATGGCGCCGTCAGCTTTATTATCGCGCATGACCCTAATGCTGTGTGTCAGTTTGTTGCCTTGCAGAGTCCCACCGCACAAACTTTGCTTGCTAAGGCATCTATCTCACAAGCTGCAATGCAAGCGGATACCGTCTATTTGATCAAAAATGGCGAAGTTTTTATCAAGAGTGAAGCGGCGATTGAAATTGCTCAGTCCTTAACCGGTTGCTGGCCTTGGCTGCGTTTTTTTCGCTGGTTGCCGTTAGGGGTAAGAGATGGTTGCTATGACCTTATTGTGCGTTATCGCTATCGTCTATTTGGTCAGCGTCCGCTCTGTTTATTGCCTGACGATGAAACCAAAAGCCGCTTCGTGAAATAACGCGGCCGTGTGGTGCATACAATAGAAGGCTGACTTTTGCGCTTGTTTAAAGTTAACGGTTAGCTTAAGGCTAACAGTTGCGGTAAGAATAACGCGTCTTGCTGCGCTATTTCACGTTGCTCTGCGAGTACCTGTTGCAAGATGTCATGGCCCGTTAGCGGGTTTGCTAACACCACCCTAAATACCACAGAGGTTAAACCTAAGTTGTTATCTGGCGTGATACGCGTGCGTGATACAAATGATTTGCCCTGTTCCCGTTGACGCTTTTGCACAAACTTAGTTAAGCCATCGAGTAGCTGGTTTATTTGGGTCACTAACTCTAGGTCGTCATGCTTGACTGCATGAGTCAGTAGGGCTTGTACTTGAGCTGGCACATAGCGATAAGTCAGCAGGCATAGCTCTGGCGCCGATACCAACTGAAAATCACCTTGCTGCTTAATCAGTTCGGCAAAATAGCGTGCTTTTTCTAAGCTGTTGTTAATCAGTATCTCATAGCCGTCTCGGCCAATGACCTGTAAACAAGCATGCACTAACATCGCCATCCCGGGGCGCGAACCCTCTAGGGTTTGGCTGCCTAAATCTTTTGAACCTTTACGCAGAATATATTCGGCGTGATGTTTAATGGCGTTGGCAAATTCAGGGTCTTTAAACAGCACCATGCCTGCGCCCATAGGTACATACATCTGTTTATGGGCATCAATGGTGATGGAGTCGGCCCGCTCGATACCTGCCAGCAGATAACGATATTTGTTTGATAACAGGCTAGCGCCGCCCCATGCGGCATCTACATGGAAGTGACACCCTAACGTATGGGCTAAGTCGGCCAGTTCATTAAGTGGGTCGATATTACCGGTTTCTGTGGTGCCTGCCACACCAACAATAGCCATCACTTTGATATTTTTTGCCGCAAGCTGTTCAGCGGCTTGGCGCATTTTATCTACATCGACTTTGTTGTCATCGCTACAGGGAATACTGACAATATTGTCACGGCCTATGCCTAACAGATCGGCCGATTTTCCAAGGGAGTAGTGCCCTCGGGTTGACACCAAAATGGCTAAATCGTCATAGCCATAATGACGTAGACCAGCCATTAGGCCTGATGCCGCGATCCCTTTAAAGTCGCCACTAGCTTGTAGTACACGGTTACGGGCAATCCATAATGCGGTGATATTGGCCACGGTGCCGCCGGAGCAAAATGCCCCAAGAGAGTGGCTAGCACTGTGCATCCAATTGTTATAAAAACTATCGCTTTGGCCATATACCAAATGGTGCATCATGCCCAGCACTTGACGTTCTAGTGGCGTGAAGGCTTTGGATGTTTCTATCTTAACGAGGTTTTGATTCAGCCCGACCATCATCTTAGACAGTGGCAAGACAAAGTAGGGCAGCGCAGAGGTCATGTGACCGATAAAGCTCGGTGCAGAGGTGTGCACGCTGTGGGCTACTAGGGTTTGCATCATCTGCTCGGCATAGTCGGAGACAAAGCTCGGTGAGGCTGGAACCTGGTGCGCTTGGAAATCTTTTTCTATCTCGGTTAACGGCTTTTCGACAGCAACAATGTTCTCTTTAAGAAAGCCCATTAGGTTTTCAGAGAGCTCTTTTTCAATTTGCCCCAAGGTGGAATGGGGCGCTTCTGGCAGGGTGAATATACGCATTAACGCTTCTTCGGATGCCGTTGCTTGTCGTTGTGGTTTTGATGTCATCGAACTGTGTCGCTTAACTGAGACTCAGCCTAAAATGCAGGCATCTAGTCGGTCAAAAAAAGGAGCTAACTGTACTGTAAGCTGTATACGGCATCAAGGAGAAAAATGAAATGCTTGGTCGACTCAGTGTAAAGAAGCGAGTCAGGCTATTGACCTGAACTCGCGCCTTACTCTTATCTAGGCCGATTGGTGTTATACAATGCAGCAATGTTAATAGAGGTTGTGTAGAGGTTGTGCTTGGCATTGCTCAATACACTCTCTAGAGCCATGGCTCGGGGGGGTAATGGAAAAAATGGCATCAATACCATGCTCAAGTAAGATGTTGGCATCATCGCTGACACACCCGGCAATAGCGATTACAGGAATACCGAGTTTATTGGCTTCACGCGTCACGCCCATTGGGGTCTTGCCATGTAATGTCTGACTATCTAAGCGCCCCTCTCCTGTGATCGCAAGGGTCGCGCCTTTAAGAGTGTTAGCCAAGCCCACCGCCTTCATGACAATATCGATGCCGGGCTTTAGGTCAGCATTAAGAAAGGCTAACACCGCAAAACCCATGCCGCCAGCCGCGCCAGCGCCAGGAGAGTGTCGATGGTCGGTTAAGGTCTGTGTTGCCGTGATATCGGCTAACTGAGACAGGGCTTTGTCGAGCTGTTCAATCATCTCTGTTGTCGCGCCTTTTTGAGGGCCAAAGACCGCAGAGGCCCCGTTGCTGCCGCAAAGTGGGTTGTTGACATCACAGGCAACCTCAAGTTGACAGCGTGACAGCCCAGGATGCAACTGGCTAATATCGATAGTACACAGTTGTGCAAGGGCTGCTCCACCAGGGGAGATAGGTTGACCATGGGCATCAAGAAAATGTGCGCCAAGTGCTTGTAACATCCCCACACCACCATCGTTGGTAGCACTCCCGCCTAAGCCAAGAATGATATGTTTAATCCCCGAATTGAGGGCATGGCAAATTAGCTCGCCTGTACCATAGCTGGTGGTATATTGCGGATCGCGGCGACTGTGGGGTACATGTTGAAGCCCCGATGCCGCGGCCATTTCAATTACGGCCGTGTGGGTATTCTCGCCCCCCAAAATACCGTAGTGGGCACTGACTGGCTCACCAAGGGGGCCGATGACTGTTAGCTCAATTATTTTACCGCCTGTTGCATCAACCAGAGATTGCACCGTTCCTTCGCCGCCATCAGCAACGGGCACTTTTACATAGTCAGCATTGGGGAGCACTTCACGAAATCCGCGTTCAATTTCGTTCGCAACTTCCATAGCGCTCAGGCTTTCTTTGTATGAATCGGGCGCAATGACTATTTTCATTGATATTTCCTATAAGTCAGGGGGGAATAACCAGAGTTAATGGCTGTCATGATACTGGTAGGCATCATGACGGCCATGACAGGCTTTAGAGTAGAACGAGGCTGAGTAAATAGACAAGTATCATGGCGGTCACCCCTTGTACTAAGGTTGCCATGGTTTGTGCTTTATAGGCTCGTTTAACACTCATGCGGCTAAATTGGGTGACGACCCAGAAAAAACTATCGTTGGCGTGGGAAACGGTCATGGCGCCTGCACCAATGGCCATCACTGTCAGCACGCGGCCCATGTCGCTGGCAAGACCAATATCACCCAACATGGGCGCAACAAGTGCTGAGGTTGCGACGAGCGCCACAGTCGATGAACCTTGCGCCGATTTAAGCGCCGCTGCAACGATAAAGGGCATAAAGATGCCAATGCCCAATGCTGACAGCGAACTACCCAAAAAGGTTCCGATCTCAGTGGCTTTTAACACTGCGCCAAATGCACCACCTGCACCCGTGATAAGCAAAATCGGGGCAGCGACCACGAGCCCTTGGCTGATGCGCTCGCTAAACTCCTTAATCTTGTTACTGCCTTTTAATAGCAGTAGCGATAATAGTAGACCTATCATCAGTGCGTTCACGGGTTGGCCAAGGAATACCAATAGGTCAAATAGCCCATCAGTCCCAAGGGGCTTAGAGGGGAAGTTGGCAATCGATCCTAGGCAGATCAGTAAAATCGGGACAAAGATAGGAGCAAAGGCTTTGGCCGGAGAAGGCAAGGTGCCGTACGCGGCTTTGAGCGATTCAAAATCTTCAACGTGCTGTTTTAACTCTTCAGCGCCCTCGCCATCGGGTTCGACATTAGCAAAGCGGTTAGCCCATAGCATTCCCGCTAGAGCGGCAACGGCAGCCACAAAGACACCAACACCGATGACTAGACCGAGGTTTGATTCAAGGCCTAAGTTACCTGCCGCCGCAATAGGACCGGGTGTTGGCGGTACAAAAGTATGCGTGGCATAAAGGCCCGTTGCGAGTGCGACACTCATCGACACGCTTGAGACTTTCATGCGATTGGCCATGGATTGCTTTAATGAGTTGAGGATGACAAACCCCGAATCACAGAACACAGGAATAGAGACCAAGTAACCTATGATTGACATGGTCAGTGTTGGAAAGCGTTGTCCCAACACTTTAATGACCACATCAGCCATGGTTATTGCCGCGCCACTCTTCTCTAAAATTGTACCGATAATGGTACCGAGCACAATAACCAGACCGATATAGCCTAATATACCGCCAAACCCTGTAGTGATGGTTTTGGCAATATCGCTACTCGGCAGCCCATAGGCAAATGCCGCAATAAATGAGGCTAAAATCAGGGTTAAAAATGGATGAAGTTTAAACTTGGAGGTAGCAATGACGATAAACGCAATCACCGCTAGCAGGATCAGTACTAGGTTCATAGGGGTCCCTATCTTGGGTTAGTATTGTTTATTAATTTGAACTATGACCCGCTTAGTCTGCGTCACATATGTGAGGGCTAAGGTATTTCAGGCTTTGGCTATTATCCGCAGATTAAGACAATCTGGCTTTATTCTTACCCACTAAAATAAGCCATTAATTACATTGATTTTTGTGCGAGCGCACAAAGCTGGGCGGGCGACAAACCCAAATGGCCCCATTTGGGTTTGCTGTACAGCGGTTAATGAGTTACTTGCTTAGCGCATGAGCTTGGCAAGCCTCGCCGAAGGTTTGAAATAACTTGATTGAATCGGGGTTGTCACGGGTCTGCCACTCAGGATGCCACTGAACACCTAAAATAAATTGCTCGAAGGCAGGGCCATGAATCGCTTCAATTAGGCCGTCGTCAGCATGAGCGAGTGGCTCAAGGCCCTCACCTAAGGTATCTATGCCTTGGCCGTGAAGTGAGTTAATCGTGGTGCAGTCGCCTAATAGGGCATGCAGCCAAGTGCCTGGGACAATGTTTACCGTGTGCCGTGGACCATACTGTTCATCGACCGATGTATTAGGGTCTTCACGATGGTCATCAAGATGATCTTCGGCATACACTTTTTGGTGCAGATCACCACCAAGGGCGACATTGATCTCTTGCATGCCTCGGCACACGCCCAATAACGGCAGTTTGCGTTTTAATGCGGCATGAATAATGGCAATGTCAAAATTGTCTCGGTCTACATCTTGAGTCTTTTCAGGGGTGAGGTTTTCTTGGCCATAAAGCGCGGGGTCAATGTTTGAACCTGCCCCAGAAAGGTAAACGCCATCGGCCATATCAAGGTACTGTTCAATGTCATCAATACCAAAACAGCTTGGCACCAGCAATGGGATACAGTTGGCAAATTCGACAATGGGTTGCATATATTTGTGGGTCATGACTTGGTAGGGGTGGCCATTTCTGTCTTGTCGTCCCATGGTCATTAATATCGTGGGTTTCTTAGCGTTTTTTGTTTGTGTTGTGGGCATAGATCACCTGATGCAAATATCATTAATGAGCTTTCGTCTTAGCCGTTTCATCATGCTAAATTCGAAAGGCGAACACGTGATAAGTTCACATTGTTCGAGCTTCAGTCTGCCCCAATATTGTTCGTTATGTCAAACAAATTTAAAGTGATGTTTTTAATATTTTACGCTAGTAATCATTTTGCCCTAGTAGTCATTTGATGGAAGGGGAAAGGTTACTAACCGTGACAGGCTTTTGGCTAGCGTCGAATGATGAATGGGTAAGGGGGGAGGTACTTCACCCTATAGCAAAGTACGCTAACCAGTATCGTTAGCCTTTTTTATTAGCCCAGTAGCCACAGTATAGCCAACCAACTGGCGGCATAGTAAAATTAAGCAGTAGCGCGTAAAGACCAACTAATGCCAAATTGTCGGCCTTTCCCTTAGCAAATTTTAGTGTGCTAACGATCATGATGATGGCTAATACAAACACGATTTGGCCTATCAGTGTCGCGTTTATCGACATGTAAAATCCTTTCTTGAATGACTAGAGTGGGCGATTGCCGCTCACTCTATCTGCAGTTATGTGCTCGTTACTGTAATGGCTATTTTGGATCAGTGGACGAACTTGCGAGGCATAACCCTATTGGGCATTCGCTCAAACGCCAACAGCCAAAGGATAGGCATGAATAAGATTTCTAAAAATATCCCCACCGAGCCAGCATCACCGCGTAACAAGGTGTCATTAAAAAACCTAACAATGCCTACGGGATCCCAAGGCACATAATGGATGTTGCCGTGTAAACTCATTGAGAGAACAATAACAAGGCCAATGCATAACCACTTGTTATCTGATTCATAACTGTGGACAAGATAGGCTGGGAGTAGGGCCGCTAGACCAATACCGATAAAATTTTGGGCGATATGGTAAAAATGGAAGTTATCTTGCCATTGAAACCACCAAAATATTTTACCGGCAGCAGCGACTCCAATAGCGGCAATAGATAGTGCGTAGTAACAAATCGCCAGGCTGATATTCAATAAGAGCAATCTAACAACAGTCATCTTTTCTTCCTTGAACGGTTAATGATCTGCGCATGTTAGCGCAAAGCTTGTGCGCTAACATGCGCGGTAATTATTCGCTAGTCAACTGTATAGCTTTTTTTTAATGGGGTTGTACAGGTTATACATTGAGGCGTGGCCACATTTGCAAGGTACCGACGGCGTACAATAATCCTATGGTTAAGCATATCCCTGAACTCACTAGCCAGAACGTCAGGCTATTGCCTGGAAACATTGGCATTAGCCATATAAAACCGACACCACGGATTAAATAGATAGATGAAATAACAATTAAAGCTAAACGAATAAGAGGCAGCTGACGAATCACCTTTGCGGCAGATAAACCGTATAAAGTCCAGATTGAAAGTACAACGACAATCACTGACGTAACGGCTGAAGGATACCAATGACCTTGCTCTGCTAGTGTTGCCATCTGTTCACCTGCACCGAAAAAACGATACCAATCACCACCAAAGATGATACAACCTAAATGAGCCATTGCAGCTAAACCACTGCAATAAGCAGCCAAAACTAAGGCTTTATTCTCTGCGTTGAACATTATTCCTCCTTAAAAATGGCTAACGCTTTGGCTAGGGACGACTGCTATTTACGTGCCCCTGCCCAACTTGTTGGGCGAACTCAACAAACTTGTTATGAGTCACAAGGTTTAATGCCATGTGTATTCCAATGTTTCAGCATGTATAGGTTAAAAGTTGAGGCATAAATAGGTGCTATTGCTTGCAACTTTTCTTGCTCGTAACTATCGACCATATCCGAAATTTGAATTAATCGCACCTTGTCGTCAGTGATACATTCTTCATCAAAATATGGAACCGTGATAAACATACCAATAACGCCGACAAATCGACGATCTCCACTCGCAATTGATTTTTCAAAATCTTCTTTGGGATCTGCATTTAGTAACCACTTCAGCTCCTCGGAGACTTTGCTTTCACCCCTGTATTCACAACCTAATAGAGAAAATATGACTAAAAAGAGAATCCGTAGTTTCATTTTTTGAATGACTCATAGCGTCGAGATCTGGAGGGAGGATTAGGGGCACCCGCGAGTAAACGTTCTGTAGCTGCGTCTTATTAAGTAATAGATTTCTATTGTCTCTTTACGCATTTGGGTAAGTTCCTAATTTCTTTTTGGGGGTTGAATGATTCGCCGGCAAAATTGAACAAGTTGATATAGAGGTTTCTACAACAATTGATTAAATCACTTAAGGTGACAAGCGTCAAAGAAATAAGTACTTCGATACAGTAGCGTTAATATCAGTGTCGAACTTAGATCTCAGGCAGATAGTCATGAACAGATTTTCAATACCACTATTCACAGCACTTATCCTCATGACAAGCGTTAACGCTTGCGCTGATGACGATCTCATTATCCTTACCGCGAGTCAGTTTCAGGAGTGTATAGATGCCTCTGTGATACTAAAGCAAGATGTTAAAGAGGCGGACGAGCGCACTGACATTATAGAAAGAGACAGCAAGCACAACACTGCCTACAGTGGTGCGATTGAAGGGCTTGAATTTAGAATTAAATCTTTTGAAGAGGAATTTTGGTCTGATATTGGCTATGAACTGATGAACTTAGATTTCGAGCTCATGGATCTAGATGAGGAACGTCATTCAGTGAGGGTTGCTGAAATTAACAAAAGGATAAAAGTGCTAGAGGCAGAGAAAGCGAGTACCCAACACTATGACTTTTACCTAGAGCTAATTAGAGCCAAAAACATGTTAGCGTATCTAGAAAAATCTTGGAGCTCTATTGCTTTGGATATTTTTGAAGAGGATTTCCAAGCAACTAAAAGGTTAAACCAGAAAATTGCGGACGTAACGGCTTCCTGTATCACAGGTAAAGGAATTGAAGAGGATGTAAGAGTGGAGATCTGTAACCAAGGAGATAATAAATATGCTCCCATGTGCGGCTACGAAGAATAGATTTGGCCAATTTTAGTTGACCACTACAGCATTCATCTGATCGCTAAATAATGACTTCAACGCCCTGACAGCGTAAAATCCTCTGCTTCGTTAGCGAGTGTTAACTTCGTCTCGCTCACTCAGTATCAGCAAAAGATGTTAAATGCCCATGTATTCTGCTCAGCACTGTTTTACTCTGTTTAAATCGCCAATCGATAGTTATCAACTACCCGAACGTTTCACTTTTCCGTTTTATTATGAGCCGCACCCCTTATGTGTGTTGGCGGCTGCGGAGTTACAAACATATTTGAGCACGCAGACTGACTGGCAGCATAACTTTGGCTTAGGCAACGATAAAGCCAATGCCATTGGTAAGATGTTTGGTGTGTTGTTG
Organism: Shewanella colwelliana ATCC 39565; assembly: GCF_000518705.1. Taxonomy (GTDB): domain Bacteria; phylum Pseudomonadota; class Gammaproteobacteria; order Enterobacterales; family Shewanellaceae; genus Shewanella; species Shewanella colwelliana. The sequence continues at coordinate 90,092 of NZ_JAEC01000017.1, forward strand.
GTGCGTAACAACCGCGGAGAATTAGGGTATTTAGCCGCATTTTCTGGCAAGCTGGCCGAACAAAATCTCATTAATGGTTTTGTGCCGCCAGTATTTGATATGTTGACGGAAGATGGCTTCTTTCATGCTGAGCAACAAGCGATAAATCAGTTGACCTATGAGCTAACTCACCTTGAGGATTCGACCGAACTATCGATGTTGAGAGAGCAATTAGCTGCACTAGTACAAGCGGCGGATGATGAGCTTGAAGCAATGCGCGCAACAATTATCGCAGGGCGTAAAGCACGTAAGCTAAAGCGAACCCAGGCTGAAGCTGAATTGAATCCACAGGAGTTGGCGGTGCTTAACCTGCAGCTAGGTCAAGAGAGTGTGGCACAAAAGAATCAGCTAAAAGCGATTAAAGCGCATTGGGATAGCGGTATTGCAACCGTTAATGCCTCGCTACAAAGGTTAGAAAATGAGATTGAGTCACTCAAAGTACGTCGCGCTATGCAGTCCAACGTTTTGCAGCAAAAGCTATTCGCTCAGTATCGCTTTTTAAATCAAGCGGGAGAACTGCGCGATCTTAATCAGATATTTAAGGATGCACCCACTCATCAACCGCCAGCGGGGGCGGGGGAGTGCGCCGCCCCTAAGTTACTGCAATATGCGTTTAGCCATGGATTCACCCCCTTAGCCATAGCGGAGTTTTGGTGGGGAGCCTCACCTAAATCTGAGGTGAAACAACATAAAAATTTCTATGGTGCATGCCAAGGTAAGTGCCAACCCATTTTGAGCCATATGCTTGACGGAATTGAGATGGACGATAATCCACTGTTAGCTAATCCTGCAGAGGGAAAGTCGATTGAGATTATCTACCAAGATGAAGCGATTGTTGTGGTCAATAAGCCAGCCGAGTTTCTCTCTGTACCAGGTAAAAATATTAGCGATTCAGTGTATGCCCGGATGAAGGCGCTGTTTCCAATGGCCACTGGGCCGCTTATTGTGCACCGCTTGGATATGTCTACCTCAGGCTTAATGGTGATTGCACTGACACGGGAAGCCAATAAATCTTTGGCGCAGCAGTTTATTGCACGGACGGTAGAGAAGCGCTATGTGGCGCAAGTAGCTGGTGTGGTCGAAGGTGAACAAGGTGAAATAAGCCTGCCGCTTAGGGTCGATTTAGATGATAGACCACGGCAATTGGTCTGTTATGAGCATGGTAAACATGCTCATACACGTTGGCAGGTTAAGTCGCGCACTTTGGCCAACACCCTGCTCTATCTTTACCCTCATACTGGCCGTACACATCAATTGCGGGTGCATTGTGCCCATCATGATGGTCTGCACCTGCCGATTATTGGCGACGATCTGTACGGCAGTAAAGCCAACCGTTTACATCTGCACGCGCAAAGATTGGTGTTAAATCATCCGTTGACCAACGAGCGTATGATCTTTGAAGTGGATGTGGATTTTAGCCTTGCGCCTTAATCTTACTTGGCCGCTAACATGGCTTGTCCCAAATAGAGTTGCAAAAGTCCGTTGAGGCTATTGAGGTCGATATTGGTAATTTGAGCAATTTTTTCAAGGCGATACCTTAAGGTATTACGGTGCACAAACAGGTGTTTTGCGCAGGCCTGTTGATCGCCAAAATGGTTGAGATAGGCGGTGAGGGTTTTGCGTAGTTGTTGATTACTATCTTGTTCAATTAAGCGCTCAAAGGGTTGCAATAACTGCTGCCCGCGCCAGTCATCTTTTAGGCCCGATAACATCACCAGTAGGGCATAGTCTTCAAACAGATATTTACTCTGCTCTGGATGCATTTGCATCCCAAATCGTAGGGTTTCTTTGGCGGTTTGGTAAGAGCGATGAATGTCGGTTGGCAGGGGGAAATAGCGGCCGAGGGCGATGTTGAGCTTGGCACTCATTTCACTAGGCAGGCGTTTAAGCAATTGATCGATACGCTGACTTTCAAGGTTGGCACTCCACTGCTTGCCATCAAGAAATGCGGGTTTGAGGATTACCAGTTCTGTCATTGAACTCATGGCTATTAAGTTCCCACGGGAAGGGGTTTCCAATAGGTTGAGTACCTGTTTTAACAGTGAGTTTGCCGTGGTTTGGGCATTGTCATCTTGCACCTGAATAACGGCGACAACGCGAGGTGTGTTTAAGTCAATGTTAAGCCGAGTCGCCCAAGACTGCAGGTGCGTCATGTCGCGGTGTTCCCCCTTAATCAGCTGGAGAATAAACTCCTCTTGTTGGCGGTTTTGCCACTGTACAAGTTCAAGGGAGTTCGCTTGCTCGACAATCATTTCGGCGCTCATTTTGAGTAGCTCACCATAGGCGATAAGGTGCTCAGGTTCGCCAGTGATGCCGATGACACCGATGATTTCGCCTTGATAATGGAGCGGTAGATTAATGCCTGGTTTAACCCCTTGCAAGTTGTCAGCGCCAGCGGCGTTAATCTCGACGGTACGGTTTTGACTGATAGCGAGTAATGCGCCTTCGTGCACTGAGCCAATGCGATGTGGGTCGCCTGAGCCTAAAATGGTGCCTTGATTATTCATCACATTGATATTATGACCAATAATGGCCATGGTGCGATTGACTATTTGTTGTGCTAACGACGCATCGAGGAAATACACTGGCAGGCTACATGAGTGTTAAAAAGATGGCATTTAGCTTACGTGAAAAGCAATTTTACCACCAGTTTAGCTTTGGGGTTTTGTGGCGTGCTTCGCCTGTTTTTGGCTATACATCTGTTGATCGGCGATATCTAGTAGCGTTTGATTAGCGCCAACATCATCGGGTTTGATAACGGCATAACCCATGGAGTATTCGATGGCGGGAGTGATATCGAGTTGAGCCAATGCGCGTTGTAATCGCTTGTCATACAGACTAATACTGGCTGGGGTTTCGGCATGGATCAGCACTACAAATTCGTCACCGCCCCAGCGCGCCACTAAGTCACAGGTGCGACTGTTGCTTTTTAATGTTTTGGCGAATGTTTTAAGGTGCTCATCGCCCACTTGATGACCGTAGCGGTCATTGATCATTTTAAAGTGGTCTAGATCGAAATAGAGCAGCACTAATTGTCGATTAAGGCGTCTGGCTAACTCTCGCGTGCTGTTCATCAAATCGCTAAAACCACGGCGATTGTAGATGAGTGTTAGTGGGTCGGTATAGCTAAGGGTTAGCAGTTGGTTTTCACGGTAGAGGTGTTTGAGATCGCTGTCTATCACCTCTTTAATCACTGCCAGCGCTTTGACATAGGAGTCGGGATAATTGGTGGGGTGGGTGTCGAGCACACACAGGGTACCAAAGACAGAGCCGTCGGGCCAACAGATGGGCATTCCGAGATAAGAGGCATAGTTATCTTCGGTGTATTCGGGGTTGTCTAACCATTGTTCGTCGGCACCAGCATCTCGCACGTATAGCGCTTTTGAGTCTTTGACCACGTGATGGCAATAGATATTAGTATCCACATCACTATGGCCGCCCGGTGAGTAGCGAGTATCTGGCAGCTCAGAGGCGACGATCACTTCGATACCTTTACGATTGGCTTGGTTGATGAAGGTAGCCGGGGCATCAAACATTGCAGCCACGGTATTGACGAGGCGCTGCCAACGTAACCAGTCAATCTGTTCGATCTCCATATCGAGCAGTGAGTTGTAGGGGTAGGGACCAAAGTGAGTGGGTTGCTGACGTTTCATAGGTTGTCCAGAATCGGATGATATTGATAAGTTTAGTCAATATTTGGCAATTTGAGCTGTGGATTAGGTTGTGGCTGAGCCAAGGGGGAAAGATAGGCTTTGAATGAGATCGGGTAATAAAAAGCCCGCTAAGAGAGCGGGCTTTTCTTGAGGTACTCGTGCTAGATTACAGCTTGTAGCTCATGCTCAACATCACCATGTGTGCGGTGTAGTTGTGACTGTTTGAACCAAAGCTAACTACGTTCCAAATACCATCAGGGGCAATTTGATTGCCTGGATCATTGTCTTTGTAGTTTTCCATTTTGTAATCAAGACGTAGCGCCATTTTGTCAGTTGCCTGATATTGGCCATAAACATTGATGTTATGGACGTTAGCGTAGTAGTCGCCATAGTCACCCGTAATGCCTTGAGTCACTTGTGTGTTGCTGCTTGAATCTGAGTAGGTGTAATCCACGCCTAGACGCAGTTTTTTCTCTAACAGATTGTTGTAGCTGAACCCTGCACCAATAACATCGACTTGATCTTCAATTACGCTGTACCAGTTTGGCGCGCTAAAGTTAGTGCTACCAGCCTGCTGAGAATCGATGTTCTGACGGTTATAGAAGGCGTTAATCATCATGTCGTCGTTAATGAGATAACTGGCGCTGACGTCATAGCTGATATCTTTCGATTCAGTTAGGCCAATCTGCGTGTCGTTATAATCATCAAGGGCGTAGCGTGCACCAAAATCAACCGTTAGGGCATCAATTGGGCTGTGGCTAATACGTGCTTCTACCATGGTACGCTTACGGTCTGCGAGGTTATATTTACGTAGCAGGTCGTTCGACTCAGATGAGGTCCACTCTGACGCTTGGTAAGTCGAACCATCACGTTCGCCGTAGCTACCCTTGATCCACATATCCCAGTTATCAAATGCACTTAAACGGAATTTAGTCCAAAGTGTATTTTCGTCTGTGGTTTCACGGTCTTGGTAACTGCGCTCATCACGACGGAAATCATAACCCGCTTCGAGTTTCATGCCTCGGCTGAGACGGAAGTCAGCACCGAGTTTAGCGCGCTGCGTAGTGATGTCGTAAGGGGTGTTGTAGGCAGCTTTACCCGTGGTGGCGTCTATGCTGATCTGTGTCCACTCTTCAACATTGGTCTTGTTGTCGCGATCATTGTAGTCATAACTTGCGTTTAACCGCACGGTACGATTGATGCGTGATACCACTTTAAGGTTGATGCCACTTATATCAACTTTGCCATCTAATGACTCTGCTGGTACTTGGTAACCGTAACCTGAGGTGACAAACGCTTGGTCTTGCGTCATTTGACCGTAATGTACACGACCACTCATGATGGTGCGACCAGCAGTATATTGGCCCATTAACGACACCGTGTGGGCTTCGTTATCTGGGTCAAGTGCCATAGTACCTTGAGTTTGTGCGCCAAACGTTGGGTTGAAGGCATTGTCAAAGGTCAGTTGACTATACTGGTTTTTAAAGCTAGAACCTGAATAGTTCAGTGCTGTAAACCAGTTGTCGCCGCGCAGTTTGACACCCGCTTCAACCGTATCAGTGGTGTAATCTACCGGCTCAGCAAGCATCATAGACTGATTGAAGAAACTACCAGACGCTTGTTTAAGGCCTGTTTTATCTTCACGTTGATAGGTGATGTAAGTGCTCCACAGCTCCTCACCTTGGTACTCGAATCCTAGCCCAGCGCGTTTGCGCTTAAGCGAGAGTTCCATTGGGTTTAGGCTGCTGTAAAGCTGGCTCATATCTTGGCTAGAACCGGCCGTTTGCCAGTTATCAGGCAAGGTCAAGTCACCGCTACCGACACCTTGGTAAGGGGTCATTGCACTGTCTGTTTTATAGGTGGCAATTTGTCGGTAGTTAACGTTTAAGTTGTATTGACCTACTTTGCCCGCATCGATATCGAGGGATCCGTTTTCCATGCCGAGGTTTTGTGCCTCAACGCTGGCACGGTAACCCGACTCGCTGACGTAGTTAAGGTCGGCATCAACTTTACCCGCAAACTCATCTTCGGCAGCAAAGGCATTAGCCGAGCGAATGTCACTGCTATCGTTGTAACCAACCCCAACGCCAACAGTGCCAGATACGCCAGTATCAATTGCGCAACGTTTACACGCCCACTTATCATATTTTACTTTAGCGGTATTGGCATTTTGCAAGCCATAACCTTCGGCTACCGCGATGCTAGGTAACGCAATACCTGCATTAGCGATAAGGGCGAGGGTGACCAAATTAAGTTTGAATTTCATCTTCTCGTCTCCTTAGCGCTGGAATAGCTTGCCAGATGGATGGTTAGAACCATGGATCTGGTTGTGACAGTTCAAGCAGCTACGACCACCGGTGAACGCATTACCACCCACACTTGAGCCTTGCTCTGTGTTACCCATGTAAGCATTGCTCGCATGGCCATCACTGGCGTGGCACTGCTGGCACAGTTGTGGTGCGCGGGTCTTTAACATGCCTTCATTAACGCTGCCATGTGGGTTATGACATGTCACACAGTTCTCAGTGACGGGTGCATGCTCCCATAGCTTTGGGCCACGTTTTTCGGCATGGCAGGCGTAGCAGGTTTCATTTACGCTTGGTTTGACCAAGTCTGAATCTGACATAGTGCCGTGTGGATTATGACAGTCGCTACATACCATCTGTGCCCATTTCATTGGGTGGCTTGAGCGCTTGTTCATGTCAGCTTTTTGCTTAGTGTGACAACTGGTACAGACTTCCATCTCAGTGTTTTTTGACAGCACTGGATCTTTGTCGGTATGCACAGAGTGACACGAGGCACAGGCAACATCGGCATTGTCGTGATGACCGCCATTCCAAGACATACGCTTATCATCTTGGTGACAACTCATACAGACGCTGTTTTGTTTCTCAGCTGACAGGGTCGAGTCTGGGCCAAAGGCGATCATTGGCTCATTACCACCACGGTTATGCTTACCCATAGGGCCATGGCAAGACTCACATTGCAGACCAGCCATTGGGCTGTTGCTTGAGTTTGCTGCGCCATGGACACCTTTGAACAGATCCATGACCTTTTCAGATTTGCCGTGACACATTAAGCAAGAGTCGGCACCTTTTGGTGAGTATTGGCCTTCCGCGAACTTTTTGTCCAAGGTGGCTTCAACTTCATCAGGCGTCATTTTGGCGTCCCACTTTGAAGCGATGGCACTGTGGCTAACGCCCAAAGTTAACACCGCGGCAGTGATGACTGCAGGGATGAGGCTTTTGAGTTTATTTGTGATTTTCATAATAGACTTCCTAATTTGCACAAATTTTCGAAAAGTGGGGGAGCGGGCTCCCCCCGTTTTTCATTTCAAGATGCGCAAATTACATCTTAACCGCAGTGTGATCCGCTGGCGTTGGTGCGTGGCAGTAGAAACAGGTTTCTAGTTGCGCAGCATCAGTCGCTTCGGCTTTAGAAACATTAACGAGTGCGCCTTGTCCTTCAACATGAGCCTTAAACTTGTCCATGTTGTAGCTGTGGCAAGATGCACATGTTGCCGCGATAGGAGTCGTGTATAGGCTGCCTGAGTAATTAGGGTTAGCCGTTGCAATTGCCCCTTTCTTCTTAAAGGCATCACGGTCGAAGTCGCTATGGCACTGATCACAGTTCATACCTGGGATAACAGCGTAGTCACCTTGGCTATGAGTCTTGTGAAGTTTTGTCTCTAGTGCACCCATGTTACCGCCGCCAGCGTAAGTACCATCAGGCGTATGACAAGCGACACAAGCATCAACACCAATGATAGGTTGGTCGTTAGCGTCTTTAGTATGGGAAAGCTGCTCAGACATCACGAATCCAGCATGGTGTCCACCTTTGTGAACTTGGAACTCGCTGGTATGACAGTTTGCACATGCGCTAAAGTTGACTGAATCAACATGACGCATGCTTGGTGCTTTACCTGACAGCGTTGCAAAAGCAAGGTCGGCCTTCATGCCGGTATATTTGTCAGTGTCTTTGCCATCGAAATCAGCGTCGTCACATTTTACAAATTGACCTTGTGCAGAACACATTGCCCAACCAACAAAGGTAAAGGCTGTTTCGTTGTCAGCCCCTTCAGCACCTAGTTTAAGTTCTTTGGTTGTGGTGTAGACTAATTTACCTTCTTCAACCTTAGCGGCCGCATCAAGTACACCGTTCTTAATTGCATTGATGGAGTCTTTACCACCGTAACCTAAGGTCACATTATTTGGACCTACGTTAGTGATGATCTCAAAGCGTTGAACCATAGGTAAAATGGTATTGATGTCAACGGCATTACCAGCGGCGTCAACCACCTGAATACTAACGGTTGCGGCTTGCGTTGTCGTATCAATTGCTGAAGCGACATTGATGCCATAGGTGTCAATGAGGGCTTTGGTATCGCCAAAGCTGCTGGTATGTAACTCTTCAGTCCAGCTGGCATTATGACAAGCAACACAGTTGCTGTTGTCATTTTGTTGTGAATGGCCTTTACCTGCTTTGAAGTCGATATCGGCGTGACAACTCGTACAAGTTTCCATGGTTGGAACACGAGACCAGTTACCCCATTCAGCAAGTTCTTCAGATTCAACGTGACAAGACTTACAGTTGTTTTGCAGTAAGTGTTCTGCCGCTTTGCCTGTGTACTCTTTGCCATACTTATCGCTAAAGGTTTTAGCAGTATTATGAATATTGTGGATAAGATGATTCCACTGAGATTCGGTAGACATTGAGCTGCTGTGGCACGTTGCACAGGTTTCCTGGGTGTAGTAGCTGCTGTGACGTGTAGTGAGTGGCTCACCTTCGGCGTGACAGGCGGTACATGTTTCATGGGTCACGATATCTTTGGTGTATTTGGCTTCATAGCCATAGCCATCAAAATCTTCAACGATTTCACGACGCGGAACACTGGTGACACCATCAAGCAGCGTAGAGTCTTTGCCACCTGCGTAAACATTATAGCGTTGAGTTAATTCTTGGTTTAGACCATTAACCTCAAAAGTGAAGTTGTAGCTACCGTCTTTATTATCGGTGTAGTTTTGTGTGCCAGAAACGCGCGCGGTGCGTGTCCATTGTGCACTGTTACCCGCACCCGTCGCACCCATAGGGGTGAGCTGCGCGGCAACAAGACCTAGGTCTTGCAGTCCAATAACGGGCAGATCTTCTTCGTTGGTGGCAAACACGGTAACTGTGGGTACACCGTTGTCGTAAGCAACCTTGGTCACATCTAGATTAAGGGTGTTGATATACTCGGCAGCGGGACCACCTGGTTCACCAGGATTGCCATCACTACCATCGCTGCCGCCACAACCACTGAGAGCCATAGAGACTGCACCTGCTGCGAGAAGCAGCGCAAACTTATTATTTTGTACGTTCATCATTTTTCCCTGCATAGGTTTGGCATCGTCTTAAGTGCATGGACAGTAATCTGTTCCGATTCTCAATTATAAGTAGTGCGACCTAAGTCAATGCTGGAAATAGAAATCCCCAAGGAAATGCTAACGTAACAGGCGACTAAAATCTGCCAATCAGGGTCTAATGTGTGACCAAGATCTTTCTATTTCTAAAGGGGTACTTAAGGAGGGGGGGAAAGCCGTCACTAGATCAAAAAACTGCTGCAAAATTAACAGCTTTTTGTTGGTTTGTTTTCAAAATGCTCACAATTGTTTCGATATAAAAACAAAGGGGGGCAAAAGCCTCCCTTTGGTGTGTGTTTAGTCAGCATTCAACAAGGGCTGAGCTGACTATTTAATCACTAGTGGCTGCTGCCCCAATTGGCATGAGCTTCTAGGATTTGGCTGTCTTTATGACAGGTTGAACAGGTTTCTGCTGGGTTTAGCATGTCGTATTCAGATGCTGGAACACCAAGAGTCGTTAGTGGTGCGCCATCTTCTTTTAGCAAGCCACCGTTACTCTTAATGTGCGCAGCCGTTGCGTCATTTAAGCCGTATGGCGCTTGGTGACAGCTAACACATGCAGCAGTTTGTGGTGAGACAACTAGTTGCTCGTTAGTGTCACTTAGACGCTGTGCATCAGTTGTACCAAAGGCAACAGGTGCAGCTTTTGGATCAATCTTGCTCAGAGAGAAACCGTTGTCGCCGTGACAGGCTTGACACTCTGTCTTCTTGAAGAACAGGCTGCCATCTGTGTCATAGACGTAATGCTTGCTGTGAACAATATAAGCTAGGTTAGAAGAACCTGCGCCTTTCTTGTCACGTGTGCCATTGTGGCAGCTTGCACAACCGTCCATATCGTTACTGAAACGGTGCTTGATAGCCGTTGTATGACATTGCTTACATGCGGTCATTTCAGCGTGTTGGATACGAGGAGACTTATCTAGCATAGTGCCGTCAACAGCAAAGTAAGCAGTATCTGATGGAACATAAGGACCAGCATTGGTGGCCACTTTACCATCTTCACTTAACGTACAGTCAGCAACAGCGCCTTTGCCGTCGAAACAGATGTGTAATTGGCTGCTCAATGCAACGCTTACACCTTCGGTTTCCATGACTTTTGCCACAGCGAAGTCACCGTCAGCAATTGTGACATTGATGCTACCTTCAGTACCTTCAGTAAAGTTGCCGTAACCCACCTTCTGGTAGTTCACAAGGAAGTCATCTTGCACAACGCCATTAAACACGATGGCACTGGTAAAGCCGCCATATTTGTATGGTGTTGGGTCGATTTGCGCTAGCGTTACCTTAGTATCGCCAGCCATTACAGTCATGTTAGCCGTTACAGTCTTAGTGTCTGCACTGTAGCTCATGCTGTTAAATGTGACGGTTGCCATTGCAGCTTGTGCCTTGTCATTTTTCAGGTAGTGACCTGACTCAGCGCCACGTACACCGCCGTTTGGATCGTTATGACAGCTAACACAGTTTTGTTTACTTTCAGCGATTTGGTTGTTTTCGCTATCCCAATGCCAGCTTGGTACGGCATATGGACTGTTATGACAGTTCATGCAGGTTGCAGTATCTAAGTCTGCTTTCCAAGCATCTGCCATTGCTAAACCTTCATCGGCTTGGTGACAGGTTTGACAGTTAGATGCACTTTGAGGGTAGATACCATTAAATGTTGAATGGCTATGGATCTCGTGCGCCATGCCTTTGATCGAACCATCAAACTCATAGCTGCGAACCACGGTACCAGCATCATCTTTCTCATCTTTCATGTATGAGTTGTAGTCAGTGTGACAGAAAGTACACGACTCAAGAGTGACATGCTTGCCACCATGCATTGATAGCGCACCATCCTGACCTGGACGGTGACAGCTTTGACAAGTTTCGTTAGCAATCAAGGCTTTTGGCTTGTCTTGTGTGGTGTCTGAACTTGGCTGCCAGTAGAAAAAGCTATTATCAACAAGCGTGTCACCCGCATTGTTATTGGCTTTAACACCAAGATAAATACCGTTGGTTACATCTGCGTCATACGCATATTTTTCTAGGGTATCGATAGCTTTATCAAGGACAAGTGTGTAGGTACCATCGCCATTATCGGTCAGGCAAGTTTCACAGTTTTTACCTTGGAAGTAAGAGGAACCTGTGTAGTGGTCGTCACCTTTATCCTTGTTAAAGTAGCTTAGCCAGATATCTCTTGGCTTACCTTCAAGATCGGTACTTCCTACTTCATCTTCGGTGCCCACTCGGCCGAAAGAAACGGCAGCAATGTCAGAGGGGGCTAGCTCGAAAACGGCAGTTCCATTAGCATCAGATAGGTCGAAGTTGATGGTTAAAAAGCCAGCATCATCAATGCTTGCTGATTGAATTTTGGCATCAAGGTGAGAAACTGCACCTATAGGAGTGCCGACAGTACCAGGTTTTCCATCTTCACCATCTTTTCCGTCGCTGCCGCAACCTGAAATGGCTAAAGAGAGAAGCCCTGCACCTAATACGGCTTTTGTCGCCGCATTAAAATTGAACTTTTTCATCATGATTATTCCCTGCAATAGTTTTAATCATCACTTTTTGATTGTTTGCTACGTAAAACAAGCTTCGCAATTGAGAACGAGTGTTATTTGTTGGTATTCAATGCAATCAATGAGTGTGTGGAATTAATTTCCACCTCTAAGGCTATCTAAACAGCAACTTTTTAGCAGTTGTTTCAGTGCGCTTATGTGATTGAGATCTGACTATTTCTTTAGAGGTAGAAAAAAACTGCCTTTTTAAGCGGTTTTTCATTTTCACTTAATCAACTTAGTTGAATCAATAGCTTAAATGTTGCGCACTTGTATCGTAAAAGGGTTGATGTAACGCTAGCGTAGTGAAGAGGGAAGCACTGCTCTTAGCCTACGGAAATAAAAAGGAATAATGATTTTCTGAAGGGGGAAAAGATGGGGGGGACTGAGGGAAATAAAAAAGAGTGGAAAGGATGACTTTCCACTCTTGGTTGTAGGGTGAGAACCTAGCTTAGTAAATTAGTCTTGCTTGTGTAACTCTGCCACTTTATCTGTGCTGTGACAGGTTAAGCATGACTCGCTATTTAGCATAGCTTCTTCATAGCTGCCAGCGACGACACCTCCCATACTTTCGATGTGAGATTTAGCCGAATCTTGACCACCGCCAATATCGTAGCTGCTAGAAACGTGGCACGATGCACACACCCCCGCTTGTGGGCTAGAGAAAGTGTCATCTTTTCTATTCCAGCGCATAGGGGTTGAACGCGCATTTTCTAAGCCAAAGTTACTGTCGCTATGACAGGCGCTACAGTTCGCACTGCTGACGAGTGATTGAACATCTTCGCGGCCGTGGGCTTTACCGAAAGTACCATGAACACGAACAATCATACTGTTGTAATCACCGGCCTCATGGCATTGAGCACAAGTATGGATATCGGCATTACGATAGTGCGCGGCACCTTTGCGTGCGACCATGTCATTGTTATGACAGCTTGCACAGTTTTCATAATCAACCGCGCTTGCACGTTCACTACCTTGGGTGCCATCAAGTTTAACAAACTCAGTTTTAGCGGCGTTAGGGCTGAGGACACCAGTACAGTTGCTTTCAGTATCAAGCGCCGATAGCGTAGATGTTTTATTGCTAAAACACGTGCTAAAGCTTGAGGTGATAGCGAGGTCTGCACCGTTATTGATAGCTTCAGCTAACGAAGGCAAGCCATAACCACCATTTGAACCATCAACGGTAACAGTGTAACTGCCATCTTCATTGACGCTGGCACTGCCGCTGGTACGGCCGGCTAAGAATGCATCAGGTGATACGGCATCAATAGCGTTAACGTAAAGGGTTACACGAGGAACATAGTCACTCGTTACAGCATCTTCACCCTTCATCAGGTTCATGGTGAAAGTTAGCGTTGAGGTGGCTTCATCCCAGTTGATCTGACTATAGCTAGCGTCAACTAAGGTACCGGCTTGCGATGCGGCTTCACGACTATCTTTTTCATGGCCTGCAAAGTGGCGGAATGCACCACCTCGAGTGTTGCCATCACTTGAACTATGACAAGCAACACAACCAACGAGCACAGTATCTTCGCCAATCACCTCTGTACGGTTACCGTAGTGGTAGTCACCATGACATGACTGACAGCTCACTACATCTTTATCTGCAAACCAAGCTAATGCATGGGTTGTAAGATCTTCAGGCAGTGTTTCTTCAGTCTCTGTGTAGCTAACGTGACAGCTTTGGCAGTCTGCCGTTGAGGTAGGGAAGTTAAGCTCAGCTTTTGGATTGCCCTCACTATCAAGCGCTGCACCATCAAATTCATAGGCAAATGCGGGGTTTTTAGCTGGATTTGCAATCACTGAGCTGAATTTACCTAGCTCACGACGGTCACCTTCAGTAAGACCACTATGAATACCGTGTATTAGGCCTTTGGTCGAGCCATCGAAGTTAAACTCAACGGTATTACCTTCCCCGTCGACACCCGAACCGCTATAGACGGTGTAATCGGTATGACAAAAGCCACAACCGTCGGCGGTGTTACCGTAGTTACCGTGGCGGATATGGTCTTGACCAACGTGACAGTTAGTACAGGTTTCCATCTCTACCACTTTCTTAGGTGAACTGACTGACTGTTGCGTCAGTGGATCCCAATAGTAAGCCTCGACATTTTTTAACTTGTTTTGCCCAACACCATAGGTCATCACGTAGATACCTTGGATCTGGTTGGCATCATAGTCGTAGTCTAAGCCGTTAGTATCTATGATATTAGGCGCGGTGATTTTGTATTTACCTTGGCCTAAATATTCAAGACAGGTTTCATTTTCTGGACAGTCACGTGTTGGACGCCAGTTATTGGTACCCGTCATCGGTACACCATTTTTAGTGGTGTTACGATAAGAGAGCCAAATTTGCTCATTGCCATCGGCTCTAGCGGTAACTTGGTTGCCATCTTCGAGTGAGAAAGGGGTGAACGCTTCAGTGCGCGTACCCATGCGGCCGAAAGCGATCCTTAGCGGATCTGTCAAGGTTTCTAAACCTGTGACGGCAACGCCGTTAGGATTGGTAAGGCTAAATTCAAAGCTCAATGTTTTTGAAGTTTCATCGTAGCTGGCTTGCTCTACTTGAGTCTGCACAGCCGTTGCACTATTAATATCGATGGCAATTTCACCTGGCTTGCCATCTTCACCATCTTTGCCATCGCTGCCATTACAGCCGATAAGCGCTAAGGACAATGCCCCAACGCCAAAAGCTGTTTTGATAGCGGCACTGATTGAATACCGTTTCATCATTATTTCCCCTGCATGAGATTAAGATTTTTCTCAATTTTGTACTTCTTAGTATGAGTAGAGGATGCTTAAGCAATTGCTATTGCCTCAATTGCTTACTGCTTCCCCTTGGCATGATCTTACCTATAAGGGGGTATCTAAATTGGAGTGGTGTTCGTAAATGTGAGTCACGTCCTAAAACATAGGTAAATAACTGATGCAAATGTTAAAGTTGTTTTTAAACAGCGAGTTGAGTGTATTTTTTATGTCGGGTAGCCGTTTGTATTGCTGTGCCATGGACATATCTTAAACTAGCCTTAATAAGCTAATATAAATGGTGGTTATTTTTGATGTGGCTCAATTTTAATTGCATGTTTTTCGTCCGAAAAATGGTGGTGAATTTTAGAATATGAGTTTCCTGTTGGTGCGTTGTGACTTGGATGTTGTGGAGTTGTGTGTTGGTTGGGTGGAGGTGGTAATGGTTGTGTCACAAGGTTAAGCGGCACTTATGGGTACCGCTTTCTATGTCGTCACTTATGTAGTCATTAATGTTGTGTCACCTTTAGTCATCGTTGTGCCGTCTTTAGCGGTCAAAGTTTAGTGGTCTAATCTTGGTGGTAATGACTGACACCTCAATCATTACCACACACTATTTAACTTGCATTCTTTAGTACATCACTTACCACTTAACGGGGTGGACGGCATCAACGCCCAGCGCTTTACCTTCACTGTGGCACGTTGCGCAAGTTTCACTGCCAGCGGTATAAGTGCCGCGTGGATCGCTTGCTGCGCCGCCGTTACTTTTGATATGCGCTAAGAGTGAGCCTTTCTCGCCATGGCAGCTGACACAGGTTGCGGCAATAGGCGAGTACTCAGTCTCATTACCTTGTGTATCTACTGTTAATGTGGCTGGTACTGTTGCCAAGTCTGATAGGGTCAATTGACCTTTGTCATGGCACACTGCGCAGTTGCCATAATGCTCAGGGAAACTAACAACCTTGGTGGCATCATCTCCTTGCTGCTTAGTGCGTTTATTGGCGTGGTGTGCATGTATTCTGACTTTAAAGTCGATATGATCTTGCGCTGTTTGATTACTCTTGTAAGTGGGGTTGTGACACATTTGGCACTCGCCTTCAAAGTTGGTGTAGTTGCCATCATGTTTCATCTTGGTGCCAAATTTACCCAAGTACTTGTCGTCATGGCAGTTTGCGCAGGTCTCATTACTGATCACCACACGTCTGGCCATGATTGATGAGTCACCATTGAGATTAAATGCGACTAGCTCGCCAGGTAGGACCGCAGGGTTATTGGCTTCATCTGATCCGGTACCACAATCAACAGCGGTTAATGTATCGCGATCAACACAAAGGTGCGTGGTGATCACTGCCGTTGCCGCTTGCATCATATCCGGTGTGAGTGAGGTGGGCTGGCTATAAGTGTATATTCCATCGCTACCTGAGGTTGGTGTGAGTTCATGCAACTTATAGTTTTGTTTACCCGAGGTGAAATCAATATCGTTACCAAAACCAAAGTAGATATTACTATAGTTAATACGCTTATCTGCATTAGGGCTCATGGCGGCAGTGGTTAAGCTGGTGTCGCTAACTGCAACGCTAAAGGTCAACAAGCCTGCTTCTAACGATACTGAACCAGGCACTAGCGCTGCTTTGTAGCTCGACCTTGCATTGTCTTTGGCAATAGCGTCGGTCACGTGATGGGCTGCACCTTCATCGCCTTGGTCTGCATGACAGGTACCGCAGCTGTGATCGGGCTGATACTTAGTATGCATATCGGCCTTGATGGTGGCAGGATCGGTAGAGTCTGAGTGACATGAACCGCACGCTAATGCGCGATGATGTTTAAAGTTAAACGCATCGGCAGGGCGGTTATCTCCTTCTTGGTGACAGGCCCGGCAATCATACATATCGGCAGGAAAAGTCACCTTGCTGTAGTCATGGACACTTCCTCTATAGCCAACCATTAAGTATTTAGCGCGATGGATTTGGTGCACCATATAACCCATATCAATGGGGGCGCCTGTTTCAGGGTCCCCTGCATAGCTGGTGTGGCACATTTGACAGTTCTCGATGGCGTAACGCTTGGTGCCATGCATGATGAGCTTAGGTGCCCAAGCATGATCATAGTCGTCGTTATGGCAACGCAGGCAGGAGTTTTCAAGAAATTCTACAGTGCGAGTGTCTAAGCCGGAAACCTGCTCGCCCGAAGCGGGTAGGAAGTCAAAATGACTATTGACCAGTTTATTGGTATCGCCATCGGCTCGCATCTCCATGGTGATCCTGTGAGTAAGGCTATCATCATAGGTGAGATCTAAATCACCCATGGCGGTGGCATCATTAAGGTTGAATGCGAAGGTGTAACGGTAGAGCCCAGCGCTCACTTTTTCGACGCAGTCTTGCTTACAGTTGGTTTCAATGGTGGGTTGGATCTGCTCGCCAGCTTTGTCTTCATAACCAGCAGGAATATTAGCGGTGACCGGGGCAACCATCTTGTTCATGTAGTTGACCCATTGTGGCGTTTTATAGCCTTTGCCGCTCTGGGGCATTAACTTCGCGATACCCATGCCTAGCGTATCGATACCTGGATAAGTATCAAAGTCGGTAATGCCAACGCCGTTGGCGTTTTCCACACGAAATTCGACAATTATCGCGCCGTCAGTAATTGCCGCGGTTGTGATGGTGGTGACTAGCTCATTGGCTTGGCCGACGGATAAGCCGATTTCGCCGTTGGGACCGTCTTCACCATCTTTTCCGTCGCTACCACAGCCGAATAAGAGTGCTGTGCAAGCTAGACTGATTAAACTCAGTGTCTTGCTTTTTGTTTTAATATCCATAGTTTGGCGTTCCATCATTCATTTGTTCTATTCACGCCGAGTACGACCTCGGCGCAGTGGCTATTTAATAGGATGCACTTTTAATACATCTGCTGGCGCTCCTGCGCTATGGCATGTATTACAGCTTTCAGTGCCAGCGGTAGCATCGGCAAGTGTTCCCATAAACACAGCGCCTTGCTGCAGCATATGGTTTTTGCTGGTATTGCCGCTGTGGCAATCACTACAAATGGCCGCGATAGGGCTAGTAAAGCGATCGCCACTAATGGCTAAGGGTTTGACACCAGCGTTCAACGGCAAGGCTGCCGTAAGCAGGCCATCAGTATCTTGGGCGTGGCACTGTGCACAGTTGCCGATATCGCCGGGATAATTAATGGCTTCATAGCCCTCTCTGTTGCCACTGTGAATACCGTGCGCAAGGTGTTTAAAGTCAGCCGTTGTGGTAGAAGGTGTGTCGGTTGCATCGGCTAGCATATTGGGGTTATGGCACACTTGGCATTGGCCTTCTAGGTCATTGCGTGAACCATGAAAAACCAGTTGTTGGTCGCCATGACAACTACCACAACTTTCATTGGTGACCACCACGCGTCGGCCTGTGTCGCTAATTGCTGTTGCCGTAAAGAATTGATGACTCGATTTTATAACGACTTCGCTATTGCTTTGGGCTGTACAATCTCCCAAGACGCCATTAGCTGCACAAATTTTACCTTGGATGGCCAGAGTGCCTTGGTCGTCTTCACTGCCCACAGGAATGGTTACGCCACTCACTTGATAAGTGTAGCTGCCGTTGCTGCCCGATAGCGGCGTGGTCTCTTGCAATTTGATTGATTTGGGTGAGCGCGTAGCATAGTCAAAGCTGGTGCCCCAATTGGCGTATACCCGTAAGTCTGAGACAAAACTCAGCTTATCGGCACTGTCTGTATAGATGTCGCCAGTTTGCGGGTTGGTCAGGGCGATGGTGAAGGTTACTGTGTCACCACTGAGGTTTGCGGCAGAGATAGTTGGTGCAAACTGCATCAGTGCTTCATCGTTACCGCCATCATTGTGCACACTCATTGTCCACTCGGCATTATGGCAGGCTACGCAGTTGGCGTTGTTGTCTTGAGTAGGGTGTCCTTCACCGGCTTTAAAGTCGATATAGGTATGACACGATCCACAACTTTCCATGGTCGGCACGCGCGCCCAGTTTTTATGCTCGGTTAAGGTATCATCTGCTTTGTGGCAGGTTTGACAGTCGGCTAATGAACCAGGGAACCCGCTAAGGTGCTTACCGTGTATCATTTGCGGGAAGATATTGTCCGGATTGCTGACCTTATCGGCATTGTGACAGGTGACACAGGTTTCTATTTGATTGTACTTCTTGCCGTGGAAAGCCAAATCATTGTGGCAGGTGTTACAGGTTTCCATGGCTACTATGTTGCGGGTGTAGACCGGGTCGCTGTTGTTACCTGTCGTTTGGGCTTGCCAGTCGAGATGTTGGTTGGTGACTGGTAATGCTGTGCCATCGGCAAGATTATCACCACCAACTTTGATCACCATGCGTTGGGTCGCTCCGGCTTGATAGTCGACATTGTTCATTCCATTGAAAGCACCACTGAACGTATAGCTATAGTGACCATTCTTATGGTCGATAAATTCACCAGGGCAGCTTGCTACACAGCTTTCTGAGGTAAAATGTTGCCACTGTGAACTGTCTCCTGCGTTGCTATAACCCTGGGGCAATAGCTGAGCGGCGAGGTAGGTAGCACTCGGCACGCCGACAACGGGTTCGTCATCTTGATTGGTTATTCGATAGTCAACGGTTGCAATACCGTCTTGCATCATAACCTCATTAATGCTGATTTTTAGGCTAACAATATCCATGGCGGGCTCGCCACCAGGGTCTCCAGGGTTGCCAGGTTTACCGTCGTCGCCACCACAGCCAGATAGCAGTAGGGCAAGGCCTAACGAGGCGCCGTAGAGTGCTTTATTTGTCATCTTGTTCATCATCTCTTCCTTGGAATCTTGTTAAGCGTTACGCACTAAAGTTTGTAGCTTAATGTTAGACCGAAATAGTGGGCGCTATAGTCATGACTGAGCGAACCAAAGGTCAGTACATTGGGAATACTGTCGACACTTAACCCACTGTTGGCCCAATCGGCATCTTGATACTGCTCAAAAATCCAATCAAATCTCAAGCCAATCGTTTCACTCATCTGATAGTCGGCGAAGGCGTTAACATTGTGCTGGGTTGAATAGTAGCTGCCATAAGGCGAGCTAAATCCCTGAGACACTTCGGTGTCGCTTTGGCCGTCGGAATAGGTGTAATCCAGTCCTAACTTGAGTTTTTTATCCATCAAGTTTTGATAACCAATTCCTGCGCCCACTAAGGTTGAATTGTCTTCACTGTTGGTAAACCAATTGGGGCCGGCAAAGTTACTGCTGCCAGCTTGCTCGCTATCGCGCCAGTCTTGATTTAGATAAGCATTAAGGTGCAGGTCGGCATTGACTGCATATTGAATAGAGAGGTCGTAGCCTTGGGTGTTGATATCGGTAAGGCCTATCAAGGTGTCGTTATAATCATCTTGCTGCTTATGCAAATTAGCGGTGACGGAAAACGCCCCTTGGCTATAACTTGTGTACAGCCCATAGCGTTGACGTTCGCGATCTGCGAGGTAGCTCTTACGCATTAGTGGGTTGCTTTGACTTGCTGTAGTCGTGACAGCTAGATAGTCACTGCCTGTGCGTTCGGCGGCTTCGGCTTTTAACCACAGGTGCCATGTAGACGATATGCGATAATTGAATCGTGCGAACAGTGATGACTCTTTGAGTGTCTCTCTATCTAAATCGCTGTAATTGTTATGCTCATAGGCATACCCGACATCAAGGTTAGTGGCGCGCGTGAAGCGGTACTTGGCGCCAAGTTTGGCTTGTTGCTTAGTGCGGTCGTATTCAAGATTGGTTGCAGTACCACTGTAGTAGCTATCTGTAACGACTTGTGGATAAGCGTTGAGCTCACTTTTGTTGTCGCGGTCTCGATAATCATAACTGGCACGAAGAGAGAACTCTCGGGTGACACGCCCACTATAGTTGAGTTTCATCTCAATCATATCCACCTGACCAGTTAGATCTTCTGCCGGTAACATTGGCGAGGGCCCATTGATAGTCGCTGGTAAATAGTTTTGATCTTGAGTCATTCGCGTAAAACCAAGATGCATAATTACCTGTTGGCCATCAGCGGAAAATTGCGAGTGCCCAGCGATACGGTAGGCTTTATTGTCGGGTGCTACTGCGCTTTGGCCATAATAGGCTGCGCCAAAGGTGGGGGTGAATGCCGACTGCCAATTGACCGCTTGCTGATCATTTTTATATTCACTTAATTGCGCATTGATACCCGCTAACCAATTGTCGCCCTTAAAGTAGAGCTTGGCACTAACCTCATCGGTTGAGTCATCAACTTGTTGCGCGAGCATCGCGCTGTTAGTCAATAGGTTTGCGCTAAAGGCTCGCTTACCTTCTCGTTGCTCGTGTTGATAACCTATCTCTGCCTTATAAAAGGTGCCTTGGTATTTGCCCTCGAGATTGTAGCGGTCACGCTTAATAGCAAGCTCATTAGCATTGAGACTCGCACTAAGCTCGCTCATTTGCGAGGTGGTGGCACCTGTTTGCCATTGAGTCGGTAACTGATATTGGTCGGCTTGATATTGATAGGGGCTTAGCGCTTGATTGCTATCATAGCGAGCAATACCTCTGTAAGCGGCAAAAATCTCATATTGCCCCGGTCGTCCCGTGGTGATGCTAGCACTACCATTATCTAAGCCTAATCTATCGGCATCGACGTCAGTTCGATATCCCGAATTGGTCTTATGGTTTACGTTAGCGTTGACATACACCACTGTGCCGTCTTTATCTGTACCCGATGTGTTGCCAAAATGGGTATCGTCGCCATCGTTTTGCGCCACGCCTAACCCAATATCACCCTTTGTTCCTGTTGTGTGTGTGCAGCGTTTGCACTCCCATGCATCCAACTTTAATTTATCCCGGTTAGCCGATTGAATACCGTAGCCGTCGGCATAGCTCATGGTACTCGCTATCGCCAGTGCCAGTGCGCTTAGGCAAAGAGGAAGCTTAGTTACCGTAATAGGTTTTTTCATTGCAATTACTCCCTTATCGCTGCAATAACTTGCCAGATGGATGATTAGAACCGTGTACTTGGTTATGGCAGTTCATGCAGCTTTGACCGGCATTGAACGCATTAGGTGTATTACCAAATACGGCATTAGAAGCGTGGCCATCCGATGCATGACATTGCTGACATAGCTGTGGTGGCTTAGCGATTAGCATGGCTTCATTAACGCTGCCGTGAGGATTGTGGCAGTTGGCACAGTTATCTGTGACTGGCGCATGCTCCCATAGTTTAGGACCACGTTTTTCGGCGTGACAGGCGTAACAGTTTTCGTTAACGCTCATCTGTTTAAGGTTGGACTCGCTCAAGCTACCATGAGGGTTATGACAATCGCTGCAGACCATTTGATCCCATTTTATTGGGTGAGAGCTGCGTTTATGTAGATCGGCTTTTTGCTGCGTATGGCAAGCGGTACACACTTCGACTTCTTTGGCTCGGTCTGAAATGGGGTCATGCCCGGTGTGGACACTATGACAATCGCTGCAGGCAACATCGGCGTTATCATGGTGATTCCCCTTCCATGCCATACGTTGGTCATCATTGTGGCAACTCATACAGACACTGTTTTGTTTGTCAGTGGGAACTGGAGACCCTTGGCCAAAGGTGATCATTGGCTCCTTGCCGCCACGGTTATGCTTTCCCATGGGGCCGTGACAAGCTTCACATTGCAGGTCAGCCATTGGTGAGCCTTTCACATTAGCATCGCCATGAACGCCATCGAAAAGATCCATAACGGCTTGGCTCTTTCGGTGGCACATTAAGCAGCTGTCGGCGCCTTTGGGGGAGTACTGCCCTTCGGCAAACTTTTTATCAAGTAAAGACTCCACCTCTTTAGCGGGCATGTCATCCCAAGGTGTCGCATTAACGGCTAATGTTATTACTGTTGATGCCATCAGTAAGCTCGCAACAGCTAAGCCTCTGATCCAAATTGATTCCATTTTCATCATTGTCCATCCCAAGCACGTGGTGTTTTAATTTTTATCTTAATGATTTACTAAATTACCAATCCTAAATAATAGGGCAAAAATGTGACGCGTGTGTATGTTTTATGTTGCGAGCTGGGCTAGGAAAGTGATGATTTTTAATGAATTAGATTAAAGTGTGATCTTTGTCACGTTATGGGTTGGGTGAGCTTGGTGCTAAGAGGTTTAAATGAAAATGGTTATCACTTACTAAATGGTTTTACTCATTGAGATATCTGTCACATAATATAAAATACAATTGAAAATTATTATCGTTTAGAATCACAAATATTGATCTAGATAAAGTTTTTACAAGCCATGCTCCGTTAAAATCGGTGTTAGTAAAGCGCAATTGAGGCCTGAAAGGGTAGAAACAATACATGAAATTGAGCGAATTAAAGCCTGGTGACAGTGCAGTGATTTCAGAAGTGGGGCAGATTAGCCTGCCTTCAGTCGTTAAACGCAAGCTTTTGTCTATGGGAATAACACCTAATACGTCCATCACTTTATTACGACGTGCGCCACTCGGCTCAGGTATTGAATTGGACATTCGTGGCAGCAAGTTATGTATGCGTAAAGATTTGGCAGATGTGATTGAGGTGGATATTGCCCATGGCTAAACAATTTCATTGTGTGACAGTTGGTAACCCTAACGCAGGTAAATCGACACTTTTTAATGCGCTCACAGGTGCTAATCAGCAGGTTGGTAACTGGTCAGGGGTGACCGTTGAAAAGAAAACTGGTCAGTTTACGCTTAATGAGACTGATGTATTTCTTACTGACCTGCCAGGTATTTATGATCTCTTGCCTGCTGGGAGCAGTTGTGACTGCTCGTTAGATGAGCAGATTGCTCAGCAATATCTTGCCGACTCTAAGATGGACGGCATTATAAACCTGATTGATGCGACCAATATTGAACGACACCTTTACCTTACTGTCCAGCTGCGAGAGTTAGGAATTCCTTTGGTGGTCGTTGTGAATAAAATTGACGCGGCAAAAGCGCAAGGTATTGAAATTGATGTTGAGCAGATGGCGAAAGAACTGGGTTGCCCGGTTATTGCCGTGTGTTCACGAGATGAGCAAGATATTGTTCAGGTTAAAGCTCAAGTTGTTGATTTGTTAGACGGTAAAGTGTCTGAAGCCCCATTGATTCTTGATTACGACACCGAGATAGAGGCGGGGATAAAGGCGCTATTTTTGCGTGATGAATCACTTAGTCGTGGTCGAGCATTAGCCATGCTGGCCAATGGTTTAGGTTGTGGTCAGTGCAAAAATGGCCAGATGCTTACCGAAGTATCGCAATGCTCAGAGGGTTTGTCTGCCCAGGGCAAAGATATTGAAATCATGGTGGCCACCACGCGTTTCGATTTTGTTCAACGGGTATTTAAGCAGTCGGTTAAGAATGGTGATGTGCAAACGATCAGCGACAGATTAGATAAGTTGGTGCTGCATCCTATTGCAGGTGTTCCTATCTTTTTGTTTGTTATGTACTTAATGTTTATGTTTAGTATCAATGTGGGCAGTGCCTTCATTGATTTCTTTGACATCGCAGCGGGAGCATTGTTTGTCGACCATCTCGGCGCATTTATGAGTAACATCGGCGCGCCAGAATGGTTAGTAACCATTGTTGCGGGTGGTGTTGGCCAGGGGATTCAAACGGTTGCAACTTTTATCCCGGTTATTGCGGCGCTATTTCTGGCGTTATCAGTGCTTGAGGGCTTAGGTTATATGGCCAGGGCTGCGTTTGTGGTTGATGGTTTGATGCGTCGTATCGGTCTGCCAGGTAAAGCCTTTGTACCTATGATTGTTGGTTTTGGTTGTTCGGTGCCGGCGATTATGGCAACACGTACCTTAGGCAGCGAGCGTGAACGTATTGTCACTGGAATGATGGCTCCCTTCATGTCTTGTGGTGCTCGCTTACCTGTGTATGCACTATTTGCCGCCGCGTTTTTCCCTGAATCGGGTCAAAATTTGGTCTTCCTGCTTTATATCATTGGTATTTTCGCTGCGATTGGCACCGGATTATTACTGCGCTCCACGCTATTGCCAGGCAGCAGCAGCGCTGTGGTGATGGAATTGCCTAATTATGAGAAGCCTAAGTTTAAAACGGTAATGGCGAGAACGGGTAAGCGTACCAAGAGCTTTATTATGGGCGCGGGTAAAACGATTGTTATCGTTGTCACCTTGCTTAACTTCGTCAATGCAATTGGTATCGATGGTACGTTTGGTCATGAAGATAGCTCTGAATCTGTATTGAGTGTAGCAAGCCAAAAGGTCACACCTCTTTTTGCACCAATGGGAGTGGAACAAGACAACTGGCCTGCAACCGTTGGAATTATCACGGGTATTTTCGCTAAAGAAGCGGTAGTGGGCACCTTAAATAGCTTGTACTCAGATGCAAGTGCTGGTGATGAGGGGTTAGCACCGCTGTCGCAGAGCTTTGGTGAAGCGCTGGCGACAATTCCTGAGAACCTTTTTGGTATTGCACCTGAAGACCCGCTGTCTTTATCTGTAGGTGATATATCCACTATTGAATCGGCATCTGCAGAGCTAGAGATTGATACCTCAACCTTTAGTGCGCTTCAAGCTGGCTTTACAGGCATCACTGCAGCATTCGCCTATCTACTGTTTATTCTGCTTTATACACCATGCGTAGCGGCAATGGGGGCGCTAGTGGGCGAGTTTGGCTCTCGCTGGGCGACATTTGCAGCGACGTGGACCTTCGGTTTAGCATACGGTACGGCGACTGTGTTCTATCAGGCTGCAACCTTTAGTGCACATCCACTGCAGTCGAGCTTATGGATTGGATTTTTCCTTATTGCGTTGGCGAGTTTTTACTTGTGGTTAAAACGTAAGGGGAAAAAGACCCAAACCATTATCCCAGTGGTGAATGTTGTGACTGAATAGCGCACAAGAGATAAGCATAAAAGCAGCGGTATACCGCTGCTTTTTTGTTTTTGTGGTAAATGATCCGAGTTTTTGCGTATCACCCGTTGTAACTAAGTCTGATCTGTAGGAATATGCAGGTTTTCCCTAATTGATACTATTCGGCTAAACTGCCGTCTAGTTATACCACCGTTGGCAAAGAGGATTTCCATGAGTCATGTGGACACTGAAGTTCGTCCAAGTAACTTCATTCGTAACATCATAGATGAAGATTTAGAAAGCGGTAAACACACCAGTGTACATACCCGTTTTCCGCCCGAGCCAAATGGCTACCTTCATATTGGTCACGCTAAATCGATCTGTTTGAACTTTGGTTTAGCGCAGGACTATAAGGGTCTATGTAACTTACGTTTTGATGATACCAACCCTGAAAAAGAGGACATTGATTATGTGAACTCTATTCAGGCAGACGTTCAGTGGTTAGGCTTCCAGTGGGACGGTGATATTCGTTACTCTTCAAACTATTTCGACCAACTGCATCAGTATGCCGTTGAGTTGATCACTAAAGGGTTAGCGTATGTTTGCTTTTTAAATGGTGAACAAACTCGTGAATATCGCGGCACGTTGAAAGAGCCGGGAAAGAATAGCCCTTACCGTGATACATCTGTTGAAGAGAACTTAGCCTTATTTGAAAAGATGCGTAATGGTGAGTTCAAAGAGGGTGAATGTTCATTGCGTGCAAAAGTGGATATGGCGTCGCCGTTTATGTGTATGCGCGATCCGATTATCTACCGCATCCGTTTCGCACATCATCATCAGACGGGTGACAAGTGGTGCATCTATCCGATGTATGACTTTACTCATTGTATCTCTGATGCGATTGAGAATATTAGCCACTCTTTGTGTACGCTAGAGTTTCAGGACAACCGTAGACTATATGATTGGGTATTGGATAACTTGAATGATTTCCAGGCACCTAACCGTACTCGTCAGTATGAATTTTCAAGACTAAATCTTGAATACACTTTGATGTCAAAGCGTAAGCTTAATGATCTGGTTGTACGTAACTTGGTGTCTGGTTGGGATGATCCACGTATGCCTACCATTGCTGGCTTACGCCGTCGCGGTTATACACCAGCGTCTATCCGTGAGTTTTGTCGTCGAATAGGTGTGACTAAGCAAGACAATATGGTTGAAGTGGGTATGCTCGATGCGTGTATTCGTGAAGAGCTTAATGAACACGCGCCTCGAGCGATGGCGGTTATTAATCCGGTTAAGCTGATTATTGAGAACTATCCTGAAGATCAGATTGAACGTTTGAGCGCTCCAGCGCACCCGACAATAGAGTCGATGGGGCAACGTGAATTGGCATTTGGTCGTGAGATCTACATTGATGCCGATGACTTCAGAGAAGAAGCGAATAAAAAGTACAAACGTTTGGTGCAAGGTAAAGAGGTGCGTTTGCGTAACGCTTATGTGATTAAAGCAGAGCGTTGTGATAAAGATGTTGAAGGCAATGTGACCACGATTTATTGTACTTATGATGACCAAACGCTAGGTAAAAACCCTGCCGACGGTCGTAAAGTAAAAGGCGTTATCCATTGGGTCGAGGCGACTACAGCGGTTAAGGCTGAGTTCCGTCTCTACAATAAGCTGTTTAGCCAAGCGAATCCTGCGGCGGCTGAAACAGTGGATGAGGTATTAAACCCTGAATCTTTGGTGGTTAAGCATGGTGTTGTTGAAGCGGGATTGGTCAATGCCGAAGCTGAAAAAGCCTACCAGTTTGAGCGTGAGGGATATTTCTGCGCTGACAACAAAGATTCAACGGCAGACAATTTGGTGTTTAACTTAACCGTAGCGTTAAGAGATTCATCAAACTAAGGTTTTTACTGCATTAAAAAAGGCTTTAGGAATGATCCTAAAGCCTTTTTTGTATCGACTATCTTAATATTTAGTTAATCGTGATTACTGGTACATAGGGCCAAAGCCCATGCTCCATAAAATAATGCTTGATGCCATGAGCGCGACCAAGAGCACTAATCCCGCAGTAACCACTGAGCTGGCATAGATAAAACCTTTCTCTTCAGGAATGTTCATTATAATTGGTACACCCGTGTAGAGTAGGTATACCGAGTAGGACAGGCCTGCAAGGCCAACAACCATCATAAACCAGATGGATGGATAAAGCGCAGCAAGCCCAACCATAAACAGTGGGGTTGCGGTATAGGCCGCCAATTCTAGTGCCTGAGTGAAACTTGGCTCTGCATCAAAGGTTTTTGCCATCCAGAACGCCAGATATGCTAATGCGAAAACACCAAAGATTAGGCCAAAATACATACCGATAGACATCATTAATGCGCTTTGCGCGGTTAAAAAAAGTGGGTCGGAGACCCCTAAATTCCATCCAAATGCGGTAGAGGCAAAGTAGGTACACACCGCAGGAATAAGTGCGATTAAAAGGACGTGACTAAGACTGCTTTTTACGGCTTCGTGGTTTTTCTCAATTGTGTGCCACTCTTCCTTTGGATGAGTGTATAACCCCATTAAGTGATTCAATATCATTATAGTTATCCTTGTTCAGCTTTAATCTTGTGCTCGCCAAACTTCAGACGAACCCATTATGCCTTTTGGTCTGCTACCAAATAGACCCTAGGCTCCAACTCAGTTACATCTATGTAACTGTATAGTTTATTTATTGAACAAAAACTTAGACTAGTCAAGCTAACTTTGAAATGTTAGGACGCTAACTTAGCCATTGTTGACTTTTTATTGTTAAAATAGGCCATCAAATCAGCTTAGTATCTAGAGTCAGAGATGGAAAACTTATTAGCGCCAATCAAGCAGTTTTTACAATGCGAAACCCCCGACGAATGGATAGAGCAAGCAAGGCAACCCACTCAGTTATCGGCGCTGTTAATTGATCATTGCAACTGTGAGCTGTAGGAATAGGTGTGCAAATTGGTTATAATTAGCTCAAGGCCCCTACGGAAGCTAAAATATGACCGAAGAAAAAAAGCGATTTGCCGTTACCTATCAGCGATTTAGTAGTGAAAGACAGGTAGGGAACAGTTCATTAGATCGTCAAACTGATTCACAAAAAGAATGGCTAAAGCAAAACCCTGATGTAACGGTCATTGATAGCTTTGTAGATGAGGCTATGTCAGGTTGGAGTGGTAAACACCTTCAAGATGGTTCACTTGGTCAATTAATGAAGGCGATAGAAGATGGAATTATTCAGCCTGACACATTAATCCTTGTTGAGCACTTCTCTCGTCTTACTAGACAAAATATCGACAATGCTGAAGAACTGATAAAGCGTATCTGGAAAGCAGGTATCACGGTTGTAACGGTTCGAGACAATACCGAATATACCCCAAGTGCTGTAAATGATATGGCGCTCCGAATTAGACTTATCGTTGAAATGGAACAAGCATTCAAAGAGTCCGAATGGCGATCTGCAAAAGTTAAAGCTAGTTATAAACGCCGTGAGAAACTCGCTCGTGAAGAAGGAAAAGTTCCTAAAATCAGAAAACCATTTTGGTTAAACCCTGATGGGACACTTAACCACCTGCATTATGCAGTAAAGGATATGTTCAACTGGTATATGAATGGATTTGGACAACAGCGAATAGTAGTCAAATTACGAGAAAAATATCCCGATAGCGCAATTCAGAAGATTAATCCCTCAACAGTGATGAGATGGATACAAGCAGATATTGTTAGAGGGTATTGGCGTGGCAATCGGGTTTATGAACCAGCTATTGACGATCAATTATTTTTTGATGTGCAAACCATCCATAGTTCTAGATTATATGAAAATGTAAAACCTGATCGTAAGTGGCCCTATCTGGTCTAATGCAGTGCGGTGTCTGTGGAAGGGGAATGTCCATTCAAAAGTCAGGGAAATCAAACCCTGTCGTTCGCTGTAGCTCAAAACAACGAGATCGGTCTTGCGACAGAAAAACCACTTTCCCTTATTTTATAGTTCATATGTATATGGCAACTTGTGTCCTTCCCCACGCTATGCGCCTCTACAGCAACAAAACATCTAATAAACAACTACAACTCGATCTTTCCAAAATCGAGCGTGACCTGACCAAAGCAAGATCTAAACTAAAAACTGAAAAAGAGTTTTACGATAAATGCTCTGACGAAGGTAAAAGCACCATTATGATTTTGGAAGTTATGAATGAAACCCATCTAAAGATTTCAGAATTGGAAGAACGTGAAAGAAGTGTGAATGACTCGCTTAAACACCGAGATAGGCTTGCTATCTCAGATGAAGCTCGTGACTTGATACTTACTCCTGATAACTTTAACTTAGAAATGCATAAACTTGGCTTCAAAATCATCGTTGATGAAGAAGTGTTGAGGACAACAGGGTTCGAAAAACCAGTTCAAAAAATGGCGTATGCTGGTTACTCTAGGAAAAAGAGAGCGTATCAATACACAGACCCTACGGGAAATTACCTTGTCGAATGGCCTTCAGAATGGGTTACTGAAGACCTACTGATGATGAAAACGCTAAATAGCTATATCAAATCCAGTGAATTGACTCTAAAAGCTTGGGAATATGTTAATCAACCTAGTGATACTGATTTTTCTGAGTTTATAAAAAGCTAATTACATTCCAACTTACAGGCGCTTTTTCTTAATCGTCTGTGAACCGCTTTGCTTGACCTTCAAAGCCAACGAGTTTTCAAGCTCGTTGGCTTTTTTAGGATTGTATTTGCGAAGCTCGGCAATCGCTGCTTTAGCTACATCGAAGGTGCTTAACAAGTGCGTTTGGTGTGTATCAATGATTGACACTAAATCATCAAGGGCTTGCTGGCGACTGTCAATTCTATCTATCAATTTTATATTATCAGATAGGTCAGACCCATCTTTTGGTAAATCATCTCGAATAACAATATCTTTACGCAGTTTGTTATTCATCATCTTTTTCAACTGACCTTTAACAAAGTCAGACTCAGCCAATTGTTGTGTTTTTTGCAGTTCATTTTTGGCTTTCGACTCTAATCTATTTTCTTGTTCATTCTTATCCATCATTTCTCTCCTGTGGTTCTAAATGATTTACCACAGAAAAAAGCGATTACAAGGGCTTACCAGCTTTGGGACCACTGGGGACCCAGGTCTTTTGATTTGACATCGCAAAAAAATATGCTCTGTTGTGTATAGGAGTTTAAGACAATAAAAGAAGAGGCAAGTTGAGGTTAGGGTTCCCTAACCGATTGTTTTTAAATACGATAAATCGTTTTAAAAAGGAGTGTTGATCACTTTCTAAAATCACCTGAAAAATCTCATTTCATTCGATATTTTGCAGCTATTTTCAGACAGCGATCCTCGGTTAAAAGCCAGTTCAGTATTCTGTCAGCCGTCTTAAAACTCATTGTATTTGTAGTTTATGGAGGAAGTTATGACACAAAGGAGCAGCAATACAAAAATCATAATACGTTGTAGTGAAGAGGAAAAATCAGCACTGATATTGGCTAAATCCCAGCTTAAAGCCCGAACTTGGCTTGAGATGTTTCATAAGCTATTGCACCGTAAGAAAATCGAACCGCCAAAAACCATCATTCAAGATAGTGTTTACCTT
This sequence comes from Shewanella colwelliana ATCC 39565, assembly GCF_000518705.1. Classification (GTDB taxonomy): domain Bacteria; phylum Pseudomonadota; class Gammaproteobacteria; order Enterobacterales; family Shewanellaceae; genus Shewanella; species Shewanella colwelliana. Next base: position 120,886 of record NZ_JAEC01000017.1, read on the forward strand.
TTAGAGATCCTCACCGAGTTAAAGCGTTGTGGAAATAATCTCAATCAAATCACGAGAATTGCTAACAGCAGCAAAACCATTACCCCACAAGAAACCGCCCAGCTAAAAAAACTGGCAGTGCAGATCTCTTCACTGAAAAGCAAAGTGCTGAAAAGTTTTGTGGTTGAAGGAGGTAAATGATGGCAATTGCGAAACTTTTGCACGAAGGGGAAACGGTTAAAGAGCTTAAAAATATCATTCGCTACAACACGGTAGCCAAAGAATATCTCAACTCACCTGATAACCCTCGATTACTGCAAGCCTTATCTAATCTAGGGATTATAGACATTTCTGATCCAGTTACTTATCAAGATTTTATGGATGGGTTTATTGAAGAGATAAAGCTCAACAAAAGCCAATCAAAGAATAAGCGACAAACTAAACTCTACGCTCACGAAATGATCTCATTTGAAGATGAAGATAATGCACGTTTCAGCCAAGAGAAACTCGCTCAAATCAGTGTTGAGCTTTTATCTAATCTATACGATATGGAAAACACACCTTACGTTATCTACCCTCAGCGAGACAATGGGAGGCTACATTTCCACTATATACGAGGGCAGCATAATAGTAATGGAGAGTATCAGAGAGTAAAGAACTCAAAGAGAAAAATGCGTGTAGCGTGCGAAAAAATTGAACGTAAATACAACCTGACGCTAACGGGCAACAATGTGTCTGATGAGATCCGACCTACTAACGACCCTATGGCTAAAGTGATGAAAAACCGCAAACTTGAAGCGGCTTACAAACACCAGAAAAACCTTAGCGCAGCGAAAGAGCAAGACACACCACTCACCAAGCTCAAACGTAAATCCTATGATCTATTGATGGAAGACACTTATCAAAGTGAAGCTGAAATGACGGAGCACACCGCTTATGAGCAAGTTCAGCAAAACCTAGCGGAAAAGACACAGGTAAACCAAAAGCTCGAAACAGTAAAACAGACCATTTTTAACCTCTATAAATCAGCTAAAGATGAAGCTGACTTTATCGAGCAGTTAGACAAGCAAAAAATCACTATAGAAATACTCAAACACACTAAATCAGGCAAGAACAAAGGCATCGTATTCCACTATCAAGACGAAACAATTTCAGGCGGTAAAATCTCTAGCTCTATGACGCTAGGTAAAATCAAAAAACGCTTCCCTAACTTCATTCACACGTTAGAAAAGCCGCCCTCTCTACGTTCAACGTTTACCTTACAACGTAAAATGCTGGATTTTCAGATCGAGAACATCAACCGCTATTACAAACAGCAAAGAAACAACGTTAATGGCGATATTATGATTTATTTTGGCAAAAAGAACATCGTTGCCCGTCCTTACAGCTACAACATCATACTATCTAGCGACAGAAGCAAAATCAGGTTTGGCTCATCAACGAACAGCCATGATTTAACCTTATCAATTAACATTGCATTGGAAAATCGTTGGAAGGCAGCAACCCTGACCAACTCTAGCCCTGATTTTTTAAAGCGTATGATGAAAGCCGCTTATGACAAAGACCCAAAGCTATTGTTTTTTGTTCAATCAGACACACCTAATCAACTCAGTTATGCAGACCTCAAAGAGATAAAATCACCACTCACCATAGATGAGCTAAAAACTGCACTCACCAACCAGCTAATCAGTAAAACCGATATTGCTACAGTTCAGCAAGATTTGATCAAGCAATTGGAATTAGATGAAAATAACCACACTCATCTCGGCTATGCAAAAGCCTTAAAATCAGGATTTATGCTTGATGAGCTAGAAAAGAAAGCGTCTGAGGAGCTAAAGCTGTTTTATCAGCATAATACCTTTCAAGCATCAAGCCAGAAAACGACTGACACAACAAAAAAAACAGCCAATTCGACCAAGGATAGTGACGGTCGTGCTGCGTGTTTAGAAGCATTAAAGGCAGAAACGGCAATCCATCCGCAAGACCAACTAAACAAGGATTTAGACGAGATAAAACAGCACAGGCATCACTTCAAAAACAACTGATTTGGGAGCTAATTAAATTGATTGTCATACTAATACTTCTCAAATCACAAAAGCTTAGGGTATACAACCACCTAATTGCATATTTAGTGGTATAATCAGCCCAATTTTTTTCTCATAAGTGCTGATTTCCTATGTCCCAAGATACGACTAACAACAACCATTCTTCAGTAGCAGCGTTTTTATGGTCAGTAGCCGACCTTCTGCGTGGTGATTTTCGACAATCTCAATACGGTCGTATCATTCTCCCATTCACACTATTAAGACGATTAGAGTGTGTGCTTGAAGCAACCAAGCCAGATGTTTTAGCCAAATATGACGCTGTAAAAGCAATGCCATTTGAAGCGCAAGATAAGCTACTGACGCACACAGCGCAGTTAAGCTTTTACAACACGTCAAAAATGGATTTAAACCGCCTTGGTGAAACGGGCGTTGCCAGTAACCTAGAGAATTACATTCAATCGTTCAGCCCTAATGCTCGTGAGATTTTTGAGCACTTCGATTTCTTTAATACCATCGACAAACTCGAAGAAGCCGACCTGCTTTATAAAGTTGCGAAACGCTTTGCAACCACCGACCTTCACCCTAATACCATTAACAATCACGGTATGGGTTTAATCTTTGAAGAGCTGATCAGACGCTTTGCTGAAAGCTCCAATGACACGGCTGGAGAGCACTTCACACCAAGAGATATTGTCGATCTTACGACCTCTTTACTCTTCACTAATGAAGAAGAATTAACCAGCTCTGGTTTGGTTCGTTCTATCTACGATCCTACGGCTGGCACTGGTGGTTTCTTGTCATCAGGTATGGAATACGTTCACAAGTTAAATGACAAAGCTTCTCTGTCTGCCTTTGGTCAAGAGCTAAACCCAGAGTCATACGCAATCTGTAAAGCGGATATGCTTATCAAAGGGCAAAAGGTCGATAACATTAAGTTAGGTAATACTCTATCAAATGATCAACTCCGTACCGATAAGTTTGACTATATGCTATCTAACCCTCCGTTTGGTGTGGATTGGAAGAAGATCCAAAAGTTCGTCAATGACGAACATAACGACAAAGGCTTTGAAGGTCGTTTTGGTGCAGGTTTACCACGAGTTTCTGACGGTTCGTTACTGTTCTTAATGCACCTTGTGAGCAAAATGCGTCCCCGCTCTGTTGATAATAAAGGGAACGAAGGCGGTTCACGCATAGGGATTATCTTGAATGGTTCGCCACTCTTTACAGGTGGTGCTGGTAGCGGTGAAAGTGAAATTAGACGCTATATTCTTGAAAATGACTTGCTTGAAGCGATTGTGGCTCTACCTACGGATATGTTCTACAACACAGGCATTGCAACTTATGTGTGGGTTTTATCTTCTCACAAGCCAGCGAACCGCAAAGGCAAGGTTCAGCTTATCAATGCCTCAAAAGAACGTGCTAAAACAGGTGGGCGTGGTCGCAGTGGCGGTGGTGAAGTTAAAGGTAATGATGAAAATGTATTCTATGCAGCAATGCGTAAATCACTAGGCAGTAAGCGTAAAGAGCTCACCCCAGCAGCGATTGATACAATTGTAAAAACATACGGTCAGTTTGCAGAAAACGAGTTTAGTAAAATCTTTGATTATAAAGAGTTTGGCTACCGTAGAATTACAGTAGAACGTCCACTCAAATTAGCGATTTACCCGAAAGATGAACTACGCCTTGAAGCACTACAAGCAGATAAAGCGTGGAGCAAGTTAACCGAGTCTGCTCAATCAACGGTTTTAGAAGCTCTAGCTTCATTCACTGAAGAGAAGCTGTTATCTCGTGATGTGTTCCTAAAAACGTTTATCGCTAAAACTAACGGCATCAAGCTAACCGCAGCCCAGCAGAAAATGATCGTGAAGCATTTAGGTGAGCACGATGATGAAGCCGAAGTATGCAAAACAAAAGGCAAAGTTGAAGCAAACCCAGATTTACGTGATAACGAGAACGTGCCATTAACTGAAACCGTTGACGAATACTTCGCTCGTGAAGTTCTGCCGCACGTTCCTGATGCGTGGATTGATACCAAAAAGACTGATGAACTTGATGGAGAGGTCGGTGTGGTAGGCTATGAGATCCCATTCAACCGTCATTTCTATGTCTATGAACCACCAAGAGCATTAGAAGCAATTGACGCAGATTTAGATGCCGTATCGGCTGAGATTATGCAGCTACTTAACGAGGTGCATTCATAATGACAGGTCGTTATAAGGCATATCCAGAGTATAAAGAGTCTGGTGTTGAGTGGGTTGGGAAAATACCCTCAGATTGGTCTATGTGGAAATTGGCTCACGCTTTTAATGAAATAGGCTCAGGCACAACACCTCCAACAAATAATGAAGAATGGTTTAAAGGTAATGTTCCTTGGATTACTACTGGAGAACTTCGTGAAAAGGTAATAATAGACACGAAGAAAAAATTATCTGATAGCACTTTAACTACTTTTCCTACATTAAGAAAATACCCTGTTGGGTCTGTAGCTATTGCAATGTATGGCGCTACTATTGGCAGGTTAGGTATTTTTGGAGTAGAAGCAACAACAAATCAAGCCTGTTGTGTAATGACGACTTCAAAACAACTTGATAATAAATATCTATTTTATTGGCTATGGGCTTTTAAAGAGGACATCATTCGATTGTCTTCGGGCGGTGGTCAACCCAATATTAACCAAGAAAAAGTTGCTTCATTAAAAGTTTCAGCACCAAAGCCAGAAGAACAACAAAAAATCGCCAACTTCCTCGATCACGAAACCGCCAAGATCGACACCTTAATCACCAAGCAAGAAAAGCTGATTGAGCTGTTAAAAGAAAAACTCCTTGCGAATCGTTATCATACCGTAACAAAAGGGCTAAACCCTGATGTTAGTTTTGTTGAAACAGGAATTAGTTGGACTCCTTTAGCCCCAGAGCACTGGTCACAAGTCCCAAATCGAAGTGTAATGTCTATGAGGCGAGTTTTAGTTGGTCAAAATTATCGAAATTACCAGCTTCTATCTTTAACAAAAAAAGGAGTGTTAGTTCGTAACATATCAAGTGGAGAAGGCAAACAATCGGATCACTTAGATAGGACACAGGAAGTTAGAAAAGGCGATCTTGTATTTTGTCTATTTGACGTTGAGGAAACGCCTCGAACTGTAGGTCTATCTCATCACCTTGGAATGATTAGTGGTGACTATACTGTATTCGAATGTTCAAACCCAAATATGGCAAGATTTTTAGAATATTTTTACAAAGCTATGGACGATAGAAAGCTCCTTAAACCATTATACCGAGGTTTGAGGAAGCGGATTCCAAAACCAGGTTTTTTAAGAGTTAATATTCCAGTTCCACCAAAAGAAGAACTAGAGAGCATCTTACAATCCCTTGATTACTTAGAAGAAAGAATTGAACAGCTTACTCATTTAGCGGATAAGCAAGTAACAATACTCAAAGAACGCAAAACAGCCCTTATCTCAGCAGCAGTAACTGGCAAGATTGATGTAAGAAACTTCAACTCCAAAGAGCAAGGATCTCATAATGGCTAAGAAAAATGAACGCACGATATTGTTCTTGGATTTGCATTTACAAACAAAAACAACAACCCCAAAAATAACTGGATTGACCAACCGATTTACATTGGATGAACTATTTAACAAAGTTAAGGCTATTCGGGAAGCAAATAACGTTAACTTAGTTCGTGGTTCAGAAAATAACAAAAAAGAGATTTACTTAGCTGATATAGAGCAGGATTTGGTAAAGCGTTGTTGGACTCTGCTTGTAAATATTACTGATACTACTCTTGCAGATGAAGTCCATCGAAAAATCGGTGGTGATGAAGAAACTCGGAAGGTAAATGCCAAAGAAAATGGTGTTGGCACTGATTTTTCTTCCCATATCATCATTAAATCAGATCCTGAACCTGATGGAAGTTGGACTGTTTTATATGAACAATCAACGGCTTTACCCATCAAGCTCGTAGCCAGCTATCTCAATGAACTATTTAAACGAGTAGCCAAATCTTCTAAAGATGATTTTGAAATAGACCATCCTAAGAATGCTGTTGATAAGAAAGGAAATATTAAGAAAATTAATACTTATTGTCATTGTCATTTTAACGGTCATGTCTCTGATCAATTTCGTAGTGATTTAAACGGTGGAAACTTAAAAAACATCACCCTGATAACAGGCGAAATCAAAAGTGTCGTTGGTTATGATGCTCAGAAGCATACCAGTATCAAAGAGGTGCAACTTCCAATTCAAATTGATAAAGATGCAATTCTAAAAGCTGGTGGAAACTGGAAGTGGATTGATAATTTTAGAAAAAATGATGCTAAAGACTTGAGTATGCAAGAAATTAAAGTTTCATTTAAGGATGAAGGTGATGTCGCACATACTGCTGATATTGATATCACAACAGGAAAACTGATTAACAATGATCAGTATTTAAAAAAAGTAAAAATCACAGATTTTGTGGAGATCTTAACTACATCAGTTGATCTTATTCATAAACCAATCAGAACAAAGATGCTTGAGCATATTTAGTTATGAAAAAATATGACGTAATTGCTTATCAACTAACCAGACCTATCTCATACTTGTTCTTAAAACATCAAGCAGGGAAAGTCTATAACTGGATCATTCCAACGTTTCTCACGGGACTTAGTTTAATGATCTTAGTGTCATTAGCTGAGATCGATGACATTACAGGAGAAAACGGTTTAGTCGCAAACTTGACGGATTTTGTTATTAGTTTGCCTGGTTTTTTAATCGCTGCGTTAGCTGCAATTGCCACCTTTAACCGCCCCATTATCGATCAAGAGATGATTGATGCGCCAACTATCGACATAAAGGCAGGTAATACGGAACTCTTTGACCAGCCTTTAACTCGTAGAGGCTTTCTTTTACGGTTATTTTCTTTCTTAACCGTAGACAGCATATTTCTTATTATCTATGCAAAAGTCGGATCTATCACATCTGTTCCAAGTTTTTTAGAGTCCCCATTTCATATTGCTGAATGGTTGTTTGTAAGCATATTCCTACTTATCTTCTGGCAGTTGCTCACTCTTCTGCTTTTTGGAATGTATTACCTCTGTGAAAGGCTCAATTTAAATATATAGGGTTTGAAATGTCAGACGCAGCACAAGAAAAAATATTCCAAAACGACATCCTTGACCAAATGCAGTCTCAAGGCTGGTTGCTAGGTGAGTCGAACAAATACAATAAAGAGTTGGCACTTTATCCTGAAGATGTGATTGCCTTTGCTATGGCAACACAGCCTGAGCAATGGAATAAATTAGCGCAGCACTTCCCTGAAACAGATCGCAACCCTACCGCTACGGCTGATGCACTTCTCAAATTATTAGAAAGAGAATTAAAAAGCGAAGGCACGTTATGGGTTCTACGAAACAAACTCAGTGATCGTGGCGCAAAGTTCGATATGTGTAGCTTCAAACCTGACCACGATTTGAACCCAACGGCAACGGCACGTTATAAGGAAAACATCCTCCGTGTTGTGCCTGAGTTAGTTTACTCACCAAATGGCTATGATGGTCGTTTAGATTTAACGCTATTCGTCAACGGTATCCCTGTCGCTACGTGTGAGCTTAAATCGGAGTTTAAACAGTCGATTGATAATGCAAAAGTCCAATATATGAAGGACAGGCAGCCAAAAGATCCTAAGACTAAAAAGCCTGAACCGTTATTGACCTTTAAACGTGGTGCATTGGTTCACTTTGCTGTGAGCCAATACAATGTTGCAATGACCACTTGTTTAGACGGTAAAAAGACGTTTTTCTTACCGTTTGACCAAGGCACAGAGGAAGGTGGTAAGGGCAATGACGTTCCTGCTTTTTCAATAGAGGGGAATGATAGCTATGCAACGTCTTACCTCTGGAATGAGATTTTCCAAAAAGATAATTTACTACTGATCTTAAGCCGATACATTCACCTCGAAGTAAAAGATGAAGAGCAGTTAGACGGTTCAATCAAAGTCAAAGAGACAATGATTTTCCCTCGTTATCACCAATGGGCGGTGGTTTCTAAACTGCTTAAAACGGTGGATAGCGAAGGCACTGGTCATAAATACCTAATTCAGCACAGTGCAGGTTCTGGTAAATCAAACTCGATTGCGTGGCTGTCTCACCAACTTGCTTCAAAGCACTACTACACTGATCACCCTGAGCTAAACAAAGCGTCTGGGGATAAGGTCTTTGACTCAGTGATAGTGATTACTGATAGAACAGTGCTTGATAGTCAGCTACAAGATACGATTTATCAGTTTGACCATAATGAAGGGATGATTGCTCGTGTTAACCGAGAAGAAGCACAAGGCTCTAAATCTAGCCAATTGGCAGGAGAGTTAAAAGCAAGCACCTCTATCATTATCGTAACGATCCAAACATTCCCACACGTATTAGAAGCGATCCGTAAAGATTCTACTCTTTCAGGTCGAAGCTTTGCGGTTATTGCCGATGAAGCACACTCAAGCCAAACAGGAACAACCGCACGCAAATTACGTGAAGTGCTAATGGCAGAGCAATTAGACGGGAATGAAGAGCTAGACAGTGAAGATATGCTTCGCTTATCGCTGGAAGCTCGTAAAGGCTCAAACAATATTAGTTATTTTGCATTTACCGCAACACCGAAAGCAAAAACCTTAGAGCTATTTGGTCGTAGACCTGATCTTGATGAGCCAGCCAGTGATACCAATAAACCTTTACCATTCCACGTTTATTCAATGCGCCAAGCGATTGAAGAAGGGTTTATTCTGGATGTATTACAGAATTACACCAGTTATCGAGTCGCTTACCAATTGGCACACGATAACCCAGCCTCAGATCACGAAGTAGACAGTAAAAAAGCCGCTTCAAAAATGGCGAAGTGGGTTCGTTTACACCCTTACAATATTGCTCAAAAAGTCGAAACCATTGTTGAGCACTTCAACGAAAAAGTGAAACACTTACTAGGCGGTGAAGCAAAAGCAATGGTCGTCACCAGTAGCCGTTTAGAAGCGGTGCGCTACAAACTGGCTTTTGAAAAATACGTGCAAGACAAAGGCTATAACAACGTTAATGCAATGGTGGCGTTTTCTGGCGAAGTGAATGACCCAGACTTTCCCGATCAGCCTTTTACTGAAAATAATATGAACCCTAATCTGCGTGGTCGAGATATGCGTAAAGCATTTGATACTGCTGATTATCAGGTGATGTTGGTTGCGAATAAGTTCCAGACAGGATTTGATCAGCCTAAGCTTGTCGCTATGTATGTCGATAAGCCATTAAAAGGCGTTGAGTGTATTCAGACCCTATCAAGGCTAAATCGAACGTGTAAGGGCAAAGACAAGACCTTTGTGCTCGACTTTGTGAATGACCCAGAAGAGATCTTGGCAGAGTTTAAGGTTTACTTCCAAACGGCTGAACTGGCTGGCGTATCTGATCCAAATATTGTTTATGATCTGATGAAAAAGCTCAATCAGGTTGGGATTTACCAGTGGTTTGAAGTAGAAGCGTTTGTTGATGCGTATAACAACAAACAAGCAAACCAAGCCAAATTAGCCAATCTGTGTAAACCTGCCGTTGATCGTTTCACCGTTCGCTATAAAGAAGCCACTCAGGTTCTTCAATCCGCACAGGCAGAAGTATCAAAAGCAAAAATTGAGAAGAACGACAAGAAGATTAAGTTTGCAGAAAACAGCGTCAAACACGCTAAAGAAGCACGAGATATTCTTGAAGTGTTTAAGAAGGATTTAATCTCTTTCTATCGCTACTATGAGTTTACTTCTCAGATCGTCAATTTTGAGGATTTTGAGCTGGAAAAACTCAGCATCTTCGCCAAGCATCTACACCCATTGCTTCGATTTGATGTGGTTGAAGATGATATTGACCTCAGTGATGTAGCAATGACTCATTACCGTTTGCATGAACAGCGAGAAGCTGATCTGCAATTAGGACATAAAATTGGTGAAGAGCCAAAGCCTTACTTAGCGCCAAGTAAAGAAGGGGCTGGTGCTGCCCCTAAAGATCCTAAGACTGAATTACTCAATGAAATTATTGAGCGCATGAATGACCTGTTTATTGAAGATGGTTTATCAGAAAACGATATGCTCAATTATGCCAATACAATCATGGGCAAAGTATCTGAAAATGAAGTGGCAATGGATCAAGTCAACAACAATACCAAAGAACAAGCAATGTTAGGTCAATTCCCTGAAGCTATTCAAACGGCGATTATTGATAGCCTAGATACTCACAACGTAATGGCGATGAAAGCCTTATCAAATGATGTAGTATCGAAAGGTCTTGCCAGTTTAGTGTTTGATATGCTGATGAAAGGGATGGAAAACTCTAAAAATTCTAGTGAGATCAGATAAAAAGTTTTACGACATAAAGGACACTTTGATGGAAAACGGAAAGCCAATATTTTCAAAGTCACTAAAAAAGGATTTAGTTAAGCGACAAAATGAAATAAGGAATAGTTCACTTGATTCTAGGGAAGATTTGTTACCTGCATTGAAAGAGCGTTTGAGAGGAGGGGAAGACAAAAGGCATTCTGTTTTACCTTTTGAAAAAAGTGTGTTTTTTCCTGTGATTTTTAGAGAAGCACTGAAAGGTCGGTACTCCATTGTAACTGCACTATATGAAGAAGCCATTGAATTGCATAATTTATATATGGCTGGAGGAAGGTTTCCTGAGGACTCTTTTGAGTGGTTTAACCAACCTGAAATTAGTGTGCTTCAGCAAAAGCTAAGGGAAGAGTTCGCAGCTATCGGGAAAGAGTTAGCTTATAAAAAAAGAAGAAAAACAACCTATGAAGCTCAACTTTTTCTATTTAAAAATGTACTTTCTCCATTAGACCAATTCACATGGGTTAATGGATGTCGCTTAGACTTCTTTTTTGAGCTAAGTATTGATTTATTAGCGCAGTCTTTTATGAGTGAGTTTATTCAGCCTCATGTTAAGTTACCTTCTCCGTTGGACTTTTATGGGGCAACGGAAATTGATTACCGCAGTTTTTGCCAATCACCTACAGAAGGCAATGTATTAGCTGAGCAAATGGGACTCTATAATTTAAGAGACTATATTGTCGCTGAGGCTTGTATAAAAGATGTTCTATCTCAAATCATTTCATCTCAAATCGGGTTGTCGGATGTAAAGTTGTTAACGGAAAGAGATAGCATACTATTCGATATATATGAGCTAATCCCTTTATATATAAAGTCTTGGGATTCTAACAAAAATAAGATTCTAATTAATGATGAACTAGCCATATTTTTATTTATGGAATACGGTTTTCCTAGCTTTGCTATTGGTAAACCCGCAGATAAAGCTGAAAGTTTTAGTACAACGACCTTTAGGTTTGGCTGGTCAGTGACTAATGATTTTTGGTGTTATGCAAAGCAAGATTGCAAACTTAAAGAGTTGGAGGTACTAGGCGATTTTGTTTTAAATGAATTTCACCAAAAGCTGTTAGCTCTATACTCGATTCGTCAAAATGAAAGAACAAAAAGTACTGTTGTTTATGATGCCGATAGTGAGATTGAGCTTGCTGATTTTACTTATGAATATCATAAATCATTAGGTGAGAGTGCTCTTGGTAATGCTCTTGAAAGTCCAGTAATTACTAAACCTGCTGCTCGTCCAGTTCCATCAGTAACAATGTCTTACTTTTTCAATTTCATGAAGAAGGCTTTTGAATGCCAGGTTGAAAACGGCAAAGGAAGTGAGATGAAGATCTGGCGAAAAGGAACGAAAATTTATACTCTAGGAAGACATAAACAAGACCAGCAAATCCCTTCTTTTCTCATAAAAAAAATATTAAAACGATTAGGTATTTCACAAAATGAATGGCTGTCAGTCTTTATTAAAAGGCATTAAATTATAATTACGCTACTAGATGGCATTGCTCTTACTGAGCTTTAGAGAGTTCTAATTAGGAGAATTGCTTAAGGCATAGAGGCATTTTATTTATTTGCTCTCTCTGCCGTATATACAGTTTTAGAGCAAGCCCTAGGTGATAAAACCCAACCTTGCTATTTTGTTGTTGACTGACTTTTTAGGTGATGATGTTTAATGGAATAAGAGTTTTTGACACTGTTTTAAGTTCCAGAAATACGAAGGATACTGTTTCTAGAAGGCTCTTCGTCGTTAATGGTGGAACCCCATATCCAACTTCCCAAAGTGAAACAGTATTGCTCGCTTAAATCGCTCTGTATTTCTATACCCCATGGCCTTTACTCTCAGCAGCCTTATTTGACTATTGATAGCTTCTGCTAGACCATTTGAAACACCAAAACGCATCGCATTAAGTATGCCCCATAATTTAGACTCAACTGTTTCAGCTACGGAAATTAAAGGCTTGATATTACTTGCCTTGATTAAAGCTATCCATTCTAGCCATCTCTGCTTAGTGCCGCGAACGCAGTTGCCATGCCATATGTCACGAGCTTGCTCTTTAAAATACCAAGCTAGCGCTG
>NZ_JAEC01000018.1 GCF_000518705.1 Shewanella colwelliana ATCC 39565
CCATATCGGCACAGAGGTTAGCACGTGATCATTGAGCTCAAGCGCTAGGGCGAGTAACATAGGTCTCCGAATTTTTAATGGGGAATTAAATGGGCTCGGTTTTATCACGGATAAGAGGCAGCATAGCTTTTAGCTGCTATATCGTTAATACCATCTTTTGGGTAATACCTATCTTATTGGTAAGTATAATAAAACTTATCCCTATTACGCCACTGCGAACTGTTTGTAGCTATCTACTTGATCACTGCGCCACAGCATGGATAAGTGTCAATACGGTTATCGAGCGCATATTTCATCCCGTTGAAATCATTATTGAAGGTGATGCACAACTTTCGACCAAAGAGTGGTATATGGTGATCGCAAATCATCAGTCATGGGTGGATATCCCTGTGCTACAGAGAGTCTTCAATCATAAGATCCCATTCTTAAAATTCTTCCTCAAACAAGAACTGATTTATGTGCCGGTACTAGGCCTTGCTTGGTGGGCATTAGATTTTCCTTTCATGCGACGCTACAGCAGCGCACAACTGCGAAAAAACCCTAAACTCAAAGGGAAAGATATCGAGATCACCCGTAAAGCGTGCGCTAAATTTAAATCTAAACCCGTCAGTATCATGAACTTCGTCGAAGGCACACGTTTTCGTGCCGAAAAGCACCGCAAGCAAAACTCTGAATTTAAACGGTTACTCAAGCCTAAAGCGGGCGGAATGGCATTTGCCTTATCAGCCATGGACGGACAGATCCACAAGCTGGTTGATGTTGCCATTTACTATCCAGGTAAAACCCCTAGCTATTGGGAATATATTTCTGGCCAAGTGAAACAAGTTAGAGTCGACATTAAAGTGTCTGAAATCGCCCCAGCCATGCGCGGTGACTATATGAATGATAGAGAGTTTAAAATTAGTTTCCAAAATGAGCTTAACCAAATTTGGAAAGACAAAGATCTCACATTAGAGAAATTGGCTAAGCAATAGTTTGTACTAAACAAAGGTATTTCAGAAAGATGTTAAATTTTTTACCAGGCCCCATCTTATTTGCATTGAGTTCACTGTTGCTGGTGATAAATACCGTACTATGGAGCAGTTTGATCTGTGTTGGTGGCTTAGTAAAACTATTGGTGCCTATTGCTGGATTTCGACGAATAATAACCATCATCATGAACCGCTTTATGTGGGGCTGGGCGACCTGCAATGGCGGTATTCTCTATCTTATCGCCAAGATAGAATGGGATATTGAGGGCTTAGAGGGGCTTAAGAAAGATGGTTGGTATTTACTGATTAGCAACCATCTTAGCGGGTTCGACATCGCTGCGCTCACGTATGTCCTGCGCAATAACATCCCAATGTTAAAGTTCTTCTTAAAAAAGGAGCTACTTTGGGTGCCTTTCATGGGGTTAGGTTGTTGGTCGCTTGATATGCCATTTATGAACCGTACTAGCGCTAAGCAGTTGCGTAAGAATCCTAAACTGAAAGGAAAAGATTTAGCAACGACTCGTCGTTCGTGCGAGAAGTTCAAAACCATGCCTACATCTATTATCAACTACGTCGAAGGCAGCCGTTTTACCAAAGAGAAACATGCCCGTCAGCGTTCTCCATACCGCTATCTCCTTCGCCCTAAAGCCGGTGGTATCGCGTTTACTATTTCAGCAATGGGCGAACAGTTTACCAGCTTACTCAATGTGACTTTAGTGTATCCAGATTCTGCAGATGACACACTAACTGAAGTGATGCACGGAAAAATAAAACGCATTGTGGTGCGCATTGAGACCATGCCAGTACCTGAAGTCGATGATGCTAAATACTTTAGTGACGCTGATTGTCGCGCACAATTTCAACGCTGGCTTAATGGCGTGTGGCAACAAAAAGATGAACAGATCCATCAAATTTTGCTCAAGTACAACTCTAAGCAACTCTCTGGTTCAAAACAAGAATCGGACGCAATAGAGTCTCACTAATCTTTGCCTCTTAGAGGGCAGCCACACAAAGTCGCCTCAGGGCGACTTTTTTATTATCGCACAAAAAATTGTCAACAATAAAGCCATAAACAAGCTATACAACCCACCTTGAACTCGACAATAAAAATCATCTACAACCAAAAAAAACAACAACTTAAATCACCAACCAAAGCCATTGCGACTTATGTCTAACAGTTAGATTGTTGACAATAGACATGTGTCGCTCTAATTTTACCAGTGCACACAAAACCGAGAGCAGAATCATTTGAACCTGTCCAAGCATCAAACAAGTCACCCGACAAAATCTGGTGCAACCTTGGCTGATAAGGCCTTGCTTGCAATACAAACCAGTATTATTAAGGGCGAGTTAGCTGCAGGCAGTAAAATCAATGAGCAAGCATTAGCTGAGCAATATGGAATGAGTCGCGGGCCGACAAGAGAAGCACTGCTCACCCTAGAGCGACGACGCCTCATTGTCAGAACACCCCATATTGGCGCGCGGGTTGCAGAATTAACAATCGAGGAGCTTAACGATTTATATCGACTGCGCAGCGTATTAGAAGGCATGGCCTGTGAGCTTGCGGCACAACATATCAATCAAGAGGAACTCGCACAGTTAGAGGCACTGCTCGTCAAACAAGAGCAGGCATTAGCGGCTGGGGATACCTTCTTTCAAAAAGAGGGCGATGTGGATTTTCACTATCGAATCATTCAGGCCAGTAGGAGTAAACACCTTCAAGAAACCTTGATTGGTGGTCTTTATCACCTACTGAGAATGTATCGTTATCAATGCACCAACATCAACCGGCCGACCAAGGCCTTGGCTGACCATCGGCGCATTGTCGAAGCGATTGCCCAGCGAGATGGTGAGTTAGCCAGTTTATTAATGCGACGCCATATTGAGCAGGGCAGAAAGAATACAGAGAAACGCTTAGCGACATTACAGCAAAGCCAATAGAAAAATGATTATCCAAATTTTAATGAGTGCACGAGTCATACAAATGTCATTCAATAGATGCGTGATTTATTGATGCCGTTGGTATACCGAGCCCTCGACACAGGGTTCATGGTTATCGAGTGTTGAACTGGTAGCCATTGACATGAGACAGCCTCGCCCCACCCTTCCGGCGAGGCTTTTTCTCATTTTAAAACCCCATCCCACGGCCAATAAAAAAGGCGCCATCAACGCCTTTTAAGTGAGTAAAATAGCATTTTAACCAGATACTTACTGGATTAACCCACGATACGCTCAACGTGTTGAATCCAACCTTTAGGGCCTTCACGCTTGCCCTTTTGAATGTCGGTTAACACTTGATAAATTCGGCGAGTATGCTCACCCACTTCACCATTACCGACCGTCACAACACGGTTGTCTTCAAAGATATAAGAGCCCACCGGCGAGACAACGGCAGCGGTGCCAAATCCACCCGCTTCGATGATTTCACCTGACTCGATATCACGAATAAACTGATCCAACATCACTGTTTCTTGGCGCACTTCACAGCCCAGCACCTCACCCAAATCCAAAATAGATTGCGAGGTGATTGACTTCAAAATGGTGTCGGTAAATTTAGGAATAATAATGGTGCCATCTTTGAGCACATGGAAATGGTTCATTGCACCCACTTCCTCAATCTGTTTGTTGTTAGCGTCAAGGTAGAGCACTTGCGCTGCACCATACTCTGCTGCTGCCTTACCGGCTTTCAACGATGCCGCGTAGTTACCAGCGGCTTTAGAGGCCCCCGTACCACCGGACACCGCACGGTGAAAGCGTTCAGTGATCAGCAAGCGAATCGCCTTATCAAAACCATCTGCGTAATACGCGCCGCTTGGGCTCAACATCACGCAAAAAGTATATTGCTGGCTTGGGCTGACAGATAGACGGTCCTCTGTGGCAAAGATAAAGGGACGAATATAAAGACACGCGCCCTCTTGCATTGGAAACCACAAACGGTCAACGTCAATTAAGGCATTAATGCCTTCAAGCTGCATCGCTTCTGGAAGCGCTGGAATACAAATAATGTCCGCGCTGCGGTTTAAACGCTCGGCATTTTTGTCTAAACGAAAAGTATATATTTCACCATCTTCATGCATAAAGGCTTTGGCACCTTCAAACACTGACTGCCCATAGTGCAGCGCTATCGCGCCAGGGGCGACCTCAAAAGGTCCATATGGGACAACTCTCGGATCACGCCACTCCCCATCGCGATAATCCATCAAAAACATATGATCAGTTCTTAAATTACCGAATCCAACATTGGTTTCAGGCTGAAACTGCTCAGTACGGCGCTCAGACGCAGGTTTTAAATTATAGTTTATGTGCATTGCATACCACCTTGATTACTGAATAAGCAGACTATGGATGCACCGCTATAAAGTCAAGCACAATGGGGGCTGTCATCAAAGTCTTCATCAAGAAAGGAGTACAGATTTTGAAACAGTTAAACGAAAAGTATGATGAGACGGTTTGCACCACACACTGATTCAGGCCAACGTATGTTAATGACCTTATCAGTGAATAGTTTTATAGCAAAAAATGAGGCAAGATTAGCCTCGGCAATCATGACGTTTACCGGTCGCTAAGCAGGTTTCACAGGTTCGAACCTTACCTTCCCCTCTATCGAGAAACTCGCTGATCCTCACCACCATATCGCACATCATCTCCTGGGTGATCGGTGTTTTCCACGCATAGCGGTTCATTAAACGACTAATGTGGCGAAAACCAGTCTCATCATCGGGAGTAAAATAACACTCATCCATCAACCGGCTTTCGTAAGAGGATGTCGCCCCCGCTAAGAAGAAATACAGTGACTGTACCAACTCCTTAATGTCCATCTCGGTTGCCATTAATTCACCTTGGGCAACCGCCTCTTCGATAGGCGCTCGAATACAACTCCAAAACAGATTTACGCGATGACGTAATATTTCAATTTTTTCCGAACTCGCCAATTGCCAGAACATACTATTTATCGATACAACTCGCAAAATATTAAAAATTGGGCTTCTTTTAACAACTTCGAAAGTAAATAAAATAGGCAGTACAGATAATTGCTGAATATTAAATTGAGGGTTCTCTGAAATAAATACTGGAATTCGACTAGAAGTTGTATTCCTTAGAAAAAGACAAACTAAAACATCTTCTTTAGATTCAAAATATTTATATAGCGTATTAGTTGAACATTCTGCCTGCTTGGCTATCTGCGCAAAACGAAAAGACACAACACCCTGATTATCAATTAATTTTTCAGCCTCATCGAGAAGTTGATTACATCGTAGTGCTTCACAGCTGTCTTTAGGACACCGCATATTTATACCATTTAACTTATAAATCTCATGCCATTTTATGGTCCCAGCACTAATTAGATACTTAAAAGAAACATTTTCTCAACCATCATCACATAAAACTTTCTCCCCCAATCCAAAGTGTGATTTCGCGCATAATTAGCCTTGCCCACAAACCATATTGTTACCCCAAGTTAATCGGAGGTAACAAATGCAAACAAGACGTTCATTTTTAAAACTAGGCGCTGGTGCTGCAGCTGCTGGCGCACTAGTCCCCTTCAGCTCAAATGCCAGTCCATCGGATATCAAATGGGATGAGCAACATGAGATTGTTATTGTCGGCTCAGGCTTCGCAGGCCTCGCTGCAGCCGTAGAGGCGGGTAAGCTAGGAGCGAAAGACATTGTAGTATTTGAAAAGCTCGGTGTTTACGGCGGCAACAGCACACTCAACGCAGGCCAAGCCTGTTTTGCTAATACCGACTTACAAAAGAAGCTGGGTATCGAAGACAGCGCTGAACTGATGGTGCAAGATCAGCTCAAATCCGGCCGTGGCTACGCAAGCGAAGAACTCCTGCGTCATAGTGCTGAGCTTGGTCCCTACATCTACCAACTCACCAAAGATTGCGGCTGCATTTACCGCGATCACATCATCAATACTGGCGGCACCAGTGCCACTCGCAGTCACCAAGTGATTGAGCGCAGTGGTTCTGGCTTTATCCGCCCTATGTTGAAAACCGCACGCAGTTACGGTGTAAAAACCAAAATTCGTCATAAGTTCGAAGGCTTGATCACCGCTGCTGACGGTCAGGTTTTAGGAATCAAAGTGCGTCGAGGCTACCATTTTGGTCACGAAAACTCAGGTGAGCTGATCAATGTAAAAGCCGATAAAGGGGTGCTTATTGCCACTGGTGGCTTTGGTGCCAACGTCAATTTCCGCCAAGCACTCGATCCAAATCTTGGTGCTGAAGTGGGTTGCACCAATGCGCGTGGTGCAACCGGCGATGGCCTTATCGCCATGCTCGCAGAGGGTGCTATGCCCGTGCACTTGAGCTTTATTCAATCTGGCCCCTGGGCATCACCAGATGAAGGCGGATTTGGCTATGGTGCTGGCTTCTCACTGTATAACTTCCCTCATTCAGTCGCCATTGACCGCTCAACTGGTCAACGTTTCATGAACGAAACCGCTGACCGAAAAACCCGTGCTGACTTAGAGGTTCAACGCCGAGATAAAGATGGCAAACCAAACCCAGCACTGCTGATTGCACCTAAGCACGAAGCACAAAAAGATCCCTCTATGGACAATGTACTGCGCTACAAGGTCGCGTGGGAATTTGACTCAGTAGAAGCTATCGCCAAGCACTTTGATGTGCCTTTCAAGCCGCTTAAGAAACAGATAGACGATTGGAACACATATGTAAAAGCTGGCGAAGACCCTCAATTTGGCAAACGCATGAACATGAGTACCGGCATCTACCTTACCGCACCATTCATTGTGCAGCGTCTGTGGCCAAAAGTGCACTACTGCCAAGGTGGCATTCAAATCAATACCAAAGCAGAAGTCATTGCAGCAAAAACCGGTGAGAAAATTCCAGGTCTTTACGCAGCGGGCGAAGTCTCTGGTGGCGTCCATGGCGTCAGCCGACTAGGTGGATGCTCAACCCCTGAATGCATGGCGTTTGGCGTTACCGCCGCTCGCTCAATCATGGAAGCGTAAGGATTTAACATGAATAAACTCAACCTATTACTTGTTCTGGCATTGACTAGCTGTATCGCTCTCTCTGTACAAGCTCGAGATAAACGCGACTACCACGACATGGTTTACGACTCAGGTTGTAAAACCTGCCATGACCAAGGA
Source organism: Shewanella colwelliana ATCC 39565 (assembly GCF_000518705.1). Taxonomy (GTDB): domain Bacteria; phylum Pseudomonadota; class Gammaproteobacteria; order Enterobacterales; family Shewanellaceae; genus Shewanella; species Shewanella colwelliana. The sequence goes on from NZ_JAEC01000018.1 coordinate 7,092, forward strand.
ACAAAGCGATTCCCGTCAGATGAGGCCTGCCTGCAATGCCACGACATGGCTGAGCTCGCAGAGCAAACCAAGCGCGAAGGCCACGACGCAAAACAGAATCCCCATGACAGCATGCATTACGGCCAAGAAGCGCCTTGTATGGAGTGTCACGGAGAACATAAACCAAAGCAAGCAATCTGCATGGATTGCCACAACTTTGATTACCCTAAATTCAAACACTAGAAAATAGATAAATAGCCAAAGGAAATGATGATGAAAAAACTACTAATTGCCTCAGCCGTATTGATGACAGGGTGTGCAGTCGCTGCCGATAAGCCTGCAGACAAACCATGGCACAATGAAAAGCCAACGCTTTCAACAATTAATGCGCCAACCAAGGTTATGCCAATGGTGTGTAAGCAAGAGCAAGCGATGGCATATCTTAAAGAGCTACAATCGGGTGAAAAAGATATCTACAGCATTAAGTCGAATGATCATGGCGGTAAGGGTGCCAACGAATCAGGCTGGCTAACATGGCGCGTGGATGATCCAAGCAACCTTATTCCATGTCCTGAAGGTGGTGCTGCGGCAACAGAAGTTGGCATGTGCTGGAAAGAGCTTAACGATGAACCAACGGTTATCGGCCTGGTTCGTGTGGCGCCGGGTACTGCGGCACCGCACTACCATCGTGAAATGGAATGTTATTACGGCTTAAGTGGCCAAGGCCTAACTTGGGCACAAGAGCGTATGCAACCATTCGGCCCAGGGGACTACATCGAAATCCCAAGTAAAGCGATGCACTACACACCAAACACCTATGATGACCAAGATCTGATCTATATGTATTGGTTCCCGCTAGATGGCAAGTTCTCTACCTTCAAGTACCAGTGGCCACAAGATGTAGGTCCAGGCGAACAGTTGATGTTTGACTTCATTCCATACACTAACTCCAAGTTAGTACGTTCAGGGAATGGTGGTTACGGCTGGGATGTGGTTCAAAAATCTAAGTAATCAACCTTAACGCTTAAGCGGAGAATGAGGTCAGGTGATCTTGGCCTCATTAACTAATATGAAAAAACTTATTTTGGCAATTAGCCTACTCATTAGCCCCAGCCTATTAGCCGAAGAAGCGATATCAATCCTTTGGCACAACCTAGCGCCGGGAGCTGCAGACTTACCAGTAGAAACCAACGTCAACCTTGCTCTAGATGGAAAAAAGGTGATCATACCTGGGTTTGTGGTCCCATTAGATGGCAAGAACAGTGGCTATGTTAAGAATTTTCTATTAACGCCGCAGCAAGGTGCCTGCTTCCATAAACCGCCCTCGCCAGCGAACCAGTTGATCCATGTCTCCTTTGATGTACCTATTGCCATACCCGATCTACAGCAACCTATGTATATCGCCGGAACGCTAAGGGTAAAGAGTGCCCAAGCGGGGTTTGCAAAAACTGGATATCACCTAAAAGGCATTGAGGCCATCGCATACCCAACAAAAATTAGCACACCAAGTACAGAGCAAGATCACCAACACGAATAAGCAAAAAAACAACAAAGATAAACAATCAATAAAAGAATTAAGGTGATGATGATGAAAACGACACACTTTGCGCTTTCCGCGCTCATGGCTGCAATAAGCATAGTGGGGCTATCGATTCCAGTCGCTGCCGAAGACGGTATGGATATCGGGGGCGCTGTAAGGGTTAATTATGCCTACAAAGACTATAGCGAATCATCCAAGGATAAGGGCGGCGATTTCAGTTTCGATATGGCCGCTATTAAGTTCAATGGCAAACAGGGAGATTGGGGACTGGCTGCAGAGTACCGTTTCACCTCTAGCACTGACTACATCAAATATGGGTATGGCTTTTACGACATAGACCCCAACTGGCAACTGCAGTTTGGCATCAACAAAGTTCCGTTTGGTAATCCAGGATTTATCTCCAATAGCTTCTGGTTTGGTATTCCGTATTACCTTGGATTTGAAGATGACCATGATGTAGGTATCAAAGCTGTTTATGAGAAAAATGGTTGGCACACTGATCTCGCTTTCTATAAAAACCCTGAGTATGGCGCTAGCGAAAACAAGCGTTATGCTACAGACCTCTACACAGGCACCATCAATGGCACCGAGTATAATAACGAAGAAACCAACCAACTTAACCTTCGTCAAACGTACACAGCTGAGCATGAGGGTGGCCAAACGACTATCGGTGGTTCGGTCCAGTACGGTCAAATCTATAACAGTAAAACAGGTAACACTGGCGACCGTTATGCCGCGGCCCTGCACTTAGATAGCAGCTATAAAGGTTGGAACCTGCAGTTACAAGCAATGCAGTATGAATACGATGCCGCCGATGCTGCTGACGACAACAAAATTGGGGTGTCAGTGGTAAGCTGGCAATATGAGATCGCTTCTAAGGGCCAATCTTACAGTGCCAATATTGCCAAGACTTTTAGCACTGATTGGGGCAGCGTTAAGTGTTACAACGACTTTGGCCTAATGACACCCGACGTAGCAGACAGTCACTACGACGATAGCATGCAAAATGTGACTGGCTGCGCCATCTCTGCAGGGCCAACTTACACCATGGTTGATTTCATCATGGGTAAAAACATGACCTTCTCTACTGCAAACAACGACCATGTCGGCTTACCTGAAGTGGGCGATGATTGGGACAAGCGGGTCAACATTAATTTCGGCTATTACTTCTAGTTAATAGCGAATAATAAGTGAGTTAACAATGCTCTCGTTAACTCACTTACACTTTCGGGCCGCGATATTGCTCATCAAATCACACCACTACGACACTTTTTGGCCCAGCCCTTGACCCAATCGAGGGCTTTTTCTTTGGTTAAGCTTAACTCGCTTTTAAGGCATGTCGAGCGCAACTTGTCGCTTGAGTTAATTTCACCTGAGAGAGGGCACTGCATGCAGCACAGGTCATATGATCACGATAGTGTTGGTCGAAAAACTTCACCGTACGCGCCTCTAAGCTATCAAATAGCTCATGGGTCAATGGCTGCTGCCATTTATATGGCCCCATCAATTTAGCAAGATGGCGATAGCAAGTTTCACGACGATTAGACAGATACTCTGGCGCGATGAGTTGACTTTCAAATTGCGTCAAAGCGCCTGTCAAATAGAAGGTGATCCCCTGAACCAATTCTTTAACTTGGAGTGGCGTCGCCTCAAGTTCGCCGTTTGCCACCGCCGCATGGAGAGCATCGGTAAACCAGCCCCAAAACGCATTGATACGCTTTTTAAAACGTTCAACCTTTTCATCACTGGCTAACTGCCACACCATGGTATTCACTGAAACAGATCGTAGCGTGAAGAAACTTTTTGAACGCTTTATGGTTTCGAAGGTGAACATGATAGGTAGTAACACTTTCTCTTGCTCGGTAAGCGATGGATATTGATCGATAAAAATAGGCAGATGGTTCGAAGTTGCACTTCTTAAAAACAAACAAACCAATACATCCTCTTTGCGCTCAAAGAACTTATATAAGGTGCCAGTAGAGCACCCAACCTCTTTAGCAAGCTGAGAGAACTTAAATGAGACTATGCCCTGAGACTCAATGAGCTGCTCCGCCGCATCAAGGATCTGGTTGCAACGCATCATAGGTAATGTATCCGTAGGGCATTTCATTCTCTTCACCTTAATAAATATTTTGCTGAAGTATGCCCTCACAGTAGATCTCAATAACAGCCGATGCTCAGAGTATCGGGATAAACCTCACGCAAAATGGGCTTTATTGATAGGCTTTGTGAATTACGTAAAACAAACATTCACGCAAAAAATGCCTAGCCCCTATAAACTCCCCGCAACAATTCCCATCGAATGAAACATTCAGAAAAAGATATTCGGGACTTGGCTCACGAATAAGTTTGCCACTGAAAAAAAGCCGTGACTTACTTCACCTTTAACCACGTGCAGAACCTCTATCTTGCTCTCACAGAGATGCAGAGGACAATCAAATGCACAACAGAAGAAACTTTTTAAAACTCAGCGCAGGTGCCGCATTTGGTGGAATAGCCGCCACCATGCCGGGAACCGTATCGGCCAGTGAATGTAACCCAATAGAGTGGGATGAATCTCAGGATGTCATTGTTGTGGGTTCTGGTTTTGCTGGTCTATCGGCCGCATTAAACGCCAAACGTCAGAACCTAGGCTCGGTATTAGTGTTGGAAAAGATGCAAGTTATTGGTGGCAATTCCGCCATCAATGGCGGTTGGTTGGCCATCCCTAAAAACCCCATTCAGTTGGCCCAAGGCATCAACGACGACTCACCCGAAGAGCTAGTAAAAGATCAGATCATCTCAGGTCGTGGCATGCAAAATGAAGCGGCATTGCGTCAAATTGCTAATCGCTCACTTGATGCTTATGACCTGTGTATGGGTAAGTCAATCTTTAGGTGTCTGCATTCGTCTATGGTGGTGTATCAATATATTGTTTTAACTATGTTTAATGATTTTTATTGTCCATGGGTGTCTCTAGGAATACAATAAAAAATCACTCTTATCCGTACCCGGCGCCGTACCCAGAATTGTTGAGGTTTACTCATGACAACAAAGCGAATTAGCAGCAATGCCACATTACAAGCATTGAGTCCGCAAGATAAAGAGTACCTAATCCCAGATAAAAAATTGAGGGGCTCAACATTCGCGTCCGCCCAACCGGCACTATGACTTGGACATTTCGTTATCAAGTTGGTAAGAAACATGAAAAAATATCAATGGGCCGATACGACAAGTCGAGACCAGAAACGGGGGATGACACTTGAGCAAGCAAGAAAAGAGGCGGGGCGTTTCCGTAGTTGGCTAGAAAATAACAAAAATCCCAAGCAAGAATTGTTAAGAGAGCATCGCGAGCAAGAGGAAGCTAAAACATTTGATGATGCTTTTGTGAGTTTTGATGAGAAGCAGCTATCAAAGCAATTGCGAGGTTCTCAAGCAAGAGCCATCTATTTACGCGACATAAAGCCTTATATTGGTAGCATTAAATTAGCTGATTTGAGAATGAATGATCTCAATAAAGTGTTTGATGCTAAGGTGGACAAAAGCGGTCGGAAGATGGCTGGTGCGATAGGGGTGTGTCACAAGATCATTAATCAGGTCATCAAGCATGCCTTAGCGTTGAATATGATCGATACGCATCCTGCGCCGCTATTGAGGGCGAGAGATGTTGGAGGGGGAACGAAAATCACCAAGCGAAATCGGGGCTTCTCCGAGCTGAAAATATTGCTAACAAGCTTGCCTTCTTGGCGAATGGATGATGCCAATATTCGGCTATTAAATTTCTTACTTGGGTGCGGACAAAGGATCAGTGCGGTACTTGAAATGCGCTGGAGTGAGGTTGATTTTGATGAAAAGCTCTGGTTGCTGCCTGCGAGCTCAGAAGAGCGGCACACGAAGAGCCAAGAAAGTCGTAAGGTGCCATTAAGTGATTACCTTATTAAACAGCCGCTAGAGCAACGTGATAGTATTCCAAGCCATTGGAAGTTGGTATGGGCCTCAAGCAACCTTAGATAAACAGCAAGAGCCTGCCGCAATTCGCTCGAATATCAAACGCAACCTTCCGTCAAATCTTGAGCATTTTTCACCTCATGACTTACGCCGCACTTTTATCAGTCGATGCAGTGAAATGGGACTCGATATTGTGGCAATTGAAAAAACGGTTGGTCATCAACTTCCTGGAATGTTGCGAGTCTATAACCACCATGATTACTTAGAGGAGCTGTTATCAGTATTACAAGCTTGGGGTGACAAGCTCGAAACTCTGATGATCGAAAATGTGGTGCAGTGATCACCGATGAAGTCTGCCACAACCACAAACTAAAGGATGTTGAAGGGATTTATAACCAGCATAATTATTTAGATTAGCGTAAATAGGCCATTACAAAACTATCAGAGATGATTTCCTCAATTACATCTACTTGATCCAAACGAGCTGCTGTTAGCCTTGCACTCATGAGTACAAGGCTAACATTTAAGCTGTATGTGTCTTAAAGCAATACTTTAGCGCCAGGAATGTATCCACCAGCCTTTGCTATTTCCTGTTTTATCACGAACAGAGAGTCACTTGGCCCGCAGGACCTGGAAACCTTGATTTTTATCCGCCGTTGAATATCGCCCTGTGCGACATTCGCCGTTTGGTTGAGGTGCAGCAACACCCTCGCAGCTCCAGCGCCGTGGTCGATGACATTATTGCCGAGCAACTTGAGCGCATTCGACAGACCCAGCGTGAGCTGGCTAAGCAGGATGCTTCACTCTCGTCGCTGGTCGCCTGCGATACCCATCATGTCCGGGATTGCTGCATTCTCAAGCGGCTAAAAGAAGATGATTGTAGCGCCAATTTGGGCGTTGAGTTATAAACACTCTCTACGAGTACAGGTGTTACTCCCAGCAGCAGCTTCTTAAATTGTTATGCAGAATACCCGGTAGTTATCTGGAATCTTGGCAGCGATGCATATGAAGTAATACGTAGCATAAAAAAGAGCGCCCTTAGGCGCTCTTGCTATTACAGGCTGACTGTCAGTTGAATGTGACACTCGAAATATCAGAGCAGTTGCCGGTGCCATCCTCGCATATATGGTAGGTGTATATGCCATAAGGATTGTTGAGCGTATCGACAAAACCGCCGTCGTTCGCGGTGGCCGTCATCATCACGCCATTGCGAAACACGTTTACCTTGCGGGTTGTTGCGCCGGACCAATTGAGTTCAACCTGTTCGCCGCGCTTGCCGGCGTATGTCTGTGTGGTCAATTGAATGTCCACGACGGGGGTTGCCTTGCAGCCGTTGTTTAACAGGTATTGATGCGCGTCAGCCACTTTGACAATGCCATGGCCAAAGTAGTCGTCACGGCCATTGGCACCTGCATCAAACGCGGTCTTTTTCAGGGCGTCGCGAATATCGCTGCCGCTGCACTCCGGATGATTTGACCACAGCACGGCGGCCAGACCACTGACGGCAGGGGTCGCCATAGAGGTTCCGCTCATGAAGCCGTAGTCTGAGGTGCTTATCTCCACGCCAAATGCACTTGCAGCCAGGATAGCACTGCGATCTTCCAAGGTGGCGCCAACGGCGGGAATACGGGTCGTGGTGTCGGCGCCCAGGGTGCCATACACCATACCTGCGACGTTATTGATGATAATGGCGCCAATACCACCAGAGGCTTCGCAATTCATGACTTTGTCATTAAAGGAAATTTCGCCGCGATCAATCAAGCAGACCTTTCCGTCGGCCCCGGAGTCTGTGGCCTTGCCAAGCCCCATGTAATAGCCGTTACCGGTGACATTTCCTTGTGCAGCGTAGCCCATTCCGGACGAGCCAAGCACCTGGCCATCGGCGTTTAATACAGACGCCACCGCCATATCGGCAGGATAGGTTGACAGGGTATCCACGCCGCCAGCTGTTACCTCTACACAGGTAGTGTCCAGAATTTGCTGGTTGTTTTTATTGTTTTTGCCTGAGTAGATGATGCTACAGGCCGGGTACTGGGAGAATGGTGCGATTTGGTCATTCGCGTCGTTGGCCCCCACCATCATCACTGATTCATAACCGGCAGGGAAGGTTCTGACATTGTTGCCATCGTTACCAGCAGCGGCAATCACCAAACCGCCATTGTTGGTGAATGCTTTAAAAGCGTTCTCTTCGGTGCTGTTTGGTCGACCGCCACCGAGACTCATGTTAATGATGTTGGCGTCGGCAGCGGCACATTTTTCTGCTGCAACAGCGAGATCAGACGAGTAGCCCCAGCCATTTGCGTTAAATACTTTAATGATATGCATGTCGACGCCGGGAGCCATGCCGATAACGCCGATACCGTTATCGGCTGCGCCGATGGTGCCGGCAACGTGGGTTCCATGGGGGCCGCCATGTTGGTCCCACTGTCCGGTGCCAATATCGTTGTCACCGGTAATGTTTTGCCATAAAAAGTCAGCGTTTGAACGATCGAGGCCGGAGTCAATCACACAGACTTTCACGCCGGAGTTTGCTTGCAGCGTGAGCTGGTTTGCCTGGGATTGATATACGGCATAGGGGGAGATCTGGCTGTAACGTGGGTCGCCAACATCATCGCTGTAACCCATCAATTGGCGTTTGGCATCTTCTTCGATGAGTTGGATGTGTGGGTTATTCAGCAGACCTTTTATGGCCGCAAGATCTTTGCCGCTGAAGGTGGCTGAGAAAAAGTGCTTGCCTTCGGCGTGGATTTCGCCGCCCATTTTTTTGGCAAGGGCTTTCACCACGCCTTTATGCTCAGCATCGACCTGAATAACGTAACGGTCGTCGGCAGCATTGGCGGTCATTGCCATCCCAATACCCAGCGCTAATAAGGTTTTATTTATTGTTTTCATGTTTGTTCCTGAAAGTGTGTGGTAAATAGCAGGCCCATTGAGCAAGGTGCTTGAGGTCAATTCCTTCATTGCCGCTCTGACACTGCTAATTCCTTAAATTCTTTGGCCATATTCAGCGCCAACTGACAAAGCCCGGCGCTGCTTGAGTCCTGACGATTCAGCGACTGTGTCAAGGAGTACGCCCATCAGGGCGTCTCCCGACATCTTGCTGTTAATTCAAGTGTTCGCAGCGACCGAATTGCGCGCCGGATTTCACTTTGTTGATAAGACCATTAGGGAAACCAGTCTTGATGGAGTTGCCGTTTTCGCACACGTACACTTCCGTCATATCGACATGGAAGGAAATCATGGCGCCAGCGATACCACCGACCATTTTTGACCCTGCGGCGCTCATAGACAGCGGGTTATTCATGGCTGCGTTTTCGGCTTCCAAAACACCCTGCTTACTGAAGAAGTTATCCAGCGTCATCCAGCCCAGCTCTTTGATGTAGATTGCACCAACAAAACCTGCCCAGAAGTCACCGGCACGGCCTATGATGACATCACCGTTGTCACTCATGTCGAATGGCACAAGGCCTGCGAATTCACCAAAAATGCTGTGTACCCAATCGATGCCCATGTCTTCACAGACATTCATTCCCCACAGTATAAATGGCAAGTCTTCACACCATTTGAGACCGCCAATATCGGTGAAGGCGCTGCTGTCAGGCTTGCTGTGATCCCAAAGCAGTACGTTACCGGTCTCGGTGGCCAGGGCTATCTTTTTGCCATCGTAAGAAGCGGCATTTGCTTCAATTGCACCGGCTTTTTGGTACAGATTGATCATCTTCCCTTCTTTTACCCAGGCGACTGCTTCCCAACCATCAAGTGAACCCAGAGCCACTTCGCCATTACCGGAAATGGCATGGGCACGTACCCAGGAGTTAATGTTCCAGTCAACATCCTGGGTGTCCAGTTCATGCATACCTTCTTTGGGCGTCCAGATGAAAGGAACCAGCTCACCCTTATCGTACTCGTAGCACATGCCGTTACCGTCGACATCTTTGTAAGCCAAGCCGACAACCGTGTTACCGGCATCATCAATGTCCCAGGCCGACGCAGCTTCGGTACCATGTTGTGTGCCACCGCCACAGCTGTTACCGGTGAAGTCGCCAAGGGGCATTACGCCCTTTGAATCAGACCAGATTGCCGGAGCGCTGACGCCATTGCGATCGTGATCGGAATTCACCAGGATCTTGGTGCCGTTACGGTTCATGCGACCTGCTTCTGCGGTGACATAATCAGGCAGCATTTCAAATCCCTTGGTCTCATCCCAGGTAAATCCATAACCCATGATGGTTCCCATGGACGAGCGGCCATTTTTGGCAAGATCGGTCAGGAATGCGTTGACGATGGGGCGGAAGTTGATGCCGTCATCGTAGCCGTTGAAGGTGAGATCGGCCTGTTTGCTCTTACCGGCTTCGGCAACGATTGGCGTGACATCACACTTGTTGTCAGAAACCGGGTTGCTCCCTTCGTTCTCATTCCAATATTCGGCCACCGAAATGATGGGCATTTGGCGTGTTGGGTATCCGCCAACATGGATCTCCTCGGTATAAAGCACATAGCTTTGACCGGGGGTGAGGCCGTTGATTTTGAAGTATCCGTCCGGGCCAACTTTACCCTGAGTCAGGTAACCTGACTGTGCAGACACCGCATCCATCAGTGGGTCGCTGAGGTTACGGGCGATGATATTGACGCCACTGTATTCGGTCTGGCCATCTTTAAGGCGCAGTCTGCCCTCAATTGCACCAAAGCCGGTTTTGTAAGCGTCAGTTGGATAGAGATTGGAAATTGAGACTTTGTCATCCAGTACGTTGACAGTACTTTGGGCCGTTCCGCCTGCGTCGTTGTGGCTGATGAAGGGGAACATGGTTTCAATTATTTCGGGATCAGCAGGATTGGTTGGGCCATACCAGTCCGGCCAATTGTAGGCGTGTATCGGCTCGACACCGCAACCGGCAACGCCGGGGTAGAGTGGGGCAAAGGTGTTACTGATGTAACCCAACTGACCATTGGTTTGGGAGTGTGACAGGTTTATTGCATGACCAAATTCATGGGTAAATACCCCTGCAACCTGGTTGCCTTCGGTATCGTTAACGTAGACGTTCCAACCATTGATTACTGCGGTTGCCTCGATGATCACGTTGTTTTCATCTGCAATTTCGGGGAAGGCGATACCCAGCACAGCCGTTTTCGGTACCCCGAAAAAGTCTTCTAGGATACTGCCATCAGTGTCATACAGTACCCAGAAGCCATAACCATTTTGCTTGGTATAGATTTCGGCCGCATTAGCGCCGGTCACATCGGCGATGCCTGTTTTTTCTTGAATTGTACCAGCAATATCAGCCCGGAACGTGGAGGTTTCAACATTGTTCCATTGGTCAAAGGCAAACTGGGTGATTTCTCTGGCGCGATCGATAGATAAAAACACGCTGCCATCATAGTCGTAGGTAAAGGCGTCGCCACCATCAACGTAAACGGGAATGGACCCTTTTGAGGTGTCCCACACATAGGGCTTGGGACTGGCGTCGTCCGAGGTTAACAGGGGGCCGGCAGCCAGCGCAGAGCCCGTACCCAGCATGCCAAGTATTGCAACAGTAAATTTATTGATTTTCATTATTTCATCTTCCCATTGCTGATCCATTGCTCGGAAACGGCTTTACCCACCAAGCTCATAAAGTCTGCCGCATTAACGGCGCCGGTTGCTTTCAGCATGGAGTTTTCTGACTCGGACAACAGGCCTTGAGCAAACTCGATGTCATTGAACACGCCAAAATTATTGAATTCATTGCTGACTTTGCTGCCCTGAATCACGAACTTGCCGTTAGCCATACCGGCAGTAGTACGTAATCCAGTCAGCTTTGCTGCCTTGTGCATGAACACAATGACAGTTTCGTTGGCATTCCAGCGGGGGAAGCCCTCGGGAGAGACGGCAAGCAACTTATTGCCATTTGCATTAGTGCGGGGTTTGGTTAAACCAAACTGGCGAAATGTGTAGGTGGAGTTTTTGTCGTGCTGGCCTTTGGCAGCGTTATTCACCTTAATCGTAACCTCAGTGTAGGGCACACCCTGCTCAGATATCCCGTCGGTAACAGACAGAACCTGCCCGGACAGAATGCTTTCAGACTCAGTGATTAGTTGTTTTAAATTTTGAGGTTTGAGTTTTGCTGCCTGAACCGGCGTGCCAAGCAACATCAGCGCGGGAAGCAGCGCTAACAGGTAGAGTTTGAAGTTCATGAAATATCCTTTTTGCTTTTATAACTTGGGCTTTGGTAGGGCTACTACCATGGTTTCAAGCTAGCAATTCGGACTTTGGACATATATCAGGGAATCCCTGATTTTTTTGGTGCGGCTTGACATCCTTTAGGCAAATAGGAAAAAGTTATGGCCTATTTTCAGTTAGATATTCCAGGCGTAAGACTTGTTTATAACTGGATAAACAAGCTCTTGTTGTTGCGTCTTTTCACGGATAGTTAATTCCAAAAACAAGAGGAACCTTGCGTGTCCAATATAACAAGAAATCAACTTTTAACACGGAAAACGCTACTGGCAAGTTTGACAGCCATTTATATCGGGGGAGTAACATCCAGCACCGCCGCACCGGGTATGGTAGCGGTTGGTAAAGGAAATTTTTATCAGCCAAGCTTTACTGCTGACGATGTGAGGAAAATCGATGCCACTCACAAGGCCAGTCTCGATGGCGATATTTTTGTCGGCAAGCCGGGTCAAAAGAACCTGCAGTTAAAGGCACGTTCACCAGAACAAATTTTTCAACCAGATCCCAGTCGCCAGGGACAGCAGCAGTATATCGTGCAACTGGATGACGAGCCTATGGCGACCTATCAGGGCGGCATTCCGGGGCTTGCGGCGACAGCAGCGCCGAAAAACCGTTCCGTGATCGGTAAAGGCCGAGTAAACGTTAAAACTCAAAACGCGGCTCAGTATCAAAACTATCTTGAAACAAAACAGAATACCTTACTGTCCCGTGCTAAAACGGCCGGTGCAAACATTGCGGTAAAGCAGCGCTTTACTGTGGCTAGCAACGCAATGTTGGTTGAGATGACCGAGCAGGATGCCCGTTTGTTGTCGCAGCAGGCAGGTGTTAAACGCATTACCCCAAACCGCGTTTTTGAACTGCGCACCGACCGTGGCCCAGAGTTTATCGGTGCCAAGTCTGTATGGCGCGGTGAAGATCCCACCACAGGCCTTGCTGCCAAGGGTGAGGGCATGCTGGTTGGTGTGATTGATACCGGCATCAACACTGACCATCCGGCCTTTGCCAGCGATGAAGAATACACAAAGCTCAATCCCTTTGGTCCCGGCAACTTTGTTGGTGACTGTGTGCAATCTCCAGTGCTGTGTAACGACAAGTTGGTTGGGGTTCGTTCATACCCTGAAATTACCGATGTCTATGCCGCACCTGAGTTCCAGGAAAATCCCTGGATGAGACCTGAGATGATCCGTCCGGCCAATGGTGAGGACTATCATGGTCACGGCTCCCACACAGCCAGTACCGTGGCGGGTAACGAGCTGAAAGATACTGCGCTGCAAACAAGCGACGGACAGCCAACAAGCGATGGTATCAACCTGCCATTTACCTTTGCTTCCACCAGTGGTGTCGCCCCCCGCGCCCACGTGATCTCGTATCAGGTATGTTGGCCAGGAAATGGTGGCGACCCTTACGCCGGTTGTCCTGAATCGGCGATTTTGGCCGCCTTTGAAGACGCCATTGCCGATGGCGTAGATGCGATTAACTTCTCCATCGGTGGTCAGGAAAATCTGCCTTGGGGTGACCCTGTCGAATTGGCCTTCCTGGCCGCCCGTGAAGCCGGGATTTCTGTCGCCGCCGCAGCTGGTAACGCCGGAGCCTACTGGAGCGCTGACCACAGTTCTCCCTGGGTGACCACCGTGGGAGCTGTATCTCACGACCGCAAACTGGAAGCAGGTAACAAAACCTTAAGCAACTTCGGTGTTAATTCGAGCTCTAAACCCTACAAGGATATCGAAGGTAAGAGCTTCTCCGGTTCTATTACAGGCGAAGTAGTGCTGGCTGAGGACTACCCGGATCCAGATCCGTACGATGAATACAGCTCGGCGTCCTGTAATGTACCTTTCCCTGAAGGAACCTTCAGGGCCGATCAAATCGTGCTGTGTGAGCGCGGTGACATTGCCCGGGTGGAAAAAGCGGTGAATGTTGCCGCCGGTGGCGCAGGTGGTTTTATTTTGCAAAACGTGCGTTACGACATCGATAACGTGGTTGCCGAGTCCTACGTGATCCCTGGTATCCATGTGCCTTATTCAACCCGCTGGTCGCTCAGAAACTGGATTAATTACAGTGAGCCAGGTACTACAACAGCCACTATTTCTGATTACACCAACGAATATACTCTGGACGAGAAACTGGCTAATAATCTGGCATATTTCAGCTCCATGGGACCAAGCCGAACCAACAATACCCTGGTTCCGGACCTGGTGGCACCGGGTGTTGAAATCTACGCAGCCAACGCCGATGACCAGCCCTTTACTCAATCACCGGAAGCCTCTGACTGGACCTTCATGAGTGGCACTTCGATGGCAGCCCCCCATGTGACGGGTGCGATGACGTTGCTGATGCAGCTGCATCCCAAGTGGACCCCGGCCGAAGTACAATCTGCACTGATGCTGACGGCCGGTCCTGTCTACTTGAATTTGGGTTATGAGATCGTTGAGCCTTACTACAACTTTATGGCCGGTGCCGGTGCGATTAATGTTGCTCAGGCGGCGAATACTGGCCTGATTATGGACGAGGCTATTGCGAATTACCGTAATGCCGATCCCAGCAATGGAGGGTTGCCGAACTGGCTTAACATTCCATCTATGGTGGAAATGGAGTGTGAGCAGAGCTGTACCTGGATGCGTACCGTTACCGCCACCCGTGACGGCAGTTGGTCTGCCGAGGCGCTGGCCAAAGAGGAAGGCTTTGAGCTGAATGTTAGCCCTGCTACTTTCAGTCTGAAAAAAGGCCAAAGTCAGACACTGGTGATTACCGCTAAGGTGCCAGGTCTTATTCAGTCGAATGTTAACCCCTCTGAGCCTGGCGCACCTTGGGAGCACATTCAAAATAAAGATGCGTTCTTTAACGGTAAGCTCACCCTCACTGAAGCGAGCAGCACGGGTCCTGTGCTGAATATGCCTGTGGTTGTTGCCAGTAAAGCCGATGCCATGCCTGTTTCGCTTGATCTGGACATTCAGCGCAATCAAGGCAGCGAAACCATCTATATGAATACCGGTGCCTATGCTGCATTGACGCCTCGTTTCTATGGTCCGGTTAAGCCGACCGTGACCCATGCGACGCTGGAGGCAGTCTTCCCGTTCCTGGATGTTGAACAAATCCAGGTGGGTTGGGATATTCAGATGGTTGAAGTTGCGGAGGGCGCCAAGCGTTTGGTGGTGGAAGTGCTTAATGCCAAGAACGCGAGCACCCTGGAGGAAATGAACCCTCGTTACACCAAGCCACATCCTTTCATCATGGTGGGGCGTGACCTGAACGATAACGGTGGCTTCATACCATCAGAAGAAGAGATAGCAGAAAACGACAGGGCAATTAAGCAAGAATACGATCAGGAAGTGGTGTGTATTTCTTCCAGTCAGGCCGAAAACAACATTTGCAGCATAGAAAGTCCAGCACCCGGTAAGTACTGGTTTGCGACCGCAATGGCTTATGGAGAAGGCAAGTTTGAGGTGGAGACCGGACATGCAGTGCTGTTGGCTGGTGACGATCGTGGCATGCTCAGTGTGTCTGGCCCGGCTACACACGACGGTAATGGCGATTATCCGCTGACACTGGCGTGGAACATTGCCGATGCCGCCAAGGGGGATGTGTACTACGGTGGTATGGATTTGGGCACAGGCCCGGGCGCTGAGGGTTCGTTTGGTTTTACCGCACTCAATATTCGCCGTGGTGACGATGCCCTGACCTGGACGGTAAGCCAGGACAAGGCCCGCAGTGAAGATGTGATTGATGTGACTGTGCGTCTGGCACCAAATCTGGAATCAAACGATCGCGATTATCAGCTGACACTGCAGATGCCTGAGGGTATTCGTCTGGCACCATCGACCCTACGCTCCAACAATTCTGAGGTTGAAGCTGCCATCGAGGCCACTGAGCAGGGCCTGACCATCAATGGTCGTCAGGCCAGCACCCGCAACATCACCCGTGAGTACAAGGTGACCTCTAACCTGACCGATGAGATGTGCCATACCCCTCTCATTGACGAATACTCTACCGGTGGCTATATCGATCTGTTTGCGGAATTTGGTATTCAGCCAAACGCCGAATGGATGCAGGGCGATGCTTGGGTGAACTACGATGTGCCTATCGATTGGCTGTTCTATAACGCCGATGCCGAGTTCAAACTCTATAACCAGGAAAACGCCGGTTACATGAGAATGCACACCGTGGGCGCGCTGCAGTTCAATACCGGTTACTGGATGATGCAGTACCACCGTGGACCGGGCTTCCTGGAAGAGGCGCTGGCGCCATTCTGGCGTGGCAGCTTTGAGATGAAGTATCGCCGTCACTGGGAAGCCCCATGGGGCCTGACCATTGCCAGCCAGTATGCTGAAGATCGTCCTGATTTGGGTGATCTGCTGTTCCTGGAATTTGATAACGTTACCGACATGTACACCGGCCAGGAGTTTGACTTCCAGACCATACTGCGCAGCGGTATCGACGATCATCCTGGCAAGTACGAAGTGATCTACGCCTATAAGAACCTGGGCGCAGATACCGCAGAAGGCACCATCTTTATTGAAGGTTTCGACTCTGCGTACTCTCTGAATGCCGGTCCGAAAAATGGTAAGTTATACACCATGCTCGGATTCGACAATCTGGATACTGTGCTCAGTGAAGATCTGGTGCTGTGTTTTGATTACGTTGGACCAGAGCAGAGCGAAGTCGAGTTCAGCTTCAAGGCCGCAGTGCAGCCAAAGGCAATGGGCAAGACCTTGCCACTGACGCTTGATGCCAGCCTTGAGGGTAGTAGCGTGACACAGCTTGTTCATCAGCTTGAAGTCAGGGGTAATATCCAGCTAGCGTCGCTGGCGGACATGGAAGTGCCTGAGAACGGTCGTTTGGACGGTATCAAGGTTGTGTATATCGATGCTGACAAGGTGCCAAATGAAGTTAGGGTAACTGCCGAGCACGTCAGTGCCGAAGTGAATGGTGACCTTATAAATCTGGTTCCTGACGCCAACTTCCACGGCGAAACGCTGGTGACAGTTGAAGTGTACGACAGCCTCAATCCGGATGACATCGCCAGCACCAGTTTTACCCTGACGGTAATTTCTGATGGTGTCGAACCGCCAGCTCCAGTGACTCCGACTGTCCCTGAGCCTGTCCCCGCGCAAAGCAGCGGTGGTAGCCTCGGTTGGCTGTGGGTTGCTGGGTTGGGTTGGTTTGCCTCAATCAGACGCCGTAAGCCGAGTAACTGATCAAAGCGTAATTGGAAAGGCCTTCTTAAGTGAAGGCTTTTTTAAAACACGGGAGCATTGAATGCTCCCTTTATTTTTCACCTCAAACGACCTCTTGTAAAAATAGTGATTGTTCAGTTGGATTTTTGCGCAAAGAACCCTCACATCACATACTGACTAAGTTTATATTGGTCATGTAGTACGTGAGTATATCCGCTAGACGGTTAACCCATCACTGTCATAGATAAATTTACCAGTTCTACCCTGCAATATCTTTTCGAAAGTATCTTCGCCAGTCATTTTCGATGATGATGACATTATGACCAGCTTCTTTTGCCTCCTTTCGAATTCGTCAGTGAATAAGCTTTTCTTGCAACGCGAAACGCACCAGACCAGCAACATCAAATATTTGTAATCTTGCCATTATGTGTGCCCTGTGTGTCTCGACTGTCTTAATACTGACATAGATAGCATCGGCAATTTGTCTGGTGGAATAACCCTCAGCTATTAGTTGAAGGATCTGCTTTTGTCTGTTGGTTAATAGATCCAGAAGGGATGTCGCGGACTGATTGGTGGACAGCAATTGATCCAGGAGACTGATATCAATTTCTTTGCTGATGTAGCTGTGGCCCTGCAAAACGTTTCTGATGGCAGGCTCAAGCTCATCTACTGCAGCATCTTTTAACAGGTATCCATGGGCCCCGTGTTTCAAGCATTTGGCCACATATTCGACGTTATTGTGCATAGAAAGGATGAGGATTTTCACCGGAATTGACTGGTTTGAAATCAACTTTACAACTTCCATCCCGCTGAGGCTTTTAATAGAGATGTCCAGCACCAGAAGCTTGGGCTGTAATCGCTTTACCATGGCAATTGCTTCGAGGCCATCACCACACTCACCGATGACTTCGATTGAGTCAACTGTATGTAATAAGGTGCATATACCTGCGCGAACCAGTTCATGGTCATCTACCAATACAACGCTATTGCTATTTTTCATAAGGAAACTCAACTGAAATGGATACACCGCCATTGCGGATGGCACTGATGGTCAAACTGCCATTCATCGACTTAACACGCTCCTCGATGCCCAATAACCCCAAATGGCCTCCGCCACTGACTTTGCTGCTAATGTTGCTGAGCTCAAAGCCAATGCCGTTGTCTGAGATGACAGCCTTAATTTTGTCCCCATCCAGATAAAGCCTCACCGTTATACTGGTTGCGTTCGCATGGCGAATGGCATTGGTTACCGATTCCTGTATTACCCGGAACAGGGTGATAGTCAGATCGGGGCTCAGTTCAGGAATATGATCATCGGCTTTAAAGATGATGGGATTTGCCAGTGATGAAGACATCTTGCTCAGCTGGTGGTTAAGACCCGCCACCAAGCCGACGTCATCCAGCAAACTTGGGCGTAAATCGAACGAGATTGCCCGTACCTGCTTAATCATGGATTGGATTGTCGTAATGCAGGTATCTATCAGTCTGGTGTCATTGGGGTGTTGGCGCCGGAATAGTTGCAGGCTTATCTGGGTGGCAGTGAGTGATTGGCCGAACTGATCATGAAGCTCCCGGGAAATGGATTTGCGCTCTTCTTCCTTGGCATATTGGAGCCGGGTAGCGAGATTACGCATACCTTCCAACGCGGATTTAAGATGTTGTTCATTCTGTTTAAGTTTTTCAATAACTGCGAGTTTCTCTTCTTTTAGCGCATTGAGGCGACGGGTATACCTTTCCCATTTTGCCATCCGAAACCTGTGATAGCTTATCGCCACAAATGCAATGCACACCAGTAACAGGCCGATATAGGTTGTATTGCGCCACCAGGGGGGGATTACGGTGAGCTTGAGTGTGGCCGGTTGGCTCCAAACTTGGTTTACGCCTTTTCCACGCACTTCAAGTCGGTGTACTCCAGGGTCTAGTTTATAGAAGTTCAGGTGGTGCATATTATTCAGGGTTATCCATTCGCTGTCGCTAGACATGCGATATTGATAGCTTTGGCTTGATGAGCCGTAGTTCAGCAGCGCAAACTCCAAATTTAACCAGCCGCCCCAAGGAACTGACATCTGAAAAGAGTCGTGTATTGACGTGTTCAGAATTGGGCTCGTCAAACTATCTGATAAAATCCGGGTGAATCGGATAGGGAATTGGTTATCCGGCTCTAATTTGGATGTCCCTGAAAATAGATATACGCCATTGTTGGTGCCAAGGAGATTGAATCCGTCAGTGCGTGAACGGGAATGTTGAGAAAACCCGCCCAGGTCGTTCAGTGTCTTGTCCGTCGCCTTTTGAAAGCGCTTTTGGCTTGGGTTATAGGTAAATAATCCGTCGCTGGTTGCAAACCAAACTTCGTCGGACACTCCCGGTAAAATGGACTTTATGGAATCCGCAATCAAGCTAGGCTCTGGCACTATGTTAACCTTGGTCTCGCGGCCTGTCTGATGGATTTCAGCCTTGTGTAAACCTCCGCCGTCAGTGCCGACCCAAATATTACCCAGGTTATCCTTTGCAATATCAGAGATGTAGTAGTGGCTTAACCCGCTGTTGTTTACTTGCAGTCGCGTGCATGACATGTTGTCCTTCTCACACAGATTCAAACCATTTGATCGGGTGCCTACCCAGAGGTAGCCACCATCCACCAGTAAAGAGGTGATGTAGTTTCCACTCAGGGACTTGGGATCTGATGGATTGTGCTTAAATGCGCTGAAAGTCCCGCTGTCAGGATGGTATTTATAAAGGCCATCGCCTCCAATGCCGACCCAGACATCGCCACTGTCATCGGGTTGCAACACTCTTACAAATCCCTTTCCAATAGAATCTATCTGTTGAGACTGGTGAGAGAAATGTGCTCTAACTGTGCCATTGCCAGATAGGTGCCATAGGCCTTCAGATGTGCCAACCAGCAGTTCATCCTCTCCGACGGAAGCCATGCTCATGACCCCGTTAAGGTTCTTTGCGGGCGTATTCGGTGTAAACCTGTTCAGCTGTTGGGTGTCCAGATCAAGCCAGTACAAGCCATGACTGAAAGAACCTACCCATGCTCTGTTGCTGCCGGATTTGGCGTAGACTGCGTTGACATTGGGCAAGGAGTGCGACCAACTTTCAGCCGCGCTGTTTGCAGATTGATTTCGTACACTCGCATCCAACTTATAAGCTCCTTGCCCCCAGGTAGCATAAAAAAGCTGTCCTGTGCTGTCCTTAACAATGCTGGTTATGGTGTCCTTGGCACTCATGGTGTCCTGACTGTCATGACTAAGACTTTTTGTGCCTGTGTCATAAAACAGCAACCCATGACCAAAGGTTCCCAACACTAACTGATTGGCGTCCAGATGTAATGAAATAATCATCAATTCCGGCTCTGAGCCATCAGCAAGACTGACAGGGCTGACGAGCAGGTTTTCCAGTGTTATTTTGAGTAGCCCCTGGCGTGTGCCTACCCACAGATATTTCCCATCTTGTTCAACGATGGAAAAAATATCCTCTATTCCGTCGGGCAATTCTAAACTGAGAAATCCCAGCTTATCGCCTGCCCAATATGCCAGCCCCCCTCCAATGGTTCCCACCCAAAGTCTGTTGTGGCTGTCGACAAAAAGTTTGTAAATGTAGTTTGAGGGCAGGGCTCCAGCATTGGCGTCTTCTTTAAAGTACCGGGTTACCTGGCCGGTTATCGGGTTTAAACGGTTTAATCCAATCTGAGTGGCTACCCACAGATCTCCGTTTGGGCCATCTGTTACGTCATACACACTGTCATTGGAGAGTGAATTGATATCTTCGGAATTGTGTCGGTAGTTGGTAAACGTTCGGGATTCAGCATTGAAGCGACTCAGCCCTCCGCTGTTGGTAGATATCCACACACTGTTATCACGACTTAGATACAGATTGCGTATATCCAGGGCCGCGATGGTTCCCGGTACGCTCGCATCCGGTCTGAATTTCTCCAGTTGGTAGTTATCGTACAAGAACAGTCCATCCTGGGTTCCCAGCCACATAAATCCCTGCTTATCAAACAGGAGTGCGGAAATATTGTCTGCATCAAAATCTAAATGATGCGCAATTTTCTGAGGTGCAGCCCAGGCATTGCCAAGGTGGAGCAGCATCAGATAAATGAGTGTTCTTATTACTGCAGACATCGTCCCCCCGCTAAATATCCCGGCAACGCTATCATCGACAGATATGAATTGCAACAGGCTGATAACATATCAGCCTGTTAAAGTCGTCCGGTTAAATCAGGTGGGGTAAATGTCAGCATCAATTGAAATCTGCGTGGGGCTTCAGTAACGAAATCCCCTGAGCCGGGCCTCTGTTATCCAGGTCTTTCTTCAGTCAGAAAGGTGCAGACCCATGGCAGGATTAGCCATGGCATTCATGTCTTATCATGGACGCCTGGAGCTGGGCTTATCTTTCCTGACCTAACGGTGGCTAACTCAGATTAATGCGCTTTTTAAGTTGGGCTCTTGATGAAACCTAATATCAGGTACTGGGGGATCCCCTCATAATTGAGGTTTTCCAGTGTCGTG
Source organism: Shewanella colwelliana ATCC 39565 (assembly GCF_000518705.1). Lineage (GTDB taxonomy): Bacteria > Pseudomonadota > Gammaproteobacteria > Enterobacterales > Shewanellaceae > Shewanella > Shewanella colwelliana. The sequence goes on from NZ_JAEC01000018.1 coordinate 28,440, forward strand.
AACTAATTTTATATATTCGATAAATGCCCAGCGAAAAATTGTCTCCTTTACCAGATACTTGCCTCTTTTGCGTACTTCCTTTCCAAGTCTAACAATTGATAGCAAATCAAACTTGTGCTTTTAACTGCAGCCAGCCTTGTTCTCTTAAGCGTTCCCATGCTGCAAGAATATGAGCGGGTTTCATTGTAGCCTTTCTCGCATTCCAGCTATGAACCCGCTTAACTAACTCTTCAGCAGACAGTGCAGTATCAGACTCTTGTGTCACAACCCAGTGAACCGTTGACAGTAGTTTCATGCCGTTCTGAGACTCATACCCTTCAATTAGCTTAGTGTAGTGGCATAGCGACTTTATCAAAACGTTGCTTGGTCTCTGAGTGTTGTGCTAAGAAATCTAAAGCCTCCTTGGCGGCATCATCTTTGAGCTCTATAGGTGTCTCTGGTTTATTCAAACCATCGGCATAACCCAAAATAAAGCGACCTTCCATCTTTGAGCAGATGCCCCCAAGACCAGCTGTGATATGTGTCATCGCAGTTAACAAATAAAACCTGAGCTTTGTAAAAAAACATCCAGAAAGTCAACATATTGAAATCATTAACATGAGGTAAAGCAATTCATCAGAGTGGATATTCGTCACTAAGGCAAATAGACTGACAATGGATTAAGCCTCTTAGCTGCCTTGTATCCCAATTTGAGCGAAGCGCTTGCTTTGTGCCATCTATCTTCGTTATTCGCTCACAGAACCCCCGACATCTAACTTTAAAAAATAGCCGTCATAAAAGTAAGTGGGTGATTAGGGTTAATTGGCCCTTATCATCCTATGCTCTTCTCCCCATTAAGACTTAATCGCCCGTCAGAGACTTAAAGCTCGGCTCATCACCTACCCGCGCAAAGCTAAATGTGTCATCGGCAATGTATCGCTTTAAAGTAATGTCTAACATCAAGGTCTGGTCAGCACACAGCCATTGCGATACCTGGTCTGGCTGACAGTGAAATTCGACACTCTTATAGTAGCTAAAGCCACTATCAGGTCTTGCCGAGACCTTGAATCCTAGTTTTCCTGCTTTGAGTCTATTTAACTTATTGGCATCTAAGTAGAGTGTAATGGTGTTGCCATTGACACTGTTACGCTGCTTGTCCAAGACAAGTCCACTAGGCAAGTTACCCGCATGATAGTCATCGCCACACAAGAGGAAAAAGTCAAAATCGGTCACCCTGTGGCCTAAGTCATCACACACCCTTACCACCACCATGCAATAACGTCCCATACCTTTGCGCTGACTGCTATCAACAAACTGCTTACGAACGTCATGGTAATCAGAGGTAGAATCGACTGAAAGGCTCGCAAGTATTCGCTGCACCACAGGTTTATTGTGGGCATTTCGCCGTGTAATAGCATTGAGGATCCCCATTTTTTTATTACTATGGCTCGCTTTAGGGATCACATCGAACACGTATTGGCTAAGTGATGATTTTTGCTCCGTTAGCTGCAGTAGCTGAGCGCACTGACCGTCGAAACTCATACATGTTTGCACCGTTTGCTGCGCCAATGCTAAATAGTTAAAGTTTAAGTTTGCTGCCGCCACTCTCACCACACCATCGCTCCCCACTTCACCGGTATAGCTATTCATATAGTCATACAGTGCTTTGTCGATAGTCTCTCCAGTAAATACAAACGGATAAATCCCCTTTTCAAGGCAGTTCCAATCAAGCCATTCACGATTTAGAGAGTGCTGACCATCGCTGCCAAGTTCTAGCCAATCTAGCACCTTTTGACCAGGCTCAACCCCATCAAACCATGATTTAAGACGGCTAATACGTGATTTACCCAATTGTGCTAAGGATGAACCATGGTTAGCAGGAGCCAGCATGATCATATGCTTTAACGGCGTATCCTCAAGATGATTTCCGTAAAACCGAGATAACCATGCCCTTATCACTGGGCCACCAGTTGAGTGGGTGATCACCGAAAATTCACAACCGTCGAGCTCTCGTTGACGAGCAGACTCAAATGCTATCGCAATATCATCCAACGTGACCGCATCGTTAAAACTGATGTAACGCCCGAGATAAATATGCGTGATCTCAATGGCTAATGAAGAGCCTGCCAAACTGGCCAGTGCTTGGGGCAATTCACCGTAAGTTTGCGTGCTGGTGACACTCCATCCATGTATAAAAACAAGTTTCATTATTCATCCCTAAACAAAAGTGGTGATCCTCGTTATACCACACTGACTGCAGAACCTTCGATATCATGGTGCAAGTACCTTAGACAGTAATACAAAAATCATATCTTTTACCTCACTGATATATCATTCAGTTATCGTTCAGCTTATTTGCTCTACTATGCCCTCAACGAAAACGAACACAGCCCATTTTAAAGAGAGAGCATATTATGAACACTAAGACATTAGCCCTAGCAACAATAATGACAGCCGCCCTTTCAGCCCCAACCATGGCTGCAGACTGGTTCATCGGTGGCGGTGTTGGCGCACAGCAAAATACTTACAAAGGTTCGGTCACCCAAAATGTGGACCCAGGGTTTAACGCCGAGAACTTCAAAGAGACAGAAAATAACGTTCTTTATGAACTACGCGCTGGTGCATACCTCAATGACAACAACCGTGTATATGGTACTTACTCTTATAACTCAGACGATGCAACCAGACAGCAAAGCCTATTAGTGTCGTACGATTACTTAGTCGGCCTCGACGCAAACAATAAGTTCAACTGGTTCATCGGTGCTACAGCAGGTATGAATCATGTCAGCCCTGATGCGGCAGAATACAGCTCAAAGAACCGTTTCGTCTGGGGTGGTCAAACAGGCTTAATGTATAATATTAACGATAACGTGAGCACTGAGATTGGTTACCGTTACTTAAAACAAGACTTCGAAGCGTCAGGGTCTTATGGTGAACCTACGCCAATGGGAACTGGTTTTACAGAACAGGCTTCACTGAACGACAGCCAACAGCTATACCTCTCTGTTGATTACCGCTTCTAATCGGTCATCACCCCAAAGCCCCTTTATTGGGGCTTTTTGCTCTGCTTAATGAATGTTATTGGGCACCAGCCAATCACCGACAGCTTGAATGGCTTGCCCTTCTTGTTCAATCCAAGCCACCCAAGCCAAGCGCTCTGCATTGGTCATTAAGTCAGATGGTAATGTGATTTTACCCACAAACTCACCTTTAGACTGCTCGTTAGCATCAAAGGTTTGATGGCTCAATACCGTGAAGTCGTGTGCCAAACGTTTATGCCGATTTTCGCCACGCTTAATGTCCGTGGTTATCCCAACCCCCACCAACGCCAAATGCAAACGTGCAACCTCAGATGAGTCTGATCTCGATGTAAAAGTTGCACGCAACTGTTTACCCAATATATTCACATCGAGTACGCCGACAGATCGTGGTTTTAGCGTCAACACCTCACCTAACACTCTATCAAACCAACCTCTCCACTCTACCCCATTAATCACAAATTGAGGCGTATACACCTGTTTAATATGCTTTTTCTTAAGATGGTCATACTGACGCTGACTGAATGCCCTTTGCCCATAGGGATCTTTCCAGCCAATATAATCCCAATAGGTGACGTGGAATGCGAGCGGAAAGTAGTCACGCCAAAGCCCAGGCTCATATGAAAATGCTGACAACCAGGTCTCAGCTGGAGGACAACTGCTACATCCTTGAGAGGTATATAACTCTATGATCACAGGTTGTGTGACTTCACTACGCTTAGCAAAATCATCCAGTGTTTGCCCAGCAAAAGCGTTGGCGGTAAACATTAAGCCGACCAAGGCTGAAAATATTTGACTGATTGGCATCTGGCGCTCCTACGATTTGTTATAGTAAGACCCGTTCTGGTTGGCTTTGCATTCATCCATTACTGCAAAAATTGTTGGAGCAACCACTGCAAACGTACTAAACGATGACATGCCATACTGACAACCATCTCGAATTAGCCTACATCCAAGTTATTAGCAATAGCGCTGAGTGATGGCTCAAAAACTCTGGCAATACTCGTGGCACTGAAACGTTACCCTAGTAAACCAGAGTGCTTGCTGTGAAACTGTGGGGCACCAATAGCGCAGATTAAAAGTGAGCAGACTCCCCCTCACTGTTACCGTTACCGATGTAGATGCTGGATTTAGCCGTGTTGAGATAAACAACCTCAGCGAATGAGCACTGTTTGACAAGCATTCAAATAACCCAACAACCCGCAGCCGATGGAGCTAAATAAAGGGATTAGCACCAAAGACTGAGAGCAAAAAGGTGGGTTATTTACTACTGATGACAAATAAAACAAATTTAATCTGTTAATCGACGTTTTTTTATTCAATTAGCACAAATTAGCTATCCACTCTATTCACGGCACTGATAGAATCAAACACCCATCCAGAAACTATTAGGACTCCCGATGAGCCTTGAACTACTGTCCAAGCTGGAGACAAAAATCCAAGCTGCACTCGAAACCATTGAGCTACTAAAAATGGAGCTTGAAGAAGAGAAGCAGAAGAACAACAATCTGAGTGAGCAGAACCAACAATTAAGCCAAGACCTTAACTCGTGGAACGAGAAAGTCACTGGACTTGTTGGCCTGCTGAATGATGAAGTAAGCGAATAATCTCGCGGATTGAATGCGAAGACCTAAGCCGTCTTCGCTTCGTTATGCTGCAATTCAATCATCTGATTTAGCTCGACAATCGCCTGCTTTACCTGAGGCAAACTTTGCCGCGGCAATAAAAACCTTCCCTTATCGAACTCTAAACGACCTAGATCTTTCACCCAAACCACGCCTGATACAAAAATTCTGGCATGCTTGACGATGAGCTTGGGTGCATACACGGGAAAAATTCTCATATGACCTCCAAAAACCCTACTTTTTATTATTGTTAGTTTGGACACACTTTTTACCATGTTAGTTGCATCGCTTTTATTGTTTTTTTGTAAAAAAGTGCAACTGAACCCATAACTTTTAAAAAACTATTTGTCTATCAGACCAATAGCTAACCACCAACAAAAAAATGTCACTTGCCAATTTTTTGACACGCTGGTAGATTAGCAAAGTTACTCAGGGTAAATAGAGCTATATGGCTCAATGACCGTATTTCCAAAGCGACCGGGAATGCGGTTTTTTTTTGCTTGATGTCATACCCACAGCATAAAAACCCTGACCATTCAGCGAGCATTCAAAGTATTGGTAAGCCTCTAAACCCGTTGGCACATTGAGTAGCTGAAGCTGAAGATAATCCTTACTCTGACCTGCCATCCTGAGTCGTAAATCCATTTCGTCATATGTCGCAAAAATTCAATCTAGCGGGTATATTCCGCCCGATAAGTTAAACCCATTAAAAAAGGAGCCTATGGCTCCTTTTTTATTCAACGACTATCCAGATCAATAATTCGCATACTGATGAGCTCTAAATCGTATTACTTTAGCTTAGTAAGGTAATCAGTCAGTTGTGTTAACTCATCAAAAGATTTTAGTGAGCCCATTTCAACGCGGTACTTACCATTAACCACGATTGCTGGAACCCCCGACAACTTAGCATTTTCGGTAGCTCGCTTCATTTGTGCCATTTGCGCACTCACCATAAACGAGTTTGCCGCCGCATCGAAATCTTTGCCTTCAACACCGTTCGCAATAAACACCTGACGGATATCATCACGACTAACGAAGCGTTGCTTCTTATCGTGAATAGCTGAAAACAGTGCATGCTCAATTTTATCTTCAACTTTAAGCTGATGCGCAACCGCAAATGCACGTGACATTTCGGTACCCATTTCACGACCGATAAACTCTACGTGGTTTTGCTTAAACACAACACCTTCTGGCAGGTTCGCTTTAATTTGCGGCACTTGAGCCTTAGCAAAGTTGTAGCAATGAGGACAGTAAAAAGAGAAGAACTCTGCAATTTCAGGCTTCGCTGTGCCTGGGCCTTCACTCACTACCGTGTAGTTAACACCCTCTTTGAAGTCCACAGCCATGGCGGCCATAGGCGCCATCAATAATGCAAACGCGACCAATAAAGCTTTTTTCATAATGATTCCTTGTCGGTGTTAATACACCATTTCTATAAGAATTTTGACCATAACATAATGTGCTTTGGAGTCTACCTCAAGCGCATTAGTTCATTTTTGTGTTACAAAATAAGCACTCGGTGGCACTAATACTGCGGTAATAGACTCAGCGGCGGCTCATCGAGCTTAGCTAACTGCTCTTTAAATCCTAATATTTGCTGCTCCCAATACTTCTCTTCGGCGTACCAAGGAAAATTCATTGGAAAAGCGGGATCTTCCCAGCGACGGCTCAACCACGCATTGTAATGAATCATCCGCATGGCGCGTAGCGGTTCAATCAACTTAAGCTGACGCGCATCGAATTGACAAAACTCTTCATAACTCTCGAGTAACACCTCAAGCTGGAGTCGCTGAGCAGAGGCATCGCCGGCCAACATCATCCATAAGTCTTGCACAGCGGGGCCCATTTTTGCGTCATCAAGGTCGACAAAACCTGGGCCATCCGGGGTCCATAGAATGTTGCTTGGGTGTAGGTCGCCGTGCAAGCGGATCAGCTGTGTATCAACGGCTTGCCATAGCTGTTTCGACTTGGCTAGCACCTGTTCAACAATGGTGAAGTAAGCGGTCTCTAAACCCGGCGGCACGTGGCCAGACGCCTTTAACCACTGCAATGATTCGTCACCCAACAGCTGTACAGAGAGGGTTTCTCGATATTGAAACGGTTTACACTTGGCATATTGGTGAATACGTCCAATAAAACGGCCAACCTCTTCAAGCTGATCCAAGTTGTCTACCTCAAAGGCTCTGCCACCCATCGATGGAAACAGTGCAAAACGGTATCCTTGATAGTGATGTAACGAGCGGCCATCAATAATCTCTGGCGTCGCGATGGGAATCTCTTGTTCGGCAAGCTCAGCAGAAAAGTCATGCTCCTCTTGTATCTGTGCATCACTCCAACGCTCTGGTCGATAAAATTTCACCACGTAACGCTGCTGTCTATCACTACGAAATTGATAAACCCGATTCTCATAACTGTTGAGCGCCAACAAACCTGTTTCAGGATAGATACCTAAAGACTCGATGGCATCGAGGATCAAGTCAGGCGTTAACGCTTGATAGTGAAAAGCTGAACTGTGCATCATGTCACTCATAATGCTTTACTCAATCGTGATTGGCTCAACAATGTCTCTAGATACTCAAGCACCTCGACATCCTCGCTGCGCTCTACCGATAGCCAACAGCTATCACCATAAAACTCATAATTGAGCTGCAGCAAAGTGCCTTCAAACTCTAACAACCACTGATGTCTATCAGCCCCCCAATGACGCTCAATGATTCGACAGTCGAGTGATAGAACCAAGGGCTCAGCAAACAACTCAAAGCGGTCGAAATCTATCGTGTCACGAATGCTAAGGCTTTTCGATGCCGCATCTAGTAAGCACTTCATAAGACAGTCGTCTGTTCGAATCGCTCACATTGCACATCGCCTGCGCCATTGTCAGTGCATTGGTATCCACATTGATACGCCCCAACACCTGACTGACTCAGCTTTACCATACCTGCCCCTTTAGCAATACATTGCTCGGCTTTCTCGTAGTAACCGGCAATATATGGCGCTAACGCGCCCTCGGAAACCTGTGCTTGATCGGGGTAATAAAACAGTGTCCATTGCGGCGACTGAGTGCACGCCGTTAACCCAACTAAGATAACCCCGAGTAATAAAGTACGCATAACACCTCCAAAAATGGGTTGCCAATCTATGTGTATCAACACACTATTTTGTGTCTAAACGGACATCTGACTCATCCATGGTAAATGGGCATAAATGTTCCAGACATAAAAAAGGCGAAACTCGGTTCGCCTTTTTTCACGACTAATATAGCTATTCTACACTAGGGTCTATGTAATTACTGCTGCGCTTTCGCCTTGGCTTTCTCAATACGCGTCATACGCCCTTCAAAGCCGGTGACGGTTCCATCACTCAAGCCATAACCTATCGCAGTCTGGCAAACACCCAGCGCGCCATCAAAATCACCGCAATCATTGAGTAAGGTAGCAAGCTGCATAAAGCCTGCTCCCTTCTCACTCTCCTTAGTCGAAAGGGCGGCAAACAAAGATTGATAATAGGGCGCAAGTGCAGCGCCATACTCACGATATTCACTCTGTTTACGCTGTTTGTAACACTCGGCAACCGCTATCAGTAACGCCTGGTGCTTAGCTTCTGCTGTTGGCTCGCTGCGATACTCAGCCAATGCTTTGGCTAGTTTGTCATTGGCCCATGACTCATCAGTCACGGCTACCATTTTAAATGCTGGCTCTGGCTCTGGCTCTGGCTCTGGCTCTGGCTCTGGCTCTGGCTCTGGCTCTGGCTCTGGCTCTGGCTCTGGCTCTGGCTCTGGCTCTCGCTCTGGCTCTGGCTCTGCAGCAGCTTTTACCGCCGCCTCTTCAACCACAACTTCAGCAACGGTATCGGCAGTTTCAAAGGTGATCCCCTCATCAACAGGCGTAGACACCTCCTCTTTCACCGCCTCGCTCTCGCTAGCTGCTACATCAACAGTGGCATCCGACACAATCTTTTCGGCCGGTTGTTCGGCTTCTTGCTGCTCTTCTTGTGCAAGTCGCTGCGCGCGTCGGTAAAGGTATATCCCTACTGCTACGAGTAAAATAATGCCTAGAAATTTCATTATCATCCACCGTTGATTTATCTCACCCATTTTAGGTTCGATTTTGTATGTGTTGTGTGTACAGATAGTAACCGATATTAATAATCGATTCTCTTGCTATAAATCAATTATTTATACCTCTTTTTCGATCGGGTATCAAAAAATAGCCGTTTTATGTACTTTTTTGCCACTGTTTATGCCCCGTTATCATCAAACCAGCCAATTCTGAACGTTCGCTTCTCAGTAATAATTAAAGCACTATTTTGTGCGCATCTTCATAAAACCATCATCCCTTTTTGTGTTCACTCAATCACAGCGTTACTATAATTTAAAACCTAGTTAACTAGTCAGGTACTCTATGGCGTCAGATCTGCTAAGCGGTAAACTGCTGCGGGAATTCAAAACAATTTCAGCCATGGTGCATATCTATTGTAAGGCTCACTGCGACGCAAAAGGTGATATCGCCCAGTGCCAAGCCTGCAGCGATTTTTTAGACTATGCCCACAAAAGGTTAGATCGCTGCCCCTACGGACAGCAAAAGCCAACCTGTAATAAATGCCCAGTACATTGCTACAAGCCAGAGTTAAAGGCCAAAGCGAGAGAGATCATGGTGTTCGCAGGGCCTAGAATGTTATTGCCCCACCCCATCATGGCAATTCAACACCTCTTATCTGAACGCGCCCCTGTGCCGGGCAAACCACCCGCAGCAAGTTCAAACCGTCATGCCAGACTAGGTAAACAGAAGTAGCATCGTCACTACACGTCATCGGCGGCCGAAAAATAACACAATCTTCTTGCGCCACAACCACGATTGCGTCAACAATGACCCCATATGGATATGACCTACAACGACTTCTTATATGAAGGGTATTGGTGGCTCTCTTTACTTGGTGCAATGCATTGCATCGGGTTGGGGATCTATATCCGCTATATCTATCGTGACCGCAATAACAATCACAAACTATTGGGCGCAATATTTAGCTTACTGGCACTCTACTTTTTAACTGGGCTTATCGCCAAACACAACACCCCCATTCCCTTGCAACTTGTGTTTATATTGATTATTCCGGCCTACTTTTTACTTATGCCGATGTTATACCTCTACTGTTACCGCAGTCTGCATAACATCAAGCGCAATATCAGCCTGTCGCGGCATTTTTATCCTGCACTAGCCTTCGCCCTGCTCAATACTTTAGTGTTTCTGTTTAACGCTGATTTCCACCTTAAAGTCGCCAGTGTACCGCAAGAGTTTATGAGCCATGTCACCCTATTAGGCTCTATCCAACCAGCATTATTAAGCCTTCAAACGATTATCTACTTCGTGCTGATTCTGCGACTGTTAAAGCAATTTAAAGGCAAGGCGCGGCGCATCCATCAGGACAACCTCAAGGATATTAAGTTTCGTTGGTTACTGGCGCTAACCTTAGCCATGATGAGTAACTGGCTGGTGCGAACAGTGTTAGTGCTGTTACCTTTTTACTTTGGCGATACGGTAAGTGTTACCGCACAGGCCGCTACACGCTTATTTCTGTTGCTCACTATCTATCTACTAGCACTATATGGGTTAAAGCAGATCACCACGGCGGCATTTATTCGAGGTAAATTAACCTCCCCGACACGCACCAATGTGTCACAAAAATCCAGCGTTCAACTCCTCGATAGTGAAGAGCTCAACTACCTACAACAAATCCACCAAAGCGATAAAAAAAACGAACAGATTTAAGCCCGTCGATTTTTGCGGTAATGTAGCGGGTGTTTTAAACAAAATAAAAACTAAGCTTATCAACAACAGAAGGGATCAAGATGGGAAGGGTAAACAAACTCACCGTGCTTGCGGTGATCTCCACTGGGCTGCTTGGCATGAGCAGCAACACGTTCGCAATGCAGCGAACTCATACCATCACCAACGACGACTTTTTCGGCATTGGCAACATGGGGAATGTACAACTAAGCCCCAATGGTAAGCAAGCGATTTGGTTAGAGTCACGCTGGGACAAAGAGTTAGATAAAGCGCAAAAAGATCTCTGGTTAGTCGACACCAAGTCTCGTAACACCAAACGACTGACCTTCACCAACGAGAGCGAGTCGAGCCCACAGTGGAGCCCAGATGGGGAGTATGTCTACTACTTAGGCAAACAAACTCAAGAAGACAAAAAAGCCCCTTATAACGGAAAATCGCAAGTGTTTAGGCTCACCACGGCCAGCGGTGAAAGTGTGCCGATGACCAAAGAGGTCGAAGGGGTTAATGCGTTCCAACTCAGTCAAGATGGTAAGGCCTTATACTTTCTAGGCAATAAAACCACCACAGACAAGGATATCTGGGCGAGTATGCGTACAACGCATTCAACACCTAAATATGGCCATGGTAAAGTCACCACTAATCCGCTGTATAAATTAGACTTAGCGCACTATCAGCAAAGCTTGATTCTCGATGACAACAAAGTGGTATGGGAATTTAGCGTCAATGATGATGCCAGTAAAATTGCCCGTATTACGACCACAGACAACGAACTGGTTAACTTAGAAGGTTGGTCAGATATAGAGGTGTTTGACACCAAAACCGCTAGCAACAAAGTTCTGTCAGATAGCGCTTGGCGCGACAACGCTCCCTCACCTTATGGCTGGTTGCTCGGGCTTGATTGGCGCGACAACAACCAACAGTTAGCATTTAGAATCGATTTCGACGGCCACCCAGGTAAGTTGTTTGTAGCAACACCTAAAAACGACAACGTCATAGAAGTGGCACGCAGTGGTGATATTACCCTTAACTCGGGTGATATCAAATGGCGCCCTAACAGCAATGAGATTTGCTATCGCGGTGCCGATCATGCTCGCGTGAAGCTATTCTGCAGCGAAATAGATGATAACAAGCAAGGTGATACCCGTACCGTTGTTCAGGGAGACCTAGTCATAGGTAGCTACAGTTTTAGCCAAGACGGTAAAAAGCTGGCCTTTAGCCACAACAGCTTAGAGCATTTTGGTGATCTATTTATTGCCGATGCCGTCAGTAAAAAAGCCAAATATAAGCGCATAACCAATATTAACCCACAGGTTGATAGCTGGATATTACCGCAGATTTCAATCGCCAAATGGACCGCGCCAGACGGAACACAAGTGGAAGGTATTCTCGACCTACCGGCTGGCTATAAAAAAGGCGATGGCCCACTACCATTAATTGTCCAAATTCACGGTGGCCCGACGTCGGCGACACCTTATGCGTTACAGCACCGTTCTTATGGTCGCTCAACCTTTACCGCAAACGGCTGGGCACTGCTATCGCCTAACTATCGTGGTTCGACCGGCTATGGCGACAAATTCCTTACCGACTTAGTGGGTAAAGAGCACGACATTGAAGTAGCCGACATTATGGCGGGTGTCGATCACCTTATCGAACAAGGCATTGTCGATGGCGACAAGATGGCGGTAATGGGTTGGAGTAACGGTGGGTATCTTACCAACGCAATAATCAGCACCACCAATCGCTTTAAAGCGGCCAGCTCTGGCGCTGGCGTATTTGATCAACGTCTGCAGTGGATGCTTGAAGATACTCCAGGCCATGTCGTCAACTTTATGGAGGGCCTACCTTGGGAAAAACCAGAGGCGTACACCCACGGTTCGTCGTTGACCCATGCCGACAAAATTAAGACACCTACCCTTATCCACATTGGCGAGAACGATCAGCGCGTTCCCGTGGGCCATGCTCAAGGGCTTTATCGCGCTTTAAAGCATTATCTTAATGTACCTGTTGAGCTAGTGGTTTATCCCAACGAGGGTCACGGTTTAAGCAAGTATCAACATAGAGCAGCCAAGATGGACTGGGATAAAAAGTGGTTTGAACACTATGTGCTAGGTAAAGCCGCCGAGTAACTGAACCTCAGCTGACATAGAATGATAAAAGCACCTTTTTAGGTGCTTTTTTATGCAATATTCATTCAACTTCTCTATTGCTAGGCGTATGCTAAGTAATGCTACTGAATGAAATGGAGAGCCTCATGAAAACCTTCTTATCTAAATTTACCACCAGCTGTTGTGTGTTAGTTGGATTACTATTTTGCCAAACCACTCTGGCCGCCGACAGCTATAGCGAAACCATAGCAAATTTCCAAAAAGCCCCCGACACACAAAAATTCTTTAATAGCGCTTATGGCTACGCCATCTTCCCAACAGTAGGTAAAGGCGGTATCGGCATTGGCGCCGCATACGGTAAAGGCCGGGTTTATAAAGGTGGCGTCCATACCGGCGACACCAGTTTGTCGCAGCTCTCTATTGGTTTTCAATTAGGCGGCCAAGCCTACAGCGAAATCATCTTCTTTAAAAATGCCAAAGCCTATGAAGAGTTCACCAGTGGTAGCTTTGAGTTTGGTGCTACTGCATCAGCAGTGGCCATTAACGTTGGCGCTAATGCCCAAGTCGGTACAACAGGTAACTCTGCTGGTGCAGGCCAATCAGGAAGCAATAAAGCCGCTAGTGCCGCCTATATTAACGGCATGGCAATTTTTACCGCCGCCAAAGGCGGTTTAATGTATGAAGCGGCGCTTGCAGGGCAGTCATTCACGTTTGACCCAAAATAACTCCCATCTCGTAGGGAGCCAGATGGCTTCCTACCTTCTATTTTAACGTCGTCCTAATTCAGCCAATACGTCATCGAAAGCGGGGCAGATTAGCGTTCACCTTCAAGGCTTTGAATTGCATGCAGCAATGTCTTGATCACTGGAGGTGAATGAACTCCTCTTTCTTGCAGTCTAATGCTAACCAATTAGCATATAAATGGAGTCACTGTATCGTTGAGCTTCATTACTCTGAGCGCAACGAGCCTAGGATAATAAGCACTAACATGATGAATCCTAAGGTAATGGGTAATGACTAGTAAACTGGCCAAGTTTTTCCGCCAAAAACTCAATGGTGCGACGGATTTTATGGCTAGGGTAGTCGGTTTGTAGGTATACCAATTGCAATGGAATTGGCAGTGCCATTTTATCGGCTAATATAAGGTTTAGCCTGCCTTGAGTCACATCCTGTGCGACGTCTAGCCAGCTCTTGTAGGCAATCCCTCTGCCGTCCAATGCCCAATCACGGATCACTGCACCATCGTTACAAAAATGCCTGCCCTTGACCTCAATATCAACTGGCGCACCATCATGATTAAATTTCCATTTTTGCCATGGCTCCCCCCCCCGATTTAAGATGAGCACTGCATGCTGGCTAAGCTCATTTAACGAACTTGGGGTGCCATGCTGCGCCAGATATTCAGGGGAAGCAACTAATACCCGAGGCGTCATGGCCAGCTGCCGCCTTTTAAGGCTTGAGTCGTCAAGCTGCCCATAGCGTAATGCCAAATGGATATTGTGATCGATTAAGTCGGTCATGTGATCGCCAAAATAGAGCTGCACAGTTAATTCTGGGGCACTGTCCATCAACTCATCAAGCCAGGTTCGAATAAGGTTACGGCCGATATCGGACGGCAGAGCGAGACGCACTTCGCCCTTAAGCTCTCCCCTGTGTTCGGCTAAATTGGCGCTAGCAGTGTTGAGCAACGCCAATGCAGGTTTAGCTGAATCGAGAAAAATCCGCCCCTCTTCTGTGAGTTGTAAACGCCGCGTTGAGCGGGCAAATAACTGACAGCCTAGTTTTTTCTCTAACCTTTGCAGCGCCGCACTCGCTGCGGCCGGAGTCATACCAATCTCTTTGCCAGCCGCCGACAGGCTCTCTAATGCTGCGATACGCAGCGCCAATTGCAGATCATTTAGATGATACATGTCAAATTATTTTTGAAAATGATTTAAATAATAGCCCTATTATCAACATGGGTTAACTAATACACAATAGCGCTATTGATATTTCATCTTAATTTCTGGTTCGGAGTATGTAATGAATCTCTTCAAGTCTTACCAATTGGCGTCACTAGCCTTAAATAATCGCATCGTAATGGCCCCTATGACTCGGGCTCGCACTACCCAACCAGGCAACATACCTAATGAATTAATGGCGCAATATTATGCTCAGCGCGCCTCCGCAGGCTTAATCATCACCGAAGCGACGCAGATATCCGATGACAGTCAGGGTTATTCATTTACGCCCGGCATCTATACTGCGACACAAATAGCAGGGTGGAAAACGGTCACCCACGCAGTGCATCAAGCTGGTGGAAAAATCTTCAATCAAGTTTGGCATGTTGGCCGCGTGTCACACCCTATTTTCCAGCAAGGTAATGCCCCAATTGCGCCTTCGGCTATTGCTCCCGTTGACACTCAAGTGTGGATTGTCGATGAAGCACATCCTGATGGACACATGGTAGATTGCCCAGTACCTAGAGCGATGCAGCAAACCGATATTGACCGCGTGGTTGCCGATTTTGTTAATGCTGGGGTCAATGCGGTAGAAGCTGGATTTGATGGTATCGAAATCCACGGTGGTAATGGCTATCTGATTGACCAGTTTCTACGCACCAACTCTAATCACAGAACTGATGCCTACGGTGGTTCGGTAGAAAACCGTATCCGTTTATTACTTGAAATAGTTCAAGCCGTAAGTGCAAAAATTGGCGCCCATAAAATAGGCATTCGCCTCGCGCCTTATGTGACCTTTAAAGATATGGCGTGCCCCGAAATTGTAGACGCCATTTTGTTAGCGGCCAAGCATCTATCAGCATTAGGGGTTGCATACTTGCACCTTTCAGAGGCCGATTGGGATGACGCCCCGCAGATACCTGAGTCCTTTAGGATAGCGCTTAGAAACGTATTTAAGGGCACCATTATCGTTGCGGGTCGCTACGATGTGCCTCGCGCCAACGACGTTATTGACAAAGGTTATGCAGACTTGGTCGCCTTTGGTCGTCCCTTTATCGCTAATCCTGATTTACCTGACCGTTTGAGGCATCAATTACCTTTATCGGCATTTGATAAAGGTCCTTTGTTTGGCGGCAGTGCTGCAGGTTATACCGACTATCCAGCCTATAGCGAGGCGTTAGCGCCTCTTAATTCTGCTGATAACGACGAAGTAGCATAGAAAGAAGCGATCGATACGGCTTATACCTGTCTCCGTTAATGGTTTGCCGACGCAATAGGCACCGAAATAGCCAGTGTTAAGTAGGCAAACCAGAGGGTAAAAACATGAATATAATCGGGTTGGATCACTTTACTATCAGAACCTCACGTCTCGATGACACGCGCACATTTTTTCAAGTTGTCCTTGGCTTACAAATAGGTTGGCGTCCGCCGTTTGGTTTTGCTGGGCATTGGCTCTATGCCGCGGACAAGCCCATTCTGCATTTAGTCGAAGCTGGCACTGTGGCACTAGACACCTATTTAGGTGGCAGCACAAACGGCTATGGCTCTGGGCGCATTGATCATCTCTCTTTTCGCGGCAGTGACTTACACCAAATGCAGCAGCACCTGTCTCAACTCGAAATCATGTTTCAAGAACGAATCGTACCTGAGATTGGGGAGCATCAGTTATTTCTACAAGATCCCAATGGCATCACTGTGGAAGTGATTTTCCCCCTCACACAGCGCAACGCCTCAGCTGGGGCAGCGACAACAGATTCAACGCTTTAGGCATAAAGCTGACAATCTATAACGAAGGAGCGCTCCTTCAACCAACAACGAAACAGAGGCCAACGTTGGATCAATTGGCCACTGACTCACTATTTAATTAAGGCGTGATAGCAATGAATTCAATGAATGAGAGAAGTACAGGCCTAAGTAACGAAAGCGCACAGGATAAGCAAGTCATTCGCATGGGGGTCACGGATTTAAGTTTCCACCGAGTCACCGCAGCTGTAGTCGCCCATGTGATAAGAATAATGGGCAAAGAGGTGCAACCAAGCTATGCACTGCATGAGGCTAACTTTAATCAGCTAGGGGACGGCAAAGTTGATATGATCTGTTCCGCCTGGCTACCCCATAGCCATGGAATGTATCGACAACATGTTGAAGAGCAGATCTCCACTCGACAACTCGGCCTCCACTATGAAGCCTATGCATTGTGGGGGGTGCCAGATTACGTGCCAGTGGAACTAGTCGCTAGCATTGAAGACTTACTAAAACCTGAAGTTCAACAACGTATGCGGCCGATCATCCAAGGAATTGGTGAAGGCGCGGGTATCACCCGCTTTTCCAAAGACATCATGACGCAATACGGTTTAACCGCGGCAGGTTATCAATTTAGAACGGGAACGCAAGCCGATTGTGTCGCCGCTTTTGAAGCTGCCACTGCCGTCAATGATTGGGTGGTTGTCCCGCTTTGGCACCCGCAATTTTTACATCACCAATACCCTATACGTGATCTCCAAGACCCAAAAGGGTTGCTGGGAGGTAAAGACAACGCTGTGTTGCTGGCTAATGAGCAAACATTGACGCTTAATTTTTCGCCAACACAGATTCAAGTGCTTGATAACATCGTACTGTCGAATCAGATTGTTGCTGAACTTGATTATGCCGCTAATCGACAAGGATTAAGTGAAGATGAGGCAGCGGCAAACTGGTTAATGGCTAACCCTCAACATTTGGCTGCTTGGCTAGCGCCATTGCTTAACCCCTCATAAGCTAGAAACACTATGATTAACTTTGTGCAAGCCCTTAGGCTTTTGTTCAAAATCTAACGAAAATTCTTGTCTGGCACTAACCAATTAGCACACAAATAGATAAACTGTAGCGCAGGGAAGCGCCAATGTTAAGTGTGTCGTGTTTGGCCAAGGTGATATGGGTATCGTGTGTTTATCACCTTAATTATTATCGATCGCGTGTCCGGCGAGGAATGTACAGATAGTTCTGCTGCAAGCAATTAACTTCCACTGAAGGTTCGACCTTCAAACACACTTCGCCAATACCCACGCAGCAAAACGCTAAAACTCCAAACCTTACTCCACAGAACGATCCCATATGTTAGGTATTACCTTACTGGTATACCCTGAAATAAACGGCTGTTTCTTCCCTGTCTCTGCGTCATACACATGACGCTTTACCGCACCGATATTTCCGCCGTAGATGTGAATGCTGATCGACACACTATCTTTAAGGGCATTTGATACCTTATGGATATCGCCAAGGCGCGGTGAGACAAGATCAACGCTACCTGTGGGCAAATGATGTGAACCCATTGCACGCAAGCGAGCGTTTGCAGGGTCTCGCTCATATTCCTCACAGAGCTCGGCGCCACGCATAACGCCAACCATACCCCACACCGTATGGTCGTGCACAGGGGTGGTTTGCCCCGGCGCCCAAACAAAACTCACCAAAGAAAAACGCTCCAACGGATCGCAATAGAGCAAGTACTGCTGATACCTTTCTACACTCGGCTTGGCAAACGCCTCTGGCAACCAATCATCATGATGAATAAGCGATGAGAGCAGCTTTTTACCATCGACAAAGATACGCTCCTCGTCATTATCAGCTTGCTCAATTAATTGGGTGAACGACTGAATAAACGTCCGCAATCTAGCGCTATTTTCCATTACATCATCTTCTATAGACTGGTGTTCAAACAAGCGTAGGTGATTTGAACACACCAATAAATAGGCAATAGGTCGATACAAGATCACAACTAAAGGTGGTTGCCAAGAAACAACCCGATGACATCAAATGCAGTCTAATCGAGGAGATACATCACTCAGCCCAAACCAGCTCGCGCAGACGCTAAAAATAAAATGTCATAGGCCTTCACTCAAAAGCCGCTCGACTGCATTCAACAATCTGTTGATGCAACCAACGTGAGGCCGGATCATTCATACTCTGACGGTGCCAAACCAAACTATAAGCGACCTTGCCATAGTCAAAGGGCAATGCTCGGACCACCAATCCTTTAGCCTGACATGCACTATTGGCCCAGTGGCGTGAACAGGTAAACAGCAGTTCACTGTGATGACACATTAACGCCGCACTGCCAAAATCGGGAACCACAACAGGAGTGGCACGTTGACAGGACTGTTGGGCCAACTGCATCTCAAAAAAGGGAATATTTAAATCTGCATCGCTTATTCCGACGTGGCTAAAAGCTAAGTAGTCAGCCATGGTGATCGTCTCTATACCTACCAGCGGATGGGTCGAATTCATTAAACACACCATCTGATCATCAATTAGGGTTTCCCATACCAAATCTTGCTGGGTGATGGGCGGCTGGCTGCGATCATGGGGAAGTACAATGAAATCTAACGAGCCTCGTACTAGCCCATCAAACCCTATCCCCTCCTTTGCACAGATGGTTAAGCGAATATTGGGGGCGATTTTCAGCACCTTGGCTGTTAATTTCGCCGCCAGTAATTCAAAAGTACTTTCACGCATGGCCAATGAAAAACAGCCCTCATACAGGGCAGGATTAAAGGTCTCTTGGCTGACCATCTGATTCATGTCATTAATGATTTGATGCACACTCGGGCCAAGTCGGCGAGCCACTGGCGTGGCCACTAACTTATTACCACTTCGGTAAAATAGCTCATCGTCTAAGCTATTACGCAGTTGGCTTAACGTCTTGCTGACAGATGAGGGACTAAGGCAAAGCCGCCGAGCGCTGTCTGTCACACTCAAGGTGTCCAGCATCACGTGTAACGTAATTAAGTGTTTCATGCTAATGCGTGAAAGTTTAGCCAGCTCCATACCTATCTCATCGAATTAATAACCGCTACTGGCAATATAAACCTAAATGGAGACGATGTTGATAGCGATGGTGATAATCACGATCCCACTCACAGTGACGTTTTCCAGCGGTGACTTTTGCCGTATAATCGCCGCTCCCCAATACTAAGGTAAGCCACTATGTTCCACATTGCCCTTTATGAGCCAGAGATAGCGCCCAACACTGGAAACATTATCCGACTTTGCGCCAACAATGGCTGCCAGCTTCACCTTATCGAACCACTCGGTTTTGACCTCGAAGAGAAAAAGCTGCGTCGCGCGGGGCTCGACTACGCCGACCTCACTCACGTAACACGCCATAAGGATTTCGCCAGCTTTTTAGAGGTGATGGCTGGTAAACGCATCATGGCGTGCACCACTAAAGGCAGTCGACCTCACAGCGAACTCAGCTTCGAGAAAGATGATGTGTTGTTATTTGGCCCAGAGACCCGTGGTTTACCCATAGAGATTATCGAGTCCTTACCCACGTCACAGCGTCTAAGGATCCCCATGGCGGCAAGCAGCCGCAGTCTAAACCTATCAAATGCGGTTGCTATCATCAGTTATGAGGCATGGCGTCAAATTGGGTATGAAGGCGCATTAAGCTAACGTCAGTAGCCGTCTCAGCGTCAGCCTGAACACCTAACATTTTCAGGCTGACTACCAAACGTAACCCCACAAAAACGTTAAACAATTAGTCAATCCCACTAAAAACTGACTCTCACCCCCTATATTTGTAGAACTTAACGCCATAAACCAGCTAAAGTGTTCAAGGAGGCGTTGATGTGACAACTATAATTTCGCCCCAGCAGAGGGAGAGGTTATGGGCAAAATAAAGCGACTCCAGCATGCGTTAAGCGAAAAAGATAACGACGCAGCCTTTTTACTGCAAGGCAGTAAAAAAACCCTGTTTGTGATTCTCACTATCGTCTGTGTGATGTTTGTTCCACTGGCTATCAAAAACATCTTGGTTGAGAACTACCTGTTAGCGTGTTTGTTAGGCCTGTTTATTTTATTAGTGATTATCGATGTACTAGCCCTGCACCGTGGCCAGGTACTTCCCATTAATAAAAATGCGGTGATGACCATTCTGGTAGCTAGCCTTGGGATTACCATCAATCAAATAGGAGCAAGTGCCATTTATTGGGCGTTTCCTATGGTGATTTCGATTATCTATATCCTGCCATTTCGCTCTTCACTCACTTTCAACGGCATTATCTTAGCCATTGTCACCTTTGAAGCCTTTATTAAAACCGACAGCGCATCAGCTATTAGGGCCAGCGTCGCGTTGGCATTAACCATCATTATTTCTGGGCTGATCATTTTACATATCAACCGTCTCAAGCAAAACTTGATTAACGAATCGATTCGTGACCCCATGACCAATGCTTTTAACCGACGCCAACTCGGCAGTCACCTCAGCAATTGTCTCGCGCAGAAGCAGTGCAATGATATCGACTCAGGGATCTTGATGCTGGATATCGACCATTTCAAAAAAATAAACGACACCTTTGGCCACAGCACAGGCGATATGGTCCTCAAACGTGTCACACAATTGCTTTTTAAACATATCAGAGAGACTGATCTCTTGTTCCGAGTCGGTGGCGAAGAGTTCCTGTTGTTGATGCACAACATTGATAGTCATACGGCCAAACAAGTCGCTGAAAAACTACGTAAAATAATTGAGAAAGAGGTGATTATCGATAACCACCCAATAACGGTGAGTATTGGCATCAGTATGGCGCTCGCCCATATCGATGACGATAACTGGATGAGGTATGCCGATCATGCTTTGTACGACGCTAAAGAGAGTGGGCGGAACCAGATTAAAATGCATCAACCTTTAAGCGACTATTGAACCACTAGGGCTTAACGCCTCCTGCAGGAGTAAACGCTAACGCTCGATACAGCTGATAGCCATCATCGTCATGATCTAGGTACTGCACATTTTGCAACCATAGCCAGCCTGTATCGCGGGGGTCGAAGCGCAGTTGTATTAACGCTGGTCGCTGTTTAACCATACCTTTGCCGAGTAAAGAAAACCCCTCTCCTTCTTGGTACAGGGAAAACTGCTGACGTTTGTCGTCATCGACACCGTTAAAATAGAGCAGCTCAACTTGAAAATCCGCTTGCCGAAACCACCAGGTTTCACTCAAATTATGGCTGGCATGTTCACTAACAGAGATAATCAGCTGACGATGATCGGCAGAGCAAATAGCATCGATTGTTATCGTTTTAGGCACACCTTGTGGCCGAGATGCCTCTCCTCGCCACTGCCCAACTAGCGCCTGACAAAATGGGGCTAACTCAATCTTTTCGGCATGTAACGGTATGCTAATAACGCCCACGCAAAAGATCAGCAAGCATAACAATAAGGTCTTCAATTATTTCACGATTATCGATGCAAAGTAGAGTCTTAAACTTAGCTGACTTAGGTAAGAAATGCCACCGCAAAAAAAACCACAAAGCAGGCTGCTTTGTGGTTTTTAATTAGCACTTTAGGTTAGCAAAAACCAAGATAAGGATTACTGGCCAAAGCCAATCTCGTTAATCTCAACCTGAGTGACATCACCATATTGTGCGGCAACCTCTGCAATCTTCTCAGCGTTACCAATCAACACATATTGAAGGTTTTCCTGAGGAAAATAGCTGCTCACTAGACGCTGGGTCTCTGCCAAGGTTAGCCCATCAACTTTTGCTTGAAAGTCATTGATAAAGCGATCATCGAAACCGTAAACGTACATGTCGGCAAGTAACTCAGCCATCTGACCACTGGTCTCAAACTTTGGCGGGAACTGCCCTTTCACATAGGCCTTAGCCGAATCTAAGGTTGCTTGATCAATACCTTTTTCCCATAAACGTGCATAGGTTTTCAGGGCAAGATCGATAGCTTCTTTAGTAGTTTCGCTCTTAGTAAAGGTACTGATTCTGAACACGCCACCTTGAGAGTAAGCGGTAAAGCCAGAGCGAGCGCCGTAGGTGAGACCGGCATTCACACGTAGTTCATCATTCAACCAAGAGGTAAAACGACCGCCTAAGATAGTATTGACCACCTGTAGACCGACGTAATCAGGGTTATCACGCGAGATCCCTTTACCACCAATCAAGAAGGTAGTTTCAATGGCATCACCCTTATTGACCAACAACACTTTACTGGCACTTAGCGAGGGCTGCTGCGCAGATAAGTTAGCTGGCGTTATCGACTCACCTGCCCCCCAATCACCAAAAAGCTTAGCAACCTTGGCTTTCATCTCTTGGCTATTGAAGTCACCCACGATGGAAATGGCACTGTTAGCAGGCTGATAATAGCTCTTATGGAACGCTCTTAACTGCGAAACATTAAGCTCCTCCAAAGAGGTGCGCGTACCTGAACTTGGATTTCCATAAGGATGCTCACCAAAGATCATCTTGTCGAAATAGCGACTAATGACACTGCGCGGGCTCTCCTTGGCTTGCGCCAAACCAGCAATTTCACGTTGACGCAGCTTATCAAACTCAGCACTGTCAAAATCTGGCGCTATGATAACGTCACGTACTAGGGGTAACATCTTGTCGAGGTCTTTGGCCATAAAATCGGCACCGATATAACTGCCCTCTTTGCCAGCATCTGCACCAATAGATGCACCGAGGAAATCGACCATCTGTTCAATATCTGACTTTGACTTGCCATTTGCTCCCAGCAACAGAGATTGCGCCGTCATACCAGCCACACCTGAGGTGGTATCGTTTACGGCCCCCGCACGGATCACCGCGTTAACGGTAATGAGTGGCACTTCGCGTTGTGGCATCAAGTAGATGGTTAAGCCATTATCCAGCTGGTACTGCTCGTATGCAGGCATTTTAAAGCTACCAGTGTCCACTGTCGTTGGCGCGGTGGTGGTTGCACATCCAGTTAATGCAAACGCGCCAGCCACTGCCAAAGCAGTACCTAACTGAGTTAGTTTCTTAGGTAGATGGGTCATTAACTGTCTCATTCGTCACTCTCCTCTGTAGCCGCCAGAACTGCAACGGTGCGATTGGCGCGACGTAAATAGGTTTGGGCTACACGTTGAACATCTTCAGGTGTGACCTTGTTGTAAGCCTCTGGCGCATTAAACAGCTTATCGAAACTGCCAAAGTAAAGCTCATAAGTCCCTAAGGTATTTGCTTTGCCGTTAATCGTTTCCATGGCACGGTAGAAGTTCATCAGCTTGATATTTTTTACTTTGTCTAGCTCTTGCTGAGTGACACCTTCGCGGGCAATACGATTCACTTCGGCAATCATGCCTTTCTCAAGCTCTGTCGCTGTGATGCCTGGGTTTGCCACCCCCATAACGTAGAACAAGTTAGGGTCGAAACTCATTGGCATATAGGTTTCGACTTCGATAGCCACTTGTTTTTCAACAAGACCTTGATAGAGACGCGAGCTATTGCCAGTCGTTAATACAGAAGAGAGCAGATCCAGCGCGTAGTAGTCATCACTTGATGTCGCAGGCACATGATACGCCAACATCACATTAGGCGTGCTCACTGAAGCTTTTTGCACATACACACGTCGTTCACCTTTTTGCAGCGGCTCGACGGTTTTAACTTCACGTGGCGGGGCCTGCGCAGGAATAGGCGCAAAGTATTTATTAGCTAGGGTTTTCACTTCAGCCAGTTTTACATCACCCGCAATCACCACGACAGCATTGTTCGGGGCATAGTAGGTTTTGTGGTATTGCACTAAGTCGTCCAACGTCCATGCGGCAATGTCTGATTCGTGGCCAATAACAGACCAGCTATAAGGATGTGCTCTAAACGCAGCGCCTTTGATCTCTTCTTGCAAGGTACGCCAATTTGAGTTTTCAAGCCCGGTAGTGCGCTCAGACGCCACAACCCCACGTTCGCTTTCCACCATCTCGGCATTAATATCAAGGTTGGCGATACGATCGGCTTCTAGATCAAAAATGGTTTCTAGGGCGTTAGCAGGAAACCAATCTGTGTAGACGGTGAGGTTTTCGGTCGTGTAGGCATTGTTAGCCCCACCAGCAGCCTCCATGGTACGGTCAAACATCTTAGGGCCATACTTTTTTGAGCCATTAAACATCATATGCTCAAAAAAATGTGAAATCCCAGTGATGCCTGGCACCTCATTACGCGAGCCCACTTTCCAAAAAAGGTACATATTGGCATTAGGAATTGAAGCATCCTCTAGCACCATAATTTTCATACCATTATCCAGCGTGAAGCTCTTTATATCTTCCGCTGTTGTTGCCTGAGTCGCCATTGAGGTCAAACTAACGCCAATGGAGATACACAGTGCGATTATCTTTCGCATCATCTGTCGTTCCCTCTATAGTGAGCAGATAAAAATTTATCCAAAAATTTTGCCAGTATTCGAGCTAACAAGCTGCTAGCCAACATTTGTTACTGGAATGGGTATAAGAGGCGATAATGGCGATAAGATCAAGTCTATTGTGATGACAAACCACAGACTTAATTGTAACTTATTGCTTATGTGCCATGCTGATTAACCTAAACTAACCTGTAAGCACAGTGAATTATGGCCGCCACAAGGAGAAGCTGGGTGCCAAATAGCAATGACGGTAATTTTAATTACCTAAATCGTATGAGCTGCAATACCGAAGCTCAACTGCAGATCTTGACCCCCACCCAGCCCATCAGGCTTCGCACCCGATTTATTGGCATCAATCCTGAAAACGCGGTGATCTTTGCTTTGGGTACCGACAGACAATGGCTAGCGGCAAAGGAGTTTATCACCCAAGGACAAGGGGTAATTGTGCGTATCATCAATAGCGATGATCCTGAAGCGAATATCATTGCCTTTAGAAGTAAAATCAAGACACTACTTAATCATGCGGGTCGATGGTTGATTATCGACTATCCCAGCCAACTGCAGAGTGTCGCCCTTAGGCAACATTCACGCATCCCCATTATGGTCAGCGCATCACTGCACGCACTCAAACCTGATGGCTACGAGAGTAAGCCGATCTCTAGTGGCAATTTGCATGATATTTCGATTAAGGGCGGTGCCTATGTGGGCAACCTTATTGAGGGCTGTGAAGCCGACCAAGCCTTACAGCTACAGGTCAAAATTGAGCAGTCTATGGAGACAATAGCCATGCCCATTACCGTTAAGAATATTCAACTCCCTGGTGATGATAGCAAGGAATGCCAGTATGGTTTTTCCATCAATAGTGACAATGATGTCGACGCCGAGGAGTTTGTGCAAAAAGTGGTACTCAGCCACTTAATGCAGCAACCTAAAAGCTAACATGCAAATATTTTGACTAAGCAGCGGACTGCTTAGTCAAGAACACCACATCGTTATCAATAATCTCTAGCTGCAGCTGAAAATGCTGCGCTATCCACTCAAACGTTTTGACCGAATAAAAGCGTATATGGGTCAAATCATGCTTATAGTGCCAGCGAGTAAAGGCCTCTTTTCCTAGCACACGCTTGGTCATGATGGCCAGTACTCCACCCTTGGCAAGCATGGCAGACAAACGCCGCAACAGTGCATCAGCGTCGGCAACATGCTCAATCACTTCGGTCATGGTAATAAAGTCGTAGGTTTTCTCTAACAGAGATGGACGATTGAAATAGTAGAGGTCATAGTTTTCCATAGCGATACCGACTTCGCTGGCCATTACGCTTATCGTCGGCCCCGGCCCACAACCAAAATCAAGCCCATGCTGTCCCGGTTTAATGCGCGGCAGTAATGGGGTCCAAGTACGACTGAGGAAGCGGCGATAACCCATGTCATCACTACTGTTTTGATGATTGTCGTAAAACGCCTTTTCATCGGCTTCGCTTAATAGATATTGATCGGGCACCGTCACTAAATCGCACACGGCACAAATCATATACTCTCTGTGCTTGTCTTGATCAAAACTCAACAAGCTGTCGCTATGACATAAAGGGCAAACGCTCACAAATGTTCCTATTTAGTCGGCTTAGGGATTTTACGCGCTTTCGCAGCGGCCGCCTTGGCCTCACGCAGGTACTTCTCTTCGCGGCTTTCACGCTCATTAAACTGCTTTTGCGCTTTATCTCGCTGCTCAGCCTCCCAATCACCATCAGCTTGGCGCTTAAGCACCTCTTGCTCACGTTGGCTGGTATCGTTTGCAGCTTGACGCGCTTTGTCCAGTTGCTCTTGCTCTGTCTGACGAGAGAGTTGGCGCGAATCATCAGCTTTTTGAGTTAAGGTCTTATGTTCTTTGGCAGTAACAGTATGGGGCATGGCCAGCCCCAATACACAGCAAAAGCCCAGTGCTAAGTAACAATGTTGTCTCGTCATCCTACCCATGGCTTTCCCCCTCCATTAACCCTTGAGCAGCATAATATCACCGTTTGGTTAGCGATACCGCCACCGTAAGCCAAACTTATGGAGACAGAATTACCATCAACGGCGTTTTAGCGACAATTACCAGGTAAATATCGGTAATTTATTGCAAAAAATGCATTGCTCATTTGAGTATGTATAAAAATAAGGGTACTTTTAACACAAGTGCAATTTTGCAACATCTTTGGTAACCAGTTGGCTACTCAGTGCATATTGTTCAATGTCGCGAGTTTTAGCACGGAGAGGCGTGGATGAACCATTGGGTCAAATTACTGAGTCAGCTATCAACGACGTTGCCAAGTGTGGAGCAACAGCTCGCACAGTGGCAAGTCGAACCAGAAACTCAATACTTAGCCATCCTTAAAGGTTACGCCTTTATTGGTGCCAATGAAGGCGTCATCCGCTATTTTCAAACTCAAGAAGATAGCTTTATCAATGCAACGCCTTATGATTTCTCGCCACGTATTCAATCTTCTGGCAAAAATAGCGTCGAATATACCCAGCAACTCATCCAACAAGCCAATCAGGGCCAAGTCGTCCACTTTAACTGGTTACACATGAGCCAACTCGGCACAGAGTTACCTACCAAGGTGACCTTATATCCAGTAATGCTCGCCGAAGAACAGGCTATTTTAGCGCTATTTGAACCCGTCAATCGCCGCAGCCGCGCACGGACAAATATCTCTAACGGTTTTGAAAACTTACCTTCGCAATTATTGTCGACGATTTTACAAGACAGTGCCGAGGCGGTGTATATCACCAACCATCAGCATGAAATTATTGCGGTCAATAAGGCGATGTGCCGTATATGTGGTTATAGCGCCGACCAACTATTGCATAAAAAACCAGAAAGCATAGGCCTACACCAGGTCACATTAGATAACGATAACAGTTATAAGCTCAGCTTAGCTGAACGAGGTAGTTGGCAGGGTGAAACCGTTAAGCAACGTTCTGATGGTACTCATTTCCCCGCATGGAAAAGCTGTCGAAAAATTCTGGTTGATCAAGACATTTTTTACGTCACCCTGTTTAGTGATATCAGCGCTAAGAAAAAGCTAGAATCAAAGCTCACCGAACAAGCCATGGTTGACACCTTAACAGGTCTCCCTAATCGTCACCACCTGAAACAGCTCTTAAACCAAGCACTCATTGAATCGCGTAACGCTCCAGGTACTTTGGGTGCTGTGATGTTTATGGATCTAAATGGTTTTAAAAATATCAATGACTGTTTTGGACATGCTACTGGCGACAAGGTACTGCAACTGGTATCGGCAAGATTAGAAGCCAGCTGTATTGAAAAGGCCGATATTGCGCGCCTAGGTGGTGACGAGTTCACGCTCATATTGCAAGATTGCCATGATCGCGCTGAAGTCGAAGCCTTCTCTCAGCAGATGTTAGGCATTTTTGATGCACCATTTGAAATTGACGGACAAAAGTTCTATTTGGGCTCCAGCGTCGGTATCGCCCTCTTTCCCGAGCACAGCACCCAAGCGTCACAGCTATTAAGTTTGGCAGATACAGCAATGTATTGCGCTAAAAAGAGCCCTAACCACGTGCTGTTTTATGATGCTGACATGCACCGCCAAGCAGAGAAAAAGCTCAAGTTACTAAGCGACTTGCGTCATGCTCATAGCCTCAAGCAGTTTAAACTTGCCTACCAAGTGATCGTCAACCTCGAGTGTAACAGCGTCATAGGGGCAGAAGCATTACTAAGATGGCAGCAATCTGACGGCACTATCATACCCGCCAGTGAGTTTGTTCCCTATTTAGAGGAAACCGGTTTATTGATCCCTGTGGGGCAGTGGGTCTTAGTGCAGGCCTGCACTCAAGTGGCGAATTGGCGCACAGAACATCACAGTGAACTACAAGCCTGCGTAAATGTATCGCCTCTGCAGCTGGAACACCCTGACTTTATCAAGCATGTGCATCATGCATTGGAACAGAGCCAGCTGGCACCTGACAGCTTAGTACTCGAGATCACCGAATCGGCCTTACTACGGCAACCAGAGCGAGTGAAATCGACATTAGCCGAACTCAAATCTATCGGTGTGCGGATTGCTATAGATGACTTTGGTGCGGGACTATCCTCCTTGAGTAAGCTTGGAAGTCTACCTATTGATACCTTGAAGATTGATGCTGGGTTTGCCAAACGACTCAGCGAGCCACAAGGTAAAGAGTTGTGCCAAGCGATGATTCAATTAGCCCAGGCGCTTAACATTCAATTTGTAGTCGAAGGGATTGAAACACTCAAACAGAAACAGATTCTAGCCGCTATGGGCAAAGGGTTTGGTCAAGGGTATTTCTTTGGTCACCCGGAGAGCGCTGAACAGTTTAACTCGGCCAATTTTGATAATTAGACCGATAGCTGTGCCAGCTCGCAAAACAGCAACACTGACTCCCTGCATGGACAGTGTGCTGACACAGCTATCTGGCCACTTGTCTCCAAGTGACTGAGTTTATTAGACACTAATTCAAAAACGATTATCGTGATCCATCACGTGTGTTTATTCAGTACTCTCTGATATGCATCACAAGTTTACACAAAAGCTATTTTGAACCCTTGTATCGTGCTCTGACCGATGCGGGCATAGCCTGTAGGCGTTGCTCAACTAATGCGGCCAATGCATCCGTTAACGGCGCAACGTCTGTACTTGGCTCTACCGCTTTAATCGCCATGGCTGTCGCTTCCAATGTCGACAGACTGTCCTCACGTTTCGCCTTGCGGATGGTGTAATGGGAGGCCTCTGTCAAATCCAGATGCACTGCTGGGTAATCTAATAACCACGGATTAAGTTGCAGTAATTTGTACGCCTTGCGCCATGTTCCATCAAGCAACAATAAGATCACGTTATCAGATGTCGTCTGGGTCGATAAGGATTGACTTTGCTCGCTAGGGTAGAGCAGGAAAATGGCCTTATTAGTGCTGGCTAATTGCTCACGCAGCGCCGAAAAGTCAGCGGCGGTCTCTCCCACAACGACCTGTAGGTTAGGCAGTACCGAACGCATCAATTTGACACTGTTTTTGGCGTGATTCACCTCAGTCGGATCTTGTAAAACGATGACCTCTACCTCGGTTGACATCCGGCGCAGCTTGGCACACAAGCAGGCGTTAGCAGCGTATAAACATTGAGGGCAATTTGGACGACTCACGGCGTTAATCTGGGTTACCAATAGTTAGTCCTATTGTATAACCATTCCTAAACTAAATCAGCCGCGATGCAAACAAGCTTTTGCCCCACTTAAAATGCAACATTATCCTTACATTTATTATCATATATGGTACATTTCTGTCGCTAGGATAGCGAGAGGTCAGCAATTGATACTCACAACCAGGAAGGCCAATCATCAAGATTCAATTTCTGTCGCTGCCTATTGCCTCTCTCATACAAGGAAGAAGAAACTACAATGAAAAAGAATCTATGCACCCTGTCAATACTGCTCGGTATTAGCAGCTTTCAACTGGTCGCCGCTGAAGCAACCAGCAACACCTTTCAACATGACGCCAATGTGAATTTTGGTACACACAGTGAGGATTTTGGTGATGGCATTTGGAGCTTAGATTATCGCTTTTATTTTACCCCTGTCGATGCACAAAAAGGGCCCTATGCACTAGCAGGCTTTCTTGCTCAACACAGCAATATTGGCGCTATGGTGGCGCAGCCTAACACTTACAACAATACAACTATGTATGCCATAGATGGGGCTTATGTGTTGCCCTCTAACTGGTTTATCGGCGCCAACTATCGATACACGGATGTTGACAACAAATGGGATAATATAAGCACCACCGAAGGTGATAATAAAGGCTATGGCGCGACAATAGGTTATTACTTTAACGAGGCTTCAGAAGTTGCCTTCATCTACGACAATAATGGCAGCTCAAGCTGGAATAGTGAAGAATGGCCACAAGAAATCACGATAGCCAATGACTACGATGAAACCCTGTATGGTGCCCATATTCGTACGTTTATTGCGATGCAAAGCTTCTCAGGACTCGATCTAAAAGCCAGCTATAATCGTATTGAGCGACAAGGTGAATACATTTCCACTCTCAATAATCTTACGAATGCCTCTTACAACTTTGAATCTACCTCAAATCAACTCAATCTAACTGCAGACTGGTATATCAATCCAGCCTGGTCAGTTGGTGCTAGCTACCTGTGGCATGATTTTGATGGCAGTACTCACTATATTTCCAATAACACAAGCGATGAAAGCAATCGTGGCAGCAGCGATAATATCTTCGCCCTTTCGACAAGTTACTGGTGGCAAATATCAGACACTTTTGCGGCTAAATTCTCAGCCGCGAAGCAATTTGGCTTAAACAATGATAGTGGCGATGATGGCATATTTATCGGCATCTCGGCTAACGCGCGCTTCTAAATTAACACAAAAAAGCCTGCACTATGGTCAAACAGTGCAGGCTAAAAGGGTATTAGGCTTCAGATAACTGGGCGTCATCCATATAATTAATGTGCATGCTGCTCTTGATGCCAGCCATCAAAGCGGCTCATGGCCATCATCGCCAGCAAGATAATGGCTAAGCTGCCCATTACCACAGCAATTGCATAAGGTGCGGCCAAATCGGTCTGCTGAATAAGCCCTGCAAGCAAGGATGCGCCACTCATCTGAATAAAACCTAACATGGCCGTTGCTGTACCTGCTCGCTCACCAAATGCCGACAGAGCCATGCTGGTTGCTGGACCGAGTAACAAGGCAAAGCCCACACACAACAACATCATAGGCAGCATAAAGCTAAAGGCAGCGGCTAAGCCTGTTTGTGGCCCCACCAATTGAACCACCACTTCTAATATCGCCGACACAAGTAGCGCAACAAGCGCGACAATCACCGTTGGACGGTTGCCCAGACGAGCGATGATCACGGGCGCAGCAAAACAAGCAATAATATTGACCACAGCATTGAGGCCAAAAAGTCCACTAAAAGTCAGCTCCGATACACCTATGTTTTCAATCAACCAAACTGGCGCATAAGAGACATAGCTAAGAATCGATGCCATACCTGCCATACAAGCAAAAGCGTAGAATAGGAAATGCGGCTCAACCAAAACAGGTTTATAGCGCGACCAGCGATACAGAGGTCCAGTTGTCACCGTATTAGCGGGACGGGTTTCGGGTAACCGATAGCCCACAATCACCATAATTACGATAGCGTATAGCATCATAAACACAAAGGTCGAGCGCCAGCCAAACTGCAACGCCAATAAGCCACCTAATGTCGGCGCTAACGCCGGGATCACGCAAATAACGCCATTAAGATAGCTGTAGTAACGCGCCCCCTCTTTAGGCGTAAAACAATCTCGCACTGCACTAAACACCACAATCGAGGTTGAACAAGCCGCCAACCCTTGCAGTACGCGGGCGATTTGCAGCCAATGAAACTCCATAGCCACCGCAGCCAAAATACTACTGGCGATATAAAGCAGTATGCCGCCCATTGCGATGGGACGACGACCATAACGATCGGCCAGAGGGCCAATCAAAATTTGACCCACACCCATTGCAAACAAGAACAGCACTAAGGTCGATTGCACATCACTCGCTGACACAGCAAACTCTGCCGCCATGGTTGGCATAGAGGGCAGATAGATATCGATTGCTAGTGGGCTAAGCACCACCATCATCATCAGGATAGGTAACAGATTTCGACGCATGGGTTCTCTTTATATTATTTGTATTGGGCGGTATGACGATAACGGCTATTGTAATAGACACCTGTTATGAATAGAAATGGTATAATGTCACAAGCGAATTTCCATATAGGAATATCTTATGAATCTCGACAATCTTGCCCGCATCGACCTCAACCTGCTAGTCATGTTACAAGTTTTGCTAGAGGAGCGCAGTGTCACCCGTGCAGCGAGCCGTTTGCACGTCAGCCAGTCCGCTTTAAGTAAAAGTTTGAATCGTCTACGCGACACCCTTGGCGACCCCCTGTTTATTCGCACCACCCATGGGTTAAAGCCCACCGCGCATGCTGTCCAACTCAGTGCTCAACTTCCCAATATGCTGCAGGGGCTCTATCAATTGACCCAGCCTCCTAGCTTTGTTCCAGCTAGCAGTACACGTCAATTTTCGTTTTCAATGGTAGAAAGTGCCTATGAAACCTTAATTCCCTATTTTATTGGGCCGCTACTTAACAACGCGCCCAATTTGCGTCTGGACTCCTATTTGTGGATGGAGAAGTCGCTTCCCGCCTTGCAGCAAGGACAGATAGATTTTGGAATCACTGGCCGAGACTTAAATCCACAATCAGATTTAATCATAGACCGTCTGCCCGAAGGCATCGCCCATCAAACCCTATTCAAAGATCATCAGGTGTGTTTGGTACGTGATGACCACCCTATTTTGGCAGCGATCAATGGCGGACGCTGGGATTTAGAAACCTATTTAGAGATGTCGCACGTACAAGTGAGATGTGAAGGCAACGAATGGTGGGCATTAGACTATCATCTAGCCAATTTGGGGCATAGACGCCGCTTAAGCACCACAGTCCCAGATTTTTATGGTGCCGCCAGTGTTTGCGCTCATAGCGATCTGATTTTTACCCTGCCATCAAGCTTTGCGGGCCATGCTCAGAAGTTATACCCCTTAATAGAGCTACCGCTGCCGATGGCGTTTTCTCCGTTAGCGTATGTCCTGCTGTGGCATGAAAGGAACAACGATGAACCTGGGCATAAGTGGATAAGAGAGACGATCTGTAAGAGTGTCGCGCAAGCTTTTAATCAGCAAGATGGCTATGGTTCAGCCTAGGTTAATGTTACATCGGCTATCATAGTTACCACTGACCCCCTTTAAGGGACGAGACATTCAGTTACAGTTTCAGGCGAAGATTAACCTAAATTAACGTGATCTCCGTCGCCAGAATGTGCAGAATCGAATCAGTCCCTAACCTTGGAGAAACTATGATTTATCATCAATTTCAGCAAACGCCTTTCCAGCATAGATTCTCTGGCACACGCGGCTGGTTAGCCTTTGTGATAGGGTTAGTTGTGATGACATTGGTCTTGCTAGCGCTGCCTTTCGTTATCCTTATCGGCGCGTTGAGCTTTATCACCTTGAGTCTATTTGGTCGCGTATTTTTAAAGCGTCAGTTGGCTAAATTTCGTCAACAAACTCAAGCACAAAATGGCTTTCAACATCATGCAGAACCGACTGCCGCCGATGGTCACTCTATTTTTGACCGTCAAGCCCCATTCAAAAGTACCAGCAACCGACCAGGGCGTACTTTCGAACATAATCCTAACGAGTAAACCCTGACGCCGTGCGAGGCCTTTTCAACAAGGCCTCAAAACGCTGCCATCGCCTTTTTGAATCAGGCTCCTTCTCAACCCATTCCCTCACGCAATCTTCGCCATAGTTATAGTTGATCACATAGCTGCGATTACTGCGGTAAAAAGCGACGCGCTGCTTTGCCTTTGAGTCGGTATATAAGCCGAATTCCACTAACATTTCTGCCGCGCGAACATCGTCTATCTCGCCATCGGTCAACTGTTGGCAAACCAAATTATCCAAATAAGCTAGCTGCTTATATAACGTCATTATTTGATAATATTGAACAATATCACCTTCTATTCCCGCCAGAGGCATCAACACATCTCGCTCATACTCAAGCCGTTCTTGCTGCGACATCAGCAGGCTCAAACCATAATTGGCGCTACCTTCAGAGAGAAAAGAGATAGGGCTATAGAGAGGATAGATAGCATATTCCAACCAACCACGGCCACTGACTAAATCACGCTCTTGCAGCAGATTGAATACATGGTGGCCCGGATAACCTTCATGACTCGCCAACTCTAACGCGCGCTCTAAATACAATGGTTGATCTTGGTTGAGCTCAATCAAACTGCTGCAACTGCCTTGGTACCAGTTGTAGGCGGTCCAGACCTTATCGGTGACGTATTCAATACTAAAACGTTCATTCTCAGGCAGATCAATATGCATCGCCGTCAATGCTCTGGCTCGCTCGACTGCGGCACTAAATACCGCTGCAACGCGCTCTGATGGCACAATAAACTGCTGTCGATACGCCGTAAAACGAGCAGTTAAGTCGCCATCACCTGGCACCAATTTAGCCAACTGATCGCGGCATTCGATAAACCTGTCTAAAGTATATTTAGGTGCCCGAACATCATAAAGCCCTAGAGATTCCTCTGTAAAACTTAACGGCTCACCGCTAAGGCTACGCAAGAAAACTGCAACTGAATCAAGTTGCTTAGCAAGAAAAGAGACACGTTCAGACAAGGTGTGGCTCAGCGGCATGGTACTGATACGGCCAAGCTCAACACACAATGATTGGCACGTTTCGCGCAGTTGTGGCAGAGGCTGTAAACTGAGCCCTTGCCGCCACGTTTCTGGGCCATAATAGGCATCGACATAAAGCGGCTGATGAAGCCCAACATTTAGCACTAAAGTGACATATTGTTGAGCAAGGTTATCGATCTGACTATTGCGTACCACACAGTGATGGCTGCAATCATACTGCTGACAAATCGGACAATTAATAAAGGTGACTAATGACAAAATGACTCCAGGAAATCATAAGATGACGGAGTAACTTACCCTACATTGTATATTGCATGCAAACATAGCTTAACATTTCGGTTCTGCTAATATCTCTTGTGCTTTGTGCAAAGCGAGCCGTTCATCTGAAGCATCTGTCATCTGTAATACTTTCTCAACTTGCTCCGCTAGCGATCGCCATAGTGGCGTAATCACTGCGGCTTCACGCTCGTCGGCGCGCTCTCTGGCCATCTTAAGCAGGGTTGCAGAGCCAACCACATCAATCCGCCCCAAAATGCCATCAGCCAAAGCGATACTTAGCTCTATCATTGCCGGAACGCTATGACCATACTTAACCACTTCACGCAGATAACGCTCTGCCACACTAAAGTCATTGCCTAACGCATTTTCATTATTCAACATCTGTTGCGCACGATTGAGCATGGCATCGAGCTGCCCCTGCTCCGCGGCTTCTGCCATCCATTGTTCGCTCGCTAAGGCATCAGCTTGGCAACCTTCCCCGCGCGCTAACATTAAGGCCAAATGGTACTGCGCATGAGGAAATCCCGCTTGCGCTGCGCTCGATATATAATGGTAGGCTTGGCCGTAGTCAGCTTGCTGATAGTAAAGCACACCCAAGTTTGCCATCGCCTCTGACTGCTCTAATCTTGCTGCTGCTTGCAAATAGTGCAGCGCTTCAACTTGGTTAACCTCTATATATGCACCACCCACTAAGTAGAAATAACCCAATAAGGCCATCGCATTGGCCACACCCGCCTTTGCCGCGCTTATGATATGGGTTTCACCCGCTGCCACATCGGCTTCGCCGCTGTAGCCATGAATTAAACTAACACCATGCTCATACAGGGCATCGGGCAGATGTTCGGCAGCCTGTTCGAACCAATGCGCTGCTTGACGAAAGCTTTCATCGCTACGGTTGACTGATTGCACGCCATCCTGTTTTTCTGCCAAGGCTTGCTCTTGCTCTCGCTGCATCAAGGCACGGGTTTTCAGCGACATGCCAACTAGATATTGAGCCTGAGCATCATGTTCCATCACGGCACGATAGCAAAGATCTCTACCCGCAAATGAATCAAAAGGCTCAAACATATAAGATGGAGTGTCAGCCCCCTGCATTAGCGGATAAAGGTCATCAACCAGCTTGAGTAATCGCTCAATAGCGCGTTCAGCTAAGGTTTGTAATGCATCAGCGGTGAGGTGATATTTTTCAGGGTGGGCACCACGGTTGCCGTCGCCACGCAAACGATGCAAAGCACGGGTGGTCCTCACATTAATGATTCGCTGGGCGTTTAACGCCTCGATACGGTCATAAAGATTTGGGCTATCGAACACCACGCCGTTGGCCTGCGCTAAGGCATCCGTTAACTTATGAGTAAAGCTTCGGATATGCAGCAATGCCTGAGTCGGCACGTCGCGAACATAGCTTTTGGCGATGCGATAATCTTCACCGAGATCCGTTGAAAATTGGCAGACAAACTCAATATCGGTCAGCACAATACAGACTCCGTAAAAAGAAAATGAGGGCCTATTTAGGCCCTATGGGTACAACTTGTGCCCACCATTTTTAAATGTGGGCAGTGGGTATTAAACCTGCTCATCCACTGTTGGACGTGACACCATATAGAGACGAAATAGTGCAACGTTCACAAAGAGACCAAAGAAGGCAACGGCAACTTCGACAACCAGCATCAGCGGTAAGCCGACCGATTGTGCAAGTTGAGACAGTGTGCCACCAATCAAAGACAGTGGAATATAAAGCATCAACACCAACAGTGTTTTAAAGGCAATGGGGCCACTAAACTTAAAACTACCTTTAATCGCTGCCAGCGGCGTTAAACGTTCAACAACCACCATAAAGTTAACGTAAGCCAAACGCGCAAACACATAGATGCTCATCACTAAACCAATTAACCATAGCGGCCCGAAAGCGGCAAACAGCATCACGGGCGCTAGAATCGCTAGGCCTGAAAAGACCCCTGCTAGCAATAAACCAGGTACAAAGTTAAGACTGGTTTTAAGGATCATCCCCGCTGACGGTTCATGGCCGTGAGATCTGACCTCCATAAACAGCGTCAATGAGGCAATAAGCAGAGAAAAAACCAACAGCAATACCATCATGGCAACCATGTGTGGTGCGCCAAATTGCGGATTTTCTAAATCTGCATTGTTGATTTCCATCCCTAACCATAGCTGGATCCCAACTTGTATGAACAAAATAGGAACAGTTAAAATTGCTAACTGGCTAATATGATTGCGAAAGAAGTTATATGCTTCGGTCAAAATCGCTGACAATGACATGTGCCTTTCCATTAGATAAGTTTAAATAACACAGTAAGTCCGACAGGATACCGAAATTTGAGTTTTAATGCACAACACATGTCTAAAAATAGATACAAAATTTGCACACATATAAGCTAGAATGACGTTCAAAATTGGATGTTGTAACCATAGGATGGCAAATAATGAAATTATCCGCTGCTTTAACCTTACTTTTCACCACACTCTTACTTAATGCACCTTTGAATGCTGGTTGGTTTGATGACCTCACCAAGAAAGAGGAAACACAAACTCAAACCACGCAAACCGAGAATAATGATCTCGTGGGCAATGTGATGTCACAACTCGGTCTTAACCAAGGCCAAGCAGAAGGTGGCCTAGGTAGTTTACTGACGCTAGCCAAATCGACCTTAGGCAGTGATAGTTTTGGGCCAATCGCCAGTGCGATTCCTGGCATAGACACCTTATTGGGAGCAGCACCTGCATTAGATACTGATTCCGGCATGTCTGGATTACTGTCTAAAACTGGCGACTTAGGCTCATCGTTACAAGGCGGCGCACAAGTATACGATTCGTTTGAAAAGCTGGGGATTTCAAAAGAACTCGCCAAGCCTATGGTGGATATCGTTAAAGGGTATCTCGATGCCAATGCAGGCGAAGGCACTACAGATCTACTGATGCAAGGCTTAGGTGCAATCCTTTAATCAGAGATGAAAAAGAGTTCATCTTTCCCTGAAGAGATGAACTCTTTAGCGCTATCAGGCTCTAACCAATATTGAACGAAATAAGAGGTTACCCTATGATCGCAAAACTAAAGCAGTTTTTAACATCACATGCACAAGCGGTAACGCCTGAAGAGAAAGCCAAACACCTTAAACTGGCAGCAGTCAGTTTACTGCTAGAAGTCGTTTACGCTGATCAAACACTTAATGATGAAGAAGCCAGCTTATTACCTGATCTACTCACCTCTGCATTAGCACTCACGCTAACCGAAGCGCAAGCATTAATCGATGAAGCCAAATCGATACAAGGTAATGCCACTTCTCTCTATGAATTCACCAATGAAATTAATGAACAGTGCACCATAGAGCAGAAGCAAAAACTGATCTTAGCAATGTGGAAGTTGGCCTATGCCGATGGGCAGCTTTGTCGCTATGAAGATCAAATCATTCGCCGTACCGCAGAATTACTCTACCTTAAACACAGCGAATTGATTCAAATGAGAAATGCGGCAATTAACGCCCTAGGTGAATAACTGGTAGCGATGGATTTAAATTTTTGGACGCCTAAATTTAAGCACGTAACGATTTGTCTTTCCTTTAACCGACTGATCAAAAGCTGACACAAGCATCGCATCATCTGGGTTTTCCAATACCGCCAAACTCCCAACCCACTCAAACCCAGCCACCAGCATGCTGCGCATTACGTGTTCTTTTGCTAGTCGATGCAATGATTGTGCAGTATCGACAGTGCTCCCCTTCGGCGCATCATGATCAATAATCGCTACTAAGCCGCCTGGTTTCACACTCGCAAACAGGTGGGCCAGCAATCGTTCACTGTTTATCCTAGGCCAGCCAGGTTCTTGGTAAAACATGTCATGAAAACCTAAGATGAAAAAGATACGATCGAAGCTGCTAGGCGCTAAAGTTAAATCATCAGCTTCACTGATGAGCAACTCGACATTATCCATGCGCGTCGCATAATCCCGCTCCAATAACTCCTGTTTGGCATAAGGCAAATAAGCCTGATTATTATGCACCACGACACTACCTTCCTCGCCTACGACTCGAGCCAGCAGCTCACTGTAGTAACCACCTCCAGAAAATAGATCCAGCACTCGCTGACCAGGTGCGACGTCAAAGAAAGTGAGCACGGCCTGTGGATGTCGAGTGCTATCTCGCAACAGATCACGAGCAAGCCGATCTTCCGCACTAATCGCTGCAACGATAGCTGACTCTGGCAACTGTGCATAGCTTGGTGCAGCCATGGTACTCCCTCCAACAACACAGATTAAAACAGCCCAAAAATGCCTCATTATCACGCTCCAATATACCAATTTCGACTTAGGATAGCGCCAAAATGTAAACGCCAGGTTATGAAGATGTAAGTTAATATATCTCAATTTCGCTAATATTGATTTTTTATTAGCCAACGCTAAAAAACAGTGATAACTCTAATAGGGTGTTTTCATATTTGCTTACAAAGTAGTCAAGTTTATCTCGCTATTTTTAAGGCAAGTACATAATGTAAGGATACGATTATGAAACCAACTTCACTGATAAAAAGAACCACTATTGCCCTATTTGGTGCAGTGATCACCCTGTCATTATTTGCCTTTATGGCGAAGCTCATTGACACAGAGCACCCACAACAAACCTATGCCATTGCAATGCCAGACATCGATCTGAGCTTCACGCCCAAAGAGACTGAAGTGGTTGAAAAAGTGGTCGAGATAAAACCTCACGACCCTATCGTCGTTCCACCAATCCGGCGCAGCGAGCCAGCCAGTGAAAACAATGGCTTTAATGTCATTCCGGTAGAGATGCCACGACTTGATACTCCGTCACGCAACTACAACCGCGGCAATGATAATTCTGATGCCTATCCAATGATTCAAGTCTCTCCACAATATCCCGTATCTGCGGCCCAAGACGGTAAAGAGGGTTACGTAGTCGTCGGTTTCGACATCTCCCGTACGGGCAGAGTAGAGAACATCAAAATTATCCAAGCTAAGCCTAAGCGCATTTTTAATCGTGCGGCAATTGAAGCGGTAAAGAAGTGGAAATACAAACCAAAATTTGAAAATGGTGAAGCCGTCCACCAGCCCAATCAGCAGGTACAATTGGATTTCAAGATAGACCAACAGATCTAACACCTAAAAAAATGCCCACTTGTTAGTGGGCATTTTTTTTAGGTGTTAATCAAGCTGACTTGCTTGCGCGTATGATGGGTCTTTTGCCACCACAGTAACGGGGCCAGTATCACAACCAGACTTAAGGCATAAAGCATGCTTGCACCTAATGCGATAGCCATCATGGCACAAAACAACACTCCACAAACGACCAGAGGCAAATAGCGCTTACTGAGCAACTTGGCGGCGGCCATCATAGAAGCGAAGTAGATGATGACAAATACACCATTGGTCCAAGCTATCAAATGCTCTAGCTCTTGACCTGATAGATAAGTTAATACAATCACACAGGCCATGACACTTAGCACAGATACCAGTGCACGAACTGGCACCTGATGTTCATTGCGCTGGTCGAAATAACGCGGCAACACACCTTCGCGGCTAAAGCTCCAGATTAGTCTTGCCACACTGGCGGTATACACATTGACTGTTGAGAGGCCACCCGCTATCCCCAACACACCAATGATCTGCGCACCATAACCACCAAGTAGTCGATCAAAGGCAGCGACCATTGCCAATCCATCAGTGGGTGGAACAAACAATAGCAACACAGTGCAAGCCACATAAACCAAGCCGACCAGCACGGTTCCCAGTATCATGACAAACTGAATATCATCTTTTGGGCGTTTAAAATCATGTATCAAATAAGTCATCGCTTCAATTCCCAAGAAGCTCCAGAAAGCAATGCTCATCGATTTCAATATATTTGAGCCTTCCACCTCAAATGATGAAAACCTCATAACATCAACACTATGTACTTCAATATTACTAAGCATTAGCATGACTACCGAAACGATCGCTATAGTTAACGAAAACTGAATCGCAGCAGACGATTGCATCCCCTTTAGGTTTAATACTAAAAGTAGTATCAAAACTAGTAATTCTAAGATTAACTCTTGTAAATCTGTAATAAGCACTAAAGAGTTTACAAATTTAAACGTCATCATTATCGCAGCTGGTGCGCATATAGGAATAACCAGTAAGAAAACCAATCCAGTGGTCCGTCCCATCACTTGTCCAAATGCCTTTTCCACAAAGAATGCTGAACCCGCGGCATGCTTATGGGAGGAGCTCTTGGCTAATAACGCAAAAACTGATGCAACTGGAATCATGGCGAATGTTAGCAACACCCATGCATAAAACGCATCATCCCCTCCAAGAGAAATGGTCATCTCTGGTAAAATAAACACCCCAGTGCCTAGCAAGGTCGTAACCATTAACCCAACACCTTGCCAACGGCTAATAGTTCCATAAATATGCATAGTGATAATTTCATTGGTGATTTAGATGTTTACGATTATAATTATAGAGTTGGAAACATACTGCCATAATGCACATGTTATTTGGTATTTCCGCCTACGATTTACCTTAAAAATGGAGTATCCCCGACATTATGACGGCAGTACTTAATACGGAAGCATTTAACTTGGATAAATTCGACAAAGCTATTATTGCATCCTTAAGAAAAGATGCACGAAAAAGCATTTCTAGTATTTCTGATGAAGTAAACCTATCAAGGAGTGCAGTATCTGAAAGAATCAAGCGATTAGAAAATTCAGGTATTATTCGTGGCTATCAAGTTCTACTCAGTGAATCTCAAAAAGAAGGAGTAGCAGCCTACTTTGAAATTCAACATAAGTGCCCTAAAAGTGCAGACATTGTTCACATATTCCAAGAAATAAATGAAGTAGTCACATGCAGAGGGGTTAGTGGCGAAATGGATTTATTGGTTTACGTTAAAACGAACTCGATGAAAAGGCTACATGAGATACATGAGTTCATTGAGGGACAAAACGATATTACTACAATAACAACCCACATTGTTATGAGCGAATGGATCAATAACCTAGCGAACTAGGTTATCATATTAGAGTTACGTGAACGATAGTTTGTATTTATAACTGTGTATTCTGAGAAAATCTTCTTCATCAGATGGTAAATTTTGAGGCTATACTCATCATTTTTTAACTCAACCTGATGTATTTCACACCATTGCATCGCAACACTGATAACCAGGTGCTCTGCTTGGCTTAAATTACCACGTGTTAAAACCCGAATAAAAATCAAACGCACAGATTCAAACAAGCAATTTGCAATGATATTTGACGGCAATACACTTTCATCATCTTCATCTATATTTAACCATACAGGGTTTCCTTCTGAAAAAACCAATGCAGACATCACATTGGTAACTGTATTTAAATTCGTGGCACCATCAAAGCACTCCAAAATTCCAACATGTTGAGAAAAACTCAAGTACAATCTATTTGACAATATGGATTTACTCCACTGTAAACTTAAAGACTGAACAAAGCTCATTACTCTTCACCTATACATATATTTTTCTATCAATTACACTTAGTGGCATGACCTTATATAAATCAATCAAGTATGACTGAGTAAGCAGACTAACTGCCTTATAGAAGTCAGTACATGAATGAGTCTCAACTTTTTTTAGAAAGTTATTAATCCAAGGAAGAAAGTGATATTCTAGAAAAGTCACACATGATTCATATAACCTCCCTCCTTCACGATGCATCTCGAAGAAGAACTTAGATAGTACTAGCATCATCAATCCAACATGATCGATAGGATCATTTGACTCAACACTAACCTCTATACCATTAACTTTATAGAAAAACATAAGTTCCAAAGTAGATTCATCATTAATTAATTGAGATGGAGATAAATATACAGAGCCCCAAGGTGGCGCTATTGGCTCACCAATCCCTACAAATAATCTTGTGAAATCTAATTTAATATCTATAGGCTCTGCTAGTGTAGAGCAACCTGCCAAATATCTATTAGCAGTATCAATAGCTTTCAACGCTAAGCCATCGGAGCTAGGCCACAATGAAAAAACTTCTTCCTCCTTAAGATTACGAATAAAATCCTTCTCAGGGTATTTAGTTAACAAAATATGTAACACATGAGCTTGAGCACCTAGTAAATTAAAGTCTGCAATATTCATGAAAACTCCTCTAGATAGAAGGGAGAGATAACTCTCCCTTCTAATATATTTAAACCTCGTTAGGGTTTAAAACTTTGCCGCCAATGGCTGCTAACGGATTAGACTTGATGATCAAATTGGGTTGCGTCAGTCCTTCCGGAGGTAGCGGCGACACATGCTTATCACCGCCATCATATTTCTCTCGCAATACTTCCATGTCATCAAAATCCAACGCCCTCATAGGGCAAGACTCTACACATACAGGCTTAAGCCCCAACTCAATCCTGTCATAACAACCGTCGCATTTAGTCATCACCTTACGCTCAATATCCATCTGAGGCGCATCATATGGACATGACTTTGCACAACTCTCACACCCTATACAGAGTTCTGACGCAATATGAACGAATCCATCTTTTTCACGTTTATGCATAGCACCTGTAGGGCAACTTTTAACGCAGGCAGGCTCTGAACAATGATTGCAACCAATAGAGGTGTAATAGGCATAAACATCTTGCTCAAAACAACCATCCTTATCTAAACTCCAAGTCCCCCCGCCATATTCATACACTCGGCGCCAAGTTACCCCTTTTAATTCCGGCACTCCTTGACTACTGTAATCCATCTTACGCAATAGATTACTTTGTCGATCTTTACAAGCTACATGGCAAGCTTTACAGCCGGTGCACTTAGTGGTGTCGACATAAAAACCATATTGTTTCTGTATTGAACTAGTCATTATATTTCTCCATTAAGCCTTTGTTATCTGCACGCGGTTAGTATGCTGAGGATTACCTTTAGCCAATGGGCTCGGTTGATAACGAGTTAACGTATTAAGGCAACCGCCAACATCAATCGATGTACCATGCTTGTCCTTCTTCGATGAATCAGGCTTATACCATGCACCTTGACCAAGTGCTGTTGTGCCAATTGCTATTCGAGGTGTAACTTTTACTGGGACTTCGATTGTGCCCTCGGAGCTCGTCACATGTACTTTATCTCCCCCCATTAACCCACGCTCTTCCGCATCGATAGGGTTCATCCAAATGGCATCTTCAACAGCTTCTCTTAACCAAGGAACATTGTGATA
Organism: Shewanella colwelliana ATCC 39565; assembly: GCF_000518705.1. Lineage (GTDB taxonomy): Bacteria > Pseudomonadota > Gammaproteobacteria > Enterobacterales > Shewanellaceae > Shewanella > Shewanella colwelliana. The sequence continues at coordinate 72,827 of NZ_JAEC01000018.1, forward strand.
ACTGGAGTGTGTCCGACCTTTAGTGTGGTATCCAAACAATTGAAGTGGGTACTCTGCAGCCAATGCCTCATCTTCATAGCCGCCCCAGCAGGCTTGATACTTTGGAAGAGAATCGATAGTGTTACCAGGTATAGTTTCATCCAGAACATATTCGGCTGATTTATACGCCAGCTCTGTTGAATACATCTCAAATAGGCCAGACGCTGTATTAGCCGCAGTTGATGGACAGAGCCTTACATCTTGTTGAAAATGCTTAAATACACCAGCCTTTTTCCCTTCCTCCCAGGTTTCAGACATTCTGAATCCTGCAGGGCCTCGGTCATTGTTGTACCAAACCGCATCATCTTCATAATTTTTGATAACCCAATCATCGGCGGTCTTACCTTTAGTAAATCCCTCTTTCCAACCCAATTTATCCGCAAACATGGCGGCAATGTCATACATTGACTTGGTATCAAACAATGGCTTCATTGACGTTGACATGGCTGTTAGCTGAGAGGTTAATCCGGCAGCATAACTGGCCGTAACAACATCATTTTTCTCCAGCCAGGTAGAATCAGGTAAGATGTAGTCGGCAAACATGGCTGAAGCCGTCATCCAACAATCACTGACCACAATAAGCTCGCATAAGGACTCATCTTCTAGAGTGGCTTTGGTGCCATTGCAATCTGAGTGCTGATTGATTAACGCATTGCCATTAAAGTTGAAAATGGCTTTAATATTGGACCCCCATGGTTCATCCAATTGTCTCTTGCCCCAACCGCCATAACTGATACCATCTTTACGTGGTGTCATCTCTTTGCCACGACGAATCGCCTCTTCCCATGAATAAAAAGACATGTAGCCTTTTTGCGGGTTCGCAGCATAACCGGTACGATTTCCATAGGTTGTAATTCTGCCAGATGCTTGGGGAAGTGCACCATTACTCACCCCTGGTTGACCAATTTTCCCCGTTAACATTGCAAGTGCATAACCTGCGCGCATATGCTGCTCACCATTTGCTTGCCGGTTTATTCCTGCGCCAACCACAATGTACGGTGCTTTAGCCGCCATCAAATTGCGAGCGACACTTTTTATTTTAGTAACACTGATCCCACAGATTTTAGCGGCCCATTCTGGCGTTCGCGGTCCATCTGATTGGAACTTGCCTTCACCCAGAATATAATCTTTATAATTATCTTCAGGCTTGATATATGGAAGATACAACTCTTCGTCTCCTCCAAGGTCAATACTTCCGTCCGCAAGGCCAGCAGTCCATTTTGCTTTTAGCTTAGCAATAGAGGCATAGTCATAACCTAGGACGTGACTATCCAACCACGCTTTCGAGTTTGCATCGACCCAACCTGAGCTGATCATCTCGTAAGCCAACGCTTCCATAAATGCAGCATCAGTCCCTGGGCGAATAGGCAACCATTCACTCTCTTTACCAAGCATAGAGTCGGTATAACGTGGATCGACCATGATGGTTTTAAGGTTGGTATTGTTCTTCAACGCGACTAAAAAATCATACCCTCCCCCCGAGCCACTCTGCCTCATCTCACTTGGGTTATAGGCAAAGCTCAAAAATAGGTCACTGTCTTTTAGCGTAGTTAGGTTTGATCCGGAAGTGCTCCCCATGCCCGTTAACCTTGACACATAGCCCTGTTGTGCCCAAGAGTAGCTGCCATAAGTATTTATGACGCCGCCATATTTGTTTAAAACGGTTTTCATTGAGCCACTTGAGTGGACATTATAGTAAGCACCTGATGCGTAGTGCATTAATACTGATCTTGGCCCGTAATCCGCTTGAACTTGTACCAGCTTCTCATGAATTTCATCGATTGCTTGTTCCCAACTAATGTTGATAAATTTACCTTCACCGCGTTTACCGACTCGCTTCATCGGTGACTTTAAACGGTCTGATGAATAGGTACGTTGCTTTAGTGAACGTCCACGAGCACAGGCACGAATTTGATGATTTCCGTATTTATCGTCACCCTCATTGTCTGTTTCTACCCGAGTAATAATGCCATCACGGGTAAATACTCTTACAGGGCAGTTTGAACCACAATTGACTAAACATGATGACCAGTTCATCACCTCTTCAGAAACCGGTGGTTGCGGTTCGATTGGTGGCTTTTCTGGTTGAGTATCATCTGAACTAGTTTTACAGGCTGTAATCGTTGCCGCACAGCTTAGAGCCGCGCTTGCTTTTAAAAAACTTCTACGTTCCATAGTATTTTCCTCTTGCAGATTTCGGTCTAATCCAACTGATAGGTAAACGACAACATGACTTGGTGAGCGTTATAGTCATGATTAATATCACCCAAAGTAACAAGGCCCGGAATAGCATTAACTCCAACAATAGATGGATCAGTATCGAAATAGCGTTCATAGCGATAACTTATTTTGACTGCCATATCTGCAGAGAACTTATAATCTGCAAATACCTTAGCACTATGGCTATAACTAAAGTAATCATCATAGGGAATATATTCATCCGCGGTTAAATATGTCTCGCTAATTGAATTACTAAACTGATAATCAGCGCCTAATCTTAATTTCCCCTGCATAAGGCCAAAATAATTAACACCAACCCCAAAATTAATGAACTCATCTTCTATATCAGCCATCCAATTTGGACTTGAATAATCATCACTACCATATTGAGTAGACTCAATCCATTGCTGAGATGAAAAACCATACAGATTAAAATACTTACTAAGTTGAGCACTAACATTTAAATCATAACCAAAGTCTTTCGCCTCTTTTAAACCTATCGATGTTTCTTCATATTGAGAATTCGCATATCTAGTGGAAAAATCAACATTCAGCCAATCAGCCGGAGCATAATATGCCTGCAATTTAAACTCATTTCTCGTTCTATTTGACAAGTAGAACTTTCGCATAAGAGGATTTTCTTCATATGAAGTCATTTTATTTGACCCATACTCCGAACCATCACGATTACTATGTTCTGCATTCAATTTTACGGTAAGTACATCTAGTGCACGAAGATTTAACTTCATCCATAAAGTGTCTTCAACGTTTTCTTCTCGATCACTATGGCTACGTTCAATCTCATCGTGCTCTAAACCTGCTTGCAATCCATAAGTCTTTGAAATTTTATATGAAGTATGGATTTCTGATGTGGTTTTTGAAATATCTTGAGGTCGATTCTGCCTAAATTGGCCAGATAAATGATTAAAGCTATATTGCGGAAAGCTTTCAATAACGCTTTTATTATCTCGATCACTGTAGTCAATACTCCCACCAACACGCCAACGACGGTTAATCATTGAGTTCACAGCAATACGTGCATCCAGAGTGTCAACTTCACCTTCCCAATACTCTAGCGGATTACCCTTTACCTGAATTAGATCATCATCTTGTAGTATCCGACCTATAGCCGCATACCCACTCAAAGTTGTGGCATTTAAACGATAATTACTTGCTAGTGTAAAACGATGAGCACGACTATCAGGTGACTTAGCGAGTACACCACCTAAACTAGGATAATACTGGTCTCTAACACCATTATTATAAAAGTTACCATTGTAGCTTATTTCTGAATTCCAACTCCCATTATTAAAACTAACGCCTAGATCCCATTGTTGTGTTGTTGATTTAATGTCATTAGCAATATTATTCACAGTTGGGAGTAACACACTACCCTTAGACTTACCTGATTTTTTTTCACCGCTATAACGAATAAAGCTATCAAATACACCAATTTTTTTATCGAAAGAAACCACTGCTTTATTACGCTTTACACCTAATTCCGTTACATTATCATCAATGAGATATTCATCACCTAGTAACTTTGCGTTATAAGTTTCAATTGATGAATAGTCTAGACTGAAATCATAATCATCGTACTTCCGAATACTGGCAATTAGATAGCTATTATCAAAACCGAGCTGGTGAGCTTTAATTGAACTATAATAACCATCCTCACTTTGATAAATTACATTACCACTGATAGCACCAATTGGACCATTGTCAGCAGTACCCAATTGATTACCAGCATGAATATCATCAATACTATTTGCGTCAGATGATACGCTGACATGGCCTTGGTAAAGATCGTTATCGATACAACGCTTACATTCATACGCCGCAATATTAACGGCAGCATAATTAGCCTGTTTAACACTAAAGTCTATTGCCATTACATTGGTCGATACGACTAAAATAGATAGAGTAACTAAATTTAATTTATATAACATAGCATTGCTCTCCGTTAGCGTTGCAACATACTGCCAGCTGGGTGATTAGAACCATGAATCTGACTGTGGCAATTCATACAACCTTGTCCTGAGCCAAATACATCTTCGCCTAACTCACTCACCAATCGGCTGGCGTGGCCGTTTGGTGCGTGGCACTGCTGGCAGAGCTGTGGAGCACGACTACTCATTAGGTTTTCATTCACACTCCCATGAGGATTATGACAATTGATACAGTTTTCAGTGACTGGAGCGTGTTCCCAAAGGAAAGGACCTCTTTTCTCTGCATGGCAGCTGTAGCAAGTTTCATTAATACTGGGTTGAGAGAGAGAGCTTTCATTCATCGATCCATGTGGAGAATGACAATCAATACATGTCATTTGGTTCCACTTAAGGGGGTGTGAAGAACGCTTATTCATGTCAGCTTTTTCTTTGCTATGACAACTTGTGCATGCTTCATTTGTTGTTAACTGATCTAAAACCGGATCCGTTGCCGCATGAATAACATGACAATCACTACAAGCAATTTCTGATAAGTTGTGAGCACCGTTATGCCACGCCATTTGTTTTGAATCATTATGACAGCCTTGGCATACTGTATTCTTAGCTGCTGCGGATAGCTTGCCGTTAGAGCCAAAGCTAATCATTGGCTCCTTACCTCCTTTATTGTGTGTTCCTTGTGGGCCATGACACGCTTCACACTGCAGCCCAGCCATAGGTGAAGAGTGATTATTCATCTGGCCATGGACACCATCAAATATACTCATCACCAAAGCACTTTTCTTATGGCATGCCAAACAAGAATCTGCACCTTTTTTTGAATATTCTCCTTCATTAAATTTACTTACAAGTTTGTCCTCTAACTGCTTAGAAGTTAAATCATCCCAAGGGACTGCATGCACACTGAAGGATGTAGTGAGTATAAACACAACCCCCAATACCAACTTAGCTATTTTACGTTCCATCATCAATTCGCCTTATTTTATTTAAATGTTTAAGTTGTAAAACCGTAAACAACTCCAGCAACAACAAAATAACCAACTAAAAAAAACCAAGTAACATGAAGTTATAATAATTTGGCAAACATCAACATACTAAAGGAATTGTGATCACGTTCTAAATAATCAACTAAAAATAATTAAACACAAAAAAGCATATAGAACATACAGTTAAAGGAATACGCGTTAGCAACTTCAAAAAATGGAACTAACATCTATAATAATGAAATTTATAAAACAGAAAGTAACAGGACACATACAAAAATTAACAGAGACCCTTTAAGTACATCAGTACACCATCATCAATGTTATTGATAGGAATAGCTTTCATTTCATTATTTGAAACAAGATAACATTTTGAAAATTGAGTGAACCCTGATAATTTATCAACTTGCTCGGGAGGAATAGCTTTCACCCTTATTCCTTCATGCTTACTCATAAATTTTGCAAAGAATGTTGAATGAGAAATAGATACTGTGTATGTATTTGATATAATACCTAACAAACAATCGGCGCTATTAGTCTTAAGCTTTACATTTAGATCTAGACCTTTGTTATTACAATACATTTCAAATGGTTCTCTAACTTTACAATCACCATTATGGTTAATTGAAGCAAATGGCCTATCGGCAATACTCTCAATCGACAATCTATCCTGCCAAATAGGATTAACTTCTGAAGCAATGAGATACGCTTCTTCACAGCAATCAATCAGTTCCACTTTCAATGACTTATTCGACCTAAAAAAGGAAACACTCTCTTCATCCAAATACCCTAATGCCATACAGACACGACCGCTTAGCATATCACCATATAAATCTGATGAATTTGATTTTAGGACAATAGTGCACTGACTACTTTGCATAGATGTAAACCGTTCCAAATAGCTAAGTAAACCTTGAGCCATGAAATCAGGAGTGATAATAACAACTTCACTTCTTGATTCAGAATTATTACAACGCAAACCAGTACTCTCAATCTTATCAATCGCAGCACAAACCATAGGATATATACTCCTCGACCTTTCAGATGGAATGAAACCAGCTCGCTTTCTTATGAACAAAGTATCAGAATAAGAATCTCTCAAAATAGTTATATAACGACTAACCTTAGATGGCGACATACCGTAAATGTCTGATACAACTTTTGCACTACCACTCTCATAAAGACTTTTGAAAACATAGAGCGCCGTAATATCACAAACCATAAATCCCCCACCTTTATAAAAATGAAAAGTAACTTTACAAAATATAAAATAACAACCTAAATAACACTTTAATCAAACATATATTGATGCAGCACTTCAATTAGATATACCATCACATAAACATAAAATTTCCTGCAAGTTAGCATAGAAAAATATATGCAAGGCCAATATTTCTATATTGGCCTCACTTTCTTATCAATTATAAACATTTCAATTTTTGCAAGATGTTTTTTATCCCCTGCAAATTACCTGACTAACAACCAAAATGACTAAATAACCAGAATCCCCCGACGATTTGATTGCTCATGAGATACATCTCACAAATTCGATCAAGCTATTATCACCGCACTTCGCCAAGATGCTAGGCAAAGTATCTCCAGTATTGCTGACACAGTAAGTCTGTCACGTAGCGCCGTTTCTGAACGTATAAAAAAGCTTGAACACACAGGCATTATTCGTGGCTATCAAGTACTTTTAAGCGAATCTCAAAAAGAGGGAGTGTCAGCCTATTTTGAGATCCAGCATCGCTGTCCTCGCTGTGCCGATGTGGTACACGTGTTTCAATCCATACCTGAAGTGGTCACTTGCCGGGGTATCACCGGCGACATGGACCTGCTCGTTTATGTTCAAGCCGACTCAATGCGGCGACTGCATGAGATTCGTGAATATATCGATGCACAAACCGATATCATCAAAATAAAAACCCATGTGGTAATGAGTGAGTGGATAGATAATCGCGGCTAATGCCAAAGCTTATTTAAGCGCAATAAGCCTGCGCTCGGTAACAGTTTATGAGACCAGTTTCCCTTACTATTAAGTTCAAGATAAACTAATACAATCATTCTCTTGGCCAAGCTACTATGCAGATTGAAAAAACAGCCGAACTAAATCTCCTTTGGGGCTCGCTCATACTTGAAGAGCTAGCACGTCTGGGCGTACAGCATGTGTGTATGGCTCCAGGCTCTCGCTCTACCCCCTTAACATTGGCAGCGGCAAAGCAGACCAAGTTAAAACAGCATCTGCATTTTGATGAACGCGGCTTAGGTTTTCTGGCATTAGGATTAGCCAAAGCGAGCCTCGCGCCAGTAGCGATTATCACCACCTCTGGTACCGCTGTCGCCAATCTTTATCCTGCAATCGTAGAAGCTTGGTTAACTCATGTCCCGTTAATCGTTCTTTCAGGAGACCGGCCACCAGAACTGCTTGATTGCGGTGCCAATCAGGCCATCGTTCAGCCTGCGATATTTGGTAACTACGCTCAACAGGTAAACCTGCCCACACCCGATCAGAGTATTCGTCCAGAGGCTCTATTAACCACGCTAGACAATGCTATTGCCAATCAATCTCAACCGGTACACATCAACTGTATGTATCGCGAGCCGCTTTATCCGCAGACCATGAGCGCGGATTTTTCAGACTATTTAAGCACCTTAGGCAATTGGCAACATGTCTCACAGCCTTATACCCAATATGGCAAACCTAAGTTAGAGAGTGCGCCGACAGCCGATGCATTAGCTAGGTTTGTGCACGGCAAAGGCGTGATCGTTGCTGGCACCTTAGCAGCCCATGAAAAACCAGAGTTGATTGTCGAACTTGCACAGAAGCTCGGCTGGCCAATACTCACTGATGCACAATCACAACTGCGTCAGCACGGTGCCACCATTGGCAACATTGATCAGCTACTATTGCAACCTAAGGCCATCGCTCTACTTGATCAGGCTGATAAGGTTTTGGTGTTTGGTGGGCGGTTATTATCAAAACGACTCATGGCATTTCTTAGCGAACATAAATGGAAAAGCTACTGGCAAGTATTGCCTAGGCAACAGCGATTAGATCCAAGTCATACCACTAAGCAGGTGTGGTTAAGTTCTATCAGTGCCTTTAGTAATTTGCCATGGCCACGTTCATCGCAGGCAAACTGGTCAGTCTCCCTCACCACACTCAATGAAAGACTCGCTACGCTGTTTGAACAACAGATCGATAATGGTGAATTTGGCGAAGCCCAAGTGATACGCAGCATTGCAACACAAACTGACCAGAAACTGTTCATAGGAAATAGTTTGCCAATCAGGCTCTATGATATGTACGCACCTATCTCCAGTACTTCGGCTCAGGTTTACACCAATCGTGGAGCATCGGGAATTGATGGTCTATTGGCTACCGCCTGTGGTATCGCGGCTCACAATAAGCAGGCGACAACGCTGATTATTGGCGATATTTCTCAACTGCACGACCTGAACTCGTTAGCGATTGCAGCACAACTAACGAGTCCGTTGGTGATCGTGGTGCTCAATAATGATGGCGGCAATATCTTTAACTTACTGCCCGTTCCAGATGAGAAACTGCGCAATGACTATTATCGACTCGCCCACGGTTTTGAGTTTGGTTACGCCGCCGCTATGTTTGGTTTAGCCTATAATCAAGTTGATGACATTGTCAGTTTTAATGAGGTATACCGTGATGCCATTGCCCATCCTGGTGCATCAGTCATTGAAGTGACCGTTGCCCAAGACCAAGCCAGTACACAAATTGCCCGCCTCGCCTCATGGATAAAGCAAAGCTAATGCTTGCCGTGAGGTGTTATGGAGACTCAAACCAGCCTAACTTAGTGTTGCTGCATGGGTTTCTCGGGGACAAGGCAGATTGGCACGACTTAATGCCTAGACTGAGTCGGCATTTCCACTGTGTCTGTATCGATCTCCCTGGACACGGAGCCAGCCCTCACATCGAGCTAGTCTCTCCAGGCTTTGAACAAGTTGCACAGCTGATCCAACAAACCTTAGCAGGTATTCATATCGATAAGTTTCACTTGCTTGGCTATTCGCTAGGTGGTCGCATTGCCCTGCACCTAGCAAAACTATTTCCAGCACAATTACTCAGTGTCACGCTAGAGTCTTGCCACCCAGGTTTAACCATCGAAGCTGAAAAACATGCACGCTTACAAAGCGATCAACAATGGCATCAGCTACTAACAACTTGCCCTATTTCAACATTTCTCGCACGCTGGTATCAACAAGGGGTTTTTGCAGACTTATCGGAGGTAGCTCGAAGTAGACTTATCGAACGTCGCCAACATAATAATCCAGCCGCATTAGGCGCAATTTATTTAGCAACTTCTCTCGGTTTGCAGCAAGATTTGTCAAATATTCCTAATCAATCAGCAATAAAATGGCATTATTTTGTCGGAAAAGATGACAGTAAGTTCTCAAACTTAGCACAAGCATGGCAACAGCAAGCAAGCATCACACTGCACCACTTCGATAACGTGGGTCACAATGTGCACTTAGCTAATGGGCAAGCGTTTTGCGAACGGCTTATCCAGCAACTCATACAGGATACTCAATGAACCTTACTAGCCTAACGCTGCTGCGTTACCAGATCCCCTTGGACAAACTACTGCCAGTAGGCAAGCAAAGAATCGACACTCGCGAAGGCTTGGTATTACAGGCGACAAGTGGCGACCAACTGCATTCAGTAGAGATTGCGCCGCTGTCAGGCATTGATATCGATGGGCAAGCATTAGGTGGGTTTAGCCAAGAGAGTCTACAAGAGGTCAGTCAGTGTCTACTCGATTCGATGAACTCGCTGATAAATCAGCCAATCGATAAGTTATTAGATCTTACTGAGCAAACAAACCTTCCCTCCATGGCCTTTGGACTCAGCTTACTCCATGCCAAGCTGGAGGGGCATCTCAGCCATAGTCGGCACAATCTTCACAACTCAATTCCTTTACTCTATCGCCGCCAAGATGAACCCATTGAGTATCTAACTGAGCGAGTGAGCCAACTAGCCCCCTCTATTCATCGCGTTAAAATTAAAGTGGGTCAAACCTCAATGGAAGATGAGATCCAACTGATCCATCACGTACTTGCCATTCGCCCAGATCTTAAATTGAGACTCGACGCTAACCAAGCATTTGAGCTAGAACAGGCCATAGAGTTTTGTGCCTGCTTACCACTAGATGCCGTGGAGTATATAGAAGAGCCCTGTAAAAAAGCGACTGACAATCAACATCTGTTTAACGCTATAGGTATTCCTTACGCCTTAGACGAGAGCCTAAATGACCCCAATTATCAATTTTCGATGTTACCGGGGTTAACAGCATTAATATTAAAGCCCATGTTGATTGGCAGCATTGAACACTTGCAAGCACTTATCGATACGGCACATTCTCATGGTGTAAGAACCATCATGAGTTCTAGCCTAGAGACTAGCTTAGGCATTGATGCACTGCGAGTGTCGAGCCAAGCATTAACCCCTGACGAACCGCCAGGGCTCGATACCTTGTCCGCCTTTAATTGCGATCTGATTGTCAGCAGCGGTAAAGTACGCTGTTTGAGCGCTGAAGAGTTGACCTTGCTCAGCCATCTTGAGGCGGAGATCTAAGGTGACCCCAACATTGTCCCCCCTGCATTTATGCGCTCAGCAAACGCCAAACGCAACCGCTATTTATGTGTGGAATGGCCAGCAATATATCTGCCTCACCTACTTAGAATTAAGCCAAAAAGTCTGTGCAATAGCCAGCCAGATTAAACAACAAGGCCTAAAAGAAGGTGATCGTTTAGCATGTATAGACAATAATTCGGTTGAGTTAATTGTTCTCTATTGGGCATGTATCGATACTGGGGTGCTATTTTGTCCGCTCTCGGGCCGTTTTCCTCAGCAACAGATCGCCGAGCTAGCAGTGTCATATCGCCTTAGCCATTTCTGGGCGTCTGCAGATTTTTGTGCAAAATGTCCTGACACTTGTATCGTATTAGACTTCAGTACTGATGCTTCCTCCCAAGCGCCAACAGTCAACCTGGATACGCCCTGTAATGCCATTTTAACGTCTGGCAGCAGTGGTCAACCTAAAGCCGCCGTGCATTGTTTAGCTAACCACATTGCCAGTGCACAAGGCTCAAGCCAGCTTATCGAGTTAACCCAAGACGACAACTGGTTACTGTCACTGCCATTGTTCCATATAGGCGGATTAGCCATTGTGAATCGCTGCGCAGTGGCTGGCGCAGCGCTCACTATTGCAATGACAGGTGTCGACATGGTGGAGCAACTGAGCGAAATAAAATTGACCCATCTATCACTCGTTTCGACTCAACTGGTTAGAATATTGCGTCAAGATGCCAATGCGCTGCAAAACATTAAAGCCCTATTACTCGGGGGGGGCGCTATTTCTTCTACCCTGCTCGAACAACTTAAGCCACTCAATATTAACGCCTATACCAGTTATGGTATGACTGAAATGAGTTCGCAAATTACGACAGGCCTAGCCACCACCAAAGGAAGTAGCGGTAAGCTACTGCCCAATCGGCAACTGAAAATTGTCGACCATGCTATTTACGTTAAAGGCGATACTTTGTTTCTCGGCTATCTAACCTTTGATGGACAAAGTGGACTACGGCGAGAATTAGATAAAGACGGCTGGTTTGCCACTAAAGATCTCGGCTACTGGGATCAACAAGACGATTTAGTGATCACTGGCCGAGTAGATAATATGTTCATTTGTGGCGGAGAAAATATTCAGCCCGAAGAGGTTGAAGCAGCCCTTAAGCGCCACCCGATGATTAGCGATGCTATCGTATTTCCGATGAAAGATAGCGAATTTGGCCTACTACCCGCCGCAATCGTGCAAGGTACAATGCCAGACGAAGCTGAGCTAGAGAGTTTTATCAGCCAAACACTTGCGCGCTTCAAACGCCCAAGGTATTACCTGCCTTGGCCAGAAGTGGAAACCATTAGCCTTAAAGTATCTCGCAAGCAAATTATACAAGCTGCATTGCATCATAAAGAGAGCTCCTAAACCACTTGCAAAGTCATATGGGATACAACGACCTGAATAGGTCACAAACCTTTAAGGTAATAGTTGTAGCCCCCTAACCCCGGAGGCATAATGCCACCGATGTAATCTTGGCAGCGCCAATTAATGGCTCTCCTCATTGATAGAATAGCGATGACACTAATACGATCTCTCGGTCAACAATGGACGAAAGCGACCTTGGCACACAGGCTAAATTTAAGCTTGTTGCACTCAACTAACGTGCAGCAACTTTTTGCAGGTGCAACCTCATTAAGCACGGTAACTCATTCTGTAGCGGCTTTAGTTTTTACCCAAGGCCAACCAATTTGGTTGCCGCCCATGGATAATACTTCAGAGCAAGTTTTATCCTCTGAGCTAACCCTACATTGTTTATTTGAAGCGAGTCGATTACTGTTTGTTAAAGAGTTAAATCAAGGCCAATTGACACAATCTGAGCACCTGATATTAGCAATAGCCAACCAATGGAGCACCGAACTCCAAGAAAGAGATAGTGGCAATGCAAACAGTCACTTGCCTGCCGACAAGGTTCAAAATGAACAGCGAGATGACGATATGCTCAGCGACCATAGCAGGCAACTATGCAATTTATTAAAAACAATAAATACTCAGCTTGAAGCGGCTCGCAGCCAACAGCGCCAAGCCAATCGTAATATGGGGCTTAACCAATCAGTATAAGAAAGTGATCTGCTCAGCGAGTTATTGCGCCTTTGATGCAGTGTTAACCAGCTTAAACGTAGAGTGGCTATGTTCTTCACTCGTTGCAATCAACAGGGACCTTGTGAATACCCTTAATGCAGCAGCAATTTAGGGCCTTGCCTCAGAATCGCTAAACTCTGGCTCAGCGACCATACCTTGACAATTAATTGGCATGACAGATGAAAGAGCTAAACGCTAGACATAAAAAAACCTGCTAAATAGCAGGTTTTTTATTTGCAATAAGCAGATTAAACTTCCATGCGCCCTTTGAGCTTATTCATGGCATTCTTTTCAAGCTGTCTGATTCGCTCTGCCGACACCTGGTAAGTTGCCGCGAGCTCCTGCAAGGTCGTTTTCTCTTCATCTAACCAACGTGCTTGTAAAATGTGTTGGCTACGCTCATCAAGGGTCTTGATTGCTGCCAACAGTCGCGTCTGGTTATCAGCTTCTAAGTTGTCATTTTCAACTTGAGAAGCAAGATCTGAAGAGTGATCCTCTAAATAATGAACTGGTGAGTAATCTTGGTCATCATCGTTGTCGCTTGCAAGATCGAATGCTGGATCTTGCGCCGCCATACGTGATTCCATTTCAGTCACATCGGCTTTCGATACACCTAGGTTCTCAGCGACCATAGTCACTTCTTCATCGCTAAACCAACCAAGACGTTTCTTTGCTTTACGAAGGTTGAAGAAAAGCTTACGTTGCGCCTTAGTTGTAGCAACTTTAACGATACGCCAGTTTTTAAGCACGTACTCGTGAATTTCAGCTTTAATCCAATGCACTGCAAATGAGACAAGGCGTACGCCAACATCAGGATCAAAACGTTTCACCGCCTTCATCAAGCCAATGTTACCTTCTTGGATAAGATCTGCCTGTGGGAGACCGTAACCAGAGTAACCTTTAGCGACATGAACAACAAAACGAAGATGAGACATAATCAACTGCTTCGCAGCCTGAATGTCACCAGTCTCTTGCAGGCGCTTCGCTAACTCATACTCCTCCTGTGGCTCCAACATGCTAATGTTGTGCGCAGAATGGATATAAGCCTCTAAACTACCACTGCTTTGAGGGACAACTAGTGCCATTGATTGCGTTTGACTTGTCATTAACGCTCCTACTTCTTATCTCTAAAAATTTAACTCATTTTAACGCTTGTCGCCCAGAGTACTGGGCGCGTGTCCGCATGATAAACGCTGTTATACAAGGACAAGCTGATGAACTATCGGTGATCTGCCAGTCTATGTCAACAGATGCAAACGAACAGTCACTAATTTCAACCAAAATTATAGACATTGCAAATGAACATTAGTTCATCAAGCTGATTTTGACTTGGTTAAGAGGGCTCAATCGCGCGCAAGTGCTGGCGCACAGAAAGGTAAGAGCCGAGCCAACCTAAGAAAGATGCAAGCATCACTAACTGCCCCAATTCTACTAATGTTAGCGACTGCATCTCTAAGCTACTACCGTATAAACCTAACAGCTGGGCTAAAGCGCCATCGAGATACCAAACCAGTAGGTTGATAATCACCCAGGCCAAAATTCCACCAATAATCCCATACCAGATACCAGTATAAAGAAAAGGTCGCTGAATGAAGCTTTCTGTTGCGCCCACCAGCTTCATCACTTCAATCTCAGTACGGCGATTCATAATGGCCAAACGAATAGTGTTACCTATCACTAGCACCACAGCCAACACCAATAAGGCGGCTATCGCCAATACCGTTCGCTCTAGTAGACGCACAACCGCTTGCAGGCGCTCTAGCCACTCGATATCGAGGCGGCCAAAACTTACCTCCGGCTCAAGTTCGAGCTTTTTAAGTAACTCACGCGCCCCATTTGGGCTGGCATATTTGATACTAGGAGTCACCATCACGACCGCTGGCAACGGGTTTTCATCTAGGTAAGCCAAAGCCTCGCCGAACCCAGATAGACGCTGAAACTCCTCTAAAGCCTGATCGCGATTGATATAGTTAACTTCGCTGACTTCCGAGTAGGCACTAATCCGACTGATAAGGCTTTGTATTGTGCGTTCACTGCGCCCTTCATCGATAAACAACGAGATTTCGGCAGCACTGTTCCACGATTGAGTGATCGTTTCCGCATTCTTAACCAGTACCTGCAATGCGGCGGGCAAACTAAGGCTGACACCGAGGACGGCCATGGTCATTAGCGATGACACAGGATTACGCCATAACTCCCCCATGCTTCCCATGGCATGTTGAATGTGGCGGATAAAGAACATCACAATTCTACCAGTAAACGGTAACTTGCTGCGCACCAATTGAGGCTTTTGACTCATACCAGGCTCCTTAAGTCGTCGCAAACGGTGTGTGAGTCGCTAGTTCGTCCCCACCTAACACTCGTCCCTGCTTCAGGGTTAACGTGCGGTACTTCATTCGCGCGATCAATCCTAAATCATGGGTAGCTATCAGCACTGTGGTCCCCGCATCATTGAAGGTTTCAAATAAACGAAGAATATCCATCGACAACTTGGGATCTAAGTTACCTGTCGGTTCATCGGCTAACAGCAGTGGTGGTTTATTTACAATCGCGCGAGCAATACCAACGCGTTGCTGCTCACCACCAGATAACATAATAGGATAATGGCGCTCTTTACCATATAAGCCAACCATATCTAACGCAGCCAATACGCGTTTCTTAATCTCATGTAGCGCAAACCCCTCTATCACAAGAGGTAGAGCAATATTGTCAAAGACGCTGCGATCCATTAGCAGATGGTGGTTTTGGAAAATCATGCCGATATCACGGCGAAGGTAAGGCACATCTTTAGGACGAATAGCGGCAATATCATGACCATTGATTGATACGCGACCAGCATTGGCACGCTCAATCACGGTGATCAATTTAAGCAGGGTACTTTTACCAGCCCCTGAATGACCAGTTAAAAACGCCATCTCTCCACGCTTCAAGTGAAAGCTCACATCAGTGAGCGCCTTCTGTCCACCTGGATAAACTTTGCTTACCTGCTCAAATCGAATCATAAATACCCAATCTCAGTGATACCAATCTCACTAATAGATAGCACACATCGTTAATTTAACTGGCACTAAAGTTATGCATTTTGCATCAACATATCGCCCTCATTTAGTGGGCGAATATCCATTATGACGCTGACTCATCACCTTCATGGCTAAAGAGTGCATCGACAAAGTCTTTTGCATCGAATGGACGTAGATCATCAATCTGCTCGCCCACACCTATGTGTCTAATAGGTATACCAAACTTATCAGCAATCGCAAAGATAACACCACCTTTTGCCGTACCGTCTAATTTACTGATGGTGATGCCTGTTACACCTACGGCTTCTTTAAACAGCTGCGCTTGACTAATCGCATTTTGACCAGTACTTGCATCTAAGGTCAACATCACCTCGTGCGGTGCCGACTCATCTTGCTTCTTCATCACTCGGACCACTTTTTTCAGCTCGTCCATGAGGTGCGCTTTGTTTTGCAATCGACCCGCTGTATCTGCAATCAAAATGTCGACATTACGTGCGCGAGCCGCTTGCAGCGCATCAAACAATACTGACGCACTGTCTGCGCCAGTGTGCTGTGCGACAACAGGAATATCATTACGCTGTCCCCACACTTGCAGCTGCTCTACTGCCGCAGCGCGGAAAGTATCCCCAGCTGCTAACATAACAGACTTACCCTGTTTTTGATACTGCTTAGCAAGCTTACCAATAGTGGTTGTCTTGCCGACACCGTTGACACCCACCATCAAAATAACGAAAGGCCCTTCACTGTTTTCAGGCACTAATGGGATGCTGACTGGCTCTAATGTCTTTTGCATCTCTTCACGCATCAGTTCATAGAGGGCTTCACCATCTTTAAGCTGCTTGCGGCTAGCTTGCTCAGTTAAACTGCTAATCAAGCGCGTGGTTGTTTCAACGCCAACATCGGCGATCAGCAGCTGCTCTTCTAACTCTTCAAAGAGATCATCATCGATCTGCTTGCCTTTGAATAGGCCAACAAAACCGCTACCAATATTTTCACTTGTACGCTTTAGACCACGCTTAAGGCGGGCAAAAAAACCCTCTTTGCTTGGCTTTTGTTGTGGCTCAGGCTGTTGCTCATCCGCAACATCCTGCTGCTCGGTCTGCTCTGCAGCTAAACGGGCTTGCTCGGCCTGCTCTGCAGCCAAACGCGCTTGCTCGGCCTGCTCTGCAGCCAAACGCGCTTGCTCGGCCTGTTCTTCAGCCAAACGGACTTGCTCTGCCTGCTCTTCAGCCAAACGGGTCTGCTCTGCCTGCTCTGCAGCCAAACGGGTCTGCTCGACCTGTTCTTCAGCCAAGCGGGCCTGCTCGGCCTGCTCTGCAGCTAAACGCGCTTGCTCGGCCTGCTCTTCAGCTAAACGGGCTTGCTCGGCCTGCTCTGCTGCCAAACGGGCTTGCTCGGCCTGCTCTGCAGCCAAACGGGCTTGCTCGACCTGCTCTGCAGCTAAACGGGCTTGCTCGGCCTGCTCTGCAGCTAAACGCGCTTGCTCTGCCTGCTCTGCCTGCTCGGCGACCAAGCCGCCATTATCATGTTCGCTTTTAACAGACTCAGTCGCAGGAGCGTCCGATGAATCACCTACTTCAACTTCTGGCGCCGCGACTTCCTCTTTCGATTTGTCTTTACGGAACCAGGAAAAAAAACCTTTCTTTGCCATGTGTAATACCAGTACTCAACTAACTGATTTAAAATTCGGTATAAAGTCATTTTGCGCCCGTCATTATAACCAGATAGCGGACTCAAATATGCAGAAAAACGCACCATTTTTATGCTTATTCCATGGGCGTTGCACCATTGGAGCTTGCTTTGAGTTAAAATAGTGACTTTAAGCTAGCGCTACAGTCTATCACTTTCTCTTGGCAGGCTAAAACGCGCCCCTAATTTCACCACATTTACAGGTATGAGATGGCTAAAAATCAACCATCAAGCGGACAAGTTCGTATCATTGCAGGACAGTGGCGCTCACGTCGTTTGCCGATTCAAGATTTAGAAGGATTACGTCCGACAACAGATCGCGTCAGAGAAACGCTGTTTAATTGGTTAGCAGGCGATCTTGTGGGGGCCCGCGTGCTCGACTGTTTCGGCGGCAGCGGTGCATTATGTTTAGAAGCCCTGTCTCGCTATGCCAAATATGCCAAAGTGTTTGAGCTTCAAGCCAGCGCTGCCAAACAGTTGCAACAGAACTTAGTGACCCTAAAATGCGAACATGCCGATGTGATCAAAGGGGATACCTTAGCCTTATTAGCAACCCCGCCTGACGATCGGTTTGATATTGTGTTTATCGACCCGCCATTTCGTAAAGGCCTAGCAGAACAAAGTGTTGTGCTGCTCGATAGTAATCAGTGGCTTAACAATAATGCTCAAATATATGTTGAGACAGAGAGTGAGTTATCACACATTAGGGTCCCCAATAATTGGGTGCAGTTAAAAGAGAAAAAGGCAGGTCAAGTGATCTACCGTTTGTATCAATATCAAGCATAAACCACGCTATTGAGCCAATCTGTATAAAATTCGCAATGGTTGTGAAAAGAGAGTAGATGATGAAATTTATAATTTTAGCGGGTAAAGCCGTCACGCTATTTGCTTGGGGAGTGATGCTTTATAACCTTGTGGCGCCGGTAGAGGGAAATATTGGCTTATTAATCAAGATTTTGCTGGCCATCACAGTGGTGATGCACAGCCTACAGGTATTGATTTTTCACACGCTTTTTAAAAGCCTGCTCCCGCTTAGTAAAGCGGCCTATCTGCAAGTGCTGCTGTTTGGTGTATTTAGCCTACTCGACTATCGCCAACAAGTACTGGCATCTGAGAAGTAATAGCAACAATTTCGGCTCTCAACTGAAAACAAAAAAGCACCGAGATCGGTGCTTTTTTATGGGAGCCTGTTTACTATTATATCGGTAGACGGCCTTGATAAGTTATAGGGTAGTAGCCTTGGCTATCTTTTTTACCAAGGAAACTTAGCGCCTGCTTAAGATCGTTTGGCTGTGCGTCGGTTTCTCTCACTTTCGCGGTCACCTGAATCTGCTTATCCGCTTTGAGCAGCGCATGACCCGTCAATCCTAGTGGATTCATGGTTTCATCAGAGGCAATTTTTATATTACCATCGACACAGCTTAAGCCCACCGCCATATCACCAAGTGGATATTGACCAAACTGGTTATTGACCTGCAACCCCTGGACAAACAACTTACCTACTAGCTGTTCACACCAAGGTAAGCCTTGCTCTAGTGTTTGTACCATCAGGCTAAAGTGGCCGTCGACTTTCGTTCTAAAAGGTAAACGCGCATTACCGATTAAGAAATCACTGGGGGCTTCAAATCTTAAGTCTGATGCATCGACACCTGACATAGAGAGTGATACGAACCCCTTGCCATTCGCGACACTCGCCCGATTACCAATTACAAGATCTAGGTTAGCTTTACCTAACAGCAGCCCCCATGGGCTTAACTGCCACTGAATCAATTCCAACTGACGTTTTTGCACCGTTAGTGCATCAATATTGCCTGACCAGATGGTACCTGACACACCACTTATCACGATATTTTTGGGCAGCGGCGCCAATTTAACGGCTAGGCTGGCGGGAAACAAGGCGATTAAAAAAACCAGATAAACCGCGACACCAATTAATACTTTTTTAACTAGACTCACAACGACACCTTAAAACCACTAATTACTGCGACAACTGAATACGACGAACTTTCACCAAACCTGGTGTATCGGATTGAGCTAGATCGATATTTTCAAGCGACAGCCCTTGCTTTTGCACTAAGTCACTCAAATAACCCAAGAGTGAATCAAACGGCACTTCGTCCATCCACACCTGAATTTTTTTGCCTTGCGGCTGCATTCGCGTGATCTCAAGCCCATAGGCTTTTGCCGACTGAGTCACCGCGGCACTTAAACTGCCCGAAAACCCCTTTTGACCACCCGATTGCTTCAAACCCGCTATCTTATTGGCAGTCTGTTTAACATAACTTAAGGTATTTTGTTGCGCCTGTAGTGCGCGTTCAGCATCGGCTTCAGCACCACTAATCGGTGCCCAAATCCCCCAATAAAGGATCCCTATCGCTAACACGACACCACCCACAGACACCATTTGCTTTTCGCGCAGAATTAACCCATTCCACCAAGTCTTAATGTTTTCCATCTTACTTGCTCCTCAGGGTTAAGGTGCTAGTCACTTCATCGTCACTGCTATTCATGGCGCCAGAATCAACCGCGAACTGTGCTGCAACAATCTCTTTAAACTGCTCTATCTGTGCATAACTCTTAGCGGTGATCTGCATGCGCAGTTCATTACGGCCGCTGTCGAAGCGCAAACTGGTCGGCTTTAATGCCGGCACTTTAGCAAATGCGCCACTCAATCCATCCAGCATAGTGAAAAATGCCGTACCACCGCCTGAACCTTGCAGACTGCGTAACTGACTTTCCATCTGCGAGCGCACATTGACGACACGAGAACTGCCGACAACCTGCTTAAAAATCGCTTCACTCTGAGCTTGTAGACGATCACGCTCGACATTCATTTCATGAATGTTTAGCCCTTTATTGACCAGCGACAGCACAATCGCAATACCGATGACAATGGCAGCATTGCGCCACAATAATACGTGTTTGCCATATTCACGCTTTGGTGTGTAAACGCCAGACAGTAAATTTAAAGGCGCATTAAGTATGCCTTTAGCCAAAACCAACATAGGTAGATCTAAAGGCTGAGCCTTGACTTCAACGCCGTCGATATCAAAATCACTATAGCTAGCTAAGGTTATGGTTTCATCTTGCTCTTTGGCGGCTAATTTAGGCAGGGTGGCTTGAAACCAAGTGGCATCAAGGCATACACCACCGCCTTGGCTGGTACGCAACAAGTAGTCTTGGCCAAACTTCATCGCCGCCCACTGGCATTGTACTAATGGCAAGACCAAACAATCAGGCACTACCTGCTTGGCTTTAATGCCCGCATCGCTTAACCAGCTCAGCCAATTTTGCATCTGCTCATGGGCAACAACCGCCACGCTGAGGGACTCGCCATTGCGAGGACCCGTGACAAAATGCAGCTCATCAACGTTTTCGGCGAGGTTCTCTTCCAGCATAAAGGGTAATGCTTTGACCGCTTGGCGTTGACCCTTCTCAGGCAGCTGCACCGACGTTAACGTAATAGCAGAAGATGGCACTAAGATGTCGACCGGACGATTACCCGCTCGCTCAGTTAAGGTCGGCAAAGCTTTGGCATCCGCGAGTTCTCCTGATGCGATGATCTCTTGCTCTTGCTCGGACCACACTAGCCAAGAGCAGCTGTCCTCTATGCTTCTTCCTAAACGGATAAATAGTCGTTCACTCAATGTCTTTCTCCACAAGTCTCATTAAGTTGCTCTCAATGAGCTTGTCTTATTCTACATAACCTGTTGTGCCTAACGGCACCAACAAGCTGATTATTTCTGGCCGCCATATTGACGCGTCAAGATATCAAGCTGATTGCCACCAGCCACTCGCATCACACTTTCCATGCGAAAAGTAGCGCCATCAACCTTGGCTCCAGCTTCCAATAAAAAGTAGCTGCTTTTCAGGCTAAAACTCGACTCCAAATTCTTCTCAGTGCGCAGGCTAGAGATAGAGCCATTGGCCCAAAAATCCTCGATGCTGTCATAACCATCACCAGGGCGCTGGTTAATAATGCTTTCGGCTTCTCCCACACTGATCTTATTGTCAAACATCCCCGCCAATAGCGCCGCATGTTCAACCTCAATGGTGTTAACATTCAATACTTGTCTGTCATTCCCTGGGATTGCACAGATATAGGGAGCAAGCTTAACGTAAATATCTTGGCTATAGCCAATCACCGCACGCAGTTCACTGCGATGATTCATTAAGGTGTTGGCCGCTCGATAAGGAATAGTGCGCGATTCATAATCCGCATCCTCTGCCCCAAATGGGCTGGCGACCGTATCCTCGTCAATATAATCTTTGAGGGTGTGCGTTAATCGCTCCGCAGAGAAATCATCCATCCCCAGTGCAACAAGCAGTCCTTTATATTGGGTGGCTGCAAGTGGCAGTTTAGGTTGACCATTTTCAACCTCTTTGGTCTCTATCGATAGGGCATTAATATTAAAACATGCCTGCATATCGCTAATTCGCCCGCCTATCTCTCCGAGCTCAGCGGGAAAGACCACATCGGCTTGCGCCCAATATTGCTGGCGATGCACCTTGCCTTCATCGGCATCATCTAGATCTTGCTTCAATACTTTTTTAGCTAACTCTTCGGCCGAAATCGCATACCAATAAGCTTGATCATATTGTGCCAAATTGATAGTACGACGCACTGATATCTGATTACGACTATTAATATTGGTGGCGATGATTGCAATCATCGCCACAATAAGCAGTACGACAATCAGTGCAACACCGCGCTGCTTTTGAGGAGATTTAATCAACACCGTCTCCCCTCTTACGACCATTCTCGTCATCATCATTCGAGTTGCTGTCGGTGTCACTAGTCCCGTCGTTGTTCTCGTCGCCTTTGTCGTTGTTATTGCCGTCGCTATCATCACTCTTAGCAACACTGGCACCTAATGGCAGCAAAAACTTCCGTTGTATTTTACCTAAACCTTCGACCTCGACCTCCATCGCAATGGCTTTAGGCAAAGAGGTGGCGTCAATCTTACGCTCCCATTTATCTTCGACAAAAAAGGAGTATTCCACCGATAACACATCTCTAATGACGATGGTTTTAATTGGCTCAGCGCCAAACTCGGGCTCAGGATAGGGAAAGTACCAACGCTCTAAATTATTGTCTTGCACCACATAGGCGACTGACTGCAAACTGCCTCGCGGCAAAATACCATCGGGGTTGAGCCAACCAATACGATAAAACACAATCGCCTCTGACTCCGAATCAAACAGATCCGATCCGGTCTGCAACACGGTATTACCTCGTCCACCCTCTAATAATCGCGGTGTGCGGGCGACCATCTGGCCAAAATCACGCTCTAATGCCCCAAAACCTTGCTGCATCGATTTGAGCTTAGTTGCAAACTCTTCGGTCGCGACATCATTTTGCATCACGGTATGCAACACTGAGTTTGCTGCGAGTCCTAGCATGGCGAAAATGGCAATTGCCACGA
Organism: Shewanella colwelliana ATCC 39565; assembly: GCF_000518705.1. Taxonomy (GTDB): domain Bacteria; phylum Pseudomonadota; class Gammaproteobacteria; order Enterobacterales; family Shewanellaceae; genus Shewanella; species Shewanella colwelliana. The sequence continues at coordinate 95,883 of NZ_JAEC01000018.1, forward strand.
GCATCTCTAACAGGGTAAACCCCTGTAAACGCTTATTCTGTTTTGAGCACATAACTGCTGACCTGGGCAATGATACGGCCGTAACGCTCATCATCACTGACACTAATACGTATCATACGAAAGTTGTCATCGGTGGTTTTAATCACCTCTTTACGCCAAAACCACTCTTTATCGGCCAAATCGACGCTGCCCTCTTTTTTACCCAGCTCGGGAAACTTGCCTTCAAGGCGCGCATCAACCATCTGGTTGCTGGCGACCCATTGAGCCAAGGTGCGTTCTTCCAATATCGGCATATTCGCGATTTGGTCGCCAAGACTCTTAGTAATTGAGACCGCGGCAATAGCAAACACAGCTAACGCCACGATCACTTCCAACAATGTCATGCCCTGTAGATTGTGCTTCACATCACTACCTCGATGCTTAAACGACACATGCCACATTGTCCAAGCCGCTTAGTGATCACTATGGTTGGTAACGTTTTGACATTTAATAACCTAATCATCAAATGCATCGTCTCTCCCCAGAGTCAAACGCCCTAATGCATCGCCAATCACCAAGGCTTCTATCTCATTGCCCCTTTCATCTTTACTGACAAAAGCCAATTCAAAAGAACTCATCTCGCCGCTAGGAAACAACATCACTTGTGGTTCAGGAAACTTCTTCTTGTCTTCAGCCGATGGCTCTATAAGCGGCTCATCAAACCAAGAGTCTTGCTCCTCGTCCTCTTGCGATAATGGCATCCCCTCTAGAGTAAGATGCATCTGCACGTCATATTCCATTTCACGAGCAGCGAGTAATCTATCTTGCTGTAACGGTTTCCATTTGCCCTCATCATAAAAGACAAACTCATAATGATCTTTGTCGATGACAATGCCGATAAAGTGGCCGCTTAGTACGGTTTCATCTAACACCAACTCGGTGGATGCCATAAACTGGCGGGCAACACGCTCAAGCGCTTGCTGCTTATCGGCTCCACCTGTGGTAAAGGTCACCGCAGATGCAGCTAACCCCATTATCAGTACCACTAGTAGCACTTCCATTAGGGTAAAACCAAACTGCCGTGACATCTTCATTAACTCAGACTCTACTTATTGGAAGTCTTGTAGGTTCCAGCTACCGATATCATCTTCGGTACCTGGCTGGCCATCAGGGCCCGCACTAAAGACATCAATTTTACCTTGTTCACCAGGGCTCAACAGTAAGTAGTCATTTCTCCATGGATCTTGCGGAAGACGTTTCACGTAACCATCTTCACGATAGTTGCGTGGCTCAGGTGAGATGGTTGGCTTCTGTACTAAAGCCTCTAACCCTTGCTCAGTGGTCGGGTAGATACTGTTATCCAAACGATACATATCGAGCGCATTTTCTAATGCAACAATGTCAGATACCGCTTTCTGTTGGTCAGCTTTATCCTTGTTACCCATAAGATTAGGTACAACCATAGAAGCAAGGATCCCTAAAATTACAATAACGACCATCACTTCTAATAGGGTAAAACCTTTTTGCTTGTTTCTTACTTGCATTAATACTTCCTCTATAAAAAATGCCCCAACGCCTGAGCGTTAGAACCCTGTGATTTGATGCAATACATCAACCACTGATCATGTTATTTAGTTCTAAAATCGGTTGCAGAATCGCTAATACAATAAACAGTACCACTGCTGCCATACTGACCACCAATAATGGCTCAAACACCCCTAAGGCGATGTTAACGTTAGACTCAAACTCTCTGTCTTGGTTATCTGCAGCGCGCTCTAGCATCTGCTCCAGCTGACCACTTTTTTCACCTGAGGTGATCATATAGAGCATCATTGGTGGAAAAAGTTTAGTGTTGGCTAATGCCGCCCCCAAACTGGTTCCCTCACGCACTCTGGCTGTGGCTTCTTCGACCGCAGCTCTAACTTTCACGTTCATCAATACTTCACTGGCAATACGCATGGCATCCAGCAGTGGCACCGAACTGGCCGTTAGAATACTCAATGTTCTGGCAAAGCGCGCAGTATTAAGGCCTTTGCTGACGCGGCCAATCACGGGCATCACCAACATAGCCGCATCAAATTTCATTCGGTTAGCGGGACTACGCAACAGCTGTTTCGCTGCAATAAACAGAGCGACGATAACTCCCAGCACAATCACGCCGTAGTCACGAATAAAGTCAGATGAGGCAATCAACAATTGGGTAGTCCAAGGTAACTCTTGCCCCATATGCTCAAACTGGCCGACAACTTGAGGAACAACCGCCGCGAGCAAGATAGCAATCACACTGATCGCGACCACTGTGAGTACCACAGGATAGATCATCGCCTGAGTCATTTTGCTCTTTAACTGCTGACGACGTTCTGTGTAATCCGCCAAACGATTCAATACCACTTCAAGATGGCCCGACTTTTCACCGGAGGCCACCATGGCGCGATAGAGATCGTCAAAAATATGAGGGAACTCTGCCATAGAGTCGGCAAGGCTATAACCTTCGACAACACGAGAGCGGACTGCCATAACCATGCTAGCAAGGCGATCTTTTTCACACTGCTGACCGACCGCTTTCAATGCTTCTTCAACAGGTAAGCCCGCCGCCACAAGTGTGGCGATTTGGCGAGTGATCAATGCAAGCTCGGCCACCGATATGCCACGCTTGAAACTGAAGCTGGCAGACTTAGTCTTAGACTCTTTTTCAACAACAGGCGTGATTTCAAGCGGCATTAGCCGCTGCTCTCTCAACTGACCACGAGCGTGACGCGCCGTATCAGCTTCGACAACCCCTTTTTGCTGTTTACCTTTGGCATCTAATGCCTTGTACTCAAATGCTGGCATGATTTACTCCTCGCGAGTAACGCGCAGCACTTCTTCTAGGGTAGTCACCCCTGCAAGCACTTTACTCATACCATCATGACGAATACTGGGCACAGACAGACGAATATGTTTTTCAATCGCTAACTCGCCGCGTCCAGTGTGGATCAATTCACGAACATGATCATCGACCACCAAGAGCTCATGGATACCAGTACGACCGCGATAGCCATTGTTTCCACAAGCTGAACACCCATTGGCACGATAGATGGTGTGTGCCTCATCAGGCTCTATGCCTAATAGTTCACATTCACGCGCATCGGGTGTGTGTGGTGTCTTACACTTAGGACATAAGGTCCGGATCAGTCGTTGCGCTAACACACCCAATAGACTCGATGAGACCAAGAAAGGTTCAACACCCATATCTTGTAGGCGAGTAATCGCACCCGAGGCTGTATTAGTATGCAGTGTCGAAATCACCATGTGACCCGTCAATGAAGCCTGTACAGCAATTTGAGCTGTTTCTAAGTCACGGATCTCACCAATCATCACCACGTCGGGATCTTGACGTAAGATTGCACGCAAACCACGGGCAAAGGTCATATCAACCTTAGTATTCACCTGTGTCTGGCCAATACCGGCTAACTCATATTCAATGGGATCTTCGACGGTCAGAATATTGGTGTCGATGGAGTTAATTTCAGTCAACCCAGCATACAAGGTCGTACTCTTACCCGACCCCGTAGGACCGGTCACCAAAATAATACCATGCGGCTTACGGATAAGTTCATCAAACTGGTGACGAATGGCATCTGTCATACCGAGCTGTTTGAGGTCAAGGTTGCCGGCATTTTTATCCAGCAGACGCATCACCACACGCTCACCATGGCTCGATGGCATTGTCGAGACACGCACATCGACCGCACGACCAGCGATACGTAATGAGATACGGCCATCTTGCGGCACACGCTTCTCTGCAATATCCAGACGTGCCATCACCTTGATACGAGAGACCAAGAGCGACGACAGCTTACGGTTAGGTTTAAGCACCTCTTTGAGTACACCATCAACACGGAAACGCACCACAAGTTGCTTCTCGTAGGTTTCGATGTGGATATCAGACGCTTCCTCTTTGATCGCTTCAGACAGTAGGGCGTTGATCAATTTAATGATCGGTGCATCATCATCCCCCTCGAGCAGATCTTCTGTTTGTGGTAACTCTTCAGCCAGTGTAAACAGATCCATCTCGTTGCCAATATCTTCCATCAGCTGTTGCGCTTCAGAAGAGTTAGCTTGATAAACTTGGGTGAGTTTGGCTTCAAACACATTCGCGTCAAGTTGGCTTAATGCCAATTCCTGCCCCGTATAACGGCGAACCTCTAACATCGCCTCCAGTGGCGTTGTCGCCGTGTGATACAGTGTTAATGCACCATCTTGGGTTTTGTCTAACACCAATTCAAATCTGTGGGCAAACGCAAACGGCAAGCGCTCACGGCTACTTGAGTGAAAAACTTCATCGGATTCGGCCTCTGAGGCTAACCCAAGTTCACTCGATACTTGGGCTAACTCATCATTCTGAGCGGCTTGCAGATCACTCATCGGTCGCATCTTGCTGTTTGTTGTCAGAAATATGCTTGAGTGCAGGGTCAGTCTCACGCATTTGCGTATCTAGCCCTTTGCCATCTTTATAACGCTGCAGCACGTCATTCACTTCTGGTGGCAGGTACGCTTCTTGATTCCACTCTTCCAAAATCGGAACATCGGCACTTGGCATCAAGTTAACGCCACGCTCTTGTTGTTCAAGCTGTAACGCGCGGAAATAGTTGTACTTACGGCCAGCAATGCCTTCCATGGTGATACCGTCACGGATAATGGTCGGCTTAATAAACACCATCAGGTTTTTCTTTTTCTTACCGCTTGAAGATGACTTGAACAAGTGGCCAATAACCGGAATATCACCGAGGAAAGGCACCTTCTGCACGCTCTCTTGTACTTCTTCGTTAATTAGGCCACCTAGCACCACGATTTGACCTGAATCGGCCATGACAGTCGTGGTTAAACGACGAGTCGCAAAGGTGACATCGACACCTGTCTTACCATTGATGCCAGAGACTTCCTGCTCAATGGTCAACTTAACTGTGGTGCCTTCGTTGATCTGTGGTACGACTTTAAGTTTTACGCCCACCTCTTTACGCTCAACCGTTTGGAAAGGATTACTGTTACCGTTACTGGAATTCTGACTACCTGTCAGAATAGGCACTTCGTCACCAACGATAAATGAGGCTTCTTGGTTATCCAAGGTGGTGATAGAAGGCGTTGCAAGTACATTTGATTTAGTATCGCTCGACACAGCTTGGATCAGCGCGCCAAAGTCACCCATCGCCACGCCCCACGCCATACCATTGACTTTGCCTAACGCCTGAGCAAGTAGTGTAATGTCACCTTTTTTATCTGGATTTTTCTTATCATATTCACCAGTGATCGGATCCCGAATATAATCACCTTCTGTAGGCTGAGCTTGCCAGATACCCGCACCAATCTCACCGATAGTTGGACCTAAGTTATTAAACTGGGTACCGCCACCCGCTTCGGTCGCCCATTGAATACCAAAGCCTACATCATCGCCTTCAGAGACTTCGACAATAATGGCTTCAACTAATACTTGCGCGCGGCGAATATCTAACTGGTTAATGACACTCTCAATGGTACGCATCTGATCCGGTTCAGCGCTGATCACCAAGGCATTGGTATCGGCGTGAGCCATAATATTGATCTCATTACGGCGCTTGCTGCGGCCCCCCTGAGCTTGACCACTATCTTGGTCGCTCGCCAACTTTTCGGCAAAGCCAGTTAACACCTCAACTAAATCTTCTGCCTTGGCATAACGCAAGTAGCGTACTTTGGTGTTGCCTGTTGTGGCCTGTTCAGCATCGAGCTTCTTAATTAGACTAACAACACGTTGGCGGCTCTTTTCATCACCACTGACCAACACGGCGTTAGTGCGCTCATCGGCAACCACTTTAGGCGCTTGGCCTGGAAGTTGTGACTGATTGGCAGTTGAGCGGTAAAGCGTATCGATAATACGCACCATTTCACCGGCAGAAGCAAACTCAAGTGGCACCACTTGTACTTCGGTATCACCTTGCTTGTCGACACGGCGAACAATCTCAACCAACTTGTTTACTACAGCTGCACGGCCAGAAATCATCAAGACATTGGAAGGGTCGTAGTTAACTACGTTACCGCCCCCAGCATTGTCATTAAGTTGGCGTAACAGTGGTGCGAGTTGTTTTGCCTCGGTGTTATAGAGGGCAACAATACGGGTTACCATCTCATCGCCAAGGCCTGGCGCGTCATCATCGGCAACGCGAATCGCTGAAGTTTTAGCATCTTTATCTTTGATGATTTTGATGATGTTGTTGTCCATTTCGACAACCGCATAACCATAAACCTGCAATACGTTTAGGAAAAATTGATAATACTGCTCATCATTAAGTAAGTCGTAACTGCGCACGTTAATCTTGCCGCGAACCGTTGGGTCAACGATGATGGTGCGATTCAAATTTTTACCAACAATGTTGATAAACTCTTGGATGTCCGTACCTTTAAAGTTAGCCGCATATTGCTCAGACCACGCAAGTTGCGGTGCCAGCAAAGACGCCCCCATCACAACGCCAGCGATAAGATTGCGGCGAATATTGTTATTATTCATTTAATGACTTCCCCTAAAACCCTTTTTATTGCGGCAAACTAAACATGATCTCAACCAGTTGACCTTCTCGTTCTACCATCAAGGAGATCTCGGTCAATTCTGGCAGTTGCGCCATCACTTCCAATGCTTGGCTCATTTCAGTCAGATCATAGCCGTTGATTGATTTTGCTAAATCGTTGGCTTTAAAGCCAGCTTGTTTAAATAGTTCTCTATCCTTGCCAGGGTTTAAACGATACCCCTGTAATTCTCCACCGCTGTTAACCGGTGAAATAGCAAGGTAGTCTGTAATTTTACTTGGATCGGCAAGTAACTCATCACGTGAGCTCTGTAGCTCTTCGGCGACAGCTTGATTGTCTCGTTGATCAATTTGCTCGACACCACGCGAACGCTTGGCTTGTTGTAACTGACGATTAGCCTGACTTTGAGTCTCATATTTAAGACCATCAAGCATCAAGGTCTCATATCGCCCGCTGTTAGAGATAATAATGCGATCGGCATACACCTCTTTAAGCGAAGCCGATGTGCCTTTAATCTTATCGCCTAAGCCATACGTCTCTTGGCTACCGCTAGACTCAATCACAGCTAAACCGTTCTGTTCGGAGGTAGATGCCACGACCCCCGTGAGCTGAATAGAGAGTGACGTTTTGGGTGCATCGATAATTTTGTCTTCGACAGGCGCAACTTTAGGCTTACCGCCATTGAGGTCCGCCTTGCCAAATAGCGCAAGACTTTGCAATGCAGAAAGGCTCACCTGCTCAGATGAACTACTGGAAATAGGATTAGCTTGCCAGGTCTGCGGCGTATCCGAAACAGGCACTAACTTCCATGTGATCTGCGCCAACAAATAGATAGCAACGATTAGTCCTAGCCAAAAAGTTGCGGCGCTCAAAGGCTTGTGCGGGATGGCCGCAGCCTTAGATATAACTTTGTCTAATAAATCCATATTATGTGGACCCTCTATACAGGTCTCTAATCTGATTATGATAATTTAGGAACTTGTGACTCATGCTAACCTACCCTGCTATCGGCAACAAGCCCATAACACTAGCTAAATTGGCCTATAAGGGCTAAATATGCTAACTTTACGCGCCTAAAAAGGGTGTGAAGTCGGTCGCTATATTAGGTGATTGCACCGTGATACAGGGAACTTATTGCCCAGCATGTGAACTCACCCATCTTTATACACTTAAGTAGAGGTAATAACCATGGGATCTGAACCCCCCTCTTCAGTTCGTTTAGATAAATGGTTATGGGCAGCGCGCTTTTATAAAACTCGCGCCATCGCCAAAGAGATGATCAATGGCGGGAAAGTACACTATAACGGTCAACGCGCCAAGTCGAGTAAACAGGCTGAGGTCAATGCCATCATTAGGCTCAGACAGGGGCATGACGACAGAGAGGTCGTCATTAAGCAGTTATCCGAACAACGTCACAAGGCGGCTATCGCACAAACCTTGTATGAAGAAACGAGTGAAAGCATCGCCAAAAGAGCCACCTATGCCGAAGCCAGACGTTTAAACGTGCTGAATAACCCAGCGCCAGATACCAAGCCAGATAAGAAACAGCGTCGTCAGCTGATCCGTTTTAAAGAAAGTTAGTGATTTTAATGCGGTATAACCGTTGAAAAATTGGCCACTAAACACCATATAGCAATTTAATTGATGCTGAAAAATCGGCGTCTACAAAATGTAACCGTGAGACTGAAATGAGTAAAGATACATTAAACCGTTACCTATTTGACAATGCCGATGTTCGCGGTCAAATCGTTCAACTTGAAAAAAGCTACCAAGAGATCCTTGCGGCCCACACTTACCCAGCAGCAATCCAAGGCCTGTTAGGTGAGTTGATGGCGGCAACATCACTGCTGACCGCGACATTGAAATTCGATGGTGATATCAGTGTTCAGGTACAAGGTACTGGCCCAGTATCACTCGCAGTGATTAACGGTAACAACCTGCAGCAGTTGCGCGGTGTGTCTCGTTGGGATGGTGATATTCCAGCCGATGCCGATATTGCTCAGCTCATGGGTCAAGGTCACATGGTGATCACTCTAACGCCCACCAATGGTGAGCGCTACCAAGGTGTAGTTGCACTAGACAAACCCACCTTAGCTGAATGTTTAGAGCAATATTTTGCCCAATCAGAGCAGCTACCCACAGCGATTCGCTTATTTGCTAACGGCAAGCAAGCCGCGGGGATGTTGCTACAAGTGCTACCAGGTGAAAGCGACCACAATGCAGAGTTCGAGCACCTAGAGCAGCTCACTAGTACCATTAAAGCTGAAGAGTTGTTTGAGCTTGACGCCACAGAGGTACTGCATCGTTTGTATCATCAAGAAGAGGTTCGCCTGTTCGATCCCATTGATGTCACGTTTTCTTGTACCTGCTCGCGTGAACGTAGCGGTCAGGCACTTCGTACGGTCGCAAAAGCTGAACTTGACTCAATTTTGGCAGAACAAGGCAAAATTGATATGGGATGCGAGTATTGCAACAGCAACTATAGCTTTGATTCTATTGATGTTGAAGCCTTATTTAATAACGCTCCGACCTCTGATACCCAGCAGTAACGACGCGCCATTATTGACGCTGTCAAACTAGACCATTAAGAGGGTGCCTGTGAGCACCCTCTTTTTTTAGCTAATTTCACGATCTTCCTCACACATTCCGTTGCGCTTACGTTACAATCACGGCTCTGCTCCTAGCATGCAGAAAAAACAATAACAAGCTGGCATAGACCGGTAACTTAACCTACTCAAAAGATGGAGACCTTACAGATGGCGGATGGATCTAAGCAAACTCATAAAAACCCCTCAACAGCACAACTCATTGAGTTTGCACTCGCTCGTGGCGAAGGAGAGCTAACGGCGAATGGTGCATTAGTGGCAAAAACCGGTGAACGCACAGGCCGCTCACCCAATGATAGATTTATCGTCAAAGAAGCAAGCTCAGAAAATGATATCGACTGGGGCCCAGTAAATAAGCCATTTGAAATGAATGCCTTTAACGCACTTTGGGATCGAGTTGAAACCTATCTTTCAGACAAAGAGACCTTTGTTTCTGAACTAGAAGTGGGTGCCGACATAGAGCACTATCAGCCAATTAATGTAACCACAGAGACGGCTTGGCATCAGCTATTTGCCCGCAACCTGTTTATCGTACCAGAGCAGTTTAACGCGGCAAACAAGCCTGTCTGGCAGATCATGAACGCACCAGGTTTCACTTGTGACCCGTCACGTGATGGCACTCACTCTGATGCAACCGTTATCATCAACTTTGCCGACCGTAAAGTGCTTCTCGCAGGTTTGAAGTATGCAGGCGAGATGAAAAAATCTATGTTTTCAGTGCAAAATTTCCTATTGCCAGCAAAGGGCGTATTGCCAATGCATTGCTCGGCAAACGTAGGCACTGATGGCGACACCACCTTGTTCTTCGGTCTATCTGGCACAGGTAAAACGACCCTATCAGCCGATCCTAAGCGTTTCCTTATCGGTGATGACGAACATGGTTGGGCACCTGGTGGCGTATTTAATATCGAAGGCGGTTGCTACGCAAAATGTATCGACCTTAGTCAGAAAAATGAGCCCGTCATTTGGGATGCAATCCGTTTTGGCACCGTGCTAGAAAACGTGACCATGGATGACAATCGTGTACCTGATTACAGCAACACTGACCTAACTGAAAACAGCCGTGCCGCTTACCCGCTTGAGCATATCGCTCAACGCAAAGAGGAAAACCGTGGCGCCGAGCCAAATGCAGTGGTATTCCTAACCTGTGATGTATCTGGTGTCTTACCACCAGTGTCTAAGCTCACCAAAGAGCAAGCGGCTTACCACTTTTTGTCGGGTTATACAGCTAAAGTCGGTTCAACTGAGATGGGGTCAACTTCAGCTATTCAGTCTACCTTCTCAACCTGTTTCGGCGCGCCTTTCTTCCCACGTCCAGCGGGTGTTTACGCTGAACTACTTATGAAGCGTATAGAATCGTTTGGCAGTCAGGTTTACCTAGTGAATACAGGTTGGACCGGGGGGCCACATGGTGTGGGTAAGCGTTTCGATATCCCAACTACACGTGCAATTGTCGATGCTATCGTTAGTGGTGAGTTGAAAGATGTTGAGACCGTGCATATCGACAAACTTAACCTCGAAGTCCCTGTGACTATTTCAGGTGTTGATAGCAACTTACTGAATCCTGTAAACACTTGGGCTGACAAAGCAGAGTATGACAAGTATGCCCAGCAACTAGCAGAAGAGTTTGCGGCAAATTTCGTTAAATACGATGTTTCTGATGCAATTAAGAGTGCAGGCCCTAAGGCTTAACTTCTTAATCAACATCAAGGCTAAATGACCTGAAACAAGGTTAACGAGTGTTATAAATCCCAATCAAGTTTACTTGGTTGGGATTTTTTTGATCACTATTTTTTGACCATTAATAGAGCATTTTTGCCGATTCCATAATACCTCCCCCTTAAGCACCATGCATATTGAGCAATCTTTATTTTTGACGCCATTTTTTTATCAATAGCATAATAAATTCAGCATAAAACCGATCTTTACCATAATTAAATGAAGGATCCGCACCTATTCACAATTTCTATATCGGCAACATGCTAGTTTAACGCCGCCAAAGTCATCAACTTTAACCCTATACTTTTACCCAATTCACTGCTCAGTTAACTAAGAGGCCAACGTGGCGAATAAAACGAACAAACTCATGCGCAATATCGGCGTACAGGTGGTGATCGCCATGATCATCGGTGCTCTGGTCGGCTTTATCATGGGGGAAGATGCCAGCATCTTTGCACCACTCGGCACCATCTTCATTCACCTAATCAAGATGTTAGTCATCCCGCTGGTGTTAGTGTCCATCATCTCTGGTGCGGCAAGTCTTGGCGACAGCCCGTCAGCTGGAAAAATCGGTATCGGCACGTTTGGATTTTTTATTGTCACCTCAGGCATCGCAGTCTCATTGGCATTGTTCATGGGTAACCTATTTAAACCTGGTAGCGGCATAGAATTTAGCGCCCATTCGGGTCAAAATTTGATGGTGGTCACCAATGAACATGGTGCGCTACCCGGTGTCATGGATACCTTTATCGGCATGATCCCCACCAATGTGTTCGAATCGTTAACCGGGGGTAACATACTGCAAATATTGGTATTTAGTATCTTCTTTGGTATCGCACTCACCAAAGTAAAGGGTGACGGAGCTAAACCCATCCTCGCAACGCTTAACACCATCGTCGATGCGTTTGTATGGATGATTAACTGCGTGATGATCATTGCACCTATTGGGGTATTTGGCCTGATGGCAGACTCTGTTGGTACCTTTGGCTTTGATGCCTTAGAAGTAGTGTTTAAGTTATTTGCCGTCTTTGTGGCAGCTATTTTAATTTACGGCTTTCTCTTCTTTCCGCTGATAGTGCAGCTATTTTCTAAGGTCAGTGCCAAGCAATTCATCTCTGCCATGAAAAAGCCTCAGGTAATGGCGCTGTCTACGGCTTCCTCAATGGCAACACTGCCAGTTAATATGGAAACCTGCGAAAACGAGCTCAAGGTTTCTAAAGCCACAGCTGCTTTTGTGCTGCCGCTTGGTGCAACCATTAACATGAGTGGTAACGCTATCTACTACGGCCTAGTCGCGATGTTTTTTGCACAAATGTATGGCATCGATCTTTCGATTACAGCCTATGCTGCGATTGTTTTCACTTCCACCTTAGGGGCAATCGGCCAAGCGGGTGTACCTGGCCCTTCGTTTTTAGTCGTGGCAGTACTGCTTGCAGCAGGAATTCCCATCGATGGCTTACCTCTTTTGTTCGCACTCGACCGTATCTTTGACATGATCAGAACCTCACTCAATATCACGGGTGACGCCGCCTGTGCCCTCATCATGGATAAATATACTCAAGGCAAATAATGACAGCTAAACACTGGGTGGACGCTAGCGAATACGTGTCCACCCAGTTTCCTCACAGCATAACTCCCACAATAAGCTGCCGCTCTCCCGCTAAGATACCACGCTACTTTTGCTACCAAAAAATGTAAAGCAAACCAATCTTTATGTAAAACACACTTGACATGAGTTTAGTTAAACACTACCTTTAATGTCAAATAAGCTTTACTTTTAAAGCCACTAAGAGGGACGTTATGATGAAAAACATATTCGATGCAATTTGTGCCAAAGGACTGCCAGCCAAAGATATTAAAAATGCCAACAAAGTTAACCTTTTGGCACTAATGTGGGCGGGGAGCTTAGTGTTGACCACTTACCTATTAAAGCTAACACCGGTACCAGCCACTTGGTTAATTGCCACCCTGTTTATCCTGCACAGCAGCATAGGTATCTTGATGACACTGGCCTTCAAGCGCTTTTTAACCCAACTCGATGAGATGGAGCGCAAAATACAGCTGGATGCACTGGCGTTAGCGGTGGGCGTGACTATCGTTGGCTTTTCATCATATTCGGTACTGGACATCGCTAATATACTTCCCGATCTCAAAGCCTCTTATTTAATCGTCACCCTCGCCATCACTTATATGGTAGGCATTATCTCAGGCAGAGTACGTTACGGATGAAGAATCAACTCAAACTATTGCGCACTCAGCGCAACTGGACCCAGGCCGATCTTGCTGGCCAACTCGACGTCTCACGACAAACAATTAATGCGATAGAAAAAGATAAGTACGATCCCAGTTTGCCGCTAGCCTTTAAAATAGCCAAATTGTTTCAACTGCCCATCGAAGAGATCTTCGATGACAGTCAGTCAATGTAATTGCAGTCCAACGACTCAAAATCCTATTGACAGCTAAATGTTTTAAACTAAAATCGCCGAAAATTTCCCCGCTATCTCACCGCGAAAAAGCCGTGCAGTGAGCGGTTATATTGATCACTCTATAGGGTTTTACCGGCATGAATATTGACACCTTATTTACAATCGCTCCTTTTACCTGGGAGTCTTTAGGTTGTGCTATTGCCTGCGGTATTATTATCGGTTTGGAACGACAACTTCGCGGAAAACCCGTCGGTATTAGAACCTCATCGTTAATTGTATTGGGTACTTATATATTTATTACCGCATCAATGTCAGTCGCCACCAGCATGTCTGATCCCTCAAGGATTATTGGTCAAGTGGTGACGGGAATCGGCTTCCTCGGTGCAGGGGTCATGTTAGCAAAAGAGGGAGTTGTCGTAGGCGTCACTTCTGCGGCAGCAATATGGTCTTTGGCTGCCATTGGTGTCTGCATTGCCGTGATCGATCCTTGGATAGCCATTAAACTTTCACTCATAGTGGTATCTATCCTTTATGGTGTCGATCTACTAGAAGAGTACTCTTCAGCCTTTACGCGCGGCGTGCATACCAAGTACCGTAACTGGCGACGTAACGGTTACTAGCCTAGGGATAGCGCGCTGCTAATCACGCAAATGTGGTGCTTCCGCCCTTGCGAGGCACCACACTTGTACATGGATATAGCGCGACTCAAACAGTTTAGCTAGCGCGTTGGCTGTAGTTCCTGTGGTGACCACATCATCAATAATTGCCACACGTTGGTAGGGAAAGTGACGCTTTAATGCAAAAGCTCCCTCTAGGTTTCTGCGTCGCTGTTTACCGGTTAATCCCGCCTGTGGACGGGTATTAGTCACCCGCATTACGGCATCATCGACAAGCGGAATCTGTAATCGCTGACTCAAAGCCTTGGCAATAATCCAAGCTTGATTAAACCCACGATCACGTAAGCGGCTTGAATGTAATGGCACAGGTATTAATACTTGAGGCCGCTCGACTATCCCTTCAGCTTCAAGCGCCTCAAGACGCTCTATTAAAGCAATCACTAACGCTTGCAGTATCGCAAATTGCCCTTGATACTTCATCGCGGCAACATAGTCACCCACTCCATCGTGATAGCTGCATGGCGCCACAACCACTAACGGGGCACTTGCCATACAAGATCCACAATAGCGCCGCTGTATCACTAGGGCTCTCCCACAGCCAAGACAGGTCGGCTCAGCATAGAGACAAGCAGTCAAGCAGATATGACAGATACCGTGATGAGGTGGGTTCACCTGCTGATGGCAGATCAAACACCGATTAGGTAGACTAGCGAGCAATAAGGTGTGTACAACATGCGGCAGTTGTCGCCAACGTTTCCACCAAGATAAATTCCATTTAGATAAGGGCATTTTAGTGACTCAGCAATCCTTGCATATTGAAACTATAGGACAAGGCCGACCAATCGTCATGCTCCATGGCTGGGGCGTTAACAGTGCCGTATTTAATCCGCTCCATGATGTAATGCACAACTACCAAATTCACTATGTGGATCTGCCTGGGTTTGGCAACAGCTCAGCCATAGAGGGAGACCTAGATGCCTGGGTTGATTACATTATGGCTCAGGTTCCGTCACAGGCAATATGGGTAGGTTGGTCACTAGGGGGCTTAGTTGCCACCCGTGCAGCACTGCGCTATCCCAAGCAGGTCGCGGCGCTAGCGACTATCGCTTCATCCCCCTGCTTTATGGCACGAGATGATGAGGGCTGGCCAGGTATTCCACCACAGGTTTTAGGGCAATTTGGGGACCAATTAGACCGCGACTTAGGCAAAATGGTCGAACGTTTTTTGGCTATTCAAGCCATGGGCAGTGAAACTGCCAAGCAAGATATCAAGCAACTCAGGGATCTGGTGATGGCTAAACCGTTACCTGATGCAATCGCGTTAAAACAAGGGTTAACCATGCTGAAAGATGTCGACTTAAGGCCGCAGCTCGATGAGCTAACACTGCCTTGGTTTCGAGTATGGGGACGCTTAGACGGGTTGGTCTCACGTCGAGTACAGCCATTGATGCCAACTAAGGCAGCCTTTAGCGATCTGGTATTGCCTAAAGCCTCTCATGCACCATTTTTTTCACACAAACGCGAATTTGTGACCGGCTTGACTGATTGGCTGGCAGCCTTGCCGAGATAGCACTTTAACTTAGTTGAAAAATTGTTTATTATTTAAGCATTACAGCTGGAGTTAAACTATGTTAGTGGTCACCAACTATCCTCAGGTTCCCATCGCGACAACTAATGTCGCGACAGACTCTGCACGGGTAGAAAGTCAGCAGCGACCACCAATCATCCCCGCCCCGCAACTGGCTAAAAGCCATGAAGAACGCTCATTCAATCCGCAAAATGAGCGCACAGCCGATCAAGCCCATATTCAAGCAAAACTCAATGAAAAGGTGCAGGCCAAACAGCAGGGAGCAGGTCAACAACAGCAAGAGGGTAAACAGCAGCAAAATCAGGCGCAACAAGCCGCACCAGCCATCATTCGACCACTGATGATGAAACCTGCACTTGCACGGCGAGATATTCGCAGCCCACAAGCCGAACCTCGCCCAGTTCCAACTAAGGCACCGACTGCGCAGCCAGAACAATCCAATTCATTTTATGAGACGGTCGCCGCTCATGTGTCACACTTCTATCAGCAACAGGCTCACCCCAAGGGCGAACCTGGGTTATCGACCTTTATCTAAGGCGAGGTCGTTTGCTCTGTAGGCTGTGCCAACGGTGGAGTTTGATAGAGTTGTTGTTGATAAGCCATGCTGCCCCACAGTGCCCAAGCCAGTGCCGCCTGCTTCATCTCATCTGGTTGCTCATTGTGCGATAGCTTCTGTGAAGCGAAATCATATTTAAACCCAGAAGGGGCGCGATCAGGCTGTAAGATCACCACATTATCTCCCCGTACATAGGCCATATTCTTGTCATACTGCATTAACGCACGCCCAGGCCAATCGTCAGCAACCTGAGTTAAATCGTACCCCAACATAGGATAGCTAGCCGAGACGCCCATCAGTGACAGTAAAGTGGGGGCCAGATCGATCTGGCTAACCACTCGCTCATCCTTTTTAGGAGTAATGCCATCACCTAAGATAATACCAGGGATCCTAAAGCGTGATATCGGCACCAAATCGGCACCGCCCACACGGCTGTCATGGTCAGCCACAATGACAAAAATGGTGTCCTTCCAGTAGTTGGCATTCTTGGCTAACCTAAAGAACTCACCCACAGCGTAGTCCGCATACTTAGCCGCATTATTACGTGTCTGCTTTGGCTCTTCATAAAGAGAGATACGGTCATCAGGAAACTCAAATGGATCATGATTACTCGAACTGAACACTAAGCTAAAAAACGGCTTACCTTGCTGATGGAACTGTTCAAACTCTTGGTTAGCACGGCGCATTAAGTCCTCATCCGATACCCCCCAAGAACCAACAAACTCTGGGTTTTTATAACTCTTTTCATCCACAATATTGCTAAAGCCATTGCCTAAGAAAAAGCTCTTCATATTGTCAAAATGACTCTCGCCACCATAAACAAATTGTGTTTCATAGCCACGTTGCTTAAGCAGATCAGCAATAGTAAAGAAATTAGTTTGGCTTTTACCTAGCTTGACCACCGAACGCGCTGGTGTGGGGGTAAACCCAGTGGTAACCGCTTCAATTCCACGTACCGAACGCGTGCCGGTGGCATAGAGGTTGTCAAAGGCCCAACCTTGTTGCGCTAATGCATCTATTTCTGGGGTCAAAGGCAAGCCGCCGAGGTGACCCACAAAACGCGCCCCTAAGCTTTCTTGTAAAATAATCACTAGATTTTTTGGCTTGCCCTGATAAGTCGCCGGGTTGTACGTCACACTCGGCAAGGTCTCTGAGGTAAACGCCTCTGGTGGACGGCCACTCTCCTTGCGAACCGTATCAATGATCAGTTGTTTCTCAAGTTTGCCATAAACCTTAGCGGCATTATCTTCACTGCTCATCTGATCGATAGCAAAAAACAGTGAATAGGAGGAGTTAATCACCAAGCTATTAACGAGTGGATCATCGGCAAATGCAACCATAGCGGGATTAAGCGGGCGATGCCCCAAACTCGATCTGGCCCCTAATAAGGTAATAACAATCACTAGCAGTGCGAGAACAGGGCGCCATAACCAACGTGGCTGAGTGACATGTCGTAGTAAGTGGCCACTTAATCTCCAGCCGCCCCACAAGGTGACGCTACTGACCAGAAAACCTAAAAGCAGCTCGCCTTTACGTCCAGCCCAAAGCATAGAGATAACTTCTTTGGGATAGATTAAATATTCGATATAGAGACGGTTTGGACGTAAGCCATATTCTTCAATAAACGAGGGCGTTGAAATTTCCAAAAAAACCATTAACCACAGCCCAAGGGTCAGCCAGACTCTCAGCAACTGATTCCAACGTCTTCCAACGAAGTGATCGCCACTAAAAATTGCGGTGCCTAGTGCCGCGACACCCCATAACCAGCACAGTGTCGCAAAGTCGACACGCAAGCCTTGAATCAACAGATGGGACCAACCATCAACCGCTGCAACCCGATCGGCCTGCCAAACACCTAAGCCAATACGGCTTAAAGTGGTGATAGCAAATGCTATCAAGCCAAAATAAACAATGGCACGAAATGGCCCTAGTTTAGAACTGAACGCTAATTTACCCATGATTTTCCTAGCAATATATTTGTTGTTTTACGCTCTCGAGATGGAGCACTTTATTATTGATGTTACTGTCTGTGGCAGTTTGACATAAAAACAAACAAGAAGTTCTAAAATTGTAAAAGGAAAGCTACAAAGAAGAACGGACAAGACTCATTCACCACGATGAGAGACAAAAAAGCCGAGTCATCATGACTCGGCTTTAACTTTTCTGGCAGCCCTACTTTTTCAATTTCGCGAATGCATCGGCAAACGCATTGCCCATGGCCGCATTGGCTGGCGCCTTCGCTTGCTTGTTAAAAGACTTCTGCGGCTTACCTTGTCCACCTTTATGAGTTTTGTTCTGGGCAGGTCTTGGCAAATTGGCTTTATCTGACAACTTCTCATCGAGGCGCATACTTAAGCTAATCCGCTTGCGTTCAACATCGACTTCCATCACTTTGACTTTCACCACATCACCCGCTTTAACCACGGTATGGGGATCGCTAACAAACTTGTCGGTAAGTGATGAGATATGCACTAACCCATCTTGATGCACCCCAACATCCACAAAGGCACCAAAATTAGTCACGTTAGTCACCACTCCTTCTAGGATCATTTCAGGCTTGAGGTGCTTCACCTCCTCCACGCCCTCTTTAAATACTGCGGTTTTAAACTCACCACGGGGATCGCGTCCAGGTTTATCTAGCTCAGCCAAGATATCGGTAATAGTTGGCAAACCAAACGCCTCTGTAACAAAGGCTTTGGCATCGACTTGTTTTAAGAGATCGCTGTTGCCGATCAAACTATCAACGGCTTGTTGTTGTGCCTTGGCAATAGATTCAACCAACGCATAAGCCTCAGGATGAACAGCACTGCCATCGAGTGGGTTATCACCGTCAGCAATACGCAAGAACCCCGCCGCTTGTTCAAACGCTTTCGGCCCGAGACGGGCAACCTTGAGCAGCTGCTTACGACTAGAGAATTGCCCATGCTGGTCACGATACTCGACGATATTACGCGCTAAGGTTTTATTTAATCCTGCCACTTGTGCCAGCAGTGGCATTGAGGCCATATTCAAGTCAACACCTACGCCATTTACGCAATCTTCGACCACGGCCTCAAGCGACTGGGACAACTGACTCTGGCTCACATCATGCTGATATTGGCCCACACCAATTGATTTAGGCTCAATCTTAACCAGCTCCGCCAAAGGGTCTTGCAGGCGACGTGCGATAGACACCGCACCTCTAATAGAGACATCCAACTCAGGGAACTCTTCCGCGGCTAACTCAGACGCCGAATAGACCGATGCCCCCGCTTCGCTCACCATGATCTTAGTCAGGTGTGGCATCTCTGCTTTCACAGTGGCAATCAACTCACCGGCCAGCTTATCGGTTTCACGCGAGGCGGTACCATTACCAATCGCAATCAGCTCAACCTTGTGCATTTTGACTAGATTAGACAGAGTGCGCAGTGATTTCTCCCACTGATTTTGTGGCGCGTGAGGGAAAATAGTGGAATGAGCCACCAACTTGCCCGTGTTATTAACAATAGCCACTTTCACGCCAGTACGAAGGCCAGGATCTAAACCTAATGTCGCCTTAGCCCCCGCAGGTGCCGCCATAAGCAGGTCGCCCAAATTACGCGCAAATACGTTTATCGCTTCAGATTCGGCACGCTCTCTAAGCTTACTAATAAATTCAGTCTCCATCTGCAACGCAACTTTAATCCGCCACGTAGCAGTCACAACCTGCTTAAGCCATTGATCAACATCGCTACCAGTCAGTTTGAGGTTAAAGTGTTCACCGATAATCACTTCGCAATAACTGCCCTGTTTAGCCTCAGTATCGGGGTCGGCATTCATACTGATACTCAACACCCCTTCATTACGACCGCGCAGCATAGCTAATGCACGATGCGATGGAATTTGAGTCAACTTTTCAGTGTGTTCAAAGTAATCTCTGAACTTAGCTCCCTCTTTCTCTTTGCCTTTGACTAAACGGCTTTCCAGTACCGCGCAGCCCGTTAGGTGACGACGTACTTTTTGCAGCAACTCTGCATCTTCGGCAAATCGTTCCATCAGAATAAAGCGCGCGCCGTCGAGTACGGCTTTGTAATCATCAAAGCTGGCAGCTTTATTGATAAACTCGCTGGCAACAGCCTCAATATTGGCTTGGCGGTCGCTCAATAACCTATCGACTAATGGCTCAATACCCGCTTCAATCGCAATCTGACCTTTAGTGCGACGCTTCGGCTTAAATGGAAGATACAGATCTTCAAGACGTGTTTTACTGTCGGCACCATTAATGGCAGCCTGTAATGTGGGCGTTAACTTCCCTTGGGTGTCAATGCTAGACAGAATCACCTTGCGCCTATCATTGAGTTCGCGCAGGTAGCCCAAGCGACTATAGAGTGTGCGTAACTGGGTATCATCTAAACCACCTGTGACCTCCTTACGATAGCGCGCCACAAAAGGGACTGTTGCGCCGTCATCCAATAGCGTAATGGTTGCGGTCACTTGCTGCTCGCGAACGTCGAGTTCCTGAGCGATGATTTGTGCAATATTGTGCATAGAATACGTCATGCCTAGATTGATAGATTTCAGTGTCGCCAAAGATAACACAGGCATAGCCGAAGTTGTACGCTATTGCCCTCTCAAAAATGATGAAAGCCTGTTAATACAGGCTTTCTGTTATCAATGATAGCGACCGCTTTAAGGCAACATTGCTGCCACTTTTCGTCAACCAGTTTCGAAAACTTGTGCGACCCTTGAGCTTTTGCAGGTTTTGCTCTGCGTCGCTGGCTTGATAAGAGGCGGCACTTCGACCTAATGCCGTCTGCCCTGCTCAACATCAATGGCCGAGCGCTATTAAGCCCAAAGCGAAAGACTATATAAGTAAAAAAATAAGTGGCTTAGGTGTCAAAGGCCTTATATTGAATCTTATTGACGTACCACTCTTTGTTGCCAGCAGGCGTTCTCACCACGACTTCGTCGTCAACTTGTTTGCCAATCAAAGCGCGAGCCATTGGAGAATCAATAGTGATATAACCAAGCTTAGTGTCCAGCTCATCTTTACCCACAATGCGATAACGAACCAGATCACCGGCTTCGTTTTCTAACTCCACCCAAGCACCAAAAAACACTTTCCCCTCTTGCTGAGGCGAATAATCAACAATCTGTAAATCCTCTACTCGTTTGACCAAGTAACGCACCCGGCTGTCAATTTGTCTTAGTAGCCGCTTGTTATAGGTGTAATCCGCATTTTCACTACGGTCACCCTGCGCTGCCGCTTCTTGGACCTTTTTAGTGATCTCAGGGCGGTACTCTTTCCACAAGTATTTCAGCTCTCTGTCGAGCGTTTGCCACCCTTCACGGGTGATCAGCATAGCTTTAGTATTTTCTGACATGACTCTCTTGCATTGCAGCGGTATTGCTTGCCATTCGTGGCCAGATAATACCTATAGCACACTGATAAAGACAATAGCTTAGCGGTGCAATAGCAGGCGAATCCCCCGCTAACCTGAGCAGACTCAATTTCAAGTCACGATTTTCAATCGGTTTATTCAATTCCGATTTAGTTACAATTTAGCTTTTATCAGGAAACATTTAGATAATAAGCTATAATTTTCAGTGCATTAAATAATGCATCAGGATGTAAAATTTGTTTCATTTGCCTCGCTAACAAAAAGTTGCGCTAGTCTTTTAAGCGGCAAAACAGCTATATTAAGTGAGCATATAAAATTAATAATGAATATCAGCAAGTTGGAGGGGCTTTTATTGGCCTCTCGCACTGAAATAAGGGATAAAAAGCATGGGACAAGAAACCTCTAAGATTCTCGTCGTCGATGATGATATGAGGCTCAGAGCCTTACTAGAGCGTTACCTGATGGAACAGGGTTATCAGGTTCGAAGTGCCGCTAATGCCGAGCAGATGGATAGATTACTCGAACGTGAAAACTTTCACTTACTGGTATTAGATCTCATGTTGCCTGGCGAGGATGGTTTATCTATCTGTCGCCGCTTACGTCAAAATGGCAACACTATTCCCATTGTTATGCTAACCGCCAAAGGTGACGAAGTAGACCGAATTATTGGCTTAGAGTTGGGCGCCGATGATTATCTGCCGAAACCCTTTAATCCCCGAGAGCTATTGGCCAGAATCAAAGCGGTTATGCGTCGTCAATCCCCTGAAGTTCCTGGTGCACCGACCCAACAAGAGGAGGAGATAAGTTTCGGCGAATTTACCCTCAACTTAGCGACTCGCGAAATGTACCATGGTGAAGAGGCGATCTCTTTGACCAGTGGCGAATTTGCCGTGCTTAAGGTCTTGGTGAGCCACCCTAGAGAACCACTCTCGCGCGACAAATTAATGAACCTTGCTCGTGGCCGCGACTACTCTGCGCTCGAACGCTCCATCGATGTGCAAGTTTCACGTCTACGCCGACTTATCGAAAAAGATGCTGCTAACCCTCGCTATATTCAAACGGTTTGGGGACTCGGCTATGTGTTTGTGCCAGATGGTGCCGCACGTCGATAATCACATCGTCCAATAGGCGTCGGAACGCGATAAATGAAGTGGTTAAAACGATTTCTGCCACGCAGCGCATTTAGCCAAACAGTATTACTGATTGGCTCTTTGTTGCTGGTGAATCAGCTGGTCTCCTACCTTTCGGTGGCAGTCTATTTTATTCAGCCTACCTATCAACAAATAAACCAACTGATTGCCCGCCAAGTTAAGCTACTGTTTGTCGATGGCATCGATGTAGGCCGCGAGCACTTAACCATGGTCGATGCGCTGAATGCAAAAGTGCGTGACGACGGCATGGAGATCTACAACCTCAAGCAAGCCCGTGAAGCGGGTATTGAACGTGCCACTTATTACAGCTTGCTGTCAGCACAAATGTCGGAGCACTTAGGTGGAAAAGCTGAAGTTCGCATCGCTCAGGGGAAAGAGTTTGAAATTTGGATCCGTCCCCCGCAGGCGCCCTCTGTATGGATAAAGGTTCCCCTCACTGGGTTTAACGAATTTGGCTTATCGCCGCTTACCCTTTATTTAATGGTCATTGGCGCGCTCAGTGTCGCGGGCGGTTGGTGGTTTGCTCGCAAGCAAAATAAGCCACTCAAACGGCTACAACGTGCCGCCATATCCGTTTCTCGCGGGGACTACCCAGAACCGCTCCCAGCCAGTGGCTCTACTGAAATTATCGAAGTGACCAATGCCTTCAATCAGATGTCTCTGAGCATGCAGCAGTTAGAGCAAGACCGCGCACTGTTAATGGCTGGCATCTCCCATGATCTGCGCACCCCTCTCACCCGTATTCGCTTAGCATCAGAGATGATGGTTGAGGAAGACCAGTATCTAAAAGATGGCATAGTCCATGACATCGAAGATATGGACGCCATTATCAATCAGTTTATTGCCTACATCAGGCAAGATCAGGAGAGCGTACGTGAACAGGGACAGATCAACGCACTCATTGAAGATGTGGCACAAGCTGAAGCAAACCGAGAGGGGCAGATAGTTGTTGAATTAGCTGACTGCCCCGAGATCCCGATGCAAGCGGTTGCCATTAAACGCATTTTAAGTAACTTAGTGGAAAATGCCTTCCGTTATGGTGATGGCTGGATCAAACTCAGTTCCTACTACGATGGACGCCGAGTCGGCTTTAGCGTTGAAGATAATGGCCCCGGCATACCAAGCGCGCAAATCCCCAATCTATTCCAGCCATTTACTCAAGGTGATACCGCCCGTGGCAGTGTTGGCTCAGGTTTAGGCCTTGCGATAATCAAACGGATTGTCGATCGTCATCAGGGGAAGGTGGTACTGACCAACCGCCAAGAAGGTGGTTTGCACGCACAAGTTTGGTTACCCCTAGAATAAGTTATAAAGGAATAAGCAAACGCTAATCACCTGTTAAATAATGACTTATTGATTTACCCGTTGCTAAATGTTACAACACTAATATCTCATTACACATGGCATAACTATGACATAGAGATATCAGTCACAATGCAAGTCAATCAGGAATGACTTGCATCACGCAAGCAGTTGCGGACCATTACAAAGGAATGCTTTATGGTAGAGTTATCATCTAAGGTATTGATCGTCGATGGCGATATCGATACGAGAACAGAGATTAGCGCTTATCTTACCCAGCAAGGTGTTGAAGTCTTTTGTGCCAGCAATGGAAAACAGATGGACAGTATGCTGGAACAAGACACGTTTCATTTATTACTGCTCGAACTCAAACTCAATGGTGAAGATGGGCTGGCTATCTGTCGCCGACTCCGACAAGCCAACAACAATATTCCCATCGTCCTCAAATCTAACCAGTGTGATGAAATCGATCGCATCATAGGCTTGGAGATTGGTGCCGATGACTTTTTACCGCAGCCCTGCAATCAACGTGAATTACTGGCACGAATCCACGCGGTGATCCGCCGAAAAGCACCTAGGGTTAACCTGACTCCGAAGCAAAATAGCGACGAGATCCATTTTGGTGAGTTCACTCTCAACCTCTCTACTCGCAAGATGTATCGCGGCAAAAACGTCATAGCACTAACCAGTAGTGAGTTTGCCATCATGCAAGTTTTTGCTAAACATCCCACCGAGCCGCTGTCTCGAGAAAAGTTGGCGTCCTTGACCCGTGGCCGCGAACACCTATGCTCCAATCGCGCTATCGATGTGCAGATCTCACGCCTGCGACGCCTTATTGAAATAGACTCCACGAACCCAGACTTTATCCAAACGGTATGGGGTCTAGGTTACGTTTTTATACCCGATAGCATAAAGCGCAAAGCGATGGCGAGCTAAACCTAACCTAGCTGTCAACATGACAAGCTGTGCCTTGTCATTAAACTGCAACCTTGACGTAATACGCTGGCGCAAAATGGAACTTGGCGCGTCATGATGAAAATTTCAACGTTATCGCTGTGGGCTTCAGCCACACTATTACTGCTGGCAGCTTTACTGGCATCCGTGGTTATATGGAGTAATCAACAACGGCAACTCATAGAGCAGGAAACCGCTTTATTGTCTGTGGCGCAGCAACGTTTTTTAGTGGAGATAAGGCGCCAACTCGAAGGCTATTTAACTTCAGGTAACAGCCAACAACTCAATGATGCCAAACTCCAGCTGAGTGACATTCAACAGCAGATCGGCCAAATATCTCATCAAGACGCGGTACAACTCTCACAATCTATCGCACAGTTTATCAGCCACCTTGATAGCCAATTTCGCGCGGCAGGCAAGTTGGCTGGTAACCCTCGCCAGCTACTTGCCCATGCGGAATCTGAGATGCTCAGCATCAATCAGCAACTAGCCGAATACGCCAACTTAGGCCTTAAGCAACACCCCAAATTAGCCCTGCAATATCTGGCACTAACACGCGAACTACCGCCTTTGGTATACCAACTTTCTCAACTCACTGATGGCTACTTAATAGCTAAAGACCAACGCTTAAAATCACTATTAAGCACGCAACTTGACCAACTGGAGGCATGGCATGACAAGCTGGCCAATTTGCCACTATTGGGTCTATACGAAATCGTCGCCGCCGATGAATTTGCCTTAGGCGATGAAGAGGAAGAACAGATTGAAATCGGCGAGAACGACTACTCGGAGCTGCTCTCGTTAACCACCCGCTATCGCAAAGAGGTCGCTAATACCGATAATCTATTGCTAAGCAACCAACACGCGCAAGCCGCCATGATGGCTGCCATTACCGATATAGAACAGCAACTACTCACTCTAGGTTTGGCTCAACAGGCTCAAAATCAGCACCTCAAACAAAACCTACAACACATCTTATATACGGTCGTGAGCCTACTCGCCTTTTTTGCCTTAGTCTATCTGCTGCTACAACAACAGCGCGTGGTTAAGCCACTCAAACATTTAAACACGGCCTTTATGCGTTTGAGCGAATCAAATAACCGTGACCGCTTAACCATACAACGACGCTGTGAAACGGGACAAATCGCCGGACACTTCAACAATCTGCTTGATCGATTTGAAACTGAAGATAAAAACCAGCGTTCAAAAATTGCTGCTATTTCAGCTTCGTTATCACAGCTGGTGCAGCGAATCACTCAGCTAACTCAAGGCAGTGACACCACAGTGAGCATTGTCGACACCGCCCAATCACAAACAGAAGAGGTCCGCACATTAGCCCGTGATGTTAGCCAGCTCTCTGGGCAAGTGGAGAACAACGCGCAGCAAACGCTGCAACAGATGTTGGCGAGTCAAACCGAGGTCAAAGCGGTATTGTATGCAGCCGAAGAAACCCAACATGCGGTAAACCTATGTCATACCTCATTGCAAAGCTTAAGTACTTCGGTCAGTGATGTATCAACCATTATTGACGTCATTGGCAACATCGCAGAACAAACCAACTTACTCGCCCTTAATGCAGCCATCGAAGCCGCCAGAGCAGGTGAGCAGGGGCGTGGTTTTGCCGTGGTGGCCGATGAGGTACGCAGTTTGTCTCTACGCACCCAAATCTCTCTCAAAGAGATCATGGCCATTCTGAGCCAGTTAACTCACGCCAACGGTGAGCTAGAAAACAGCGTCAAAGGCATTGAAAATGCCAGTCAAAAACAGACCCAAGGCGCACAAACTCTGTGGCAGGTTACCCAAACGGTGCAGCAACAAGCACAACAGATGACAGAAACGGCCAAACAGGGCAGCGACTATAGCACCAACCAAGTGCACCATTTAGACGCCCTATCCACGGCGATGGAGAGCCTTAAACGCCACGCGCTGCAAACGGCAGCGCAAAGCGAGGTGATCGCCAATGAAGTAGCCCAAGGCGTCGATGACATCGAATCTAGTTTAGGCATTGTTAATAAAGATGAAAGTAGATTAATTCAGGCAGCGTAATCTCACCTGATGTTAAACGTGCAGTGTGTTAATATGCTTGAATAATCATCGCATGATCATAACAATTGCATCGGATGGATCCCTTATGAAAATCACTCAACTCTTTGCTAGCCTTCTTCTCGCAGGCTTGAGCACCACCGCATTTGCCTCAACTGAACAATCACCTTTTGCAGCGTCGATTATTGCAGGTCTCGAATCCTATCCAGATTCAGAATTTAGCTCAATGTCACGCGGCGGTGGCATATCATTGATTTGGGATGACCTCAGATACAACAACAGCTATCAACTCGATCAAAACTACTTT
The DNA here is from genome assembly GCF_000518705.1 of Shewanella colwelliana ATCC 39565. Classification (GTDB taxonomy): domain Bacteria; phylum Pseudomonadota; class Gammaproteobacteria; order Enterobacterales; family Shewanellaceae; genus Shewanella; species Shewanella colwelliana. The sequence goes on from NZ_JAEC01000018.1 coordinate 123,028, forward strand.
CGAGTGCGTGGTACTTACTACTATGAACGCGACTCTGAAAAATATGATGAAGACAGATTTCGTAACTCTGCCGATCTCAAATTTAACTATCAACGCCCTTTCACTAGCTTTGGTCAAGACAATGAGTACCTGCTTAGCATACATGCCCGCTACGAAGGTCACTACAATAGTCAGCAGCTAGAAGAGTTTGAGCAACTGGCCGTTGCAGGCCTGTCACTGGATCGTCACTTTGGCCAAAACAACTTCTACGATGTTGGCATCATCCTTGGTCTAGCTTATAGCCACGAGGAGAAAGATGACGATTGGCCACGCGAAGAGATGGGACAAGGCGAAGAGATGCTTGGACGCCAAGGCATGGGCTACTTTTTTGAGTGGAAAAACAGCTATACCTTTGGCCACACTGGTGTTCAGCTTATCGCCAACTATAGCCGCTACGATGGGCGTTGGGCCTATGATGCTAATAAGTTCTACACCATGGATCGAGTCACGTTTGGCGTGGTGACACCACTAGCCAACGAGAACAATTTGCTTCACTTCACTAGCCAATATATCAGCCGCGATTACGAAGTCGATCTGTTAGGTTTTGAAGACACCTTGTACCGTGTCGCTATGGAATATGTGCATTACTTCTAAGGCTTTTTTCTAAGGCATTCGCCATAAAAAAAGGGAGCCTAGACTCCCTTTTTTACATCAATCCAATTATAACGCCGCCAGCACGGTTTCTGCCTTGCTGACCTCAAAGCTTTTAGGCGCTTCAACATTAAGGGTCGTGACTAGGCCATTGTCGATCACCATAGCATAACGCTGTGAACGTACCCCACCAAAGCCGGCGGTATCCATGTCTAACCCCAGTGCCTTAGTAAAACTGGCATCGCCGTCGGCTAACATCATCAACTCACTGGCATTTTGTGCGTCGCCCCACGCCTTCATCACAAAGGCATCGTTAACCGATACGCAGGCAATAATATCCACCCCTTTGGCCTTAAATTCATCGGCAAGCACCACGAAACCAGGTAAGTGTGCTTCTGAGCAGGTAGGGGTAAAGGCGCCAGGCACGGCAAACAGCACCACCTTTTTATTGGCAAACAGTTCGTTCACATCATGGTTGACCATGCCATCTGCAGTCAGCTGACCTAAAGTAGCGGCGGGTAATTTTTGTCCTTGTTCGATCATTGCTCAATCCTTAACGTAACATTATCAATAATGGGTTACAGCATAGCCCTAAATGAACCCCACAAACACTGACTAACCATGTGGATACTCTCTGTTTTAACCCTCGATGGTGGCGTTAGGCTTGAATACGCCTCGATACACGCTCACGCAACACTTACCCGCGCCCACCAAAAGCAATTCACACAGCATAGCCAGTAAAAGCCCAAGCATTAAGCCAATAGTCATCGCACGGCTGTCGAGCATAATAGTGTGGGTAAAGTTGTGCCACGCTTCGCTCCGTATATCCGCTAACGGCTCAAATGCCACCTGCCGAAAGCCACTGTAGGCGGTTTGATTAAACTGCTTGAGCGCACTGTCTAAGTGTTGATAGCGTAGGTAAATTGTATGAATACTCTCACCGCCCGCATTAATCACCGCATCGGGGTTTTGTTGGTAATGGCTAATCAGCTTTTCTATATCACCATCAAAGAAACGGTCGGCATCACGCTGAAACTCCGCTAAGCTATGCTTGGCCTCTATGGTATGTGCTTGCAAACGTTGCCCATATTGGTCAACAAAAGCGGGAACCTGTACCCCGAGCAGCACGCCGCAAACAAACAGCAAAAGTCTGAGGTAATCCATCAAACGTCTTATCATCTTTCTGGCTCTCCAACTCGCTATTTGCTCTCTAGCCTGACTTCTGGGTGCTGGACGCTAGCTTGTTCGTGATAGATATCATCCAAATAACTTAGCAACTGAGCTTCCGTCAGCTCTGGTGGGATCACCACCTCATAGACACGGCTGCGCATCCCGGTTTGTGACTCACTAAACAGCTGCCACTCACCACCCACGCGCCGCACCGACATCGACCTGCCAAACACATTCACCCTGATCATCCCACACTCCTTGACACTCTTGCTAGTAATCACGTCGAAAACCCTCATTTGCAGCGAGCGTGACAGCCCTATCACATCACAAGATAAGCAGGCTAACAACTGGGTGAGCAGCACGACTCACTCTTCATCGCGGCCTTAACGCAGACGTTAAAGGGGGTTCCTGTTAGTTTCGATGCGGGTGCTGGGTTTGACACCGTCGAGATCAGGTTTCTGCTGCACGCGATAACAAGTATCGAATGAACTTAACCATAATATGTTAATCAGAGTAAATAGGTTTAACTTCTCAAAAGGTGACTAATACTACACCCTCCTTCAAGTCTAAAGTAATCCCTCCATCTTCAGCATGAGCAGTGATAGTGATTAAATAGAAAAACATAACAGCATATAGATAATTTTTCATACGCTCCTTCCTCAGCTATAATCCCTGGCAAGCTATTAAGCCACACTCATTCCTTTAAAGTAATAAATTCCTTATCCGTTACACCTAATTCAAACTTCAATGCTAAACACTCTTTCGAAAGCTTCTGGTCTTCCCAATAAACAGATGGAGCCATAAACTTCCATCCATCTTCATATACTAAAGAAAAACCACCAATAACAGCTTTATTTGCGACAAATACACATGCATATTTATCAACAACCTTGGATTGTATAACCTTCCCGCCATTCAGATCTGCTAAGATTAAAAATGGCGCGTTGACCAAAGAGATGTCTACTTTGCGCATATCATCTTGGGAAACATCAACCCAATGTGAACTTTTATAAATACTATTTATTTTATTTGAAATAATCTCGCCTTCCTCGACCTGAACTTGTGCAAGATCAGCTAAAAAATCTAGCACTATCTCATCTGCATTCTCGTGAATCTCTTCTGCCACGGAACTAAAACCGACGCTCTCGATACCGAAAGCTAATACCAATAACAGCCAATACTTGCTCATCTTTAAGACTCTTTGTCCACAGGGAAAATATCGCACTTAATGCACAACCACCGCCGACCATAACCTAACATAAAAGATAACCATTAGCTGACCAATAAAAGCCTCCTTTGACGCTCATGGTCGCACCATTTGCTTTTAGTAGATCTGAGATCGTTAAAACTTGAAGATGTCGCTAAACAAACTAGCAACTATCGATTGTACTTGTCACCCCAACTGGCGGCACAGCAGAACATTACCTTCCAAGCAAGCACTGAGCACTTCGTCAAGTTGCATGAGCCAGATTGCAAATAAGAAAAACACCTATGTTATAGTGACTTAAATATAATTAAGCCTAGTTATAAATGACAAACCTCATTTCCAGCAGTCAAATCTCTTCTCATCTTTATACTCGAGCTTTCCACCATTTAGGGTGTACCACCTCACCTTAGCTAATCCACAAGTATTAGCATTTACAGCCCCGACCTCAAACCCTGGCCTTCTGAAAAGGTCTTTAGATGATTTCGCTGTCGCTAGAAGCATAAGCTGACATAGTCTGCTTCTAGCTTTCAATCACTTAGCACAAAGATATAACCATATCCTGACATAAAATATAACCATAAGCTGACAAATAAGAGTAGCCTTGTTCAGGCATGGTTATGGCATGTACTTTTACAACACCCGGATATTTTAAGATCCACTGACAACGCTGCATAGTGAGTGGCAAGAAATAACACCGATCACGTACACCAGTAAAAGCTCAGGCTCAAATCGCTCCAACTGTGGGTAAGCACGATACGCTTCGGCCACACAGCAGAAATCAAGTTACAGGAAGGGGGACCCCGATAATACGGGCTTATACAATTTAGCTTAGTAGCGGCGCAGTCCCGGATTGCCCACCTGCTGGCAGCCACTGACCGCTTCTAATGGCAAGCAGTGCTCACACTACTGGTCACATTGCCCTGTTTCAGACAAGAAAAAGCCCCTATTAAATGGGGCAGGCACCAAAAACAAGGGAGCAGTCAGATCTGGTCAGAACTAATTCAGCCTATCTGGGTTCTACGAGAGCGCGGCATTATAACTTCCTTGTTTAATGCTAAATCAAAGCCAAGTAGAAGGTGGGCATCATTGCCATTAACGATGGATGGTTTATTTTTCACCTCTCGACCTCCACCTTAACAATATTTTTCTTCTTTCCTTCTGAAAAATAGTAAACCTTAACTAACCTACCATCTGAAATAACTCCATCTCCCCTTTTCCTATTCGCAAAAAAATACTTTGGGGTACTCACATCGTTATACTCAAATTTGACACCACCAACAATAAAAGACTCTTCTCTACTAGCTACTTTCTCTGATGAATATTCTCTTACCTCACCTTCTACTGACTCGACACGCTTACTAGGAAGCTCTTTTTCAAGCTTGTAAACCTGATACATAGAAATAATGTTAAAGCACACATAAACAGACAACACTATAACAAAAAAGCCATACTTAACATTAAAATACTTGGCAAAATTTGAGTCATATACTGACTTCGCCTTATTATATGACAACAAAGCGAATACTAGGACGGCAATATATATAAAAAAACTAAAGCCATCAATCTCTACTATCGTCTCAAAATAAGTTTCCATATATCCGTATACCTAAAATTCAAGCAGAATATCAGGGCATCCTAAACGAATAACTAAACGAATAACAGGACATTTGTCACTCTTGTCGCTGGAAGCATAAGCTGACATAGGCAGCCTCCAGCTTTCAATCACTTAGCCAAAAGATGTAACCATAACCTGACATAAAATATAACCATAAGCTGACAAATAAGAGTAGCCTTTTTCAGGCCATGGTTATGACATGTACTTTTACAACATCCGGATATTTTAAGAACCACTAACAGCGCTGCATAGTGAGTGGCAAGACTAGCATCGGTCAATTACACCAGTAGCAGCTCAGGCTCAGATCGCTCCAACTGTGGGTAAGCACGATACGCTTCGGCCAAACAGCAGAAATCAAGTTACAGGAAGGGCCCCAACAGTACGGGGCCCATGCACTATTGAACTTAGCTGCACTGGCCCATATTGCACCATCTGCCGGCAGACACTGAGCGCTTCTACTGGCAACGACAGCTCAGACCACTGATCACATTGCCCTGTTTCAGACAAGAAAAAGCCCTAATAAATTGGGGCTAGCACCGAAAGCTGGGAGCTGTCAGATCAGAACTAAGCTAGTACACATTAACTATCGGTGGCTACTTTTTTACTTTCTGAACTCATTTTTGAGCGGCTTCTTCTATGCTTTTCTTAAACGAAATTGCATCTTCATTGCCCATTTCAGCAGCGATACT
>NZ_KI912482.1:0-77530 GCF_000518705.1 Shewanella colwelliana ATCC 39565
CCAAATCGAAGAGACGTTGAGATACCGAGTGTAGATACGCCGGTGAGCTTCCGAAACAGGGATGTTTCGGCAGAGCCTAAAGGGACTTATTCACGGCGTCTCACAGGCGTATCTGCACATCCCTCGCCGGGCAGGCGTTAGATGGCGATAAAGGTATGACCTTCAGGCACACACCCCAACAACAATGAACCAAAAGAGAAAATGTAACCAGCCTTCATTCGAAGGCTAACAAGTTTTGGGGCAAAAGCACGTTAGCTTTTTACTCGCCCCTCACACCAAATGAAGTAAAATCGAAGAGATAAAATAACCCAGTGTAAGCGCGGTTTTGGCCCTTGGTGGCAGGGATGCCACCGTGGAGCGTATAGGGACATATTCACAGCGAGCCAAAAGAGCGCTTGCACATAAAGCCTGCGGCAGGCAATTAACCGTCATCAAGGTGCGTTTTCAAAGCCAATCAATAAGTGAGAATTCAGCATAACGCTACTCAAGCAAACTCAAAAAAATGCCAAAGCTTCATTCCAAGGCCACCCCACTTTGGGGCAAAAGCACGTTAGCTTTTTACTCGCCACTCACACCAAATGAAGTCAAATCGAAGAGAGTGAATAACCCAGTGTAGATGCAGCTGAGGACGTTGATGGCATGGCCGAAAATGTTCCCGACATTTTTCGGCATTCCCTACTTCCATGTAGGTTAGATGTTTTCATTAAGCGGCCAAGGATGACGCAAAGCGTTGTGAAGCAAGCTTTACACATTAGCCTGCAGCGAGCTGTTAATTTCAATCAAGTGACGGCTTGACGGCCTCGACCAAATGGGTATGCTGCCAGCCGTCGCGAGTCTAGCTATAAGTGCCCTATTTAAGCGCTGACAGGTATGCCAGCAATGCCGCGAGTTCATCGGCTGAGCGGTTTTTGGAGGTCACTAAATATTTGCCGTTAACCAGTAATGAAGGCACGCCGCGTATGCCAGCTAACTGCGCTTGGGTATCATAGTTCGCGAGGGCCAACTTACTATCAGCTGATGCAAGGGCGTTATCTATGTCGCCTTGGGTCACGCCTTGCTCTACAAAAAATTGGCTAAGTTCCTCTTGGCGGGTAAAAGCGCCCTTCCCCTCATGAATACGTTTAAACAGATTACCGTGCGCTTGGTTGGTCACCTTAAACTTTTGTGCCAAGTAGTAAGCCTCTTGGCTTAGCTGCCAACTCGGACGTCCTGCACCTACGGGGGTGCGAACAAAGTCTACTTGGCCCTCTAACTTGGCCATTGAGGCCGCAAACAGGCTATCTTGGCGGTAGCAATGACCGCAGTTATAGGAGAAAAACTCCCTGACCACCGGTGTACTGGCTTCTGGGATGCCCGCCACTTTGACATAGTCGACGCCCTCAACAAATCGTGTCGGTGTGGCGTAAGCACTACTCATTAGTAGTGTGGCTATCAGTGCCAACGTCATTAACCCTATTTTTTTTATAAAACGCTTCATACTGTATCGTCCTGTTATTCACATTGAATCAAATACTCACCTAAAAACGGTTCACTCACATGCACCTAACATCAATAGTGGATCAGGGTGCTTATAGTGAAAATCTAGGTCTCGCGTAATACGGCTGCCATCAACCACTTTATCGTGCTCATCGCTGCTGGGTGCTAAAAACGTGGGTAGTGTTAAGCCCAACTGCGACGCGGCTGCTTGATAAAATGTCTGCTTTGATGGGTGCTGTGGCGCACACACACTGTAAGCGTTTGATGGAGGTTTTGGATGAGCCAAGATAGCCGATACCGACCCGATACAATCATCAAGGTGAGTCATGTTCACCGATAATTCAGCACCTGAGAGCCCGGTTTTACCCGCTAAAAAACGTCCAGGATGGCGCTTGGGCCCAACCAGCCCAGCAAACCTTACTATCACGCAGTTGGGCAGCTCAGCAAAAACGGCTTCGGCTTGGCATAAGATTGCCGCTTGAGGTGAATGCCCGAACGCATCATCCTCACGCATTACCTCACCCGTAGCGGGATAGACCCCTGTGGTGCTGATAAAAACAATCTTTTGATAATGATGGTCACTGATAAGTGCTTTAAGCAGGTTAAGACGCTCAAGGTATAGTCCTTCACCTCGACGTAACCCCGGGGGGATATTGATCACTATAGCATCGGTTTTTAGCCCATCCAATGTTTGTGGATTATCACACGCTTGGGGGTTATCAAGATCGAGCACAAACCCCTTAATACCTTGTTGCTTAAGCGTCTCTGCTTGCTCCGCTGAGCGTTTTGAACCATTTACCGTCATACCGTTAGCAAGCAAGGTTTTAGCCAGTGGCAAACCAAACCAGCCGCAACCGACAATGGCAATTGAATTAATCATAAGGTTTCTTTTTACTTCAGATAGTGAAGCTAAAATACCGCAAAGCCAGCTTGGCGACCAGTCTGTTATTCCATACCACTGAAATAAAAGCTTACACCATTATCGACTTGCAACACTTTGAGGGCACCGTCTTTTAATTCATCACGCTTTAATACACTGTCGACGACAACCTCTTCTTGGGTTAAAAAGCGTAAGCTGGGCTGACTACCATCTTCTTGGCAGGCCCATACTTGGGGCTGCTTAACCGATTGAGTGGTCATCATCACCTTACCCACACTGCCATCAGAAAGCTTAACTATGGTGCCTGGCGGATAAATGCCGAGTAACTTTACCAATACAGAGATCAATGTTTCTGAGTGCTTACCCGCATGGTTTTTAAACAGATAACCTAACGCTATCTGCGGCGAGCGGCTTTCATTACTCCAAAGCTGCTCGTCATAGTCATTGGCTAAACTCACCAATTGAGTCACGATAGGAATTTTCTTTTCGGTTAAACCATCAGGGTAACCCGTCCCATCAATAAACTCATGGTGGTGCAAGATGATATGCAGAACGGTTTTATTAAATAGTCCGGTTTTATGCAACATATCATGGCCAAAATTGGGGTGCATTTTAATGAAATTAGCTTCTGATGCCGTTAAGGCGGTTTTTTTGCGCCTAATATTCTCAGGCACCTTGAGCTTGCCGATATCATGAAACAGACAACCCAAAGCGATATCTCGCATATCTGACTTAGGTAAATCCATCGATTTAGCGATCATTAATGCCACCACGGCAACAGAGATCCCATGTTGTGTCACGCTGCTATCAGATTCGCCTGCGCTCACTAGGGCCAAATGAGGATCTTTAAACTCATGCATATGCTCAAGTATATTTTCAACAAGCGTTGCCGCCTCTCGGTATGCGCCCTCGGGATCACTGGCAATTTTACTGAAAGTAGAACGGCTCTCATTAACGCACTCGATAAAGCGCTTCTGACTCAATCGCAGTGATTTTCTCACCTGCATTTTGGCTTGCTCGACCGGATCGACTTCAGGGGCTTGCTCAACCTCGACCTCATCTACCTCAGGTTCCCCCTCATCAATAAGATCTTCGCCAGAGAGCAAAATAACGTAGGGCACACCAAGGCTTTTAATCAGCTCAATCTGTGCTTCTTCCTCAATTTTGATGCGATTAAACAGAAAAGGATGGTTTTTCCACGACAGCGGCAACTTTACAGTAATGCCTATCTGTAATTTTGAGAGAGGTAATTGTATCGGCTCAACTTTAGCCACGCGAAGTAACTCCATTTATACTGACCCATGCCATCATCTGGTTAACGAAAAAGTTAAGCGGAGCATAATTCGTCTAACAATATGAAAAGCAGCCTAACTTTAATAACATAACTATAGTCAATAGCAACTCAAATAGTATAACTCGTCATAAAATTGACAAGGATAACCATGTTTGACACAGAAACACTGCACTCTTCGACGTTAACTTGGTCATAAGATATAACAAAAAAAACACCAAGGGATATTGTATACAATATTCATAGGTGGTAAATTGAATCCGTTCTTTGAAGAAGCGTAGCGACCCCGGATTGCGTTTCTTTAAGGAGTGTTGCTGTCAATTGTCCTTAATATAGGCCCAGTATTTTGTTGTTTATACTGATGTTTATATAGGTATTTTGTTAACATTCCGATATCTTTAGGCAGATTTTCTATCTAAAAGGTATTTTTTACGCTGCTTCGGCAGCGTTTTTTTTATCCTAAATAGTCTTCTTCCCCCATCAAGACGTAATGCGCTACTCACTCAGTTACCGATTCGGTACGCCAATCGTTCAAGTAGTAACGCAGGTGCTTAGATTTAGCGATATAAAGTAGGCTCCAAAATAGAAATAGTGCGTCGAGCCCAAAACTCCAATTAAATAAGAAATAGTTGTGGACTAAGCGTTGTAGCAGCAATCCTCCATCCACTAACAGTAAAACCACTAATAGCCAGCGAAACTGGTTAAACAGCGGGATTAGCCACACCAGTTTGCGCTTGCGCTCCGCAATCACTAGCCCATACAGAAGCAATGCTCCCGCTCCTGCAGCCAAGGCCAACAGGAAATCTGACTTTTGTGGATAGATCAATGCCACTAAACCAGCGCGATCACTGGCTTGTGTCAGTGAGGCGATAAACACGCACCAACCTCGGGCAATAAAGGCCAACATAATGTAGAGCATTATTGGAGGTTTAAAATAACCATTATCGTCGAGCCAATTGATATGACTAAAATTCAAATTTTGCTCTCCGTTGTGCAGGCATGGACTGAGATATAGTGAGTGCTACTTAGCTTATATGGTGATTGAATACTGCTTTTCAATGTATCTGTTGAGTTGCACCAGTAAAAACGCCATCGAAAGATGGCGTTTTAATCAAAAAAGATAATGGCTTAACTCGTCTCAAGGAGGTCGAGGAGCCCTTGCTCGTCTATCACTTTAACCCCTAACTCTTGCGCTTTGGTGAGTTTAGAACCCGCCGCTTCACCCGCCACGAGACAATCGGTATTTTTCGACACACTGCCAGCCACTTTCGCACCAAGCGCTTGTAACTTCGCTTTGGCGTCATTCCGGTTTAACTGAGTTAATGTGCCCGTTAACACCCAGGTTTGCCCTTTCAGTGACAAGGCGTCTTCAGCAACCTCTTCGATAGCGGGCCAATTGACACCAGCCGCCAATACCCCCTCTACCACTTCAACGTTATGAGGTTGCGCGAAAAAGTGCACTAAGTGTTGTGCCACTATCACGCCCACATCATCAACCTTGGTAAAGGTGTCAGCATCAGCAAGTTTTAATTTATCTAAAGTTTTAAAATAGTTAGCCAAATTAGCAGCAGTGGCTTCACCCACTTCACGGATCCCCAGTGAATAAAGAAAGCGTGCAAAGGTGGTGGTTTTAGCATCATCAATGGCAGCCACCAGTTTGGTCGCAGACTTTAGCCCCATTCTGTCTAGCATCGTCATGGCTGAAGCCGTCAACTTAAACAGATCGGCAGGGCTTTCTACCAACTCTTTATCTATGAGCTGCTCAACAACTTTGTCTCCCATGCCGTCGATATTCAGCGCCTTACGGGATGCAAAATGCTTAATCGCCTCCTTACGCTGAGCTTCGCAATAGAGTCCGCCACTGCAACGCGCAACGGCTTCTCCTTCAATACGTTCGACATCGCTATAACAAACAGGGCATTGCTCGGGGAAGGTGATCGGCGTTGCACCTTGTGGCCGCTTGTCAGTCACCACGGCAACAATTTGCGGAATCACATCACCTGCGCGGCGAATAATGACGCTGTCTCCAATCTTGACCCCTAGACGGGCAATCTCATCGGCATTATGCAGCGTGGCATTCGATACGGTAACACCGCCAACAAATACAGGTTTAAGCCGTGCAACAGGCGTAACAGCCCCAGTGCGGCCAACCTGAAAGTCGACCCCCTCGAGAACTGTGATCTCCTCTTGTGCAGGAAACTTATACGCCGTTGCCCAGCGAGGCGCCTTTGCAACAAAACCCAGTGTTTGCTGCTGCGCAATGCTATTGACCTTCAGCACCACACCATCAATTTCATAGGCAAGTGAGGAGCGGCGCTCAAGTATGTCTTGGTAATAAGCCAGCACTGCTGGAATATCGTTACACACTTTGACCTCATTGCTGACCGGGAAGCCCCAGCTTTTCAACTGCATGAGCTGGCCGTAATGGCTATCGGCCAACGGCCAAGTATCGGGTTCTACCACACCCAGTGCATAGGCATAAAATGCCAACGCACGGCTAGCGGTAATTTTGCTGTCTAACTGACGTAGACTTCCCGCTGCTGCGTTACGTGGATTAACAAACAGCTTCTCCCCTTTGAGCCGCGCTTTGTCGTTAATGGCCTCAAATGCCGCTTTAGGCATAAACACTTCACCGCGCACCTCCAATAAAGGAGGATAATTGTCACCACGCAGACTTAACGGGATCGATTTAATGGTACGCACGTTTTCGGTGATGTCTTCACCTACACTGCCATCGCCCCGTGTCGCTGCACGCTCAAACTGACCATCACGATATAGGATACTTACAGCTAAGCCGTCTAACTTGGGCTCACAGCAAAATGTCAGGTCAGATCCCACTTTGTCACTAATGCGTTTATGAAAGGCGGTAAATTCCTGTTCATCAAACACATTGTCTAGGCTTAGCATTGGCTTAAGGTGAGTGACTTGTTCAAACTTGGCCAATGCTTCACCGCCAACGCGTTTAGTCGGGGAGTCTGCCAATGCCAAGTGTGGATGTTCAGCTTCTAGGCTTTGTAAACGACGCATCAAGCGATCATACTCGGCGTCAGGTATCGACGGCTCATCATCAACATAGTAACGGTAGTTATGTTGATTAATCTCTGCGGTAAGTTGTTGTATCTCTTTTAGTATCGCTTGCATTGTGTCTCGTCCAGAATAAGCAATAAAGGCCGCAGATGCGGCCTCTAAAATAATGTCATGCAGATGTTTACGCTTGAGCGCGGATCCGTTGCAGGTAAGACTGTTTAGTCTGCTCGCTCCATGAAGAGCGTCCGCCATCGAGCACTAACCCACCTAAGTCATCGGCTAATTGGTGCGCCGAATTAAGCATAATTGAAAAGTTCATCAATGGGTCACCATAACAAGGTAGCGTCATAAACAGCACTATGCCCTGGGTGGTAAACTGCTCCATCTCATCAGGATTGAATATGCCAGGTTTAAGCATATTTGCTAATGAGAACAGCACCTTTCCTGTTCCTGCATTATCTTCATGACGATGGAAAATATCCATCTCACCAAATTTAAAATTAAGGGTTAATAAGCTCGGTAACAGTTCAGCACCATTTAACGCTTCCCCCTCTTTTGCCACAACATGCAGCACTAGCACATCTTGCGGATCGCCTAGAGGTGCTTCTTGCTCAAGTTCTGCAGTCTCTTCAAGCGGCGGTGTCGTCGCCTCAACAACGTCATCTTGAACAGGGCTAGCTGCGGTCACGGCAGATTGAGGTTTTGCCGCGGGCTCAGGTTTACGCGCCACCACAGGGTCTTCAAATAGTGAAGGCTGTGCAGGTGCTTGACCTAAGCCTAACTCCATCTGCTCCAGTTCATCATTTAGCTCAAGTTCTGTGCTAAGTACTGGCTCTTGGCGTTGGCGCGATGCTTTCTGCTTGGGCTGACCGGACAGCGAAAAACTGTTGGCACTTTGCGGCTCAATAGTTGCCCCCATTTTGGGCTCAACCACGGCACCGTCGTCGTGAGGCGCAGTGTCATCTTCTGAGTCAGTATCATTTCCAACAGGCGCTTCATTGCCGCTCAATTTACGTACTCTGACTTCACCAATACCGTCGGCATCGAAACCATCGCGATCGCGCGCATCGCCTTTGTACAGTCCGGTCATTGGTGTCTCTTTCAATGACTTAGGCTGCTGCCGTCTAATGGACCAAAAACCATGCACAAGTACCGCGATAATGGCTATCGCACCTAACACGAACAATACCAGTTGCAAATTTTCCATTGATTACCCTGCTTTTCCCATAATTATACTGCGTCGGCTAATGCCACCACCTCATCAATATCGACGGCAACTATGCGTGAAACTCCAGGTTCATGCATAGTGACACCTATTAGTTGATCGGCCAATTCCATGGTGATCTTATTGTGACTAATATAAACAAATTGCACGCTTTGAGACATCTCTTTTACCAGGCGACAGAATCTGTCGACATTGGCATCATCTAGCGGTGCATCGACCTCATCCAACATACAAAATGGCGCTGGATTGAGCCTAAAAATTGCAAAGACCAATGATAAAGCGGTTAGCGCTTTTTCTCCACCAGAAAGCAGGTGAATTGTACTATTCTTTTTCCCTGGCGGTCTGGCCATAATGGTCACACCGGTTTCAAGTAAGTCATCATCAGTCAACGCCAGTTGCGCGCTGCCGCCGCCAAACACTTTGGGGAATAGCACACCTAAATCTTGATTAACTTTATCAAAGGTCTCTTTAAAACGTGTTTTTGTCTCTTTATCTATCTTACGGATAGCTTCTTCTAAACTGGTGAGCGCTTTATTTAGATCCGCATCTTGATTGTCCAGATACTGTTTGCGCTCACTTTGTTGCTCATACTCTTCAATCGCTGCCAGATTAATGGCCCCCAAATGTTCAATGAGCGCCCGGGTACGATCTAACGCTTTCTGTCTTTGCACTGGCGAGAGCGTATTGTCAAGTTGCGACGCAACAGCTTCCACTTCAATCTCATGGCCTTTGAGCAACTGCTGTTGGCTATCTACCTGGCCCTTATAACCTTCGCGACGTAACTTTAACGTGCTGATAGTTTGAGTCAAGTGTTCTATCTTACCAAGCTGTTGTTTTTGCTTCTTTCCTAGCTCATCAAGCTCACTTTGCAGCCTAGCTTGCTCCACTCGCAATGCATCCAATGCCATCTGTTTTTGCTGTTGTTGTGTCAGCGCTTCGGCCAACTCTTGTTGCATCTGGCGTACGCTGGCATCTTGGGCGGCATGCTCGCTCCCTTCCAGTTGCTGACGCAATTGCGATAAGCTCTCTTCAAGCTCCGCTATCTGCGCAGTATCTTGCGCGCGTTGTTGCTGATTTAGCGCCAATTCTGTATTGGCGGCTTGCACAAGTGCTTGTTGCTGCCGTAACTGAGTGACTAAACCAGCGCCTTGCAGCTTTAATCGTTTGATCTGCTCACTATGCTCTGCCAGTTGCGTCTTAACAGCTGCACTTTGTTGGACTAATAACTCTTGCTGCTGTTTATCTTCAGCTAAACGTTGATTCAATGCATCCAGCTGCTGTTGCTCTGTTTCTTGGGTGCCAGCAAGTTCATCTCTTTGCGCGTTGAGGCTTTGCACTTGCTCTTGCTGATGAGCGATACGCGCCTGCGTTGCACTGACCTCAGCTTTTAAACGAGCAAGATTCAACTGTACACCTTGCAGCTGTGATAAGGTTTGCTGCCCTTGGGCGCGCATTGCAAGCCGTTGTCGATGACTTTCCTCTGCATCAATTTTGACCATTTCAAGTAAATCAAGGCTTTGTGTGATACTAGCTTGTAATGCTTCTTTCTCAATTTTAAGTTGCAATAACGGGCTGGTATCATCGCTTTTTTGCAACAAAAAACCTTGTCCCAACAGATAGCCATCGGCGGTAACAATACGCTCATACGGTGCAAGTGTGACCAGCAGCTCTTTTGCAGCGGTAATGTCTGCGGCCCAACGTAAATCGGTCAACCAAGGCGCAAGGTTAACGGGTGCACTAAGTCCCTGCCATTGCTGGGGTGCTGTGAGCGCAAAGCCTGTGGTATTTTGTGTATTATCGACTTTCTGGGTGAGCAGATTGTCAAAAATAACTTCAATGGCTTTTTCCCAGCCGGGTGTCACATCAAGCAGTTGCCACAATGCTTGGCCATCAGTTTGATCTTGCTCCGGCAATAGGCGCTCAACCACATTAAGGCGCCCACGCTCCTCCGCCAATGACTGGCTTAGCGCATCCGCTTGTTCCGTCAGGCGCTTACTTTGTTGTTCTAATTCATTAAGCTGTTGAGTTTCTACTTGATGATTTGCACTTAACTTAACCTCTTCTTCGCTAAGGGTTTGCACCTGAGCCTGTTGCAAGACCAGCGTTTGCTCACTATTGTCTTGGGCCAGTTTAGCCAACTGTTCTCCAAGCGCTTCTCGGCGTTGCTGTTTCTGAGCCAAAGCGGATTGCAAATGGCTACGTTCAGATTGAGAAACTTGAAACGCTAAAGTGTGCTGACTGACCTGTTGCTGAAGTTGTTGATGCTGTTCATTGACAGCTTCAAATCCATATTCGGCTTCGCCAATTTGCTCCTCAATAAGAACCAGCGCTTGCTCGGTCTCTTGATGTGCACTGACCGCCGCAAGATGTTGCTGACTGAGCGTGTCGTGACTTAACGTCAACCCATGCAGATGCCCCTGTTTGAGGGTCAGCTTGTCATCCAACTGGGTGACTCGCTCGTTGAGATGGGCATCTTGTTGCTGACGGTGTTTTAGTGATTGCTCCAATTTTGCGATATGGGTGCCACTGAGGTAAAACGCTTCGACTTGACCATGCTCTTGTTGATCAAGTTCATCGAGTGCCACTTTTAAGCGAGTAACCTCGAGCTGTAACGCTTGGCTCGCCGCATCGAATTCACTCTTATTTAGCTCACTTTGATTAACTTCTTGGGTCAGTTTTTCGGTTTGTGCTTGCAGTTCTAACAGCCGTGATACCAAGAGTTGCGCCTCTTGGCTACGCTCTGTCTCTTTTAGTGCACGGTACTGTTTTGCCGACTCGGCTTGTTGCGCAAGTTTATCGATCTGCCGCCCTAACTCTTGGCGTATATCTCCTAGTCGCTCGAGATTCTCGCGCGTATGACGAATACGGTTCTCGGTCTCACGACGGCGCTCTTTATAACGGGAGATCCCCGCCGCTTCTTCAATGAAAACCCTTAACTCTTGTGGCTTTGACTCAATAAGACGGGAAATGGTGCCCTGCTCGATAATCGCGTAGCTACGCGGCCCTAGGCCTGTGCCCATAAACAGATCGGTAATATCTTTGCGTCGGCATTTTTGTCCATTGAGAAAATAACTTGAATCGCCGTCGCGACTGACCTGACGTTTAACCGCGATCTCTTGATAACTGGCATATTGGCCCGCTAAACGTCCATCTTGATTATCAAACGACAGTTCAACACTGGCGACGGACACAGGTCTGCGCGCTGATGAGCCGTTAAAAATCACATCGGCCATGGAGTCGCCACGCAGATGTTTAGCTGAACTTTCACCCAGCACCCAGCGCACCGCGTCAATCACATTGGATTTACCACAGCCATTTGGACCAATAATGGCGGTCAAGGGTTGATTAAAGGGGATTTTAGTAACATCGACAAACGACTTAAATCCAGCAAGTTTTATCTGTTTGAGTCTCATGGTGCTAGTCAGGTCGTCTTGATAAGGAGGAATAGAATCTTCCCTGTTATTATTGGTTGTCACTTTAACAAAGCACGCTGCATTTTGTAACGTTTTTATCGCGCTAACGGCCATTTTACGCTTGTTTTTATGTAACTGCTGACACACAATCGGTGCATATTAGGTTTAACGTGACACTCATAACACTATGAATCAAAAAGCGCGATCTTTGCCCAAAAGCGGCGTTAACTATTTTCTGGACGGATTTAGTCTGATTAAGCAACCAGGCCTTAGGCGGTTTGTATTTGTGCCGCTGTCAATTAATTTACTGCTGTTCTCTGCGGTCATCTATTTTGCTATTGGCCAACTTGAAGAGGTGTTTGCTTGGCTAAGTGGGCAGTTACCCGACTACCTAAGTTGGCTCAACTTCCTGTTATGGCCCATTGCCGTGCTGACGTTACTGGTGGTGCTATCGTTTATTTTTAGTTCCGTCATGAACTGGATAGCCGCCCCGTTTAACGGGTTATTGGCTGAGAAAGTGGAACAGTATTTAACAGGCAAAGACCTCAATACCGGCACCACTGTCGACTTAGTGAAAGATCTACCACGAATTTTGGGACGAGAGTGGATAAAACTAAAATACTATCTGCCGCGCGCCATTCTATTCCTCATTCTATTTTGGATCCCTTTTATCGGTCAAACGGCTGCCCCCGTGCTGTGGTTCCTCTTTAGTGCTTGGATGATGGCGATTCAATATTGTGATTACCCCTTTGATAATCATAAGGTGCCCTTCCCTGATATGAAGTTTGCCCTAAAGCAAACGAAAGGCACCAGCTTTAGTTTCGGCGCAGCGGTTACCCTGTTTTCAATGATTCCTATTGTGAATTTTATCGTGATGCCAGTCGCCATATGTGGCGCCACCTCAATGTGGGTAGATAAATATCGCGTTGCTTATAAAAACGATCAGATAGCGCCTGACTAATCACAACAAACACGTGTCATCATCCAAACTAGCGGGCTGGTGACACTGGTTTTACCACTGAAAAAAGCCACAAATTTACACCTTTTGTAACAATTAGCCATCAATTAAGACGCTGTTTTCTGTCACAATACCGCCACACAAACATAACAACCCGCACCCAGATAATTCTAATAACCTATGAAACGACAACTACTGCTGGCTTGGTTTGCACTATGCTGCCTAACGCTATCTACAGCTGCGCTATCGGGCAGTGCCGAACAATTCCAATTGGTTATTCCAACGCTGGATACACCCGCTATCATCGACGGAAACTTAGACGATGCGGTATGGCAACAAGCCGCAACAACTCAATTGACGTTTGAAACCAATCCGGGCGAAAACACCCCGGCCCCCGTCAAAACAGAAGCGAAAGTGTTTGCCACTAAAACCAGTCTTTTTGTGGCATTTTATGCGTTCGATCCAGACTCCAGCGAAACCAGTGACAAGGTGCGCGCCAACCTCGCCGATCGTGACGGTGTGTGGGGAGATGATCTCGTGGGCGTTAAACTGGATACCTTTAATGATGCTCGTTTAGCCTACCAGTTTTTCATTAACCCCTATGGCGTGCAGATGGATTCTATAGAGAATGAACTGACCGGACAGGAAAGTGATGCTTGGGATGGCATTTGGTATAGCGCAGGCAGGAAAACCGCTAAAGGTTATCAGGTTGAGATAGAGTTGCCCCTGCGAATGCTCAATTTTGACAGTCAACAAGATATACAGACGTGGGGTATTGAGCTAGTAAGGTTTTACCCAAGAAACCAGCAGCACCGGCTATCAACCCACAGCATTGACCGCAATAATAGTTGTCAGCTTTGCCAAATGGGCGTTGCCACAGGCCTCAACGAGGCGCAGTCGGGTAACGATTTACAATTGACTCCGGCGTTAGTATTAAACCGCTCTGGTAGCCGCGACATTAATCCCGTTGGCGATTGGAACAATGATAACAGTATTGAGCCAGGACTCGACATTCGATGGGGCATCACTCCGAGTACTTTACTTAATGCCACCATCAACCCCGACTTTTCCCAGGTGGAAGCCGACGCTGGTCAGTTGGACATCAATAGCACTTTTGCGTTGTTCTTTCCCGAAAAACGAGCCTTTTTTCTCGACAACAAAGACTACTTTGACTCGCAAATGTCACTGGTACATACCCGAAATATTGTCTCTCCCGACTATGGCCTAAAGCTCACCAGTAAAGTGGGCAACCACACCCTTGGTTTCATGGCAACCAATGACACTCACACCAACTTTTTGGTGCCGGGTAATTTGAGTTCAGACATTGCCACCCTCGACAGTACCAGCTATAACTTGGTGGGCCGCTATCGAGCCGATCTCAGCGATGCACTCTCTGTTGGCACTATTGTTACAGCCAAGACCAGTGATGATTACCATAACTACGTGGCCAGCAGCGATGTGAAGTATCAGCCTTCGGAACAAGATACACTGACAGCCCAGTATGCATATTCTGACACGCTATACCCTGACACACTCTACCGCTCATTTTGCAGTAGCGATGACTGTGAGCCACGCCTCAATTGCGACTTAGGCAACTGCGGTATTAATGAGCGAGTGTTACGCACCCAAATAGACGACAATATCAACGACAGCTACTACAAAATAAAATATGAGCATAAGCGCAGAAACTGGTATGCCTTTGGTCAGTATGAGTCTGTGGGCGATGATTTTCGGGCTGATCTCGGTTTCATCGATAAAGTCGACATGACAAAAACCGTCATTGGCGGCGGCTATAATTGGTACCCCAACTCAAATCTCCTCTCTTTTGTGTCGCTTCGTGGCGATTGGGACATTACCCATAATCAAGCCGGTGAACTGTTAGAGCGGGAAGCGGAAGCAAAAATAGAAATGGAAGGGGCAATGCAAAGTTACACCGCCTTTGGTTATGTACAGCGTGATAGAGTTGGCCGACGACACAATGGCGCTAGTCTCGCTATCGATGATAATACTCAGCTATTTAACGAAAAAATGGGCTGGTTTTATAGCAATATCACCCCTGTGAGCGCGTTAAAGCTGGAGTTAGATATCAATTATGGCGACGCCATCGATTTCGCCAATGACAGATTAGGCACAGAGCTGATGCTCAATCCTGGGTTGGTGTGGAAGATGACAGACTCAATGTCGTTAGACGTGTCACATATTTATCGCTCTTTAGATATTCAAGGCCGTGAACTGTTTAGCGCCAACTTGACCGACATTCGTCTAAATTGGTACATGACGATAAATCAATTTATCCGCGTATCGAGTATCTATACCGATATCCAACGCGATCCATCTATGTACCTTTACACTGATCCTCAAGCTGAGTATGCGCAGCTAGGTAATGAGGTACTCTATGGCTATAAGCTCAACCCGCAAAGTGTTTTTTATTTGGGCTACTCAGATGGCATGCGCCGTAATGACGAAATAGATTCGCTCACACGCGATGAGCAAACCTATTTTATGAAAGTCAGTTATGCTTGGTTGCTGTAACCGTTATACCAGTCAGTATAACGATGGGGGTTAACTATCAATACAGACCAGGTTGCGCCCAGATTCTTTGGCATCGTAAAGGGCTTTATCGGCCCTTTGAATTAAGTTGTCGAGGCTGTCATCGGTTAAGCTAGCCACTCCGATACTGGTCGTGATATTTAGCTCTCCATCGGAGGTTTTGATTGGGCTAGCAGCCAAATTGGCTCTAAATTTATCAAGTAAAGTAAAGGCTTTGCTGCCATTTAACCCTTTAAAAGCCACCACAAACTCCTCGCCACCAAATCGTGCTACCACAAAGTGCTGCCCAAAAAACTGCTTCAGGCGCTGAGCAAACTCAATCAGGACTTCATCACCGATATCATGTCCATAGGTATCGTTAACCTTCTTAAAAAAATCGATATCTAACAATCCCACAGAAAAAGCGGTCTGTTTTTGGTTTAGCGTACTCAACTGAGGCTCAAAGCGTGAGAAAAAGTAACGGCGATTATAGACTTCAGTAAGGTAATCAAGGTTCGCCTGCTCCCATAATCTTCTCACCATATCGAGAGAGTCTAACGTGTTTAATACGCGGCAATGAAACTCTTCATGCACAAAAGGTTTCTTTAAAAAGTCATTGGCACCATTTTTAATAAAGCGTGCCGAAAGGCTTTGGTCATCATCACTAGAAAGACCAATAATTGCCATCTCTTCACGGGTAAAACGCTCTCTGACTTTTAAAATCAATCCAAAGCCATCTAATCCCGGCATGTTGTAATCGGTGATCAGTAATTGAATATCCTCTTGAGTATTGAGAACGTCTAAAGCTGATAAGCCATCATCGGCCTCAATCACCTGATATAAATGTTGCTCCAATAAGCTGCGAACAAACTTACGACTCACAACAGAGTCATCGGCCACCAGCACTTTGACATGTTTATTGCGTTGTAGGCGTTTAACTAGCCGCACCGCATATTCATAACTAAAACGGTTCTCCTTGATGATGTAGTCAACAATCCCCAACTGCAGCAATCGTTGGCGCTGCTTGCTATCTAGACTGCCCGTTAGCACGATACAGGGGATCTGTTGCGCTAAAACTTGTTTAACAATCTCCCCTTCTTGCGCATCTGGTAGATTCAAATCTGTGATGGCTACGAAATAATCGTGCGAGGCAAGCAGTTTCTTGGCACTGGTAAAATCCTCAGCAAAGTCAACTTCACAGCCTAACTCCTGAGCAATTAAGTGCTGCAATATACGAGAAACAACTTTGCTGTCCTCTACCACTAATATCCGCACTCGGCTCTCCTTAATGTCTCAACTTTTAGCACTATTATTATTGATAAGCGTACAGGCAAAGATCACATGTGCCCTAACCCTTTTTTGTTTTTTAACTCTCACCTACTTGGACATTGGTGGAAATATCGTCAGGAGACTGCTTTGGCTTTGACAGATCAATCACAACCGTTGCCGATATTTTATCCTGTATCGCTTGTCGATTGGCGTCCCAATAGATCTGAATAAAACCCAATAATCCCGTAGCAAATCCTGCACCGTACCCCCCGTACCGCCCAAATGCATCCCACAAGGAGATTGTTGAGGCGTCTAACTGGATGACCCGAATATTCAGCAATTTTTTACCTAAGGTTTGACCATCGAACCACGCGGTAAACACAGTAAAATAGAATGCAGCCCAACCAAAACCTAACCCCAAATCGTTGAGGATCCCTTTAGCCCACTCCAGCAAACTGTATTTAGGTGCGCTATTATCAACGCTCTCCTCATCTGCAATCATCTTTTCATCTATATCGCTCTCAGTTGACTGCGCCGCTGCAGAAGTTAGCTTATCAGCAGTATCAACCATTGCGCTGCCATCGTTAATGTCTTGAGTTACGTCAACGGATGGCTGATCGACGGGCATCCCGGCAACGGGCCCAAATGTCTCATCAATAATCGCCATCAAACGCAGGCGCTCATCCGCGCTGAGGCTCAGATCTGTCACAACACCAGTGAGTATCTCGCGCTTCTCAGCCATGCTGATTGAAGCAAGATTAAGCTTATCAACTAACACCATTAGCTTCTGCTCTTTACAGCTAAACTCCTCACAAAAACTTATTGCCAATATACTTGGCAACATCGCCAGTACTTCCGAGGTGTCTTCCCCTTTTATTACTGATGATGAGGTTTCATTATCCAGTGATGCACTCCGATTATAGTCAATGATGTTGTCGCTCGTGACATAGATAGTCATGATAAGCATAGAAAAATAGAGGAACCATTTTAACACTCGGCCAATTTGGTGACTTTTACGCTCAATGAGCAAGGTGAGCCCCACAAGCAGAATAAACAATCCCCCCGCCTGTTCGGCCAATACTGCAATTAATAGTGCATCAACCAACATAGCTAACCCCCTTTTTGTGGGTGATGCTAGCGGCGTATAGAGGACACTGGGCGCAATACTAAATGCAAAAGGCGTGACCATGGTTTTGGGATCTTTGACTTGGTTCACACATCGACTCCATGATGAAGAGAGTAAAATGACCGCGAACTCACGGTAAATTCATTTTAAAACACTAATCTATCAAGCAGATCCGCTTTAGACTAGGCTTTATAGCGATACAATGATGATAGAAAGTCATCCTTTAATAACTAAATGGAATAACGAAGATGAAACTATCATTTCTAAAGCAGCGAAACCGCACTATGATTTAGCAGTATAAATAAAGGAGCACGCTATCCATGAGTAAAATTTTCGAAGACAATTCACATACAATTGGCAATACCCCTTTGGTTCGTTTAAACCGTGTTAGTCATGGCAAAGTACTAGCAAAAGTTGAAGCGCGTAACCCAAGTTTCAGCGTAAAGTGTCGTATTGGTGCCAATATGATATGGGATGCCGAAAAGAAAGGTTTACTCACTCAAGATATAGAGCTTATTGAACCAACTTCAGGTAACACTGGTATTGCACTAGCCTACGTTGCCGCGGCACGTGGTTACAAGCTCACCCTAACTATGCCTAATACTATGAGCCTAGAACGCCGTAAGCTGCTTAAAGCTTTGGGCGCAAACTTAGTGCTGACAGAAGGCGCAAAAGGGATGAAAGGGGCTATTGATAAGGCTGAAGAACTACGCCAGTCAGCACCTGAAAAGTACCTAATTTTAGGCCAGTTCGATAACCCAGCAAACCCTGAGATCCATGAAAAAACCACAGGTCCAGAAATTTGGAATGATACTGACGGTGAAGTCGATGTGGTCGTGGCTGGCGTGGGAACTGGTGGTACCATTACAGGTATCAGCCGTTACATTAAAAATGTACAAGGCAAAGCGATTACTTCTGTCGCTGTAGAACCTGTAGATTCACCAGTGATTGCACAAACTCTTGCAGGGCAAGCTGTTCAGCCTGGTCCGCATAAAATTCAAGGTATTGGTGCTGGTTTCATTCCAGGTAACCTTGACTTAGAAGTCATTGACCGTGTTGAAGCCGTGACTAACGAAGATGCTATCGAGATGGCGCAGCGTCTAATGAAAGAAGAAGGTATCCTAGTCGGTATCTCATCTGGTGCAGCGGTTGTTGCAGCTAATCGCATCGCAGCATTGCCAGAATTTGCCGATAAGAATATCGTTGTCATTCTGCCTTCCGCTGCCGAACGTTACCTATCGTCTGTATTGTTCCAAGGTCAATTTGGCGACGCGGAAAACGTACAATAACGTACTGAAAACATAAATGCTTCATAAAAAAAAGCCCTGATAATCAGGGCTTTTTTATGTTTAAACTAAATCGCTTCATTTCAAAATATTCTGTATCGTCGCACCGATGATCCCGTCAACCTTTGCTCGGTTAAACTCACCTTTCACTACACTTTGATATTCAACCCAGCGAATCACCGCTAACAACTGATGGGCGTCTGACATAGCAGAATCTCGCCCTAGCTGAATAAAGAAATTCTCAATCGTTGCGATAAAGCCATCATCTAATGCGCGGATAGCTTTGGCTAATTCAGGATTACGTAGCGCCTCTTCATGAAATGCGAACTCAAGCACCCTATCATCTCGATGACTCACTTGCTCTTCAACGTGATCACACAAAAACTGCGCTAAGTTAGCGGCAAACGCTTGTGATCCAATCGGTTGTTCACTATCAGCTAAGGCTTGCAGAAGCTGAAAACTCTTCTCCTCTAACGCATTGTTCATCCACAAAGTTTTCTCGGCAAAATAGGTCAATGCATCGTTAATCAGATCTTTAATATCTTTAAAATAATAGGTGGTTGAAGCAAGTGGTACATCGGCTTCACTGGCTACAGCGCGATGACGAACGCCTCTAATCCCCTCTTTAACGATCAGTCTAAGCGTTGCTTCTAAGATAGCAATTCGCCTCGCCTCACCATCGACTCGATGTGTTGTACGGCCAACATAACTTAAAGGAAGAAGCATAATGTGTCCTTTGCGATCAGAGGTATAAAAACGTTTCAAACCCGCACTTTAGTTGGATATTAACACTTAAGGATGATATCGACTAGTGAGCACCATGACCGACGCCCCATCGGCCACACCAGTATCGCCACGCAACACCTCAAGCCGTTGACAAGACTGTTTGATGCATCACAAAAGCAGTGTTCAATAGGAGAGCTAGTTCTCTTAATGACCAATATTCTGATGTATCTTAGCGACGATAGCGCTACAGTGCCCCTTATTTATAATCAAAGAGTTGTACCGATGCCTTTTTATCAATCGCCAAAGAAAATTGGCGCTTTTGATGCCAAATTTGAAGCTCAAAAAATTGCCTTTGCACCAATAACCTTTCAAGTTGCCCGCTGCTTACTTAAGTTTAATCTTCTCGCGATAATCGACAGCCATGGCAAAACGGGCTGCACCTTACAGCAGATCACCGCCCAAAGTGAGCTGACCGAATACGCTATCGGAGTGCTGGTTGACATGGGTCTAAGCATGGGACTACTTTGGCATAAGGGTGAGCATTACCATGTTGATAAAATTGGCCACTTCTTACTCCATGATAAAATGGCTCAGATCAATCTAAATTTTGTCCAAGATATCTGCTACCAAGGCCTCTATGATTTAGATGAGTCATTAAAATTAGGCAAGCCTAACGGCCTAAAAGTATTTGGGGATTGGCAAACTATCTATCCCACCTTAAGTGAGCTACCCGAAAATGCTAAAAAAAGCTGGTTTGAATTCGATCACTATTATTCAGATCATGCCTTTCCGGTGTTACTACCACTCATTTTTAAACACCGGCCAGCGATGATCGTCGACATTGGTGGCAATACCGGTAAATGGGCATTTGCCTGCACGGCATTTGATACACAAGTAAAGGTCACCATCATGGACCTCCCTGGCCAGTTAAATGTCGCTATGGCTAATGCTGTAACTCATGGTGTCAATGATAGAGTCACGGGGTTTGAGTGCGACCTACTCGATGACAGCACCCCTTTTTATGGCGGAGGCGATCTCTACTGGATGAGTCAGTTCTTAGATTGCTTCTCTCATGAGCAGATCCTTACTATTTTACAGCGCACCGCTGCCAATATGAGTAAAGACAGTGAATTATGTATATTAGAAACTTATTGGGACAGACAGCCATTTGAAGCCGGCGCCTACTGCGTTAACGCAACGTCTCTTTATTTTACCGCCATGGCAAATGGCAACAGCCGCATGTACCACTCAAAAGAGATGCTTAAACTAATCTCTCAAGCGGGCTTATATGTCGATGAAGATATCGACAACATTGGCTTGGGGCACACGTTATTGCGATGCAAACTCAAACCATAAGCAATTCTTAATCGACAAGTAAATAGAATCAAATTTTATTATCATTAAGTAGACCCTATTATGAGCAGCAAAGAATGAATCAGCAATGGGGTTACCATGATAAATAGTATCAAAGCACTTCACCACAGTACGTCACGCTTACCAAGCCCCATGGGCGGTCTCGCATTGGCCATAGCCAGCCTCGGCTGGGCTTGGGACAGTTTACTTCCACAATATAACGGCCTAGGACAGACAACAGGGGCAATAATTGCCAGTGCACTTCTATCAGCACTGCTATGCAAATTTCTGTTACACCCTAAAGTATTAAAAGAGGAGCTCACCCACCCCGTTGTTGGCAGCGTTATTCCAACGTTTGCCATGGCATTAATGGTGGTCTCCAACACACTTTGGCACCAAAATCCCTTAGCAGGTCAATACCTATGGCTGATTGCCATTTGCATTCATTTAGTGTTTTTAAGTATGTTTGTCTATTACCGAGCATTTGACTTTAAGCTTGAACACATGGTGCCTAGCTGGTTTGTTCCACCCATTGGCATTATTGTCGCGGCAGTGAGTTTTCCTAACGATGGTTACCACTGGGTCGCAACAGCCACACTGATGTTCGGGATGGGGTGCTATTTAATTATGCTGCCGCTGATGCTCTATCGACTTATATTTTGCCCACAAATACCTGATGCAGCAAAACCAACAATCGCCATCTTGGCGGCACCCGCCAGCTTAAGTTTGGCAGGTTACCTAACTATTGTTGAGCATCCATCTGTCACGATTATTGCACTGCTACTGAGTGTCGCGCTACTGATGACAAGTGTTGTCTATTTAGCTTTTTTCCATCTCTTTAAATTACCCTTCTCGCCAGGGTACGCCGCATTTACATTCCCTATGGTAATCGGCGCAACCGCTCTATTCAAAGTCTATCACTGGTTAGTTGCTAAGTATGGTGTGACACAGTTGGCAATAAGTGTTGAAACAACCGCTATAATTGAGCTGTTAATTGCTAGTTTCGTGGTTATCTATGTCGCTTATCGTTACATCAATCACTATGCCACCGAAAGTTATAAATAAACCTAAAAATAAAAAAACGAATCCGATTGCTCATTAAATGTGAAGGTAAATACGATTAACTGCACACTTAAAATTGCCAAAATTTAAAATATATTTAACATTTAACGGGGTTTTAAAATTCATTTAGGTAGTGATATCGCTCACATAAAAGTCATTTCCTAAATATTTTTCAAATTTTACAAAAAATATTTAAATAACATTTGATATATATTTAGAACATAAAAGCCCCACCAAAAACACAAAACCACAACCCAATCAACCGCCAAAATAAACAGCAAAGCAACAATTAACCACCTTACGCAACATGCCGCCACAAAATAAAACAAAGTGGCGTAAGGCGAAGCTAATGCGACACATCTTTGTTTTGCTTTTGTTACCAAAAAGATAATAAGCAAAACCCTTTAGCCACAGATTCACCTGTAACCCCTATGTTGCAGTTGTTGCCTCTCTATGATTATATCGATGGCGACGTAAAGACTTTTAAATATAAGTAAATATTTTAAAAGTTTTTACTGATTCAAAAGTCACATCAATAAAATAATAAGTCTCAGGGAGAAACAAAATGCAGCCTAATTCTATATTGGCTAAAGCTGTGCGTTTTGCATTAATTGGCGGAGCGGCGACTGCAGCACTAAGTGCACCAGCGGTCTATGCAGCGGATGAAGACAAAGTTGAACGCATTGAAGTAACGGGTTCACGTATTAAACGTACCGATATGGAAACGGCGACACCGGTCACTGTGATGAGCGCAGATGACATGGCAAAGCAAGGTTTCACTAACATTCAAGATGCGTTAGAAAGCCTTACCTCAACCACTGGTGCAATGACTACTCAGTCAGTGCACGGTTTTACACCAGCAGCATCATCAATCAGTCTTCGTGGTGCGGGTGCAAACCGTACATTAACACTGATTAACGGCAAGCGTCTAAACCAGTATCCTAAGCCTGCTGGCGGTACCGATAACTTTGTTGATACAGCAAACCTACCTATGGAAGCGGTTCAACGTATCGAAATCCTTCAATCAGGTGGTTCTGCCATCTATGGCGCTGATGCTGTTGGTGGTGTAATTAACATTATCCTGAAAAAAGATTTCGAAGGTGTTGCACTTAAATATCGTCATGGCGACACTACCAATGGCGGCGGCGCAAGTGACCGAATTTCACTATCACTAGGTGCGTCATCTGATCGTGGTAACGTATCAACCTTTATCGAGTTTACCGATAACGAACAACTTAAAGCCACTGACCGTGAAAACTTTGGCCTGCACACAGATAAAGTACCTCACAGTGACTTTTCATCATACAGCTCATACGGTGCCCGCATTGTCGGTACCGGTACTGGTGCTCGTCAACTGACAGCTGAAGAATGTGCTGCTGGCGGATACTTGTGGACTGGCTCACTTTGTGGATTCGACCGTTCAGAATGGCGTGATCTGCAACCAGAGAGCACTCGTTTCATCAGCTCTACTAACTTTAACTACGAGTTGTCAGATGACATTAGCTTTGTGGGTCGTTTAGATTTCGCTGAAGCTAAGTCAACCACTAACATTGAGCCTATGGCAATCAATGATTACGACATCAAAGTAGACGGTAATAGCTTAACAGTCAGCAATGGCGACCTAAGCAAAACGTTTAATGACAAAACGACTGCACTAGGCGGTGACTTTGCTAACGCAACTGACGGTGACTACAACTACCTGCGTCGTTTACACGAGTTCAGCAACCGCGCTGGCGAAACAAAAACACGTAACTACTTCTTCACTGCAGGTCTAGAAGGCACTTTAGCCGACGAATATAACTGGGATGCCTCAGTTAACTACGGTCGTACTAATGTTGATGTATTCCGCAGCGGTTACGCGACAGTTGGCGGCATGTTTGACTATATCACAGCGGGTGAGAACGGAAACTCACTGCTTGAAAACATGACAGCCGATGACGTTGAGCAAGCTTCTTACTCACCATTTGAGCAAGCGCAATCAACTCAAAAGAACGTACAAGCGAATATCTCTGGTACTGCATTTGAAATGTCTGCTGGCGATGCCATGTTTGCATTTGGTGCTGAATACACTGAGCAAGATTACCAAACAGATACTGATTCAGAATCTAAAAAAGGTAACATCCTCACCACTGGTGGTTCTTCAGGTGCAGGCGATCGTTCATACTGGGCAACCTATGCAGAGTTAAGTTTACCTGTGTTAGACGTACTAACCGTTAATGCAGCGGTTCGTTACGATGACTATAGCGATTTTGGTGGTAACGTATCACCACAAATCTCTGTTGAATACCGTCCACTGAATGAACTACTAGTTCGAGGCTCTGTGTCTAGCGTATTCCGTGCTCCAGACATGCACCGTGTATACGGTGATGCTACAAAAGGTTTCTCAACTGTAATTGACTTTAAGCAGTGTCAAGCACTTGGTGGTACACCAGGTCAAGCATATCCTGGCAATGAAGCTCTCAATGCTGTTTGTAAAGAGCTACATATCGATTCTACAACTGGTTCGAACAAAGATCTGGAAGCTGAAACAGGCTATACCGCTAACATCGGTGCAGTTTGGGGCGGTGACTCTCTCAATGCGTCTTTCGACCTTTGGGAGTGGAAGCTAGACGACATGGTAAGCGATATCAGTGCAAGTAAAGCGGCACGTGAGTATGAACAGTATGAAAATATGATCACTCGTGATGCGAGCGGTACTATTACTCATATTGATGCTGTGGCGCAAAACTTGGCGTTCCAAAAAGTTCGTGGTATCGACCTGTCTGCTGGTTACAACTGGGATCTTAACAACCTAGGTGAACTAAAGCTTAACTTTAACGGTACTTATATCCTGTTATCTGAAGGCCAAATCTCACCAACAGATCCTGTTGAAGATGATATCGACAACGGTGATCTACCTCAGTACCGTGCTAACTTGGTACTAGGTTGGTTTATTGAAGATTTCGAAGCTACTCTAGGTGCTTACCATACTGCGCGTATGCATGGTATGCAGTATAAGACATTCAAGCAATCAGCTATCGATAAGGGTGAAGCATTTGATGAAAGCGCACATGAAGTGGCTTCTCAAACTAAGTGGAACCTAACTGCTGGCTACAACATCACTGATGCTATCAAAGTAAAAGCGGGTGTTGTGAACCTATTCGATGCGGGTCCAAACTTCGATCCTACAGCGACATCTTGGCCACACTATAACCGTTCTGTATATAACGCAAACGGTCGTGAATGGTTCCTAGAAGGTGAAGTGAAGTTCTAAACTAGCACTCAATAGCACCAAATAAAAACGGCATCTTAGGATGCCGTTTTTTTATTGCGCTATTTCTTCAAATTCTCTAAAGCCATAGCAAACAGGGATTAGTTAAAACCCAGGTAGTGCGCGGTGACCACGACTACACTCGAGACAATAAATAGCGCCAACATAAAGCGCCATATGAACTTGAGCCAAGCCCCCCAATCGACGCGGCATACACCTAAGGTCGCCATCAATGATGCCGATGTTGGCACCAACACATTCGTAAAACCGTCACCAAGTTGAAACGCTAACACTGCAACTTGACGGCTCACACCAACAATATCGGCCAACGGTGCCATCAGTGGCATGGTTAGCGCGGCCTGCCCAGAGCCTGATGTCACAAAGAAATTAAACACTGATTGAAACAGCAACATGAACCACGCAGAAAACACAGCAGGAAGTTGACCTATCACACTGCCTGCGCCACTGAGTAAGGTATTGAGCACGCTGGGCTCTGTAGGCTTGCCACCGCCTAATAGAATTAAAATACCTGAGGCACAGCCAACCAAGATGGCGGGTTCCAGCATAGTGGTAGCGCCTTGTTTAAAGCTAGTGGCAATACGATTAACTGTCATGCCGTTTAAACGAAATATCACCGCAATCACACCAACGATAATCCCCATGGTAAAAAACTGGCTGGCGATTTCAGGGATAAACCAAGCTTGAGTAACGACGCCCCAGATGACCCACACAACAGTACTTAAAATGGTCAATAGCACTAAGATATCACCGAGGTTAAAGCGGCTTTCCAAACTCGCGCTAGACTGGTGGTCGCGGAAGTATTGATCACTTTGATAACAGTAAGATAGCTGGGGCTGCTTACGAATTTTTGCCCCATACCGCATGGTGAAAATAATCCCCATCAGGGTAAACCCGGCCCATAGCAGGCCACGCACTCCCGCGCCCGATAACACAGGGATCCCAGCAATGCCTTGTGCAATAGCAACGCTAAATGGGTTCATCCAAGAGCTGGCAAAGCCTATTTGGGTGGCGACATAAGTCACCATCACCGTCGTGATACCATCAAAGCCCAAACGTATCATCAAAGGACAGATGATAATGGCGAAGGCTATCGCCTCCTCACCCATGCCAAATACCGCACCCCCTAATGAGAACAAGGTGAAAATGACCGGAATGAACAAGCCTTCGTTACCGCGGGTTTTGTCGATAAGGCGCAAAATACCGTTGTCGATAGTGCCAGTTTCCATCACCACACCAAACGCACCGCCTATGACTAACATAAACATGATCACACCAATGGCGGTGCCCCATTTGGAGCCGGAGGTCATCCCCTCGAAGGCAAAGTTGAAAAAGCCGACCCCGCCACCGCCCTCAAACAACCCCACAGGTTGCTTGACCGAATTACCCTGTTCATCGATTTGGTAACGAAAGGATTCTGGGTCGACGACACTACGCGTCTTCTCTACGCCATCACTGACATAGGCTATCTCTTGCGTATCGAAAGCACCTACCGGCACAATATAGGTCAATAACATTGCCGCTAAGGCGACAAAGAAGATGATGACTAAGGTATCTGGCATCTGCCATGTTTTGTTTAAATCGGGAGAAGCTACGGGGCTTGATTGCGAAGGAGGGAGTGTTACTTTGTCCATTTTTAGCCATGGTTATTGTTTTATGACGCTAAATATAAACTAAAAGTGCGACAGTTCACAGTCAGCAAAGAGGATGATTGAACCACCATCACACCACAAAAATGGCAATAATAGTCACCATTATTTAACTAAGGTTCTTATATAAACCATCAGCAAGCTTCACCGTTCTTCAACATGGAAAATCGCCTAGCTCCCAACATCAATGTAAATCTGCGCCAGCGCACACTAGCATAAAAATGGTGAAGCCCCTCTAGCTTCAACTATTTAAATCAAACAGTTACTTGTAGCTTTGGCCTACAGCTCATAGAATCATCTTTAATCAATCATCAATAATATTGATAGTTTTAATTTGAATCTGTTTCAGATAGGAACCCTACACATCACATGAAATATTCACTTAAGCAAATTATCGTTTTTGACGCGGTAGCCAGCTTAGAAAGTGTTAGCGCTGCAGCCAGAAAGTTATCGATGACCCAATCTGCGGTCAGTATGTCTCTAGGACAACTGGAAAACCTGCTTGGCCGCCCGCTCTTTATCCGTCAAGGGAATCGCCTCACGTTAAGTCATTGGGGAAATTGGCTGAGACCAAAAGCAAGGCGCCTACTTCAGGATGCGCAACAGATCGAACTAGGGCTTCATGAACAGCATCTTATCAGTGGCAGATTTAGGGTGTGTTCTAGCCAAACAGCTGCAGAACACCTACTGCCAGCGCTTATCAGTAAAATCGATACTGACTTTCCCGAATTACGCATAGAGGTCACAGTAGAGAATACCGAAAACGTGATCGAGGGCCTACTTAACTATGAGTATGACTTTGGTATCATCGAAGGTAGAAATGATGATAGTCGACTTTATCAAGAACAGTGGATAGACGACCACTTAGTGATTATTGCCTCTCCTCATCATCCTTATGCACGTTACGATACAACTAGCCTATCTCAGTTGGAGCAGGCCAAATGGGTGTTGCGAGAACAAGGTGCTGGTACGCGACGCATCTTTGAAGGGGCAATACATGGCGTGATTGAAAAACTCAATGTCTGGAAAGAGTATGAACATGTCTCTTTGCTTAAAGCACTGGTTAAAAATGGGGTCTACCTCAGCAGCCTGCCCTACTTAGATGTTGAAAAAGAGGTGGCTTCGGGCGAGCTGGTAATACTGGAAACACCGCAGCTCAATATGCAGCGTCACCCCTCATTTGTTTGGCGTAATGATTCGGGTGAAAACCCATTAAGAGATTGCTTTATTACCGAAGCGCGCCGATTGAGCAAACATCGGCAACTACACAAGCAAAATTGATCAATAAAAATGGGGCTAATAGCCCCATTTTTATTTGCTTGTATTGTGATTAACTATAAACCTGTGACACTTTTAAGGCTATCATCTCTCTGGTAATCACCCCCACAAGCTTACCCTGTTCAACCACTGGAAAGCTGCTTGGCTTATTGGCATGCGCAAGTCTTAAACGCTCTTCGTAACTAGCGAAAGTTGTCCCCATCAATATGCCCGTGTCACTCACAGGGAACAGTTTCTCTCTGTCTACGACCATTAACTCAATAAGCTGCGCCACTGAATCATTCAAAGAAACCGTCATCACCCTTGTTTGCATTAAATCCGCCACCTTGTAACTAATGCCACGCACGTACTCCTCAGACCAAAGACTACGCAGCAAGTCTTGTTGTGACACATAACCCACCAGTTGTTGTCGACTATCAACCACCGCCGCGCCGCGCTGCTCAGCATTAGACAAACACTTAAGTCCTTCATAAACTGATAAATCAGGTGTTAAGGTAAAAGGTGTGGTATCCATCAGCTCGCTGACGGTAAGTTTTTGAATTGATTTTGGCATTGAAGTATCTCCAGCAAGATTGATGTGATGTTTAGGATTCGATATTGGTAAGCATTGTGCTAAAGGAATAGGCGCCAATTGCAGCGCAGTTTGATGTTTGGGTTGTTGTTCTATCATCCAATAGCCTAAACCGACAAATAGGCCACCGCCGACGATGTTCCCAAGCGTCACAGGAATAAGGTTATTAATAATGAAATGGTAAAAGGTGAGATCCGCAAACTGACTCTGGGCAACGCCCAGCTGTGCAAAATAGTCAGCAGAACCAAAGTTGGCGATGATGATCCCCAGTGGCACCATAAATAGGTTGGCAATGCTGTGCTCAAAACCGCTACTAACAAACATCGCCACGGGTAGCATCAGTAAAATGGCCTTAGTCAACGCATCTTTGCTAGCAAAGGTCATCCAAACCCCGAGGCAAACCAACATGTTGCACAATATCCCTAGGGAAAAGGCTTGCCCCCATCCATGGTGTAACTTGTGTTGGGCGATGTGCAAGGCATTTAGCCCCCACAGCCCGCCATCTAACTCATACATACGTGCACTAAAGATAAGCAGTAACATTAGTAAGGCACCGAGCAGGTTACCCAAGTAAACACGTAACCAGCAAACAAGCAGCGAACGTGTGCTTACCAGCTTTTGAGCCCATGCCACGCTGCTTAGTACTGTACTGGTAAAAAGCTCACCGCCGCAGATAACGACCAACATTAAGCCTAGGCTAAATGCTAGCCCCCCCGCTAGACGCACCAAGCCCCAAGGCCCCTCGCCTGCACCCGTTGTTACCGTAATATAAAAAACAAATGCAAGCGCAATGAATGCCCCAGCAAAAGTTGCTAAACCAAAGGATTGCCAAGGGGATTTAGTGATCTTCAATTGCCCATATTGCTCAGCCTGGCTAAACAAACTTTGCTGACGTAACGCTGTTCCCCCCTTTTGTACGACATGACGATGGGGTAGATTAATCCCTGACAATGCCATGAATGGCTCTCCTTCCTGTGATGATTGCGTCGATTAATGCGTTAGTTGGCATACCTATCTCCTAATATGAAGCTCGCTAAAGTTATTGGCTTAATTGCCTTGGCTCTCAAAACATTAACGACAAAAAGTCACAAATAAAATTGGGTAATAGTGATAGGAGCCATCAATATATTTGATAAGGAAAGGGTTTTGCTATCAACATGTAAAATAAAATTGTTTTATTAAATATCAGTAAGTTAGTAACCTTTTCAAACGAGTGCTATAGATATTTAGTTGGTGTCCTATAGTCGCGTTAGCAACTTTGACTAAAAGGGAGATGGGTAATAAACAGCAGGCTTACCACTATGCGCTGCGCTATAAATTTACTTGATATGCTGCAAGAGAGCGTCAATAACACTGCAGGTTTAATTGTTTAGCTATAAACTTAATTTGCATTAAGCGGATGCTAAACATGACCGACAACACACTTTGGCGAGATTACGTGACACAGCCACCCTGATAAATGTGAGTACGTTGCATCAGTTCATAAAAACAGTGCCACAAGCCTCTTGGCTCGCAAAATAGCGATTAAAGGAGAGCTAGTGACAAACGCAATATATATGCCTAATGTAAATTTAATTTGAAGATTGGCTCACAAGTTGTTAACTAGATCTCAATTTGCTGAATCCTCCCCTTCAAGAATATTGATACTTAATGCCACACCCTGCTCGCTGTGTTAATATTTATGAGGTAAATTGGTCTGACCAATTTTAACAAGTGTTAGGGACACAACTGCTCAAGCCGAATAGGGACCTTATCTAATCGGACTGCGCAGATAAGTAGACTAAATCGCATCAACCAAACACGGTTAAGGCTTAGTTTAACTTCAAGGAATTAATTGCAGTCATCATCATGTAGATGAGTCACTATGTTCTTCTCGGAGAATGAGAAATTATGTCAGAAACAGTCAAACACGAAGAAACGGAAGCCTCTGGGCAGTCTTATCAAGAGCTTCATCGTCCCGCCTCAGAGTTTAATACTCGAGAAGAATATTTAGATCATGAACTTAAGATCATGAAGCCTAGGCGCTGGGGACTGAACTTGCCAGGTAGAGATTTTCGCTTTGAATGGGAAGACCTAGTTCCTGCTATCGCAGGTACCATAGGTATTACCGTGATGTATTCAGCAGTGATGGCGGCATGGGCTTCTGGCCTAACAGAACGCTGGGACCACATTAACTTAGGGGCTGAATTTGCCATCCAAGTGGTACGGGTTGAGATGCTTATTCCTGCGCTACTTTTCTGTATTATCAGCTCTGGATTTATCAACCCTCGAGCCAACTTGGGTGGTAACCACGGACCTATGATTCCGCTGATCGGTGCCATCGCACTGGCAGGGGCACATCCGTTAGCATTAGCAATTTTGTTGGGGGTTTTTGGTCTTATCTTAAGCTACTTTAAGGGGGGCTCGCGACTGGTTAACCTCACCTCCAGTGGGGTTGCAGGGGGCTTACTGGTGTTCTTAGGCTTTATGGGCGCTAAGAGCCAAATCACGTCTCTGTTTGATTGGTCTGCGAGTTTACAGGACAAACATTCACTTGATTACAGTCTTGGGTACGTTGCCTTTTTCATCCTGCTCGCAAACGTTGTACTCTATGCGTTCTTGGCGAAAATCGGTAAGCGCTGGTTAGCGATTCCACTGTGTTCTATTTCGGCAATTGTCTTAGCGTTTGCACTTGGTGCGGGACTTGACCTTCAGTTTGTCACCGAGCCTGGCATCCCAAATCTTAACCCTATGTATTGGTGGGGATCGACCGAATATGGTTGGCAGCTTGGCCTACCTAACTTCGAACACTTCGTTGCCTCGTTACCATTTGCTATCTTGGCTGTGGCCATGTGGTCACCAGACTTTTTAGGGCATCGTATTTTTCAAGAGCTAAACTATCCAAAAGGTTCTGAAAAAGTATTGATGGATGTCGATGACACCATGACCACCTGTTCGCTACGTCAAATTGTCGGTACAGCGGTTGGTGGGGGTAACATCACCTCATCATGGGGAACCTACATGATCCCAGCGGCCATCGCTAAACGCCCAATTCCTGCAGGTGCCATCCTTTTAGGCGCACTATGTATTATTGTTGCTATCGTTGGTTACCCTATGGATGTGACCGTATGGCGTCCGGTAATGTCTATCGCGCTGCTTGTTGGTGTTTTCTTGCCATTACTTGAAGCGGGTATGCAGATGGTTAAAGACACCCAAAGCAGCCAAGCAGCTGGTATCTGTATCTTCGCATCGTTTGTGGCTAACCCTGTATTAGCGTGGGCATTAACCATGTTCTTAGATAACAATGGTCTTATAGGTGATAAAGAGCGTGCTAAAAACCTTAGCGTTGCCGATCGCCTCGTGATCCC
The DNA here is from genome assembly GCF_000518705.1 of Shewanella colwelliana ATCC 39565. Taxonomy (GTDB): domain Bacteria; phylum Pseudomonadota; class Gammaproteobacteria; order Enterobacterales; family Shewanellaceae; genus Shewanella; species Shewanella colwelliana. Next base: position 31,735 of record NZ_KI912482.1, read on the forward strand.
CGGCCTTGCTTTTGTTATCTGCCTGGCTGCCATGTTAGCCGTTGGCATGATCCAGGGCATACCACCACTGCTTTAATCGCTTCCCCAGTAGGAAGAGAGCTGCGGCTCTCTTCTTGCCTTTCTCTTCTATACTTATTATCAATTTTATTTATATCACTAAGGCGTGCCAACTTCGCCTCGTAATGAACGCCAACTGTCGTCCGGTGATGATTATCCTTATCACTCTCATTAGCGGCGGTATCGCCAATTGAATTTGCTAAATAACTGACATCAAGTTGAGATGCAAATAGAAAATGACGCCTAAAATGATACCTTGATAACAGTTTTGGCAATATGTCGTGTAAAAGCGACCTGATTCGGATGCAGGCTATAAGCAGATATGGTAATATCTTTACGGTAAATTGGTCTTACCAATTTGTTGGTCGGGAAAACTGAGATAGATTTAGCTTATCGACTAACAAAATTTGAATTTCATCGACACGTTAACGCGGTTCGATAACCCGTTCCCATCATCAGGGCTATACAGTGAGGGGAGCTTTACGACTTAGCTATTGGTGTATCGCTATCATCGCTTGTATCAAGCCAACTAGATACCCAATAACCTTTATCTCAAACAGAAGGTATTAGTACGATGACCGAAAAAACTGAACTGTTCACCAAAGCGTGGGAAGGTTTTACTCCTGGTGATTGGAAGTCTGAAGTGAATGTACGTGACTTCATTCAGGCAAACTACACGCCATATGAAGGCGATGAATCATTCCTTGCAGGCGCAACTGAAGCGACTGACACTTTATGGGATAAAGTGATGGAAGGGATCAAACAGGAAAACCGCACCCATGCGCCTGTTGATTTTGACACTGACAAAGTTTCTACCATTACCTCTCATGCTGCCGGCTACATCAATCAAGATTTAGAAACGATTGTTGGTCTACAAACTGATGCCCCACTTAAGCGCGCTATGCTGCCTAACGGTGGTATCCGCATGGTTGAAGGTTCTTGTGCCGCTTATGGTCGTGAGCTAGATGCCGACATCAAGTACGTTTATTCTGAGCTACGTAAAACACACAACCAAGGTGTTTTCGATATCTATACCCCAGAAATCATGCGTTGCCGTAAATCAGGTGTCTTAACCGGTTTGCCAGATGCCTATGGCCGTGGTCGTATCATCGGTGATTACCGTCGTATCGCGCTGTACGGTATCGACTACCTGATGCAAGATAAATTTGCTCAATTTGGTTCACTGCAAGCAAAATTCGAAGCGGGTGAAGATTTAAGCTACACCATGCAACTTCGTGAAGAGATTGCTGAGCAGCACAAAGCGCTGGGTCAAATGAAGCAGATGGCTGCAAGCTATGGCTTTGACATCTCAGGTCCAGCTACCAATGCTAAAGAAGCCATTCAATGGACTTACTTCGGTTACTTAGCCGCAGTCAAGAGCCAAAATGGCGCAGCAATGTCTCTAGGGCGTACCTCTAGCTTCCTTGACGTTTATATCGAACGTGATATCAAAGCAGGTGTACTAACAGAGCAGCAAGCACAAGAGATGGTTGACCATTTCGTCATGAAGCTACGTATGGTGCGTTTCCTGCGTACACCTGAATACGATGAGCTGTTCTCTGGCGACCCAATCTGGGCAACTGAATCTATCGCAGGTATGGGCCTTGACGGTCGTACATTAGTAACCAAGTCTAGCTTCCGTTTCTTGCACACTCTGTACAACATGGGCCCAAGCCCAGAGCCAAACATCACCGTACTTTGGTCTGATAAGCTACCTATCGGCTTTAAAAAGTACTGCGCTAAAGTGTCAATTGACACTAGCTCAATCCAGTACGAAAACGATGACCTAATGCGTCCTGACTTCGAGTCTGACGATTATGCTATCGCCTGTTGTGTAAGCCCAATGGTTGTTGGTAAGCACATGCAATTCTTCGGCGCCCGTGCCAACCTTGCTAAAACCATGCTTTACGCCATCAACGGTGGTATGGACGAAAAACTTAAGACCCAAATCGGTCCTAAGTTCGCACCAATCACTGACGAAGTGCTTAACTACGATGACGTTATGGGTCGTTTAGACACCATGATGGATTGGTTAGCCACACAATATGTGTCTGCGCTAAATGCTATCCACTTCATGCATGACAAGTACTCTTATGAAGCAGCTCTTATGGCACTTCATGACAGAGATGTACGTCGTACTATGGCGTGCGGTATCGCTGGTCTTTCTATCGCTGCCGATTCATTGTCTGCAATCAAGTTTGCAAAAGTAAAACCTATCCGTGACGAGCATGGCATCGCTGTCGATTTCGACATTGAAGGTGACTACCCTAAATTTGGTAATAACGATGCACGCGTTGATGATTTAGCCACAGAGCTAGTAGAACGTTTCATGGCTAAGATTCGTGACATGAAAATGTACCGTGATGCGATTCCAACTCAGTCAATTCTCACCATCACCTCTAACGTGGTTTATGGTAAGAAGACAGGCACAACACCTGATGGTCGCCCAGCTGGCGCACCGTTTGCCCCTGGTGCAAACCCAATGCATGGTCGTGATGAAAAAGGTGCTGTAGCATCGCTGACATCTGTTGCTAAACTTCCATTTGCTCATGCTCAAGATGGTATCTCTTATACCTTCTCTATCGTGCCCAATGCACTGGGTAAAGATGATGATGGACGCCGTGCAAACCTTGCAGCCTTGATGGATGGCTATTTCGCACACAACGATTCACGCGAAGGTGGTCAACACCTTAACGTGAACGTGATGAACCGCGAAATGTTGGAAGATGCAATTGTAAACCCTGATAAGTACCCACAATTAACGATCCGTGTTTCTGGTTATGCTGTGCGTTTTAACGCCCTGACACCAGAGCAACAGCAGGACGTTATTACACGTACTTTCACTCAAGGGATGTAAATCTCCATATTCCCACGCTGAAACGGTAGATTTTTGGTGAATTTAAGCTAGGCTGTGCTCTAATTTAGTACAGCCTACTTTAATGAAGTAAACGGAGTCACAATGGCAGTAAAAGGTCGGATTCATTCACTTGAGTCCTTTGGTACAGTCGATGGTCCAGGCATCAGGTTTATCGCCTTTATGCAAGGCTGTCTAATGCGCTGCCAATATTGCCATAACCGTGATACGTGGGATCTTCACGAAGGTCGTGAAGTCGAGGTCGATGAGCTAATGGAACAGATCATTAGCTATCGCCCTTTTTTGGAGTCTAGCGGTGGTGGCGTAACCGCCAGTGGTGGTGAAGCTATTCTTCAAGCAGAGTTTGTCAGCGAACTATTTAAAGCCTGCAAAACCCAAGGTATTCATACCTGCTTAGACACTAACGGATTCGTTAGAAAATACACACCTGTTATCGATGAACTGCTCGAGAATACCGACTTGGTACTACTTGATATCAAGCATATCGATGATGACAAACATATAGAATTAACCAAAGTCAGTAATCATCGCACACTGCAATTTGCACAGTATCTGCAACAAAAACAACAAAAAACTTGGATACGCTATGTTGTAGTTGGAGGATTTACCGACGATATCGACTCAGCCAAAAAGCTCGCTGAGTTTATTAAGCCTATGAGCAATGTGGAAAAGGTTGAATTACTACCTTACCACGAACTGGGTAAGCATAAATGGGAAGCGATGGGAGAAGAGTACGAGCTTAGTAACATCTCCCCGCCAAGCAGAGCAACCATGGACCAAATAAAACAGATCTTTTTAGAGGCGGGGATTAATGCCGTTTATTAGCGGCTAAAGCTCTTCCCAATAGCTAGTGTCGAGACGTTCAAAGGCGACTTTTAATATGATGGCCATATCTCGATAGCAAGCATTAGCCCCCAAGGGGGCACAAGCGACACCCATACCTTGCAGTTTGTTGGATAGCGCATTACACCAATCAAACAGGGTTAACGGCAAAGGGTGCTGCGCTCGCCAGCCGAGCCAAAGTAAGCCTTGAATAGGCAAACTGAGAAAAAATAGTGCGATAGTGATCGCTTGGGGAAGGAACGCCCAGCCATAAAGATACACTTGGCTAGCCCCAGCAAACAGCGCCAAAACAGGCATTAACTTAATGGCCAGCATGGTTGCCCGCACGACACGATATTCTGGAAAGTAAAAACTAAGTTGTTTGACCATAGGCCAAGTCTTCATATAACGACGACCCTCACCTAAGGTTTTTAACACTTTAATGGTCAATGATGACACCTAACTTTTGAAACACTGACTTTAACATAGCACAAGCACAGCAAGAGCCCCAAGCACTCTGCGTGCACAGAAGACAGTTTTCAACGCCTTTATTCGGGCACATAACGTGGTTTTCAACTTAACTGGTTGAGGCCATTTTAATTTCGGTGAACGCAACAGATTCACTAACTTTGCAAAAGGTTTTAAACATGTCAAACAAACTGGTATTAGTACTAAACTGCGGCAGCTCTTCGTTGAAGTTTGCTATTATTGATGCCTTAACAGGTGACGACCAGATCTCGGGCTTAGCCGAGTGCTTTGGTCTTGAAGACTCTCGCATAAAATGGAAAGTTGATGGTAAAAAGTTTGATGCAAAATTAGGCGCTTTTACCGCTCACCGTGAAGCCGTTGAGTTCATCGTCACCAAGATTCTTGGTGAGCACCCACAGATTGCCGAACAGATCCAAGCAATTGGACATCGTGTTGTTCACGGTGGTGAGAAGTTTACCCACTCTGTGATCATCGACGATAGTGTTATCCATGGTATCGAAGAAAGTGCAATATTTGCGCCGCTACACAACCCAGCTCACCTAATCGGTATTCGTGCAGCTCAAGCCTCTTTCCCTAATTTGCCACAGGTTGCTGTGTTTGATACCGCATTTCATCAAAGTATGCCTGAACATGCCTATATCTATGCCCTACCTTACAAGCTATATCGTGAGCATGGTATTCGTCGTTATGGTGCACATGGTACCAGCCACCTGTTTGTCAGCCGTGAAGCAGCTAAAGCCCTTGGTAAAGAGTTAGACGACACCAACGTCATCTGCGCTCACTTAGGCAATGGCGCCTCTGTCACCGCTATTAAAGGTGGCAAGAGTGTAGATACTTCAATGGGACTAACGCCATTGGAAGGACTCGTCATGGGCACTCGTTGTGGCGATATGGATCCTTCTATTGTTTACCATCTTATTCATAAGCTTGGCTACACTGCTGATGAAGTTAACAACTTGATGAATAAACAAAGTGGTCTGTTGGGGATTTCTGAGTTGACCAACGATTGCCGTGGTATCGAAGAGGGTTATGAAAATGGCCACAAAGGTGCAACCCTTGCACTAGAGATTTTCTGCTACCGTCTTGCTAAATATATCGCATCATACACTGTTCCACTTGGCCGATTGGACGCCTTAGTCTTTACTGGCGGCATCGGCGAAAACTCAGATTTGATCCGAGAAAAAGTGCTTAACCTGTTGAGCATCTTTAACTTCGAAGTGGATAAAGAGCGTAACACAGCAGCGCGTTTTGGTAACCAAGGTCAAATCACCACAGACAATGGTCCTATTGCCATGGTTATCCCAACGAACGAAGAGTGGGTGATTGCTGAAGATGCTGTATCACTGCTGAAATAGTCATCATTGTATTTTGTCATGTGGGCTAAAGCCCACATGACCCATTGCATTTATTTTTCTAGCCTTTAGGCAAAGAGAAACCACATTGAGGTATTTATGTCTCGCAATATCATGCTTATTCCTAACGGTACTGGAGTTGGCTTAACGTCCATCAGCCTTGGTATGGTTCGTGCGTTAGAGCGCCATGGAGTAAAGGTTCGCTTTTTTAAACCGATTGCCCAGCAACGTCCTACTGATACAGGTCCAGAGCGTTCAACGACCATCTTAAGTAAGTCGCCAACGGTTAATCCGCTTGAACCATTCGATATGGAACATGCTGAGAAACTTATCCGTACCGATCAGACCGATGTATTAATGGAGCAGATCATTGCTCGCGCAACTGAATGTGCCGATCCGTCCGAGACATTGATTGTTGAAGGTTTAGTACAGACGCGTAACCACCCTTTCTCGGACGACATCAACTATCAGATTGCTAAAGCGCTCGATGCCGATATCATCTTTGTTGCCGCACCAGGAAATGAAACCCCCACTGCGCTGATGAATCGCCTTGAAATTGCCCATAACGCATGGGGCGGTAGTAAAAACAAACGTCTTATCGGCGCTATCATCAATAAAATTGGTGCGCCTGTCGATGATGAAGGCCGTGCTCGCCCAGATTTGTCAGAAGTGTTTGACCATCAAGATATTCAGCGTCCCGATGCAGCAAGCATGTTCCAGCTTCCAGGTAAGAGCAAATTACGAATTTTAGGCAGTGTACCTTATAACCTAGATCTCGTGGCACCACGTGCCTCCGATTTAGCCAAGCACTTAAGTGCTCGTATCATCAATGCAGGTGAGATGCACACACGTCGTCTACGTAAAGTCACCTTCTGTGCTCGTAGTATTCCTAATATGGTTACCCACATTAAGACAGACTCATTGTTAGTCACATCGGGCGACCGCTCTGATGTTATTGTGTCAGCGTGTCTGGCTGCAATGAACGGTGTTAAAGTTGGCGCGTTATTGCTAACAGGTAGCTATGAGCCAGAACCAGAGATCATGGCCCTTTGTGACCAAGCTTTCGAAACTGGCCTCCCCGTATTTTTAATTGACACCAACACGTGGCAAACATCACTTAACATACAGCGCTTCGATCACGAAGTGCCTGTCGATGATGCGGTACGTATTGAAGAAGTCCAAGAGTACGTCGCCAGCCATATCGACCAAAATTGGGTTGAAACCATTACGATGAACTCGCCACGCGAGCATAGACTATCACCACCAGCCTTTCGTTATAAGCTTACCGAACTTGCACGCGCTGCGAGCAAGACGGTGGTATTGCCTGAAGGTGATGAACCAAGAACAATTGAAGCGGCCGCTATCTGCGCTGAACGTGGCATTGCCCGTTGTGTACTTATCGGTAACCGTGAAGAGATTGAGCGTATCGCAAGTCAACAAGGCGTCATATTAGGTGATGGGGTTGAAATCATTGAACCTGAAACGGCTCGAGAGCGCTACGTTGCACCTATGCTTGAGCTTCGTCGTCATAAAGGTTTAACTGAAGTTGTTGCCCGTGAACAACTTGAGGATAACATGGTACTGGGTACTATGATGCTGGCTCAAGGTGAAGTGGATGGTATTGTCTCTGGCGCGGTAAACACCACAGCCAATACAATTCGTCCACCACTGCAGTTGATTAAAACTGCACCAGGCTCAAGCTTAGTCTCCTCAATCTTCTTTATGTTGATGCCGGATCAAGTGCTTGTGTATGGTGATTGTGCCATCAACCCTGATCCTAATGCTGAGCAATTGGCCGATATCGCAATCCAATCAGCCGAAAGCGCGATTGCATTTGGTATCGACCCGCGTGTTGCCATGATCAGCTACTCTACTGGCAGTTCAGGTACTGGTTCTGACGTCGATAAAGTACGTGAAGCGACCCGTATTGCAAAAGAAAAGCGTCCTGATCTGATCATTGATGGTCCGTTACAATACGATGCGGCCGTAATGCCAAATGTGGCGCAATCTAAAGCGCCAAACAGCCCTGTAGCAGGACAAGCAACAGTATTTGTATTCCCAGACTTAAATACGGGTAACACGACTTACAAAGCGGTTCAGCGAAGTGCTGACTTAATCAGCATAGGTCCAATGCTTCAAGGTATGCGCAAGCCGGTTAACGATCTATCTCGTGGTGCATTGGTCGACGATATCGTCTATACCATCGCGCTAACAGCGATTCAGGCGTCTCAGAATTAAGATTGTTGCGGTAACAAAAAGGCCTGTCATCTGACAGGCCTTTTTTTTGAAAAATGAGCTGTAAAACTTAATTTTAAGCTGCTGTATGAGTGAAAATAGTCCAACAACACACAATGCGTCAAAATTTAACCAAATTAATTTATCATTTAAGTTCAATAACTTAAAAGTTATGCATCTACTCTTCAACATAGTTGTCCACAGATTCTGTGGATAAGAGTAAAAAAAGCTTCATTTAGATATGCCCGACTCTATCCCTGTAGTCAACAAATAAATGATTGCCCACACTAAAAACCTCACTTGCCAAGCAAAACCATAATCGCGATACTAAAACCAAAGTCTTGATGCCGAATTATATGAAAAAACTAATTTTTATTGTCACACTATTACTACTTGGTTGTAGCCAAGACTCTGAAACAATGAGCGGAGCACAAACTCCTGAGCAGGTCTCTCTAGGGTTTTTCAAGGCAATCTATGTCGATAGAGACGTAGAGCAAGCCAAACAATATGTCGATGAGCCGATGCAAAAGGTACTGTCTCATTACTACATCGCCTCGGCAGTACAACGCCATGTACTCAATCTATCCATGACTAATGTCACCATGGAGATTGAAGAGATAGATATCGATTTTTTCCGTAAGTTTACAGATGACGTGACAGTGATCGTAAAAATGCAGGGCGTAAGAGGTAGTGAGAACTGGGTTGATGATCGAACCATTCGATTACATAAAGTAAAAAAACAATGGGTTATCGTCGAGATACTCCCTGAAAAAGGCAATTTAAATTAATAATACCACTGGAATGTTTAGCCCATACACTGCGCTTTATAGGTTATAGCCTTGAGTCTTTAGCATTAATCAAATAAAAAAGAGCAACCTAAGTTGCTCTTTTTTTATCTGACGCGAGTGTTCTGCTAAACATATAGCGACACTAACCTATGGGTGTTTGGATACTTAACTAATCCAAAAACGCTTCTTCGTCTTTCTCTAACGGTAAAGACTCCATTACTTCATCTTGTACTTGGTAATATGCGCTTTCGTATTCACGAGCTTCCATAACAACTCCAGATATTAAGTAGGGTACAGGCATGCTATTTTTACTGCATTTTGCCTGGGGTTAGGTATTTGCCTATCTGCAAACTCCATGGCAAGAATAATAACATCAAAAAAGCTGGAGTTACAGAAAACTTTCAGTTTGGGCAGCCAAAAAGCTGTAAAACCGACTCAAACACTAAAAAGCCTCAAAAATATGAATCTCAAGATGAAAGACTTTCACTTTTTAACCTCCAATAACGCTAAAAAACAGATCTGTTAAAACAAATAGGTCTAGGGAAAAGCTAAGAAGCTGCTATCAATTAATAGATAACAGTAAAAATGTTTGCTGGATAGGATGAGGGGCAGTCAATGAATGCACTAGTTGAGTTTGAAGCAAATAAACTTGCAGATCTATTTTCCCAAGGGGACATCTTATCCATTCATATGTTCATGGATACCATGTCGATCTCTTTTGATGTACAAGACGTTCTCTTTACACGGATATCGGCGCTGCGACAGCCAGATCCCATCAAAATCGCGCAGATTATTGAATCTTATGGGGCGTCCTTAATTCATGAGCAGATGAGATATTAGAGTTAATTTAACGAATCGAAACACCTAACGGCTATGTCACACATAAAAATGATCATAGCCTATTAAGTTATTTATCAGTATCTTAGCAGAAACGCTAGATAAGCGATGACAGTTTATGCCGATACAGTAGAACTTTCAGTGCTTTATTCGGGTCGACATCGGCAAATACAGTAGGGTTATCAATTTGTTCAATAAATTCAAGTTGAGGGCTTTGCTGTGATACTTGCTCTTTTAAGAAATCAATGTCTAACTCGGGCGCATTCAAACAAAGTAACAAGTCCCCTTGTTGCGCAAGTAAACTTGGCAGACGCTTGAGTAAGCGGGCATAGTCTTTCGTCGCAACAAAACTACCTCTCTGGTTGCTCGGTGGATCGGCGACAATGAGATCATAAGGCCCCATTTTTGTCAGCTTACCCCAAGACTTAAAAATATCATGACCTAAAAAGCGTGCTCCATGGTTGAAGTCATTGAGTAAATGGTTCTGCTTACCGATAGATAAAGCGCCTTTACTCATGTCGATATTAACCACCTGATCGGCACCACCTTGCAACGCCATCACCGAAAATCCACAGGTGTAGGCAAATAAGTTCAAAACATTACGCTGCTGGCTGTGCTGTTTTACCCATTGACGACCCGCTTGCATATCGAGAAACAAGCCATGGTTTTGACCGCGCAATAGATGAATTTGAAATAGCGCGCCGTTTTCTGTCACGACATGAGGTTCTGGCACCTCCCCTTGCAATAGCGTCGTCTCAGTTTGCCCACCACAGCGATGTTGAAACACTAAATTAAGTGGCTCACTAGGGTTCAGCTCATTCCAATGCTCACCAATGGCCGACGTTAGTTGCGCCACTTCCTCTTGCGAAGTGGCTTTAAAACTCGTCAATAATAATACTGGAGGAAACCAATCCAAACAGAGATGTTCTGAACCGGCATACATGCCACCACGGCCGTGAAAAACCCGTTGAGCTTCTTCGCCAAGGGTGACATTGTGTAGCGCTTGTAAAAATAATTGCATTAAATTCGTTAACCTATCGAAATATTCTACTTATCGGTGTTGTCTTCAACAACGTCTGTGGTATCAAGGTTTACCTCATCCACTTTGTCACTGAGTAAAATGGCTAACCATCCACCATTTTTACTCGACTCAAGAGCGATTTTAACAATCATAGTAAGGGGCACTGATAGCAACATGCCCACGGAGCCCAATAGCCATCCCCAAAAGATCAATGATAGGAACACCACTAAGGTCGATAATCCAAGCCCTCTGCCCATATACTTAGGCTCAATAACATTGCCCATCACCATATTAGTACTCAGATAAAGCAGCCCTACTCCGCCTGCGGCAGCAGGACCGATCTGAATAAACGCTAATAATACAGCTGGAATCGCAGCAATAATGGAACCAATGTTAGGGATATAATTAAATAGAAACGCAACAACCCCCCATAGCAGCGCATAGTCGACTCCTATAATGGCGAGCACCACACCGACAATAATACCTGTACCTAGGCTCACTAACGTCTTAATCACCATATATTGGTTGACTGAATGCAGAAACTTATCAATCTGCTTCAAACGCATATCAGGGTCATCAAGGGCAAAATGCAGTTTCTTAGGCAAGATTGTTGCTTCCGATAGCATAAATACCACAGTCAAAATGATCAGAAACAGGTTAGCCATGACTCCACCAACGCTAGATAACATATTGGTTGTCATTGACAAGGCGACACCTGGGTCGAAATAGGCCAAAATCTGCTCTCTTGACAAAGAGATGTTAAACGCCTCCAGTTTGGTGAGTATCCAAGCAAATTGCTCTACCAATTGATCGCGATATTGTGGCAATTGACGAGAGAATTCATTAATCGAACTGCCAACTAACTGCGCCAACCACAATCCCATCAATACGATAAATATCATCATGAGTACCACGGCTAAACCACGTGGCACGCGCATCCGCGTCATCCAATTGATAACGGGATTACAGATCACGGCAACAAACGCAGATAATACGAATGGCACCACAATTGGACTAGCAGCCTTAATGCCCGCCAAAATGACCACTATAAAGGCCATGATGGCAAATCCTTTAAACGCCATACCTTGATTGTCAAATCGAGTCATAAAAAATAAAGTCCTTCTGAATTACTCATAAAATTGATAGGCTTAAAATATCTAACAATTAATACACTACCGCTTATGAAACCTGAAATCGCCATAATTAGAGTTAAAAACCTGCGCCTACGCACCTACATTGGCATCAAAGATGACGAGATAAACAATAAGCAAGATGTCACCATTAACGCTGAAATTCATTATTGCGCCGTGAAGGCGCGCAACAGTGACAACATGGACGATGCATTAAATTATCGCACGATTACTAAAAAAATCATCGCTTTGGTTGAAAACAATCGTTTCTCTTTGTTAGAACACCTCACCGATCAGGTCCTCAATATCGCGAGCGAGCATGACTGGGTTGATTTTGCTAAAGTTGAAATCGACAAACCCCATGCATTGCGATTTGCCGATTCGGTATCACTGCAGCTATGTTACGCCAAACAATAACTATTATTCCTACCACTAAAAGTTGATCCTAACTCCGCTTATTGGTGTATATTTTTGATATCCCCCGAAAAAGCGGAGTATCAATGAAAATTCTCATCACTGGTGGCACAGGTTTTATCGGCAAGCAATTAGTTCAGGTATTAAGTGCAGACAACGAACTGACCTTACTCACCCGTTCCGCTGGTAAAGCTCATCTCGAACTGGGTAATCATCATAGGTTTTTAGGTAACTTGGGTGCACTCACTTCACTCGATGGGTTTGATGTCGTCATTAATCTCGCTGGTGAGCCTATCGCTGATAAAAGGTGGAGCCTAGAGCAGAAGCAGAAGATCTGTGACAGTCGCTGGGATATCACCGCACGGTTAACCGATCTATTTCATGCCAGTGAGAATCCACCGCATCTCTTTATCAGTGGCTCCGCCATTGGAATTTATGGCGATCATGCCCAGAGTGAGCCTGTGGATGAATCATTTAATTTAGCCCATTTTGACAATACTGATGCTAACGAAATGTTCCCCCATAGCGTCTGTAGCCGCTGGGAAGAGCTAGCTCTGGCTGCGACAGATAAAACTCGTGTCTGTATCATCCGCATAGGCCTCGTCTTAGGCTGCGAAGGCGGTGCATTAAAGAAGATGTTACTGCCTTTTAAACTCGGCGGCGGAGGGATTATTGGCAGCGGTGAGCAGGGAATGAGTTGGATACATCAGCAAGACTTAATTGGCATGATTATCCATCTCATGACACATCCAGAATGTCAGGGGATTTACAACGGTACAGCCCCTGCGCCAGTTAGCAATAAGCAATTTACTCAATCATTGGGCCAAGCATTGCATCGCCCCACATTTCTGCCTATGCCCGCTTCTGTGCTTAATATCGCCTTGGGTGAGATGTCGCAACTACTAACACAGGGGCAATATGTGTACCCCAAGCGAATATTGGCATCAGGCTTTGAGTTTAGCTATCCAACGTTAGATGAAGCCCTAGCAGGGCTGTTGCAGCGATAACACGCTATTGGGCATGCCCTCAACTCAGTACATTTAAAAACTAGAAATCGATAAAAGCAGCTGCTACAAACGACAAACCGAACCCTTTAACTCTTGATTAGAGTGGTTCGGTTATAATGCCAATCAGTATCGAAACTGCTATTTACGCTTTTAGTAATTCACTGCACGACTTTTGTAACAGCTGCCTACAGCGCCAGGTACCCAGCAATGCAACCACCAAGGCACCGCTCAACGGCGCTATCGCCCACCAGTTCCAATGCATATAGACCACTAATTCAAACACCTGAGTCTTAAGCAAATAAAGGGTAAATTCAGCAACAATCACCGCGAGCAAGCCGGCAATGGTCCCCAACAGCGCAAACTCCAAGGCGGTCGCCATACGAAGTAACCATCCTGATGCACCAAAGGTTCTCAGCACTGCAAGCTCTCTTTGCCTAGTTGCCATTCCTGCTTCTGTTTGTGCAATCATCACCAAACTACTTGCCAAAAGAACTAACACCAAGACTAACGTCAGTGACAAAGAGACTTGATCGATGATCTCGCGCAATTGTTTAACCATCGCACCAACGTCAATAATGGATACCGTTGGAAAAGACCTAATCAAACCCAGTACTAAGTGCTTCTGTTCCTCTTCAAGGTAGAAACTTGCCATTGAGGTATAGGCAAACGGGGCTAAGGCTTCTTTGGTAAATATCATGAAAAAGTTAGGCTGTAAGGTTTCCCAATGCACGCCTCGTATACTGGCAATGGTTACCGTTAACCTTTGATTATCGATCACATAGGTCAAGGTGTCACCCAATCCAACGCCCAGACGCTCTGCAACACCAGACTCGACTGATACCTCATCGGCAGCTTGATTGAACTTACCCTCAAGCAGGTCATTGTTAGGCGGCAGTGAGTCGCGCCAGGTTAAGTTAAGCTCTCGAGAGATCCCCACTCGTCCCTCAACCCCGTCATTAGCTTGAGCGGATGAGATCAAAGTTTCACCATTAACTTCAACCAAACGGCCACGGATCACAGGGTAGATATCGGTCGCTTGAATGCTGTTTTGGCTAAAATAATCCTCAAGTGGTTGCTGCTCATCGGGTGCTATATTGACCAAAAAGTAGTTAGGTGACTGTGCTGGCAACTGCTTTTGCCACTCATCGAGTAGGTCCTGACGTAACGCAATAATGGTCAGCAGCAGCACTAGAGCACTACTAAACCCAACCAGTTGTACTGCATTTTGCTTTGCTCGACGCCGCAGTCCCGCTAGGGCTAACTGCATAGGATTGGTGGTTTTCATGCCAACGCTGTGGCCCGCTCTGATCAGCAAAAAACCAAACAGGCTCAATAACACACCCAGCAGTAATACCCCAGCAACAACCGTTAAGGTCAATGGCAGGCTTTGGGAATAGAGGTATCCCAGTAATGCCATAGCCGAAACACTCAATAGCAGGTGAAGCCACATGCCTAGCGCAATGCCTTCAAGTTGGCGTTGCAACACACGCAGAGGGGGGATCGCTAGCAAACGCATCAATGGGTAGGCCGAGAACATAAACGCTGAAATAAGCCCAGTCGCAACACCTAACCCAATAGGTCTAGCCACTGGTGGAGAATAATCTGCTATGGCTTGAGGTAGGTAAGCTGTAATAATGCCATCTAATATCAATCCACCAATTAACCCTAAGATAATCCCAAGCGAAGTAACCAACAGCAAGTGCACGCCAAACAAAACCCGAATCTGCTTACTCGATGCGCCAAAGGTTTTGAGCATAGCGACCACGTCAAAATGACGTTGGCAATAACGTTGCGCTGCAATGCCAATTGCGGCACAGGCAAGCGCTATTCCGAGTAAACTAGCTAGTAACAAAAAGCGCTCGGCTCGCTTTACCGCACTGGCTATCGGCGAATCTCCAGACTGCACATCAACCCAGCGTTGCGAATTATTCAATAATGGTTTAACGGCCTGCTCAAACGCCGTTAACTGTGATGCTTCGCCAGTAAATTGATGCACATAGTTCACCCGACTCCCAGGTTGAATTACCCCAGTTTGTGCTACATCATCTAAGCGCATTAACACCACAGGAGAGGAAGCGAACGGATTAAAGCCAGCATCAGGTAAACGTGCAATTTCAGCACTTAAGTTAAACTCACTATTGCCCAACTCTAAACGCTTGGGGTGAGCCAAAATACCACCTAAACGGCTCTCATACCACAAGGTTCCTTGCTCTGGTAGCGCTTGAGTTATGCCAGTTGTTAGCTCAATCTTTCCCTTTAGGGGGTAGCCTTCATCAACGGCCCGCACCGTTACCAGTTGAAAATTATCATTGGCATACACCATGGAGTTAAACTGCATGCTGGCAACATGTGCTAAGCCTAACCTTTCAGCTTGTAGCACTATGTCGGGGTTTAATGGCGTGGGTGAATTGATAATACGATCGGCGGCAATAAACTTTGATGCTTGGCCATTGATTGCAAGCTGTAACCGCTCACTAACCCGAGACAAGCCTGTCACAGACAGTACTGCTAAGGTAATGGCCAAAATAATCAGCATCAGTTGACCTTGAAATAGCTCGCGCTTAAATAACTTCCATGCGATGCGCATCTCCATTAGCTCGCCTCCACTGAGACCGACTTCATCACAGGCTGACTCTTGCTTGTCGACTCACTGAGTTGACCCGACTGCATTAAGAATTGACGTTCGCAGCGATTGGCCAGTTGCATATCATGAGTCACCAGAATCAAAGTAGTATCACTTTCTCGGTTGAGCTCAAACAACATATCCGCGACTTTGTCGCTATTTGCACCGTCAAGGTTACCCGTAGGTTCATCGGCAAACAGTACCTTTGGCTCACAAATAAACGCTCGAGCAATGGCAACACGCTGCTGCTCTCCACCAGATAATTGGTTAGGAAAATGATTTAACCTATGACTCAGGCCAACGCGCTCAAGCATAGCCTCCGCTTTCTGTTTAGCATCCTCGATACCCGACAGCTCAGCTGGTAGCATCACATTTTCTAAGGCATTGAGCGTATCGACCAGCATAAAGGACTGAAAAATAAAGCTCACACTATGCTTTCTCAAAGCGGCCTTACCCTCTTCATCGAGTACGCTCAGTGCAGTGCCATCAAGCCAAATTTCACCAGCACTAGGCGAGTCCAATGCCGCCAGCAACCCTAGCAAGGTTGACTTCCCCGAACCCGAAGGGCCGAGAATGGCAACACTCTCTCCTAACTTGACATCCATGTTGATGCCGTTGAGGATAGTAAGTTCTCCCTCTTGGGTAGCCACAGACTTAATGAGATTATTTACCGTGATAGCGCTATTTTCTGACATAAAATCCTTCTTTGCTTCCAACTCTAAAATGATGATGGGAGTGACATCTTTAATTTTGTTGTGCGCCACTCAATTTGCCCATGCTAACCCTATATTAATCCTAGGTGATAGCCTAAGTGCAAGTTATGGCATGGAACAAGACAAGGGCTGGGTTAACCTTTTATCAAAAAAGATGCCCCAACAAAACATTATTAATGGCTCGGTTAGCGGCGAAACCTCCGCTGGAGGATTGCGTAGACTCCCCACCCTGCTTGAATCCACTCAACCACAGCTGGTATTAATTGAACTCGGCGGTAACGATGGTCTCCGTGGTTTTTCGCCTAAACAGCTGAAAGATAATCTTACAAAAATGATCCAACTTTCAAAGCAAGCTGACGCCAAAGTGATATTAAGCGAAGTCATGGTGCCACCTAACTACGGCCCCCGCTACGCAAATATGTTTACTCAAGTATATAAAACGTTAGCTCAAGAGCATGAGATCACTCTGATGCCTTTTTTTATGACTGAGGTCGCGATACATCCAGAATTAATGCAAGCCGATGACATCCATCCCAATGAACAGGCACAAGCGCAAATAGCTGAATTTGTAAAACCTTGGTTAGAAGCGGCGCTAGCCGATACCAAGCCGCTCACCTCAGTAAAGCTTAATTGATGATGGCCTAAAAGTTATTGTTAAACGGTTAACAGTAGAGGTGTTATTTATGGCCACCCCTTAAACAACGCTGTGCGAGGCACTTTGACGCTAAACCTTTGTTTTACGAATTTAATCCGTTCTTAAGCAGTACTCAAAATGATGAAGAGATCCCGCTGACGAGTGATGTCTAAAGTAGCACAGCCCTCGTGATTGAAATGGTTTATGATACTGAATTAACAGATGATATCGATTTTAACGCTTTATATCGTATTAACTACGCAAATTAAGACTCCGGTGGTTATTCCCGCCATACTGTCGCCACATTTGGCATTGAGCTGACCGACATGTTTGCTCTAGACCTGTCTTTGGAATGGGATCACATTGGTACGCCACAAGGGGACTCAGAAGATACGACGCAGAATAAAAGTGACTCCCATTGACTGCCGGTTTTATGTCGGTTTTTAGCATCGATTTTTAACGAACTGGTCCGTAACTGTAACTAAAAGGCTTGCTCACGGTCTTTGCTCAAGCCACCCTTTGGCGCAACATTAAGCCAACAAATCCACTTCAAGCGCATTATCATGTCTTTTCCTATCACTGGTCGGAGGCCTTATCAAGTCGAAAGTATCCGTTTAATAAAACACGCTACCTGTTGTTTTTTATTAACAAAAAAACAAACACGTGTTTAAACCCTTTCAAAAGCACCTTTGATAACAAAATGTTATCAACTTGTTGGCCAGATTTCACATTGCATATATGGTACGTCAGTGCAATCTAAGACAGGAATAATAAAAATAAGCTGGAGACGCTATGTTCAACAAGAAACCCCATTGGTTAATTCCAACGCTCGTGGCCAGCGCCGTGGCGTTAAGTTTAACTGCTTGCTCATCAGACGATGAAGATACTTCCAATGTTGAAGTACCACCCACGGCGGTAACGCCACCAACAGATCCCACCGCAAACTTTCCTGAAGGTGCCATCTTAATCGAGGAAGGTGAAAACCTGACCACTCGAATTCAAGAAGCGCTTATCAATGCACAAAGTAATGATGTCATTGTTCTGCCTAAAGGTAATTTTAAAATTGAATCGACGCTGCTGTTTGACGGCGATGTTGATGGTGATGGCGCCTACGCAAAAAACATCACCATTATGGGATATGGCATGGATGAAACAGTATTAGACTTTTCAGAGCCCATCACTGGTGATGGTATTTTTGTGCAAAATGCTGTCAATGTGATCATTCAAGATCTTTCGGTCAACGAAGCGAAAAACAATGGTATTAAACTAAAAAATACCAACGGTATCATCTTAAGAAGACTTGCCACAGTTTGGGAAGGTGAACTCGATGAGGATAACGGTGCCTACGGGCTCTATCCTGTTGAGTGTGAAAACATTCTGATTGAAGACACCTATGTTCGTGGTAGCGCCGATGCAGGTATTTATGTCGGTCAGTCGCAGTACATTGTTGTGCGCCGTAATATCGCAAAAGAAAACGTGGCCGGCATTGAAATTGAAAACTCGAAATATGCCGATGTGTATGACAATGAAGCCATGGGCAATACGGGGGGGATCTTAGTTTTCGACCTGCCAATCAATAATCATAGATATGGCTCTAGCGTGCGTATTTTTAATAACAAAGTTTACGACAACAATACGAAAAACTTTGCCAATGCGTCAGCCAATCCAGCTGGAGTACACATAGTACCGCCAGGTACCGGCATGATCATCTTGTCTACAGATGATGTGGAGATTTTTAATAACGAAATCACCAACCACGACACCATGGGCGTGACCATATCTAGCTTCTTTATTGCAGAACCTGACATGAACGCCTTCGTCGGTAACTATGGCCAACCCGGTCAGCCTATTGAAGATGGTTGGCGTCCGACACCCCGTAATATTTATCTCCATGATAATGTGATCACCGATTATGGTAAAAAGCCTAATGGCTACTTAATTGATGACATTATTAAAGCCTACCTGTTTACCCATGGAGCTTTCCCTGGCGTACTGTATGACGGCTTAGGGGAGATGCTATCTAACAATGGCACCGCGGCATATTTAGGGCTTCAGGAGCTACCTTTTGCACCAGACGGCAGCGACAATGTCTGTGCGCAAAACAACGGTGATGTTTCATTTGGTCGTCTCTATGCCAATAACAATACTGATATCAGTATTGCAGATGTGCTTTATGAAAAAACACAGCAAGATATCATGACCTGTGCCCAAGTGAGCTTGCCCGTGCATACCGTGACATTTGGCGATCAGATATTTGGTTGTGGCGTCGATGATGACGTCGCAGGTTGTGACGGTGGCAACCTCGTTGGGGGGGGCGGCAGTATTGGCGAAGGGGAAGGAGGCCTTGTTGGTGATGGTGACTTGGCCTTGTGTAGCAGCACAGCATCTGGCGTTAATTGGGATGCGCTATTAGGCGCTAACTGTCCAAATCTCTCAGATTATAAACTGTTTGCCGATGCAGCAAACCCAAGCACAGGTGCCAATTCAGGCGGCCTGCCTTACGATCTTAATACTCAGCTATTTACCGACTACTCGAGTAAGTATCGTTTTGTATTTGTACCTGAGGGGCAAAAAGCAGACTACTCTGCAACCGAAAGCATGGACTTCCCTGTCGGCACAGTGATCACTAAAACCTTTGCCTTGCCAGCGGATACGGCTAAACGTGGTATTGCTAACGAGTCGTTAGTTGAAACTCGCCTACTGATCAAGCGTGCCACGGGTTGGTCTGCATTACCTTATGTGTTTAATGCTGAGCAAACCGACGCCGTGCTTGCTAAAGCGGGAGCCATTCAAGCAAAACAGGTGGTTCACAATGGTGAGACCCTTAACTTTGACTATGTTGTGCCAAGCATGAATCAGTGCAAGCAGTGCCATCAGTTTAAGGCCGATGATGATAGCCAAGCCGTGTTTGTACCAATTGGCCCTAAAGCACGTCATCTCAATAAAGACTATGCCTTCAGCGACGGCAACATGAACCAACTGTTGAAGTGGCAAGCAGCCGGTATATTGCAGGGCGTGCCTGACGTCACCACAATCGATACTGTGCCGGCTTTCCATGATGGCGATGAGATAACATTAGCGGCGCTATCCGATGAAGCCTTGATGAAAACGGCTAAAGGGTATCTTGATATCAACTGTGCCCATTGCCATCGCCCTGAGGGCAATGCTTCGAATACCGGTCTTAAGCTTGAGTACTGGCGAACCTATGATGAGGATGCAGGTTATTCTCATGGCACCTGTAAGTCTCCTGTCGCTTATGGAGGAGGCTCGCTGAGCTACGATGTGGTCCCGGGCAGCGCAGAAACCTCAATCTTGCACTTCCGTATGGATTCGACCAACCCCGGCGATCGTATGCCAGAGATTGGCCGCAGTTTATCCCACGGAGAAGGCAGTGCCTTAATTGCAGAGTGGATAAAACGTTTACCAAGAGCGAGTTGCTCACTTTAAACGCCCACAGAAAAGGCTGCCAATAGGCAGCCTTTTTTCACTGAGAGAGACATTATGCGCATCATCAACTTACTATTGATAAGCCTTATACTGTTTGGCTGTGGCGGCAATGATGATAGTTCATCCGCTGTAAGCCCGCCGCCCACAGTCACGACACCACCGCCAATAAGCGGTAATGATAGCTTATGCAATAACCCAAGTAACCAGATCAACTGGGATGCTTTAATGAACGAGGATTGCCCGCAGCTGGCCGATTATCAGCTATTTAGCCAAGCTGATCATCCGACGACAGCCCCAAATACTCCAGGCATAAAATACGAGCTATCGACGCAGTTGTTTTCTAATTACGCCAATAAATACCGCTTCATTTTTCTGCCAGAGGGGAAAACTATCAGTTTCAATGAGTTTGATACCTTTGGCTTGCCTGTCGGTACAGTGTTAACCAAAACCTTTGCCCTGCCCTTCGATACCCAAGTCAGTGGCAGTGAAAATGAGGTAATGATCGAAACCCGCTTGTTAATTCACCGAGAAGCGGGATGGACAACACTGGCTTACCTTTGGGAAAATGGACAGGCGACACTCATTCAAGCAGGGGCAAATGTCAGCCATACGCTCAATCGGCAAGGTGAGCAACTCAGCTTTAATTATCACGTGCCGAGTCGCGCCGAATGCAAGCTGTGCCACCAAGTGACAAGCAGCACCGACAACCATATCAGCCCAATCGGTCTAAAATCTCACCTGCTCAACCATAAGATTGAATACCAAGGCGTCACCATAAACCAGCTAGCATTGTGGCAACAGAAAGGCTGGCTAGACAGATTACCCGCCGCAAACGAACTTAGCAGCGCGCCCGCCATCGATGATGGAGCCGCATCATTGACCAACAGAGCCAAGGGTTATCTGGATATTAACTGCGCGCATTGCCACAGAGCAGAAGGATTTGCCAGCCTGTCAGGTTTACGCTTAGGCTACAATGTCGATCACACCAGCTTTCAATATGGTATATGCAAACAGCCACCGGGTTGGGATGGGGGCGAAAAAGGCTTGAGCTACGATATCATTCCTGGAGATGCAGAACATTCTATTTTGCTATATCGGCAAGAATTGAATAACGCCAAAGATCGTATGCCCCCCATTGGGCGCAGCCTAGTACATCGAGAGGCCGTCACCATAATTAGAAAGTGGATTGACACCATGGCCCCCTCAATCGGCACTTGCCAACATTAAGGTTTTATCGCCTATTAAGCATGTTATTAGGCCTGTGACAAAACCGGCCTAATTAAATTTTGCGGATAAAATGCCCAGGAGGATAACCGAGCCAATGTTTGAAACTCTGGCGAAAATGGCTGACATCACTAAACCCCATCAAATCGGCTATCTCAACCACACTTCTGTCTCCTTGCACAATAAGACCGATAGCGATTTGCGAGCGCACCTGATCAACAAGACGCTGATAGGTGGTTCCTGCACTGGCTAATCGACGACGCAAGGTTCTATCACTGATATTGTTCATCAAGGCCATCTGTTCTAGTTTAGGCAGCTCAGGAAAGTTCGCTTTAAGCTGATTCAATATTTGTTCTATATAGGAAGCTTCTCCCAATGCATGTTCCGTCATCACCACGCTTTCAAAATCATACAAAATCGGCAATGTTAGCTCTTGATGTCCAATAGACCACTGATAGAATTCACGTTCAAACTGAACGTCACATTGGGTAAAATCTTGTAAAAACTGTGATTGCCTTGCTGATTCGGCCATATGGATTTGCATTAACGCAATTGGGTGTTGTGTCAGTTGCCTTGCTAAAGCCAACATAGAACAGACACTATGTTGAAACTGCATGCCAAAGCGTTCTCGATCAATCTTACCAGTGTTAAGCCATCGAAGAGATAAGACTCCTGCATTATTACTGATCAATGTATCGGAAAAGCTCCCAACTAATTCGGGGTGAGACAAGACAAATTGCAGACAATCACCTAAGTTGGCACATTCTTTCAAATGATTGAGCATAAACCCCAAGTCCTCGACTTGGTAGCAAGCACCCAATTTTGCACCTAACTCGAGATCATGTTCACGCTGCTTAAGATAAGCCATCACATAATCGACTTGCCACACAAACACCAACTGCATCTGCTGTAATTCGTTAATGCCAACTCCAATCTCTTGACATAATTGCTCTCGTTGCTCAACACCATAGTGCAGTGAGACATAACTTAGCAGATACCTAAGCTCATACGCGGGATAGGACTGATCGCCCACCATTAAAGTCGGCTTGTAACTGTGAGCACTCTTCATCTTTGAATACTTATCATGCTAGAGGTATCTATTTTGTATAAGATTTCAATGAATAATTAAAGCCTAAAAGAATAAAAATTCAATAAAGATAAAAAAACCTGCATGATGCAGGTTTTCAGTAACGAATAGTGCGCGTTAAGACTAACTAACAGGCTGGTTCTTTTCCGCCAACTTATTAAACAACGCATTCAATGACATCGAAGCACCATGCGCAATCTTGTCAGCTAACTTTTTCTTTAGCTGATAGCGTACTTTAATCACGGTTTTATCCTTTGCAAGCTGCATGACAACATCATCGCTTGTTGATAAGGCATCGATCAAACCTAAATCTATCGCTTGTTGCCCATACCAATGCTCCCCTGTTGCCACTTTGGCAATATCAAGTCCTGGACGGTACTTAGCAATAAACGCCTTAAATAGCACATGGGTCTCTTCAAGCTCTTTTTGGAACTTCTCTCGCCCCTCATCGGTATTTTCACCAAATACCGTTAACGTGCGTTTAAAATCCCCAGCGGTGTGCTGCTCGTAGTCAATATCATGCTTTTTAAGCAAACGGTTAAAATTTGGAATTTGCGCCACAACACCAATAGAACCAACAATCGCAAACGGCGCAGCATAAATTTTGTTCGCGACACATGCCATCATATAACCGCCACTGGCCGCCACTTTGTCAACACAGATGGTCAATGGGATATCAGCCTGACGCAAGCGGTCTAACTGACTTGAAGCAAGTCCATAACCATGGACCATACCGCCACCACTTTCCACATTAACAACCACTTCATCGCCAGGCTCGGCAATGGTCAAAATTGCGCCGATCTCTTCACGTAGTGATGCGACTTCTGCAGCATCGATACTACCGTTAAAGTCAATAACGAATACTCTTGGCTCTACTGGTGACTCAGTTTGGTTTTTCTCTGCTTTCTCTTTGGCTTTTTCATCAGCTTTTAACTGCTTTTCATAGGCTTTGAACTGCTTTTTGGATAGCAACTCCTCTTTCAAATCATGTTTTAACAGCTTCAACTCTTCAGATAAGTTAGTGAGTTTTAACTCGCCCTTATCTGATTTCTGTTTCACCGCTGAGGCCAATATCACAATCACGACAGCAGCTATCGCAATAACGATAGTGACGGCCTTGGCGAGGAATAATCCATACTCGTACAAAAATTCCAAAATAAGCTCCGTTTGAGGCTTTCTTGTTACCCTTAAAATGTGGCAGTTATTCTATCAGTCAAGTCGGGAATAACAAACGCCACAATAAAAAAACCCAGCAAACGCTGGGCTTTTGTTTAGTTATTTGTGCAGCAATTAGCCAGCAGGTACAGCGCAAGGCTGAAGCACCGACTTGTCTTGTACTAAAATAGTCGCTTGCTCTTTACCCGCAGTCAACGCGAAGGCCGCTACTTGTTGTTGCATCTCAACGGTGGCATCCGCCGCTTTGCCATCTGTTACACCTGGTATCTCGCTTGGGCTAACAATCGAGCTATGGTGACCTTTACTAAAGCGCACCGCACCAGAACCTGCGCTTGTTGTATCAATGCACTCTAGGCCTAAGTTAGCAATCAACGGCTCTGTACCCGATAGCGGGAAGTTCTCCACACTATTTGGCAACACCTGATCAGGTAGGTTACTAGCATCACCAACCACCTCAACTAGATGAACCGGTAACTCAGTGGCTTTTAGCGCTGCGGCGTGATTAACAGGATCCATACTATCGACCGCTGTTTGTACCGCAAAGGCGAAGGTTGGCAGAAATTGAGCATATACAGCCTGAACAAGCGCGCTATATTCTGGCGACCCAGGCTCATAGCCAGCCGTATTAGCCTCATCAACTAACGCTTGGAAGCTATCTGTTGCAGTTACAGTGCTAAACAATACTGGACCAAAGGTCGCTGAGCCGATAAAGGCACCCGCAACACCGCCCGCTGGCGCCACTAATGACACCGCATTGATCTTATGCACATAACTTAAATCTGCACCATTTTCTGGGTGAGTTAAGCCGGTGCTAGCATAAGTCGCAAAATCCGTTCCGACTATCGCACCTAAGCTAAGCCCTTGTGCGCTAATTTTAGTAATGTCGAACATCTGCGGCATCTGCGCCGCCGCAAGACCACCAGCAAGCCCAGTTAGCGATGCACGAAGGCCTAAATGATCAACAGTTGCTTGTCTGAAATTATCTCGCACAGACAAAGTACTCGCGATATTAATAAAGACTAACGGACTGCCATTTTTAAAGGCGTCTTCATTGCCAACCACAGCTCCGTATGACGGATCGGTCGCTGACACCTCATAGATACCATCACCATTTGCATCGAATGATCTTGCACCATGCAGTGGCATATCAATGGCAATCGTCGCAACGCCCATCGCCGCATAGCTGCCAGCATAAGCTAATGACATCTCTTTACCACCGCCTAGACCATGCATGGCAATCGTTGTCGGCCAACCCGCTGTCGGTGGCGTAAACGGTAAACCTTGTGCACTATAAAAGGCCGCTAAGCGCTCTGCATTTGGCATAGAAATTAACACTGGCACAGTTTCGCTGCCAGTCGGTGCTGGGATAGGATTAAACTTAGTCAGGTGTTTAGCTTTATCGGCTGCTGTACCATCATCTAATAACCAGGTTTTACCCGCCAGTAACGCTGGATTAGCTATGCCCTCAGACGGGTCTATCCCGTAACCCATGGCTTGAGCGCCATAAGTTTGTTGACTCATGGTGCCAGACTGTAGTGCTAATAACACTGACACTGGGCTATCGCCAAGCGCACGCCAATTACCATCGATACCAGCACACGTTACCGAGTTACAGGCGCCATAGGTTGGCAGCGTTAACTCAGCCACATACACATCCGCCAGGCTCGACACGACATAGGCAAGACCATCAGCTTCAGTCAAGCCTGCCGCTTGGGCGACGGTAATACCATATGGATGCGGCATTGGGACTGTCATAGACGGCGCAAAAGGTGAACCCTCTTGCAGCATTAACAGTTTGCTTGTTTCATAAACATCGCTAATCGCCTGAGTTGTAAACAAACCGGCATAGCTTATCGTTGCGGCATCAACACCGTGGGCCGATGCCATTCCCTTCTCATAGCTATTGACCAGCGTTTGCAGCATAAGCTGCTCAGGCGTTTCTAATGGCTTAGTTTCAATGTCTAATTTTAACAAACCATAGGTGCTTGAAGGCGCTATCGGGCGACCTTCTGAATCTTGAATCAAACTCGTGGTTGCGTAGACATAGGATTGACCCGCTTTTAGCGGTTTAAGTGGCACAATCGCAATCGTGTTACCAGAGGCTTTAGAGACAAAGTCCACGCCGAACTGCAGCTCGTTACCAATCTTACAGGCAGAGACTGAAGGCGCTGATTGACACTCTGGGTCGGACGACAGTGGTCCACCAACCGTGGCTTCAAACATGCGAATCGCACCAGGCTGAAATACCGATGCAGCAGAAAGTGTCAGTTTAGTACCGTCGTGGTCGGTAGCAGGGTCAACCGTTATAGAGATGGGTGAAGTGGTTGACCAACCATCAAGCGCACCAAGCGCCATTTGTGGGTCAGTATAGTCGCTACTGCCGTCGGCTTTCTCTCCTGGGATAGTGATAGTACCGTCGAGTGTTCCGCTAAATAATAAATCGTTTGGTAATGGTACCTTTCCGTTTGCCGGATCGAACACCATGTGAGATTCAGGAATCAGTGGCTGCGTCTTTTCTGTAAGCTCATCGACACTATCTTCGCTACAACCAGTCATTCCTAAAGCGGACGCAATTGCGACACCCAAAAAGAGTCTTTTCATCTTTTTTCCCCAAATCTTGTTGTAATAATTTTGTTTTCCCCAAAAATTGGTCACAATAGTCTTCCTTGCGTGACCAATAGGACTTTTTAAGTCCCTAGCTTTGCTCAAGTTAACGTAAAATTATTGAGTTAGCTACATTTTTGTCACACTTACAGGCTAGATAAATGGTCGTTAATTAATCATTTGTTTTAAACAGGCGTTTCAGGCTTGAATAAATCACAGAAATAGCGGGCAATTCCGCGAACGGGAAAATTTGACTCATGTTGAAATATCAGGCAGCAAAAGATTTACTAAAAGATAAAACTATTCTGGTTACTGGTGCAGGTGATGGCATTGGACGCGCCGCTGCACTGGCATACGCCGAACATGGCGCAACGGTAATTCTATTAGGCAAAACGGTAAAGAAATTGGAAGCCGTTTATGATGAGATTGAGCAAGCTGGCTGCCCAACACCAGCGATTGTTCCCCTAGACCTTAAAGGCGCGTCTGAGCAAAACTACATTGATATGGCGGAAACCATTGAGCAGCAGTTTGGTCACCTTGATGGCTTATTGCATAACGCCAGTATGCTAGGTGTTTTAGGTCCGTTTGAGCATATCTCTATGGATTCAGTGAAAGAGGTTTTACAGGTTAATCTGGTGGCTGAAATCATGCTCACCAAAGCCCTTTTACCGGTAATGAAGAAATCGCCTTTGGCATCACTAGTGTTTACATCGAGTAGTGTTGGCAGGCAGGGACGTGCATTTTGGGGCGAATACGCCATCTCCAAATTCGCCACAGAAGGTATGATGCAATCAATTGCCCATGAATATGAAGGTACCAACCTTAGGGTCAACAGTATTAACCCTGGTGCAACCCGTACTGGTATGCGAGCTAACGCCTATCCGGCTGAAAACCCACAGTTACTAAAAACACCGGCAGAAATTATGCCTACCTACTTGTACCTGATGGGTGATGAGTCAAAAGCGGTTACCGGTCAGCAGCTAAACGCTCAGTAATCCTTTCTGATACTGATTGTTATCATTCCAACCAGCGTCTGACATTCAACGCAAACAAAAAAGGGAAGCTATTATGCTTCCCTTTTTTATTAATGCTGCCAGTACTTATTTGTACTTGCGCATCACTAATGTTGCGTTAGTGCCACCAAAACCGAAGCTGTTGCTCATGATAGTATTAAGCTCCGCATCGCGGTACTCAGTTACAATCGGCATACCAATCGCTTTATCATCAACGTTATCGATGTTAATGCTTGGTGCGATGAAGCTGCTTTCCATCATGATTAAGCTGTAAATCGCTTCATGAACACCAGCAGCACCAAGGGCATGGCCTGTCAGTGACTTGGTCGAGGCGATAGCAGGAAGATTATCACCAAATGTTTCCGCCAATGCTTCAAGTTCACGCATATCACCTACTGGTGTAGATGTACCGTGGGTGTTGATGTAATCGATTGGAGTGTCAACATCAGCTAGAGCCATCTGCATACAACGCACAGCACCTTCACCTGATGGCGCAACCATGTCGTAACCATCTGACGATGCGCCATAGCCAATCACCTCAGCGTAAATCTTAGCACCGCGAGCTAACGCATGTTCCAGCTCTTCAACGACAACGATTCCACCGCCACCAGAGATAACGAAACCATCACGGTCAGCATCATAGGTACGAGACGCCTTCGTTGGCTCGTCATTGTATTTGGTCGATAGCGCGCCCATGGCATCAAAGCCCATGGTTAAAGTCCAATCGACTTCTTCTGCACCACCAGCAAACACCATATCTTGTTTGCCCATCTGGATTAGTTCAACAGCATGGCCAATACAGTGAGCACTGGTTGCACACGCAGAACTGATTGAGTAGTTCATGCCTTTAATCTTAAATGGTGTTGCCAAACATGCGCTTGCCGTGCTCGACATAATACGTGGCACGATATATGGCCCTACGCGTTTGACACCTTTCTCGCGCAATGTATCTGCAGCTTGAACTTGGTTCGCTGAAGATGCACCACCCGTACCGGCTATAATACCGACGCGATGATTAGAATATTGCTCTTCAGTAAGACCAGCATCGTTAATCGCTTGCTCCATGGCGATATAAGCGTACGCTGCAGCATCGCCCATAAAACGCAGTGCTTTGCGATCAATATGCTCTTTAGGGTCTAACTTAATGTCGCCCCAAACATGGCTACGAAGCTTCATTTCTTCAAACTGATCTGAGTGGGTAATACCGCTACGACCCGCTTTGAGTGATTCGGTTACTTCTTGCTTGTTATTACCAATACTTGAAACGATGCCAAGTCCGGTGATCACGACTCTTTTCATTATTTACTATCCATTCCGTACGTGTAGTACCAATTTTGCTGGGCCAATAGTAGCGCTTTTGTCGCATTTAAGTGGTCAGCTTTCCATAAAGGCGGGTAAAATAATGCCTAATATCATTGTGAGAGTAAATTCATTGACCACAGAACGTGAAGATAAAACACAAATAAGTGTAAACATAAGTGAAATCGACTCATTATTTAGTCATTTAACGACAAATACTCCGTTTGGCGCCCCCATAATTGTAGGCGTTATTGGCAAAGATCATGCGACGATACTTAAACAATGGTTAGTTTATCACGGCTCTTCGACCAATCAGAGCCGTTGGCAACTGAAGTTTTTCATCAAACATGTCGATGAAATCACAGGTCTATGCGACGCAATCAGCCAGCTCACGGATATTGCTACTCATCTGCAGGATATCCGAGACGCAAAGATTAATGGCTGTCACCGTATCTCCTTATTCGACGGCACACTCAGCCTAGATCTCCATATAGGAGACACGGCTCAACAATTGCGAGAAATAGTTAGCCAAACGGATATAAAATTTAAGAGCTGGTTAATCACTACGCCAACAGTGACTGAACACTTAACCCAAACGGATCTGTGGCAGATGGCAAAACTCAGCCACGTATCAGCATCTATCGTGCAAGTTACACCTCTAGATATTCCACAGCATACGTACCTCGCCTCAATGTGTGACTTATGTGGATTTGAGTTCATCGCACTCACGGGGGGGAAGGTTGAAACCGACAAAGAGCTAGCGAAAACTAACGCAACCCAAACGCTTAATCGAGAGCTCGCACTTAAAGAACGCTGCGCCTTACTGCGGCAACAACAAGAAAGTCTAAACTTTAATCCCTTAACACCGGCAAGTAGTGGTTCAATTGCAGTTATTGGCGGCGGTGTCGCCAGTGCTTGTTTGGCGCTGTCATTAGCTGAGCGTGGCAAGTCTATTTCGCTATTCTGTATGGATGGTGCTCCGGGCCAGCAGGCATCAGGAAATAAACAAGGCGCCATCTATCCCTTGTTAACACCCGAGCATGGCACACTGAGCCACTTCTTTTTACAGGGATACCTGTTTAGTCGTCACCGTATTCATTCATTGGTCAGCCAAGGCTCCCCCATTGACCATGACTTTTGCGGCGTATTGCATACCGGTCATGACGCACGTAGTCGCGCACGTTTACAGAAAATTATTGCAGGCCAACCTTGGGCGATGAACATTGCTCAAGCTGTAACAACAGAGCAAGCAGATGCGATGGCGGGGATCAGCATCGATGAAGCTGGTATCTATTATCCTTTGGGTGGCTGGGTCTGTCCCCATCAATTGACTCAAGCCGCTTTAGATAACGCTAGCAGCATCACAGACAACAAGTTGTACTTTAATACTCAAGTTACCGCTATTGAACAACTCAATGATAAGTGGTTTTTAACTGCTGTAGCGAACGGTAACACGACACGATTTGGCCCCTTCGATAACGTAGTACTCGCCAATGGCCGCCACTTAACCGATTTCCCCCAAACCCGTGAACTGCCTATCAGTGGCTTTCGTGGTCAAGTTAGCCACATTCCATCCAGAGGAGCATTAAGCCAGTTAAATACAGTGCTTTGCTCTCACGGCTACTTAACCCCCAACCATCAAGGCTTACATTGCACTGGCGCAAGTTACGTCAAAGATGCCCCAAATAATGACTATAGTCACACCGAGCAGTTTGAAAATCTGGATAAAATACGCCAAAGCTATCAAGGCGACTGGACCAAAGAGGTCGACATTACAGGTCACAGCGCCAGAGTCGGCGTACGAATGGTAACTCGCGATCATGCGCCTATGGTTGGCTGTGCACCAAATTATGACGCCATCATGGCTGCGTACCAAACCCATCAACACACTAAAGAGAGTATTGATTATTGGGTTAAAACCCCTGCCCCCACTCATCAAGGACTATTCATTCTCGGTGGGCTAGGCTCAAGAGGATTGACTTCGGGTCCGCTGGCGGCAGAAATACTTGCCGCGCAAATGTGTGGTGAGTTATTACCCACCACTACAGATATATTGACACTATTAAACCCCAACCGAATGTGGCTGCGTAAGCTGTTGAAAGGCAAAGCACTGATTTAGACTAACAAGGACTTGCTCAGCATACTGAAATCGCTCGAGACTACAGCAAACATTGCACCAAATTAAAACAGCCATAAAAATGCCACCCATTTAGGTGGCATTTTTACCTCGAATCAAGTTAACGTTTTACTTTAACCCGATTATTGGTATCACGGCTTTGCCTTATCAGAGCATCACTTCCCGTAGGCGCGCCTTTAGCAAGCCTATCGTAAAGCAATACATTGACCGAAGAGGCAAGATTCATACAACCAACCGTCGGCACATAAACAACCGCATCAGCGCTATCAATTAACCCCTGATCTATGGTGCCATCTTCAGGACCGAACACGTAGATCGCTTTAGCTGGATGCTGAAACTCTGGTAGTGCTACCGCGCCTTCAACCAGATCGACACACACCACTTTGGTGTCACTATCGAGCCCCTCTAATATGTTGTCTACGGCAATTAGAGGAATATTCTCGCTCGCGCGTTTGGTATCTGTGTTGTATTGCTCGCCGCGATTTTTAGCTGCCAATGCATAACGCTTACCCGTATAACGCACTTCGCTAGCCTGATAACAGCCTGCCGCTCGCATTACTCCCCCGACATTTGTCGGGCTTTTGGGATTGACGAGACCAATCTTAACCAAGGTTGCGCTCATGTTGATCACGCTGCAACGCTAGCAGAGATTTTTCCACTAAGTTCATGCCAAGCCGCCAAGACCAATTGAAAATCAGCAGGTTCAAGCTCAGTTTTAGCGGTATCTAAACAGGCTGCCATTTTCGATTCTAGTGCTTGTTGGCCTTGCTCGGTTTCAACCTCTAATTGTGATAACACCACAGCAAAATGGCCTTGAAGATAGCCACTGGCAAACAGTTGGTCGTCATCACCTTGCTCAACAATTGCACCAATCCACTCTTCTAATGCCTGTTCGTACTGCTCTAACATGATCTGTCTAATCCTATTTTATGGGTAAATACTTTAACAACAATGCAGTGGTTCAGGCTATGCTACCAAATCAGGGTTAGCAACCTGATACATGACATAATCATGATAGCCAGTGATCACTTTGAAATAGCCACACAACGCTTTGTCTAATTCCGGGTCGCCACTATCCACAATTAGTGGCCGTCCTTCAAGTGCTTTTAACTTAGTTTTTGTTGCCAAGATAATAATATTGTCTCGACCGACACGGCGAATGAGTGTCGGTGATAACTGTTGATTACCTCGCCCGAGAATGTGTCCTTGACCACCAATTAAGGTGATCACCAATTTACAAGGATTAGCCTGAGTTTGTGCCAATAGGGCTTGAGCACTCAAATCGCTTGCGACAAGTTGCTGATGCTGAACCAGATCAACCCCTAAAAGGGTGTTGTCTAACCCTAACTCAGCCATCACTGCAGCCACTGTACTGCCAGAGCCCATGATAAAAAGCTCATCGTCCATCTGCTCAATGACTTCTGCCGCCATATCATGTAGCACTAACTCATCAACTTCCTTACCGCCCATTTTCACCGCTTGAATATAGCGCGGTTCTGCGGGTACCTGCATCTCACCAAATCGGCGCGCTTTGACAGTGCCAGAACGAAAAGCCACTTCATCGATATCCATCACATCGGCTGCCATCAGGCTCACTAATTCACCATCGAGTAGCATTTTCACCACCATGCCTGATGCATGAGGGGTGATACCGTAGACACCCGAATGAATTTTGACTCCAGCAGGCACCCCTAGCACTGGTAACGCTTCATCAACAACCGAAAAGAGATCGCGAGCCGTACCGTCACCCCCAGCAAATAACAACAGATCTAATCCGTAAGCCTGCAGCGCAGTCGCTGCCGCTTGGGTATCGCCCGCCTCAGTCTGTTTATTCGCCTGATAAGCCACTGTCACCTTAAAGTCCATCTCCTTAGCAAGTAACTCCCCCATCTCTCCTGAGGCGGTGATAATTTCAATGCGATCGCGATAGGCTAAAATCACCTCAAGCGCTTGAGCCATCCTTAACTGCGCCTTGGGCTCCGCGCCACGGGCAAGGGCTTCTTTTACCACACCATCACTGCCTTTAAGGGCGACGCTGCCGCCTAAACCTGCCAAGGGGTTAATGATCAAACCAAGACGAAAAATCCTAGACATAACTTACTTAATCTCTCCGAAATTGTTTACGGTAATCATGCAGTGGCGTTTGTATGAGCGCTATTATCGCGATTATCGACCTTAGGGATCAACAGTATTGCGAGCATGGATAGCAAGGCACAACACGCCGCCCCAATCCATGCTAACCATGCGGTTGAGCCATCACCCCAAATCACACCGCATAGCCAAGTACCTAATGCCCCACCAACCCCAAAACTTAAACTGGCATACAAAGCCTGTCCTTTGCTGCGATGACGAATATCAAAGCGTTGATGTACAAACTGAATAGATGCGGCATGTACTAAGCCGAACGTAAATGCATGTAATAATTGGCTAATGCCTAACGCAAAAGGATTATC
Source organism: Shewanella colwelliana ATCC 39565 (assembly GCF_000518705.1). Lineage (GTDB taxonomy): Bacteria > Pseudomonadota > Gammaproteobacteria > Enterobacterales > Shewanellaceae > Shewanella > Shewanella colwelliana. The sequence goes on from NZ_KI912482.1 coordinate 65,172, forward strand.
CACCCATAACCCCATGATCAACCAACGCAACGCTGTCATCGTGAGGCTAACCAGCAACAGTGGCCGCACACCAAATCGCCCCAGCAATTTAGGTGCAATCATAAACATTAGAATTTCAGCCAACACCCCTGCCGCCACGTATACACCAGCAATCGCTTCGCTGTAACCAGATTGCTTAAGATAAAGCACAAAGAAACCGTAAAATGGTCCAGCACTCATCTGCAATAGCATTGCAGAAACTAGAAACCAGAAAATGCCTTTATCTATATTAAGCTTGCCATCGCCAATCTTCTTACTGACGACCACTCTATCGCTAGGTAACGGCATAGCACTGAGGAGTAGCCCAATAAATAGCAGCATGCCAACATAGGGCAGTACTTCGGTCCCCCAAATATTAATGGCAAATCCCATTCCTACAACAAAGATCAGGTACCCCAAACTACCGAAGCTACGAATAGCACCATAACGTGCGGTATTCTCACCGAGAGTCTCTAAAGTAATCACCTCAAGCTGCGCCAATATGGCATTCCAGAAGAAAGTATAAATGGTTAGACTAACGGCGAGGTAGGTAAAGCTGCCATTGTAGAAAAAGCTCAAATAGGTCACAGACGCAGCGGCAGCGCCCCACTTAACCAATTGCGAACGCATACCGGTTTTGTCGGCAACCATCGCCCAAATATTTGGCGCAATAATCCGCGTTGCCATCAAAATAGCGAGTAAGAAACCAATCTCTTGTGGATTAAAACCCCGGTGCTCGAAGAACACCCCAAGATAAGGCACCATCACACCGAGTATGGCGAAGAAAAAGAAATAACAGCTGCTTATCCAAACCAACTGGCGACTTGGTTGTCCTGCTTGATTCATAGTTGACTGTCTTTAATCACAATTACATTGAGTTAGTGATTGTTTGTTGATGATTGCAATGGGTTTACACAAGGCGTAAGCCCCACAACTGTTTATATGATTTAAGAGCATACGCTAACCATAAATCGCAGCAACAAGCGCTACCGCTGTTATCAAGCAACGCACTGATGCTCAATGCCAAAACGTCTATTAGGTAGACGAAAAACGCTCACATGCATTAACGCAAGAAGGCACATAAATGTGCCCTCTTTTGTTTAACGTTTCGCTTAACGCATGCCTAATATTGGGGTCTGACTATGAACATCACTATTTTGAGCGCGATGTCTCAACATGTGATCCATCAATACAATGGCTAACATCGCTTCGGCAATAGGCACTGCGCGAATGCCCACACAAGGATCGTGACGACCTTTAGTCACCACCTCAGAACGCTCGCCTTGAACTGTCATGCTTTCACCAGGAACGCTGATACTTGAAGTCGGCTTCATGGCGATGTGCGCGACAATAGGTTGACCGGAGGAGATCCCACCTAAGATACCACCAGCATGATTTGATGCAAAACCCTCTGGTGACATCAAGTCGCGATGTTCTGAACCTTTTTGATTAACCACCTCAAAGCCATCGCCTATCTCAACACCTTTTACAGCATTGATGCCCATTAAGGCATGGGCGATATCGGCATCGAGTCGGTCAAATACGGGTTCGCCGAGTCCGACAGGCACATTGGTCGCAACCACTGAGACTTTAGCACCAATCGAATCACCACTCTTTCTCAAATCGCGCATATATTCATCAAGCGCTTCCAATTGACTCACATCAGGAAAGAAAAATGCATTTTGTTCTACCTGAGCTAAATCAACATTCTGAGCGGTGATCGGCCCAAGCTGCGACAGGTAAGCATTCACCTCGATGCCGTGCACTTGCTTTAAATACTTTTTTGCAACCGCGCCGGCAGCAACACGCATTGCCGTCTCGCGAGCAGAAGAGCGACCGCCGCCACGGTAATCACGTAAACCATACTTCTGCTGATACGTATAGTCGGCATGACCTGGACGGAACTGATCTTTGATATTGGAATAATCTTGGCTACGTTGATCGGTATTTTGAATCACTAAACCAATCGATGTCCCTGTAGTTTTGCCTTCAAACACACCAGATAAGATCTGTACTTCATCAGCTTCACGTCTTGCAGTGGTATAACGAGAGGTGCCAGGTCGACGACGGTCAAGGTCGTGTTGCATATCAGCTTCACTCAGCTCAAGTCCCGGAGGGCATCCGTCGATAATACAACCCAGTGCTTTACCATGGCTTTCGCCAAAAGTTGTCACCACAAAATTTTGACCTATACTATTTCCCGACATCCGCTTCCTTCACCTCTTTGTTATATAGTCACTTTTCAGCATAACCCAGTTTAAACCTGCGCCATATTCCTAAATCAACTTACTCATTCATAAGCCTTAGCAATAGCCGCTATTATTCACTATCTTTGTAGATGGCGAATAGTGATTCATTTTCAAGTAGCTGATCACGGCTAATCACAAACACACCGTCACCGCCATTCTCGAAACTTACCCAAGTAAAAGGTACATCAGGGAATTGCTCAATCAAATGCACCATAGAGTTACCCACTTCAACGACCAGTAGGCCATCTTCAGTGAGGTAATCCGTTGCATTCGCTAAAATTCGCTTGGTTAAATCTAGGCCATCGCGTCCCGATGCTAAGCCAAGTTCAGGCTCGTGATGGTACTCTTCAGGCATATCACCAATGTCTTCAGCATCAACATAAGGTGGGTTGGAAACAATCAAGTCGTATTGTGGGCCTTTAGGTATTGCACTAAATAGGTCTGATTCAATAGGGAAAACTCGGTCCATCACGCCCAAGGTTTCAATATTAATTTGCGCTACTTCTAGCGCATCAGCACTAATGTCTAAGGCATCGACTTCTGCAGTATCAAACTCATAAGCGCAGGCAATGGCAATACATGCACTACCAGTACATAAGTCTAATACCCGGTTCACAGGCTTGTTGTATAGCCATGGGCTAAAACGGTCGGCAATCATCTCCGCAATGGGCGAACGAGGTACAAGGACACGCTCATCCACATAAAACTCAAGCCCCGCAAAATAGGCTTTATTAGTTAGATAAGGCACGGGTAAGCGCTCACGTACACGACGAATAATCAACTCAACAATTTTGTGTTTTTCACTGCTGGTCAAATTAGTGTGGATCACCTGCTGGCCAATCTCTTCAGGGAGGTGTAAAGCATGAAATACCAATGCAATCGCTTCATCCCACGCGTTATCAGTACCATGACCGTAATAGATATTCGCGTCATTGAAGCGGCTCACCGCCCAGCGCAACATATCACCAATTGTCCGTAATTCTGTCACGGCTTCATCTACAAAAATCTTATCCAAAACTTGCTCCAGCTAGATAGTTCTGAATCATTGTAACTGAACTCTATTCATATGGCATCGGATTCAATAAAATAGCCCCATGAATAAAGAAAAAGATGAGGGTATGGCGCTTTTTTCAGCGTTAACCCAAGGCATAAAGCCATTAAAACAGAATAAACGTCACTTCGCCGCGCCGCAAAGCCCGAAGAAGCAGCTTGAGGAAAAAACAACTCAACTGCACGCAGACAGTTACTTTTCAGATACCTATCAACCATTGTTACCACTAGAAGGGGCGATGCGCTGGGCACGAGAGGATGTGGACAGTTATGAGGTCAAGCGATTACGTCGCGGCGATTACCAGCCTGACTTGCTCTTAGACTTACACGGTATGCGCCAAACTGAAGCCAAACTGGAAATCGCGGCACTGATCCAAGCCTGCATTAAGCAACACAGCCACTGCTGCTGCGTCATGCATGGCCATGGGAGCGGCGTGTTGAAACAAAACATTCCCATGTGGCTGGCCCAGCACCCCCATGTGAAAGCATTTCATAAAGCCCCTAAAGAATGGGGTGGTGATGCTGCGCTATTGGTATTGGTCGATGTCGGTGAACATCCACAGTGGGATGACTAACAGCCTCAGACAAGGTAATAATTGACCTGAATGTAAAAAGGACGCCGAGGCGTCCTTTTTTGTGTTCACTAACTCACTGTGTGGGGTGTTTGCTGCCAAGTAAGCGAGGCGCTCTCGCCATGTTTATCGATTAAGGTCAATCCCGATGTTGCAAACAGTGGCGGTTCAACACCCGCCACTAATTCACTCACCATATAACCAAGTAGCGGCATGTGAGCAATCACTAGCACTTTATCTGCCTTAAAATGGTCTGCATAAGCTAGCAATGTATCAACTGCGACGCTTGGTTCTCCCGAGGGGATTAAATCATCCATCACTAGCCACTTTCTGGGCTCAGGAAAGTGTTTACTTACTTCTTGCCAAGTTTGTTGCGCTCGTAGATACGGGCTCACTAGCACCAAATCAAACTCAGTAACTGACCGCGCAAGCCAATTGCTCATCAGTTCAGTTTGATAACGGCCAACCTCAGTCAACACTCGCTCTCTGTCTGAATGAGCGTTATAACCCGCCTCACCATGTCGCATCAAATATAGCTGCATACTACTCTCGCTATGATTATTTTTGTTCTTCTTTGCAATTGTAGCGTTAAAGTACGTCGCAACAAACCAAAAGTCAGTTAATAATTAGTCGAATAGATCATAAGATATTTGCCAAAGTTGATTTTGCAGCCCAATATGTACTCTTGTCGCTTCGACAAACAGATACTTCACTTTTCAACGCTATCACTGCCCCCTACCCAATGGAGCGACCAATTGCCAATGACGACGCGAATCACTAAGAGTCCAAATGATCACCGCCAGTATCAATACATCCAACTGGCGAATGGTCTGCGAGTGCTACTGGTTGAAGATCAACAGGCGAATCAGGCGGCGGCATCCATGGCTGTTAATGTCGGTCACTTTGACGACCCTGTTGCTCGCCCAGGCATGGCCCATTTCCTCGAACACATGCTCTTTTTAGGCACAGAAAAGTACCCTCAATCGGGAGAGTACCATCAATTTGTCAATCAACATGGTGGCAGTAATAATGCGTGGACAGGAACCGAGCAGACAAACTTCTTCTTTTCTATTGATAATGAGGTATTTGAGGAGTCATTAGACCGCTTTAGCCAATTTTTTATCGCGCCCTGTTTTGATTTGGAATTAGTCGATAGAGAACGGCATGCCATTGAGTCGGAATTTAGCTTAAAGCTTAAAGACGATGTACGTCGAACCTACCAAGTTCAGAAAGAGACAGTCAATCCTGCGCACCCTTTCTCAAAATTTTCCGTGGGTAATCTTGCAACGCTCTCAGGAGAAGAGTCCCAGTTAAGGGATGAACTACTCGCTTTTTATCAGCAGCACTATAGCGCAAATTTAATGACGTTATGCATGGTGGCTCCGTTGCCGTTAGCTAAGTTAAAGGCATTAGCGGAACGCTACTTTACCTCCATAGCCAACGGTAACTTATTTAAACAATATCCCGATATCGCTATCTATGAGCCACAACAATTAAAACAACAGATCAATATTGTGCCCCTTAAGGAGCAGCGCCGAGTGGCGATAACGTTTGCCCTCCCCGCGATCGATAGCTTTTACAAACGTAAACCGCTGACATTTATTAGTCACCTTCTCGGTTATGAAGGTAAAGGCAGCCTGTTGAGCTACCTTAAAGAACAAGGCTGGGCCAGTAACTTATCTGCTGGCGGTGGCGTGAATGGCTATAACTTTAAAGATTACAACATTAGTATTCAGCTTACCGAAAAAGGGTTAACTCAATTAGATGAAGTAATTCAAGCTGCTTTTGAATATATCGAACTAATCAAAACGGATGGACTACAGCAGTGGCGCTATCAAGAGCGTGCTAACTTGCTGAAACTGGCTTTTAAATATCAAGAGCAGATAAAACCGCTAGATTTAGCCAGTCACCTTAGTATTAACATGCACCATTATGAAACCTGCGATCTTGTTTATGGTGATTATCGTATGGATGGCTTAGATATTACGCAAACATCAAGCTTATTGGCATTGATGACACCTGACAATATGCGCATTCAGCTCATCTCACCTGAACTCGATACAGAAAAACAGGCAGCTTGGTATCACTCTCCTTACCAGGTCAAACCGATTGCAGCATCTAGGCTACAGCAGTGGTATAGCCCACAGGTGCGTGAAGCCCTCTCGCTGCCAGAAGCCAACCCTTTTATCATTGCTGATTCAGTGCCAAGAAACGACAAGAGCCATCACCCCGTACCCACTGTCGTTTGCCAGGAAGAAGGCTACCGTATCTGGCATAAAAAAGATGATGAATTCAATGTTCCCAAGGGACATATGTATCTCTCTTTAGACTCTCAGTTTGCCGCACGAACACCTAAACATGCTGCGCTCACGCGCCTTTATGTTGAAATGTTGCTCGATTACCTTACCGAGCATACCTATCCTGCAGAGGTTGCGGGATTAAGTTACAACATCTATCCCCATCAAGGTGGCATAACCTTGCATTTAACCGGCTTTACTGGCAAACAAGAAGCCTTGCTATCGCTATTAATTAGTAAAGCAAGAGAACGTAATTTTACCCAAGCTAGATTTAAGCAAATTAAGAAGCAAATTTTACGCAACTGGTACAATCAAACACGGGCCAAACCTATCTCTCAGCTTTTTACTAGCCTAACCGTTACTTTACAGAAGCGCAGCTATGAACCACAACGCATGGCCGAAGAGCTAGAAGAGTTGACCTTAGATGATCTCCATGAACATGTGCGCGATTTTTATGAAAAAATTCACCTTGAAGGCTTAGTTTACGGTGATTGGCTTACCAGCGAAGCACAAGCGTTAGGCCGAAGACTTGATCACATTTTGTCGCTAGTATCCACACCCAGCGGCGAATCTGAACGTGAATTGGTTAAACTGGACAACGTCGGTACACTCATGAGAGAGCTTGCCGTTGCTCATCAAGATAGCAGTATTATTGTCTATTATCAGTCAACCGACGCAACACCGACAAACATGGCGCTATTTAGCCTTTTAAACCACACCATGTCATCGACTTTCTTTCATGAATTACGCACCAAACGCCAGTTGGGCTATATGGTCGGTACAGGTTATCTGCCACTTAACCGCTACCCTGGTATGATCTTCTACATTCAATCCCCCTCAGTTGGTCCACTGCAACTGCTACAAGCTATTGATGAGTTCATCGCTGACTTTAACTACGCCGTCATGCAAATCACCAATCAACAGTGGGAACAAACTAAACAGGGCCTAATCAACCAGATCATGGAACATGACCCGAATCTAAAAACCCGTGGTCAGCGGTATTGGTCCAGCATAGGTAATAAGGATTATGAATTTAATCAGCGAGAGTTGGTGGTTGAGGAGATTAGTAAGTTGACTCGCTCTGACTTAATTAAGTTTATGATGCAAAAAATGCGCACCAAGCACAGCGACAGATTGGTATTATTCACCACTGGTGAACAACACACGGCCTTTGAGCCACTGACATCAGACAATATGATCACCGACCTACGCTCATTTAAGCAGCATGCTGCAAATTTCGATTATTGATACAGCACGACACAAACTGCTGCAATTCACTCTCGTCTAAGCCAGTCCCTTTTAAGTGGGAGAGAAGATGTTGAGAAAAACATTTTGTTAATAAAAATAATGGGTTCGCATAACAGCGGAAAACACTAGCATCTCCACCAACAGCAGTTTTTTAACAGCTCTAACTCAGCTTAAGACAACAATTAAGCTAAAACAAAATAAAAATAAGAACAATTAGCAACCAACAAAAACTACTGTTCTTTTGACAAATCCTTCACTTTCTGAAAAAGTAGGTTAAATACCTGTTGCCTAAGCGCTATTGGCTAATAATCAAACTAATAATTATGCCTAACTCTTTGCTAAAAATTTTACTGATTTCCCTCATGGCCATCATGTTTCCTGGTCACTCTTCCGCCGACGAAAATGCTAGCCCAAATGGACCGCAACTCAATGTAGATCATTACAATGTTTCTGAAGGTCTATCTCAAAGTACCGTCACTTCTTTAGTCGAAGATCAGTATGGTTACGTTTGGATAGGTACTCTAAATGGCCTTAACCGATTTGATGGCAAAACGTTTAAGCATTACTTTTCAGAGAACAACAATACCTCTCTCCCGAGTTCATTTATACGTAGCCTATATATCGATCAAAACGGTAGGCTTCTCGTAGGCACAGACAAAGGCTTAACAGTATACAATCAAGAACTTGATCAATTCTTACCTAGTTCTGAATTACAGCAAATTAGTAACCAAGCAATTTGGTCAATTTCAGAGTATAACGGAACGATAATTTTAGGGACTGAGAACAATATTTACTTGGTTTCTAGCGACCTTTTAAAAATAACAAATAAATTCGAACTAAATTTTGGTGGCATAAAAAAATAATCCCAATTAAAACAGATATTTTCATACGAACTTACAATGGTGACGTATACAAGATAAATAACAGTAACATTTTAAAAGTACAGACAGAAACTCAAGAAATTTCGCTCCATGAAGGGCAAGTAATATCATTAATAAACAACAAGGTCACCAATTTAACTGGAGAAGAAAACCGCTTAAATAACCTTTCGGCAACAGGATTGTCAGAAGGAAATAAAAAAACAATTATATTAAATAAAGATATAATTTCAACAGTCGAAAGTGAAAAGACTACAAAAATTCTTGGTAAAATAAGAAAGACAGGAGAGTCATCATCAACTCCAGATATTTACTCAGGTAAAAACTCGATTTATCTAGCAATCCAGAACGAAGGTCTTTCGATTATTAGACATGATAAAAATCTGGTTAAAAACTATTTAACAAATAAAAATGTCTGGTCAATAAACAAAGTAACAAATGATACATTAGTTATTACTTCAGACTCAACGTATGTGGAATTTTACGATCAAAACCTAAATTTAATAAAAAGGTATAATTCGAATATCCCAGGGCCAAAATCCGCAATTGTAAAAGGTCATCACATATACATTGGAACTCCAGAAGGCCTCTACTCAATAGACATAAATACAGAAGAAAAAATCTTGTTGAGTAAAGACAAGTTTTTTATCGTAACAGACGATCATGAGTCTGAAAAGATATTGGCAGGTACTTTTAATGGTGAGCTAGTTTTTTTCAATACAGTAACTAATAAAATTGAAAAAATTGAAATTGATCATGGTAACCCTGTATTTGATATAAAAAAGGACATGGACAGTGTATGGATAGCAACCCAGAGTGGATTATTTTTATTAAAGAATAAAACTGTCGACAAAGTTGTAAATGAAGACCTAGTCAGTAGCATTTTCATTAATGATGATGAAATATATTTTGGAACTAGAACTTCTTTATCAAAGATTAATTCCATTAGCAAAAACATAACTAAAATATTGAAAACCAACAAACCAATATATGCAATAGAAAAATATGAAGACACAATCATATCATCGTCAAATGCTGAAATAACAATAACAACTAAAGATAACAAAAGCTTTTCACTATCGCAGACTTACGGCAGCCAAGGAGAATATAATTCTCAATCAATATCTAGATTTAATGAAACTATTTATTTAGGTGGGATAAATGGCATAAGTAAAATATCATTAAGAGCTCTAAAATCACACCTAGAAAATAGAGAGCCACCTAATGTAACCCTTGACTCTCTACTTATATTCAATATACCTCAAAAGCCAGGCAATGGAGTTTTAGTTAATCAGCTGGAATCTACAAATAGTATTTCATTAAAATACTCTGACTATCCTTTTACATTCAAGTTTAGCTCTCCAGGCGTTTTAAACCCTAATTTACAATACTCATATCAAATGGAAGGTTTGTCAAACAGCTGGTTAGACTCCCAAGGTATCAATTCGGCAACTTATACAAACTTGTCTCCTGGAGAATATAGTTTCAATGTTTATGCTATCGATCCATTAACCATGGAGCCAGGCATGACAAAAAGTCTTTCCATAGAAATAACCCCTCCATGGTGGTTATCAACCAATGCAAAAATTGTTTACTGCATCATCTCTTTAATGATCTTTGCTGTCATCACTAAAGCAATTCTTCGCCGCAGAGAGGTCCAACGACAAATCGCCAAGTCTGAAGAACGTTTAAAGTTGTCGCTGTGGGGTAGCGGCGATGAGATGTGGGACTGGGATATCGAAACCGGACAGATATATCGTTCTAACATTTGGGGCTCTCTCGAATTTCCCCGTGATGGCCAACGCTCAGGGGAACATGGTGAAGAGAGCAACATCCACCCATTGGATCAAGAGCGAGTCACCAACGCACTTAACAAACATTTTTACGGTGAGACCGATCACTTCGAAGCAGCCTATCGTGTTAAAGGTAAAGACGATCAATGGGTGTGGATTTTAGATAGAGCAAAGATTGTTGAGCGCGATGAAGATGATAAAGCGCTGCGTATGACTGGTACCATTAAGAACATCAGCAACTTTAAGCAAGCAGAAGAGCAACTAAGACTGTTCGAACGTGCTATTGAAAATATTTCAGAAGGGATGTTTATCCTAGACAATCAGTTTAACTTTGTTGAGGTGAACGAAGCCTGCTGCGATCTATGTGAAAAAGGCCGCAACGATTTCATAGGTCAGTTATTCAATTTTGATCTTTATCCTGAAAGCTACTCACAACAGATTCGTAATATTCTGCAGCAACAAGGCAGTTGGAGTAATGAAGTCGAATCAGCTAAAGGCGATGGTACTAGCTTCCTGATGGAACTCACTGTCGATGCTATATACGATGAGCAAGGCACGTTGTCTCACTATGTTGGCGTATTCTCTGATATCTCGCGCAGAAAACAGCAGGAAGAGGAGTTAAGAAAACTCACTAACAATGACCTGTTAACTAACCTACCGAACCGTTCAAGCCTAATGGTGACCTTAGGTAACTTAGTGAAAAAAGACACTCACCATACCTTGATGGTATTAGATCTAGATAATTTCAAAAAAATTAATGATTCATTAGGACATCAGGTCGGTGACGAGCTACTCATAAAGGTAGCACGTCGAATAGAGTCAACCGTTCCCTACCACACCAGTATCTATCGACTCGGTGGTGATGAATTTGCCATACTCGTCGACAATAACCCTGACATTGGCTCTAGTGCCGTAATAGCGAATAACGTAGTAGATGCCTTCTGTAGCCCGTTTGAACTCACTAAAGATAGAGTTGTTGTCGGTGTCAGTATCGGCATCGTGTTGTACCCAGAAGATGATCAAAATGAACAAGCACTGCTGCGTAAAGCTGATATTGCCATGTATCACGCTAAATCGGCTGGCGGGAACCGCTACCAGTTCTACTCAGAGTCATTAAATCGAAACGCAATTAGACAATTGGAAGTCGAGAACTTAATCCGAGAAGGCTTAAGAGATGATCTATTTGAGGTCTACTATCAGCCAAAAATTGATCTTAAGTCAGGCAAGATGGCAGGTATGGAAGCGCTAGTTAGACTGAATCATCCAGAGCATGGGTTAATTCCCCCGGGAGACTTCATTCCGCTAGCGGAAGAGAGCGGATTAATCGTCGAAATTGGCGAGGTAGTTTTACGCAAAGCGTGTTTCGCGGCACAAAAATGGCGTCGTCAAGAATTATTCGAAGGACGTGTAGCCGTCAATTTATCATCACAACAGTTCGCTCTCCCCGACCTTCAACAGCGAATAGAGTCAATTTTACGTCTCACACAGCTACCTCCAGGCAACTTAGAGCTCGAAATTACCGAAGGGACCGTCATAAAACAGCCAGAAAAGGCAATAAAGGTGATGATGCAGCTGTCTAAGATGGGGGTTAGCTTGGCATTAGATGATTTTGGCACTGGATACTCGTCATTGTCATACCTAAAACGCTTCCCTATCGATACTTTAAAAATTGATAAAGCTTTTGTCGATGACATTGATAAATCAGACCGCGACTTAAAAATGGTCGACTCTATTATTACCATCGCTCATAACATGGGACTCTCAGTGGTCGGTGAAGGCGTTGAAGACGCTTCACAGCTCAGCATATTGAAAGCCTTAAAATGTGAAGAAATACAGGGATTTATATACAGCAAAGCTGTCAATGAACAAGCCTTTACAGAGTTATTGCGACAAGAAGAGCTCCTTCCTTGTTCTGTTAAGAAACAAAAAAAAATTAACCTTTAGTCCAATAACAAAATCGCTAACTACAACTTAAGGGTAACTATTTTACAATATAGGTAAGCAATTGGCATAACACCTGCATTACTTCTTTCAGACGTCAACATTTTGTTGGCACAACAGAATCACTTAACTCTGAGAGAATAAAGACAATGATTAACGGACTAGTTACTGCTATCGCTTTCGCCCTTTCTTGCTCTGCGGCTACTACAGCTATTACAACCGAAGCTTCGTTAGAAAAAAATGCTATAGAAGTCGCTGGTTACCCTCATGTGAAGTTTAAGCCGCTAGAAGTTGCTGGTTACCCGCATGTGAA
>NZ_KI912482.1:77745-123738 GCF_000518705.1 Shewanella colwelliana ATCC 39565
AAACCGCTAGAAGTTGCAGGCTACCCGCATGTAAAGTTTAAGCCGCTTGAAGTTGCAGGCTACCCGCATGTGAAGTTCAAGCCGCTAGAAGTTGCAGGCTACCCGCATGTAAAGTTTAAGCCGCTAGAAGTCGCTGGTTACCCGCATGTGAAGTTTAAGCCGCTAGAAGTCGCTGGTTACCCGCATGTCAAATTCATCAACTCAGCTGTTGCTTAAGTTTAAGGAGAATGATTATGTTAGATTCACTAAAGAAAGCTCTTGGACTTAACCACAAACCAGAGCGTAAAAAAGTACAACTTCCAGCTGGGTTAGATCACCTAGAAGTGATCCCAGCAAAAGGCTGGTGGAACTAGTTGGAGCATCAATCATCACCAACTCCAAATAAATAAAAAGGAGCATTAGTGCTCCTTTTATTTTTATTCAAGTCGACAATTTACCTTTCATAGGAATGATCAAATAGATAGGAAATTGATAACAGGGTAGACAAGGGTTAAAGCGCTATCTGAACCGACCCTTTACCTTGGGCACGCTTAATAGCGAAACGTTTGTGGGTATTGAACAAAGGGTACCCAATAGGCCCCAACATTAAACCGATAGCAGCCCAGCGTTTAACGCCCAGCCCAGCACGAAATGCTAAGTTGCCCATCACCACACTACTGACGGCCAGTATACCAGCCACTAATACCACCACTTATTACACCTCTACTTCAATAAGTTAATGATGCCACCAATTAAACGTTTACTTGGCAGCATATATCATTACTAGCCTAAAGCGCTTACTTCCTTTAGCAAGTATGTTACCCAACGATAACTGACTAGGAAGGATGCCATCAAACAAGCGCGTATGATACCCAAAACCTTGCCAAAAATGAACAAAAAACAGGCAAACATATTCCTCTAGACATAAAAAATGCGGCATTATGTTGCCGCATTGTTAAGTGGTATAAAGTATTATGAATGGAAACGAGATCCCGTTTCTGCCATTTCAACTAACGTGGCACACGGTTTAAAGCGCTCTCCATGATGCTGGGCATACTGGTTTAAGCTTTCAACCAGCTTAGCCGCCCCCATTGTATCAATGTAGCGGAAAGGCCCCCCCAAGAAAGGTGGGAAACCAATACCAAAAATAGCACCGATATCACCATCACGGGCACTCGCAATAATCCCCTCTTCTAAACATCGCACCGCTTCATTAAGCATCTGCACCACACAGCGCTGTACAATTTCAGCTGCATCGCTAGTAGCAGTTGGCGTGATCCCCAGTACAGCATATACCGATTCATCAACCAGTTTCTTCTTCGACTTAGTGCCATATTGGTAAAAACCTTTACCATTTTTACGCCCTTTACGATCATCACCAAGTAACTTGTCAAAAGCGGTTGGCGCCTGAAAGCGTGCACCAAGCTCTTTTTCAAGAATTGGAGAGATCTTCGCACCAACGTCAATGCCCACTTCGTCCAGTAACGTCATTGGGCCAACAGGGAATCCAAATTTCACTAAGGCTTTATCAAGATGCTCGACGCTCTCGCCCTGCAGCAACAGGTTTGCCGCCTCATTCATGTATAAGGCTAAGATTCGGTTAACATAGAAACCGGCACCATCTTGAACAACAATAGGTGTCTTACCCTGCTTGCGCGCAAATGCGACGGTGGTCGCAATTGTTTCAGCAGAGGTTTTCTCATGAGCAATAACTTCAACCAGAGGCATTTTCTCTACTGGCGAAAAATAGTGCAAGCCAATCACATTCTCTGGGCGTTGCGCTGCTTCGGCGATCTGAGAAATTGGCAACGACGAGGTATTTGATGCAAAGATGGTATGTTCACCACATTCACGTTCAACATCCTTAACCATCTGATGCTTTAAGCCTAAATCTTCAAATACGGCCTCAACAACGATATCAGCGTCTTTGATCCCTTTATACTCAGTGGTTGTCGTCATTAACGCCATGAGATTGTCACGAGCTGCAGACGTCATGTGACGACGTTTAACGCCTTTATCTAACAATTTATAGGCATACGACAGTGCGTTACTTAAACCTGTTTCGTTAATATCTTTTACGCGAGCAGGAATTTTGGCTTTAGTTGTAGTTACCGAGGCAATACCGCCCCCCATTAAACCACCACCCAAAATCATGGCTTTCTTAACGGGTTTGGCTTGCACGTCACCAGCACCGCTCTCTTTTTTCATCTCTGTGGTTGCAAAGAAAATGCTTCTTAACGCTTCAGATTCTGGTGACATAACCAAATCAGCAAAATGCGTAGCTTCCACCTCTAGACCTTTAATCAGCCCTTTCGTCATACCTTGACGAACACAGTCAATGATCTTCTCTGGCGCTGGATAATTACCATGGGTTTTCTTGTTAACTTGCTTTAGCGCTTGGTCAAAAATAATATTGCGCCCAGCAGACGTGCCCTCTAAAACGCGATTGACCATAGACGCTTTGGCTTTCTTGGGCATTTTTTTACCGCTTAATGCCATCTCAATGGCGGTACGCAGTAAAATCGACTCAGAAACGACATCGTTAACTAACCCCATTTTAAGTGCTTGTTTAGGGCGAAGCTGCTTACCAGTTAACATCATATCCAGTGCAGTCGTAATACCGACTAACCGGGGCAAACGTTGGGTGCCGCCCCCGCCCGGTAACAAGCCTAACTGAACTTCGGGCAAGCCCATCATGGTCTTAGCGCTATCGGTACACACACGCATATGGCAAGCTAAGGCAAGCTCTAAACCACCACCTAAACAAGGGCCGTTAATCGCTGCAACCACGGGAATAGTGAGTGCTTCTAAGGCCAAAAAGACTTCATGCCCCTGTTGTGACAGCTGTTTCGCATCATCAGCCGATGTGCAGGCATCAAGCATGGAAATATCGGCGCCAGCAACGAATGAATCTTTTTTGCCTGAGATAATCACCAAACCTTTAATCTGATGGTCACTACGGATTTCAGTCAGCACTTCACTGATCTCAGGGCCAAATTCTGCACGTAACGTATTCATGGTTTCGCCAGGAACATCCATCGTTAATACAGCAATACCGTTCTCGTTACGACTTAATGTAAAACTCTTATCCATGAGATCACTCCACTTCTACTATCATTGCTGCACCAAGACCACCCGCAGCACATGCGGTTGCTAAGCCTGTTCCACCACCACGACGTTTTAATTCGCGACACACTTGGGTAATTAAACGTGTTCCCGTTGCAGCAAACGGATGACCATAAGCCAAAGAGCCGCCCAGTACGTTAAACTTGCTCATGTCTATTTCACCAATGGCACGGTTGCGACCCAACTTTTCTTCGGCAAACTTTTTAGAGCCAAACATCTGCATGTTGGCAAGCGTTTGCGCGGCAAACGCCTCATGCATCTCGATCAGGGTCAGATCTTCAAGCTCCATCCCAGCGCGCTTTAGCGCAAGAGGTGTCGCATAAGAAGGCCCCATTAACATATCTTGCCAAACATCAATGGCAGTAAACGCATAGCTCTTAATGTAACCAATAGGTTGATAACCTAACGCTTTAGCGCGGCTTTCACTCATCAAGAGTACAGCTGATGCACCGTCGGTCAGCGGCGTACTGTTTGCAGCAGTAACCGAACCATGTTTACGGTCAAACGCTGGTCTGAGTTTGGCGTAAGATTCAATCGAAGAGTTTTCACGAATATTGTTGTCACGGTCAATAAATGACTTATACGGCGGTACGTGAGCGGTCATCACCTCATCACGCAAATTACCTGAATTCCATGTTTCTGCAGCAAGACTGTGTGAACGAAAAGCCAGCGCATCTTGATCAGCGCGGCTAATATTGTATGTCTTCGCCATCTGCTCTGCGGTTTGTCCCATTGACAAGCCAGTAGAATATTCAGCAACCGCTGGCGGCACAGGCAAAAGATCTTTTAAACCTAAGCGACGAAAGATAGCAAGTTTCTGCCCAAAACTGCGGGCTTTATTCAAGTCAACCAAGGCGTGAGCCAGTTTTTTGGACACGCCAATTGGCAACACCGATGATGAATCAGCACCACCTGCAATACCGATATCGATATTGCCCGTCATGATAGACTCTGCGACATTAACGGCTGATTGAAAACTGGTTGCACAGGCACGCGTGACACTGTATGCATCGGTGGCGACATTCATGCCAGTACCCAGAACAATTTCACGTGCAATATTAGGCGCTGCAGGCATCTGTACCACTTGCCCATAAACAAGTTGCTCAATCTCTTTTGGATCTAACTCAGACCGTGACACTAGCTCATTGACAACCATTTTGCCCATGTCCAATGCCGAAACGCCGTGAAACGCGGTTGCTTGTTTAGCAAAGGGGGTTCGCAGGCCCATCACAATCGCAATACGATCGCCCTTTGCATTTCTCACTTGCTGTAGATCACTCATCTTTTGCCCTCATGACACGCCTAATCGAACAGTTTCTCTTGGCGCAATTATTATTGTTCCCTTACCCAATGATTTAGCTCATGTTAATAAAGCCATCAAAACAGGTCAGACCATCAAAGTGTGATCTGATTCTAACTTCTTATTTAAAAGTTTTAAACACCTGTTTGGTTTTTAGTCGGTGAAATTAAAAAAATAACAGTATTAACAATGTTTAATAAAATAAAATTAGTCCCTTTGATCGGTTTAAATCCCTTTGTAAGCATGCTAACTTATTTTCCACGAATCTGATTTCTATCGATAGTTAATGCCTAATTGGACAACAACGAAGACTAGCCAAACCCTATCTGAATTTTTTACCATATTAGCTGTCTATAGCTCACATAATTTATAAAACCGAGTAGCATCATGCCTTTGAGTCGATTTCATTCATTACGCGAATACCTAGATACAGTTATCTTAGGTCAACCTGTTCTTACCGAAAACTTACTTATTGCATTAATCGCTGACGGACATCTTTTGGTCGAGGGCCCGCCAGGCCTAGCAAAAACCCGTGCAGTAAAAGCCTTGAGTGATGGTGTTGAGGGCGACTTTCATCGCATTCAGTTTACTCCTGACTTACTGCCAGCAGATTTAACCGGTACTGATATCTATCGCGCGCAAACGGCTACCTTCGAGTTTGAGGCTGGCCCTATCTTCCATAATCTGATCCTCGCCGATGAGATAAACAGGGCGCCCGCTAAAGTGCAATCGGCGCTATTAGAGGCGATGGCTGAGGGGCAAGTAACCGTTGGTAAACACAGTTACAAACTGCCTAAGCTATTTTTAGTGATGGCAACACAGAACCCGCTTGAGAACGAAGGCACCTACCCGCTGCCAGAAGCGCAATTAGATCGCTTTTTAATGCACTTAAACTTAGATTACCCTAGCGCCGAAACTGAATTTAAGATCATGCGCTTATCTCGTAATGAAGCGCTATCTCACGATATTCCTACGGTAAAACCCATCGTCCAAGACGAGATTTTTGCAGCCAGAGCGGCCGCCCTAGCTATCTATCTAGCCGAGCCGCTAGAGCAGTATATTGTCAGCATTGTCATGGCCACTCGCCAACCACAACAGTATAGCGATAGCCTTGCCAACTGGCTTGAATATGGCGTCAGCCCCCGTGCAACTATCTCTATTGAGCGTTGCGCTCGCGCTCGCGCATGGTTAATGGGACGAGATTACGTCTCGCCTGAAGATATTCAGGCAGTCGTTCCTAATGTGCTACGTCACCGTCTGCTGCTCAGCTATCAAGCGCAGGCAGAAGGCATCAGTGCCGATCAGGTCATTAGCCATATTCTCAGTCAAGTCGCGGTACCTTAATGTCAGCAGTGCAACTACCTCTATTTGCCGATGGTGTTTCACTGACTCAGCAAGAGCTATTGGCGTGTCAAAATATCGCCAGAGCACTACCTGAGAAGCGAACAAAAGCGCGTGCGTCCCTAGCGGGTCATCGTGCGAGCAGCATCAAGGGACGCGGGATGGAGTTTGCTGAAGTGCGTCATTATCAAAGTGGTGATGACGTACGAACTATCGACTGGCGAGTCACTGCCAGAACCGGTAAAGCTCACACCAAGTTATTTGTCGAAGAGCGCGAACGCCCTGTACTACTATTACTCGACCTAAGCCACAGTCTTTACTTCGGTTCCAGTCTAATGCTGCAATCAGTTCAAGCTGCGCACCTTTCCGCCACCCTGGGCTGGAGCGCTATCGGCAATGGCGACAGATTAGGGGCATTGATAGCCAGCGAGAAACAACATATTGAACTCAAACCCCGTAGCCGCCAACAAGGTATTTTGGCGCTTATCAATGCTATGCAAGCTGTCCACCAGCAGCAACTCGATGCATTAGATGAGGTGCAAGCCGAGCCAAACCATATCTACAAAGCTTGCCTGCGCCTAAGACGTATCGCCAAGCCTGGCTCATTAGTGTGGATCATTAGCGACGGAACGCACTTCACACCCGACTGTTTGGGACCGTTAGCTGAGTTAAAGCGTCATTGCGATATCGGAGCATTTTTAATTACCGACCCGCTTAAACAGGGCAAGATAGCATTGCCTAAGCAGTTTCAATTACCAGTGAAAGATGGTGACAGAGAGCTGGTATTAACGCCCCACAGTTATCAATCATGGCTCAAGGTACAACGCCAACATCAACAACAGTTTATAAGTATGATGACCCAACTAAACGCGCAGCCACGCACTATTGATGCGGGTATCAATCTGCAGCAACAGCTAGGAACTTTCAGATAGATGCAAACGGCAACTCCCCCCACATTGGCTAGCATGCAAGATATCCAAACACCGCCCGATATAGGTAATTGGCCACTCGCTTATGGCTACTGGCTAGTTATTTTAATTGCAATAACCCTTATCATTCTAGTCTGCTTTGGGTTAATTAAACGCCATAAACAACGGGCCATAAAACGTGCAGCGATTAATGAACTAGCACAATTGAAGCTTGATGACCGTCAATTCGCGTCACATGTTAACGCACTACTCAAGCGCTGTGCCATGAGCCATGGCACCAGAGAACAGTTCGCACATCTTGATGGCGAACCATGGTTTACCTGGCTTAATAGCAAAACTGCAGCACCCGACACTACCTTGACCTCATTACTGGCCAAACGCTATCAACCAATGCCGCTGTCTCAAGATGAAGCCCAGCAACTTCACGATGCGGCTAAACGCTGGCTGCAACAAGCCCTACCGCTTAAAGCGCTTAAGGGGGATACAGCATGTTGACCTTAGCTTGGGCATGGCTGCTACTGCTACTACCATTACCACTTTTATTTGCCAAACGTGTTCATGTTCAGACCGCCACCAGCGGTCACTTGCAGCTACCGGGCAGCAGTGAAACCTTGCAGAAAACCGCTGCACAGCGACAACGAAAATCGCTGCTGCCATATTGGCTAATCTGGGTATGTTTAGTCACTGCCGTTGCTCGTCCCCTTTGGGTTGGCGATCTAATTGAACTACCGAGCAAAGGCCGAGATCTTATGCTGGCTGTCGATCTCTCTGGCAGTATGCAGATTGAAGATATGGTACTAGATGGCAAACCTGTAGACAGATTCAGCTTGGTTCAGCACCTCATGAGTGACTTTATTGAGCGCCGCCAAGGTGACAAGATTGGACTGATACTGTTTGCCGACCACGCCTATTTACAAGCGCCACTGACACAAGATAGACGCTCTGTCGCCCAGTTTTTATCGGAGGCACAAATTGGTCTAGTGGGCAAACAAACTGCGATTGGCGAAGCGATTGCACTTGGAGTTAAGCGCTTTGACAAGGCACAAGAGAGCAACCGGGTGCTGATCCTCTTGACTGATGGTTCTAATAACTCTGGTAGTATTACCCCAGAACAAGCCTCAGAGATCGCCGCAAAACGTGGTATCACTATTTACACCATAGGTGTGGGTTCAGAAGTCATGGAGCGCCGTACCCTTTTTGGTAAAGAGCGGGTTAATCCCTCGATGGATCTTGATGAAGCCCAATTGACTAGTATTGCCAACACCACCGGCGGTCGCTATTTTCGTGCGCGTAATGCCCAAGAACTAGCACAAATTTATCAAGCAATTGATAGCCTTGAACCGACCGATAGTGAGCAGTTAAGTTATCGGCCTCAATCAGAGCTATTCTATTATCCCTTGGCCGCAGCACTCCTAATTAGTGCACTGATGATGCTATGGCGACTGCCTATGATTCAATCACTCACCTATTTAACAAAACGGGAGGCATAATGATCCACCTACTGCGTCCTGAATGGCTATTGGCACTCCTACCGCTCGCGCTGCTTCTTTTTGTTGCGCGACGCAGTACAGGACAACAATCAAATTGGAACAAATACATTGCACCGCACCTTGCAAAACGGTTAGTCGGGCACTCATCCAACGCCAAACGTAACGACCTAAAGGTCATCGCTTTTTGCTGGTTGGTAGCAGTTATCGCCCTCTCCGGCCCCGCTTTTACCAAGCAGAGCTTACCTGTATTTGAAGCCAATCAAGGACGAGTGATCGTCATGGATATGTCGCTGTCGATGTATGCCACAGATCTGGTTCCTAATCGCCTTACCCAAGCTAAATTTAAGGCCACCGATCTGATTACTGGGCTAAAAGAGGGCGAAACAGGTTTAATCGCGTACGCTGGCGACGCATTCACTATTAGCCCACTGACACGAGATAAGGCCACGCTACTAAATTTATTACCCACCTTATCACCGCAAATCATGCCGGTTTTGGGCTCTAACTTACCCGTAGCCCTCACTCAGGCTAAAACCCTGCTGAGCCAAGGTGGGCATCTGCGTGGTGACGTCATACTATTAACCGATGGCGTATCAACAACGCAGGTTAATGAAGCTAAAAAAGTATTTGAAAACAGCCAATACCGCTTGTCAATTATTGCGCTTGGTAGCAGCCAAGGTGCAGCAATTCGCCCACCCGATGGTCAGTTAATGCGAGATAAAGTCGATCAAGTCGTGGTCGCTAAAACAGACTACTCGCTATTGAAAGAGATTGCGGTTGATAATGGTGGCAATCTATTCCCTTATCGTGCCGATGGTGAAGACTTAGTTCAGCTTTATCAGTCGTTAACCCAAAGTCCGTCCAATAAAAAATCGGATCTAGAAGGCGAAATCTGGCAAGATGCTGGGCCTTTTATTGCCCTGCTACTACTGTTACCCGCACTGATGAATTTTAGGCATGCTGTCGCAGCTCTGGCCTGTTTACTCTTGTTTACGCCACCAACACCTGTTTACGCCAATAGTTGGCAATCGCCTTGGCAGACTAATGATCAACGCGCTATGCAAGCCTATGAGCAACAAGATTATCAACAAGCCGCTGCGCTATTTAGCGACCCGAACTGGCAAGGCGCAGCCTTGTATAGAAACGGACAATATGAAGAAGCGTTAGCGCAGTTTGAACAAGATAATTCCGCCACAGGACTTTACAATCAAGGCAACAGTCTGATGCAATTGCAGAATTACCAAGCAGCGATAGAAAAATACCAACAGGCACTCAAGAAACAGAGTGATCTTACGGCCGCCAGCGAGAATTTAGCCTTAGCGGAACAACTCGACGCACAGCAAAAACAGCAGAATCAGCAGAATCAGCAGAATCAGCAGAATCAGCAGAATCAGCAGCAAGATGATCAAAACCAGCAGCAGGATGATCAACAAGGTAATCAACAAAATGATTCCCAAGGCGAGTCGCAAAATCAGGGCCAGCAAGACCATCAACCCACTGACGAGCAACAGCAGTCAGAGCAGCAGCAATCCTCATCGGATCAAAGCCAAAGCCAGGAGGATAATGCCCAGCAACAAGACGCTTCCTCACAGCAATCTAATGAGGCCTCCTCTGCCAATAATGAGGCCCCAATGAGTGCTGAGCCAGAGACTAAAACGCCTACGACCGCTTCTTCGCCGCAAGATGAGGAAACTGAGCCTGACGATACCTCATCGGCTCAGCAAATGGCAGACGCCCAACCTCAATCGGCTCCACAAGAGCAGCCCCCATCAGACGCATCCCAAGCCTTGCAAGCGGCTGACGCGCCAGCACCAGATGATTTACCGCTAGAGATGCAGCGAGCACTCTCATCGGTTATTGATGATCCTCAGGTGCTGCTGCGCAACAAAATGCAATTGGAATACCAAAAACGTCGCCGTCAAGGCCAGACTTCAAAGGATACCGAACAGTGGTAATACGCACGCTTTCTATTTTAGCCCTTTTGGCACTATCACTTTCAACTTCCGCCTATGCGCTCACTACGCTGGAAACCTCTGTAGACCGAAATCCAGCAATAGAAGGTGAGTATTTGGTGCTTAGCATAAAGGCTGATGATGACGTCGATAACGGCAGCTTAGATACCTCTATTCTGCTAAAAGACTTTATTGTTGGGCGCACCAGTGTGAGCAGAAGTACTCAAATCATGAACTTTGACGCCAGTAAAGAAACCCGCTGGCAAGTGTTGCTCGCCCCCAAGCGTGCCGGAATCATAGAGATCCCAGCGCTCACCATCAAAGGGGTGAGCTCAGCGCCAATAAAACTCACCGTTAGCGCGCCAGGTAGCCAACCGCAGCAGATGAAGAGTCTATTCATCCGCAGCAGCCTCTCATCGGAAGAAGCTTATGTCGGTCAGCTCATTACCTATAAAGTTAAACTCTATCTCGCAGTGGAGTTGCAGCGTGGCGTACTGAGCGCGCCTAACGTTGAAGGCGCCCAACTCAAACAGCTAGGTGAAGATATTGATACCACCGAGATTTTGGATGGCAGACGTTACCGAGTCATTGAACGTACCTACAGTATTATTGCCGATACGCCAGGCAAACTTACTCTTTCTGGTGCCAGCTTTTCTGGCGATGTCTTAGTTGAGGCGGCACGCCGAGGCGGCATGTTCTCCTTTAATGAAAGCCGCCCCATGCAAGCCAAAGCAGCACCAAGCGAAGTGACCATTTACCCCATTCCCAGTGATTATCATGGTAAATGGTTAGTCAGTGATCTTGTTGTGCTAAAAGAGGATTGGCCTGCCTCGCAAACATTTGAAGTCGGTGTACCTCTCACGCGTAATATCACGCTGTTGGCGTCAAATACCGATGAAACGAGTCTGCCCGAACTAAGCATTAATCTGCCTGAAGGTTTTAAACAATATCCTGAAAAACCCCAACGTCAAACCTTTGTCAGAGAAAAGCAGGTCGTGGCGCAGCTGAAACAAATCACTGCTATCGTACCGACACAAGCTGGCAGCTATACCTTGCCAGAAATTAAGGTGCCTTGGTGGAATAATCAAACCAATAAGCAGGAGTTCGCCACGCTTCCAGCCCGCACCATTACCGTCAGCAGTTCATCATCAACACCTGAGGTTATTCCCTCAACGGTGGATACGACGGCAGCGAAATCTCATGGCTATTGGCAAGTACTAACCGCTATTTTTGCACTGTTATGGCTTTCCACTCTACTACTGTGGCGCCGTCACATCCGTAAACTGAAACTTGATCACGTTAGCCCACCTACCACGACTAAGCATAGCCACTCAGAAACGCCGTCAATGCTTGGTATTGAAGCTGCCTGCCGTAGCAGGCAAGCTGGTGCAATCATCCTGGCGTTACAGCAGCATTTCAGTGCTCAGTTTGCTAACAAAATGACCCTTGCTGAAATAGCAGGCTTAACACCAGCCCTTGGTTCAGCGATTAAACAGCTACAACAAGCGGCTTATAGTCCAGCCACGCAACATATCGATGGTCAGCAGATCCTCGATGCCGTTAAAAATTGCCCAATGGTTGCCAGAAAGACGGCAAAAAGTGCACTCAATCCGTTAAATCCTCTCTAACAAACTTGCCACATGTTAGCCTATCGAGGTAGGGTGAGCCCTACCCCGATAGCGCACATCACTTAGTTATTAATAGAGTGAGTAAAAAATGTTTGGCTTCAAACGAAATAATTTGGCCGATTCCTCGGTCAATAATGACATGCTAAGTAAACAACGACGATACGATAGCCTTGTCAGGGCACTTCACGCCGATCTATTCCGCTATGCCTATTGGTTATGCGGTGATAAGCATATCGCTGAAGATATCACCCAAGAGACGTTTCTTCGCGCCTGGCGCTCGCTTGAATCACTAAAAGACGATAAAGCGGCAAAGGCTTGGTTAATTACCATTTTGCGTAGAGAAAATGCCCGCCGTTTTGAGCGCAAGCAATTTGACTACTCCGATGTAGAGCAGTCAGAGTTGGCCGACAATGTTTCATTATCAACCGAAGATAATATGGAACAATATCTAGTCAGACGCCAAATCGCCCGACTCGAAATAGAGTATCGTGAACCCCTTATTTTGCAGGTCATCGGCGGGTTCAGTGGTGAAGAGATTGCAGACATATTGCAGCTCAATCGCAATACGGTGATGACACGTTTATTTAGAGCTAGGAATCAACTTAAAGAACTTCTCGATCAAGAGCATACAAGAGGGCGCTCTAATGGATGAGCTAAAATTTCGCCGCGAGGCTTATGAAAATCCAAACAATCATGATGACGATTTTTTGTCAGCCATGCGTAGCTCTGATGAGCGACAAGCATTTGTAAAAGACCTCAAGCGCTTAGATAGCCAGATAGAGTCAGCGTTAAAAGTCGATGTGCCAGAAGGACTTGAAGCCAAGCTGCTGCTCAATCAACAGCTACATCAACACCAAGTTCAGCGACGAAAAACCGGTTTCACTATGGCTTTAGTCGCGTCAGTTGCCTTTGTGGCTGGTATCAGTTTTACTCTGTTACGTTTAGGACCTGTGGATCTAGGTCAACACGCATTAGCACATGTCTATCATGAGGATATGGCGCTGATAAGTCATGACGATGTCAGCTTTAATACCATCAATACCCAACTGGCTTCATTGGGCACGTTGGCTAACGCCAGATTTACCGAGCAGCCAGGCCAAGTGCTATACAGCACTTACTGCGACTTTCAAGGGGTAAAAAGTATTCATCTCGTTATGCAAGGTGCCCAAGGTAAAGTCACTCTGTTTATTGTGCCAGTCGAAGATAGAATGATTCTAGATGAAGCTTTTGCCGACAATCGCTACCAGGGCATGGGCTTTGCCGCAGACAATGCCTATATGTTGTTAGTTGGTGAACACCACGACGACCTCAACAACATTAAAGAAGAAATTAAGCAATCTTTCATCTAAATGTTCAACAGCCTGTGGTGACCATCCCGTCACCACAGGTCAGATCTTCATCACATTTCCATACTTTATTGAGCTCCTCATCAAACATCTGCTAGCATAGCGAGTTCAAATCAAACATAACAATAAACGGCGCAAGCATGACTATTGAATTACCTATTTTGATCACCTTTTTTGGCTACCTCATCCTTATGATGGGCATTGGCCTTTGGGCATATAAAGCCACAGACTCTGTCGATGACTATATCTTAGGCGGTCGTTCGATGGGCCCCGCCGTCACCGCATTGAGTGTCGGCGCTTCTGATATGTCAGGCTGGTTACTGCTGGGTTTGCCAGGTGCCGTATACCTTGGCGGCTTAGGTGAAGCATGGATTGGTATTGGCCTGGTATTCGGGGCTTGGCTAAACTGGCTATTCGTTGCGAGACGACTCCGTATTTACACTCAATTTGCCGATAACGCACTCACGCTGCCAGATTTCTTTGAAAAGCGCTTCGCTGACAAAAATGGTCTGTTAAAGCTGGTTTCTGCGATCATGATTTTAGTCTTTTTCACCTTCTATGCCTCTTCGGGTATGGTCGGTGGTGCAATATTGTTTGAGAAAGTCTTTGGCCTAGATTACACCCTCGCGCTCATCATCGGCTCTGCAATTATCGTCGCCTATACCTTTGTGGGAGGCTTCTTTGCTGTTAGCTGGACAGATTTCTTTCAAGGTTGCTTGATGCTGGTTGCTCTACTCATTGTGCCTGTGGCGATATTCAGCCAACCTGCAACGCAAAATGGCCTGCACGATCTCGATCCGGCTATGCTATCGATGATCAGCGACAATACCACGTTTATCGGTCTTGCTTCACTGCTAGCATGGGGCCTAGGCTATTTTGGCCAACCACATATCTTGTCACGCTTTATGGCCATAGGTAGTGCCGATGATATCCCTGTTTCACGCCGTATTGCCATGAGTTGGATGGTCGTTGCCCTGATTGGCGCTCTAGCTACTGGCCTGGCAGGCACACTCTATTTTGCTAACGACCCATTGGCTAACCCTGAAACTGTGTTTATCCACCTCGCCCATGCTGCATTTAATCCTTGGATTAGGGGTCTACTTATCGCGGCTATTTTATCCGCCATCATGAGCACCATCGATTCGCAACTACTGGTCTGTTCAAGTGTGATCACTGAAGACTTCTATAAAAAATGGTTACGGCCAGAAGCAAGTAGTAAAGAGTTAATGTTAGTAGGCCGTATAGGTGTACTCATCATTGCTGTCATTTCCGGTATCATCGCCCTCAACCCTGAAAGCAGCGTACTGGGCTTAGTCAGTTACGCATGGGCAGGTTTTGGTGCGGCATTTGGACCAGTGGTGTTATTGTCACTCTTTTGGCGCAGCTATAGCCGTAATGGCGCGGTAGCAACCGTGCTCGTTGGAGCTGTCACTGTGGTGCTGTGGAAACAAGCAGAAGGCGGCATATTTGAGCTTTATGAAATATTACCTGGATTTGTGTTTGCAACACTTGCAGGGGTTATCGTTAGCAAATTATTTAAACCCTCTGGTGAAATTACTCAGCAATTTGACCAATTCAGCGCCAAGCTTTAACACTCCAAATTGATTGGAAACCTAAATAGCGTACATGTGTACGCTATTTTTTTACTTTATTTTTTTTACTGAAAAATGTGACATTCACATTCGATTAACGTCAGTCGAAATGTTGCAAAATGTTAGATTTGGCGCTAGGTAGCGCTTAGCAAGCCTAATTCAAACACATCTCATTTTTCTTTTATATAACAACCACTAAAAGTAACAAATAACCAACATAACTTCACATCTGGTCGGAGTTGTTGAGTCACCAACTCATCCCTACTATGCACATGACTTATAAAATGGACCCCACTGCATGGTAATCACCTTGCGACATAATTGGGGCCAATAATAATAGAGAACACAATAATGAAGCGTTTCAACAAGACACTATTAGCCGTTGCCGTCACTCTTGCGAGTTCACAAACCATGGCAGCTGGTTTCCAACTTAATAGCCAATCAGCAACAGGGATTGGCCGAGCTTTTGCTGGTGATGCCGTGATTGCAGATAACGCTTCTGTGTTGTCTCGTAACCCAGCAGCGATGGCATTATTTGATACCAAGCAACTTTCAATGGGCCTAACCTATGCGGATGTTGCAGTTCAGGTTAAAGATGTATACGTCAACTCAAATTTAGGTGAGCTCCATTACGGTAGCGTTAATGATGCAGCTGAAGCCAAAATCATCCCTAACTTTTATTATGTTAGCCCAGTAAATGACAAGTTTGCCTACGGCGTGGCGATGTTCAGTAATTTCGGTACAGGTACTGATACAGGCGCTTTATCACAGCCAAAACCAATCCTTGGTGGTACCGCGCAAATTCCCGCTCCAGTTGATCTACTAGGTAAAACAGAAGTCACAACCATTAACCTCAACCTCAGTGGTTCATATCGTATCAACGACCACTTCAGTATCGGTGCTGGTGTCGATGTTATCTATGGTGAAGGAACTCTAACCCGTTCAGGTGAACTGCCATTAGGGCCTGATGGTGCTTATGTACCAGTTGATCTTGTCGATGTCGAAGCTGACGGCGTGGCTTTCGGTGGAATTCTTGGTGCTGTATATGAAATCAATGCCGATCACCGTATCGGTGTAAGCTACCGTTTCAGCCCAGATTTTAAAGCCGACGGAACAGTAAAATATGGTGGGGTTGATTTCCAAGAGATCAACATTCCAATCCCTGATATTTTTCAAGTTGCTGGTTTTCATCAACTAACTGAAAAATTTGCCCTACATTACACGGCGCAAATGACAACCTGGGGTGATTTCCATGAGATCACAGTCAATGATCCTGCTGAAGCACAGCTTAAAAAGTATGCGTGGGATGACTCTTGGTTATTCAGTGTAGGTGGTACTTATACGCTTAACGATAGCTGGACACTGCGTGCAGGTTATATGTTCGATCAAGGTGTCGTTGGTGAAGTGAGCTCTATCTCTATCCCAGATTCAGACCGTCAATGGTACACCATGGGTGCGACGTACAACCTATCTAAACATACCAGTCTTGATTTCGGCATCGCATTTATTCGCGGTGAAGAAACGCAGCTAACCGAGCACAGCTCAGTATTAGAACTAATTGGGCAGCAAATGCCGGCATTAGGTAATGATTTAGGCACAGTACATGCGACAACGCTTTCAAATGCCACCTATTACTCAGTACAGTACAACTACAAGTTCTAAGCTTGTAACTCACAGTTAGAACAACAAAAAGCCGTGCTCAATGCACGGCTTTTTTGTACTTATCCAAAATATTTCCTACAGTTAATACTACTCGCTCATAAAGACACAAATACACATGGCCAAAGTAATAGGTTTAGGTGGAATATTCTTTAAAAGTAAAGATCCTAAGGCTCTCGCGCAGTGGTACAAAAACCATCTGCAACTCCCTGTTGAACCATGGGGTGGCGCGGCATTCTATCTTAACAATCTCGAGCCCATTGCTGGTAGCAGCTATAGTGTTTGGACGCCAATGTCAGATGATACAGACTATCTTGATCCATCAACTCAGCCTTTCATGTTTAACCTCATTGTTGACGACCTCAATGAAGCCTTAGCACAGGTGAAAAATGGTGGTGCTCAGATCATCGCAGAAACCGAAGAGTCGGAGTTTGGTCGGTTCGGTTGGTTTATCGACCCTGATGGGAATAAAGTGGAGCTCTGGCAGCCTAGCACTTAATCCCCATCAGTATAAGGCTATAATCAGCTAGATTATTCTATTTAAAAGGAATATGCTGATTCACATCTTAACGTTGACTAAGGTAATCCCCCATGCAAAAACCACTTTCAGCCACTCTCCTAGGCGCATTTATTTGTATTGGGCTTTACCTACTTGGCAATAGTGTCGGTAACAGTTTTATCCAGATGAGAGCGCTAGAGCGTACCGTGACAGTAAAAGGATTAGCTGAATTAGAGGTCACTGCCGATACCGCGATCTGGCCGATACGTTTTACTGAAGTAGATAACGACTTAAATAGTTTGTACCAGAATGTACAAACAAAGAGTGACAAGGTAATCGCTTTCTTGGTTAAACAAGGCTTTACCCAAGATGAGATATCCAGCTCCCTCCCCTCAATAGAAGATCGACAAGCACAAGGATATGTCGATCCGAACGTGCGTTACCGTTATGCAGCTAAAGTTACCATTTCCCTCTACACCAAACGGGTTCCGCTGTTATTAGAGATGCAAGGGAATCTGCTAGAACTCGCTAAAGAAGGCATTGCCATCTCTAGCCAAGACTATAATAGCCGTACCGAATTCTTGTTTACCGATCTCAACAGTATTAAACCTGGCATGGTACAAGCTGCGACCGAAAATGCACGGTTGACTGCTGAAAAATTTGCCAAGGATTCATCATCACAACTAGGTAAAATTAAAACCGCCTCTCAAGGGCAGTTTACCATTTCAGATAGAGACAGTAATACGCCCAATATTAAGAAGGTCCGGGTCGTTTCAACACTGACCTACTACCTCAATGATTAAGCGATCATAGCGGAAACACGCACTACAACCAACACGGTCAATCGCATTTTTCTAATAAATGATTGCATCGTTCATAAAAGTCCATTAGAATTTTCTTATGAAGTTTTTTAGGTGGTCTGATAATGAATAAACAACTACTCGCACTAGCCATGCTGCTGACAACTCTCTCGACGACTGCGGCCTCGGCTGATATAGAAACCCTTAGTGTTGACGCCCAACAACGCCCGCAGTGGGTGTCGTTAGATGCGCAACTCGAAGCGGTTAAATCAGCAACCGTCTCAGCACAAACATCTGGACGCATCATTAAAGTCAACTACGACGTCAACGATATTGTCCCACAAGGCGCAGCACTATTAGAGATCACTAGCAAAGCACAAGGGGCTGAGCTTGCTGCCGCTGAAGCCGAACTCGCCAGGGCACAAGCTCAAAATGAAGAAGCACAGAAGCAACGTAAACGTTACGAAGAGCTATTTCCTCAAGGTGCTATCTCTCAAGGCGACATGGACCAGGCGATAGCCAATGCACGCACCTCATCCCAAGCGGTTAGTGCTGCAAAAGCACGCATTATTCAGGCCAACGAATCACTGCAATACACCATCGTCAGCGCCCCTTTCTCTGGCATCGTGACGCAGCGGTATGTTGAAGAAGGGGAAACCGTCGCTCCGGGTCAGCCTTTACTCAGTGGTTTTTCAACCGATCAGTTGCGAGCCGTCACAAACGTGCCATTTCGCTACATTAACGCACTGCGTAGTCATCCGGAAGTGCAAATTTTCTTGCCAAATGGTGACGTGATGAACGCCAATCAACTCACCATTTTCTCCTTTGCTGACCCAAGTAGCCACAGCTACAAAACCCGTATTAACTTGCCTAGCAATGATGCGGGGCTTATGCCAGGCATGTGGCTAAAAGTACAATTTATTGCGGGTCAACGCAGTACCATGATGATTCCGCAATCTGCGGTACTCAATCAAAATGAACTCAGTGCCGTTTATCTGATTAAACAGGGCGAACCTGTGCTCAATCAAGTACGTCTCGGTGCTATTCGAGAGGGATATATTGAAGTGCTTGCAGGATTAAGTCCCGGAGACAATATCGCTATAGATGCCTATCAAGTCCTACTTAATTTAAACAAATAATGGATTTGGCCGTTTAATAGGAGTCTTACAGTTATGAACCAGCCAACAAATAACGATCTTGATAAGCACAAAGCACTCGGGTTTTCTGGCCGTGTTGCCGCCATGTTTCAACTAAGCGCCATTACGCCACTGCTGGCACTTTTGGGATTACTACTCGGGCTTTTTGCGGTGTTAGTCACGCCCAAAGAGGAAGAGCCACAAATCGATGTTACCTTTGCCGATGTCTTTATCCCCTTTCCTGGTGCGACTCCTAGCGAAGTAGAGCAGATAGTCACTTTACCGATGGAACAAGTACTGTCGCAGATAAAAGGTATTGATACCCTCTACTCATTTTCTCAACCCGATGGTGCACTACTCATTGCTATCTTTGAGGTGGGAATTCCTCGAAATGAAGCGATCGTCAAACTTTACAATCAAGTGTATTCCAACATGGATAAAGTGGCGACCGCTGCTGGCGTCGGCGAACCACAAATTAAGCCTCGAGGCATCGACGATGTCCCGATCATGAGTCTCACGCTATGGTCAAAGTCCCAAACACAATCAGCAGAGCAGTTAACCCATGTCGCCAAAGGCTTAGAAACTGAACTTAAACGGATCCCAGGTACCCGTGAGATCACCAGTATTGGCACTCATGACGTCAGCCTTAATGTCCGTATTGATCCCGCAAAAATGAGCTTCTATGGCATCACGTATGATGCCATAATTTCAAACCTATCCAGTAATAATCATGTTTCGATGCCAGTCTCTTTGACCCAAGATAACCAGGAGATAAAGGTACAAACCGGACAGTTCTTAAAAACCCAACAGGAAGTTGAGCAGCTCGTGGTAGGCCTCTACCAAGATGCCTATGGCCAGAGCGCGCCTGTGTACCCGGCAGATATTGCCAATATCAGCCTCAATACCGATATCCCAAACCAAAGCGCTTGGCACAGCGATAAGCAAGCGAGCTATCCTGCTGTGACCATCGCAATAGGTAAACAACCGGGTGAGAATGCCGTCGATGTTGCCAACAATATTTTACAACGACTCGATAGCGTCGATAACGTGTTGCTGCCCCATGATGTTGAGGTCACGGTTTCTCGCAACTACGGCAAAACGGCTGGTGACAAAGCTAATACCCTCATTTTGAAGTTAGTTTTTGCTACCACAGCGGTAGTGGTACTCGTATTTTTAGCGATGGGACTGCGAGAAGCGATCGTTGTCGGTATTGCCATTATTATTACCTTAGCGATCACCCTTTTTGCCTCATGGGCTTGGGGCTTTACCCTAAATCGCATCTCGCTATTTGCGCTAATTTTCTCCATTGGTATCTTAGTCGATGATGCCATTGTGGTGGTCGAAAATATTCATCGGCATATGGCCTTAGGTAAACATAGCTTTACTGAACTCATACCCATTGCGGTGGATGAGGTAGGCGGCCCCACCATCTTAGCTACATTTACCGTTATTGCCGCACTCATGCCAATGGCATTTGTTTCAGGACTTATGGGACCTTATATGAGCCCCATTCCAATTAATGCCAGCATGGGGATGCTGATCTCATTGGCTATCGCCTTTGTTGTCACCCCATGGCTTGCCACCAAGCTGCTGAAAAACCATCAAGGCGCAAATACAGAACATAAGCCTCACGGTGGAAATGAGCGCATGATGCAGCTATTTACTAAGCTAATAACGCCTTTTGTCAGTGGTAAAAGCGCCGGGCGAGCACGCCTTGGTTTAGCGGCAGCGGTAGCACTACTCATTGCTATTGCCATCTCATTACCCATCACACAATTGGTGGTATTAAAGATGCTGCCGTTTGACAACAAATCTGAATTTCAGATCATGGTCGATATGCCTGAAGGCACTCCCGTAGAGCAGACGCAGCGTGTACTCATGGCGTTGGGGACCGAACTCAATAGTGTGCCGGAGGTGGATAACTACCAACTGTATGCAGGCACAAATGCGCCAATGAACTTTAATGGGTTGGTGAGGCATTACTTTTTAAGGCAGACTCAGGAGCTTGGTGATATTCAAGTAAATCTGGTAGACAAGTCCGATCGCAGCCGAGATAGCCACTCAATTGCGCTTGCAGTAAGAGAGTCACTAAAACCTATCGCGCTGGAGTATGGCGCAAACGTAAAAGTGGTTGAAGTGCCACCTGGCCCCCCAGTATGGTCACCTATTTTAGCTGAAGTTTACGCCCCCAATGAAGCATTGCGTGAGCAAGCAGCGCGAGATCTGCAGGCGCTATTCCATCAAACTCAAGATGTGGTCGACATCGATATCTACCTGCCTGCAGAGCAGCAGAAATGGCAGGTAAATATCGACCGTTCAAAAGCCAGTTTGCTCGGTGTCCCCTATGCGAACATAGTCGATTTAGTCGCCACTTCGATTGGCGGCAAAGATGTCAGTTACCTGCACAAACCCAACCAAAAACGCCCAGTTCCAATCCGTATACAGCTAGAAGAAGGCGCAAAAGTTGACCTAGAGCAGGTACTCAATCTGAAATTGACCACCGCAACGGGGCAATCTGTGCCCGTTTCGGAGCTAGTGACCATAGTTCACAGCCAAATTGACTCACCCATCATACATAAAAATATGATCCCGATGATCATGGTGGTCGCCGACATGGCAGGCCCACTTGATAGTCCGCTGTATGGAATGTTTGATATGGCTGGTGCGATCAACGATGAGAACGGACTCGGATTTGATCAGCACTTTGTCTCTCAACCTTCTAGGCTCGACACGATTGCGGTACTTTGGGATGGTGAGTGGAAAATCACCTATGAAACCTTTAGAGATATGGGAATAGCCTATGCCGTTGGCATGATTGCCATCTACCTCTTGGTGGTTGGTCAATTCCGCTCTTATGTGGTGCCACTTATTATCATGGCCCCGATTCCGCTCACCATTATTGGCGTCATGCCAGGACATGCTTTGCTGGGCGCACAGTTCACTGCAACGTCTATGATAGGCATGATAGCGTTGGCAGGGATTATCGTTCGAAACTCTATCTTGTTAGTGGACTTTATCAATCAGGAAACCGCGGCTGGCGTGCCGTTTGAGCAAGCCGTTATTCATTCTGGTGCCGTGCGAGCGAAACCCATTATGCTGACAGGCTTAGCGGCGATGATTGGCGCCCTATTTATCTTAGACGATCCCATCTTTAACGGTTTAGCCATTAGCCTTATCTTTGGCATCTTAGTTTCCACCCTACTTACTTTGGTCGTTATCCCCGTGCTGTACTATGCGGTGATGCGCGACAAACACCAACAAGTTGCGGCACCTACCGCATTATAAGGAGTCATTATGTCCGTTGAACGTAGTATTTTCGCTTTTGCTGGATTCATGGTTTTGCTTTCTTTAGCGCTTACCAACTGGGTTCACCCAAATTTTATCTGGCTAACCGTCTTCGTAGGCGCTAATCTATTTCAAAGCGCCTTTACTGGCTTCTGCCCTGCTGCGATGATAATGAAAAAGCTCGGCATTAAAAGTGAAGCTGAGATAGCTCGCGCTAAACCATAATCTAAGGAGACATTGTGCGACACCAGACTCAAATAATCGTTAATCGAATAGCATCGGTATGGAGCCTCTTGCTCATCGCCTTAATGGCTTTCACTCTCTCGGCACAAGCAGCAGAAAAAGATGCTCACACTGCTTGGGAAATGATTAACAATGGTGCACTTGTTGTCGATGTCAGGACCGCGGAAGAGTTTGCGCAGGGCCACCTAGATAATGCGATAAATATCCCATTTGAAAACATCAGCAATGAGTTCAAACAACGTGGTATTGCAAAAGATCAAGCTGTTGTCGTCTATTGTCGCAGCGGTCGCCGCAGTGGTATTGCGCAGCAAAGTCTTATCGAACAAGGCTATGGCCGTACCTATAATGGTGGCGGCTTGGAATCATTGGCGGCGCATAATAAGCAATAAAGTCATACAAATACATTATCCATACCAAATGGCATCGTTGACGATGCCATTTTTTTTGACCAATACTGATGGTAAGTGAGCCATCGTCGACTGTTACAACTAAATGTAACAACCGGCCCTTTATCACCTTTGGGAATAACTTATTACAAATAGAGTGAAAATAAATAAATAAAAAACAACAACTTACAATAAGCCGATGAAAACACTAAAAATCGCCATCTTATCAGACACATTCACTGCACGAGTCCAACTTAGAATAGAAATTCACACAAAACACCACATTTAGACTTTTTAGTCACAATTACAGCTTACTTACCCACTCAACTTGCCCTGCCCCACTAACCACGACAAACAACTCGATAATTAACAAACAATTTACAAATGTTTCACCAACAGATAGATTCACTATCGAGTGACAAGTTTTATAGCAGTAATGCTGTAAAGCACTCTAATAATAACTAATAATACTAACCTTAAATGGAAGACAATCATGACAGTTAGAAAAACAACTGCGGTCGCTTTGTCGTTATCAGCACTAGCTTTAGCTATTTCTGCTAACGTTAACGCAGCACCTTCAAAAGGACTTCAACTTAAAGCGGACAATGCGCGTCTTACGCACGTATCACCGCTACCTAAACGTTACATCGTTAAATTCAAAAATCCACAGAGTGCTGCAGCGCTTGCCTCTGTTGAATTAAGTGATGCTAATTATGAACCTCGCGTAAATGAACTGTTTTCGCATCATCGTGCACTAAACAGCGTTAAAGCTAAGCAGATGAAGCGTATCGGTCGTTCAAACGCTTACACTGCTCAGCTTGATACCAAAGCGATTAAGGCATTAAAACTGCGCAGTGACGTCGACTTTGTCGAAGAAGATGCACCGCGCCGCCTTTTAAGCGAAACCACGCCTTGGGGCCAGACTTATGTTGGTGCGACCACTCTCAGTGACAGCCTCGCGGGCAACCGTACTATCTGTATCATTGACTCGGGATATGATCGTAGTCACAGCGACTTGAGCGGCAACAATGTTACTGGTACCAATAATTCAGGTACCGCTAATTGGTTTGATCCAGGTGCCGGCAACGCTCACGGTACCCACGTAGCGGGTACCATCGCCGCCATCGCCAACAATGATGGTGTTGTTGGTGTCATGCCAAATCAAAATGCCAACATCCATGTCATTAAAGTGTTTAATGCTGATGGTTGGGGTTATTCATCGTCGCTGGTTTCAGCAGTTGATACCTGTGTCAGCAATGGAGCTAACGTTGTAACCATGAGTTTAGGTGGGGCAAGTTCAAGCACAACCGAACGCAATGCCTTAGCGACACATGCCAACAATGGTGTACTACTCATCGCAGCCGCTGGTAACGATGGCAATAGCACTCATAGCTATCCGGCCTCGTATGACTCTGTCATGTCAGTTGCTGCAGTCGACAACAACAAAGATCACGCTGCCTTTTCTCAGTATACCGATCAGGTGGAAATCTCGGGGCCAGGTGAAGCGATTCTATCTACCGTTACCCGTGGTGAAGGTCGCCTAGCAAACATTACCGCTGGTGCCCAATCTTACTTTAACAATGGCGTAGTACCACATAATCGCTATGTTAAATCAGGCACTAGCCATGTTGGCGCTCCTATCTTGGGATCCGTCACTGCAGAATTAGCTGAATGTTCGGTTTCAGGTAGCACATTTAACTGTGGCAACATGACAGGTAAAGTTTGTCTTGTTGAGCGTGTGGGCAACCAAGGCGCAAGTTATCCTGAGATTGATGCCGTTAAAGCCTGTGACAATGCGGGCGCTGAAGCTGCCATTGTATTCAGTAACACCACGTTACCGGGTCTACAAAATCCATTCCTAGTCGATACCAATAATGAAGCACCTATTGTATCGGTATCTGTTGACCGTACAACGGGTCAAGCATTACGTGCTCATATCGGCACTAATGTGACTGTTGCCAATACCAACAACGAAGACTATGAATACTACAACGGTACATCAATGGCCACGCCACATGTTTCTGGCGTAGCTACATTGGTATGGAGTTACCACACAGAATGTAGCGCAGCACAAGTGCGTGCAGCGTTAACGGCAACAGCCGAAGACTTAGATGCAGCAGGTCGCGATAACAAAACAGGTTACGGCCTTGTTGATGCAGTTGCTGCAAAAGAGTATTTAGATGCTTCATGTGACGGCCCTACCGATCCAGGTAATGGTGGCGGTACTGGTGACAACGTATTAGCAAACGGTGTAGCTAAAACTGACCTAGCGGGTGCTAAGAGTGATGAGTTACATTTCAGCTTTGAAGTACCAGCAGGTGCTAAAGATCTGAGCTTCGTCATGAATGGTGGTTCGGGTGATGCGGACCTTTATGTACAGTACGGCGCTGCGCCGACACTTAACAGCTACGACTGTCGTCCATGGAAAGGTGGTAATAGTGAGTCTTGCCCTGTGACTGATGCACAAGCAGGTACTTACTATGTGATGCTTCAAGGGTACAGTGCATTTAGCGGTGTCAGCCTCACAGCAAGCTTCACAGAGCCTAGCACAGGTGGTGACACTGGCGGTGCAGCAACCTATACCAACAGCACTGGTTATGCTATCCCAGATAACAACTCAACGGGTATTACCAGCCCAATCACAGCAACACGCACAGGCGACTCTGGCGTAGTCAGCGTGACGGTGAATATCACTCACACTTACATTGGCGATCTTCAAGTTGAGCTACACAGCCCGACGGGTCAAATTGCCGTGTTACATGACAACAGTGGCGGTAGCGCTAACGATATCGTTAAGAGCTACACTGTTGATATGTCAGGTGTAGAATCATCAGGCACATGGAAACTGAAAGCGGTAGACAGTGCACGTCGTGATACTGGTACTATTGATGCTTGGCAGCTAAGCTTCCAATAATCAAGCGACCATGAAAAAGAGAGCCTATATGGCTCTCTTTTTTTATCTGCCACCGACTCATAAAATACTGTTATAATTGCATCACTTATCTGGTGGCAAAATACGTACAATGACCCAAGCGAATAACCCTTTACACGGTATAAAACTCGAAACACTCCTCAATGATCTCGTCGACCACTATGGTTGGGAAGAGCTAGGCCAGCGTATTGATATTCGCTGCTTCAATCACGATCCCAGCATTAAATCTAGCCTCAAGTTTTTACGTAAAACGCCATGGGCAAGAGAAAAAGTTGAATATCTGTATTTGAAGATGAATAAGTTGCCGCTGCCAAAAATTAAGCCGCAATCGGAACATCCAGCAACCTCTGCAGTAAACAGCGGTGACAAGGATGCCAGTTCAGTCAATGCAAATATTTGGGGTAAGAGCGAGTAGTTGGTGCTACTAATAAAGCGATCTAGGGCGGCGACGTTCGCCCCTTAAACTTTTAAGGCTATATTGGGAATTCAAATATCAATCGCCATGCCTGAACCCCATCACCTGCTCTATAGCTTAAGCCAATTCTATCTATTCCCATCCATTCCCATAAAATCGGCTTAGAAAAAGCCAACGTCGC
Organism: Shewanella colwelliana ATCC 39565; assembly: GCF_000518705.1. Classification (GTDB taxonomy): domain Bacteria; phylum Pseudomonadota; class Gammaproteobacteria; order Enterobacterales; family Shewanellaceae; genus Shewanella; species Shewanella colwelliana. The sequence goes on from NZ_KI912482.1 coordinate 103,965, forward strand.
GCCCACTTCTAAACTGTGTGACACCAAGACATCTTCTCCGATCGGCATCACAAACCTAAGTTTATCAAAGTACCAATACCCAGCGGCAAACAAACGTGGCTCCACTTCAACACCAAGCCAATCCCAACGCCAATAGACATTGGTGCCGATATCGATGCCAGATTGAATCGCAGAATAGGTCTCACTTACCCCACCGTCAAAGCTACTGTAACCGGCAAAAAACAAACGATTGACCCAAACGGGTCGCACCTGCTTATAGTCCACATCTAATAGACTTGAAACACCGGCAGACATAATTGCAACATCGGTACCCGATGAAAAATTATTGCCATAACCTAAGTCGACATAGCTCTGAAGCTCATGATTGGCTGCGGTTCGAGTACGATACTCAATACCGGGAGTAAAGGTTGCGGTACCGACACTCGACGGAAAATCACCTTCAGGGAGATCGCGCCATTTAAAGTTAAAGAAGCCCAGTGATATCGGTGTGCGTAGACTCAAGCTAGAGTGTTCATCTTCAGACAAGGTAAAGCTTATCGGCACATTTATGACGGTGGTATTTTGATTTGCGGTGCGGTACAAGCCACTACCTAGGTAGTTGGCAAATGCGTAATGGGTAAAGTCTTCGCGTTCATCAGCTTGAGAAAGAGAGGCTAAACTCCCGCAACAACAAAAGAGCAATAATGAACGAAAAAATCTTGAAGGACTCATCAAGCAACATGCCTAACTATAAGAAATTAGACAAAAATATAGCGGCTATCTTAATTAAAAGCTAGCCGCCATAACAGAATAATTAACAGCGAAGACCCCTGGCCTACAGCGCCAAGTTTATTTGTTGGTGTCTTCATCAACAAAGTGATGCTCAGACATCATATGCCCAAGTTCAGTCGACTTGGTTTTCAAGTAACCTTCGTTATAACGATTTTTACCCACTTGCAACGGCACACGCTCTATCACTTGGATACCGAGATCTTGCATCGCTTTTACTTTTCGCGGATTGTTAGTCATCAATTTGACCTGATGCACACCTATCATCTCCATCATAGGTTTGATCATGTCATATTTACGCATATCGGCAGCAAAACCTAAACGCTCATTGGCTTCAACTGTGTTAGCGCCTTGATCCTGCAGCTCATACGCTCTGATCTTATTGAGCAAACCTATGCCGCGACCTTCTTGGCGTAGATACAAGATAAAGCCCTGACCTGCTTCTGCTATATTTTGCATCGCCGTCTGCAACTGAAAGCCACAATCGCAACGCAAGCTAAACAGTGCATCACCGGTTAGACATTCAGAATGAATACGCCCAAGCATTGGGGCGTTGGCATCAAGTTCACCGAATGTCAGTGCGACATGTTCCTTACCTGTTTCGGTATCTTCAAAACCATGCATAGCAAATACACCCCAAGGGGTCGGTAGTTTTGAAGTGGCGACATACTTAATCGACATGAAATAACCTTTACAACTCGCTCGTTCCGATACGTCTTGAGCAACTAACCCATAAGCAACTGACGTTACTCAAATTCAGACCGAGCATTCTAAGTGTTTTTACCTATCAGTGAAATAGCCGAGTCGTTTAATCGGCTATTGCTTCACCTTTAAGGTGTGTGGTGGCCTGTCAGGATACGCCTTGCTGCATCAAAGGGATATGACACCGCTCACGCCATCTCAATCGCAGAATAAAAAACAGCCGACTAAAACTCTTTAGGTGCAAAACCAGTCACTTTAGTCAGTCCCATCTCACGACCCAACGCTGTCATAGGATGAACCACAACTAAACCTTTTACCGACTTTTTCAATTTCCCCATATCAGCCTGCTCGGCTTTAGTGAGCACACGACTAAACGGCAGTGCTTTTACATCGCCGCCTTGCTTATTCAATTGGCGTGTATGCTGACCTTTTACATGGGCAATTTGCTTAGTTACCGCATTGATCTCTTGTTTAAACTGTAAAATAACCGCCTGATCACCACGCTTTTCGGCTGCGGCCAATTTACGACGATACTTGTCTAAACGATCATTAAGTTGCTGTAACTCTTGCTTTAAATTCATTAACTTGCCTTAAAATATAGCTATAATGTAAACACGATCAGAACCCGTTTCTGGTGGTGTTTAACGCTCCGGAGCACATTATACACTATTGCTTGAGATGGTGGATAACCTGATTACTACTACCACGAAATTGCAGACTAGGGTCGGCAAGTTGCTGCTCAAATTTGCCGTCGACTAACACGTCGATATAGTCGAGTACTTGGCTCTGCTCGGCGCTGAGTTCCTCAAGCAGATAACCGCTCCACAGCCAAATATCTTTGTCGGGACATTCACGTTTGACCAGCTGAACCAGCGCCAATATAGCTGGTACATTAGCGGGAAACAGTGGATCGCCACCAGACAGCGATAATCCTCTGCGCTTAACACGAGTATCTTTTAGATCGCTAATGATTTGTGCAACCATATCACGGTCAAACTCATGGCCTGAACAGGGGTTCCAGGTGCTCTGGTTATAGCAGCCACGGCATTGATGCTCACAGCCTGACACAAACAAAGTACAGCGAGTGCCTGGGCCATTGACCACATCAAGTGGAAAATATTGCTGGTAATTCATCTAAATTATGCCACCTAATCAGATTAGCTAAACAGCATCAATAACGTACGTTTAGCAGAGCCAAAAAGACGCCTCTGTGGCGTCTTTTTATCAGAGTTGTCACATAACAAGCTTAAAGGTGCTTCACTCGTCTCTTAACTTCTTCCTGCTTACCGAAATTAAACGGTCTTGCATCTGGACTGCCTAAGTAACCGCACACTCGTCGAGTGACTGATACACGGCTTGGCTCATGGTTACCACACTTAGGGCAGGTAAACCCTTTACTGGTGCAGCTAAACTCACCAGTAAAACCACAGTCATAGCACTCATCAATCGGCGTGTTAGTACCGTAATAAGGCACTCGGCTATAACTATAATCCCATACATCCTCAAGCGCTTCGATGTTGTGTTGCATATTAGGGTATTCGCCGTAGCAGATAAATCCACCATTGGTGAGTGCCGGGTATGGCTGCTCAAAATCCAACTTATCGTAAGGGTCAACCTTTTTCTCAACATCGAGATGGAAACTGTTAGTGTAATAGCCTCTATCCGTTACCCCGTTAACCACCCCAAACACTTTAGTATCGAGTTTACAGAATCGACTACAGAGGTTTTCACTTGGCGTACTGTAGAGGCTAAATGCATAGCCAGACTCTTCGCGCCAGCGAATAGTTGCAGCTTTCATGCGTTCAATAATCGCAATCGCTTTACTGCGAAGTTGTTCGCTATCAAATAGGTGGGTATCGCTACCATAGAGTGCATTGACCGTTTCATGCAAGCCGATATAGCCCAACGAGATAGATGCTCTGCCGTTTTTAAAGATGGAGGAGATCTCATCATCGGCACGCAAACGTACGCCACAAGCACCTTCCATATAAAGGATTGGCGCTACGCGGGCTTTCACCCCTTCTAAGCGTTCGATACGGGTATCGAGTGCACGTCTAGCAATGGCTAAACGCTCATCGAGAATATCGAAGAAACGCAGCTCATCACCTGCCGCTTCTAATGCTACTCGCGGCAAGTTAATGCTCACGACACCTAAGTTATTGCGCCCCTCGTGGACAAGCTCGCCCTCTTCCTCATAAGTGCCTAAAAAACTGCGACAACCCATTGGGGTCTTAAATGAACCTGTTACCTTTTCTACCTGTTCGTAGTTAAGGATGTCGGGATACATGCGCATCGTGGCACACTTCAGCGCAAGCTGTTTGATATCGTAGTTACAATCACCCGTTTTATGGTTAATGCCATCTCGAATCGCAAAGACCAACTTAGGGAAAACCGCAGTCTTACGGTTTTTACCTAAACCTGTCATGCGCACTTTCATCATAGACGCTTGAATTAGGCGCGACTCCCATGAAGTACCAAGACCAAAACCAAAGGTCACAAAGGGAGTTTGACCATTGGCGGTATGCAGTGTATTGACCTCATACTCTAGCGATTGAAACGCATCATGGCACTCTTTTTCAGTCTGGGCTGTTGCAAAGGCTTTTGCATCGGTGATCCCCCATTTGAGGGCGACTTCATAATGCTTGTCATAGCTTTTTGCGACAAACGGTGCCAGCACCTCATCGATACGATTGATAGTCGTACCGCCATAAATATGGCTCGCAACTTGGGCAATAATCTGCGCCGTCACTGCTGTCGCGGTTGAGATTGACTTAGGCGTTTCAATTTCTGCATTCCCCATCTTAAAGCCATGGGTCAACATACCGGCTAAATCGATAAGCATGCAGTTAAACATTGGGAAAAATGGCGCATAATCGAGATCGTGATAGTGGATCTCACCGGCTTCATGGGCCGACACAATATCTTTAGGCAAAATATGACGTGTAGCATAGTGTTTGGCCACAATGCCTGCCAACAGATCTCGTTGGGTCGGGATCACTTTTGCATCTTTGTTGGCATTTTCATTGAGCAGCGCCGCATTGCTCTGTTCCACAAGACCACGGATCTCGCGATTAAGACGGCTGCTCACTTCACGGTGAACATCACGATCGTGGCGGTATTCAATATAAACACGGGCCAAAGATTTATACGGCCCTTCCATCAAATGATTTTCGACCACATCTTGCAGATCATGGATATCGACTTCCTCGACATCAGCCATGGCGCTGGCAACTTGAGTCGCGACTTGCGTCGCATAGATAACATCATCAATACCTGCCGAGTTTGCCGCTGCAATCACAGCATCTCTAATCCTTGTTTCGTCAAAAGGCGTGCGGTAACCATCCCGCTTAATAACTACTGGCATTGTTTAATATCTCCTCAAGTAATGGCCAAAATAACACCATATATAGTGCCAACCAACCATTACGGCACAAGATGTAGCGTATTAAGCTACAAAGCGGCCTAGAGTACCTTGATCCAGATCATGATTTTACCGATGGAATTTTGCGACAAAAGATTACTGCCAACTAGGCCACTTATCTATCAAAGTGACCTTGACCGAAGGAGAAAAGAGAGCTAGATAATGTAAAAAATCGGGACAAGCTGTGGATAAATTACGTAATTCGTTTAGATAAGGCTAGATAGCTGCTTAATTGGCCACTAGATTGTTGTGAATTTCCCATTGAAGCAGCCAATTGCATGGTCGATTTCAATCCTTGCCACTGCTGTTTGTCAGCCTCGCTCATCGCCACATCGCCATTAACAAACACCGACAATTGCGCCGAAACTCTCGCAGCTAATTGGCTAGTTTCTTTGCCATCAGCGGTGTCCATCTGCTCAAGCACATGCTTGGCATCGTCAAGCACCTTAAGTAACACATTATCAGGTTCAGCTTTGCCCAATTGCTCTTTCTGTCTATCAATAAATTGCATCAAGCTTTCAGGCGTTTGGTTACCTTGAGGGATCTCAAAACCGGCTGCACTTAACCGATTTAACTGCCCATCAGATAAAATGCCATCTTGATGTAAGCGTTGGATCAATTTTGGGATATCGGCAGTACTGAACTGGCCATCAGCAAAAAAGTCTTTCGCCATCGCCTCAATCTTTTGCGCCCTAACCGCCCGAGGTGAAAATGACACTTCTTCCTGTTTTATCGACGCATCTTCAGGTTTCGCCTTAGCCGCTTGACCAGACAAGCTCACTTTATCAGCGCTCTGGCTGGTTTGCGTTTTCGACTCTGCCGGCACTGACGCGCCATAAGCCTCTGTCAACAAAACATTACTACTTGGTGGTGTTGCTACCTGACTAATTGGATTCATTGTCAAAAATTCGACGACTGCTGATGAATGAAAGCATTAAAGCAAAAAGTGCGCCGTTTTCATCGCCAAAAGTAATTAACCCCAATAATGAAGCCTAAAAAGTAAGATCTTCTTAAGCTTTGAGTAGGCAAAGGAGTAAATGAATCATACCTCCACTCCTCATCAATACCTTGCCCAGATACCCATCAATATAAACATTTGATCTACTCAGTGAGTTTTTGTGCACCCGATGCCTTATTAATGGGCTTAAACCTAAGTAGACGATGTGCCTCACTCGTAGCCATTAAGATGGTCTTGACGCTCCCCCTCATACTTAACGCATCTCTTCATCTGTGCAGATCCGGTGTTATCAATGGCCTCAATGCACAACGAAATGGATATAAAAGTTCAAGCTAAGCAGAATGCTCGCGCCGATGAGTTATTAAGGGCCTCGCCTCGCTACAATCTTGCTTAGCACTGATATCTTTATCCTGATTGGTATTAGTCTTGCGCCAGTGCCGCCTCAATAATGTGCGCAACCTGTCTCACTGCTTGTGCACCAGCCTCTATCGCTTCATCCGCGCGATGAAACTCCATGGTACCAATCTCAACCACATTCGGCGTGATAAGAATATCTGGCGGATCTCCCATTAACCGCACCCGTTTATGGCGCTGCTCTAAAATATCCATAGATTGCGACATCACCGCGAGCATTCCCGGTTCACTGCGATTACCTAACGAGAACTTATCGGTCAAACCAGAAACATAATCGCGCCCTCTGGCCAGCAGATCCATAAAGCCAACCTCTTGCCCTTGATGCTCAGATGCCGTGTCAGTTTGCGCATCAATCGTGGAGGAGATGGACACAGGTAACTCTTTCAAGCGAGCTTTTCGATGACCATGAAGATCTACGGCTATCACAAAATCAACGCCCATGGCTCGGCTCACCGACACAGGTACAGGGTTGACCACCGCGCCGTCGATTAACCAACGGTCACCCATTTTTGCTGGCGATAAAATTCCCGGCATTGAACAGGAGGCACGTACCGCATGACGAAGGTTTCCTCGTTGAAACCATACCTCTTGGCCACTATAAAGGTCAGTGGCAACCGCCGCATAAGGCAAGTTCATCTGCTCAATATCGATTTCACCAATGTGTTGCTGCATGACATCAAAGACGCGCTCGCCACCGATTAACCCGCCTTTACGCCAGCTTAAATCCATCAGCCCCAGCACATCCCAACTTGAGAAGCTGCGCACCCAATGCTCAAGTTCGGGCAGCGCGTTTTGCGCATAGGCTGCGCCGACTACCGCTCCAATAGAGCAACCTGCCACCTTATCCGGTTTAATCCCTAACTTAGCAAGCTCATTCAGCACACCTATGTGCGCCCACCCTTTTGCAGCGCCACTACCGAGCGCAATACCAATTTTTGCCATGATTACTCCAAAGAAGGCTAAAACACCCAGTGCCTGACGCTAGCATAACACTAACCTTGAGCCCCTTTTAACACCATTGTGTGGGGCAGACTAAATAAATGCCGACTCAATCTGACAGTCAGATCACAGACTAAATTCTTTGCGCCCCCTTAAGCTAATGGCTCAAACCGATAACTCAATGTATAATGCGCGCTTACTGTTATTTTGGAGCACACCTTTGCAATTTTCAGATTTTTCACTCGATAAACGCCTACTAACAAGCCTTGAACATATGGGCATCGAAAAGCCGACCGAGATCCAAGTGCAATCGATACCTGTAGGCCTATCGGGAAGAGATCTAATGGCGTCGTCAAAAACAGGCTCAGGGAAAACCTTAGCCTTCTTGCTACCAGCCATGCAAAGAGTTATCTCAAAGAAGGCCTTGAGTAAACGCGACCCGCGCGTGTTGATTTTGCTGCCGACACGAGAGTTAGCCACTCAAGTCTATAGTCAGCTGCGTCTACTTGTCGCAAACACCCAATATAAAGCGATGAAGATCCTCGGCGGGGAAAACTTCAATGATCAAGCCAAAGGTTTGGCGCGCGATCCACACTTTGTGGTCGCCACCCCTGGTCGTTTAGCCGATCACCTCAAACAAAACCATTTGCATCTCAATGGTCTAGAGCTATTGATTCTAGACGAAGCAGACAGAATGCTTGACCTTGGTTTTGCCGATCAACTGCGTGCCATCAACAAAGCGGCGGACCATAAGCGCCGCCAAACGTTGATGTTCTCTGCCACTTTAGATCATGGTGACATTAACGAAATTGCTGGTGAGCTACTAAAAGAACCTGAACATGTCTCTATTGGTGCATCCCATGTGGAAAACCAAGATATCAGCCAAAAAATCTATCTATGTGATCACTTAGATCATAAAGAACAGCTACTGATTGCACTGCTCAAGCAAGATCAACAAAAACAGGTGATCATCTTCACCGCAACCCGTGGCGACACGGATAGACTCGCAACCAAACTGGCTGAGCAAGGTTTTACCACCGCCTCACTCAGTGGCGAATTAAAACAAACGGCACGTAATCAGATCATGGATAAATTCAGCCGTGGTCAGCAACAGATATTAGTCACCACAGATGTGGCTTCACGCGGCCTTGATCTTCTTAATGTCTCCTTAGTGATCAACTTTGATATGCCAAAGTTTGCCGAAGAGTATATTCACCGAATCGGGCGTACTGGCCGCGCGGGTGCCAAAGGCGACGCGATATCCTTAGTGGGCCCCAAAGATTGGGACAACTTTAAGCAAGTGCAACTGTTCCTGCGCAAAAAGTTTGAGCTTAGCGAAGTAGAAGGACTAAAACCCAAATTCAGTGGCTTAAAAGAACAAGCTAAAAATAGTAAAACCGCAACTAAAAAAGTGGCCAAATCCAACGCTAAATCAAACAAGTCTAAACCTCAGGCCAAAGCGAAGGACAACCGCGACAAACGCTTTATTACTGGTATAGATGTTGGTGATGCGCCCATGTTACGCAAGCCTAAATCTAAACTACAAGACACTCCTGAAGAGTAAATATCGCACTCGGAGCAGGTGGTTAATAGCCACCTGTTTGCATCATAGCCACTAGGTTGTCCCTATCCTTCCCTCGTCAATATCTTAAAAGATCATTTTCTCGCTGAACCTCAGTCGGCAACCACAGCCGTATTAGCGAATAATACCAGTAGAAGCATATCATCGACTCTGCCTGTTTTTTGACAACTAAATCAAGGCGAATGGATGACAGGAGACTTGCTCCATTGTGAGGCCAGCCAACGCAGGAGTAGGCAGCGGTATCCGATGCAGTGTTAACAAGCTTAAACCTAGAACAAGTATCTTCATCACTCATAGCAAACAACAAGGACGTTGTGAACGTCTTTAAAGCAGGAGCAATTAAAGACCTTGGTGCTAAAGCGCTTACCCTTCCCTGAGCGAACAGATCTTTATACTGACTGGTATAAAGGTTACAATAAGCGTCATTATGGTTTTTTTATTAGGTTTATCATGAGAGTTTGTGGCGTTGAGTTAAAAGGTGGCGAAGCCATCATCAGTTTATTAAGTTATGAAGGTGAAACCTTTAACGTGCCAGAATGCCGTTCTCGTTCATTAACGGTATCAAATTCGGCCGCGACCGAATCAATCAAAGAGTTTCACTTCGCCTTTTCTAAACTAATGGAAGACTACAAAGTCAACGAAGTGGTGATTATCGAGCGCGAACAAAAAGGTAAGCTAGCAGGTAGTGCCACCAGCTTTAAAATGGAAGCCGCCATCCAGCTTTGTGGATTACCTGTAGCGTTAATGTCACCCGTGACCATCAAAGAGCAGCTTAAGCGTAACCCGCCTATGGTTGATTTTGATGGATTGGATCTTAAGCGCTTTCAAAAAGTGTCTTTCGAAGTAGCGTACGCTTACCACAATCAACGCATCTTCGCCAAAGAGGCCTAGCCCTCTGTCGATCCGGGCAAGACACTGCCCGGATCATCTCAATAATTATGACCACTCTAAACTACCTTCAGGGTTACAGCCCACAACTGCTCGCACAGATTGACACTCTTATTGCAGAAAACAGGCTGCGTGCGGCACTTGAAAAACGCTATCCACAGATCCACGATATACGCAGCGACAAAGCGCTGTACGACTACACCATCGCACTGAAAAATCGTTACTTAAAAAAATCTCAACCACTGAATAAAGTGCTCTATGACGACAAGATCACCTTGAAGAAGCAAGCGTTGGGGCTACACAGTTATATTGCTAAAAACCATGGTGGCAAGACCAAATCAAAAAATGAAATACGCATTTCGTCGAAGCTTAGGTATGTGCCAGAGCCGCTGTTAAGAATGGTGGTGGTACATGAACTCGCTCACCTAAAAGAGAAAGATCATAACAAAGCCTTTTATCAGCTCTGCTGCCATATGGAAGGTGATTATCACCAGTTAGAATTTGATCTTCGCTTATGGCTAACCATGTTGGAGCTTGAAGCTCAGGCATAAAAAATGCCACATAATGTGGCATTTACCAGGGCAAAATGGCCTCAGCTTTGACCCATGATCATCTGCCGAACTCTTACCAACTGTTCAAACTCATTCATCTGCTTTTTAGATAACTTGCTCGCCATAGGAATATTGGCTTTCATCGGGTCTACAGGGCGACCATTGACATGAAACTCATAATGCAGATGTGGGCCTGTGATACGGCCGGTATTGCCTGACAATGCGATAACTTGACCACGAGAAACACGCTGTCCCTTATGCACGAGTGCTTTTGACAGATGCAAATAACGAGTGCGGTACTTATTGCCGTGTTCAATCACCACATATTTGCCCGCAAAACGATGGTCGGTCACCAAAGAGACAATCCCATCCCCTGGCGCGACAATTTTCGTCCCAATAGGGGTGGCAAAGTCAGTGCCGTTATGGGGCGCTGTGCGGCCTGTCACAGGATGATGGCGATGGGGATTGTAGCGCGAACTAATGCGATACTTCCTCTGTAAGGGAATACGCTGAAACGCTCTGGCTAAGCTACGTCCCTGTGCATCATAAAAGTTACCATCACTGTTTTGGTAGGCATCAATGCTACTGCGCCCACGCTGAATATGTACCCCTAAGATGTCACTGTTCCCCGTGGCTTCGCCATCAATGAACTGCTCACTCATCAACACTGAAAAAGCATCGCCAGCACGGAGATCGCGGGCAAAATTAAGCTTCTCTTTAAGCAACGACTCGATACGTTGGATCTCACCAGCATTTAACCCAATGCGCTGCGCCGAAAGATAGAAGGAACCTTGAATATCGCCGCTTAGCGCACGATTTTGCCAAATTCCATCGATATTAATCTCATCAACTTTAAAGCCACCCTCTTCGTAGCGGCTAAACACCACTTGCCGCGCGGCATTGAAGTACAACTCAAGCTTATCTAACTGACCGCTATCATCGAGCCAAAAACGGATGCTGTTACCTGGTAGTAGCGTGTCTAAGGCCAGTACATTTAAATCGGCCTCAAGCACTTTATACATGGTCTGCTGATCGACATTCGCTTCCATAAACAGGCCACTTAAGGTGTCGCCTGAGACAATCGTCTTAACAAAATCGGGAGTACTTTCAACCAATGTGGCCTCATCTGGCTGGGCTATAGCCGCTACCAATGACTCAATATCTAACGCCACGGGAATACGTTGCGGTATGACTTGCTTTTGCGATGGCCAAAGCAGTGCGATACCGACGATTAAACTCGCCCCCATTAATATCTTTTTATGGGGGGATGGTAATGCCATTAAACGAGCTGGAGACAGTTTAAAAATAGAAAATTTACCTGCGCGCAACCTATGCCTCAACTTTCATTATTATGGTTATCATTTGCCCCTAAAAAGCCTATGGCCAGAGGGTTGAGCTCCATTTATATCAAAAATAATGCATTTTACAAACAGATCCAGCGCACATATTGTCAGTATAAAAATCTGCCTCAACTGAATCTCTCAACAAATGCTCGATAACACGGCATAAAAAACGTGCCATTACAGCACGTTTCACTTATCAGCTCTGGTCAATCGTCTGAAATAAGCTTTAAGGCAGAACCAGCTCAACCTCACTGCCTGTGGCCGATTTAACAATATCAATACGGCTGGCAATCTGCTCTTTCATCTCGGTCACATGGGAGATCACGCCAACCATACGTCCGGCAGATTGCAGATCCATTAAGGTACGAATGGCTAACTCCAGAGAATCTTGATCCAAACTGCCAAATCCCTCATCGATGAACAGGGTGTCGAGTTTAATGCCGCCAGCATAAGCCTGCACTACGTCAGATAACCCAAGAGCCATCGACAACGCAGCCATAAAGCTCTCACCACCACTGAGCGTCGCGACTGAGCGCACCTTGGCAGTGTATGCATCTTCCACCTCAAGCTCTAAACCAGACGCCTTATTGCCTTTCGCTCGGTCCTCTTTACGTAACAAGCGATAGCGCCCTTTGCTCATTAGTTGCAAGCGTTGACTCGCCTCAAGCAACACGTCATCTAACAGCACACTGAGTACAAATCGCTGTAAACTGATCTTATTGCCAGTATTACCATTGGCGACATCAGACAGTGTACCAACAACGGCATATTGGGCTTCAAGCTTTTCAGATTGCCTATCAAGGTTCTTGAGCTGCTCCGCGGTTTGCGCGAGCTGACGCATACGCCCACTCAATTGCTGCCACGCATCAAGGGCGCCTTGCTGCTGCGTCTCTCGTTGAGTCTTACACTCAGTGATGGCAGCGATATCGGGCAAGGTACAGTCGGCGAGCTTAGCCGTTAACTGGGCAATATTGGCTTGATTGGTGATACATTGCTGCTCATATTGCTTAATCTGCTGCGCCAAGGTCGCCATCTCATCGTCAGTTACCAAGGCCAGTTGGAAAGCCGATAAAGAGTCAAACTTTGAGGTTTGCAACTGTCGTTCAAACTCACTGAGCGCGAGCTGATATTGCTCATTGGCTCTGGCCAATGTTTCATTGGCCGATTGCAGCTGCGCCGCAGCGCTGGCAGATTGCTGCTCAACTTGTGTATGTTGTTCACGCAAAGATGAGATTTGTACCTTTAACTGCGTAGCTGTTTGCTCTAGCTTAGTGATCTCTTGCTCTAGCGCGGCTAAATTTACCAGCTCTGGCGGTATTGCCGCCTGCAACTGTTTAAGCTGGCCTGCGCTTTCATTAAACTGTTTTTCTCGTTGGCGAAAGTGTTCACGCTCTTGATCAAGTTGCTGATTAAGTTGCAACTCTTGCTGTTGCATGGCCGAAAGACTGTTTTCTATCTCCGCCAGTTGTTGCTGCGCTTTTGTCGCCTCCGCAAATTGTTGCTCAAGCTGGGCTAAGGCAGACTCTAAGCTAGCCTGTGTAAGCCTGTCGATACCGGGTAACTGCTCGTCTAACTCACTATTTCTTTGCTCGACTTCTTTAAGTTTCTCTTTTAACTGGCGATAATCGGATCGCGCATTGGTCAGCTCAGTCAATGCCCTCTGCTCATTGGCTTGCGCCGCTTCGCGCTCCTCATCGGTCGGCACCACCTGTTCACTTTGTGCCAACTGTGGGTGCTCAAGACTGCCGCAAACAGGACAAGCCTCTCCCTTTGATAACTGTGCGGCTAAGATAGCCGCTTGGCCCTGATGCCAGCGCAGCGTCAAGGTTTGGCTATAAATTTCGCATTGTTCATGGTGCGTATTTAATTGTGCGCCCCGCGCTTTTGCCGCTAGCAAGCGAGCATGAATTTGCTCAATCTCAGTGCGACCGCGTAACCACTGAGCATAAAGCTGAGCATGATGTTTGGTATCGCTTATCTGTTGTTGCAACACCAGTAACTGCTGACTATCGGCTTTTAGTTGTGGGACGCGCGCTTGAGCGGTGAGCTTGTCATCATTTAACTTTGCCAGTGTTGTTTTTGTCTGTTTTCCTTGCAGCTCGGCCTTAGCCATCTGTTGCTGACAATCACTCACATGGACGTTCAGTTGCTCAAGCTGTTGCAATTGTGGCAATAATGCTCGGCGCTGCTGGGCAGTGTTCAATATCTGTTGCTGCTGAGCTTCTAAATCAGGGAGCTTTGCTATGGCAGCTAAACTTTGATTCAGCGAGTCTTGGCTATGCTGTTGATGGCGTTGCAACTTTTGCTGCAGCTCAGAGGCCTGAGTTAACTCAAGTTTTCGCGACTCAACAGCTTGAAAAACAGGCTGCAGCAGTTTGGCATTACGCCCTGCGAGTAACTGCGCTTCTTGCTGATCGTTTTGTGTTTTTTGCTCATCGAGTTGCCGAGCCAATACATTAAGTTGCGCTAGCGAAGCAAACTCATCGCTTAATTGTTTTGCCTGCTCCAGCTGTTGATTCACCTGTTGAACTTGTTTATCTATCTCAGCCTTTTTCGCCGTGGCACTGTCAAGCTCAGGTGCTAATGTCTCAAGCTCATTGGCCAACGCTTCATCACTTTCAAGTTCCGCCCCTTGTAGAACCCCATCGCGGCGGTTACGCATCGCCTCCACATCTTTTTTAATACCTAAGGCTTGCTGTTTCAATTTGTCTTCAATCTGACGGTAGATATGCGTTTGAAATAGCTGACTAAAAATCTTTTCTCGCGCTTTAGAATCCGCCATCAAGAGTTCACGAAACTTACCTTGCGGCAGAACCATTACCTGTCGAAACTGATCGACATCTAACCCCGTTAGCTGCTCTATTTGCGTAGTGGCTTCAGAGACTTTTGCCGCCACCAATAAATTTTCGCTGCCATCGGCCTCGATACAGGTTAATTGCGCTTCGGGTTTCTGTAAGGTGTAACCGTCTCCACTTTTTTTCGCTCGAGGCTGCTCGGGGACGCGACGGATATGATAGTGACGCTCACCCAATTGAAAGCTAAAGTTCACCTCAGTTAGCAGCTCATCGCTTGCCATATCACAGCGCATCTGCGCGCCTTCTCGCTCATCTCCTGTGGTTTTGCCATAGAGCGCAAAACAGATGGCATCAAGAATAGTGGTTTTGCCTGCTCCGGTAGGGCCGTTAATCAAAAACAGAGGGTTTGTGCCCAGCGCTTTAAAGTCGATGACTTGCTTAGTGGAAAATGGCCCAAATGCCACCATGGTTAGGCTTAAGGGTCTCATTGGTTATCCTCCGACTTGTGCAGGGTGTCGAGAATATCAACCATCAACGCCTGTTGCTCATCCGTCATGGCGTCACCGGCGACTTGGCTAAAAAAGTCACTGAACATCTCCAGCTCGCCCTTTTTAATATGGTCGGCACGTATCGCCAATTGTTCACTTTGAGCCATTAATCCGGTACGTTCCAGGTGCAACACATTGGGGTACACAGCGCGTAACTTGCCCATGGCATCTAGAATGGCGTTCTTATCAGACAGGCGTACCATCAAATAGTCTTCTCGCTGTGGGTCTTTGATGCCATCGGCTAATAGCTTAGATAACTCTCCCTCAATGATGCGCACATCACGCAGTGGCGTCAGCGGCAATAGCTCAATACTTGCCTTTCCCGCCGCATCGATGTCAACTAAGGTCACCGACTTGTTTTGGTGCTGTTCGCTAAAGGAGTACTTTAAGATAGAGCCTGAGTAGCGAATATGTTCAGCTCCCTTATATTGTGGTCCATGAAGATGCCCCAGCGCGGTATAGCTAAAGTCGTTGAACAAGCTTGGGGATATCTTATCGGCGCCGCCAATGCTCAAAGGGCGCTCTGAGTCCGACTCGCTCCCACCATCAAGAAAGCAGTGACTTACCACCACTTTAGGTAAACCTTGGCTGTCATCATCTGATACTTGGGCTAATAGAGTGGCCATCGCGGCTTCATGGCTAGCTGCATCACAATCAAAAACCGTTCGTACCGTCGCAGGCTCAGCATAAGGCAAGGGATAAAACAGCGCTTCACCACTGGGACTATTGATTTTAATCGGGCTGATCTTAGCCGTCAGCGGGCCTGTAATATGTAAACCACTCTCTTGCATCTGTCGCGACGCAAAGCCTAAACGTTCATGACCATCATGGTTACCTGCAATTAAAATAGTTTTGATGCCTAGCTCCTTAACCACTTGATTGAGTATCTCATCGAGCAAGGCAACCGCGTTAGCTGGCGGAACAGAGCGGTCGTAGATATCGCCTGCCACCACTAACGCGTCCACTTCATGGGTCTTGGCTAAAGCGACAATTTGAGATAGCACATGACGCTGATCGTCAAGCAAACTTTGATTGTGTAGTTGACGACCGATATGCCAGTCCGAGGTATGGATAAATTTCATCAGTTCTCGTTTAAAAATGAGGAGGATACGAGCGTATCTAATGACAGTTATAGTAAGAAATGTCGCTTCAATAGGCAATGACGTTAAGTCGCTCAGTTAATGTTATTCACCGCAGTTGGCACATGGCGAGCTTTTAAGTGATAAGAAAACAGATCGCCAACAGGATAAAGCAACTTTTTGTTTGAGTTTGAACACTCATGACTGACGACTAGTAAGAATGAGCGCGGGCTAATAACGCGCTACGCTAATCTCGATCTCAGCCAAATAATCGCTAGCTGAACGCCGCCAAAGTAATCAATTGCAACGGCAAAACATGATGTAGCCCAAATAGGCCAACGAAAAATCAGAAAACATGTGCGTTTGCAGCAAAATATTGTTACTACAGACAGCATTGATGGCAAATTTTAGTTTCAAGGTGTTGGGCGTAATGCAATTTTCAAAGTTTGGTGAGAAGTTTAATCGGTACTCTGGCATTACTCGTTTAATGGATGATCTCAATGATGGCCTACAAACGCCAGGGGCCATTATGCTGGGCGGCGGGAATCCCGCGGCCATCCCAGCCATGCAGGACTACTTTCACCAAGTTAGCGCAGAAATGTTGAAAAGTGGTGAGCTCATTGCCGCCTTGGGTAATTACGATGGCCCACAAGGTAAAGATGGCTTGTTAAAATCCTTAGCAGCTTTGCTGCGCGATACCTACGGCTGGGAGATCACCGAGAAAAACATTAGCCTCACCAATGGCAGCCAAAGTGCGTTTTTCTACCTTTTTAATCTGCTGGCAGGCACCCAACCTGACGGAAGCCATAAGAAAATTCTGCTACCGTTAGCGCCTGAATATATCGGTTACAGTGACGCAGGGCTCGATGATGATATTTTTGTCTCCTATCGCCCTGATATCGAGATGCTAGATAACCGCATGTTTAAGTACCATGTTGACTTTGACCAGCTAAATATCGATGAATCGATAGCGGCTATTTGTGTGTCACGCCCAACCAATCCCACTGGCAATGTACTGACCGACGATGAAATAGCTAAATTGGACAAATTAGCCCAAGAAAACGGTATTCCGCTCATCATCGACAACGCCTATGGCACACCATTTCCCAATATCATCTTTGAAGAGGTGACGCCTTCTTGGAACTCCAACACAGTATTGTGCATGAGTTTGTCAAAACTTGGCTTACCCGGCGTGCGCTGCGGCATCGTTATTGCCAATGAAACCATCACAACAGCACTGGCCAACTTAAATGCCATTGTCAGCCTCGCCCCTGGTGGCGTCGGCCCAGCAATTGCTAACCATATGATAGGCACAGGCGATTTATTACGCCTAAGCGAAACAGTCATCAAACCGTTTTATCAGCAAAAAGCGCAATTTGCAGTGTCATTATTACAGCAATCAATAACTGATAGCCGATTTAGGATCCATAAGCCTGAGGGCGCTATGTTTCTTTGGCTGTGGTTTGATCAACTGCCAATTAGCACCATGGCGCTTTACAGCAGGCTAAAGGCTCGGGGGGTACTTATTGTCCCTGGGGAATACTTCTTTTTTGGTCAAAAAGCCTCATGGCAACATGCACATCAATGCCTGCGAATGAACTATGTGCAAGATGAATCACAAATGCGTGACGGCATCGCCATTATTGCTGAAGAGATTATCAAGGCCTACGCAAACGGTTGATTGACCTGTCAGACAACAAGTTTTAAGCCTCGTTTGGGCAACTTCATTGGCCGAGACTGATATTTGGTATATTAAGAATAAAGAAGCGAGTTCACGGCCTCAAGTAGTAGGAAGTCCCCTAGTCGAAGAGGCAAAACGCATTGCGGCAATACGGCCTTGTCCTTGCTGCCAGCAGCCGATGACATTTATGGGCGTACATGGAAAAAAGCAGGGGCGACTGACAAGCTTTCATAGCCAGAGCACTTAGCAATCTAACGCCACTGTTTAAGCGGTAAGATAACAGGATTTTGAAATTTTAGATCGCTAGAAGTGAAACGCAGGAGGTGATTAAGCTTTTGAAAATATAGACTTACTTATTGGCTGTCAGTGCTAAGGGATAGCTATGGCTAGCCAAAAGTGTAAATTAAGCTCCCCGACCTAAACCAGCGTGAGCTCTCACGCCGCTATTTACTATATAAAGGTATCACTTCCTACAAACCCGGGCTTGTTCAACACTCGGAATAAGGACGCGGCTACGCGCGGCCTATCCTTATTTGTTATACCACGCCTTCTCCGAACAATTGAATTCAGGAATATTACTACCCTTTAACTCAATTTCTTTTCTATTTAGACCATCTAGAGTTGTACCTAAACAGGAATAATTAAGAATATCTAATTCCTGTTTTACACAAAGTTTCAAATATGGATTGTCGCATTCGAAGGCGTCAATTTTAGCTACTATGACGTAACTAGGAATATGTGAAACTCCATTTTCATCTTTAATAAAATCTGAAACACTTTGCGCAGTAGACGCCTCATTTGAACCACTAAAAGTCCATTCTCCTGAAGTCGCATAAGCGCTAATAATTAGTGCCACAAAAAGTAACGTAAATCTCATATTCATAAAGTGGTATAACGCTTTTGTAATGGGCCGCGTTGCTGCGAAGCAGCGTATTTAGCGGTCCAGCCCGAAGGGCGATTATTAACAAACTTGTTATAAGCCATTTTTAGAACCGTGCGTAAACAGTAAAAGCTTTGGGGCATATCCCGTAATTGTTACATGACCAGAGATATAGCCCATTGAAAAAATAACTGCCGTGAAAACCCAAATAAAATGGTCATACGGCTCTGTAAAAGCAATAAAGATGATCATTGGGACAAGCAAAAGTGACAATACAAAAATAAAGCCTGATAGCACTCTGAATGGAGTTCTAACTTTAGCTAATTGTTCCCTCGATATATTCATACTTTCCTTGGCATATAACGCCGCGCACAACCGCCGGAGGTAAATGGCGCCTTTTGTGCGGGTTTTATGCACAAAAGGTGACAGTTGCCGGAGGTCGGATTGCTGCGCCTTGTTATGCGATTACTCAAAATAATTGTGCTCATGTCGGTAATATACAATGTGCCTTTCCAAGTTCATCTCTTCTGGAAAAGCAATCACCTCGTATTTTTCTTCAAATGTGAAACGAGCCGTATTGTAATCAGCGATTAGCTCTGTAGCTGCTTGGCTCAGTAAATCGATATCATCTTCAGTAGCACTTTCATCAAATATACAGCGCCAAGTAATGTGATGATCATTTAAAGAAGCTGTTACTGCACGCAAGCAAGGCACCACATGCATGCATAATGCACTCTGAGCAGCTAACTTCAAATACTCTTCACTTTCCATCTTATTTTCCTAGCGCATAACGCCCCATTAAGAGGCTTTTAATTGTTGGTTAAAATGTGAAGCGAAGCGGAACCTAACCAACTGTAATTTGTCCGACTTGAAAACCCTTGTTGAACGAAGCCACTGTGCGGCAGAAGAGATAACAAGCCTCTTTGCTCACTCATCCTAAATACTTTCTAGAGGCGACCAGCCTTGGTCGTAACCCTAGGAGTATTGTCATGAACACATTTGAACAGCAACGCTTTGATTCTCTTTATGAACAACATCTTACCAACTTAACACTGCAAGGCAAGCGACCCGCTACCATCGATGCCTATAGCCGAGCAGTTCGGCGTATTGCTGCTTACTTTGACTGTTGCCCTGATAACCTGAGCACCGACGATTTGAAGCGCTACTTTGCTCAACTGATAGCGTCCCACTCATGGAGCACGGTTAAGCTCGACCGTAACGGCCT
>NZ_JAEC01000021.1 GCF_000518705.1 Shewanella colwelliana ATCC 39565
TACACGGAGAGCTTGGCAACAGCCATATGCTTGCGAACGAGAGACAGGGATTGTCGAACTGGCTTTTAGATAGGGATATCGTTGTGAATCCATCCGTGGAGGCTCGACGATGGCATCCCTGCCATCAACGTCCGCAGCCGCATCTACACCTAGTTTTCTACCTCTTCGATTTGACATTGTGAGAAGCTTTTGGACAAAAGTGTTGGCCTTGGAATGAAGGTGTTGGCATTTTTGGCTTATAACATTTGGCTGTATTGGTTTTTATTTCGCTGACGGTAGCGTTGACTTTCATTGTTTTGAATTGCTTGCCGCAGGTGAAGCGCATGGATGCGCAAATGTCGTGATCACAGGATGTGAAAGAGCGACCTATTCGTGCAGGTACTGCTGTGACACGGTGAGTGATACCAATTAGTATAAAGATGTGATCGCTCAGCGAGAATTTAGCGCTGATGAGGCAAGGCAACGAGTGAAGAGCATAGTTGTTCTACGCTCAAACTCGTTAACACAGCATCAAAAGCGCTAAAACTCGCCTGTTAGGCGTGTTTTTGGCTTCCTACTTCTACGTTGAATGGCCTCACAAGGGAACGACCATTCCATCATCCATTCGCCTTGAATTAGTTGTCAAAAAACACGCTGAGTAGATCACTTTCTTATACTGATTGGTATGAAGCATAGCTTCGTGCTTACGAACGAGAGGCATGGACGCCGAACTGGCTTTTAGACATGGAGGTTGTTCGAGCACTTCCCTGTAGGCTCTGCCGTGACATCTGACGTGAATGGATTCACTAATGCCGCGATGACATGGATGTCAGAGAGCGGCCATGTCACGGAAGGTCACAGCCGTACCTACACTGAGTTATCCATCTCTTCGATTTGACCTCAAAATCAAAGCCAGCCATTATTAATCAATAACATAACTAGGTTCCTCGCCAATATCAATACACATTGTCTTGCACTACAGCAGCAAAGGCACTTTCAACGGCTATTGCTATGTATGAATAAGGAAAGTGATTGATTTTAATCGAAGTAGTGAATTTTAAGACGTAGAGTGCTAACTCAATTGGCTAACAGAGTTGAAATGGTGGTGACATGACTATTTGAGTATTAGTTAACTTCCATGAACTGGCAGCTATTGGAAAAATGCCGTCGTCGCTTACTTAAGTTTTCGCAGTAGTCGGTTAGCTCTTGTAGCGTACCAACTGGGCCATGAAATAGTTGGCCAAATTCCGTGACGATTTTTATCCAATTTGCTGCCGAAATATTTAGTCGACTCAGAACTTGTTCTGCGTTCGAAGAAATCGCCCCACGTTTATCATCTCGGATAACTCTACCCGTCTCATCAACCAATTGCAGATAATCTTTTAGCGAGAAGGCAATGCCTTTAGGTTGGTGTGCACGCTCGTTACCAATAAAGGGCAAGAGCGACTTGGGTTGCTCCCCTTTTAGCGCAGCCTTGACTCTTAGCTTAATGCTCGTAAAGTCTGACTGCTCAGGTGTGGTAACCATCTTGGCTCGAATTGGGTTGAGCTCGACATAAGTCATACAAGCAATTACAGCGGCTTCATCCAGCAGTGCCTGAGACTTGAAACGCCCTTCCCAGAAATGCCCAGTACAGTTGTCTTCAAGATTGGCTTGTCTCGCGATAGGTTCGTTCAAGCATCTCATAAACCAGCTGATGTCGCTAAGGCGAGAACGGTAGATAGCAATCAGGTGTTTAAGTTGTGCAACCATGCACTCTTCAATGACTTCACCTTTGGTAAACTTTTGCGTCAGCGCCGTACCGTTAAATAACTTATGCCACTGCTCAACCACTTCTCTATCCGACCAGTGATTAACCGTTTCTAAGTCAATATAAAGCACGACATGCAAATGGTTACTCATCACCGCGTATGCTGCAACATCGATAGCAAACACCTCTGTTAACTTGAGTATTTGCTTCTCAACCCAACCACGGCGATGGTCATAGTTTTTACCTGTGTACTTATCATCACCACACAAAAAGGCGCGCCGAACCACTCTGCTACAACAGTGATAATAAGGCGTGTCTTCAATACTGATTAGGGTTCGTCTTGGTCTCGGCATACAACCTCCTTGTTAAATGCTCTTTCAAAGCATAGTTGGAGGTCGCGAGTGATGCCATTAACTATGGCTGTCTATATATTTCCGTTTTTGGTTGGGGAGTAGTGAATTACATCTCGCTGGTGTCGCGATGAAAATTGCCAAGCCAGAATGTCCGTTAGGTACTGATCCACCGACAACGTGTTAACTCATTTTGGGGCAAAACCTTCTTAGCTTTTAATTCTCAAGTCACACCAAACACGGTCAAATCGAAGAGATAAAATCACCTAGTGTAAGCGCGGTTTTGGCCCTTGGTGGCAGGGATGCCACCGCGGAGCGTATAGGGATATATTCACAGCGAGCCAAAAGAGTGCTTGCACATTCCTCGCCGGACAGGCGATTAATAACAGTGAAGGTTCGACCTTCAAACATTCTCAGTAAATGAAAATACAGCCAAACGCTACTAAGCCAAAAAATGTTCCCGACATTTTTCGGCATTCCCTACTTCCATGTAGGTCAGATGGCTCACAACGATATCCCTATCTAAAAGCCAGTTCGACAATCCCTGTCTCTTGTTCGCAAGCATATGGCTGTTGCCAAGCTCTCCGTGGAGCAGAAGTATCTGCACATCAGCGTGCCGCAGGCTATTGGTTACGTCGAGAGTTAACGTTAGATACCCCCTCACTGGAGGTGATATCTCACCATAAAGGTGAAATCGTCAAACACTTTGCCATTATTGCAAACGTAATAAAAAGACCACCTATTGATAGGTGGTCTTTGCATGTAACAATAGGCTAGTTTTCAAGCCTGCTCGAATCTCGAATCTCGAATCTCGAATCTCGAATCTCGAATCTCGAATCTCGAATCTCGAATCTCGAATCTCGAATCTCGAATCTCGAAGCTCGAAGCTCGAAGCTCGAATCTCGAATCTCGAATCTTATTGGTTCGAAAAGTTATTCTCGACTAACTTCTGCTTGTTCTCAGCTTGTGGTACGTGACACTGAGTACAGTTGAAGTATTCGTTGTTAAGCTTGTTGTCGGCAAGAATGTGCGATGAGTGGATCATCGTTGCCTTCATACGCTTGGCTTTTGCTGGGCTGTGACACGTCATGCAGCCGTTTTTCTTAATGGTGATGCTGTAGTCGGCTTTATGCGGGATCAGTGGTGGCTGGTGGACAAAGCCACGCTCGATAGACGCGCCTCGCTTTGGATAAGTGGGCATCGCGTCGGCCGCACGGACGTCGGTGATCTCAGATTTCCCGAGTGAGCTGACATTCACAGGCTCTGCTGTGTTGTTGGCTTGCTGACCAGAGCAGGCACCTAGCGCCATGAGCGCGACTAAAGTGAGTACTTTTTTCATTGGTTGTTCTCCGCCTTTAGGGCAATTCGATTTTGATACTGGAAAACGCGTTGAGCACAGACATCGATACAACGACCACATTGGGTGCAATCACTGTCAGTTATCATGGGGCTTGTGCCTTTAAGGGCGGGCTTTAACACCTGCCTTTCGGGGCATACCTCAAAACAATCCATACAGTTATCGCAATCTTTGGCATTCACAGCCGATACTTTTACTGGGCTAGCTTTACCGAGTAGCGCAAACATCGCACCGGTTGGGCAAAGGTGGCCACACCATGCTCGCTCGCTGATAAACAGGTCGAGCAGGAAGATCGCCGCTAAGATCCACAAACCGCTGCCTGCACCAAACAATATGGCGCGGTAGACGACAGGGACAGGGTTCACCCACTCCCAGGCGGCGATACCAGAAAACAGTGGTATAAGCAGCACCACTGCCAGTAGGTAGTAGCGTAAGTTCTTTGGCATCTCGCTGGTGCGAGGCAAATGAAACTTACGTCTAAGCCAGCTTGCGGCATCAGTCACTAAGTTAACTGGGCAGACCCAGCTGCAAAACACCCGTCCACCAGCCACTAGGTAAAATAGGGCGATGATGGCGGCGCCGAGCAGCAGGCTGAGTTCTGGCCAATGCCCTGTCATCAACACTTGCAAGGTCGCCAGTGGATCAGACAGTGGTATGGTCGCCAGTAACTCACTACTTGAGAGGTTGCCTTTAAGTAGCCACAAGCCAAACCACGGGCCAATAGCGAAGGCAAGTAGCACACACAGCTGGCAAATGCGACGTAAAAACAGAAACTTGTGGGCGCGCCACCAGCCTAGTTCATCTATCGCAGCCTGAGCGAAACGAGGTGTGGTCGTATTACTCATGTTGCTGTTCATAATGTGAGCCCCTTGTTTAACATCTCAAGTGTGGTCTCTTCAGTGTTGATGTAAGTATCGTGTGAAGCTGTTTTACCCAATGCAATGTGTGCAGGCAGCACGCGGATCGCTGACTCTTCCAACACGCAAACATGTTCGCACTTTCCGCATCCGGTACAGCTGTCGCTGTTAACGGTGGGGAGGAACATAGCATGGTGGTCGCTGCGTTGATTGTGCTGCCGCTCTAAGGTGATGGCCTCATCAATTAACGGGCAGACGCGGTAACAGACATCACAGCGTAGCCCTTTAAAATTGAGGCAATTCTTCTCATCAATTAATACGGCAATTCCCATCTTTGACTCATCTATCTCGGTCAAACTGTGGTCCAGCGAGCCCGATGGGCAGGCTTTAACACAGGGAATGTCGTCACACATTTCGCACGGTACTGTGCGCGCGGTAAAGTAGGGCGTTCCCGTTGGGGCTCCCTCAAACCAGCGTGCCAGTTTTAGCGTATCGTAGGGGCAAGCCTCGACACACAAGCCGCAGCGAACACATGCAGATAAGAAGTCATCTTCCGTTAATGCACCGGGTGGTCTAATCGCCAATGGGTCAAGGTGAGATGATTGTTTAGCAACCCCCGTCACACCCAATCCCAATAACCCCATCGCACAACCCGCCTTAGCCGATGCGGCTAAGAACTGGCGGCGATTGACGCCTTTGGCTTTGGTGTTGCGATTGACCTGGTTCATATTGTGCTCGTTAACTCTCTGTTTTAGTTCAAGCGTTTAAAGTTGTTTGGGTTGAATGAATCGCCTTAGGCTTTCATCACTTTTACTGGACACTTTTTAAAATCCGTCTCTTTAGAGAGTGGATCGGTCGCATCGAGTAACAACTTGTTGACCAGTTGGCGCGCATCGAAGAATGGCATAAATACCACGCCTCTAGGCGGTTTGTTCCGGCCTTTAGTTTCGACACGGGTTTTAACTTCACCACGGGGTGAGGCCACAACCACTTCGTCGCCACGCTGCAGTCCACGGGCTTTGGCGTCTTCTGGGTGCATAAAGATC
Organism: Shewanella colwelliana ATCC 39565; assembly: GCF_000518705.1. GTDB lineage: Bacteria > Pseudomonadota > Gammaproteobacteria > Enterobacterales > Shewanellaceae > Shewanella > Shewanella colwelliana. The sequence goes on from NZ_JAEC01000021.1 coordinate 5,340, forward strand.
TGTGCATCGGGATAGGCGCGATAAAGCTCAGGAACGCGGGCTGTCATAGAACCTGTGTGCCAATGCTCAAGCACGCGGCCCGTTGACATCCACAGATCGTATTCGGCATCAGGTTCTTCAGCGGCGGGCTCATAAGGTAGGGCGAAAATCACCGCTTTACCATCTGGCTTGCCATAGAAATTAAAGCCTTCACCCGCCTTCACATAAGGATCGCTGCCCTCTACAAAGCGGCGCAATGTCTCTTTACCTTCAATTACAGGCCAACGTAGACCACGAGTCTCGTGGTAAGTGTCAAAGTCGGCTAAGTCATGGGCATGACCGCGACCAAACTGGGCATACTCTTCGAATAAGCCTTTTTGCAGGTAGTAACCAAAGGCCTCTGACTCATCGTTTAGGTCGGCTTTGCAATCTGATGTTGGGAACTTGTTCACCACACCGTTAGCAAACAACACGTCGTAAAGTGTCTTATCGGCGTACTCAGGTTTTTTCGCGACTAGCTCGGCTGGCCAAACTTCAGCAACTTTGAAACGTTTAGAGAACTCAACTAATTGCCACAAGTCAGATTTTGCCCCTTCTGGCGGCTTAACCTGTTGATGCCACATATGGGTGCGGCGCTCAGCGTTACCATAGGCGCCCTCTTTCTCAACCCACATAGCGGTTGGCAGAATCAAATCTGCTGCCATGGCTGTGACGGTTGGGTAAGGGTCAGACACCACGATGAAGTTTTCTGGGTTACGGAAACCTGGGTAAATTTCATCGTTAATATTGGGGCCTGCCTGCATGTTGTTGGTACACATGGTCCAGTAACAGTTGAGCTTGCCATCTTTGAGCATACGGCTTTGCAATACGGCATGGTAACCCGGTTTTGGCGGGATAGTGCCTTCAGGCAGTTGCCATAGTTTTTCTGTGGCGGCGCGATGCTTAGGATTTTTCACCACCATGTCGGCAGGTAGACGGTGAGCAAAGGTTCCCACTTCGCGAGCGGTACCACAGGCTGATGGTTGACCCGTTAGCGAGAACGGACTGTTGCCCGGTGTGGCAATTTTACCTGTAAGTAAGTGGATGTTGTAGAGCATGTTATTGGCCCATACACCCCGGACGTGCTGGTTGATCCCCATAGTCCATAGGCTCATTACCTTCACTTTGGGGTCGGCATAAGCTTTGGCCATAATTTCGAGCTTTTCTGGCTCTACACCACTCATCTTAGCGGCGTATTCTAAGGTATAGGTGCTGACAAACTTGGCGTATTCATCGAAGCTGATTGGCGTCGATTTACCGTTACCTGGGTTCTTAGCTTTTTGCTCTAGCGGGTGATCGGGGCGCAGTCCGTAACCAATGTCAGTTGTCCCGAGCACAAACTTAGTATGCTTAGTGACAAAGTCTTTGTTTACCGCATCGTTTTGGATGATGTAATTGGCGATATAGTTCAGGATCACCAAGTCTGATTGCGGACGGAACACCATAGGGTTATCCGCTAAGTCGAAGCTGCGGTTCTCAAAGGTCGATAATACGTGCACGCGACTATCAGGGCTACTTAGGCGACGGTCCGATAAGCGCGCCCATAGAATGGGGTGCATTTCGGCCATGTTTGCGCCCCAAAGCACAAAGTGATCGGCGGCTTCTAAGTCATCATAACAACCCATTGGCTCATCAATACCAAAGGTACGCATAAAGCCACCGACGGCAGAGGCCATACAGTGACGGGCATTAGGATCTATGTTATTGGTGAGGAAACCCGCTTTATGCAGTTTTGAGGCGGCATAGCCTTCCCATACGGTCCATTGACCAGACCCAAACATCCCGACGGCAGTCGGTCCTTTGGTCTTGAGGGTGTTTTTCCATTTGTCAGCCATGGTGTCGAGGGCGACATCCCAGCTTACTGGGGTAAATTCACCCTCTTTATCATATTGGCCATCTTTCATGCGCAGCAGCGGCGTGGTTAGCCTGTCTTTACCGTACATGATTTTTGATAAGAAATAGCCCTTAATACAGTTAAGGCCTTTGTTCACTGGGCTTTCTGGATCGCCCTTAGTAGCAACGACTTTACCCTTATCTGTGCCTACTAAGACGCTACAGCCCACGCCACAAAAACGGCAGGGGGCTTTGTCCCACTTGATGTTGTCTTTCTGCTCAGCGGCTTCAACGATCTTCACTGGCAGAGTGACTCCAACAGCGGTCGCAGCGGCAACTGCGGCGTTGGCTTTTAGAAACTCGCGGCGGCTTATGCTCATGGTGTTTCCTCACTCTTTTCTTCTATTGGTTCAACTTGGTGATAGACAAGACTGCTTGATAACACCCCGTTAAGGGCGTTGATGGCTTCGACGTTATTGAGTATAGATGCTTGAGTTTCACCTTCTAGGGTGACCACAAATTTACCTTCGTCGGTGACAGCATGAATATCGGTGCCGGCGAGGGCCTCGATATCTTTTTGTACTTGTGTCACAGCGGTAGGCGCGGCGTGCACGACTAAACTTGTGACGTGATATTCCTGACTCATTGGGGTTTACCTTTTTACTGCAAAGTAGCGGCTAAAAATATGGCGATGATTAGTGGTGCTATTTCGCTATAGGATAAAATTCAGTCTAAACCTTGCGATTAATAGGGGTATACCTCTTGAGAGGTAACTGAAGCGTTTGTCGATCCAGATCAAACTTTTTGGCGTGATACTGTTCACACTTTGTTGTTAAACAGTTTTTAACAATATGTTGCTTAATTAGTATGCAATTAACAAGGCGGGGTGTTTGCTAAGTATTTGAATAGCAACACCTGTTATGAAAATAAGAACTATTACCATTTTGGTGGTTAATATCCGGTGAGCTCCATATAACCAGCGCCAGTGTGGCTGCCCGTTATCGAAATAGGACCCTCCCAATAAGTGATAGAAAGCGGCATTTTAGCATTGGGGTTGAGTGGTGAAATATGCAAGTCGATGGCCTGATTGTCGATACGAACCTGCCACTCAACCGGGTGTGGCTTACCATCTATATCGTGCCAAGTGGTTGGCGACATCTGTATTTCATCGGAGGTAATGGTCTCACCGCTGCCGTCGGCATACATGCGCCTGCCGCTGTAGAAGTGGTTACTGGATGCCTCTTTATCATCCCCCCTGAGCTGAAACAGCATTAAGGTTGAGCCGTCATCGAGGCGCAGGGCAAACCAGTCCCAACCCTGTTGTTGCTTAGTCAGAAACTGTGAACTCCACTCTCTGTCGAGCCAAGCCTGACCTGCGACATTAACCAACTCGCCGTCCAGCATCACTTGGCCTGTGACATCGATAAAGGGTTGGCTGTAGTAGTACGAAGCAACCTCTGCATTGGCACTTTTCACACTGTAGCCGCCATCGCCTTGCAACTGATAAGGCGCTTGTGTTGACAGCTGCAGTCTGTAATTAACCTTGTCGCTAGCTATATTCAAGGAGGCGGGAAACAGATCTTCGCCTTGGCTCAGCCATTGCCAATTGTCTAGCTGAATTTTCAATGGGCTGGGGGTGACGGCTGCAAGTTGTGTATGGCCACGAGACCAGCGTTCTTCGGCGAAATGCTGCGTTTGGGTTGTGATGGCGCTATGAGCCATATAGAGCTGGTTACTCGCCCAGTTTGACGTTGAGCTTGGGGGTTGTGCAGATAATGCCACTCTAAACTGGGTCCATTGCAGTCCAACCTCTATACCGGTTTCAGTGGTGAGGTTTGCCGTTAAGTACCACCACTCTTGACGATAATCATTGTGGGCTAAATGATCGTTTGGAAAGCGAAATACGCGCTTAGGTACCACCTCGGTAAAGCCCGTTTGAGTTTCTCCCATTAAGCCACCCATACCACTCGATGTACTGTGTTGTGGTTCGCTGCAGCCCAGAAGTAAGACTGAGGTGAGGCCGGTGAGACTCGTCGCGGTTAATACTGAGCACGCCAGTGTCCTTGCCATGGCGCAGTGCTTGATTGTCCATCGTCTTAATCTGTTCATAACACATCACTCTGGAGACTACTTATTAGTGGACGACGGGTTTGTCGGTACAAAGGCAGTGCTACGGCCAATGCGCTGGCGACAAGTGCCAATACCACAACATCAAAATAGGCTTGCCAATCCCAGACCATGGCGATACTCCACCCAAAGGCTTGTAAGGTTACTTTATGGATCAGTAAATAACCCAAAATTGCCCCCGTTGGCAGGGCAACTAGGCAGGTGAGTAAAACCATGAGTAGCATTTGCGTCGTTACCATGACTGTTAACTGCTGCCGATTAACGCCTAAAGTGTATAAACGCGCAATGGGAGCCATACGTGCTTGGGTCAGCATATAGCAAGCACTGAATAAGCCGATAGCGGCGACCAAGAGGGTTAAGGTGTTAAGTACCTGCGTAATCGAAAAGGTACGCTTAAACATCTCTATCGCTTGGGCTTTTATCCGCGCCTGACTATAGATGAGCGATTCAGGCAGGGCGAACTTTTGTTGCAGAACCAAGCCATAGGCATCGAAATCGCCACTATAAGTAATAGCGATACTTAAGGGCTCTGTATTGAGTTTGGCCTGGTGCCATAAGGCGGGTGGAATGATCACCTCACCATAAGGGTTACCATAATCATAATAGATGGCCGCAATGATGAGCTGGATATTGCCTAATGCGTCGACCGTAATGCTATCTCCTACGTTGAGCTTTTGTTTTATGGCGAAGGGCTCACTCACTATCACTTGTGGGGTTGAGGTGTTTGCCGCATCAAAATAGCGTTGCCATAGCTGGTCGTTAGATGCTCCATTCGCAGCTTTTATCACTGTGGTGTTTTCAATAGAGTAGCGGTCGCGAGTCAGTAAAAATATCGGCGAGTGCTGGGAGGTTGTTTTGGTCAGCCATTGTTTGTAGATGCCGGTGACCTGCTTGTCTTGGCTTAATAGGTGCTGAAGTTCTGCCATCTGATTTTTGGGTGGCCGAAGGTAAAGATCCGCATGTAGGCGTGCATTAAGCCACTGCTTTAAGGTGACTTCGAAGCTGCCGACTAGGCTATTCATGGAGATATTGGCCGTTAGCGCCAGCAGCATCGCCATCATGGCCAATGAGAGCGGTGGTATAAGCTCTTTGGTTTCGGCAATTTGGTAACCCATCAGCCCTTTGGGGCTGATGGCGGCGATGGCATTGATCAGCCGTACCAGCAGCCAAGGTAGCGACAGTGGAATGGCTAACACCACCAAGCCGAGCAGTCCCATGGTAATGCGGTAGTCTTGGCTAATTGGCATAAAAATTAATGCTATCAGGGCTAATGTCAGTGCCGATATCATTTGCCATTTTTGCGCGCGATGGGCATTTTTCTGTTGACTAAATTGCCCCGAACTCTGGGCTAAAGGTTGGCGTAATAACTCTACAAATAATGAACTGCACGCCAATAATGCGGCGGCTAAGGTCAATAGTGTTGCTTGAGCTAGCCATTGCCAGCGCCAGATCCCGGGTAAAATGTTGGCGCCATACAGCTGCTCTAAGGTGACTGAAACCATAGGCTGCAACCAGTAGCTGAGTTGTAAGCCTAAAATAAATCCCACCAGTGAGCCCACAAGCACGAGCAACAATAGCTCACTGCCCAAGGCCGTCATAATCGCCAGCTTCATAATGCCTTGCTGCTGCAATTGAATAATGAGGCGTTTACGTTTGAGCAGGCTATAACGCACACCGTTGTAAGCAATAAAAAGACCGACAATAAATGCCAATAAGCTCATGGCGGTGAGGTTGAGATGAAAGCTGTTGGTCAGGGCTTTCATGCTGTCCCCATTATCGCTTTCACTGAGGTTTCCCTCGGTGGTTAACCATTGCTCTATAGCTGATTGTTGGTGGCTAATATCGCTGAAGATGGCGATGTAGCTCAACTGGCCAGGCTTATCTAGTAACTGCTGCGCCAGTGAGATATCGACCAATAGCCGGTTCCCAAGATTAAAACTATCGTCAACGGGCACAACCTCAAGTGTTGAGCCGCTCAATACTAAGTGTTTTTTCGCTAGGCTTTGCGCGGCGCTTTGGCTCATTAATACCAATGGCTCGCCCGCTATGATACGCGCCAGGGGGAGTGAAAATGCTGCAAAAGGGGAGCCTTGGGAGGCGGCATCGTCTGCGGTGCGCAGTGCGCTAATGGCAGCGATGATATCGCTACCTTGCAATTGCCAGCGTTGTTGGTTGTCATCGGTTACCCAGCCTTGCACGACTGCAAGGCTCTGATTAATCCCCAGCCCTCTTAACTCAATATAGCGCTGCTCATCGAGACTCTTTTGCTGCGCCGCTGGCGTGATTAACCACTTGGCTTGCTGACTGAGGAGTTCGGTGGCACTGCTGTAACTATTGATGGCATTTTCATTGGTGGCTCGCACACCTGTGAGCAGCGTAACGGCTAAAATGATGCCGACAATGATGGCGCCAGCTTGCAGCGGCGATTGGCGATAATGGGCCAAAAACACCTGCAGGCAGATGTTGCTTCCTCTAAAGAGTGGATTACTCATGTACAGTGCCTAAGTCTAAATGCCATCGGCGCTGCATAAAGTCGGCGCACTCCAAACTGTGGGTCACCATGAGTATGCTGGTTTGATGCTCTGCGGCGAGCTGACACAATAAGGCCATCACTTCTAAGGTGGCCGATTGATCTAAATTTCCTGTCGGTTCATCGGCTAATAATAGTGATGGTTGATGGGCCAAGGCTCTGGCAATAGCGACCCGTTGTTGTTGACCCCCTGACAGGGTTTCTACGTGCCGCTTACGCAGAGAAAGCAGGCCTAAGGTCTCAACGAGATGATCGCACCAGCTATTCCAGCGTTTGCCATTTAGGTGCAGCGGGAAAGCGATATTGTCTTCAACGCTAAGGGGGGTGAGTAAGTTGAATTGCTGAAACACCACGCCCAATTGCTGGTGGCGAAATTGACTCCAGCGTTTGTCGTCCCAATGGGAGGTGGGTTCGCCGAGCAATGAAAGTGTGCCTGAAGTGGGCAGTTCAAAACCCGCGATAATGTTGAGTAGGGTACTTTTACCACTGCCGCTGGCACCGGTGAGGGCGACGGATTCACCTTGATGCAGGCTAAGTGCGACATCGTTAAGAACACAATGGTGTTGTTCACCATCGATAAACGTTTTATTGATGCTATTGAGCTCAACAATCAGCTTGGTCATCGTGACTCCATCGGCATTGTATCTGAATGAATGCCATACCGTTTCCATGCGTTATAGCTTATACCTTAACCCATAAGCGGGGTAACGTGATACGTATTTTGAGGATAAAACGATCAGATTTTTTATCCAGACTGAGTGTAGTATCTCTTTAAAATGGCGCAATAAAAAAGGCGCTAGAAGCGCCTTTAAGATATTGTTGTGTCGTGTTATTCCACTTCATCTAATGAATAGGGCAGCGGCCGAATGGTTAAGCTCGATGCCTCGTCGCCTTCAACGCGCAGCGCTGCATCATTTTGGGTATCATTAGGCAGTACTGCGGTTAGCACCACATGCTCACCAGTCTGAGCTACTTCGATAATGGTACCAGTTTTCTTGTAGCCATCTTCAAGGGCGAGTTCTAACTTAGTCTCAAGGGTGATAGGGTCACTCGCGGTGCCTGTTAAGATATATAGCGCGCGTTTGTTGCCGCCGCGATACTTCATTCTGGCGACCGTTTCCTGGCCCATGTAACAACCCTTGTTAAAACTAATACCATTCACGGCTTGCAGGTTACACATTTGCGGTACAAATTGACCTTGATGACTCGCGGCGATATTTGGATAGCCAGCTTTAATCTCTAGACTCTGCCATAAAGTGTGGCTGTAGATAGGTTGGGTTATCTCGCTCAGCAAGGTTTCACTGGCTTGTGTAGCCACGATGATAATGTAGCGTTCACCATCTTTAAGTACGACACCATTAGGGATCTCGGTCAATTGAGCTGAGATCTCGCCAAACTGGGTTTCAACCCAAGTTTTTGCTTCTGCTCCGGCTACGCCTAGCATGGTCCACTCATCGCTCGCATCAGTTAGATCTGCTTTGCTAAATACGGCATATTTGGCTAACTGTGGCAGATCGACGGCCAAGGTATCTTTAGGTTGCATCAGCATTAAGGCATCGCCCATGCTAAAGGCTTTAAAACTGGCCAGCATTTTCCCTTTAGGATCGCAGTGAGCGCCCCACATCCATTGCTCAGCGCTAAGTGAAGTGATATCTGTGGTCACTTGGCCGTGGATAAAGCTACGCCCCTGTTCGCCGGTGACACTTAGCAGGCCTAAGTGGGATAGATGGCTGAAAACGAGTGCGGGCATCTCCTCAGTAACACTCCACTGAGGTTGAGAAACGGTAAGTGTCATATCTTGTTCCTAGGCATTGGCTAATCGATTGAGGCAATTGTAACGCTATTACCTTATTACGCATAAATATATGGGCGATATGCTGAAATTAAAGGGGGCGCATACCAATTAGTATAAATATGTGAGTGCTAAGTAAGTATTTAACGCTTCTGAAGTAAGGCTCTGGGCACTCGCATACTCGGTAACTGCTCCATGCGTTGCCCTATCTCCTAAATCCCTTTAGTCGTGCTTCGTCCTAGCGCCTCAATCCCCATAGTTATTCTAGGGTTATGCACGTTAATACTGGATAAGGTGTGCTAAAATTTGCTTTGCCGGCGTATTGTTGGCCGCCTACTTATGCCCTGAATACCCCTTCTATAAAACAAGCGTTACCCAATACATTCGCCTTAAATGAGTTGCCAAAAAGAGACGTTAAATCGAACATTTTTTGATACTGATTGGTATGCCTGTCATTTGATAATGATCAGTTTGAACTGCTGGGCTGAATATGGGGGGGACAAAGATGTCGATGGCAAGGCTATGTGGTGAAAATTATGATGGTGAACATTAGCGGTTGTTGAGATACATTGAGCGCCTATACTATTTATTAATCATTAAAGTTTGGGCTCCCCTGCGATGGTCTTGAAGCAAGTGCCGCTATTGAAATTTTTATTGCCTCTATTGTGGTTGATTCCAGTATCGCTCCATTCTGCACCACTGGTTATCGCCTCCAGCGAAGGCCCACCGCATACCATTAACGATATTCATCATGGTATTGATCTCGATATTGTTGAGGCTGTACTGAACCGCCTTGGTTATGAGGTGGAGTATCAATTTATGGGGTTAAAGAGAGCGGAGCGTGAAGTCGTCACTGGACGAGTGGATGTCATGGCGCCCATTTTTATGAAATCGGATATGCCTGGTAGTTACATCTCACTGCCCATTGTTCAATATCAGCCCATGGTATTTTCGCTTAAGAGCTCAAATGTTATGCCTAAGACGATTTTGGATATGCAAGGGCATAGCGTGGTAACTTTTCAAGGCGCGCCAGGATATTTTGGTGCAGATTTTGTCAAGCTTTCTAAGGAGAGCCGCTATATGGAGCTTACCGATATGGCGACGATACCAGAGCTGTTAGTTAAGGGGCGGTATGATTATGCCGTGCTGGATAAATATATCTTTTATTATTTTTATCGTTTGAATGACAAAACAAGAGACGTCTCTCTTTTTACTGAGCATCCGTTAATCAATTCGGTTCCTGCCAGCGCAGCGTTTCATGATGTCGAGTTGAGGAATCAATTTAATCGTGAATTACCCCGCTTTATGGAAGGTGAGCAGTATAAGCAGATTTTTGAACGCTATTTAGGTGCTTCACTTTTGTCATCAGAGCCAGTCAATCACTTTAAAGTTGAAGAGTTACCCTTGTAAGCTTTTTTGTTATAAGTTAATGGTCCACAGTGTGCCCGCTCGGTAATACCAATCAGTATAAAGATGTGATCGCTCAGCGCTAATTTAGCGCTTATGAGGCAAGACCCTTAATTGCTCCTGCTTCAAGGGCATTCACAACATCCTTGTTGATTGCAACGAGTGAAGAGCATAGTTGAACTAGGGTCAAACTCGTTAACTATGGTGAGGCAGCCAAAATAAGGTATACATAAAAAACGCATCATAATGATGCGTTTTTTGTTAGCGGTCAGCGGCGGTTTAGTGCAGCAGACGCGCTCTAATTGTACCTTCGATGGCTTTCATCTCTTCGAGCGCTTCATCGGCTTTGTCTGAATCGACTTCCATTACAACGTAACCAATCTCTGCTGTGGTTTGCAGATACTGAGCTGCAATGTTGATCCCTTTTTCTGCAAACGCTTGGTTAATCTTAATTAAGATACCTGGGCGGTTGTGGTGGATATGCAGTAAGCGTGACGCATCTTTATGTTGTGCCAGTGAAACTTCAGGGAAATTAACCGCAGTCATGGTTGAGCCATTATCCGAGTACTTAGCTAGTTTTCCAGCGACTTCAATGCCGATGTTCTCTTGGGCTTCTTGGGTGCTGCCACCCACATGAGGCGTTAAGATCACATTGTCTAAACCACGCAGTGGCGTGACAAATTCGTCATCATTCGATTTAGGTTCAACAGGGAAAACATCGATAGCGGCGCCTACAATGCGGCCACTACGAATTGCCTGTGCTAAGGCGTCAATGTCGACCACTGTGCCACGGGATGCATTAATCAGTACGCTACCTTCACGCATACTGGCTAGCTCCGCTTCAGCGATCATATCTTTGGTTTGCGGTGTTTCTGGTACATGCAAGCTCACGACATCGGCGAGAGACAGTAGTTGCTCAAGCGAGTGGATCTGCTGTGCGTTACCTAAGGGTAGCTTATCTTCAATATCAAAAAATATGACGCGCATTCCTAAGGTTTCAGCCAAAATACCAAGCTGAGTACCGATATGACCATAACCGATCACCCCTAAAGTTTTACCTCGGGCTTCATAGCTACCAGCGGCGCTTTTTAACCAACCACCACGGTGAGCTAAGGCGTTACGCTGCGGAATACCACGTAACAACATGATTATTTCGCCTAATACGAGTTCTGCTACACTGCGAGTGTTTGAGAACGGCGCGTTAAAGACGGGAATCCCCAATTTCTCAGCGGCGCTGAGATCGACCTGATTAGTACCAATACAGAAGCAACCTATGCTAACCAGTTTTTCAGCATGATTAAGCACGGCTTCCGTGAGTTGCGTACGCGATCGAATGCCCACGAAATGTGCATCTTTAATCGAAGCCATCAATTGCTCTTCGCCTAGGGACGCTTTGTGGTACTCAATATTGCTGTAACCTGCTCGTTTGAATACATCTACCGCAGATTGGTGGACGCCCTCCAACAGCAGGATCTTGATCTTATCCTTGTCCAGCGAGTGTTTCGCCATGATTTGGGTACCCTCTTCGTCGGTTGTTGCTATTATGTGGTTGTTATTTTGTTTGTTGACTGCCATCGCCTCCACAAAATAGCACCTTTTTTAGCCAGTGTGGAGGGCTAGATGGCTAAAGTTATTATTCTGATATTAAAACAATATCGTCTAAGGAGTTCCTATTTTGAATAAAAGCACTATTTGGCTCACAATTTTTTTTGCCGTGCTTATTTGGTCAGGCATAGAACCTAAGGATTCCTTTACTTGGTTTCTTGAAGTCGTTCCTGCTTTGATTGCGCTGCCGATATTATTTTTTACGCGAGAGCGCTTTCCGTTAACATCGTTGGCTTACACGCTTATTTTGATCCATGCCGTGATATTAATGGTCGGGGGGCACTATACGTATGCAGAGGTGCCGCTGTTCGATTGGATTGCTGACTGGATGGGCAGCGAGCGTAATAATTACGACAAGGTGGGGCATTTTGCACAAGGGTTTATTCCTGCGCTGTTAGCTCGTGAGGTGTTTCTACGCTTAGCAGTGGTAAAGCCTGGCGCATGGTGCCACTTCTTGGTGTGTTGTTTCGCTTTAGCACTGTCCGCATTTTATGAATTGATCGAGTGGTGGGTTGCATTGATGACAGGTGAAGATGCCGAAGCATTTTTAGGGACACAAGGTTACGTATGGGATACCCAATCGGATATGGGAATGGCTTTAGTTGGCGCAATAGCAAGTATATTGTTGCTCAGTCGCTGGCATAATCGTTTACTGGTGAATTTAAAACGCTAATCGACATGATATTTACAAACCTAATTGGCGTTGTGCATAGCTGAATTATGTTCCAAACGCTATACTCCTTATAACTATTAGTGATAACAGATATGGAGTGGCTTCGCTAATATAGGGTAGGATTTTTTGCCAGTTTTGTCGTCTTTTTGACTGAGTGACTGTCAAAAGGAGCGTAGGTTCAAATTGATAGGGATAGATATTCAATTATGTTGTTTATTAGATTCGATACTTTTCAGGGAGAGAAGTAAATGAGCAGAATCGATGAGTTAGTTTTTTTACATCAAGATAGTACCTCTTGTCACCTAGCAGTACTTGCAGAATCAATTGGGCTCAAGACGCGTGTAGTAAAACAAGTGGCAGATTTGGAGCCTGAACGGGATCATAATTGCTTCTATTTAATTGCTCAGAAAGGTGCGGCGCTCGATAGTAAAGGCGTCCCCCTCATCGTCGCGAGGTTACTGCCACATGTACCAATCGCGTTATACCAAATAGAGCGTGGTAGCTTAGATCCTGAGTCGGCGCTATTGCTTGGCGTTCGTGGGTTACTGTTTGCCGATCAGCGTATGGATCTGTTGCTGACCGGTCTGCGTAAAATGGTCAATGACGAGCTATGGTTTGATAGACCGCTAATTTCTAAAGTATTTAGGCGTTTGGTTAATCGCCAAGATAGTGGTGTCGAATTGACTCAAGATACGGTGACTATGCTACAGATGCTGACAGGGCGTGAGCGCACTGTCATCCAACTGGTGTCCAGCGGTGCAAGAAATAAAGAGATTGCCGATAAACTATGCATTAGTGAGCATACTGTTAAAGCGCATATTTCCTCTATTTTTAGAAAGACTCAATCTCGAAATCGTGTTGAATTATTACGCTGGTCTCAAGCCAATGCGTGTCATTTTGAGCTTTGCTCATAGAAATGAAGTGTTGAAAAGGTACTCACAATACAGCCCAGTTGGATAGACTCAATCATCAAGGTACGTGTCGAGGAGATTGAGAAAAGCGCTGGGCACATCCTATCAGAATGACTTCTCAGTTTGTTGTTTTTAGCATGGTGCGCTTAGAAAGGGGCACCATCAAGACTTGCATCGCCTCTTTGGCATTCTAGGCCGTTTATTATCTTTAAAAAAGCAGTTGTAAAGCTTTAAAATTGGTTTTGCTGACTCCTGTTAGTTTGTCGTAGCAGGTTAGTGATCAAAATTTAGTTTTTCATAAAAAAAAACCTCCAAATTCCCACACCACTGTATGCAAAAAATGCCACACCTTGTTCTTGCTTAAGTGTCTGATTTTTTGGCCCCTAAAACCCCCTTCTTTTTACCCTGTTCTCTAGAGTGATTAATCTAGCTCTAATTTTCTATGTTTAACAAATGCTTATACACTCCAAATGTGATTAACCCTTCTTTTTTTTGTTATGAAACTCTGCAACAATCGCAGCGCACGTTAATAGAAATTAGCGACATTATTATAAAAATGGGGTTGATATATGAAATATGTAATAAAGGTATCGGCGATTTCCTCATCGAACTCACCGCCAATCTGACTAGCCAGCAATTTTAGATATTACGAATAAACATTTTTAATTTTGAGTTTGGCCTTCAAATATAGGCTGACAAATTACTAATCGGAAGTAACAGCAATGTTAAACAAATCAACAATTGCGATCGCTATCGTCACTATGCTTAGTGCGGGTTCAGTGAACGCTGTAATACTAGATGGTGACAGTCAAGGCGACCACGTTCGCTTATATGGCGAAGTGGGCGTAGGTGGGCATTTTGATACTCATCCAGATTACAACCACGATGAGTTCTATGATACCAAAGGCTATGTCGATGATAGCTTCGCCACCATGGGCGTAACGGGTCAACGTCAACAGTTTACCTATCGTCTTGAATTAGATTACCAGCGCCGTAACTGGCTGGGTGGTGATGGTGAGTTCGAATTGGCCATCGACAAATTATACGTAGGCTATGTCTTAACTGATCAGCAGTGGGTTGAGCTCGGCTTGACTGACACTGCATTCGATGATTACGACCACTTCGGTGATTTCACCTTCAACAAATCTGTTGAGACTGGTGAAGCGGGTGACCAAGAGAATACGGTTAAATACCAAGCTGAGTTTGAAAACCTAATTTTTGGTGCTTCTTACTCATACGACGGTGAACACAAGAGTGGTGCGCTACAAGGTGACATCATTAACGGATACATGGGGTGGATGTCTGATCTGCTGTCTGTAGTCGTAGGACTAGAAACTCGTGGCGGCTCTAACGGCATCAGTAAATATGGTGAGCAGAAGCAGATAGGTTTTGGCGCACGTCTGAAACTGATGCCTGAATTATCTATCGGTGTGAATGGCTTTGTAGAAGATGAAGACTTGTCTACACGTAAGAGCGGTGATGTACACCTAGATTACCAGACTTTCCGTAACCAAGGGCTAACAGTCAGTGCCAAGTACGACCTAAATGAACACTGGGAAATCATCAGCTCTGTAAACCATGAAGAGTACGAAGGTTGGGATTTGATCGGTCCGAACTATGACTACTCTAAGCTACCTGCTGAGTATGGAAAAGAGCGTCAGTGGGCCAGTTTAGGTTTCAACTACCGTCCTGCTCGCGACATCGTGCTGTCTGTAGAAGGCCGAGTTGGCGAAGCTCCTGAAGCTGGCTATGCATACGCGCGTATCTACTTCTAGTCCGAATTGAATTCAATTTTATAGAGTTTACTATGAAAAAAAGTTTCCTATCGCTGGCTATTGCCAGCACCATCAGCATGGGCGCCTTCGCTGGCGTTGAAGACCTGCTGATCACCGAAATGACCCAGAGTACCGATGCCAATGTTGGCGCGGTTGAGATCACAAACACAGGCTCTGATGCCTTCACCTTCACCGATGAAATTACTGCTTTCCAACGGTCTAGCGGCAAGTATGATAATGAGTTGCTAAACGCTGATGCTAAGCCGTTATTGACTGGCCATACGCTTGCTCCTGGTGCAACGATGGTGGTTGTTAATAGTCGATCTAGCGAAGAGTTTCGTAACGCTATTGTGACTCAAGGTGGCACAGTTGTTGTCTCTACCTATGACAGCAGTAATAAATACAACAACCTATTTATGACCAGTGATGACGGTTTCTTCCTGAAAAATGGTGATACTGTTATCGATCGTGTTGGCGCCGTGAATGAGACTAGCAAGTGGGCACCAAATACCACTTTACGTCGTAAAAAAGCGGCAGATGGCAACAATCCTGCTCAATCTGGTACGTTCGATGCGACTAAGTGGCAGAACATCTTACCAATGAGATTTGATGATTTAGGTAAATCAGAGCTACCTGCTGCTGATGCTGAAGACATCATGGACATCTTCACCTGCCCAACAGATAAGAGTGAGATCTTGTCTCCTAGCGAAGTGCAGGGTACAGGCTTTACTTCGCCTTTGATTGCCGCTGGTGAAAGCGAATCAGCTGAAAAAGTGGCCGTAGAAGGGGTTATCTCTGTTAAGGTCTCTATCCCTAACGAAGGCTTCTATCTTCGCAATCTTGTTTCTGATAACAACCCAGAAACTTCCGATGGTATCTTTGTTAGCTCTAGCGCCGCGGGCGATCTAAAAGTGGGCCAAACAGTTTGTATCGGTAGTAAAGTTGCTGAGTTTGAAGGTCAGACTCAACTGTCTGCCGATACGGCATTTAGCTGGAACGTTACTGATACTGATATCCTAACCCAGCCTACAGATATTGAAGTGATTAGCGCTGATAACGGCTCGTTCGATAAGACCCTTGAGCGTTATGAGGGTATGTTGGTTAATCTGCCTACCGATCTGGATCCTCAGACTGATGGCGACCAAGATATGCGTATTACTCGCAGCTTTAGCTATAACTACCTTTTAAGTAGCAAAGGCCATAACCGTAACAACATGGTAGCGGCTTATAAGCGTCCTAACTTACAGCCTAACCATTTGCATGTTGCAGGAAGCCCAGAAGCTAAAGCAGCTTATGAGCAAAACAATGACTATCGTTTAGTCATTGAAAGCTCGCCTAAATCAAACGGTACAGAGTTACCTTACTACGCTGGCTTTAACAGTGACCCACACACTAACTATATCCGTATCGACGATAGTCTCGTTAATGCGCAAGGTGTGATCAGTCAATACGAAACTGAGTTGATCCCAGGGACTGATAAGTTTGATCAAGACTACAGCCTGACGATAACCAACCAGTTGACGAGTGATAACTTCATTCACAACTTACCGCGTACTGATGAACCTGATCTGAAGGACACTGTGGCCGAAGATGATTTTGCCATCCGTGTTGCCAGTCAGAACTTGTTTAACTTCTTTAACTCTCCTTTCGGTGGCGACAATAATAACTATGGTCAGAGCCGAGGTGCAGATACTTACGATGAATACATCAACCAGAGAACTAAGCTGGTAGAAATTATTCGTGCTCAGGATGCCGATGTGATGGCCCTGATGGAGATTGAAAACAACGGTTTTGGTGATGACAGTGCTATTGCTGAGATTGTTAACCAGGTCAATATTCAATATGTAGATGAGCGTGCCCAAGATTACAATGGCCCTAACTCTACAGAAAACCGTTATGTGTTTGTTGGTTTCGACAACAACGGCAACCAAATGCTGGATAACCTAGACGCTATTGGTTCTGATGCTATTGCTACTGGTATTATCTATCGCCCAAGTAAGATGAGCATTGAGCGAACTCGCGTTATCCCAATGCCTCAACAGAAAGCACCTACTATCGTCAACGACTTAGGTGAGGTGATCAAAGATCAAAACCAAGAGATCTTAGAGAACGGTCAGAACTACCATCGTGATGCCTTGGTGGTTACCTTTATCGTGAACCAAACAGGTAAGCGTTTGACGCTATCTGTTAACCACCTTAAGTCAAAAGGCTCTACTTGTTGGGAAGAATGGCAAGGTGTTGAGTTTGGTAATACCACGACTTGGAACAACCGTACCGCTCCCGATCTAGACTACCAAGGTTCTTGTGCCGAGTTCCGCGTAGCGGGTGCCGTGCACTTAGGCGAAGAGATGGAAGACATTCCTGGGGATAAGATCATCCTCGGTGATTTGAACGCCTATGGTAAAGAAGATCCTGTACTGGTTCTTACTGAGAACCCACGTAACAAGACGATCGTTACCGCTAGCCACACTTTCCTTGGACCTAAGCCTCAGTTTAATGAAGATGGCTCTGCAGCCACCATCACCAAGACTTATGGCTACATCGACATCGTTGGTGAAAAGTTCAAAGAGAAAGGTAAGACGCCTTGGAGTTACTCTTTCAGTGACGAAATCGGTTCACTCGATCACATTTTGATCTCACCTTCTCTAAAAGATCGCGTGATTGATGCCACTGACTGGCATGTTAATGCAGCCGAGACTGGCCTGTATGACTACCAAAACCGCTTTAAAGGGTCAATCGACGGTACTGGCACACATAAGTTCTACAAGCCAGACATCTATCGCGCGTCGGACCACGATCCAGCACTGATTACCCTTAGCTATAAGCCAGGTGATGCGGATGCTAACGTGCCTCTAAATCTGCCAAAACTGAGAAAGCTGATCAAGGTTCCTTACCAGATCCCTGCTGATATTTCACCTCAAGTTGGCGATGTTGCGACTGTTAGTATGAGCCCAGAGGATGATGAACTGCGCTTAGATCTGACCCAAATGGTACTGCCTAATGTGGTTATTTCTAATGACGAGACAGCTTTGGTGAATTTCGAGGTATTCGGTGCGCCATCAGCTATCTACAACGTTAGCGTAAGCCTAATGCGTGATGGAAAACTTGTGGAAGGGTCTAAGCAAACTTTCCGTGCCAAGGTATCTAATCGCGACACCTTGATTGCTGACATTGTAGAAGAAGAAATCGATCACACTGGCGGTGATGGTGGTGCGGGTAGCACTGGCTTCATCAGCTTGCTATCCCTGTTCGGATTGGCAGCTATGCGCCGTCGCCTTCGCAAATAAGGCTGATCTCGATAATGAAGCGCGCAGCTTTCGGGCGGCGCGCTTCCCATCAAAGAATCAAAAGAGATACGATTATGAGAATTAAAATGAGTGCAGTTGCTACCGCGACTGCCATGGTTTTGGGCGCTTTTTCTACTGCGGCGAGCGCTGATTTACTGATCACTGAGTACATTGAAGGCAGCAGCAATAACAAAGCTATTGAAGTGTCCAATGTTGGTGATAGTGCCATTGATCTAGGTGCTAATGTTTACAAGTTAGCGAAGCATTCTAACGGTGCTGTAGACGCTGGCGATGCTGAAATTTTATCTGGAACGCTAGAGCCAGGTAAGAGCATTGTTTTCCATAACTCTGGGGCAACCGATGATTTTAAAGTCGGAACAGAGTCTAAAGTCACTTGGTTTAATGGCGATGATGCTATGATGCTATGGTGCTCACCAAAGATGGTGCAGTTATTGATAGCATTGGTAAGGTTGGAGAAAGGGTAAACTGGAAAGATGGTGACTTTTCCACGGTAGATGCAACTCTGCGCCGTAAAGCCTCTGTGACTGTGGGCGATACTGATGTCTCGGATACTTACCCTGGAACTTCTAAGGACCAGTGGATTGTTTTGCCTAAGGACACCTTTGACGGCCTTAATTGTGCTGGTGAAGATGCTTGCGGAGCAGCAAGTCCTGGCGTACTGCTTATCACCGAGTACATTGAAGGTAGCAGCAATAATAAAGCTATCGAGATCTCTAATGTTGGTGGCAGTGCCATCGATCTTGGTGCTAATGTTTACAAGCTAGCTAAGCATTCTAACGGTGCAGTAGACGCTGGTGATGCCGAAATTTTGTCTGGAACACTAGAACCAGGTAAGAGTATAGTTTTCCATAATTCAGGTGCAGCCGATGAGTTTAAAGTCGGAACAGAGTCCAAAGTCACTTGGTTTAACGGCGATGATGCTATGGTGCTCACCAAAGATGGTGCAGTTATTGACAGCATTGGTAAGGTTGGAGAAAGGGTAAACTGGAAAGATGGTGACTTTTCCACGGTAGATGCAACCCTACGTCGTAAAGATTCTGTCAAAGTTGGTGATACTGATACTTCGGATACTTACCCTGGAACGTCTAAAGACCAATGGCTTGTTCTGCCTAAAGACACTTCTGATGGTCTTAATTGTTCAGGTGAAAGTGCTTGCGATGGTTCAGTAACCCCACCAGAGCCACCAAAGCCAGAAACTGGCCCTTGTACGGGTTGTGAGACGCTGACTCCGGTTGCCGATCCTGCTACGTTCAATGGTGAAATCTATTACTCAGATGTATTGAGTGGCGAGTTTGCCAATGCTGAAGAGCTTAAAAATGCACTGTCAGTTATCATTGCTAAAGATCATAAGCAACTAACTTACAAGCAAGTTTGGAGTACTCTGACATACGCTGACCAAGATCCTAGTGACGATAAGAAGGTTATTGAGATCTACACTGGTGAATCTATTTCAAAGTACGACAACCAGACTAGCGGTAGCGGTGTTGGTAAGTGGAACCGTGAGCACGTTTGGGCCAAGAGCCATGGCTTCCCAAGCGAGTCTCAGTGGGGCTATACCGATGCGCATCACTTACGTCCTTCAGATCCAGGTATCAACACAGCACGAAGCAATAATGACTTTGGTGCGTGTAAAGATACCGGTGAAGAGGTAATGTTTAACGGTGTTGGCACGGGTAACTACCTGAATAAAACTACGGACTGCTGGGAGCCTCGTGATGAGGTGAAAGGCGACGTTGCACGTATGATCATGTACATGGATACTCGCTATCAGGGTACTGATACAGCTACAACGAATATGCCTGATCTGGTTGCCGTTGATCGTCTAACGACGACTGACGAGGATAGCGCTCCGCTTATTGGTACGCTTTGTACGCTATATGCATGGAACCAGTTAGATGCTGTTGATGCCTACGAGCAGAACCGTAATAACCAGGTATACAAATACCAAGGTAACCATAACCCTTTCATTGACCGTCCTGAGTTAGTGAAAGAAGTTTATGGTGCGGTCTGTGGAGATGACCCAAACCCTGCTCTGGTAGTTGATGGTGATATTGTTACTCCTGAGAGTGTCACTGAAGGGACTGCATACACCATCGATGCTTCTGCAATCACGGCTGGTGAAGGTGTTACTCTTACTTACAAGTGGGAGCAGATTGTTGGTGAAGAGAAAACGCTTGTTGGCGACACGGCAACTTTGTCTCTGACTGCACCAATGGTTAAAGCTGACGAGACGTTGAACTTCACCTTGACCATCAGCGACGGTACGTTGGAAACAACTAAAACGGTTAGCGTAAGTGTGATCAATGTGCCTTTGGCGCTGAACGTAGAGTTTGCGGGGACAACTAAAGTAACTGAAGGTGAAAAGGCTTCAATTACTGCAGCGGTTGCTGATGCACCAGAAGGGACGACTTACAGCTGGAAACAGGTATCTGGTACCACGGCTGTGTATACCGCTGCAGGTCTGACACTTGATGTGACTGCACCTAGCGTCAATATTGACCAAGTGCTTGTGTTCGAGCTTATGGCAACGGTTGGCGAAGAAAGCTTCGCTAAGTCTGTTAGCATTGAGGTGACAAACACCGAAGAACCTGGTTGGACTAAGCCAGATGGCGCCGGTAGTTTGGGTGGTTTTATCACACTGTTGCTACCGCTAATGTGGTTGCGTCGCCGCCAAGGCTAATCATCAGTTAAGCCTAAAAAAGCAGCACCGGGATCGCTCTGGGTGCTGCTTTTTTTAACTGTACAGACGTTGTCTACATCTCTACTTGTGCACTGCGACGCAAACCCCTTAGGGCGAGTGACAACGTTTATCTGAATATTATTGAAGGATTATTATGAATACTTCACTCCGTCCTTCTTGCCTACTTCTTACCGGCTCAGCTATCGCGCTAACGTTAGCATTGAGTGGCTGTGGTAAGGAAAAGGTGGAAAAGGCGCCTAAAACGACTGCATCAATTGCCTGTCAAGCCGCTGGTGATGACTGTAAGCGCTTTACCTTGCTACATACCAATGACCACCACGGCCGTTTTTGGCATGGTTCTAGAGGTGAATATGGTATGGCTGCACGTAAAACCATACTTGACCAAATCCGCAAAGAGGTCACTGAGCAAGGTGGGGAGACGTTACTGCTCTCTGGTGGCGATATTAATACTGGTGTGCCAGAGTCTGATCTTCAAGACGCCGAGCCAGATTTTATCGGCATGAACCATCTTGGTTATGATGCCATGGCCGTAGGTAACCATGAGTTTGATAATCCATCGACTGTGATGGATAAACAACGAGGCTGGTCTAAATTTCCTTGGTTATCGGCCAATATCTATCGCCAAGTCGATGGTGAGTGGCAGCGCTACTTTGAGCCTTATAAGCTATTTGAGGTTCAAGGGTTGAAGTTGGCCGTCGTTGGGCTGACTACCGAACATACCGCTGAAATTGGTAATCCAGAGTTTGTTGAAGCGTTTAAATTCACCTCTCCTCAAGCTGAGGCGCAAGGTATTTTGGCAGAGCTTGAAGAGAAGCATCAACCGGATCTTGTTTTTGGCCTCACCCATATGGGGCACTATGAAAACGGGGTACATGGCAGCAATGCACCTGGTGATGTTGCACTGGCTAAAAGTCTAAAGCCTGGCCAGATTCAAGCCATCATTGGCGGACATTCACAGTTGCCAGTGTGTATGGAAGGAGACACTGGTAAGTACGTCAAAGATTATGGTCGAGATGAGCCGTGTAAACCCGATCGTCAAAATGGCACTTGGATCATGCAAGCCTACGAGTGGGGTAAGTTCGTTGGTCGCGCTGATTTTGAGTACTATGGTGGTAAGTTACACCTGGCTAATTACGAGTTGGTACCTGTGAATACCGAAACCAAATTCGGCTCCTACTATCCACCTCACATGCTGACCCCTAAGGATAAAGAAACCCTTGAACTGCTTCGCCCTTATCAAGCAAAAGGGCAATTGAAGTTGAGAGAGGAGATTGGTGTGGCCAAGGCGGATTTCATTGGTAAACGTAAAGTTGTTCGTTACCAAGCTGCGCCGCTAGGGATAATGATAGCTCACGCCCAGACTCAGCTCCCTGTACCTGCCGATTTCGGTATCATGAACTCTGGCGGGATTCGTGCCACCATAAAGAAAGGACCTATTCGTTACCGTGATGTCCTTAAGGTGCAGCCTTTCTCTAATAGTGTGACTGTGACTGAGATGGATGGGGCTGAATTGAAGAAGTATCTGTCTAAGGTTGCGCTTAAGACTCGAGGCTCTGGTGGTTTTGCCCACTTTAGCGGCATCAAGATGACAGTCGACTGTAAAGCTAAAGAGGTCGATATCAGAACGGTTGGCGACAAACCTTTCAAGTTAACGGATAAATATCGATTTACCCTCCCAAGCTATAACGCCGCGGGCGGTAACAAATATCCTAAGTTGAAGGAGAAGGCGAGAGACACCGGCTTTATTGATGCTGATATGCTTTATCAATTTATCAAACAGCATGACACGCTTGACCCTGTTGACTATGACAGAGCGAAAGATGTTCGTTATATCAACTCTCGAAGTTCTGATGGCTGCGGCAGTTAGTCTTATGCATTACCTGCAGCTCCCTTAGTGTTTTAACAAGAGCTCAACCCTTAGGTTGGGCTCTTTCTTTTATGAGATACGTGCCGAAAGACACCTGGCCTAGTTGTACAACCCAAAGTCATAAGAGGTTGAGGTTCTTTAACTTGAGTGATAGTGGCTATTGGGCAAGCAAATGGCACAAGCGCATTGGGTTTGGCACTTTCGACTAAACATAACGCTTATCGCTGTGTTATCTCGAGCCAGTCGTTGCACCTTAGCCTGTGGTTTAGGCATAAAAGTAATAGGATGTACTTGCCGCTTCGCGTTCCTTGTTTTATCAAAATTTTTGTAATTAAATTACCATACTGAATGTTATCGATCTGGGTTTACTCAGTTTTGCTCGATAATCCGTCGCTTGCCAAATGTAACCCAATCGATCGAATATTACGGGTTGTTGAAACCCCAGTGTTATTTGTATGTCGACTGTGGTGTTTTAGTGGTGGTAACTTTATGGCTTTATTGCATTTTTTTGTGTGAAACCGCTGTTTTGCTCAAAAAAATCCCATCTAAATAATAATCTTTTTTTAAGTGATACAGATCGCTTGTGTCGCCGATATAGCGAGATAGACTGCCCGCATCTCATGATTTTTGTGGTCATAAATGTATGGAAGTTTTCATCAGTTTGCTGGGTATGTTTACCTTAGTGATTATCGCGATATTGCTATCTGAACACCGCAGAGCGATCAATCCGCGTACTGTGCTAGGCGCTCTGGCTTTTCAAGTGGCCTTTGGAGCGTTTGTTATGTACCTGCCGATGGGGCAAAGCATGTTAGACAGCGCCTCTAACGGTGTGATGCATGTGATTAGCTACGGCAATGAGGGCTTAGGATTTCTGTTTGGTGATTTAGCCAAATTTGGCGTGGGCTTTATCTTCGTTATCAATGTGCTCTGTGTGGTCGTGTTCATCAGTTCATTGATTGCAGTGCTCTATTACTTGGGCATTATGCAGCTGGTGATTGGCTTAATTGGTGGGGCGCTCTCTAGGTTACTTGGCACCAGTCGTGCCGAATCACTCTCCGCCACCGCTAACATCTTTGTCGGGCCTATTGAAGCGCCCTCTATGGTACGTCCATTTGTGAAGCACATGACCCGATCTGAACTGTTTGCAGTGATGACGGGGGGCTTAGCATCAGTGGCTGGTGGCACCATGATTGGCTATATCCAGATGGGGGTCGACGTTAAGTATGTGCTGACCGCCGCCTTTATGACGGCACCAGCAGGTTTGCTCTTTGCCAAGCTGATGTGGCCAGAAACGGATACGCCGCGTAATGACATCAAGCGGGTGATGGATGAGCAAGAAGACAAGCCGACCAATGTACTCGACGCCGCCGCAGGTGGCGCTGCGATGGGGATGCAACAAGTGCTGAATGTTGCTGCACTCTTGTTAGCTTTCGTGGGGTTGATTGCGCTCGTTAACGGTTTGATTGGTGGTATCGGCGGATGGTTTGGCTACAGCGAACTGACCATGCAAGCAATATTGGGCTATCTGCTTGCGCCTCTAGCATGGTTAATGGGTGTGCCTTGGAGTGAAGCGACACAAGCGGCATCGTTCATAGGTCAGAAGATGGTGATTAACGAATTTGTCGCCTATATAGATTTCCTCAAGGTCGCAGATAACTTATCAGAGAAAACCCAGATTATTATTAGTTTCGCGCTCTGTGGTTTTGCCAATATTGGCTCACTGGCTATGGTGATTGGCGGCTTGGCGGCACTTTGCCCTGAGAGACGTCACGACCTTAGTGCGATTGGCATGAAGGCGCTTATTGCTGCTGCGTTAGCTAACTTAATGAGTGGCACGATTGCCGGATTACTGTTTAGCTTAGCGGGATAGTCGCCTGATATGATAACGGCCTGCGCATTCTGTGCAGGCATTTTTACTGGAGTAAAACATGACCCCACATATTAATGCTGCCGCTGGCGATTTTGCTGAAACCTTGCTTATGCCAGGTGATCCTCTGCGGGCCAAGTACATCGCCGATAACTTTTTAGACAATGCGCGTTTGGTGACTGACGTGCGTAATATGCTCGGCTATACCGGCGAATATCAAGGCAGAGCGATTTCGGTGATGGGCTCTGGCATGGGGATACCTTCTATCTCTATTTATGCTAAAGAGTTAGCGACTGAATATGGCGTTAAGAACATTATTCGTATCGGTTCTTGCGGTGCTGTCAGCAACAAAATCAAGTTGATGGATGTGGTGATGGCTATGGGGGCGAGCACCGACTCAGCCGTTAATCGTAGCCGGTTTGCTAATACGGACTTTGCCATGATCGCCGATTTTAATTTGCTACGTTTGGCCGCCGATGCTGCGGATAAGCAGGGGGCAAATTATCACGTCGGTAATCTTTACTCTTCAGATCTTTTCTATTGCAGTGATGAGACGCGTTACGACGATATGGAAAAATACGGCATTCTTGGTGTCGAAATGGAAGCGGCTGGACTTTATGGGGTCGCGGCCGAATATGGCATTAATGCATTAGCCATGATGACGGTGACAGATCACTTACGTCAAGGATTACACCTTAGCGCCGAAGAGCGCCAACACACGCTGAATGAGATGATTAAATTAACTCTCGAAGCGGTCAGTCATCTTAAATAAACCTGTTACCCTAGGTCTTCGAGTAGCCATCAAAGTGTGGCCGAGTGATTCGCGCAAGTGACACTTAGGTCATAAACAAAAAATTAAGGCTGCTCGAAGGCCACTCCCTTCGTTATACCATTTGGCCTGCTGCCGATACTGACACCTTAACCTATTTGTGTTTTACGCTTGAAGCAGTAGACTAACCTCCTCTAAAATTTGTGGAAATGGAATATCAAATGAGCATTTGGTTTCGACCCGTCACGTTGGAAATTTGCGAAAAAATGGATAGTGGCATGCATGGTAAAGGTACATTGATGCAGACCATGGGCATAAAGATATCTGAAATTGGCGATGACTATATGAAGGCGACCATGCCTGCGTCGCCCGCTATCCATAATCCATTGGGGATTGTGCATGGTGGGGCTAATGTTGCCTTGGCTGAAACCGTGGCGAGTTATGCTGCTAACTTTGTGGTTGATTTTGACAACTACTATTGTGTTGGCCAAGAGATCAATGCCAACCACCTTAAAGCATCACGTAATGGAGTATTAACGGCAACCGCCAAGCCTGTGCATTTAGGTAAGCGCAGTTCGGTTTGGGAAATCTTGGTGCATAACAGTGCAGGCGAACTTTGTTGTATCTCCAGAATGACCGCAGCCGTGGTAAAGCGTTAGTATAACGATAAAAACTGGCTAAATGCTGTCGCTTATTCCCGTTTTTGTCCATAATAAGGGCACACAAACTTTTACTCAGTGGAGCGCGAATGGATAACGCAACGATTTGGGAATGGGTGGGATATTTAGCGTCAGTGGTCGTCGCCATTTCGCTGATGATGTCGAATATTAAGAAGCTGCGTTGGTGGAACTTAATCGGTGCAGCACTGTTTGTCGCTTACGGCATGGCTATCGACGCAATCCCTGTAGCACTAGTGAACTTTTTCATTGTGCTAATTGATATCTATTATCTCGTTAAGCTATATCGAGAGCCCAGCGACTCAAGCACTAGCGAGTGACGCTAGCTCAATACTAATGATTGATAAAACCAGCGTAAGCTGGTTTTTTTGTCTCAGCTGTTAGCCTTTGCCCTTCAGCACGCTGCGCTCGTTTGCACGCTCTTTGCCGTTTCGCCCTCCAATATCTACAAAATCATTTAAGGTTATCGGTTTTAATCGTTTTATTTGTTTCTCTCGTCGCTTTATTCTTGACCCATACCGATTGCAAAGGAAGAGAGAGAGGAGTTTTCCTATGGCAACCATTTATGACGTGATTGAACAATGGCTTACCGACGCGCAATAAGCGCTCACACATTTTTTGGAGAGCAACAGAATGACGAATATGACCCAACAGCAAACACTAACAAGCCAAAGTGGCGCACCTATCGCCGACGACCAAAACTCATTGTCTGCTGGAGAGCGCGGCCCGCTGCTACTTCAAGATTGGCACTTAATTGAGAAGCTAGCGCATTTTAACCGTGAGCGTATTCCTGAGCGTATTGTTCACGCTAAAGGTACCGGGGTTTACGGCACTTTTACCCTAACCAAAGATTTAAGCGATTACACCATCGCCGATCATTTTAATGGCGTAGGTAAACAGACAGAAACTTTCATTCGCTTTTCAACCGTAGGTGGTGAAATGGGCTCTGCCGATGCCGAGCGCGACCCGCGTGGTTTTGGATTACGCTTTTACACGGCGCGCGGTAATCACGATATTGTGGGTAATAACACGCCAACTTTCTTTTTGCGTGATGGTATTAAGTTTCCCGACTTCATCCATACGCAAAAGCGCAACCCGCAAACTAACTTAAAAGATCCACAGGCAATGTGGGACTTTTGGTCGTTAAACCCGGAAGCCATGCATCAGGTAACCATATTAATGTCAGATCGTGGTATTCCTGCCAACTACCGCCAAATGCATGGTTATGGCTCGCATACTTTCTCTTTCTGGAATGCAAAGGGTGAGCGTTTCTGGGTTAAGTTCCACTTTAAATCACAGCAAGGCGTGGTGAACTTAACGGGTGAGCAAGCTGATATTTTGAAAGGGATTGATCCGGACTCGTCACAACGCGACATGGTCGCTGCGATTAATGACGGTAATTTCCCACGCTGGACGGTCAACGTGCAGATTATGCCAGAAGCCGACGCTAACCATTATCATATCAACCCGTTTGACTTGACTAAGGTATGGCCGCACAGCGATTACCCCTTAATTGAAGTGGGTGAGTTAGAGCTTAATCGTCTGCCGCAAAACTATTTTGCCGAAGTGGAGCAAGTGGCGCTAGCGCCGAGTAACTTAGTCCCTGGTGTGGGCGCATCACCCGATAAGATGCTGCAAGCGCGATTATTTGCCTATGCCGATGCTCAACGCTATCGTATTGGCGCTAACTATAACCAGTTACCTGTTAACTGCCCGCATGCTACGCAAGCTAACCACCATCAACGTGGCGGTGCAATGGCTGGTACTCAGTGTCCATTCAGTGGCAGTCAGACCGGCGCCGACGCTAGCGCAAACTACGGTCCAAATAGTACGGCAGCAGCGCTAGTGGAACCGACTCAGTTTGTTGAGCCACCACTACGAATTGAGGGCGAGGCAGCACGTTACAGCCGTTATGATCAGGATGATTTTACCCAGGCGGGAAATCTGTATCGCATCTTCTCTGAAGCGGAGAAAGCCCGCTTAATTGCGACCATTTCGGGCTCATTGAGTCAGGCAAGTCTGGATGTTCAGCAACGTATGGTGGCACACTTTACCAATGCCGACAGTGACTATGGTCAGCGAGTTAAACAAGCTCTCGGGTTATAAGCGGTAAGTTAATGAAAAACCAATGGCTAAGCCATTGGTTTTTTTTGCTTGGTATTTTTCTCGCTCGTCGCCCTTAGAACAATAGCGTCACCACCCCTAACAGCGCAAACAAGACGGCACAACCGCGATGGATCCATTTCATCGGTAATTTATCGGCACTAAAGTGACCCGCTATCACCACAGGGACATTGGCGATCATCATGCCTAATGTGGTACCTATCACGACCAATCCTAGTGCATCATATTTAGCCGACAGCACCACAGTTGCCACTTGGGTTTTGTCGCCCATCTCTGCTAAAAAGAACAGAATGAAGGTCGCGATAAAAGGGCCCATTTTATAGAAACGGCTCTCTTCGCTGTCGACCTTATCTGGTACTAATACCCATAATGCAATGGCAAAAAAGGAGAGGGCAACCAGATAGGTTGCGACGCTTGGATTAATGAAGTTTATGGCCCACTGCCCAAACCAGGCCGCGGCAAAGTGATTGGCTAATGTGGATAGCAAGATACCCAAAATAATGGCGGTTTTATTTTTAAAACGTGCAGCAAGAATAAGCGCTAAGAGTTGCGTCTTGTCGCCGATTTCGGCAATAGCGACGGTGAAGGTTGATGCGAGTAAAGCTTCCATGATGTTTCCTTAGGGGGCAAAAAATCCAAGCACAGTCCGCCGCCCCCTAATTTGAGCGGTAACCGTGCTTAGGTCTTGCCTGGCAATGTGTGGGCATTAAATCCCGCTGATTGCTGTGAGCACCATGGCGTATGGCCAAGTATGTTGATACTCACCCGAGTCCCAAATAGAGACGCGTTAGCTACTCCCCTAAAGCAGTGCGCAAATTATACTGATAAGCCATGGCAAGGCAATATCCTAGATCACTAATTGAGTAATAAAAATGGCACAGTAATCAAGCTGTAGTCGGGTTATTTCCACATTGTTACTTGAATGTACAATCTTGACTTTGATTACGATAGACGCCTTGTGCACTGCGTTTGCCTCTGATATGGTCGCTAGCAGTCAAATTTATAGAGTAAGGTTGTGATGAAACAAACCTATCGATATTACTACCGATTTAGGCAGCCTCAGGGGCTTAGCTAAAGATCATTGGTAGATAAGGTTAGCTAAGCTGTTGAGGCCCACCAACGCGCACTAAGGCAGAGATGCATAGTTCGGTTAGGAGGCTAAAGCTTAGTGTATGTTTTATTGCTAAATCCCTCCTTTGCAGTCGTTCTAAATCTGACCTTCCAAAATAGATAACAATTAAAGACAGGACAATTTTGTGAACTTAAAAATGCTCGGCTCTATTGCCATTGTTGCGGGCACCGCAATTGGTGGCGGCATGTTGGCGCTTCCACTTGCTACAGCCTCGTTAGGCACCATTCCGGCGTTACTGCTTTTGATCGCCATTTGGGGTATCTCTATTTATACCTCTCTACTCATGCTAGAGATTAATTTACGCACCGGCGTTGGTCTCAATGTGCATGCCATCACGGGAAAAACCTTAGGTAAAGTTGGCCAGTTAATTCAAGGCGGCTCGTTTTTAAGCTTACTGTTTGCCTTAACCATGGTGTACTTGATGGGCGGCTCTTCGTTATTAGAGTCACGTTTTGAGCCGCTGGGTATTACCATGAACCATGAGTTCGCGGTGT
Source organism: Shewanella colwelliana ATCC 39565 (assembly GCF_000518705.1). Lineage (GTDB taxonomy): Bacteria > Pseudomonadota > Gammaproteobacteria > Enterobacterales > Shewanellaceae > Shewanella > Shewanella colwelliana. Next base: position 34,950 of record NZ_JAEC01000021.1, read on the forward strand.
TACTGTTTACCCTTGTATTTGGTGGGTTTATCGCCATTGGTGTGGCCTGGATTGATAAGGTTTCACGGGTATTGTTTACTGCTATGGTGGCTCTGTTCATTATTGTGGTGTTGTTTTTATTACCCGAAGTTAGCCCAAGCTACATGCTCAGAGAGTCGGCGACCGAGTTAGTGTCTAAAGGTGAATTGGGTAACCTATGGTTAGCCGCTATCCCAGTTGTATTTACCTCGTTTGGTTTTCATGTGTGTATTGCGACGATTGTGCGCTATTTAGATGGCGATGCCATGTCGCTGCGTAAAGTGTTAATCATAGGTTCTACCATTCCATTAGTGTGTTACATCCTTTGGTTAATGGTGACCCTAGGGATAGTCGGCGGCGCGACGGTATATGGGTTTGACGGCTCACTACCTAAGCTTGTGTCAGCGTTACAAGGCATCGCACAATCGGCTGTTTTGCAACAGTGCATTGACCTGTTTGCCAACTTAGCATTAATCACTTCATTCCTTGGTGTGACCATGAGTTTGTTTGACTATATTGCCGAATTGACCCGCGCACGTGATGATATTGCTGGGCGAATCAAAACCTGGTTGATCACCTTTATACCGCCACTGTTATGTGCGCTTTATTATCCTGATGGTTTTATTCAGGTGTTAGGTTTTGCGGCGATTCCTTTAGTCGTGATGATTATTTTCTTACCGATTGCGATGGCGCTTAGTCAACGTAAACAAAACCTTGGCGGTTACCAAGTCATGGGCGGCACGCCTGCACTATTAGCGTCGGCAGCGGTAGGTGCGGTGATTATTGCTGCGCAGCTGTGGGTCGCGCTGTGATCCTGTCACTAACAGTGCAATCGAACTGTGATGATTAAAGGTACACAGTTCGTTACAACTCAAGCGGTTAACTAGCAATGTTTGCCTGTGTGTGAGTTGGTAGGTTTTATGATAAAGTCGGGCTCTAGCCCGACTTTTTTATGCCTTAAATTTAAGGGCGCTAGCACCATCATATTAATCTCCATCACATCAAATAGATAAGGATCGGGTGGGGATTCGATGAGATAACGATAACAAAATGGACTTAACAAAATGAAGAAACTGATATTAACAGCAGCACTAGCGGCCTCGTTCACGGCGCAGGCTGACGAGGGGATGTGGCAGCCATATCAGCTACCTGCAATGGCAGATGAGCTGAAAGCCAAAGGGTTGGAGATTGATGCAAAATCTATCTCAAAATTAACCGAATTCCCAATGAATGCCGTTATCAGCCTAGGTGGCTGTACTGCATCATTTGTGTCACCCAAAGGGCTTGCTGTGACTAACCATCACTGCGCTTACGGCTCAATTCAGTACAACTCAACACCAGAGAAAAATTTACTGCAAGATGGCTTTTTAGCTAAAACTTATGCAGAAGAGTTGCCAGCTACGCCGGGTTCACGCATCTATGTTACCGAAGCTGTCACCAACGTAACTGACAAGGTTAAGCAAGGGTTGGCCGATAAGGTTGGCAACGCGTTTTATCAAGGCATAGAAGCCAAAGAGAAAGCCTTGGTGGCAGAGTGTGAAGCGGAAGATGGCTATCGCTGTCAGGTATATAGCTTCCATGGTGGCTTAGAATACTACTTAGTTAAACAACTTGAGATCCGCGATGTACGCTTGGTGTATAACCCGGCAGCAAGCGTGGGTAAGTATGGCGGCGATATCGATAACTGGATGTGGCCACGCCACACTGGTGATTTCTCCTTCTACCGTGGCTATGTATCGAAAGCGGGCAAGCCTGCTGACTTCAGCCAAGACAATGTGCCTTACGAGCCAAAGAGCTTTCTTAAAGTCTCGGCTAAAGGCGTGAGTGATGGTGATTTTGTTATGGTGGCGGGTTATCCAGGTCGCACTAACCGTTACCGCACCGCCAATGAAGTCGAAAACCAGTTTGAGTGGGCGTACCCAGAAGGAAAAATGCTGCGCGAACGCTTTATTGAGATCATTAAAGAAACCGCCCCTGAGGGCAGTGATGAGCGTATTAAGTACGAGAGCCTCATTGCTGGCTTGGCTAACTACGCCAAAAACTTCACCTCGATGATTGAGTTTTATGGCAAGTCGACCATGCTTGACGACCGTAAAGGACGTGAAGCAGAGCTAACGGCTTGGATCAACAAAGATAGCAAGCGTCAGGCTAAATATGGTGAGACCATGGCTGAGCTTGATAAGCTGATCAAAGAGAGCCAAGACAACCAAGAGCGTGACATCATCTTAGGTTACTTAGGCTACACCACCATGCTGCCAACAGCGCGTAAATTGTATCGCTTAGCCAATGAAAAGCAGCTTGATGATATGGCACGTGAGCCTGGCTACCAAACACGTGACATGACACGCTTTAAGTCAGGCATGGAGCGTATCGACAGACGTTATGCGCCAAGCGTAGACAAAGCGGTTGTGCTTGATTTGTTGACGCGTTATGCGGCGTTACCGGCCAGTGAGCGTATTCCAGCACTCGATAAAGCATTTGGTCTGGGTAAAAAGTTTGATGCAGCTAAGCTGAGTAAAACGCTAGACAAAATGTACGCTAAAACAGAACTTGGTAATAAAGAGTTCCGTCTCGCTTGGATGGACAAATCAGTGAGCGATTTTAAAGCCTCTAACGATCCGTTTATTAAGTTTGCGGTAGCCATGTATGACACCGATATGGCCCAAGAGAAGAAAGAGAAAGAGCTAGCGGGTAAGTTAATGAAGGTCCGTCCTCAATATATGGATGCCATTATTGCTTACAACAAAGAGCTAGGTAAGCCTGTCTATGCCGACGCTAACTCAAGCTTACGTGTGACCGTGGGTCATGTGAAAGGTTACTCACCACAAGATGGCTTACACGCTGTGCCATTCACTCGTCTTGAGGGGATTTTGGCTAAAGATACTGGCGCCGATCCATTCGATGCCCCAGCTAAGCAGCTAGAACTGATTAAGCAGAAGCAGTATGGCGACTTCTATATGAAGTCTATCGACTCAGTGCCAGTTAACTTCCTATCAACTTTAGACACTACCGGTGGTAACTCAGGCTCCCCAACACTAAACGGCCGTGCCGAATTAGTGGGTCTACTGTTTGACGGTGTGTATGAGAGTATTATTGGTGATTGGGGTTACGATACCGACACCAACCGCTCTATCCAAGTTGATAGCCGTTATATGCTTTGGGTGATGAAGTACCTAGATAATGCAGATAACTTGCTAGAAGAGATGGAAATTGTTCACTAATTTTAGCGATTAGTGAGGGCGCTTTAGTTACTTTCACCAAGTAACAGGTACCAGTGATTGAAAGGGCTTAGATGAAAATCTAAGCCCTTTTTTCATGCCTTTAAATTGGTTGTAGTTAGCTGATGCTAGCGTTAACCTTTATCTGTCTGGATTACTTGCAGCAGACCTTTCATGCAGGTATCTCGCTAGGCTACAGCAAGTATAATCCCTGCACGCTCGACGGTGTAAGCTGACCTTCGAATGAAGGTGTTGGCATTTTTGTGGTTTAACATTTGGCTGAATTAGTGTTGGTAGAGTGTCTTTGAAATTTGTATCTTCACTTTAACTAATCGCCTGTCCGGCGAGGAATGTGCAGATACTTCTGCTACACGCCGTGAATCCATCCGTGGAGGCTCGACGATGGCATCCCTGCCATCAACGTCCGCAGCCGCATCTACACAGGGTTATTTTATCTCTCCGATTTAGCCTTTCGGGTATCAATCTAACAATCAAAAGTTAAATCGGTTTTGGACAGACATCAGTTAGTGCAAAAGGTCTAAAGGTAGGTCATGGAATTAGTAAATATATGGTGTTCAAATAAAGTTTACACTGACCCAAAATATCCACTGGCGTCAGTGGCGAAATCCACGGACTAAGGTGCAAAATTTACCTAAATGTGGAGTCAGGATCCAAGCAGCCGTTGCTTGTGGTATCACAAGTAAAGGCCCTTGGCGTAGATCTACAACACCAGGAATACAGCAAGCGTTGAGCAATGAGTATCTGAAGAAAGCAGGATTATATTCACTAAGAGATGGATGGATCGCAGTTCACTATCCGAACCAGAAAACAGGTTAGGCGTTCTAAATGAACCGCCCTCGGCTCTGGCATCCTGCTTCGCCCTACCTCCTAAATCCATTTAGTCGTGTGCGGAGCCGCATGCAGGGTGGTGTGGGGGCTGGAGGCTAGATACCTCCGGCTACCCGATTAGCATTTTTTTAGATTGATGTGTAAGTCTTACCTTCGATTAAGCCATCGTTGGAAAGTGTAATTTCCAGACGTTTGAACAGTGCAAAGAAATCCGTAAGATTCATATCAATCCTAATTTCTCTAACTTGCATTGGTTCGCCTGAAGCTTGAAGCATCTCTGGAATGTTATCGTAGCCATTTAATCCTGAGACTAAGAACTTAACACTCACGGGATCTCGGTGTGCGCCGTGGTTTTCGCCTGCCCACATAGAAATCCCCACAACAAACTCATTAGTGATATGGCCTTTGTCTTTTAACCACTTAGCTGCATCAGTCATATCTGCGCGATCAGCTGCCGCACTACCTTTTAAATCATTGTATTGAACTGACGCTTTGAAAATTTCCATTAAATTATCCTTTAGTGATGGTTTGTTATGCATTTCCTGTATATGGCTTGAAGATTTCAAGCGCCTCTTTTTCAATTAGCAGCCTTATACAATGGCTCGTAAAGCCATATATTTCAATAAGCTCCACAATCGTTGAGTGAGCTTCTTCTGGCGTGCTAGGTTTTTCTATTTCTTCGGCACGAGCCATATATTTATGGAGTTGCTCATGCTCTCTCGGATATGCACCAGAGTATTGCTTCATCTCATCGTTTATATGGTTCAGCTGGAATGGAATACCTTCTATGTAGACCACTAAATACTTGTTGATAAATGTTGAAAAATTTAACTCATCATCCATGTTTGCAAGAGTCATTCCTGCAAATTGACCAAGCCCCTCATTGAGACTTGCGATTGACTCATCAACTTTTGCTAGTTTCTCTTTGTGGAAATCAAAGATTTTCTCTCGGGCTTTGAACTCGTTATTCTTGTTCAATTCTTCTATTTTCAGGAGTAATTGAGATTTTCCAGCTTTATAGCCAACCACAGCTGTAATAAGAGCAGGACCAAGAATCTTGATTGCATCTGACATGACATCCATTGTCATTTTGTATAGCTCTGGGTCCATTTATTTATCCTTGCTCAATGTGCATAAAAGCTTATTGAATAGCTGTTCAATAAACTGCTGCTTTAAATTTAACTTACAGCAACTATGCCACGCTAATCCATTGAAATTCTGCGACAAAGTTAACATTGCTTTCAAAAAAATTGAATAAGTTGCCCGCAAAACTAAACCAGTTGATGTAGAGGTCTCTACAACAAATCATTAAATCAAAACAATTCAATTAATTACAAAAGCAAAAGAGGTTTATCGAGCGTAAAAAACAAGTTTTTCGCTCTGTTCTCTTACGAACATCAAAGGTCGCAAAAGCGTGTTAACTTTTGAACTACCGACTCACACCAGATGAAGTAAAATCGAAGAGATAAAATAACCCAGTGTAAGCGCGGTTTTGGCCTTCGAAATCATGGATGATTTCGCAGAGCCCACAAGGATGTGCTCGTGGCGAGCCAAAAGAGCGCTTGCACATTCCTCGCCGGACAGGCGTTAAGTAACGGCAAGGTGTGACCTTCTAAAACACCCAACAAATAAGATGCAGCCAAACGCTACTTAAGCTAAATGAAAAAATGCCAGACCTTCATTCCAAGTTGGGGTAAAAGCACGTTAGCTTTTTACTCGCCACTCACACCAAATGAAGCTAAATCGAAGAGAGTGAATAACCCAGTGTAGATGCAGCTGAGGGTATCGAAAACATGGCCGAAAATGTTCCTGACATTTTTCGGCATTCCCTACTTCCATGTAGGTCAGATGTTTTCGTTAAGCGACCAAGGACCGCACACAAGGATCCCTATCTAAAAGCCAGTTCGGCATCCCTGCCTCTCGTTCGTTAGCATGAAGCGATGCTTCACTCACCGTGCCAAAAGAGCGCTTGCACATTCCTCGCCGGACAGGCGTTCAGCAACAGCGAAGGTATGACCTTCAAACACACTTAACAAATAAGATGCAGCCAAACGCTACTTAAGCTAAATGAAAAAATGCCAGACCTTCATTCCAAGGCCAACCCTCTTTGGGCAAAAGCACGTTAACTTTTTACTCGCCACTCACACCAAATGCAGCTTAATCGAAGAAACGTTAGAAACCAAGTGTAAACGCGGCTGCGGCCTTTGCCAGCAGGGATGCTGGCGTAGAGCCCACAAGGATGTGCTTGCGGCGTGTCGCAGAAGTGTTTGCACATAAGCTCACCGCAGGTGATTGATTGCTATGAAGGTACGACCTTCAAATACCCTTAACAAATAAGATGCGGCCAAACGCCACTAAAGCTAATCCAAAAAATGCCAAACCTTCATGCCAAGGCCAACAAACTTTGGAGCAGAACCTAGTTGTCTTGTTACTCATTACTCGTATCAAGTGACGCTAAGTCGAAGAGACAAAATAACCCGGTGCATATACGGCTGAGGGTATCGAAAACATGGCCAAAAATGTTCCCGACATTTTGTAGCATTCCCTATATCCATGTAGATCATCCATGTAGGTCAGCTGTTTTCGTTAAGCGGCCAAGGATGGCAAAGCGTCCCGAAGCAGTCTCTGCACATTCGCTCATCACGGGTGATAGATTGCCATGACGGTATACCTTCAAAAATACGGCTAAAATATAATGAAGCCTGCCGCTACTCAAGAGAATACAGATGTTTACCCTATGTTTGATGCTTGATCAAACCTTTGAGCGATGACTCTTCCGCATACGTTAGGGGGCGTAACTCTCCCTCTGTAAGGTTGCCCAGTTGCAAGGATTCGATAGCAATGCGTTTGAGATCGATAACTTTAAACCCAAGTGCTTGACTCATGCGCCGTATCTGCCGATTAAGCCCTTGGGTTAACACAATTTCAAACCGGTCAGTGCTTAGGCGCGTAATCTTACAGGGCAGTGTGGTGACATCCTTATAGCTAACGCCCGCAGCCATTTGCTGTAAAAAGGTATCGTCAAAGGCCCGTGCCACCTGTACCTGATAGTATTTGCGGTGGTGAAAGTCAGGGTGCATTAGGCTTTGGGTTAGCGCCCCGTCATTGGTGAGCAGCAGTAATCCTCGCGAGTCTTTATCTAAGCGGCCAACAGGGTAGAGTCGAGGTTGTTTAGGCAATAGGTGGATAAGACTCGTCGGATCATGTGCCAACAGGCGGCAATCGGTACCCACTTTTTTGTGTAGCATCCAATACTGCTTAGTTTCAATTGGTCCAAGCGGCAAGCCATCCACCATGATGTTCAGCGCGGCGCACGGCTGAAGTTCTGGTGTTGTCAAAGAAAGGTTTATCTGGTCAATATGGTTAGCGATACGCCCAGCAATTGTCACGCGGCCGTCACGAATTAACCGTGTGGCGGCGCGTCGAGAGCAGTGCCCTGTGAGAGCGATATATTGGGCTAGGCGCATACTATGATCAATCAATAGGTCACAGACAGGCTTTTTGACAGCGAATCTTTATAACTTTGCCTTGCAAGCTTGTTTACCGTGAGCGCCAGCATGATACACCAGACCATCACTAAGTTGGTTTGGCACCACATTACAATCGCAACCATGCAGGGCATATCGGCTGGATGTTGGCATGGGTCAAAATCTAAGGTGCTCCAATTGAGTAAGGTGGCCAATGTGCAAGCGCAAATGAATCCCAGCGCGCTGACAATAAACAAGGGGGTGGGAAAGGCCACTTTATGGTTGACGCGTGCACACATGGTTAAAAAGTAGAGCGCGATAGTGCCCACTAAAAAACTGGTCGAATAGAGTCTGTGCTCAAACAGATAATTGATAGGGTAGATACCGATAAGGATGATTGACACCCCAACCCAAATACCCGCTATTGAGATGTAGTTACCAAAATGGCCCAACTTAAGCTGCATCAGTCCATACATGGCGAGCAGAATACAGCTTCCAGCCATAATTAGGCCCATATTAAAGATGTAGGCGAGTGGCGAGTTAACATAGTTGCCCAGGAAGTCGGGGCGCTGACTAAAGGTCGCTAATCCTATCTCTTGAAACTTGGCGAAGAGTGAAATTGAGATGCCTAACGCAGAGGCCAATGCGCCGGCCAAAATAGTGAAAACCACCATGCGGTGTAGATCATAATTGATATGTTGTTGTGGGGTCATAGGTTGCCATTTTCTTATTTTTATCAACATAAAAAAGGAGCACAGTTAGCTGCACTCCTTTGATGGTTGGCACGATCTCTTATGAGGTGTAATTCACAACATAGGTTGTGAGCGCCTCATTTAGCGCCTTTTGGTCATTTCCCTATGGCTACAGTTTAAGTGAAAATGGCGGCTTTGTGGTAGCTAGTTTTTATCCAAATGTAACATATTATTTCTGCCGGGCTGCCATTAATGGCGCTTACGCAGTACGACAATTGCAATGGCTACCACAGCCAATACCATGCAATACCATGCGTGTGTGACCGCTTCTAATGGGCTAATGCTAAAGGTTGAAGCAATCAACAGTGCTTGGGCACCATAGGGAATTAACCCCTGCACAATGCAAGAGAAAATGTCTAAAATACTCGCGGCACGCTTAGGTGTTACATTGTGTTTCTGTGCCAGCTCTTTTGCGATATCGCCCGTTACGACAATCGATACCGTATTGTTAGCGACGCAGGTGTTAGTGGCGGCAACAATACCTGCCATCCCCAATTCTGATGCGCGGGTTGATGCCTCGCCTTTGGCTTTTGAAAAACGAACAATCAATTTTTCAATCTGTTTGCTGACAAAGGCTAAGCCGCCTTGTTGTTGCATTAATGCCGCTAATCCACCGACTAACATGGAGAGAATGAAGATCTCTTGCATGTTACTAAAGCCAGCATAGATATCTTGACCAAATTGAATTACACCATAATCCATAGTGAGCAAGCCAGTGATCCCAGCCAGTAAAATACCTATGGTTAACACCACGAATACGTTAAGGCCTGACACCGCTAAGATTAAGATGGTGAGATAAGGTATAACTTTAACAAAGTCAATATCTTGTGCGGCTACATCAGCTTGACCTTGGCCTACCAAGGTGAAAATAACTAAGGTGATGATGGAGGCGGGAATCGCGAAGATAAGGTTTTCTTTGAACTTATCTTTCATCTCACAACCTTGGGTGCGGGTTGAAGCTATCGTGGTGTCGGAGATGATAGAGAGGTTATCACCAAACAGTGCACCAGAGATCACCGCACCAGCCATAATAGCAAGGTCGATTTGTGCTTCATTTGCAACACCAAGTGCAATCGGTGCAACGGCAGCGATGGTGCCCATTGAGGTTCCCATGGCGGTTGCTATGAATGCCGCTATGACAAAGAAGCCCGGTAACAGTAGGCTTGATGGAACAAGTGATAGGCCAAGGGCAACTGTTGCATCTACGCCGCCAGTGGCTTTGGCGACTGCAGCGAAGGCGCCTGCCAGTAAATAAATGAGGCACATAGCAATAATATTGGCGTGGCCAATACCAGCAATAAAGGTTTCAATGCTTTGATTAAGCTTCTGCTTAGAGATGATCAGCGCGAAAATAATGGCTGGCAGAATCGCAATCACACTCGGCAGCTGGTAAAACGCAAAGTCTACCCCTTGGCTTTGAAAATAAACCCCCGCACCAATAAACAAGGCTAGGAATAAAAACAGTGGTAAGAGTGCAATAAACGATGCGCTGGGCTTTGCGGTTGAGGTTTGGGCATGTGTAGAAGTAGTCAATTTGGTCTCTCTTTTCTCATAAACGGCTCTATAGCGGAGCATCTCAATATAACGAGATACGAACCTTAGGTTCCCATGCCCTCCTAGCTGGAACCTCCGCCATCAATGGGCAGCATAGGTTATCTCAATAGGTGAGAGGATATGAGATTGGAAGACGTCTGTCAATTTAGACGTCTAGATGTTTTTACTTCTATATGTATCCGTGACGTTAAATTGCGTGTTAGGTCACCTAAACTGCTACTGATTGGCATCACTTAACTTGCCAAGATCGATTGAGGAGATCAAATCTTTTGTGGCGAACACCTGGTGAGTCTGCCAATAGAGAGCGCCCCATGTTAACCTTGTGGCAGAAATTGCAATCAACCAAGAACCCTAATGCAACTGATTGATATTGATAAAACCGTCTACCGTAAACACCTCAACCGTGTGATCACGGTTTTTGTTGCCAGCCTTGCCATACTATCTGTGTTACTGGGGCAATTACTGATTCAGTTTTTTGGCCAGACATAGGTGGCCAGTGGTGAGTCGACCGGTAATCTGCACCTTAATGTTTTAGGTGTCCTTGTTGCGGTCATTATTTGTGCTGGCACCTTATACTCGCAACGAGAGCATATTTATTTTAAAGAGGTGTTTTATGTTTCTCGGCTTAAAGCATTGCAAAACCGGATTTACCGCAAACTAAAATCGATTAAACAGCAGGCCGAAAAAGATGATGTCGATGCCCTGATCACCCTAAGCTTTTACTATGCAAGTCTGAAATTCGTCTATCTCTTGGATGACAACACTCTAACGTTGAATCAGGTCGACAGCGACTTTTTAGCCATTAAGCAGCAAATTCAAGTTCGTGGTCTTAACGTCGATGAGCGTGATTTTAAAGTGGAAATGCTAGAGGGCTTGTAACTTTTCATCAATAGCATTAATTAACCCGTAGGTTTGATTAATGCTATTGGGCTCCATCGGCGCTCCGTGTTTTTCGTGTTGTTATTTTCTCATCTTGCGCCAAGGCTATTCCTGCGACAGCGAGAATACCTCATTAAATGCCGCCATGAGTAGCTCCACTTTCGCACTTTCGCGAGCGGACTGCTTTACCACCATAGAGAGATTAAATTGGTAGCTGGCTTCCTCGCCATGAATAATTTTCATCTCTTTAGCTTCAAGCTCTTGCTGGATATAGCTGAGCGGCAGATAACCTAAGTAGCACCCCGATAAAATTAAGGTTTTACGTGTATCAAACTGATATGCCTTTGCGGATAGATTTAGGCGCTTAAGTTGTTCTCGGCCGTCGGGGTCGATATCCACGCCCGGATGAATAGAGGGGGTCTTAGCCAGCATCTCAGCACTGATCTCCTTATCTTCTAGTAAAAAATAGGGATGCAGGTGGCTGCAACAGAGATAAATCGGCTCACTGAAGATGGTTTGATAGCTCAGACCTTCGACTTGTTGGTAGCTAGGCAATAGGCCAACGTGGGCTTTATCTTGTAGTAGTGACTTCTCAATATGGTGCAGTGCTTCGCCATCTAAAATTAGGTGCAATTGCGGTTGGCGTTGATGAATGTAAGTGATCACTTGCGCGAGCTTTTGCTGCATGGTGTGGTCAAGTTGATCGGCACAAAGTATCACCAGTTCTCCAATTAACTCTTCACCTAGGTTGTTAACAAACATAGAGAAATCATTGAGTGAGTCGAACAGTTCGATACAGGCATGATACACGGCTTGTCCTGCTTCGGTGAGGGCAAAACCGCCACGTCCTCGACTGCATAACTTCAGTTTCATGCGGCTCTCAAGGTTGGACATATGCACACTGATGGTAGAGCGTGTCACACCTAGCTCATTTTCAGCTGCCGCGAAGCCACCGTTTTCAACAACGGTGCGAAATATGCGTAATAATCGCAGGTCATATTCGGTTACGGCTTTAGGAATAATGGACTGTTTACTCATTAGTTTTACCGCTATAAAACTTATTGTTGATTATTTTGTATTTAACCTGAGATAGTTTTGCTATTCAATAGAGAAATATGCCCGTTAACGTCAACCCTTTCGATTGGAGTATTTATGCAGGGAATAAAAGACAGCCAGTTAATTAAACTCGCCTCATACATTGATGGTAACTGGTTTCAAAGCGATAACCGATTTGCCGTAATCAACCCGGCCAATCAACAAGTGGTGGCAGAAGTTGCCGATGCGGGAATAGAGGAGACTCAAGCTGCGGTAGTCGCGGCCAAAAAAGCGCTCCCTGCTTGGTCAAAAAAATCGGCCAATGAGCGCGCTGTCTTGATGCGTAAATGGTTCAACTTGATGATGGAACACCAAGACGACTTAGGCCGACTACTCACTTTAGAGCAAGGTAAGCCGCTTGCTGAGGCTAAGGGCGAAATTGCCTATGGTGCAGCGTTTATCGATTGGTTTGCCGAAGAGGGCAAGCGTGTTTACGGTGACACCATCCCAGCCCCAGCCAATGACAAGCGTATTTTGGTGATTAAACAACCTGTGGGCGTAGTGGCGTCAATTACGCCTTGGAACTTCCCTAACGCGATGATTGCCCGTAAAGCGGCGGCGGCCCTTGCCGCTGGTTGTACCTTTGTTGCGAGGCCATCCCCTCTCACGCCACTTTCAGCCTTGGCGATGGCAGAACTTGCCGAGCGCGCGGGCATTCCGGCTGGGGTATTTAACATTGTGGTGGGTGAAGATGCGGTTGGTATGGGTAAGGTGCTGACTCAACATCCAGATGTAGCCAAGTTTACTTTTACGGGCTCAACAGCGGTGGGCAAGATTTTATTGGCTCAGTGTGCGACGAGCGTGAAAAAGGTCTCCATGGAGCTCGGTGGTAATGCGCCGTTTATTGTGTTTGACGATGCAGATATCGATGCGGCGGTTCAGGGCGCGCTTATCTCTAAGTATCGCAATGCGGGCCAAACTTGTGTGTGCACCAACCGTATCTTTGTACAGCGTAATGTGGCAGAGGCATTTACTCAAAAGTTTGCTGCTGCGGTAGCAAGCCTGAATGTGGGTGATGGTCTAGGCGATGGGGTGACCGTTGGTCCAATGATCTCTAAAACTGCTGTCGACAATGTACTTAAGTTGGTTGATGACACAGTCTCTAGCGGTGGAACAATCATCAGTGGCGGCCAGCGCAGTGCGTTGGGTGAAAGTTTCCTTGCTCCGGTGATTGTGACTGGCGTGACGAATGAGATGCCTCTGGCGCGCAATGAGATTTTTGGACCAGTCACACCTATCATCACGTTTGACAGTGAAGATGAGGTGATTGCCATGGCCAATGATACTGAATATGGGCTGGCAGCCTATTTCTATGCCCGTGATATTGGTCGTATCTTCCGCGTCGGAGAGGGGCTTGAGTTTGGCATGGTCGGGGTCAATGAGGGGATCACCTCTAATGCGGCGGCACCTTTTGGCGGGGTGAAGCAGTCGGGTAATGGCCGCGAAGGTTCTAAGTATGGGCTAGATGACTACTTAGAGATTAAGTATTTGTGTCTTGGTGGGTTAGATAAATAACACCGACTTTAGTTGAGTAAAGGATAAGTAGATGAACAACGCGAATTTACAGGCTCGTAAAGTGAACGCCATAGCAAGGGGCCAAGGCAACGCCTATCCCGTTTATGTTGAGCGGGCGAAAAATGCTGAGCTATGGGACGTTGAAGGAAACCGTTTTATCGATTTTGGTACCGGGATTGCCGTGTGTAACACAGGTCATAGCCATCCCAAAATTGTCGCCGCGGTCAAGGCGCAACTGGATAACTTTAGCCATACCTGTGTCATGGTTAACCCTTATGAATCGGCCGTTGAGCTGGCAGAAAAGCTGACTCAAGTGGCTCCGGGTGATAGTGACAAAAAGGCAATTTTTGTCACCACAGGTGCTGAAGCGGTAGAGAACTGTGTCAAGATTGCTCGCGCGCATACTGGACGTCGTGGGGTGATCGCGTTTAACGGTGGCTTCCATGGTCGCACAAATCTAACGATGGCACTGACGGGAAAAATAAGCCCGTATAAGCATCAGTTTGGCCCGTTTGCGGGAGATATTTTCCACGCACCTTATCCAATGGCCCTGCATGATGTAAGTGTAAAAGATGCCTTAAAAGCGGTTGAAAATCTGTTTAAAGTCGATATCGCCCCGTGTGATGTCGCAGCGATTATTGTAGAGCCAGTGCAAGGCGAAGGAGGTTTTTACGCTGCTCCTGCTGAGTTTTTACAGGCGCTACGTCGTATCTGTGATGAGCATGGTATCGTGCTGATTGCCGATGAGATCCAAACTGGGTTTGGCCGTACAGGTAAAATGTTTAGTTTTGAACATGCAGGAGTTGAACCCGATTTGATCACTATGGCCAAAGGCATTGCTGGTGGCTTCCCAATTGCAGCTGTGGTGGGTAAGAGTGAAATCATGGATGCGCCGCTCCCAGGTGGATTAGGTGGGACTTATGGTGGATCTCCTGTGGGCTGTGTTGCCGCATTAGTGGTACTCGAGGTGATGGAAGAGGAAAACTTAGTTGAGCGTGCAGCACAGATTGGTGCGATCTTTAATGAACATTTAAGTGCATTGCAGCAGCGCTACCCACAGCTCATTGGTGAGGTGCGTAATCAGGGCGCAATGATTGCCATAGAGTTAGTGATTGATGGCGATTGCGAGCAGCCCAATACCGCGCTAACCCAAGCGATTATCGCTAATGCGGCTAAGCATGGATTAGTTTTGTTAGCCTGCGGTTTCTATGGCAACGTGATCCGCTTCCTACCTGCGCTGACCATTAGCGACGACATCATTCAGGAAGGACTAGGGAAGTTCAATCAGTTATTTGCTGCAGTAGCAAAGTGACATGCTAACTAAAACAAGGGTCTAACAGTTTTAGCTGTTAGGCCCTTTTTTATTCTCTTCTGTGCCATAAATGCATCGTCTGGCCTTGAATAACATCGACGAAGCGCGTAAAACTGCCTGTCAGCAGTCGTTGTTTTATTAGTTGGTCACTTGGCCAGTGCAGTTTGGAGCAAAGCGTTTGAACCATATAGTTTGGAATATTGATCCTGTGATGATCTCATTCATGGGGTTAACCGTGCATTGGTACGGGGTACTGTTTGCGGTGGCGATTGCCAGCGGTTTTCAGGTGATGAAGCGTATCTATGTCAAAGAGGGCTTAGATGTTGAGTCGTTAGATAATCTACTTATCTATTGTGTCGTCGGGATTATTGTAGGCGCGCGTCTGGCGCACGTGCTGTTTTACGACCCCAGTTATTACTTCTCTCACCCAATGAAAATATTGGCCATATGGGAAGGGGGGCTCGCTAGTCATGGTGGCGGACTCGGCGCGATTTTAGCGCTCTATTACTATCAGCGTAAGGTGAAATTACCTTTCCTATTTTTGCTCGATAGACTCGCTATTGCGACAGCCATATTTGGCTTTTTTGTGCGTATGGCAAATTTTGCCAATTCAGAGATCCTCGGTCTACCGAGCGACAAGCCTTGGGCGATTATTTTTGAGCGCGTCGACATGTTGCCACGCCATCCTGCGCAGTTGTACGAGGCCATTGCGTATCTGCTGATCTTTATCCTGTTGTGGTTGGTGTATAAAACGACTCAGATGAAGCAGAAATACGGTGCGATATTTGGGTTGTTCCTCGTATTGGTATTTAGCTCACGGTTTGCCATTGAGATGGTGAAAGTTAAGCAAGCTGCCTATGCCCAAGATTGGACCATGAGCGCAGGACAAATGTTAAGTGTTCCGTTTTTGCTGGTGGGCATCGTGTTACTGCTGTTGCCATACCTGAGAAAACGTTAGTGTTTGATTGATATTTTTTTTGGTAAAGCTCAACATCTGTTGAGCTTTTTTATTGGAAAGATATAATAATTTAATCATAAGGTTATCTTAATAAAGCGCTAGTTTGTTTGTGCTATAATCATCACAGCAAATGCTGTGCCGTTATTTAACGTCAGTTCATCAACGTTCACTAGGAAGCTCTATGCCATACGAAATTATTTTACTCGGTGTTGCAGCCCTCATAGCTGTGGGGATCTTGCTTCACCATCCCTCTAAGACATTAGGGATCCCATCATTACTTATTTTTATGGGGGTAGGCTTAAGCTTAGGTAATGGCGAGTTTGATTTTGTGTATGACAATCTCACTATCACCTCGACTGTTGGGGCCATTGCGCTGAACATGATTGTCTTTGTGGGGGGCATTAATACATCAACTGAGAGTATTAAGTTAGCGTATAAAGAGGGCGGGATACTTGCCACTTTTGGGGTGTTTTTTACCACTGTGATTTTAGGTTTACTCTTGTACCCACTGACAGACTGGAGCCTAATCATCTGCTTACTATTTGCGGCCGTGGTTTCATCGACTGATGCGGCGGCGGTGTTTTCGATTTTAGAGTCAAAAAAGCTCAAGCTAAAAGAGAAAACCGATACGGTGCTGGAGTTTGAATCAGCCACCAATGATCCCGTAGCGCTGGTGATGGTGATGATTCTAACAGGCATCGCCCTTGCCCCAGAGCAAGCAATATCGGCGTGGGATATTGGCCAAACCTTGGTCTTGCAGATTGTATTAGGGATTGCCGTAGCTTTTGTTGTGGCCAAAATTGCCGTATGGGCGCTCAATTCTATCCATTTAAAAGAGTATGGTCTGATCCCTGTGTTTGTGTTGGCCTGTGCCATCATCGCGGCGTACGGCAGTGAGTTGGCCGGCGGCAATATCCTTATCGCATCCTATGTTGCTGGTGTCGTGATAGGTAATGGCATGAAGCGCGGTGGCGAAGTCACCAAGCACTTTTTTAATAGCATGTCATGGTTGGCCCAGTCGTTGATGTTTATTATTTTAGGTCTGCAGATCTTTCCTTAGACGCTATTTTCCGTTTTTGCTCTGTCGATTGTGCCAGCGGCATTATTGATGTTGGTGGCTAGGCCGCTGGCGGTGCAGCTATGTTATCTACCGTTTACGCAGGCAAGCTGGAAAAAGCGTCTATTTATCTCATCCATTGGCTTAAAGGGCGCAACGCCGATTGTGTTCTCACTGATCCCCGCTGCTGCAGGCGTTGATGGAGCCATTGAACTGGTGCATATGGTGTTCTTTATTGTGCTGTTTTCGGTGGTATTGCAAGGTGCTGCGATTGAGCCACTAGCGAAAAAGCTTAAGCTTAATATCGACAGTTAAACTGAAAGACTAGCGGGCTATGAGCCCGCTTTTTACTCGCTATTGTATTTGTGCCCTCAAAGCGCCCAATGTTCTACTGTCCCATCTGAGCTGAGTGTGACTAGTTCATCTGAAGAGACCTGAGTCATCGCCATCACTGTTGAGCCTAAGTTATACGCAGTGATATTCCAGTGCTTCAAGGCCTCACCAGTGTTGACATCCCAACGCGTAACCGCTTGCTTTGAGGTGGCGGTTATTAACCCTTGGCCTTGGTCAACAAACAGTGCTTGGCGAAAATAGCGATAACGTTCTAGGTAATTAAGGCGGGATACCTGCTGTTGCGTTTGGGGGTCGACAACTTGATTATTATCCAGTGCATCGGCAATAAATAGACGGTGGTTTGCCGCATCGAAACTGATACTGGTGATCCGCTGTGGCAAGGAAAAGTCTCGAATGACTTGCCCATCTAAGGTCTGCCAAAGCACTGCGTGACCATCGTTACCTGCCGACAATGCCTTATCCGACTGAGTGGTAAATTCAATGTGGTTCACTTCGGCGTTGTGCAGTTTAAACATGGAGAGTTTCTGGCTGCTGCGATTGACGACGATAACAGAGCCTTCATTCATGCCAATCAAGATGGCGTTGCCTGTGTGATTTAACGCTATGCGTGAGATGGTTGCGCTGGCATCAAAGCCCTGAGCGCGCCACGACAGTATTTGTTCACCGCTGCTAACGTTAATTAGCGTTAACTGCCGTTTGCCTGCGGTCAGCAGCCATCTATGATCACCTGACAGCGCAGTGAGGTAAACGGGGTCTTCAAAGTCTTGTTCATCCCACTGGTGAAGTAATTGATGACTTGGCAAGGCCCACAATGAGAGGGTGCGACTACGGCCAAGTGTTACGGCTAACGTGGCATCGCTTGCGAGTTGGCCATCAATAATGGACTCGGCAACTAAACGCTGTGTGCTCAATGGTTGTTGAGTCGGAGCTTGACTGCAGGCGAGCAAGCTCTGCAGTAGACCAAGGATTAGTAGGAGTTTAACAAGAGTTTGACTTGGCAATGAGCTCTGCTTCATAGTGATACCATAAGTGTTAGTCATGATATCACAGTGATTGCTCTGCAGTGGATTCGCTACTTCAAACGGAATATCACTTCAACGCGGTCGCTTATTGTGGTTTGTGCCTGCTGATAGCTCTCACCTGCATCTCCTTGCGCTGCGGCGTTGCGCTTGTACATCACAGGCTGCACATTGTGCTGGTCAAAATAGCGTATTTCCCATACACCATCGATTTTCTCTCCAAAGCCTTTGGCTAGTGATTTGGCTTTTTGTTGGGCGTCCTTAATGGCCAAGGCTCTTGCTTGTTCAATCAACTCTGCTTCTTTGCTGGATTTGTATGAGATATCTATGATGCGATTAATTCCCTGTTCCAATGCCGTATCAAGCACTTCGTTAAGGATGTTGAGATCGTCAAGTGTTACAACCACCTTGCGGCTGGCGTTGTACCCCACCTCATTATTGGTTCGGGTTTCAGGATCGTATTGATGGCGAGGATGCAGTGACAAGTTGGCACTTTGAATGTTATCTCGGTTTATCCCCGCCTGCTTTAGTCGTGCAATAAAACCTGCGACTGCCTGATCTGATGCGGACTTGGCATTGGCTGGCGTATCCGCTTGGGTGTTAACCTCAACAATCAGTTCAGCCATATCTGCGCTGATCACCACTTGGCTAGTGCCGATGGTTTCGATATGGGCAAAGCTGAGTTCGGTGGCCTGAACATTTTGGCTAGCGAATGGCAAGGTGGTTGCTAAAAAACTGCTAGCTAAGAGTGCGGCGAGAATGGTTTTTTTCATGAAGAGCTCCAAAATTTTGTCGGTAAAGTGTTGCTATGGTTACAGGTATAAACGGGCCATATTTTAAAAGGGGTTAATTGTGGCAATATTTTTTATGTGAGTGCTGCGGTAGCGCTTGCAGCCCGTATGGGCATTGGAATCGATGCTTGATTTAGAGCACTAGTGGGAAAAGAAAGGCCGAGTGTTCTGCATCCTGCACAACACTCGGCAAAGCACCTTTGGGGGAGTGCTGTGGGGACCACCTGACAGATCCCCACTTTTAAATGGTTGATGTGAATGATGACTGCCATTCGGCTTAGGCTATTATTGATGTTGCCCTCTCGCCACCAATCACTGCTTCCTGCGACCACTTATTTTTTGACGAGTGAGATCCTTCTGCTCGCCTGTTATTGATTGGTAGCGGCGCTAGTCTTGGATCAGCTTTAGTTCACGCATGAGGTAGTTGAGCTGCATAGTTAACTTGTCAATTTCGGTACGAAGTGTACTGGCTCGACCGCCTTGCTGCTCGCTCTGTCTAACCAGTTGGTAGACGGTTTTGGTCGATACGCCAAACTTCTTCGCGACTTCCGAGAGCAGCGCGTCGTTGCGCTTAACCTCTTCAACAATGCGCTGCGCTAATTTTGGGGTCATGCTTTTAGTCACTCTACTCATCTTCTACTCCTTAATGATGGACTCATCCCGATTGCGATTCATACTGGCTGGCAAAAATAATGCTCAGCTAACCCTGTATTGCAGTGCTATTCGACATCCCACTGGCTGATGCCGAGCTGCATGAAGAATTGCCATTGCTGAGAGAGCCGATAACCGAGTTGGCTTAAGTTTTTCATGGTGAACTCCTTTAATCACAATGCTTAACAGTGTTACTACTTACTTGTAGGTATGTAAGTTTCATGCCACATTTTCTGCGTTTCTATCTTTCTGAAAAATAACAATTTTAATTTTAACGCTTGATGTTTTGGGAACGGAAATAGTGCTAATGTTCACCAAAATGAAGCGGCTTGCATTGAGATAGTGCAGTCTTGTTGCGGTGGATTGTCACGGTGAATCGTCAGTGCAGAGTTAAGATGGCAGAACCGACACAAGGAGAGTACGGGTGAGCCGCGCTGGGTTGTGGATATGATTGTGTTTGGTGGCTTTGGCACTCGCGCGATTGAGTTAGCTGCATTGAGAGAGTTGTTGTGGCCGCCAAAAACAGTAGTCATGTTTACCGCTGCGTTTAACTTGATACATGGCGATATCGGCCCGCTCACAGCAGGTGGTGAAGTTATGGGCAGCATCAAAGCAGTAGATTCCGATACTCAGTCCTATCTTTAACCTATTGCCATCAATGGCAATTGAGTCTTGATAGGTGCTAAGCAGTGATTGTGCAATTGCTTCAATCTGTGCCTGGTCGCGACTAGGATGTAAAATGACAAATTCATCGCCCCCTAAACGGGCGATGTCGGCATCTGTGCCAGCACAGTGTTTTAGGGTGTTGGCCACGTGAATGAGTAACAGATCGCCAACCTTATGACCGTAGCGGTCGTTAAGTTGTTTAAACCCATCGAGATCAATAAAAAACAGCGCGCCGTTGTGCTTACTGGCTTGGTGCGTTTCAAAGGCTTGGCTGATTGCTTGACGGTTCATTAAGTTCGTCAGCGGGTCAGTCATTGCCAGTTGTGACAACTCAAGCTCGTAGCGTTTTTCTTGGGTGATATCGATATGAGTTCCCATCATGCGTAATGGTTGGCCATTGGCGTCGCGCTCGACGATTCGGCCTCGGTCTGATACCCAAGTGACTGAGCCGTCTTTATGGATCATTCGGTGCACAGCTTGATAGTAGTCACTGTGGCCAGCGACATGGTCTTCAAACGCCTTAATCACCCAAGCTTTGTCTTCTGGGTGCAGGTTCTGTTTCCAGCTGTCCACATGGGCGGCTAGCTCCTCACGACTAAAGCCTAACAGTTCACCCCATTTCATGTTAAAAATCGTTAAGTTACCGCTGGGGATATGCTGCTCCCATAGGCATAAGCCATTGCCATCTAGTGCGGCAAACAGCTTCTCTTCGGCGCGGGCATTGAGTAATTCCAGCTTAGCATTTTCGCGTTTAAGCGCTGCAAGTTCTGCTTGTAATTGCGCGATGGTAACGCTTGGGTCTGTTGGCATGATTTATTACCTGCCAAGTCCAGCTATGGGAGGGGGAACTTGTATGGGGTCATTCATCGACAGCACTATCCCTGTTGTTTGCGCTTTTTAGGTAAGGTTTAGTTAACCACTAATGAAAAAGCGTATCAAGCCGTTAGAGGGTGATATGCGTGGCGTACTGGCAACAATGGTGTTTTACAGATAATAAATAGCGATAATATCATCAACAAAAAGCGTGTATATATTTTTAGTCACTGCAGGGGGAGTCGGTTTTGCCGCTTAATTTGTATATTGATACTGTCAGTGATTGGGTATAAAAAAAGAAGCCGATTAACGGCTTCTTTCTAGGTGAGAGAGAGGGGAGAAACTAGAGTACGGGCAGGTAAGTTAATACTCGCTCATCGCGCTCAATAATCGGATCAACAACCAATTGCTGGAACGTTTCACCGTCGCGGTTCATGACATGTGCCATCAACGCTGGCGAGCTCGCTTTCAAGGCGTTTAGTGCCTTGATCTGATCAATAAGCATGTTGGCCAAGACGTTCTCAGTTGTTGCTGCGTAGTTTTTACCGCGTAGCGCGATGGTTTGCTGCGTATCAATGGCATCGCTTGAGAGGTGGATCCCGACATATTCACGCCATACTCTGGCTTTTTCCTCGCCGCGATAATCGCTATCCACTGAAGCCAGTACCACCTGTTTTAGCATCATCTGTAGCAGGTTACTCTTGCCTTTCATGTCGTAGCTGGCTTGAGGGAAGCCAAAGTAACGTCCTAGAGATGTCGCGTAGCTTGGCAACGCTTCGATCTGTTGGTCAGCGTAGTCTACATCGTTAACATAGTACTTAGGATCGACCGCCTGACATTCATCCTTCAATACAGGGTTTGTGAGGTAGCCATTGATTTTACTGACTGTATTCCCCATGGTCATTTGACATAACATTCCTTGCAGCTGCTTTTTGACCTCAGGCGCATCAGCCAAAGCATAGTAAGTGCGACCCGTTGTGCTGCGTGGTGATTTACGCGTGAGTAGCTGACGCATCGCTAAAAGCTTATCTGGCCACATACCTAATACATCACGCTCATTGACGTATGGATGATTAGGGCTAGACGCAGGTGCTTTAATACCGTTTAGCAGATGGCCATTGTTAACGCTGACGTCGGCGTAGACCAGATCTTGATAGGCTTCGACAATATCGGCTTTCAGTAATAGCTCTTTAAGTTTATCGCTGTCTTGATGGTAATCGGTGATGATTTTACCCAACTCGAAACCTTCATCTAGCTTGCCCGCATTGAGACGATAAATCCGTGTGAGGATATCTTCTAACGAGTGAACTTTAGTTAAAGCACGGCTGTCATCGCTGTTCATTCTGTAGGTGACATGTAAGTAGACATCGTTGAGACCTGCTGCGGTGAGGAAGGTGTCTGATGCCTTGTCGACTGCGCGCTGTGAAGCGCAGAACCAATAGTTTTCATGGCCTGGGCAGAACTCGGCTAACTCATTTTGGTTGAATGAGAATAGCTCTTCAACGGTGGCGGTGTCTTCGACAAATTGACGGATATCGTGGAAACCACGGAGACGATTGATAGTATACGGCAAGATATTATCTTCGAATAACGTCTGACGGTTATGACGCACGTTCATGGTGTCATAGCTGTCATGGTGGCTGTCGATATAATACTGCACGATATCATCGTTGTTGGTACCCGCATCGAAGCGGTTACAGTTGCTGTTAAGCGTGACATGACCGTCGGTACAGAATGCAAAGTAACGAAGATCGTTTTCTGCGGCGATATTGTGCAAGGCGCCATATTGGGTGTCACCCGTGATATTGCCTTCGCTAAGCTCTTGGCGACGTTTAGCGTCTTCGGCGCTTAATGACACTAAGCTGCCATCTTGAGTTTCAACCTGACGACCGTAACCAAAACGCAGTGCGGCGAGATCATACTTTTGGAAAGTGGTCGCAAACCTGTCGGCGTTATAATCCATTTGGCTAGAGAAGTCTGCTTTAACCGATAGGTTAGGGTAGCCTGCTTCGGTTAAGGCCTCGCTGAACTTAGTGATCTCTTGTTCGTTAAAGAAGTTTGCCTGATCGCGGCTACCCGCAAAGTTGTGTCTTAGCCCTAATGTATGACCTAGCTCATGGGTAAGGGTGCCAGCAAAGGCTTGTGCGGCAAGTTTGGTCACTAGGTTAGTTTGGAAGCCTGTTGGCATGCTTTCGATATCTTTAAGCTTACCGCCCACCACGCCGTCGACCCAGAAATTGCTGTCTTTCCAATCAATCTCGTAGCCTTTAATACCACGAGGTAACTCGCGTAATGCCCCGCCCGTTAAACCAAAGGCTTTATCGACACTCATTAGGTTATGCTCAGCCCAAAACGCTTCGGTTTTGCTCTGCTGCGCGACTAACTCCTCAAAAGGGGCATTATCGACATCGGTAGTCGACAGATCTGGGATGACGGTTTGTGCCAAGGCTTGGTTTCTTGGCTGATTAACCATGGCATCGTCACTGTCACCATTTTGTGCAGCAATCAACTTGTTGGCCGCCACTGCATTGGCACGATTAACCGCTTCCTCAGAGGGCGTGTAATCAACGCCAGTGAGGGCTTTGACTGAATGAGCATCTAACATGCCACGGTTGTAGTCGAGCTGCACGCGGCGATAGTAACGTGTTGAGCCTTGCTCAAGGTTTGCACTGTATTGGTCTACACGGCCACTGACTATCTCACCGGTGAACGGGTTGGCCGCAGAGGGGCCATAGCCGGCAAGGCCATTGTCGAGCGGTTCGTCGAACAGGGTGATGTTGCTGTAACGCAGATCACCATGACGGTGCGTGCCAGCTTGTGCCAGCTTAAGCTCAGGTAAGCCAGTTTTGAACACTTTATTTTGAACATTGATCGCGGTGATACTTTGTGTGGCCGCGGTTAAGAATGGCTTATTCTTGGGCTCATAGAAGTTGTTGCTTAGGTAATAGGTGATTGACTCCTTCTTAGGGTTAAAATGGTTGAGGTACTGACGTACGTATCCATCTTTGCCCGCAGCATGGTTGCCATCTCGGTATTGATGTTGGGTTCTGAAAAAGCCAAAAGTGCCATTTTCATCTTCGCTATAGGGGACGGCTTCAAAGTCACTGCTTGCCAACTTGTCGAGTGCCACAACAGAGATATATTCGGTGGTGGTGAAAGAGAGGTTGTCAAAGTTACCTTTGAAAAACTTACCGAAACAGGCGGGGTTAGCTTGATAGGTGTGTTCAATCTCAAAGTTAAGCACGCCATTGGCTAAGTCCATTTGGTAGCCTTTCCAGTCACCATCTTGTACCAAGTGTGCAGACTCGGTTTCTGTGGTGCACTGTTTAAAGGTCACGAGATCGGTATAGTTTTCTTCGGCTATCTGTGCCGCTTCAAACTTAGGAATAAAGAACTTCTTTTTATCCCAAGTAATGTTGCGATCGTTTACTTCCTCTTCTTTGTTGGTACAGTCGCCCCAATTGTCCTCCTGGCATTGGAAGTCAATGTAGTTACCAGGAATGGTGAGCACGGGGGCCTTGTTGTACTCGTTGTCGTAACGAGAGTCATGGCCTAGACCAATGTTATCACGGTCTATCTGTCTTAGCTGAATGCCATTTTCTGTCATTCTAAGTGTAACCAGCTTCTCCTCGCCTTGAGAAAAACCATGAATAGGCGCTGAGTAGCGCGGCGCTTCACCTAGGCTACGAGTGTACAGAAACAGGCGTTCGGGTTGCTGGGTTGCTAGCTCTGACAGGGTGGAGGCTGAGGTGAGCTTATCTGTGCCCGCGTCAACATTGGTGGTGGCATCTTTAAAGTCTTGTACGGCGATCATTCGCTCATCTTTTTTGACTTCTTGATACGGCTCGTCTGTGCCACAGGCACTTAATCCTATCGCGCTTAAAATGGCGATAGCGACACTGCTCTTATACATAAAAACCTCCTCTTTGCTTAAATTTATAAGTATTTTGTGATTGATAGATAAAACACCGAACTGCGCTCGTCATAGACTTCAAAACCATGAGAGGCACCGCGATCAGGGTCATAGAGATAGCCGCTGTTATTGTGTCCAATTGCTGCAACCCAACTCGAAGCAAACGCCCAGCCTATCTCTTCGCTAAGGGTAAAGCGGTTGTCGTAGCGCTTGGTGTTAAAGGCTTTAGCCATGGCATAAGAGCCATTGATATCGAGATACCAGTTATCGATAAACTGCCAGGTCATATCAGCGAGAAGATCGATACGATATTCTACGAAATGCTCGCCATGACGGCCTGATTCATATTGGTAGGCGTTGTACTTTACCCGTGGCGAAACATAGAAGTTCCAATCCTCACTAGGACGATAAAACAGGTAGCCGGCCAATCTCGGCGCGGCCCTAAGTTTGTTCTCTTGACTGGTGTGGCTGGTGGGGAGGTATACCCCAGCACTGCCGATGTAGCTCCAGTCGCTCCCCAGTTGGCCGGTTGGCGTGCGGTATTCTAAAAAAGTATCGTAGAAGTAAGATTCATTATGATGTGTTTCTACCTCCCCTCCAGATGACAGGCGAAGGCTCCCCCAAGTATCACGATAGGCAATACGGCCATTGCCGCTCAGAGCTTGATAGGAGCTAGGGGCCGACTGTTCAAAGGTATTACTGGCCGCAGATGCACTGATATAACCAGACCAATGTGAGGTATTGTTGTCGATTGCTGCAGCAACATTTTCATTATCGGCCGCAGCTGAGTTTGATAACAACGCCGCAAATAATAAGCCTGTAGATATCACTTTTCGGCGTGTACTATTATCAACGCAGCCGTAGACACTCAGACAGCTTGAGTTTTTATAAGTCATGTAAATAACCTAATTTAGATAAGTTTTTAGAAACTGACCAATAGACCTGAGTAATGGTATATTCGGTTGGCTTAGTCGTGTTTGAAAGTTATTAACGGCAAACGCGGTTAATAATCTGGGGTAGATAAATTAAGACGGAGTGCCTTTGATAGGTTTAATCCAACTTATTAGAAGTGATGTGAACTCTAGTATGTTTTTCGGGGTTTTATACTTTTGCGATTTATATGAAGGTAAGCCCGCACAAAGGAATAATAGAAAAAATAGAGTTGAAGTTAACGTTAATGAACTGAAGTTGATATCTTCCACTTCAGCGGGAATAACATTTAGGTGTTGTTTACCGTATTGTTCAATGTAATCCAAGTACAATGAATGTGTTACAGCTTCTTTTTTTTTCGCGGCAGTGGTTTGTTGTGAAGGCGTTGAACCATGGGAAAATTGATGGCCTATTTCAGAGCTGTTTACTAAAAAGCAGGCACTCATATGTGTCAGTAGTATGATACCAACAAATAAAATGAAGCTTGATAGCGTGGCAGAACTTTTTTTTAACATACACTCATCTAAATGAATTTCACGTTTAATATGTATGATACAAATCGATACATTTGTTTTTAAGGCGAAAGTCCACTGTATGAAATACACAATTTTTATTCAACGCTAAAATAACATTCGCATCAATAGTGAGCGCTTTATCACATCTAAATTATTAATTTAGCCATGAATGTAAAATAAATTAACTTCGCGTTATCCTTGTGGTTACCTTGATGGTCATCGTTATTTACATTAATTACTTGTATTAGAAAAAGTTTATTATTGTGCTGGCTAATTATTTCGTGTTCCTGCTACTTTTTATTTTACCCAGATAACAAGGGAGGCACAGCTATCACTTCTTCGCTACGGTTAATCACAGAGTTTGATGGTTGAAGACACGATGTCGAAGACTCTTTCACCATGATCGATTAAAGTGATATCAACATCTATCTTTAGGACTAGGCTATGTGGAAAGTTAATCTGTTCCAGAATAGGCCACATAAAAGAGGTTATCTACGATGATTCGTTTGTTAATGCTTGCTGCTGTCATCATAAGTATCGTTACTCTGGCGAGTACTTATCGAGTTGGTGACACCGAGGGTGAGAGGCAAAATGTTGCACCAACTGATGACAAGATGCCTCTTTTCGCAATCAGTGCCAATGAGCTCGCCACTCAGCCTGATTCCAATCAAACGCAGGCCAGTTTTAAAGCGGTATCATTGCAGCGTCCAACTAAGCCTGCAAAAGATGTGGTGATTAATTCACTCGATGATCTCAGCGCGCTGTTTGATCAACTTAACTACAACACAGAAAGTTGGCAAGCGGGTAATCGAGAAGTGCCTAGGTTAACCTTTGAGTCGGTGGGCGAGCGCTGGCAGCAGACCTCTAGCCAGTTACCTGTACAGTTAAAAAAAATGGTGTTTTTTCGCCTGATGGCACCTTTAATTTTGGTGGCTAATGAAAATATTTTACTCGAACGTCAGATAATAGAAACGGCACCCATTGATGATACCCAACTACGTGCTTTGGCGGTTAAATATCGAGTGCTTAGCGCAAATGACAATGACAAACCACTGAGTGAGGCACAGCGGCAAACCTTACTTGAAGAGGTGGATATTATGCCACCATCACTGGTGCTTGCGCAGGCAGCGGAAGAGAGTGGTTGGGCTACATCGCGCTTTACGGTTGAAGGTAATGCCTTTTTTGGCCAATGGGACTTTAGCGGTAATGGCATGATCCCGAAACAGCAGCGTAAGGAGCTGGGCAATTACGGTTTAGCACGTTTTGATACGCCGCTAGCTTCGGTCGAAGGCTATTTACGTAATCTCAATACCAATAATGCTTACCAAAAGCTGCGTACGTTGCGCGCGCAACTCAGAGCTGAAAATAAACCGATCACTGGTTTAGAGCTGGCGGGAACCTTGGGCAAATATTCAGAGCGCGGTCAAGCGTATATCGATGGGATCCGTGGCATTATCACCTTCAATAAGTTGCAGCAGGTTGATGAGGCTTACCTCAGCGATAACGCGCCGCTGCATTTAATCTCTGGTAAATAATGCCTCCGCCACAGTAATCTCTTGGATGAGGTCACTGTGGTTGAATGGTAAGTATCACACGCCAGTCATCTGCCCGGTATAAAGGATAAAGTTACGTAATAGGAATACGCCAATAAGGCTAAAGCTGGCAGTTACCGCTACGTAGGTAAACTTGCGATCGGCGGAGACTTTCATCCACAAATTAAAGGCTAATGGCAAGGTTAAGCCGATACCGATAACGCCGCCCCAAAATATCCAGCCCCAAAACCCATAGCCCAGCGCATTGAGTGCGGCGACTTGGCTTTGGCCACCTGATAAAATTAGCCCTGCAAAGAAGGTGAAAAGTAGGCCTATCTCCACCAAGATCATAGGGATCTCAATACCGTGGATAAAGCGCACTTCAATCCCATTAGGGTTACCTCGAAGTAGCACGCCACCCAGCAAGGTTGCTGCCGCACCGGAGGAGAGTCCGGAGATTAAAAATAACAGCGGCAGTACTGGGTTGTTAAGCAGTGGGAAACCGATCAGTGCTGATAACAGAAAACCTGTGTATGCGCCTAATGAGATAGAGAGGATCACTAAGATACCTGTGATGGCCGCCTCCTGTCTGACTAGCATCTGGATAAAGCGTGTGCTTAAACGACCTATTGCGCCAAAACGACCGTCTAGCAGACGCGTTAAGCCTTGATGGAAGATGCAGCCAATCCAAGCAAACAGTGCCACTTGATAGGCCATTAGCACCAATACGCCCATCGACATCACTGAAGTGGTGTTGTAAAACACCAGTATCTTCCAGAAGTCCAATGGCTTGGTCAGATCGATAACCAAGATCCCTAGGCCGCCAAATACTGCTAGTGGCGCGATGATTGCCGCCGCCTGCACAAAGGGGGAGTGATAGGCTTCACTGGCTAACTTAAAATGTTTAAGCATGATGGCAAAAAATACCGCACCGGCAGATAACCCTGCCAAGAACAGATAGATAGCGATCGGCCAATGCCATACCAGGCCTTCAAAATGAAAAGCACTCATAGCATTACCTCCCCATCGATGGTTTGAATATGGAACAACTTTGGCCGGGTACCAAGATCCACTTTGGCGCGATACGTTGGCTTGGTTTTAAGTAACTTAACTAACGCTGAGTCAGGATCTTTTAAATTGCCAAAGGTCAGCGCTTGAGTTGGACACGCCAGGACGCAAGCAGGTTGCAAGCCTTTCGATAACTGGGTTTGCTGACAAAAATCGCACTTATCGGCAGTGCGCGTCTCGGGGTTAATAAACCGCACCTGATAAGGGCAGGCAGCAATACAGTATTGGCAGCCTACGCAGCGGTCGCTATTGACGGCAACGATACCAGTGTCTTTGTCTATATAGGCCGCACCTGTAGGACAAACACGTACGCATGGCGCGGCTTCACAGTGCTGGCAAGACACACGATTAAACCGATAGCTCTGGTTAGGGTAGTTCCCAAACGGACCTGTGCGCTCAATTTTGACTCGCGTCACACCGTCAGGCACATGATTGGTTTCACGGCATGCTTCAACGCAGGCGTTACAGCCGATACAGGCATTTTCGTCATGTACCATGGCATATTTAACCTCTGTTTGTGACGCATCTGTATTGGCATTTTCAGCCAAGGGAGATTTAGTCACCGTATAAACAGAGATCCCTGCGATCAACGCACCGCAGCCTTTAAGAAATTGTCGTTTTGATGTTTCCATCACAAGCCTCCTAGTGTTTGACCTGATGGCAGGTGACACATAACTGGCTATGCTGTTTGCTGTCTAATGACAACATTGGGTCGTATTCTGGATGTAGCTGGTGACATAGGGTGCAGCTTACGCGTGTCGCATGTACATTATGTGTCCACTCGGTGTTGGCCAGCGTTTGAGGATCATGGCAGCTTAGGCAGACCGCTACTTGCTGAGTCACAGACATTGGACTATTAGCGCCAAAGCGATTAATACTTGAGCCTTTTTTCGGGTGACTGCCTTTGTCACCATGGCAATCTTGGCACTCAATGGCTAAGGCAGTACTTGCGTGTACCCCATGCAGTTGGCCATTGCGCTTATGGCATTTAAGGCACGTACGGGTATCGTTCTCGGTCTGGGCGGCCAAGGTGATGGTCGGCAAGGTGCAGAAGATTGATGCCGTGATAAGGGTAGTAAGCACAATTGAGAGACTGCGGCTAATCTGACACATACCGACTCCTTACACCTTAAGGTGAACATGATTTCGGTGTTTAATGAGAGCGCCAAGTTGTCTATTTGACGCTCGGTTGGGCTGTGAACACTTGGATAAAGTGTGCTTGGATTGGGGTTGTTCGAATGCGTTTAGCCATTAGGCGGCGAGTGCAGTTCGTAACAAGGCTTCATCGCAATGCTTATCTTTATCTAGCTTAATGAATTGCACACCTATGTAATCTAAACATTTTTCGACAAATTTCATCTGTTCTGGTGAGCTCGTATCAGGGTTGCTAACCACTAATTTGACCGCAGAAGACTCGTTGTCAACGACCACATAGTCTAGGTGGCAATGCTCCATAAAATCTTGAACCTCTTCATGGTTTTTTACTGAGTCATCAATATCAACCACATTAACCAAAGACGCTCCGTACAGCACATCGTAGCGATTGCTCGCGATAGATTTTAAGCTTTTTAGAAAATGCATAGATTCTTTGTCGAGCAGGTGAGGTTTGATACTAACAGCAGCATCGACCATCTGAACCTCGCTTGATCTGAAGAACTTGATGCACGTCATTACGAAGGTCACGATGACGAGAGGAACAATTATGAATAAAACAAAATACATAAATGCATAACTTAAAATAACTGTAGCGGTGGCGTTCATGATAAACCTCCAAAAGTACTTCTGTTTATAAACTCTCCATTTAATTATTACTTTATGCGGAATATTTACAACAATTATCGAAATCAGTTTATTAAAATTTAGTGGCAGATCTGATAATTGCTTTTAACTATTTCGAATTGTAGAAAATCGATATTTGGATATCCAGTTTATGATTTGTGTATATCTGGTGTTTGTTTGTTTTTAATTTTAAACTTCTTTTAAATTAGTTTCTTACCGCTTTGTTGTAAAATGTTGAAATTTAAAAGTATGATCGAGATCTGATTTTTGTATCTATACATTTAATAAATAATAATATGGTAATTATGGCTGGGTTAACTATAATTCAAAATGGTATATTTGATGTCGGTAGAGGTATTTTACAATGAAAAATATAACTCTAGATAGTTTGGATATGCTTAGTGCTAATATATTGGTTAATTTGTATGAAAAACATTCTGCTTCATCAGTTGCTAGCGACATGAATATTCCAGCTCCTAAGGTGAGTCGCTGCCTACAGCATGCGCGGGCCATTTTTAATAATCCGCTGTTTATTCGAAAAAAGCATGGTCTTGAGCCTAATGAATTCACCCGCCAGCTTTACCCCATCGTTAAGGAGTTAGTACAGTGCGCTGAACACCTGTATCAATTAAACCAGCTGAATCCATTGGCGTTAGAATCGGCGATGGTGATCTACGTCAGCGATCTGTTGATCCCGCATTTGCCGCAGCAATTAAGTGCGGCCATTAATGAGGCACATCTGCCCATTAGTTACGAGCTCCGCAGTGGCTCAGATGATCTTTTACAAGATACAGCAAACGGCCTTATTGATGTGGCGATTCTCTGTGAGTCTGACGCAGTCCCATTGCAAGCTGATCCGCGTTTTGAAGTGATACCGCTTAAGACGCTAGAACATCTCTATCTGTTGTGCGGACTAAACCATCCTATCCTGCAGCAGGAGATCAGCTTAACCAATATCGCTACTTACCCCTATTTAAGCGCTTTTAGCCTACTAAATAAGAGCGCTCCAGACCCTTTCCAGGCTTTTTGCCGGCAGCAAAAGCTCTTTTGCCATCAGGCACCTAGCGATAACATCCAAACCGCGCTGGGCTTTCATGATCTCTATCGTTATTTATCAGACAATCAGACACTGAGCCTACTGCCCTACAATAAGGTTTATGAACAGAGCCATCTTTTACCCGGTTTACACGTGTGCTGCCTGTCTGCTATCGACACTGAGCTGCTGTACCAAGCACAGCCATATCCAAAGTTGTATTTGATTAGCGCCAAGCATCATCCGAGTCCACATATTGAATGGCTCAAAGAGCTGGTCACAGGGTTAATCAACCAATATGTGCACTGAGTTAACAGCGCCCTTATGGATGCCGAAAATGGCGAAGGCCTATTGTGAGGGATTGCAGCATTTTAGTGAAGAAGGCTCGGGTGTACTAGCGTCCTGACACATAGTTATCTGATGGTGGGTTAAATTACGATGCCGCGCCGCTTCATCATAATGGGCCTGCATCTCATCGAGTTTCTCTGTGAGCAGTGTCTTTAAGCAGTTGGCTAGTTGATCTTTAATTCCCTTATGGCAATTTAAATAGTAGCTGTCGCAAACAAGTTCGTTGGTGTCACGCCATAGTGATGACACGTCGATAAATGACACATCGTCACGGCTTTCAAAGTAATACATAGACATTGCCGAAGAGAGTAGCGCAACATCATCGCCATGACTCACATGGTCAATTAACATGCGTAGGCTTGGACTTTTAAGTGCGATGCTGATATCGAGCTCATGTTCTCTTGCATAGCGCTCTATCGGGTGGGGTTGATCATGTAGATTAGCATTGACTAGGGCAACGTGATAGTCAAACAGATCGATTAAAGGTTGATTGGAATTCAAAATGGGGTGCCCGTTTTTGGCCACAATAAAGAAGTGAATAATGTCGCCGAGTTTGTAGTTATTCACCATAGAATGATTAATAGGTTCAGTGGAGACACAGCAATCGATTTTCCCCTGACACAAGCGCTGACTAATATTGTCTGACCAAGGTTGAATATTGATACTAACGCCGCCTTCTAAACAATGACAGCTAGTATGTACGTAGTTCATCACCATTAGTGACCACTGCTCAAAGGTTGCCACACTTAACTGAAAAGGTTGTACGCCTTTGTCTATGGTGGTGGCGACTATTTTGTCGTACTGCTGCAAAATGGTTTGCACCATAGGGGTGATCTTAATGGCGATTTGATTGGGTTCGAAGCCATATTGCTGACGCACAAACAGCTCATCTTCTAATACTTCACGTAGGCAGGTTAAGCTACGACTGACTTTAGATTGGGTGGTGTGCAATCGCTCAGCTACGGCGCTGCCATTTTTTAGCTCAACCAAGCCGATAAACACTTGTAGTGTAAAGTAATCTAGGCGGCTCACTTTTTTCAGCATAGCGATATCCTTGTGCAATGACTGCGCCTTAGTTGGCTATTATTACAGGTATAAATTATAGATCTTCTGTTTAAAAATTAGTCAAAGGTAACTTCCTCTTTTAGCATGTTCGAGTTTAAAAAACTGCGCATTGGATCACACATAATGTCGGGTTTGTTAGGGGAGTGTTACCGTGGATGAGTTGCTATTGAGGTATTTGTCATAGATGGCTTGATAGCGGCCAGAGCTGATGAGGAGAGCAAGGCCTTGATTGAAGTCATCCCTGATGGCCGCATCATTGAAGATGGGGCGGTAGTCGAGTGGATCAACGTCTGTAAATTTATGTTCTTGAATGGGGTGAGTGACAAAATTTTTGCGTGATTGCAGTAATTGGCTGAAATATTTGAAAATACTTCGGTCACTTAACACCAGATCATAGCGACCTTTATTTAAGGTCAGCACCTGCAGTAACTGGTTGTTCTGTTCAAAGTACCGCCCCGACTGCTTCACTGGGGTTAACCATTCGGGATAACGTTTCACGGCGCCCACAAATGAGATCACGCTCAAGCCGTTGAGGTCTTCCGGTTTATTGATCTGAATATCACGCGCTTTCAAAGAGATAAATACGTTGTGATAGATCACTGCAGGATCGCCATAAAATCCGCCAAATGGCGTCAAGTCCTCCCCCAGATCTGTCATCGCGGCATCGACCGTTTTATTCTTAAACTCCACCGGAATACGTGCGAACGGGAAATAGAGTGGCACTAACACATGTCCTTTAAACGCTAAGGCCTCCCGGATGATATCAACTTCAATGCCAGAATCAGTTTCTGGAAAACAAAATGGCGCTATCTTTTCACCAAATGCCATCTCGACAGTAGCAGCGACGGATGTGGCAAAAGGGCAAAGGCTAATGAAAAACAAAAGCGTTAGGGTAAACAGTATTTTCACTCAGCCTCCACATAAGAATACAAATCAATACAATTGCCTACCTTACGAGATTGGTTTCATTGTTAACAGGCTAAAAAGTGCCTTGGATTAGATGGACCTTAATTACTATAGGTAAGAAATAGACCAAGGTAAATGACACCAAGTGAGTAGCTTGCCAGGAGTGACCTAGGGTTGTTTAAACCAAGTGTGGAAAATTCTCTTATGTCATACAGCAGCAAACTGGCATAGCTACGAAATAGTTATTTAAACCATTGTTAACTGACAATGGCATTTCAAATCGATAGAATACCAACAGATTATTCCTCATCTAGAGCCAACCCCATGCATGTACATATTCTTGGCATCTGCGGCACCTTTATGGGTGGCCTTGCACTGCTTGCCAGAGCCAATGGTCACAAGGTTACCGGCAGCGATGCCAATGTCTACCCGCCGATGAGCACGCAGCTCGAAGAGCAAGGTATTGAACTTATTCAAGGCTTCGACCCCAGTCAGCTTGGTCAGAACGAAGATGATGCCCCTGATCTGGTGGTGATAGGCAATGCGATGAGTCGCGGCAACCCTTGTGTCGAGGCGGTATTAAACCGTGGGCTTAAATATACCTCTGGGCCGCAGTTTTTGGCGGAACATATTTTGCCAGAACGCTGGGTGTTAGCGGTATCGGGGACTCACGGGAAAACGTCGACCTCGAGTATGTTAGCGTGGATTCTACAAGATTGCGGCTATGAGCCGGGCTTCTTGATTGGTGGCGTGCCGCAGAACTTTGGAGTGTCGGCGCGACTCGGCGGTTCGCCGTTTTTTGTGGTAGAAGCCGACGAATATGACAGCGCATTTTTCGATAAGCGCTCTAAGTTTGTCCATTACCAGCCACGCACCTTAGTGATAAACAATCTTGAGTTTGATCACGCCGATATCTTTGATGACCTAAAAGCTATTCAGCGTCAGTTTAACCACGTAATACGCACAGTACCGGGCCAAGGCAAGATTGTTTGGCCTGTAGGCAGTCAAGCGGTGCGAGATGTCATAAGCATGGGCTGTTGGAGTGAGCAGGAAACCTATAGTACTCATCAAGCTGAAGCGGGCTGGTATACCCAGGTACTGAGCAACGATGGCCACAGGTTTGAGTTGTTTTTTGATGGTGAATCACAAGGTATCTTAGACTGGCAGTTGATTGGCCAGCACAATGTGGAAAATGCCACCATGGCGATTGCTGCGGCGCGTCATGTAGGGGTGAAACCTCAGGCAGCGATTGAGGCATTAGTGAAGTTTGCGCCGCCCAAGCGTCGAATGGAGTTGATTGGTTCGGTCAATGGCGTCGAGGTGTATGACGATTTTGCTCATCATCCAACAGCGATTGCCACTACTTTGCAAGGTTGCCGCGCTAAAGTGGGCGAGGGGCGTATTTTAGTGGTGCTTGAGCCACGTTCAAACACCATGAAACGCGGCGTACATAAAGAGACTTTAGCGGCTTCGATGTCTCTAGCCGATGCAGCGTTTTTATATCAAGCCGATAATATCGACTGGGATGTAGAGGCAGCGATGGCGAAGGTTAGCCTGCCGATATCTGTGCTATACCAGATAGATGATGTGGTCGACGCTGTGGCTGCTGAAGTTAAACCAGGTGACACTGTTATTGTCATGAGCAACGGTGGCTTTGGCGGTATCCATGGCAAGCTTTTACAAAGGCTTGAAGGCGTTTCCACTTTCTAGCTTTAATTAAAGAGATTTATATGAATTATCCAAGAAAGGCCAAGGCTATTAGCTTGGCGTGGACCGGGGCCTCTGGGGCACCTTACGGGCTGAAGCTACTTGAGTGTTTGCTGGTGGCCGATTATCAAGTGTTCTTGATGATCTCTAGCGCCGCGCGGGTGGTGTTGGCCACTGAGCATGGCCTACAACTGAGCGCTAATGGCGACAAGGCGAAAGCGCAGTTACTGGAGCTGTTTGCACAGCAAGGCAGTGATATCAGCGGTGAGTTATATGTGCTGGGTAAAGAGGAGTGGTTCTCACCGCCAGCATCGGGTTCTGCTGCGCCTAAGCAGATGGTGATTTGTCCATGCAGTACAGGTACCTTGGCGGCCGTTGCCACAGGGATGAGTAACAGTTTACTGGAGCGCGCTGCCGATGTGGTGATAAAAGAGCGTGGCCAATTAATTCTGGTACCACGAGAAACACCCTTTAGCAGCATACACTTAGAGCATATGTTGTCACTGTCTAAGCTGGGGGCGACCATTATGCCTGCGGCACCGGGGTTTTATCATGATCCCAAATCGGTTGAAGATCTGGTAGACTTCATGGTCGCGCGGATTTTAGATCATCTGGGCGTCGACCACGCGTTAACCAAGCGTTGGGGCTATGATAAGCACAGTGCCAGCAATAGCGACAATTAAGACAATTTTGAGAATAGTATGAAACACACCATCGAAGTGATGATCTCGGCTGAAGAGATTGAGCAACAACTAGACATTCTTGCAGAGAAGATCAACGCCCATTATGCCAATAGCGAGCGCCTGTTAATGGTTGGCTTACTCAAAGGCTCAGTGGTCTTTATGGCCGATTTGTGTCGTCGTATTAAGGGCCATGTAGAGATCGATTTTATGTCGGTATCTAGCTATGGCAATGCTATGAGTAGCTCTCGGGATGTGAAAATCCTAAAAGATGTCCAGTCTGATATCGAAGGTCGCGATGTGTTAATCGTTGAAGATCTTATCGATTCGGGAAATACCTTAAATAAGGTGCGCGACATGTTGCTACTGCGTGAACCCAAGAGCCTAGCGTTATGTACACTGCTTGATAAGCCTGAGCGTCGTGAAGTGGATGTACCGGTTGATTTTATCGGTTTCACCATTCCTGATGAATTTATCGTAGGTTATGGGATCGACTACGCAGAGCAGTATCGTAACTTGCCTTATATTGCCAAAGTGGTGCCCTTGGATTAATGGCGAATGCCGTTAAGATTATAAACTCCTGCCATGTGCGGGAGTTTTTGTTTGTTTTTGATATTAAAGTGGATGTATTGCATGGCGAACAGTAATTATGCGCTCGAAATTGACCAACTAAAGAAAACGTATAAAGGCGGTGTCGAGGCTGTAAAAGGAATTAGTCTTAACGTTGAGGCGGGGGACTTCTTTGCGTTACTGGGACCTAATGGCGCGGGAAAGTCGACCACGATTGGTGTCATCTGCTCCTTGGTACAAAAGAGTGCCGGCAGGGTTAAAGTATTTGAACATGACATCGATACCCATTTAGAGCTGGCAAAAATGTCTATTGGCCTAGTGCCGCAAGAGTTTAATTTTAATCAGTTTGAAACCGTTCAACAGATTGTGGTGAACCAGGCCGGCTATTTTGGCGTATCCCGTGATGTGGCCCTTGAGCGTGCGCAGAAGTACTTGAGTCAGCTTGATCTGTGGGAGAAGCGAGATAGCCCTGCACGTGCGCTATCTGGTGGCATGAAACGCCGTTTGATGATCGCCCGAGCCTTGATGCATGAGCCAAAGTTATTGATTCTCGATGAGCCAACCGCTGGCGTCGATATTGAGCTGAGGCGTTCAATGTGGACCTTTTTGACTGAGCTCAACAAGCAAGGGGTGACGATTATCTTAACCACCCACTATCTGGAAGAGGCTGAGATGTTGTGCCGCAATATCGGCATCATCGACAAAGGGGTGTTGGTGGAGTGTACTAGCATGAAATCTTTGTTGAGCCGACTCAATATGGAAACCTTTATTTTGGATCTACGTGGTGATCTCGACGTCGTGCCAGTGCTCAGCGATATTCAGTGCCGCCTGAGTGATGCTCACACCTTAGAAGTGGATGTGGTTAAAAGCCAGAGTATTAATAGTGTGTTTGCTCAACTCAGTGAACAGGGGATTGAGGTGTTATCGATGCGCAACAAGGCAAACCGTTTAGAGGAGTTATTTGTGGAGTTGGTGGAACAAGGTAAGGGAGCGCAACGATGAGCAATGCCTGTGTCAATATGAAGCATGTTTACTTTACAGCGTTTAAGAGCATCTTGATAAAAGAGATCACCCGTTTTACGCGCATCTGGGTACAGACTCTAGTGCCGCCAGCGATTTCGATGACGCTCTATTTTCTGATTTTTGGTAACTTGGTCGGTAAGCGGATTGGTGAAATGGGCGGTGTTTCCTACATGGAATTTATCGCGCCAGGCCTGATTATGATGTCGGTGATCACTGCATCCTATTCTAATGTGGCATCATCCTTTTTTAGCGCTAAATTTCAGCGTAATCTCGAAGAGTTGATTGTTGCGCCTGTGCCTCACTATGTGATGATAGCTGGCTATGTGGGCGGCGGTGTGGCGCGCGGTTTATGTGTCGGCACTATCGTTACCTTAGTGGCAATGTTCTTTGTCGATATTAGCTTGCATCATGCGGGATTAGTGGCCATCACTGTGCTATTGACCGCTATTTTGTTTGCCCTTGGCGGATTGATTAATGCGGTATTTGCTAAGAGCTACGATGATATCAGTATCGTGCCGACCTTCGTGTTGACGCCGCTGACCTATCTTGGTGGGGTTTTTTATTCGCTGAGTTTATTGCCTGAGTTTTGGCAAGGCGTGTCGCAGCTCAATCCTGTGGTTTATATGATTAACGTGTTCCGTTATGGCTTCTTAGGTTATGCCGATATCAGCATCGCTTTGTCGTTTGCCATTATGCTAGGCTTTTGCAGCGCGTTATGGGCGATAGCGTATTATTTGATTAGCCGTGGAATAGGGTTAAGAAGTTAATTACTTTAGTCCCTATATCAATAGTCCCTATGGCCTAAGGTAATAGGGACTAGTTTTCTTCTAAGTAGCGCATCATTTCAAATACCTGCTCTATGGTATTGGCGCCCATTTTGGCGGTGCAACAGTGACCATTGAGGCTAGCGTGGGTACGCACCCAGTCCAGCAACTGCGCTAATGACACGGGCTCATTCGCTAGCATAAACTCGCCACCATCTGCCGTTGCGCGCCAGTGGTAGCTTAGCCCTTGGCTATCGATAATCATCATCTCGTCACTTGGGTTAATTTCCAGCTCTGCCAGCCACAGCTGTAGGTTGGCTAATAGCAAAAGGTGGTCATCATGGGGATGTTTTACCAGCAGCGGCCACGCGATCATTTGATTGAGGCTTGTTGGCTATGGGGGCGTTTTTTAAGCCACGGAAAGCGTGTATCACACTCGATTGTTTGGTATTGCTCTTTTTTGTCTATGTAGTGATGGCTGAGGCCAAAAGCGTAGCCCTTTAAGTAAACCAGCAGATAGAAGGCACTTTGGTCGCCACTATCAAACGGTGTGAGCTGCTGATTAAGATTAAAATTAAGCTTCATATTATCAATCTTATAACCCATATCCATGGCCAGTTTGGCGCAAATTAGCGGATCGATAACTTCCTTTTGCTGTAATAATTGGTTGGCATTGTTCACAAACCCAGACATATCCATCCCACCGCGACTGGCGATGACCTTTTGCAGTACTAGGTAGCTCAGCAGTGTGCCGAGTAACAGGCCGATAATAAAGAGGGTGATGTAGGTGAGTTTACGCATGGGGTTGGCCTAGACTGAGTTACGGGTCTTTCGTCTCGTAGGTTTCGGACTCATCTGCCGACTCCGCTTCAATCTTACTTTGGTGTTGCTTAAGCAGATCGATTGAGTGCTGGTTTAGCTGCTGAAGCTCATCAAAGTATTGATTCATCTC
Source organism: Shewanella colwelliana ATCC 39565 (assembly GCF_000518705.1). Lineage (GTDB taxonomy): Bacteria > Pseudomonadota > Gammaproteobacteria > Enterobacterales > Shewanellaceae > Shewanella > Shewanella colwelliana. The sequence continues at coordinate 74,703 of NZ_JAEC01000021.1, forward strand.
AGTCACTTGTTTCACAAACTCAGGATCATTCTCATCTTGTTTTTGCCAATAGCGTTTGCGATCGAGCTTTTGTTGCTCACTGGCGCGCAGGATATCATAGTAGCTATTTTCTTGATTAAGACGGTAAATCTCACTGCCAATTAGTTGCAGTAGCTTCTCTTTAGATATGGTGCGTTTGTTAAGCAGGGCTTGTAGCGGATCGTCAGGCGCTTTACGCTTGTCACTGTCGGTTTCAGTGGTGATCCCGAGCTGATATTTTATCTCATGCTGGCGAAAGTCTTTCGGGCAAGCGGTCTGGCTAAAGACGATTTTATCGTCTTTGATGCATTTATAGATACTGTTTGCCTGAGCAAGGCCTGAAAGCATCATCGTCGCTATGACAAGTAGCACTTTTCCCATCTGGCGATATATCCTCTATCTGCCTCGGTTGATTTATTGATAGCCGTTGACGCCATCATTGATAGACTTACGAGGAAGCTATTCAGCTTCGCTGTACATCCTTTTCTCTCGCAATACTGCTCTACTATGGCGCATGTTACTCATTAACACCAGTTTTTTACTTGTTAAAATTACCTATTTATCTTGTTAATTGATGCGAGATACAGTGTCATTGATGCCCTGTGCGCAGCGGAAAATAGGAGGCGAGCCCTTATAATAAAAAACCGCGATATGAAACCAGTCATATCGCGGAGTTTGCTTGGGTGGGGTTATCTAAAACCTAAATCATCTTGAGTCGCTGTTATTAACGGCTGCACTCTTCTAACAGATAAGCCAAATGACGATAAGAGATGCCACTGTGATGTGACAGACCGACTTCGCACATACGGTTGGCGTAGTAGCCCTCTTTGATATCAACAGGGATCAGCTTTTTGATGTTGCGCAGTGCACTGGCATTTATCTCAGGCTTATATAAACCTTTCTCACCAGCATAACCACAACACTCGATACCTTCAGGTAACTTTACGCCAGCACTGCAGGCATCGGCCAAAGCTTGCATCTTAGGCTCAAGCTTCATCTTACGAGCACTACAACCAAAATGCAGCGCAATGTTGACCTTCTTTGTCAATGTCAGCTTAGGCAAGATCTTGTCGTGCATAAACTCAACCAGATCGGTGATCTCAACCTTTGGATTACCAGTGAGCGTGCGGTAGGTACAAGAGAGTGCATCGACCACCACTGGCACTTTACCGTTATCACTGAGGGAGCTTAAGGCATCGATTAACTCATCGCGCTTAGCGTCGGCATTTTTAAAGTCACCTTTCGACTCCCACATCTGGCCGCAGCATAGATGACGAGTATTGTCGGGGGTGACGACGTTGTAACCTGCGCGTTCAAGCAAGGTAACCACAACATCAGGTAACGTGCGGTTATCTGGGTCTAACGGGGTTGGACCAAAGGTACGTCCGCCACAAGCTGGGAAGTAGACGATGGTCTCTTTATCTGGTGACGCAGGAGATGGCGTAGGCAGGTTAGCGCCTTTAGCAAAGTCAGGATTCCAGTAAGGTACTTCCTTAGACACCATACGGCCAACTTTCATGAGTCCATCGGTGACGCTGTCACCCGTGACTTTATGAATGATGTTAAGCACATTAAAACCTGTGCTTATTACTTGGTTGACCGCGCCAAAATGTTTGGCTTGGAAATCCAGTACTTTCTGTTCAGTCGTAGTGATATAAGGCGTACGCAACTTACGCACCAAGTTACCCATGCTGTTGTCTACGGGACAGGCAATGGTACACAGCTGACAAGCAGCGCAGGTATCAACCACATCGTACTTGGCGGCTGCGCGCATCTCTTCTGCTGCTTGCTTGTCGCCAGATTGTTCGAGACGAGCAATTTCACGCAAGGTGGCAATACGCTGACGCGGCGTGAAGTTAAGTGCAGAGGTTGGACAGGTTTTTTCGCAAAAACCACACTCAATACACTTATCGACAAAGTCATCAACCACAGGACATGGCTTGATATTCTTCACATGCACATTGGCATCATCGTTTAAGATCACGCCTGGATTGAGTAGACCTTGTGGGTCAAAAATCTGCTTAATGCGCTTCATTAATGTGTAGGCATCAGCACCCCATTCCATCTCAACAAATGGCGCTACCGCACGGCCAGTACCGTGTTCAGCTTTCATTGAGCCGTCATACTTGTCTATCACCATTTCGGCCACGTCTTGCATAAAGGCATGGAAACGGTCGATATCGCCTTGCGAGGCAAAGGTTGGTGTGATGATAAAGTGGAAGTTCCCCGCTAGCGCATGGCCGTAGATCACGCCTTCTGGGTAACCGTGCTTATGGAACAGTGCGGTGAGATCGCTGGCGGCGTTAGCTAAATGCTCTAGCTCAAAGGCCACATCTTCGATGATAACTGAGGTGCCTTTTGGACGCTCACCCCCGATGATGGGGAATAAGCCTGAGCGCATTGCCCAATATTTGCCATAGACTTCTGGGTCGTTACTGAAGCTGATAGGGCGTTCAGTTTCGATATGTGCAAGCTTGGCGATGACATCTTTAGTGTAGCGAGCCAGCGTCTCTTCATCGTTGGCACGTGATTCGATCAACAGAATGGCAGCCCCTTCAGGCAGTTCACTTAACCAATCTGGCATCCCTTTCTTGCCGGTGACAGACTTAATTGATGCCCAGTCTAGCAGTTCAGCGGCAGCAACACTGTCGCTTTTAATCGGAGGGATCGCACGTGCTGCATCTTCCATATTGAAAAATACGGCCATGGCAGAGGCCTTAAACTTAGCTTCATCGACGGTGTGGTAGGTTACCTCTTCGACGAAGGCTAATGTCCCTTCTGCACCTACAATCAGGTGGTTGATCAGATCGAACGGATCGGTGAAATCTACCAACGAATTGATACTGTAGCCAGTGGTATTCTTGATGGAGTACTTCTTACGAATGCGGTTGGCTAACACTTCGTTGCCACGGGTTAGTGCAGCAAGTTCGGTCAGCTCGTCTAATAATGCTTTATGGGAACTGGCAAAAGCAGCTCTAGACTGCGGACAGCCTGTGTCTAGCTCGGTACCATCGGCAAACAGCAGTTTGGCTGAGTCGATGGTTTGGTAACTGTTTTGCGCCGTACCACAACACATACCAGAAGCATTGTTTGATACGATGCCGCCCACCATGGCTGATGCCAAGGTGGCTGGATCGGGGCCAATCTTCTTATTGAGTGGCTTGAGTGCCATGTTGGCATCTGCGCCAATCACTGCCGAGCCTAGAGAAATCTTTTGGCTGTCTTCGCTGATCTTGATATCTCTAAAGCCATCGTGACCCAAAATAAGCAAGATGCCTTCGCCAATCGCTTGGCCTGAAAGGCTGGTGCCAGCGGCGCGAAATGTCACTGGCGCTTGATGCTGACGAGCGACCTCTAAGGTCTGTTTAGCTTGGGTAAGGGTTTCAGCATGAACCACCACTTCCGGTACAATACGGAAATAGCTAGCATCGGTAGACCAAGCAAAACGGCGTACAGGATCATCGGTAACGGCGTCAGTGCCAAGGATTGCACGTAGGTCTGTAATGACCGTGGAATAGTTAATCGACATAACATTACTCTTCTATTTAACCAAGGATAAGGGCGAGTTCATCACTGCTCGCCCACCTGTGTTTGGGTTATAAGCCGCCCCATAGGGCCGCGATAGTACCTGCAACCATTGCATAGCCGAGTGCGACTGGCATGGTCTTACGAATAATCTCTGATTCACGACCCGCCATGCCTACTACTGTAGCGGCAGCAACAACGTTCATGACGCACATCATGTTACCTGCGTTAGCACCAATACCTTGCAGTGCTAGCGCTAAAGCATGGTTCATGCCTATGTTGTCGGCCACACTGTATTGTAGACCCGAGAACATCATATTGGAGAAGGTTGCTGAGCCTGATAAGAAGGCACCAAAGATACCCACAATCGGTGCAATCCAAGCCCATACTGCGCCCATGGAGTTTGCGAGCAGGTCGGCAAGAGCCACTGGCATAGATTGCAACCCAGCTTCGTTTGAGCCTGAATTGAGGAAGATTTTCACCATAGGCACCGAGGCACCTAAAGAGATAATGGTCGGTAGCATAGATTTACATGACACGGTGATCGATTGCTTAATCGCTGAAGATTTCATCTTAAACAGCACGAAACCTATCAGACAGACCAAAACAAAGAAGGCACCAGGGGCGTAAAGGGTAGCAAAACCAGCTTTAAGCTCTGTGCCGAGTAAACCTGTCCAGCTAATATTAAAGCTCGTCAACCAAGTTTTAAGTGGTGCTACTGTGCGTGATAGCACTAACAGCGCAGCCATAATGATGTAAGGAGTCCATGCGGCAAACTGAGAGAACTGGGCTTTAGTTTCAACAACCGCTTTCTCTTGATTGTCATTTTCAGCAAAGTCATTCCAAGGCGTTTTAGGCAGTAAGTAACCTTTTTTCGCCACAGGGATCACGAGGGCCATACCCACTAACGCACCGATCACCGATGGGAATTCTGGGCCAGCAAAGTAGTTGATTAACCAAGCGGGAATCGTAAAGGCGAAGCCCGCGAACAGGGCAAACTTCCAGATGGCCAAGCCCTCTTTAAAGGATTTGTTACGACCAAAGAAACCGGTAAGTACCGCAACGAGCACTAATGGAATTAAAGTACCTGTGATCAGATCTATGGTGATCATGTGTAACGCAATGAACTGGGCATAGTCGGCGAAGTTACCACCGTGCTGAGCAATCTGCTCTGATGCCATGCTCACACCACCTTGCATCAAGCCTTGTTCCATACCAAATAGAACCGGTAAGCCTATAGCGCCGAATGATACGCTGGTAGAGTCGGCGATAAGTGCTACAACCGCAGCTGCAATAGGTGGTACACCTAACAGCACTAGCAGTGGTGCGCCAATGGCGGCGGGTGTACCAAAGCCTGCAGAGCCTTCGATAAAGGATCCAAATAGCCAGCAGATGATGACCACCTGTACTCGCGCGTCACCACTAATATTGGTAAAGCCTGCCCGAATAGTGTCCATTGCACCGGAATACTTAAGGGTATTAAGTAAGAATACTGCACCAAAGATAATGGTCAGTGGTGTTAAGGCCGATAGCAAACCTTCCACCACTGAGGCCGCTAAGATGGTGGTATCCATCTGCCAGATAAACACCGCAGCAAGACCGGTTACCACCATAGAGATGGGCATGGCACGCGAAGCTGGCATTCGTAAAAGTACCAAAAAGAGCATCACGCTGATTACTGGCGTTAAGCTGGCGAGTAGTTGAAGTAGGGTCATAATTGCCTCTTACTGTCTTTACTTTAATATTTCTAGTTATGGTTGGCGCTGAGTCGTTTGAAACAGTGCTGCGATGTTATTGCTTAGTGGTAAATTTTTTTGACCAACTAAGTCGTGATGCGTACTAAACGCTAATTCACGTAAAGCCAATATGATCTAGATCATATTGTATCTAATATGTGAGGTGGGGTTAGATGGCTGTGACGTTAGTCTGAAGTGATTAAATGGTTTTGTGACGCGCGTCACGCGACAAGGGGCTGGTATATAACAAAACAGTAGTGAGTTAGCATTTTTTAGCAAAAAACGATGATTTTAATGACGTATTTACTCTAAGTTTTGCTGTTTTTTGCAAAAATCTGATCTGATAATTTCATTTCTGAATTAAAAAATGTAATGACTAAATAATTGTCAATGTGATGTAGATCGCCTTGTTACTGGGTTGTGCTTTCTTTGAATTGGTAAGATCAATTTAACCTTCAATAAAATAGACCTTTATTACTCAGCGCTATTTTAGCCGTTGTGATTATGTTAAGCCTTATAGGGCCTAACTGATCTTGCTCACAATTCAATTTTGGTGGTTTATTTCTATTTGATGGCCACTATCGACGCATTTTAAATGTACGTCAGTACTACTTAATACGTTAAAAAATAACACATTAAGCGGCAGTGTGTCGCTTAATGTGTGCTAAAAGTTATTCTCGGTTAAAGCAAAGGTTATCAATTAGGCGGGTATTCCCCATATATGCCGCGGCAAGGATCACCAGGTGCTGGTGGTCAGTACTGACTGGGTCTAAGGTATCGGCACAGCGTACGGCAAGATAATCGGGCTTAAATCCAGCGGCAGCCAGCTGCTGAGTTGCGATTGAAATAGCCTCTTCAATCATTCCGTCTGACTGAATGGCACTAGCCATTTTATCCATGGTCTGCTTAAGCACTGCTGCAGCGCTTTTTTGCTCGTTACTGAGATAGCCATTTCGTGAGCTCATCGCAAGGCCTGAAGCCTCTCTGATGGTCTCAACGCCCACTATCTCGATTGGCATAGAGAGGTCGTCAACCATGGTTTTGATCACCATAAGTTGTTGGAAGTCTTTTTTACCAAATAACGCGATATCCGGCTGGACGATATTAAACAGTTTGCACACTATGGTCGCGACACCGCGAAAATGCCCAGGGCGACTCGCCCCACACAGTTCGTCTGAGATAGCCGGCACCTCAACAAAGCTCTGTTTGTCCATCCCTTTGGGGTAAATGATCGCTGGCGTTGGGGTAAAGAGTAACTCAGCACCTGCATCAATGAGGGCAGCCTTATCGGCGTCTAATGTGCGTGGATAAGCGTCTAGATCTTCATTAACGCCAAATTGCATTGGGTTGACAAAGATTGACACCACAACGTGATCGGCGCGTTTAACGGCTTCTTTTACTAAGGTGATGTGACCTAAGTGCAGGTTTCCCATGGTCGGCACAAAGGCGACGGTTTCACCTTGACGTTTCCAAAGGCGAACTTGCTCACGGATGTGAGCGATATCTTGAGTAGTAAACATGGTTATAACGACCTTTTTAACAGCTCTTAGGATTAGCTAAACGTATGTTCGCTGCTTGGGAAGATTCCTTTATCCACCTCTTCGATATAGGCGCGAATGGCGCTGCGTATCTCACCAGTTTGGGCAAGGTAGTTTTTCGAAAAGCGTGGAATGTAGCCGCTAGAGATGCCTAATACATCGTGCATGACTAAGATCTGGCCATCGGTGTCAGCGCCAGCACCGATTCCGATTACTGGGATAGTGAGTGCTTCGGTGATGGTTTTAGCCAGTGCGACTGGAATGCACTCAACCACTAATAGCTGCGCGCCAGCGGCTTCTAATGCTTTGGCTTCATTTAAAATACGCTGGGCGTTGTCGGCATCACGACCTTGTACTTTGAAACCACCAAAAACATGCACCGATTGCGGTGTAAGGCCGAGATGGGCGCACACAGGTATCCCGCGTTCGGTCAGCTTAGTCACAGTGTCGAGTAGCCAATGTCCACCTTCGACTTTAACCATGTTGGCCCCCGCTTGCATCAGCGTCGTGGCGTTGGTCATGGCTTGTTCTGGTGTGGCATAACTCATAAAGGGCATATCGGCTATCAGTAGCGCCCGCTTAATACCGCGACGCACGCAACGCGTATGGTAAGCGATATCGTCAATGGTTACAGGTAAGGTGTCATCATGGCCTTGGAGTACCATCCCCATCGAGTCGCCAACAAGTAGGACATCGATACCTTCACTATCGAACGCGCCCGCAAAACTGGCGTCATAGGCGGTGAGTGAAGTGAACTTTTTTCCTTCCTGCTTAAATTTAAGCAGGGTAGAGCTGGTTATCTTGGACATAATGGTGGTCTTAAATCAATTTATAAAAAGGAACTCGGTACACACTAGTGTGCTTTATATGCTAACTGGGCGCCAAGTTCAATGATCTGGGCCGAGTTGTTGCAATTGCATCGCCAGCTCATTGTTAATTAGGCTCGCTAATGGCGTCCCGCAAGGAAGGATTAATGCCGGTGCAATATCTGCAAGTGGGATCAGCACAAAACTGCGTTGTTTCATGCCGTAATGTGGAACGGTTAATCTTGGCTGGTTTATCGTTTGATTACCGTAAAGCAGCAGATCGAGATCTAAGGTTCTGGCGCCCCAGCGGATATTGCGTACGCGGCCTTGCTGGTGCTCAATCCCTTGCAGTGCATCGAGTAGTGGGATGGGGGCAAGGTCGCAATGAAATGATGCAACAGCATTAACATAGTCGGGTTGTTCAACTTCACCCATAGGAGCGCTGCGATAATAGGGGGAGACGTTGATAATGCCATCGCTGGCGATCAGCTTGAGCGCTTTAATCGCATCATCAAGTTGAGCAGCTGGGGACTCAAGGTTAGCCCCCAATGCGACGTAGACATAGGTCATTATTCTGCTGGCTTGCTGGTTTTCTTTGGGCTGCGACGACGGCTATTACTGCGATTACGATTGCCTTTGCCCTTGCTGCCACTGCGTGCGATGACACTGCGTTGTTCTTCACTGCCTTCAACGAAGCTTTTCCACCATGCGGCAGACTTGGCCACATTGCCACCTTCGGCTTCTGCGCGCAGTAGCAAGAGGTCATAAGCGGCTCGGAATTTAGGGTGCTCGATAAACTTAAAGGCGCGGGTGCCCTGATTACGGTCAAAGCGCAGTTGTAGTTGCCAGATATCTTTAGCCGGTGTGCTAAAGCGACGAGGGATGCTGATGGTTTGGCATTGCTGCTCCATCACATCGCCCATGGCAGCGTAAAAGGCATCATATAAGCTTAAGCCGCTTTCCAGTGCGATATCGTCGGCTCGCTGACTCAAGGGGTACCACAACATTGCCGCGTAGAAAAATGCAGGAGTAACAGACTTCTCTGCGTTTACTCGCTCATCTGTATTACGCATAATGGCGTTGGCCATCTTGGCAACAGGATCTTTAGGATCATCCTTTAATAAGGTTTCAATTAATGGGAATAGCGGCTCAAACAGGCCGAATTCACGCATCATGGTGAAATTGTTTTGTGCTTGACCGTTGAAGAAGAGTTTCAATATCTCTTCATACATGCGTGCTGCGGGAATATCTTTAAGCAGCGGCGCCAGCTCATAGATAGGTTCTGACGCGCCTTTATCTATGCTCATGCCCAGTTTTGTGGCAAAGCGCACGGCTCGAAGCATACGCACAGGATCTTCACGATAGCGCTTCTGTGGATCGCCAATCAGGCGCAGAGTGCGCGACTCAAGATCTTGTAAGCCGCCGCCATAACTGTGGATAGAGAAGTCACTGATATCGTAATAGAGTGCATTAACCGTAAAGTCACGGCGTTCTGCATCTTCATCAATGGTGCCATAAACATTATCACGCAGCAGACGACCTTCAGCGTTGGTCTTAGAAATCTTTTCACCGCTATCAACATGGTGACCGCGTAAGGTGGCCACTTCAATGACATCACGACCGAAAACGATATGCGCCAGACGGAATCTACGGCCCACAAGGCGACAGTTACGGAACAGCTTTTTGATCTCTTCGGGAGTGGCGTTAGTCACCACATCGAAATCTTTAGGTTCGAGGCCTAATAAAATATCGCGTACACCGCCGCCAACAAGGTAGGCCTTAAAGCCCGCTTTGTGCAGTCTATAGAGTACTTTTATAGCGTTTTCGCTAATCTGCTTACGAGAGATAGCGTGATGTTTGCGCGCTACAACTTCCAAGCTTAGTCCCGCTTGTGTGGTTTCTGTGTTGTTTTGATTGTCGTCAAAAAGCTGCTTACAGAATTGACTAATACGGCGAAAAATAGGACACCTCGAACATGGATCTAAAGTTAGCGATAAAATAAGGCCGCTATCATAACTCAAATACAGCTTAAAGAGTATACCCTCAGGGAAGCGGTTAGCTGCCAATGATCACGGCGCGAGTGTCATAGGCAGCGATGATTGCCCTTAACGTTACAGGACAATCTCCTGCTGTTTAGGTATAGCGTGTAGCGTAAATTGGCTGATAGCTTGAGTGAGCATAGTGCGCGGATCATCGATATCGACACTAGGTTGACCTAAAAAGGCCAGCGCAGATTGGATACTTTGCTGTGGCGCCTTACTGTCTATGGCTGGCGCATGGTTTTGCTTTGACAGTTTTAGCCCAGGCTCAGCGCAAACGAGTGGCAGATGTAACCATTGAGGGCTGGTGAGTGAAAACTGATTGAACAATGTTGCTTGGCGCGCACTCGAGGTCAGTAGATCACAGCCTCGAACGACTTCGGTGATCCCTTGATAAGCATCATCCATGACGACCGCAAGCTGATACGCATAGAGACCATCTCGGCGTTTAATAATAAAATCTTCGCTGGCAAAATCGGCATCGACATCGATCTCTCCCATTAATTGATCAGTAAACTGGCATACGGGACTGGTGTTGCGGATTCGAATAGCGCCTTGGTTTAGTGGTGGGTGTAGCTGGCCGCAGCGACCATCATAATGGCCACCCATAGTTTGGATTAATTTGCGGGTACATTGGCAATAATAAGCGTCATTCTGACTCAGTAACTGTTGCAGCTGCATCTCATAGGCGTCGAGCCGACTGCTTTGGTAAAGCTCTGTGTCATCCCAATGCAAGCCGTAGGCGTCTAAAGTACTTAAGATGTGGCTACTGGCACCGGCAATTTCACGAGGAGGATCGATATCTTCGATTCTGACTAGCCATTTTCCCTTTTGAGCACGTGCTCGCAGGTAACTGCCAAGGGCAGCAATCAGTGATCCGAAATGGAGTGGCCCCGAGGGTGAAGGAGCGAAACGACCGATATAGGCTTTAGAGTGCACGTTGCAGCCTTTGCAAGAAGCAGATACTAAAAAGCGGGGATAATCCCCGCTTTCATTAAAAAGTCAGATTAACCAGCCATCTGCTTTTCTTTAATCTCAGCAAGTGTCTTACAGTCGATACACTGATCGGCAGTAGGACGGGCTTCGAGACGGCGAATACCAATTTCGATACCGCACGAGTCACAGAAACCGAAATCATCATCTTCAATTTTCTGTAGCGTTTTTTCAATCTTCTTGATCAGTTTACGCTCTCTGTCACGGGCACGAAGTTCTAAGCTGAACTCCTCTTCCTGCGCAGCGCGATCCACTGGATCGGGAAAGTTTGCCGCTTCATCTTGCATATGACTAAGAGTGCGGTCTACTTCTTCGCGAAGTTGGTTGCGCCATGCATCGAGAATCTTTCTGAAATGACCAAGTTGATTGTCATTCATATACTCCTCGCCAGGTTTCCCCTGGTAAGGATCTACACCTGCGATAGCGAGCACGCCAAGTTTTTTAGTGCCTTCAGGCATAACGCATCTCCTGTTAATCATTTGCGTTGTAGGGCGTCTTTCATTAAAGGCCGATATCTATATCAGAAACTGATATACCACGCAAATTTTTTATGTTGCCATCTCTTTATCTTTTGACTATGTCCTCTATTTAGCATTAATTCAACTTTTACTCGCCTTTTAGAGTTTGACAGGACAGGATTTAGCCAAGAAAGCACTGTTTGGTGATAGTTGCGCACGATAAGCCAAGATTTCTACGCCAGCTTGAGCTGCCTGTTGGAGTAAGTTGGCATAGTCAGGGTCGATGTGACGGGCCGCTGTGACCGAAGTAATGCCGCTGTGTTGCACCACAAATAATAGTACCGCTCTGTGGCCTAAACGCACCATCTCCATTAGCTCTCGTAAGTGCTTTTGGCCGCGAGTCGTCACGGCATCAGGAAAGTAACCTTGACCCTCTTCGAGCAGAGTGCAACTTTTGACTTCAATATAGCAATTCGGTCTATGCTCATCTTCAAGAAGTAGATCGATACGACTATTTTCACTGCCGTATTTAACTTCGCGACGCAGTGATGCATATCCGCTTAACTCGCTAATCACCCCTTGAGCGATCCCTTCGGCGGCTAACTCGTTTGCACGGCCCGTATTGATGCCAATAATGTCTCCTACATCATTATGGGCTTGTTCCCAAGTATTGGGGTACTTACGTTTGGGATTGTCTGAGGTGGAATACCAGACTTTTTCACCCGGAAAGAGGCAGTGACGCATCGACCCTGTATTAGGGCAATGAATGGTGATTTGTGAGCCGTCGGGCAATTGGATATCAGCAAGAAAACGTTTATAGCGTTTGATTAAGGTGCCTTGTTCAAATTTGGGATCAAAAAGCATACTAAAAAATCATCAAATAAGCGGTGGCAGCAGGTTAGCAGAAAGTACGGAGTGAGCCTATTGGCGGATCAGGTTTTATCCTGATTAAGGTTTGGGGTTATACTTGGGCGCAAAAATGAAGACTCGATAATAATGCCTGTCAGATTAGCGCAAACAAATAGGGCGTTAGCAAGTGTAAGAAATCATGCTAATGATGACCTCGTGAGCTCTGTTTTTGCCATGACAAAATCTGATTAAGATAATTGCTGTCCAAACAAGGAATCGATATGAGCCACGCGATGAAGATTATTCTGACCAATGATGCACCTGCCGCCCACTGGGGAAAAGCCGATGTGACTTTTGAGCAGGGGCAAGCCTATATTCACCTGCAAGCCGGTGATCATTTGCGCCAAGTGCAACAGGCCGCCCGTAAACTCCGCAGCCAAGGGCTTTCACAGGTTGCATTGTGTGGTGAACATTGGGAGTTACACACTCAATGGGCGTTTGCTCAAGGTTTCGCCACGGCAAAAGGTGCTGGTGAGATTCAATGGACAGGCGATGAGAGTATGCAGAAGTTGTTGACTGACCGCCTAGCCAGTGCCAGCTTTGCACGCCAACAAATTAATGAAACCCCAGAGAATTTAGCGCCGGTAACATTAGCTTCTCAATCGGCTAAATGGTTGGCTGAAATCGGTGGCGATAAGGTGAGCTATCGTATTATTGAGGGCGAAGAGTTACTGCAACAGAAATGGATTGGTATTCATGCAGTCGGTCGCGGCAGTGAGCGTCCTCCAGCGATGTTAGAGCTTGATTACAATCCTTTGGGTGAAGACGCGCCAGTTTCTGTGGCCTTGGTCGGTAAAGGAATCACCTTTGACTCGGGCGGCTATAGCATTAAAGCGTCTGAAGGAATGTTGGGAATGAAGTGCGATATGGGCGGTGCAGCCACCGTTACTGCAGCACTTGGTTTAGCTATCAAATCAGGCTTAAACAAGCGTGTAAAACTCTTTTTGTGCTGTGCTGAAAACCTAATTAGTGGCCATGCTTACAAGCTGGGCGATATATTGACCTATAAAAATGGTGTGTCGGTGGAAGTGGTTAATACCGATGCGGAAGGGCGTTTAGTACTGGCCGATGGTCTGCAAGCCGCGTCGGAAACCGGGGCACCATTAATCATCGATGCGGCAACGTTAACTGGCGCAGCCTTGATGGCCGTTGGCACCAACTATAACGCCATTTTCTCTCCAAGCAGCGAATTACTGGCGCGCACTCAAGCTAAAGCCGCAAGTGTGGCGGAGCGTGTGTGGCCGTTACCGTTAGATCCTTGGCATAAAGAGATGTGTCCATCACCGTATGCCGATACCGCAAATAGTCGCCCAGTGAAAGGAGGCGGCGCTGGTGGAGCCTCTAACGCGGCAGGGTTCTTGTGGCACTTTGTGTCACCTGATGCACAGTGGCTGCATGTGGATTTAGCCGCGGCATTTGCTGACAGTGCTAATGGACTTTGGGCCGCCGGTGCAACCACTCACGGTGTATTGACGGTAGCTGCACTATTGGAAGACTAAGCGTCTTAATGACTTAACTCTATCGAATACTTAAAGCGGTCTCATCATGAGGCCGCTTTTTTATCTACGCTCACGGCTCATCTATCAGAGACCATGACGACACGATGGGATAGCGCACGCCATTGTGAGTGGACACCGATTGATACAGATGCAAGGTATCAGGGGCAAAGTATAAGGGGGCTGGTGGCGCAGCGGTCAGCCGCTTGGCTTTGCGATACAAAGTGATGTGGGGGATAAAGTCATGCTCGCTGCAGTGCAGGCCTATATCTGTGGCCAAGGTGACGCTTCGACGTTTAAGGTCGATTAAATTGGGATCAAGAGCTTTACCTATTAGGCAGATGGCGCTGGCTTTTTGCCAGTGAACGAATTCATTAAGTATGACGTTAAAACGCTTGAACTTAGCGGCAGTAGAGTGATGATTGAGTTGTTCAATGAGGCAAGCTTGTTGGTACTCATTTACTTGGCCAAGGAAGGCCAACGTCAGATGTAAATTAGCTGATGGCACTCGGTTACCATCGCTTTCAATAGCATTTTGCTCACCGAGTAGTTGTGTGGTTTGTACCTCATTTGGACTGAAACCTAAAAAAAGTCTCTTTAACATAGCGGTCTACTCTTCTACGGATTGCGATGAAAGCTAAATGTCATTGATGAAATTGTATTATTACTGATTAACACTTGAGTGTGTTACGGATTTGTTGTTAACTAATTTGTATACAAAAATTCGCGTGATAATCCCTGTTACTCATGAGTCAACGCATTGTATTAATTTACGATACTAATAAGCTCTTTCATATCGTATTAGCGTGTGAATCGTTGAAATAACGGGGTCATTGCCGTATCCCTAGCTATAATTTTAGTGTCGTAAGCCCGAGTCACCAAGGAAATTAGCCCTATATGCCTAATAGCAAGCAGCATCAACCGTATCTATTACAACAGGTTTTGGCCTATTTGTGTGATGGTGGTTTAGATGATGAGCTTGATGCTGTATTAGAAAATCTCGCCGTGGATGTCAACTGTGATGGACTATTTTTGCTGCGTGTTACTCAGCAGCGACGTCATCTGGTGGTTGAGGCGATGAGCCAGACACAGGGGGCGAAATTAAGCCGCAAAGATGCGGAACGATTATTGACTCGGCTGGCCAACCATCGTCGTTTACACTCCTATGCATCACTCAAAACGCCCTGTATTGTCGATGATCTCAACACCATTATCGACGACGACCTAGCCATTCAGTCACAGTTGGATGCCGTGCAGATCCGCAGTGCGTTGTTGATGCCAATTAGTGGTATTGATACCTATATATTGGGAGCCTATCGTTACGATTGTGACGAGCCATGGCACGAGGATAAGATTGAAGCGCTTCGATTAGCGAGCCACCTGGTCGCGTTTAAGCAAGAGTTAATTCGCCAACGTTCGATTGTTAGCAATAATGAACTGGTGTGTGCCGAACACTTGTATCGATTGCCGATGCCCTGCGCGCATATTGATATTGATAATAAAGTGGTGCGTTTTAATGTGAGTGCTGAAGAGACACTGCATCTGCAGGCGATGCAAGAGGTGTTGACCTTGGTTAATCGCCGTGACGAAGCATTACTGCTTGATACCATGCAGTTAGTGAGAGGCCAAGTTTTAGAGCAAGCTTCCTGTGAACTGGTAATAAAGCCAAGTCCTTCCCCTGCACCGTCACGACTGACTTTTTTGTCGCTCTCTGGTGAAGAGGGGCCACTATTGATGTTTATTGAGCCTATCGAAGAGCAGCTTGCCACGGCCCCACCCATCTCCTTGCATTTCGATGGGCTAACAGGACTGCCTAATCGTAGCTATTTCGAAGCGCTATACACTCAAGCTAAGCCTAATCGTCAAGGGCGTTCTACCTTCGTTGCGTTTATCAATTTAGATCGTTTTCAGATCGTCAACAATGTCAGTGGCCACAAGGCGGGTGATCGCCTGCTTTGTGAAGTGGCGGCACGACTTGGGCAGTTAGTGCGCAAAGATGATGTGGTCGCACGTCTTAGTGGCGATGAATTCGGTATTTTGATGCCAGATATCGACATGGCGATCGCCCAGCAAGTGGCGCAGCGTATCTGTCATGCCCTCAGTGAGCATGAATTTGTATGGAATGAGAGAAAACACAGTGTCAGTATCAGCTTGGGCTTAGCTCGGTGCGATGTACCAGAAGAGTCGATCTCCGAGCTGTTAAGAAGTGCCAGTGCTGCGTGCCGTATTGCCAAAGAAAAAGGGCGTAACGGTTGGTACTTGTATCAGGCGGATGACCCCACCTTAGATAGACTTAATACCGATATGAGTGCCTCTGTGGATATTATCGGAGCCTTGTCCAAGGACCAATTTGAGCTTTATTTTCAGCCGATAGAGCCGTTAATGAAGGAGTCAGAAGGCTTACATTTAGAGATATTGCTCCGAATGATATCCGATGATGGTGAGCTGATTGCACCAGGGATTTTCTTACCGGCAGCCGAGCGCTTTAATTTGGCCTCAAAAGTCGATAAATGGGTGATTGATCATCTATTGCGCTGGGGGGCTGAGCATTTATCACTTTGGCAGGCGATGTCTATGATATCGGTGAACTTATCGGCGTTATCGATAGGCGACAAAGAGTTTATTGACTGGTTAGAGATGCGTCTACTGGGTGAGCCTGAGTTGGTGGGTAAACTCTGCTTTGAGATCACCGAAACCGCAGCGGTCAGTCAGTTAGATCATGCAACCGAATTGATTAACTTAATAAAGCCTATGGGGTGTAAGCTGGCCCTTGATGATTTTGGCTCCGGTTTTTCAAGCTTTGCTTATCTGAAATTACTGGATGTGGATTTTGTCAAAATTGATGGTCAATTTGTGCAAAACCTATGCGAGGACAAGGCAGACCAAGCCATTGTTAATGCCATTGTGCAGTTAGGTCGTGATATGGAGTTTGAGATCATCGCCGAGTTTGTTGAATCTGTAGCCGTTGGTCGTCACCTTAAAGAGCTTGGCGTGGACTATGGGCAAGGTTATGGTATCGCTAAGCCGAGTTCATTGAATGGCCTGACGTCGGGCAACAGTTTAGCCTGGTACCAACAACTCAGTTAGTGAGTTGCCGTCGCACATCAGTTTTGTTTTGTTGGCTTTCCTTGTACACTTGTCGCAGTTTTTAGCGATAGAACGTCACCTTTGAATCAGTTACCTATCCATCAGCTCCTTAGTCGCATTCAACAAACATTAGCGGCCCATGACCAGCTCATTTTACAAGCCCCTACCGGTGCCGGAAAGTCGACCGCCTTGCCTTTAGCAATGCTCGATTGGCCTGAGATATCGGGGAAAATTCTGATGCTCGAACCAAGACGCATGGCGGCAAGAAATGTTGCCCGCTTTATTGCTAAGCAGTGCGGCCAAACTGTGGGCAAGCGGGTGGGTTACCGGGTAAAAGGCGAATCCAGAGTCAGCAAAGAGACTCAGTTGGAAGTGGTGACAGAAGGGGTTCTAACGCGGATGATCCAGCAAGATCCTGAGTTAGCAGGGATTGGGCTGATTATTTTCGATGAGATCCATGAACGTCATCTCACCACGGATCTTGGTTTGGCCCTAGCGCTTGAGCTGCAAGCTGTTTTCCGTGAAGATCTTAAGATTGTCGCCATGTCAGCGACATTATCCGGTTTACCGCTGCGTGCCTTAATGCCCAATGCGGTGCTACTTGAAAGTGAGGGGCGTAGTTTCCCGGTGGAGATTGAATATCAAGCGCCTGGGACGCAACAAGATTGGTTGTTACATATGGCAAAAGTGATCCATGATGCGCTCAATCAGCATCAAATGGGGTCGCTATTAACTTTCTTGCCCGGACAGAATGAAATCAATCGGTTAGCTCAATATCTCAATGAACGTCTGGATACAACCAAATACCTTATTGCGCCGCTTTATGGCAGCTTACCTGCTGCGGCTCAAGACAGCGCTATCGCTCCAGCACCGACCGGAATGCGAAAAGTGGTGCTGTCGACCAATGTTGCCGAGTCGAGTTTAACGATTGAGGGGATCACTTTAGTCATCGATTCGGGTTATAAACGCCAAGCCAGTTTCAATCCTAAAACGGGCGTAAGCCGTTTGTCACTTAAGCGCATTAGCCAAGCATCTGCGGCGCAACGCGCTGGTCGTGCGGGTCGTCTGTGTGCTGGGCATTGTATCCGCTTATGGGGACAGGAGGAGCACGGTCGATTAATGCAAGCCGATGATCCCGAAATCCTTCATGGCGATCTGACCGCCATGGTGCTCGACGCGGCTTATTGGGGCGTTAGCGCATTAGCTGAGTTACCGCTATTAAGCCCCGCCAATCAGGCCAATGAAGCGGTGGCTTGGTCGCTACTCACCCAGCTCACTTTGGTTGATGACCAACGTAAAATCACCCCCCATGGACAAGCGGCTTATCAATTGGGGTGTCATCCGCGTTTGGCACATATGCTGCTTCAAGCTCAAGCGTTTGATAAAGGTGATAACGTCGGCCACCACTTGGGCTTAGCGGCGGTATTGGCGGGTATTTTGGAGTCTCGCACTCTGCCGCGAAGAGGCGCAGATATCAGCAGCTATTTACGTGATGCACGTCAAGGCGAAGTCGCGCAACTGGCTCGAGGTTACCTACAACGGGTGAATGGCGCAAACCATATTGATGATGAGGTTTATCAAAGTCATCCCGACGAGATGGCGCTGTTATTAGCGTTGGCATATCCTGACCGCATCGCCAAAGGACGGGGTGATCATCGTTACCTACTCGCCTGCGGTGTTGGCGTGAGTTTGAGAGAGCATGAAGCGTTAGTCGCGACGCCTTGGTTAGTCGTTGCCGACTTTCAAGAGTCGCAGGGGCAGAGCAGTGGTCTCGTCTATTTGGCTGCTAAGTTAAATCCGCAGACTTTGACCTCTGAGCTTCGCCATTGTGTGAGTAATCGTGTGGAGTGTGGCTGGGATGAGCTGCAGGGGCGGTTTGTTGCCTTTGAGCAAAAACGGATAGGTGCTATCGTTGTTGAGCAGCGTCAACTACAGCAACTTGATAGTACACTGATAAAGCAAGCAATTTATGGCTTACTCCGTACTAAAGGGCTATCGATATTGGCATTTGATGATAAGGTAACCCAGCTTCGTCAGCGTATTGCTTTAGCGACCCATTATCAGCTAGCGGGTACTTGGTTTGATGTGAGTGAGCAAGGGCTATTGGCTCAGTTGGAGCAGTGGCTCGGCCCTTATTTAGATGATGTTCGTCGTATCGGACAGCTTAAAAGTTTGGATTTTTATGGGATACTGTTCAACCGTTTACCGTGGGAGCAACAGCAGCAACTGAATGAGATGTTGCCTACGCACTGGTTGATGAAAACAGGAACCCGAGCGAGAATTCGTTACGAAGCCTCTGGTCGAGCCTTATTGAGCGTGCGACTGCAAGAGGCCTTAGGCTTGGCGCAAAGCCCACAGATCGCGCAGGGAAAGTTAACGGTTACTATGGAGTTACTGTCGCCTGCTCAGCGACCGCTGGCATTGACAGCCGATCTGGCCAACTTTTGGAATGGCGCGTATGTTGAGGTGAAAAAAGAGATGAAAGGCCGCTACCCTAAGCACCTATGGCCCGATGATCTAGCCAACACCTTACCGACCAAATTCACCAAGAAAAAGACATTAAATAACGGCCAGTAAAACGCCGTTATCGATTTTTAATGGAATTGTAATGACAACGAAAGAGACACCAAAGAAGCGCGTACCACGCAAGCCTGCCAGTAAGTCAGCCAAGGCCAAATCAAAGCCTAAGAAGGGCGTGGCGACCTCCAGAGGGTGGGGGCGTAAGCTCTGGTCGATAACTTGGAAATTAGCGCTGATTGTTATGGCCGCGTTGACTATCTACAGTATCTATTTAGATCAGATTATTGCGCGTAAGTTTGAGGGACAGAAGTGGCACCTTCCAGCGCAGGTATTTAGCCGTTCGATGGCACTGTATCCAGGGGCTGCCGTCAGTCACGGACAGTTGATTGCCGAGCTAAAACTACTTGGATATCGTAAGGTGGCCAATCCTCGTCAAGTGGGTGAGTTTTCTGCGTCTAAAACTAAAGTTGATCTATGGCGTCGTCCCTTCCTACATCCACAAGGCTCTCAAGGTGAGCAGCGAGTGATGATCACTTTTGATGGTTTTGGGGTTGAGTCTGTCGCTCGCCATGATGATAAACGTCAAATGGCTGTGTTTCATCTAGAACCTGTGCTGCTGGACCGCATGATCACTGGTGATGGTGAAGATAGGTTATTTGTGCCGACAGAAAAGATGCCGCAGGCGATCGTCGATGCCTTAATATTGGTGGAGGACAGAAGTTTTTATCAACATCACGGCGTGAACCCTTTTGCCATTGTGCGAGCGGCGATGGTGAATATCAGTGCTGGGCGAACCGTTCAAGGTGGCTCGACCTTAACCCAGCAGTTGGCGAAAAACTTTTTCTTATCCAGTGAGCGCTCACTTATCCGTAAAGTGCGAGAAGCCTTGATGGCGATCATTATCGATTTTCGCTATGACAAAAATGAGATCCTTGAGGCGTACTTAAATGAAGTCTATATGGGGCAAGATAAGTCGCGTGCTGTTCATGGTATGGGGCTCGCTTCTCAATTTTATTTTGGTCGCCCGATTGCCGAACTGACTTTGCCGCAACAGGCATTTTTGGTCGCGGCGATTAAAGGTCCTTCCTATTACAATCCTTGGCGTTACCCTGCGCGCGCGCAAGAGCGTCGTGATCTAGTGCTGCGTTTGCTCATGGAGGCGGAGCAGTTATCGGTGGCGCAATATAAAGCGGCAGTGGAATCACCACTGGGGCTGCGTAAGTTTGATAAACCTGTGCATCAGAAGTTGCCAGCATTTTTTGCAGTAGTGAGACATGAATTAAATCAACGTTTTGGCAATGCTTTGCTGCAGCAGTCGGGTATTAAGGTGTACACCACCTTAGATCCAATGGCGCAAGAGGCGGCTGAAAAAGCCGTGGCTTCGACCATGAAACAGTTGAGCCAACGTGATAAGGCATTGCAAGTCGGTATGGTGTTGACCGACAAGTACTCCGCGGGCATCGCTGCCATGGTCGGTGATAAGGTGCCAAGCTACCAAGGGTTTAATCGTGCCGTGGAGATAAGACGTCCCATAGGCTCCTTGGTCAAACCCTTTGTCTATGCAACAGCTTTGTCTCAGGGGAATAAATACACCTTAGCGACCCCCTTGAAAGATGAACCCATTACCCTTAAAAATGGTCAGGGTAAAACTTGGTCACCCCAAAACGTGGACAAAAAGTTTACCGGACAGGTGCCGTTATTAACCGCTTTTAAACGTTCGATGAATGTGCCAACGGTTAATTTGGGTATGGCTATCGGCACTAGTGCGGTGGCGACGACACTAGATAAAGCTGGTTGGACTGACAAAATTCCTGAGTACCCATCGATGCTATTGGGGGCTATTAATGGCTCACCTTTGATGGTGGCACAGGCGTATCAAACCCTTGCAGATAATGGTCGTTACCGTCAGTTGAGTGCGGTGACTCATGTACTCGATATGGACAATAATCCGCTGCAGGGCGCGGGGCTCTCTTCATCACAGGCCATTGATGTTGGCAGTGACTTTTTAGTGCAGCATGCCATGACTCAAGTGGTCGCGTCGGGGACGGCGCGGCGGCTGGGTCAGGCGTTTCCAGGTGTCACCTTGGCGGGTAAGACCGGAACCAGTAACGACTCTCGTGACTCTTGGTTTGCCGGTTTTGATGAGCGAAATGTCGCGGCAATTTGGGTCGGTTTAGATGATAACGGCAAAACAGGCTTGTATGGCAGTAGTGGTGCCATGGCGGTTTATCAGGCGTTCTTAAAAAATAGGGCGCCTATTAGCCTAAGGCGAACACCTGTAAATGGTGTGGTGCAGGGCTATTTTGATGCCACATCTGGTGCGGCAATGGAGCGTGATTGTGGCAATGTGATGGCGCTGCCGGCACTGGCAGAGAGTTATCATCCAGCCAAAAACTGTGGTGAGCCACTGTCGTGGTGGCAAAAACTGACTGGCGGTTAATGCTTACCGGCTTAGATAAGGGATCTTTTTCCCTTATCTAGTCGGATAGCAGCTTAGTCTTAAACCTGAACACTGGAACATCTCAGCCGTCATATGCAGGTAGTACTGTTGCATATCGACCATTTCGTTATGGGTCGGCGATAGCCGCTGCTGCGCTTCTTTAATCTCAAACCCTAAAGAGAGTAGGCTCTTTACCGAGGGATGATTGTCACAATTGACGTAACAATATACCTCGTTGAGCTGGAGTACGTCGAAGGCGATGGTTAATAGCTGCTGTTTTATATACTTATTGAGCCCTTTGCCTTGCTGATCGCCAATGAGCCAGGTTCCAGTCTCTGCACGGCGATGATCAAAATCCATATTTTTAAGTCGGGTAAAGCCGATGATCGCATCGGTTTCTTTAAGCTGTACACTAAATAAAAAGCTGCCTTCATCTGACAATACGTTGGTAAAATAGTGGTTAAAGCTCTCTGGTGTGCTCTTTGGAAATCGTGCGAAACGCCAAATCCTTGGATCTATGCCTATTAATTGCATGAACTCGGTATCTTGGTCTACTAGCGGCTGAATATAGGCGCCGCAATCACTCTGTTTAAATGAGCGAATAAAGGATTGAGTTAGCAATGTGAACTGGGCTAGGTTCGTCATAAGTTCGCCTTATTTAACGTCAATGTTAATTAGCGTATTGCATGGGTGATAAAGCGGTTGACCGCATTGGCCTGTACCGGTTGTTTATAGGAGGGTGTAACATACTTGGGTTCAATCAAAACGCCTTTGCTGATTAAACGTGAGATAAGTGGCAAATAAGCCAGTGATGTTTTTCCTGTTAGTAGGTGATTAAAGTTAGCCTCCTTTTCATAGGCATTCAGTATCATACTGAAGCCTTTGAGGTAGAGGTGGTCTTTAGTGTAACCGCCCCCACGATAGACCCTTACTGTGATGGTATAAGCTAGATTATCTTCGACACCATATTGCTCTTTAAGCAGCAAAAAGGTGGAGCGAAAATCTTTATCTTTAATCATAGAGGCTACCGCCATTACCCGTAACGCCAATATTTTTAGTCGTTTTAAGGTAAGGTTTCCCGACAGATATTCACTCAAAATCGCCAACCCTTCTTGGGTCATGGTGTTGAGCGGACAGCCTAATGAGAGCACATTTAATGGCTGGCTTTGTGCATTTAAGGAGGTTACTAAGTGCACGCCTAGTTCATGGTGGGCTAAAGCCAGTGAGTCGGTGTGAGAAAGTATAGCGCGGCTATTAATGCGCACTTTGGTGCCTGAAACTAGCGCATTCGCCACCATAGAATCGTCCATTTGCAACTGCCAAGTATAGCCTTCTTGAGCTGCCATCGATGAGAGGATCTGGCAAATGGCTTGTGCATCTTGCAACTTACCGACGTTGTCATCGGGATCATCGGGTAGATGCAAAATGAACTGTGCATTATTAATATCTTTTTCGCTTGGCTCACCGTAATAACGCAATGAATCATATAAAAAATCCGTGCTACCGATCGACTTGTATTGATCGACTTTGTCGACATAGGAGTCGATAACATCTAGGTATAAAGTGTAGAGATCGTCATCCTTTAAGGTTTCTAATGGCAGGTTAAATAGGGCGCGTTTGAGTTTAAACGGATCGATATTCTCTTTGGCGTAAATGAAGGAAGGTTCCACCGAAAATTGATTATCGAAAAAGGCTTGTTTTTGTTCAACATTATTGAGAGGTTTTACCGCATCAAGTATATCGATATCTGCCACTAATTGGTGCAGTGGGGCGTCAATGTTTGTCTGCAATGACTTAAGGGCTGGCGATGCGAGTGTAGACATAGTTGGCAAACCTCGAAATAAGTAAAGCAAGAAGGTGATATTCACCTCTGCTGGCGTTGTGCCCTTTTCTAACCGCATAATAAAGTGTTGGCGGTATTTGGCTTAAGCTAACTCAGGATAGTGTTTTTTGCTAGAAAATCATCTACTCTAAAGGCAGATTTTTTTGATGGTGGTGGAGATTTTACTATTTTTAGTTATATCAGCCTGTTAGCTTAATACTTTTGTAAGGATAACAGGCTGCTGGATGGGACGGTTGTGGCGGTCATTAGGGGCGTTTGCTGCGCTTTTTAGGCTTAGCTTGCCGCCACAGGTACAGGCCTGAAAATGCCATAAAGATTAATGATAGTGCCACTAGATCCATAAGCCATTGGCCAGACAAACCAACAATGCGACCGCTGTGAAGGTCAAGTAATACACGTTCCCAGGTCAGGTTATTTGAGCGCGATAAAAGGGAGACTTGGGCCTTGGCTGCTGTGATTTTGCTGCCATCAAGCCCTTGTTGCCAAACTAGCGTAGGCTTGACTGTTGTGGCTGCCCACTCAATGAGTTCGGCATCTGCCACAAATTGGCCCTCTTGGGTCTTAAGGAATAGCCGATCTTTTTGAATGGCAATGGCCTCTATGTTGTCAGGCAGACCAGTGGCTCTGCTTTGTTGTTCGAGTAATTCCCCCTCAGCAGAGAGTATATAGAGATTACTTTCATCAATGGCGACAAACATTTGTTGATAAACTATTGCACTGATAAGTGGTGCGTTCGCCTCAAGGATACGTTTGTCATTGAGCCATAATAGGTTATCAGTGATGGCCAACAGTGGTTTAGTTTGGAAAATCTTTATCTCATTTGGCGGTTTAATACCGTAATGATCCAGCAACCATGCTTGTGTTACGTGACTGCTGTCTATGGTTAGCTGATTACTGTGGTTAATTAATATACCGCTAATTGATACCATTACCACCAGCAATGCGCTGGCGATCCCCAGTCTTCTGTGCCAAGGCCTAAAGAGTTTTGCTAATTGTTGATTCAGGGTTTTACGGTGGGGATGGCGGGGCTTATTGCTCATGCAGCGGTTCTTATCTGTTGTCTAAGGATGCGTCAATCGGGGGAATCATCCCCATTTCGTGGCGATTACTATAACTGAGCTTGATGCTAACCACTACTTTCTTATTGACTATTTATCTGTTGATCCAGATAGAGAGCGATACGTGAAAGCTTAGTGAGTGCTCTGACGGATAAGGTTGCGCCGGTAATACCATCGATATGTTTATCTAACTGATAGTTAGCTGTGAGTGTGGCGGCTTTAAATTGGTCGGTAAAAAAATCATGGCGTACTTCATCGCCGCGGCTTTCCCGATACACCAAGACTTTGGTTTGCACTATGGCGCTGTCTTTAACATGGATACCCACGGTAATGGGAGATTCTTTGCCTATCTCTTCTAGAATCCATACCGTTTGCTGTGGTTGTTGCCAGTATCTAACTCGCATCTTGTTAAACTTGTGGGCCAATATCTCTTCAATGACTTTTTTTGATTCGCTGTCTAGCCATAGCACGTTGGCTTTTGGGGCTACTGAGTTAAAGGCGCTCGCGATAAAATCTTCAGTAGTTTGATAGGTATTGTCAGCCTGTGACTGCAAGCTGAAACACAAGAGGATGCTGGCGCAAGCAAGGGTGATAGATTTCATGTTTAGCTCTGCAATGATGTGATGAAAAATAGGTCACTATGGCAAAGTAACCGCTATGTCATAACCGTTACTTTGGCATAGTGAGTGCGCCGCTAAGACGCACTCATTATGAAGCCTTGCTTAGAACTGGTAGCCAACACCTAAGTTGAAACCATCAGAGTCTTTAGCACCGCCAACTTTTTCGTAGTCAGCTTTGAATACAACGTTTTCGTGCAACCAGTAGTTAATACCGACATTGGTTTGCTCTACGTTAGTATCTGCGTTGTTACCGGCGTTGTTGTCATATTCGTTGTAGCGAGCAAACACACCAAAGCTCTCATTAAAACGGTAAGAAGGTTCGATATACCAACCTGTTTGTTCATCACGACCAAGTGCTTTGGCTTCTTGTCCATCGATGTCCCACTGGGCGTAAAGCGCTTTAACCGTAAAACCTTCGATGGTGTAGATAGCGTGAGCAGTCAGTAATGTCGCAGATGCAGTATCAACACCTTCGCGACCTTGGGTCAGGTCTGACTGGTATTGTGCTGTTGCCGCAAGCTCAAGGCCTGGTACTGCGGTGTATTTAACTCGTGCGGTATAAGCGAGATCTTCAGCTTTGGCCTTAGAGACTTTTTGACGACCGCCACGGATGCTGTATGACTCATCGACATAAAGACCTGAGGTGATGGCACCGTCAAATGCAAGACCAGGAGCAGCTTTAACATTCAGTGCAGCACCGGCTTCCCACCAAGTTGCAGGTAAGATATTTTTCTCAACTGGGTTACGCTCAACACCGTAAAAGGCAGGTGGCTCGTGAGTCTCGTTGATGATACCAACAGGCATTAGGAATAGACCCGCTTTACCCGTGAACATCTGGTTAAAGTCATGTTCGATATAGGCTTGCTCAAGCTCTACTTCACCATTTTGGCCGTCACCTGAGATTGAGTGCTCAACTTCTAGTTCAGAGAAGAAACGTGTGTTTTCAGTAAACTCGTGGCCGAAGAAAAGTACAAAGCGATGGAAATCGAACTCTTTCTTGTCAGTGCCTTTTTTATTATCGGTGATATTGTTGTAATGCAGTTCACCATAACCACCGATGGTGGTCGCGCTCTTCGCTGAGCTTGATTCTTCTACAACATCTGCGGTTTGTTCAACACGCTTTTCTGTCTCTTCAAGACGCTTCTCAAGGTCTTTCAGGACTTTTTGTTGCTGCTCAATTACTTTACGCAGTTCTTGAGTTTCTTCAGATGCAACAGCACCTTGGCTAGCAAATAAGCTGACAATTGCAGCAGCAATTAGCGTTTTCTTCATCATTCTCTTCCCAGTTGTTATGTCGGGGTTATTAAATTGCTGGCGATTCTACCAATTACGTATCGTAATGCAAACCATTATCATTAAGTTTATTGATTAAGATCAACAAATGTAAAAGATCTGTAAATGTTTAGGGGTAGGTGAAAGCTAAAATATTTTTTATAAAACACTTTAAAAACAAAAGTATGGGTTTATCTTCTTGGCGAGGGCATAGAGGCGGCTAAATGGTGTAGCGTAAACTTTCGGACTAAAAGTGGGCAGCGATATGCTGCCCAGCGTTAATTCTCAGATAAAAATCGGTAAGTAAATTAGAATTGGTAACGATAACCCATGGTCACGGATAGGGGTTTACCAGCAAAGTTGGAGCCATGGATCTTAGTGGTGACATAGTCAGTATCGAATAAGTTCTCCGCTGTCAGATAAAGCTCATGATCACGCGCTATATGGTAACGCCCAGATAGGTCAACAATGGTTTTAGCCTCGATAAGTTGCTCGCTCGGGATATGACCATTACCAGCTTGAGTGCGTATTTCACTGGTATAACGTGCTGCCAGCGTTAATTGCCAGTTCTCAGTCTCCATCGCCACCGAGGCAAACAGCATATCTTCAGGCAGGTAAGGCAGTTTAAAGCCAGCCTCGACATCCCCCCAAGAGTCAAAGTCTGAGGTGAAGCTGTTATCGAACTCTGCGTTAGTGTAGGTGTAGGCCAACTTAAGCGGGAAGCTCAACGATTTCCCTTGGTTGATGGTGTAATCTAGGCTGAATTCGAGGCCGTTTACATCGACTTCTCCGCCATTATACTGATTACCTATATTGTCATCATTACACCCTTGCGCAGCGGTGCAGTTGCCGTGCATATTGCTGTAGTCACTGTAGAACAGAATCGCTTCGGCGTTTAATTCACCACTATTGAAACGCGCACCTGCCTCATAGTTCCAGCTCTGCTCCTCTTTACGATCACGGTTGCCGGGCGCGGCTGGGGAAAAGCCTTTTTGGACACCGGTCAAGAGCAACCAGTGCTCATCTAATTGATAGGTGACTGCTAAAGATGGCAACAGTGCCGAGAAACTATTGCGAATATCTTTGTTTGGCTCGCCCTCACGGCCGATATTGCTTTTGCCCCAATCGAGTCGACGGGTTTCGACCGTTTCATAGCGCAGACCCGCAGTGAGATTAAATTGACCCCATTGGATTTTGTCTTGTAGATAAAGTGCCAAGGCTTGAGCACTGTCGAGGCGATTAGAGTCGGTGCCAGGTATGCCAGCCGTATCGAGACGCATCTGTTGATCCGCCTGCAAGGTGTATTTGTCTACCCATTGGAATCTGTCCATCTCATCTTCATGATAGCGTGCACCCAAAGCGAGTTCATGGTTGTCTAACAACCAGTTCAATTCAGTTTGAAGCCCTTGGGAGAGATACTCACGATTATTGGCTTTCACATCGACACTCAGATCTCCTGCTAGGGGGTCTTCATCAAAATCGGCGGCCAACTGAGTACCAGAGCCACTAATACTCTTACCCCCTACTTTACTGGTTTTATACCAGTTACGGGCAAAGGCATTATAGTACGCGGTTGTGCCGAGGGTCAGGTTAGGACTGAGATCGATAAGATGGTTAATTTGTAGCTGTTTGTGCTCAGTGGTCATCAGGTCTTTTTGCGAAGCAGAATAGCGCTGGTAGGGGTTAGCGGCAAAATCTGCGTCGGTTAAACCTAGGTAGGTTTCATTTGAGGATTCGTCCGAATATTTCAGTTTTATCTCCAGCATTTGTGGTTGCAGGCTGTTTTCATCACTGCGAATACTCAGTTTGGCGAGTGCATCGTTTTTACTAAAGCCGCTATCGCCACCGACGCCATTGATGGTACGAAAGCCATCGGCTTGATAGCGATATAGATCCACCAGCGCACCCACTCGTTCACCTTGTCCACCTGCATAGGTATGGAGTTTGCCGTAGCCATGCTGGCCGGCTGCCACCTCAATTTGCCCAGTCAACGGCGCATCAGGGATCTGCCGCGAGATAAGATTAATTACACCGCCAGTAGTGCGTGGGCCATATTTTACTGTCGAGCTGCCTTTAAGGATTTCGATAGACTGCATTCTGCCTGAGGTTGGAAAGTAATAGGCGGCAGGTGAAGCATAGGGGGCGGGCGCGGCTAGTACACCATCCTCCATAATGGTTATCTTTTCTGAGCGATTCTGGCCGGTGCCGCGCATGCCTAAGTTAGGGCGCAGACCAAAGCCATCTTCCTCTTGAATATAGACGCCAGGAATAGAGGCTAATGTGCGCAGTATATCGCTGTATTTGAAGGTGTCTAAATCTGCTTGAGTTAGCTGGTGGGCGCTGCCTGGTGCGGTATTGAGAGGGTTGCGTTTACCAAATACGGTCAGCTGTTCTAACGGTTGTGCAACTTGAAGGGGGGCTGACAGGGCATGGCTTGGGTTGCTGAGGGTACTCAGCAGTGCGACAGTGATCAGGCTAAGTGAGCCAGTAAATGAGCGTGACATAAAATCTCCAACGTAAATGAGAGTTATTCTCGTTAAGTTGGGCAGATGTTAGGAGTTGGTGCTTAAAATTAACTTAAAGCAGCAGCTATTTACATTTGTTAAATTCTGTATCCTAAGTCATCGGAGAAGTGTTTGTGGTGTTTTGCTGTACACTGTGGCCCCTGAATGATAACTAGCCCCTGTATTGTCGAGCCGATATGTTTCTAAGTCCTTATTATAAAAAAGATGAACAGCTTGTTTCTGTCACTGCTGAACAAGCCAGTGAGTTTGCCAAAGGCGTTGCGCAAGATTTTAATCCCATCCACGACGTTGCTGCGAAGAAGTTTTGTGTCCCCGGTGATCTGTTGTTTGCCTTGGTACTGGGTCAGTATGGCTTAAGTCAAACCATGGGCTTTCGTTTCGAGGGAATGGTTGGTGATGGCGTCCCCTTGCTGTTTCCTGAGCAGGTTGGTGGAGCCTTTGCCGTTGTCGATGATAAAGGCAAGCAATATCTTAGTGTTACCCGAAGCGGTGCCTCGACGCTGTGTGACGTGCAAACTGAGTCTTTTATAAGAAGTTACGTGGCTTTTTCTGGGCTTAACTTTACCCATGTATTGGTGCCGATGATGAAGGCCCATGGGGTGATGATTAACCCAGCGAGACCACTGGTAATTTATGAAAGCATGTCATTTGATTTAACCACGCTCGACTTCAATAAGGTTGAGCTAAGCCTCGTGGAGCAAAAGTTAGTGGTTGATGGCAAGCGCGGCGATGTGACCTTAGGTTTCGAGCTGCATTGCGGTGACAAATTAGTCGGCACAGGCATTAAGACCTTAGTACTGAGTGGCCTGCGAGCTATCGACGTGCAAAGTATGGATGAGATGGTTGAGCGTTATGAGTCTCGCCGTATAGATTACCAAGGTGCATAGTCGTTGGGATAATCACTAAACGACATCACTCACTAAGGGCTGCCCCCCAATAAGGTGACTAAAGCCATCGCTACTGCAGCGATGGCTTTTTTGTTTTCGCTAGATCAGAATTCAACTGCTGTTTCCTTAAGCTTCATTACGCGCCAAAGTGAGCTATGATCGCGCTTTTTTCACTCCCAATGTGTTTGAGGCATCGCCTCGATTGCCAAGGCTGCGGCTTTGTTTTACTTTAGTGGGATTATTTTAAAAATAGATCGTTAATGCTGCTCGGCTGCCGCGATTGTTTATGCGCTATTGCCAATATTTGGCGCTGTTTGGATAAGGATTAAGATGCCAAGCTTGAATCGAATTGTGCTCATCAATACGCACCTCCCTGGCGTTGTAGAACTCGCCCTCGATGGACATACCAATATCTGTGGAACCAACGCTTCGGGTAAGACAACATTGCAGCGTTTGGTGCCGGTGTTTTATGGTGAATATCCAAGTCGCGTCGTCCCCTCGACTCGCGACAGCTTTGAGCGTTGGTATCTGCCGCACGATTCGAGTTACATCATCTACGAATATCGTCGTGATGATGGCCTGCTTAACCAGGCTGTATTGGCTTCGGCGGGTGATGGTAAAGGGGTGAATTACCGCTTTATTGCGAAAGGGTTTGAGTTAGAAGATTACGTTAAGTCGCAGCAGGGAGAGTCGATTCTGTGTCACAACATGGCTGAATTAGGCCGTGAGATGAAGCGTGCAGGCGTGGCTGTCACCAATCTCCTCAATACCCGAGAGTATCGTGCCATTATCCAAAATGACCGCACCTTGCTGAGCACGGGAAGTAACCGCAGTGAATTGCGCGCCTATGCGCGTCAATTCTCTTTGTGTCAGAGCGAGCATTCGCTACGTCATATTGAAAAGCTTGCTAAAGCGGTGCACTCCAAAGAGGGCAAGATGGAAACCATCAAGTCGATGATTGCCGCCATTTTGGAAGAGGATGGTGTGAACCCTCCGAGCTCGCGTATCAACCCTCAGCGAGTCGAAGCATGGATAAGAGAAAGTCAGCTTATTCAAGGTTTTGAGCAGATCCGTCCCGAATTCGATAAGCTTGAACAAGAGTTTAATCAACTGCTTAGCGCCGAACAAAGGCTCGCTGGTCTAAAGCGTGGTTATGGCAGAGATGAAGCCACTGAAGTCGAACGTCAGGAGTTAAACCAACAACGCTCAAAAGAGTTAGGTTTAAAACTACGTCAGCTCGATGACGAATGGAAAGAAGTGCGCGATGAGTTAAATCAAGATCTGTCGGCCGCTAAAGGGGATGTTGCTAAGATCGAACACGATCTTGATGTGATCGAAGATCAACACGCTTCGTTTCTCGACGCCGATATAGAGCAAGCCAAGCTGGATTTAGATCAACTGCCTAGTTGGCGAGGCAGCTTAGATAACTTAACTGAGCGTCATAAGCTGCAAACCGAGAAACATCAAGATGTTGAGGCGGCTTATAATGCCCGTCGTAGCAAAATTGGTGAAAACCTTAACCGTGAACTAGAGCTACTCGATAAAGAGCAAGATAAACACCGCGAAGCCCGCGATAAACAGAAAGAGCAAGGCCGCAAAGAGTTAACAGCGCTTGACGAGCAGTGGCGTGAGCAGATGGATGCTGGCCAGGCAAAGCACAGAGAGCAAGAATATCAGCTCAAATTGACCGCTGCTGAGCTAACGATGCAGGTCAATAACGTGACCTATAGTGAAGAAGAAAAACTGGCGTTAGCGGTTTTTGATGAACGTATCTCGCGTGCTGATGAAGAGCAAGAAGCCTGTAATGCCAAGGCAGAACGGCTCAGTAGCGAGGAGCGCAAATATCGAGCTAAACGTGATCAAGCCAATGAAAGCCTGCGTCAAGCTGGTATTCGGGTGATTGAGCGCCAAGGTGCCTTAGATGAGTTACACCATATCCTCCTCCCTCAATCGCACACCTTGCTTGAGTACCTGCGTAAAGAGGTTGATGGTTGGGAACAGAACATAGGTAAACTGATTAATCCAGAACTGTTACATCGCAGTGATCTGCACCCTGTCATGGGTGAAAACAGTGACGATCTATTCTGCGGTGTCGGCTTAGATCTCAAAGCGATTGAGATCCCTGAATATGCAGCCTCAGAGCAAGAGCTACGTGGTCGTTATGGCGAGGCTGAAGACGCATTGGCCAAAGCCAAAGCATTGCAAGCAGAGGCGGAAAATAGTTTAGTCGCCATCAATGGTGAGCTTGATAAACTCAATCGTGAGCTGACCTTTGCTAAGACCGCGTATAAAAACAGTCGTGATGATCTGCGACGTCTGTTTGATGAAAAGCGGGTTGAGCAGGAGAAGATCAATAAAGCCCTCGGTGAGCGGAAAGCTCAAGCGCAAAAACGCCTAAGCCGTCTCGACAGCGAACTCAAACAACTTGAACAGCAACATCAAGCCTGGATTGACGAGCAAAAAGAGCAAGCTCTCGAGGCTCGCATGGAAAAGAATGCCTACTGGCAAGAGGTGGTTGGTGTACTCGACAGCCAATTAGCGCAGATTAAGAGCAACATTGCCCAGCGTCGCCAAGATGCTAAGAGTGAGCAGAAAGCTTGTGAGCAGTGGTATAAGGACGAGTTAAAATCACGGGGGGTCGACGAAGACAAGATTGTTAAGCTTAAGCAATCGATCCGCGAGCTGGAAAGCAACATTAGTAAGGCGGAGCAGCGTCGTAGCGAAGTACTCAGATTTGATGATTGGTATCAACATACGTGGCTGGCGCGCAAACCTAAATTACAAACTGAGTTAAGCACCATTAAGCTGGCCGTTACTGAATTAGAACAGCAATTAACCCGTAAAGCCAACGAGGTGAAGCAGCAAAGACAAAGCTTAGATACCGACCGCAAGCAGTCTGATGCGGTGCAAGTTGAGGCGTCGGAGAACTTAACTAAGCTACGCAGTGTGATGCGCAAATTAGCCGAGCTAAAATTACCGGCCAACAACGATGAGTTACAAGGCGGCTTGACTGAGCGTTTGCGTCAAGGCGAAGAACTGTTATTGCGTCGCGACCAGCTACTTGGTGCAGTGAAGCAGTATATTGAGCATTTCGATTCGGTGATCGCCAGTAAGTCTGGTTCGAGTCTATCGGAAACTTGGGAGCGTGCTCGCGAAGAGTCGAGCTTTATCAACGATAAAGGCATTCGTCTGCTCGACTACAGCAAGTTAGTGCCACAGCTTGAGCAGTTGCTGAATGTTATGGTGCCACAGGCGATAATGGGGCTGCGTGAACAGGGACGTAACTTTGGTATCGACTTAACTGCATTTTACGATGTCTTGGCCGATATCGATCGCCGTATTGCCTCGCAAAGTGCACGTATTACTCGCGAAGTGGGTGAGGAGTTGTTCCTCGATGGTGTCAGCGAGTCAGCAGTGCGTATTCGATCGCGGATCAGTGAACTCGAATTTTGGCCTGAGCTGGAGGTCTTTGTGAAAGCTTTCCGCCAATGGAAAGCCGACGGCTTTGCCGAGTTGCCCGATGAGCACTATACCAGCAGCATGCGCCGCGCGTTAGAGATCATCGGCCGCGCCGCATTAACTGGTGGTATCGCTAAGTTGCTTGAGATTGAGTTAAGGCTCAAAGAGGGCAATAGTGACTTGGTTATTCGTACTGACCGCCAGTTAAACGAATCGTCGAGCCACGGTATGGCTTATCTGATTTTATGTAAATTCCTTTTAGCCTTTACCCGCCTATTGCGCGGCCGAGCCGATGTGACTATTCATTGGCCTATCGATGAGCTTGGAACTTTACACCACGGTAACGTGAAGAAGATTTTCGATGCCTGTGAAAACAATAACATCTCGGTACTTGGCGCATTCCCTAATCCTGAGTCTGAGGTGCTGAACCTGTTTGCTAACCGTTACATTATTAATAAGCAAACTAAGAAACTGCAGGTGGTGAAGCCGCAAATTAACCCCATTGCCGATAAGTTGAGCCAACGTTTTGCCAAGGAGGCTGTGTAAATGAGTAGTACAACGCAAACCGTATTAGTTGGCCAAGGCGCATTGATTGAAAGCTTACTGCGCGGCGAGTTTATCTGCCGCACCAGTAATGAAGAGGCGTGGCGTGCTCTGAAGTCGCCAGTCACTCGTGACAATGTCGAGCAGTACCTAAATCAGATCAACCGCACCATCGCCTCAGCGGGTGAGGGCGAGGTCTTTTTCTGCGGTTATCAGCAGCTTGGCGATGATGAGCGTAAAGTGATTTCCAGTCAGTTTAAAGATATCTGTAATGCACTCATTCCCTTAGTGGAATGGCTGGTGCTGGTGCAAGAAGCGAGCGGCCAAGATGCGCCACTGTCTGAAGGGGCTGCCGTGCGTGTAAGCGAGCTGCAGATGCGGATTGAAGACACGCCAGCCTTTAGGGAACAACTGGGAAAAATTAGCCATTATCGTCTGTTTGGGTCAACCAGTACTCAAGTGGATGCGCAGATTAAGTTAGTGTTTAAGCGCTTAGTGGAGCTAGGTTATCTGCTACGGCCCAACGCTGAAAAACAGATCTACATTGCCACCGGTAAACTCGATTATCTCTATGAAGTGATCCGCTTTATCGATGAAACTGAAGGATTAAGTTTAGAAGCACAGGCTGAAACAGCGACGCAAAGGGACTTAATCTAATATGAGTAGTAACTTACACCAGGCCGGGGTAACACTACTTAAGCAGCTAGGCCGTCATGCCGAGCTGGTGATGGATGTTTACCTGTCTGGCTCTGTTTCTGAGGGCGGAGACAACGCCGCAGCCATTGAAAAGTTGCGCAAGGCGGATATCTTGTGGCGACCCGAACCCGAACAGGAGTTACGGCTCAAGCGTTCGGTACGTGCGCTGCTTGAGGAGGCGTTAAGCGATGAGCGTAATCGTCAAATCGATGCCAATGTCGGCTCATCACTGGCGACCATTAAGACCCTAGCCGATCACTATAAAGAGGCGCGTCATGCGGTTGATTATAGTGCGAGTGAAGCCTACCTTTCTGATTTAAGTGAGCATGTTTACAGTTTTGCCGAGGGGTTACGCTACTCGATTCGTGTACTGTGGAGCCGGATTAACAATGAATTTGGTTATGTTGGCACCATCAATGCCAAAATTCGTGAAAATGAGCTAGCGCAGAGTCAGGTTACCGAGCTGCTCAATGGGCTGGAGATGTTCCAGTTTAGTGAGTTAGGTGAAATCGCTGGCGATATTAGAGAGCTGAGAAAACTCCTGGTCACCACATTACAAGAAACGCTGAGTGACTGTACTCAGGAGCTCAGTGTGGTGCAGGGACGTTTACTGGAGCTATTGGGGCGTTTCAGACAGATTCAGGGGCGTACCCGGTTATTAAAAGGCTGGTTACTCTATACCGATCAGCATCCTGACTATCGGGTGGCCGACCATGTTGGTCATAAACAGTTACCAAGGCTGTTTAATCGTGCCGATGCGCTATTAGCGCCAGCAGCAGTAGACGTGAATAACAGTGGCTATGAAACTGAGCTATTGGGATTAGTGGCGCAGATCAAGGCGATAACAAGGGTTGGACGAGATAGCGAAGTGCGTGAGCATGATGTGGCGTTCTCCTTGGTTCAGGCTGAAGATTTTGATATTCCAGATAATCCGCTCAAGTTAGCCGTAGAGGAGTATTTCTGCGCGGTTATTGATTCAGGCTTACGACAATCGGCCCTCGAGTACCATCAAGATAAGCAGCTTAATTGGGATGAAGAAAGTTGGCTCTATCAAGTGATCTGCGGCTATGAAGGACTCCCCGAGGAGCATAGACGTTACTTTGAGCTAGAGCCTATCGGTGAACCAGATCCTGTTTATACGGGCAACTTCATCATACGTGATGTGGAGCTGTGGCTGGCCTAACTTTTTACGCCACTATCCAATAAAAAAAACCATTAATACATTGTATTAATGGTTTTTTTTATTAGTTTCGCTTGTTGAAGCCATGTTAGGGAAATCGGATTTTGTCTGTTTTTTAGCTAGGGAATATAAGGGCGATGCAAGTTTTGCTAGTGATTTGAGTTTTCACTTGTACCTTTTTTTGGTGGATTGTGCTAAGTTTTTTGGTTTTGTTGGGTATAGTCACTGCTGGTTGTGGTGGTTTGTTGTGCTAGTTCATTGCCTTCATGTTGTCGTTGTAAAAGTTTTGTACGGATTAACCTTTGTTTTATAAGATATTTGGTTGTAAATCAGCGAGCTAGCTTTGAGTGTTTGGGTGTTATTGATTTGTTTCGCCTGCCGTTAATTGTGATTGATATTGAAATTATTGTCAGCATGATTCACTATCAAACGCTCATTACGACATGTAGTCGTTTCATATCTAGATATCATCCGCAGAGATGAACAGATAAAAGCGCGCAATAGACGGGCTAATAAAATAGGCAAGCATATGACAAAATCACTTTCTACTCGGATCTTTATTGGTCTATTCTCTGGATTGATATTTGGGTCAATCATTCAATATTTCCTCGCTGACGTTAGCCTGTTCTCTGGCGCTTTGGTGGATGTCGCTTCAGGTGCGGGCACCATGTTCGTCAATATGATCATGATGCTGGTGGTGCCACTGGTATTCGTCAGTATTGTCTGTGGTGTATTAGAGCTGAAAGACCTAAAAAGCTTTGGTCGCCTAGGGGGAAAGACCTTCGGCTTCTATATTATTAATACTTTAGTGGCTATCTTTGCGGCATTAGCTGTCGCACTTTTACTCAAACCTGGCCAAGGTGTAGATATGTCCGGTGGCAGTGGTGCTGAGATCACCGCCACTGAACTGCCGAATTTGATGCAACTTATCGTCAATATTGTGCCGAGTAACCCTGTTGCCGCGTTTACCTCTGGCAACATGCTACAGGTTATCTTTATGGCGCTATTGATTGGTGGTGTCGTCAAGTCGATGGGCAGTGCAGTGCCTTTGTTGGTGCAAGGTTTCCAAGAGGGCAACAAGCTGATGATGAAGCTTATCAGCGTGGTGATGCAACTGGCACCGTTTGGCGTGTTCGCCTTGATGTTAAAGCTAGGGGCGACCTTAGAGGCGAGTTTATTCTTCAGTGTACTTGAATACTTAGTGGTGATATTGAGTCTACTGCTACTGTGGATATTTGTGGTTTATCCGCTAGCGGTAAGCCTATTTACACCGGTATCAGCAAAAGAGTTCAGGGCTAAAACACAAGAACAGATCCTGTTTTCACTGTCTACGGCCAGTTCAAATGCCACTATTCCAGTGACCATGCGTACCTTGACCGAAAAGTTAGGTGTTAAGCGTGCCGTGGCGGGTTTTGGTGTGCCACTGGGGGCAACCATGAACATGGGCGGCGTATCGATTTACATCACTATCGCTATCTTCTTTGTGGCCAACTCGTTCGGTGCACCGATTGCGATGGAGCAGTTACCTGCACTCTTGTTTAGCATTTTCCTATTGTCAGTCGGTGCAGGTGGTGTACCAGGTGGTGGTATGGTGATGATTGGTGTGCTTATTCACCAAATGGGTCTGCCAATTGAAGCATTTGTTATTGTTGCCGCGCTCGACCGCCTTATCGATATGGTATTAACCTCTTGTAATGTGGTGGGCGATGCCGCGGTATTGACCATTGTCGATGCCACAGAGAAAGAGCATGAGGCTGAGGTGGCAGAAGCATCAGAGCTTAAGTCGGCTTAATTCTGATTGGCCTAGTTTTTGTGAAACACTGAATCGATTGATAGTAAAAAAGCTCGCCTAGATGGCGAGCTTTTTTGTACGTAATATTAGAGATCTACGTTTTAAGTGTATGTAAAATATGTTGATTTTATGTGTATTGCTGATATCTTTGCTTCTGGTGCGACCAGCACAACGACAATCAATAACAGCGTCATAATCAAGCAGTATCACTATGAAATTGATGAAAGGGATTTTAATGAAGCCACGATTAAGTTTGGTGTTAATGCTTGCCATTAGCACGCTTCTGGGCTGTGCACAGAAAATTGAGGGCATCTCTAAAGATGTCGATAAGCAGCTTGCTGAAAATAGCGGATACCTGTTAATAGGTATTGATACTAACCGAGGGTTACACAGCATCATTATTGGTGGTACCAAATCATTAATGTTGACCGACAAAGATCTCCAGTCTGGGACCAACTATATATTAGTCGATGTGCCAGCGGGCCAATACCAAATAGAAGATATTAAGTTTGGTCGCTATGTCTATATGGAGCTTGAGCAGGGATATTGGAATTTTGAGGTGAAGCCCAATCAAGTCAGTTATGTTGGCGACCTATACGTGAAGACTGTTGGGTTTTGGATGGTATCTTCTGCTGAAATTCTACTTGAAAACCGCTCAACCTCTGCACAACTATTTTTAGAAGAGAAATTCCCTAATATCTTAAAGTCTCGTCAAGTTCGTTATTCGGGACCTGGCGAGGATAAGTTTTTAGAGTATGCCGAAAGGCTGCTTGCAGGTAAGGAGGTGGCACTATGAGAGCACTGATTGCGCTGTGTTTATATTGCTTGGCGTTTTATGCTCAAGCGACACCGATACCTGCAAAAGAGCTGTTTCGCTCACCAGCTATGTCGCAGGTGGGCTTTTCCCCTGATAATCGTTATATCTCGGCGCTAATTGTGGATGAGGGGAAGAGCTATCTGTCGCTGATAGGTGTTGAAGATAAAATATATCAGCATGTAGGGGCCTTTGACGCCGATGAGCAGCTCAATGAATATGTTTGGATTGATAATAACACCCTATACATTAGCTATAGTCACCGTGGCCAAGCTCGCCAAGTGTTGGCATTGTTGTCAGAAAAAGCTGGGAAAATCGATGCCAAAATGGTGTCGCTTCCAAGTGACGGATATCTGGTTGACCCGCTTATTGCTGACCCAACGCATGTTTTATATGCTAAGAACCGCTATGGTAATCGTCCCAGTAATCGCCTTTATAAGTTGACCTTAGATGAGTTGATCAATAAAAAGTTTAATTCCGCTAAATTTGAAGAAAAAAAGCTAAAGGATGTCGCGGTATTTGCCTTTGACAGTATTCGTGAGGAGTTGTTTGCGGTCACGGCAGATATTGAAAATATGCGTGGCGAAGTCCTTTATCGGTCACTAAACGAAAGCCGCTGGAAGCTACTGTTTGAAATTGATGACTCCGAGGTCAGTTTTAGTCCGATCGGGTTTATTCGTGACAATACCTTGGCCGTATTGAGCAATAAAAATACTGATAAAGTTGCTTTATATGAGTTTGACATTCCAAGCCAGACGTTAGGCAGCGTGTTATATGAACACCCAAAATACGACCTCGTTGGCGCTGAACTGGATGAGTCTGGCAAGGCTGTTAAGTCTGTTCGGTACGTGGAAAACGGTCATCATGTTAGCCATTTCTTTGACAATGATATTAACCAAATTAAATCGCTGTTTAGTAGCGCATTTCAGGGCAAGGAAACCGTTATTAGTGCGCACTCAAATGACGCGAAGCAGATGTTGCTATTCTCCTATGCCTCTGATGACCCAGGTAGCTATTACTTATTTGATGTGCAGAGTAAAAAAGCTGATTTGCTTACTGAGTTATATCCAGACTTAATTCAACATCAACTTCAGCCGACAGAAGTGTTTTCTGTCACAAATACCGCTGGCGTAGAGGTTGAAGCCTATTTAACTTTGCCAGATAAGCAGAGTGGCAACGGCGTGCTTTTGGTTATGCCTCATGGTGGGCCGATTGGTGTACGTGACTTTAACTATTTCAATAGTGAAGTTCAGTATTTTGTCAGCCGTGGCTTTGCGATACTGAGAGTTAACTTTCGCGGCTCTGAAGGTTACGGTAAGCAGTTTTTAGATAGCGGTAAAGGCGAGTTTGGAAAGGCGATTGAAGAGGATATTACCGCAGCGGTTACTCAAGTCAGAAAGCAACATAAGTTTAATCAGATGTGTGCCATTGGTGCCAGCTACGGTGGTTACTCTTCGCTGATGCTGGCAATTAAGCATCCTGATGACTATCAGTGTGCGGTGGGTGGATACGGCATTTACGATCTACCGTTACTGTTTAACGCAAACAACTTCAAAGTACTGGAAGAGTATCGTGAGAGTGTATCCAAAGTTGTGGGTGAATTGAGTGATGAGTTGATTAAGTACTCTCCAGTTTATTTGGCTGAGGCGATCAAAAGCCCTGTACTGTTGGTTGCGGGTAAGATGGATCGTATTGCTGATTTTGAGCATTCGATGCGAATGGAATACGTACTCAACAAATTGGGCAAAGAGGTTGAGACTCTCTATTACGAACAAACTGGGCATGGTCAAAGTTCATGGTATTGGCAGCGGCATGAGTCTGCCTATGTCGCGGACTATCTTAAGCGTACTTTAGTGCTTGGCGAGTACCATCAAATGCAGGGCGTTAATGATGAGCTGGTTAAACAGCTTGGTGGTGATACGGTGCTGATTGCCGACGGATTTCATTTTGATAATCGAGTTAAAAATGATCAGTCCTTAGCGCTTAAGTATTATCGTGAATCTGCCAATATGGGTGAGGGGCGAGCGGCTTACAATCTTGGTAATTTGCTTGTTGAGCAGGGACTTGAACTCAAAGATAACATCACCATAGGTGCAGGTGTGGACGATAAAGCAAATGCCCATGCACTAATTAAAGAGGGGGTTGAGTGGGGCGACAAGGCTGTTGAGTTTGGTTATGCAGGGGCTGGTTATTGGCTTGGTATTGTTTATGAATTAGGTGAGTTAGTTGAGCAAGATTGGGGGCGATCTTTGAAGTATTTTACCGCGGCAGCGGAGTTGGAATATGACGCGAGAGCGCGCTTGAGAATGGCAAAAGCCTATTGCCTTGCGCCTGCGCCAATTCGAGATGTCCAACGCTGTAGCGAACTGCTTTCGCTATCAGATCTGGAAAAATTGCCAACGGATGAACAGAGAAACGCTGTGACCTCCAAGTCTTACAAGACTTTGCGTTGGGTACTTGGCGATATCTTTGCCAAAGGGGACTACAACCTAGATGAACGGACATTATTGAAAAATGTTGTGCAGCAAGAGTATCAAGCTTCAGACGTTAAGGTTGATTTGGATGATGTCGAATTTGGTGAAGTGACTTACAACAATTACCGTAACCGTTATCAAGTCACTGATGATGCTAAGTCCTTCGTGGGTAGAGACAAATTGAGTTTAGGCGCTGTGTTCAATGTAGAGTTTGAGCATGAAGGCGAAAACGTGGCACTGATAGGTAAATGGATTAAGCAAGGTGCGAGTGGGAAGCAACAAGTGTTCGATAGTTCATTTGTCTATGGTGATGCTGACGCAAAGAGTTGGGATATTCGATATACCTTTGATGAAGATGAGCTGTTTGAGGGAACGTTAACGTTAGAAATTAGCGATCTGAATAATAGGCTTTTAGCGAGTAAAACTGTCGAATTACGTTAAAGTTGTAAAGGTTTAAAAACGGCTTTTCTGACTTTGAGAAAAGCCGTTTTTTGTCGTATTACCCCTTGAGGCGACGGCTCAGTGCGCTTTGGCTTATGCCCAGAAGTTGAGCCGCGGCGGTTTGATTGTTGGCGGTACGGCTCATCGCTTCATCGATTAAGGCTTGATTGATTTCAGCGAGTGTGGGTAATTGTTTGGGGAATACCATGCAATCTTGTTGTGGCGAACACAGAGATTTATGTTCGTTAATCGCCTCCATAAAAGGAGAGATATTTAAGGCTACGCCATCACTGCGGCTGACGGCATCAAAAACCATCCCTTTGAGTTCGTGAAGGTTACCTGGGAACTGATACCCTGCCAGTTTAGGCGCGAGAGCGCGCGGTTGCTGAGGAGCTCTCAATGACATCTCTTGCGCGGCGAGGGCGATGAAGTGATTAATCAGCATGGCGATATCCAGTGGCCGATTTGCCAATGGAGGCAGCTTTATTTTGTGAGAGCGTAAGCGGTAGAGTAAGTCGCTTCGAAATGTTCCTTGCTGATTAAGTTGTAGAAGATCATCTTGAGTGGATACCACGAATTTACACTTAACCGGGTAGGCTTGTTCACTGCCAATAGGGCTATATTTTTTACTTTCAAGCAGTTCCAGTAACTGTATTTGCGCTTGCTGAGGTAATGAGCCTATCTCATTGAGGTAAAGCACACCGCTACCCACTTGGTGCAGGTAGCCGGCTACCGCATCGATTTCGCCATTGGCTCTGTGGTGAAGCTGACCAAACAGTTTGATAGCAAAGGTCTCACAGGTGATGCCCGCCAAATTGAGGCTGATAAAGGGGGCATCTGGGCTATAAAGTTGATGACAAGATTTAGCAAATTCACTTTTACCTGTCCCACTTTGACCATAAATCAGCAATGGCTCAGGGCTAAAGGCGACGGCTTCTAAATAGCGAAACTGATCCAATAACTGAGGTTCACAGGTGAGGATGTTATTAAAGGCTTCGGGATGATCTAAGGTGCGGCTTAAAAATCGCTCCTTAATATGTAGGTAGTTCCGCTCAAGCCCTACAACTTCTAAAGCCCGTCTGACCGTATGAGACAGATCATCGACATTATCAGTTTTAATAAAGTAATCGTAGGCACCATTTTTAATGCAGCGCACGGCGGTATCGACCTCATTGACCCCTGTGACGATGATAACCCGGGTATTAGGAAAATCACTGCGGATCATGGCAAGCAGCTCCTCTCCTGAATGGAAAGGCATGGTCAAGTCGAGCAAAACTAATGCGTAATCACCTACCTGAAGGCGATTCATCACTTGGCGACTATCGACACAGGTGTCTATCTCAGCTTCGGGGACCAGCCGGTTGAGCGTCACGGCAAGACTGCGTAACCATGAGGCCTCATCATCGACTAAGAGAATATTTCTTGCCAGTTTCATCTTAAGTTCCTGCCGTTAATTTCACTGGAACAGTGGAAAAATTAGGTTAATTTGGGTGCCTTTTCCTTGGCTAGAATGGATCTGCATTTCAGCATTGTGGGCTTTAATGATACGGCTGCATACCGATAAGCCTAAGCCCGTGCCACCCTCTGTTCTGCGGGTGGTAAAAAATGGCTCCGTAATACGTTTAAGTGTGGCACTGTCCATGCCACAGCCATTGTCTGATATGGATATTTTGGCATGCTGCGCTGTTAAATGAGTCTGTATATAGATGCGCCCTGTATGAGAGGGGCAGGCATGACACGCATTTTGAATGAGGTTAATCAAAACTTGATGTAACTGTTGTGCATCGCCCATCACCAGAGGTGACGGGGAATTAAGTTCGATAATCACCTCATGGGTTTTGGTTTGATTTGCCGTTAACCTTAATGCGACCTGCACCACTTCGTTAAGGCTAACGGCAGTTTTTTCACTGGCAAGGTGCGGCAAGGCGTAGCGCTTAAGATCGTTAACAATACGACTGATGCGCTGCGCTCCTTCGTTGATGGTGTCGCAACTTTGGGCTAACTCATCCATAGCTTTGACCGGTTCAAGTCCAGCAATTTGCCAAAATGGGTTAACTTTAATGTAATGCTGCGCTGCTGGGGTTAAATCTTTCATCGCGGCGGAAAAGAGTGCAATAGCATGGACGATAAGTCCTGTTGGGTTGTTGATCTCATGGGCGATACCGGCACTAAGCTCTCCAAGGGAGGCTAAGCGGCTCGCCTCTTCGTTAGCATGGCGCAATCTATGTTGCTCGG
Source organism: Shewanella colwelliana ATCC 39565 (assembly GCF_000518705.1). Taxonomy (GTDB): domain Bacteria; phylum Pseudomonadota; class Gammaproteobacteria; order Enterobacterales; family Shewanellaceae; genus Shewanella; species Shewanella colwelliana. The sequence continues at coordinate 118,107 of NZ_JAEC01000021.1, forward strand.
TAGACTCTTCGAGTAAGACCACTACCTGATCATGAGCAATAGGGTGAATTTGCAGCTGCCAATACTGCTGTTGATACACCATGTCGGCAGTGAGCGAGTGTTGGTCAGACAAGGTGGCTAGCACCGCTGACTTTAGCTGAAAGGGGTGGTTGTCGATATAGCGAAATTCAGGGCTTACCAAAAGGTGAATATTGTTGTCGTTACTCCATAAGCGCTGCATTGCTTGGTTTACGATGGTGACGCCATGAGGCATACCGTCTAATACCGACTGAAACTGTTTAGAAAGTGCTGAGATCTCAGCTTCAACCCGTCGACGTTGCATCAACTCTGCATCGAGCGCCTTTTTACGTTTATGGAGACTCACACTAATAAAACCGGTATAGATCATCCCCATTGCGGAGATAATAGAAATTAAGATAGCCAGCCAAAACATCCGTTGTTGGGTTGAGGTCAAATCGACCTTTTCTCGTCCAGTACCAAACCACTTATTCACCAGCTTGTCATACTCCCCAGAGAGTTTTAACTGACGCAGTGCATCGTTTATCTGGTCCATTAAAGCAGACTTTTTGCCATTGCAGACAAAGTTAAATGCGCCGTAAATCAGGGCATCACTGGAGCTGCGAACCGACGGATAAAGGGGTAATAGTCGACGAGCAACAAAGCTTTCAGCAATGACCACATCCACTTCATTATTAATCAGCCGTTGAAAGCCTGTCTCATAAAGGTCTACATCAATCCGTTCAAATTGTTGTGGATAACCAGAGAGGTAAACGTCAACAAAGGCGCCTTTTTTAATCGCAACACGTTTGCCGATTAAGTCTGCCCAGCTATTGATTAATGCTTTGCCTTGCAAGGTATAGGCTTTGGCATGGGTGGCATAAATAGGGTCGGATTGACTGAGCTTTCTGTCTAAATTAACCGGGCTAACCACGGCAATGACATCGATATCGCTGTCAGGGTTGTGAACATCTTTCACTAGTTGTTGAAAGCTTTTACGGCGCACTAAAATCCGTTTGTCCATGAGTTGACCAATACGGTCGATTAACTCGATGTTAAAGCCTTGGTCGACACCATTGTTGCGCCATTCTAACGGGGCGGTTTTTGAGTGTACACCAAAGACAATGCTCTCTTGGGCGAGCGCAGGCATGACGAGTAGGGTAAGGCAAAGCAGTAAAGATCTCATGGGGAGATTTTACATAATGATCACTAATGAAACTGTGCTGTATTACGCGAATCCATCATATGTTAAGTCATGTTTATGCATGTTTATGCATGTTGATGGTGCGATGTGACCCGTCGCACGTAGCACTATGCAATTTTGCATACACCTCCAATGGGCTATGCATGTTTGCATAGGCCAATAAATGGCGTGTGATTGAGGTGTCATTTTTCAGCACTAACCTCTCTATCTTGTTGCTGGCTTTGCAGCCTTAGGTAAAGATTTAATTGAGCGATATTAAATGCCGCGTAAAACGCTAAAAATTTTGACGGTATTTAACATAAACGAAGTGACATCACTTCAATTAAATGAAATGAAAGTGCTTCTATACTGATAAGGCTTAGGTCATAACGGGTAGAAGGGGGAGCAAAGATGAAAATGATCAAACTTGCAGCATGTATTGCCACATTAATTGGTAGTACAGGCTTTATGAGCAGTACTTTAGCCGCAGATAACTTGGCTGAGTTCCATGCTCAAAACCAAGAGTGTGACAGCTGTCATACACCAGATGGTGAGCTATCTAACGACAGCTTAACTTATGAAAATGAACAATGTGTGTCGTGTCACGGCACGCTCGCTGAGGTGGCTGAAACCACTAAACATGAGCACTATAACGCTCATGATTCTCATTTCCCTGGCGATGTCGCATGTACCTCATGTCACAGTGCTCACGAAAAATCTATGGTTTACTGTGACTCTTGCCATAGCTTTGATTTCAACATGCCATACGCTAAAAAGTGGGAGCGTAACGAGCCTACTATTGCAGAATTGGCCAAAGATAAGTCAGAACGTCAAGCTGCTCTTGCTAGCGCACCGCACGATACCGTTGACGTTGTCGTTGTGGGTTCAGGTGGCGCAGGTTTCTCTGCTGCAGTGTCTGCACATGATAATGGCGCCAAAGTCATTCTTATTGAAAAAGAGCCTGTGATTGGTGGTAACGCCAAGTTAGCCGCTGGTGGTATGAATGCAGCTTGGACTGACCAGCAAAAAGCGAAGGACATTACCGATAGCCCTGAGTTGATGTATAAAGACACCATGAAAGGTGGCCGTAACATTAACGATCCAGCTCTAGTTGAGATTTTAAGCTCTCACTCTAAAGGTTCTGTAGATTGGATGACCGCTATGGGCGCCGATCTAAACGATGTGGGCCGTATGGGTGGCGCATCGGTTAACCGTTCACACCGTCCAACTGGTGGTGCTGGTGTGGGTGCTCACGTTGTTCAAGTGCTTTACGATAATGCACTTAAACGTAATATCGATTTACGCATGAACACACGCGGTATCGAAATTCTTAAAGATGATAGTGGCAAGGTAAAAGGTATCCTAGTTAAGGGTATGTATAAGGGTTACTACTGGGTTAAAGCCGATGCAGTAATTCTTGCAACAGGTGGTTTTGCTAAGAATAACGATCGCGTTGCTAAGTTAGATCCTAAGCTAAAAGGCTTTATCTCTACTAACCAACCAGGTGCAGTCGGTGATGGTATCGACGTGGCAGAAAACGCTGGTGCAGCAACGAAAGATGTTGAGTACATTCAAGCGCACCCAACGTTATCTGTTAAAGGTGGCGTTATGGTTACCGAAGCGGTACGTGGTAACGGTGCGATTTTAGTTAACCGTGAAGGTAAGCGTTTCGTTAACGAAATCACTACACGTGACAAAGCTTCTGCCGCTATCTTGAAGCAAACAGGTAAGTCAGCCTTCCTTATTTTTGATGATTCTGTACGTAAGTCACTGAAGAAAATTGATAAGTACATTGGCTTGGGTGTAGCACCAACGTCTGACAGCTTAGTTAAACTTGGCGACATGAAAGGCGTAGGTATTGACGGTAAAGCCTTGACGGAAACCGTTGCACGTTACAACAGCTTTGTGACGAGTGGTAAAGATGCTGATTTCGAGCGTCCTAACCTACCTCGTGCACTGAATGAAGGTAACTACTACGCGATTGAAGTCACTCCTGGTGTTCACCACACTATGGGCGGCGTAATGATTGATACCAAAGCTGAAGTCATGAATGCCAAGAAAGAAGTTATTCCTGGCTTATATGGCGCTGGTGAAGTGACTGGCGGTGTCCATGGTGCAAACCGCTTAGGTGGTAACGCTATCTCTGACATCATTACCTTTGGTCGTCTAGCGGGTGAAGAAGCCGCGAAATACTCTAAGAAGAACTAATCTTCTTATCAACCTAACTCATAGGTTACTAACATAGTTTATCAACACCCAAAAGGTGGCTAGGAAGCCGCCGCTAAAAAGCCACAGTATTATACTGTGGCTTTTTTTTTACCTTTTGCTGAGGTTGTGTTTGGTGGTGTCCTGTTTGGAAAAGAGCGCTTGAAGGTCGTACCGTCATAGCAATCAATCACCTGCGGTGAGCTTGTGTGCAAGCACTCTTTTAGCACGGTGAGTGAAGCATGGCTTCATGCTAACGAACGAGAGGCAGGGAAGCCGAACTGGCTTTTAGATAGGGATATTGTTGTGAATATGTCCCTATACGCTCCACGGTGGTATCTGAAGTGAATGGATTCACAAATGCCGCGATGACATGGATGTCAAAGAGCGGCCATGCCATCAACGTCCGCAGCTGCATCTACACTGGGTTATTGACTCTCTTCGATTTAACTTCATTTGGGACTAATAACGCATTAAAAGCTAACGTGCTTTTGCCCCAAAATGAGTTAACACGTTGTCGGTGGATCAGTACCTAACGGGCTTTCTGGCCTAGACATTTTCATCGCGACACCAGCGAGATGTAATTCACTACTCCCATTAAAAAACTGGATAACTATACAGTCATATTCAAATCATAAGGGGTTGTAGGATTTTTATCCTGCAGTTGTGCGCGTTTTCCAGATGGTATATTTAGCAAAATGCTGATAAGTTCATTTTATACAGATAGTTAACTGTGCGCGTTTTCACTACTCCAACGAGGTAAACGCGCATGCTCACTAATAAAATGTTATATGCAAAGGGAATCATGCAACCAACTCATAGTCATCCATTATCAATTCCTTTATTGGCTTTAGCATTTCTACCAGCCATTGCGATAATCGCATGGCCTGCTGCATTATTCATGTCGGTGTTCATTTTTGATGCGCCTGATTCAGATAAAGTTTTTGCAAACTGGATTATTGTTTTAGTTTTGCTTACATATCCAGCTCCAAGTTACTTAGGCTTTAAAAAAGCAAAACATGGCCATGAAATAGCAGATTTAAAAGAGTGTTTTAAAGGCTTTGTTCTGGCTTATAGTTTTGTTTTAATTTTCTATGTGTCATCATTGTTCACACCATTTTTCAATTAGTTAAGGAGCAGTTTGCATATAACAAGCTGTTCAAGCGGGACAAATAACAGTTGGCTGGTTCCGCTTCGCTTCACATTTTAGCCAACTACAATTTGCCCCTTAACAGGGCGCTGGGGGATCCCCTCATAATTCAGGTCTCCCAGCAGTGTGAACCAACTTGATGTATTCATGCATTGCCCAGCGTAAATGCTGCGCTGTTATTCGATAGTTTTTCCTTCGCCGAACTTCTTTCCCCAATCTGACAATCGACAGCACAGGCCGGTGCCCTTAACGCCATCAAACAAAGTTGTTCTCTCACATCAACCCAATTGACAAGCGCGATAGGCATAATTCCTAGTTTAAAAATCGTGCACCACAGAGATGCATTGCATGCCAGCGATATACCGCCATTCGGTCATTATTGAGGTGGTGATTACCGAGTAAGCGGTCAATGCGTTTGATACAGTGCTTAGGCGCCACATTACCAGAGATGTTACGGCCTAGCTGGGTCAAAGAGAGTTGATCACCATCTAGTAATGATTTATTAGCAACCATAAGAGAATTAAGACGTTTTTTGTGGATGGAAGAGCATTGATTGCTAAGAGAGTCATGTAGTATTGTAATGTCGCGCATGGTGTTGTTCTAGTTTGTTTTTGGCGAAATTGATTAGATCAAACAGCACCATGCGTGTCTACTAATTGATT
>NZ_JAEC01000022.1 GCF_000518705.1 Shewanella colwelliana ATCC 39565
GGATTCACAACGATATCCCTATCTAAAAGCCAGTTCGACAATCCCTGTCTCTCGTTCGCAAGCATATGGCTGTTGCCAAGCTCTCCGTGTAGCAGCAGTATCTGCACATTCCTCGCCGGACAGGCGATTAGTTAAAGTGAGGATACAAATTTCAAAGACACTCTACCAACACTAATTCAGCCAAATGTTAAACCACAAAAAAATGCCAACACCTTCATTCGAAGGCCAGCTTATTTTTGTCCAAAAACGATTTAACTTTTGATTGTCAGATTGATACCCGAAAGTCTAAATCGGAGAGATAGAAAACTCGGTGTAGATGCGGCTGCGGACGTTGATGGCAGGGATGCCATCGTCGAGCCTCCACGGATGGATTCACGGCGTGTAGCAGCAGTATCTACACATAAGCGAGCCGCAGGCTTTTAACTACAATGAAGGTTCGACTTTAAACACAAATCCCAATTCCAACACAGCCAAATGTTAAACCACAAAAAATGCCAACACCTTCATTCGAAGGCCATTGATAAACCATGAAGCTATGGTTCACAAAACACTGACCAATACCCACTAAACCGAAGGCCAAATGCTGAAAGTGGCCCTTTCGATAGCGTTAATTCGAAAACTTGAGTTCGATGACATTCCCTTCGGGATCGTTAATGTAGAGTGAGCGGCCGAAACCTTGGGCGCCATAACGCTTGGCGAATCCCTCAGTGGCAATACCGAACTCAGCGAGGTAATCCAGTAGTGCCTGTTCATCTATAGGGTTAATCAGCAGGCATACATGGTCGACGTTACGTCCATCTTGCACGGGAGCTTTACCACCTAAACGGCCCAGCGCGCTATCGCAAGGCACAATATCAATCAGTGCATTGCCAGCTCGAAGCTGAGTAAGGCCTTCATTCTTTAACTCACGCTCAGTGGGGCATCCGAGCACCTGCTGGTAAAAATGCAGCATGGCATCTAGCTTAGTGGTGCGAAACACCACATGGTCGAGCCCTTGAACCTGAATCATCATTCCTCCACTAATACCGCCATTAATACCGCCATTAATACCGCAAAATCATAGTTTAATGCTGTAATAATAGCCGATTGACAATCAGTTAACGCCTAAATCTAACATCTTGTTCAATATTGGTAATTTGTGATTTTTTATTACCTCTATTTAAGGTAGTTTAATGCAATCAGCTTTGATGGAGTCAGTTATGAAACAAGGCAAGCACGACGCACAACTGTTAAAACTCGCCATGGAAATTGGTGTGGGCTATGCAAAAAAACGTGGGTTTGATGATTTTGATAAAGGGATCTCCCCTAAAGATAAAGTCGAGTGTATCTACCGATTATTAGTACAAGATAAACTTATCCAGCCATTAGCCACTGACAAAGAAGATGGCCCTAATATGAAGCATAAGCTGATACTGTGGATCAGCCGCCAGCTCCCCGACGATCACCCGCTGCTCAATTAATATGACCTAGTTAAGAAATCAGTGCGTAGCGACATTGCAATGGGCACTGATTTCATGGCATATCAGCGCCCGCTAAAGCAAGATGTTGATCTCTATCAAGATACTCATTAATTCCCTGCAGACACCCGCCAAATAAGCTATAGATCAGGTATCACTCACCTACTTGTCATTAGGATCCAACGTGGCACTGCATGGACTAACGAGTCAGCAGGCACACACTCTGTTACAGCAACATGGCGAGAACTGCCTGCCTAAACCGCCAAAATTAAGCTTCTTCCGCCTTTTTGTCAGCCAATTCAAAAGTGCGTTTATCTATGTGCTTTTGGTGGCATTTGTCGCCTGCTTATTACTGAGCCAGTTTATCAATGCCATCTTTATCTTTGCCGTGCTTCTCCTTAATGCGCTTATCGGCACGGTGCAGGAGTATTCGGCGCAACAGGCGGCGGATTCATTGAGCAAAATGGTGCCACAGCTAAGCCGCGTGATACGAGATGGTCATCCTATTACCCTAGATAGCACCCAACTTGTGCCTGGCGATTGGGTCCTATTAAGCAATGGTGATCGCATTGGTGCCGATATTCGCTTAGAAAGTGTTAATCAATTTAAGGTCGATGAATCGGCACTAACCGGCGAATCCCTACCTATCATTAAGACCGACCAGGCCTTTGCTGGTACCTTGGTCACTCATGGCCGCGCCGAGGGCATAGTTATCGCCACCGGTGAGCACACCCAAATTGGTCAAATTGCCGAAATGGTGCATCATGGCAGCGATACTAAACCACCACTGATGCAACGTATTGAGCGATTTACGCTGATCATCGCCCTTGCCACCTTACTGATTATAGCGCTGATTTTTGGGTTAACCTTAATTCGCGGTGCTGACTTATCACAGATATTTCTCCTCGGGGTTGCGCTAGCGGTCTCAGCAATCCCCGAAGGCTTACCCGCTGCCATTACCGTTGCATTAGCGATTGGCATGAAGCGGATGTCAAAGGCCAACGTGATTGTGCGAAAACTGGTGGCCGTTGAGTCCTTAGGCTCGTGTACTTATATCGCCTCAGACAAAACTGGCACACTGACGGTCAATGAGATGACCATAGGCCATATCTGGTTACTGAACGGCGATAAGTATCATGTCGCAGGTACTGGCCTATCACCCGATGGCTTAGTCCATAAGCATGGTCATGGCGTGCCAGTCTCATCGGCTCAAGCCCCGGAGTTATATCAACTTGGTTTAACGGGTATTCTCGCTAATGAAGCCCACCTTGCCTTTGATCAAGATGCTGTTCATGCCGACGGCGATGGCGTTGATTTGGCATTTTTAACCTTAGGTTACAAGCTCAATCTACCAATGGATGCGACAGCCCTGCCCCCCCAAGAGCAACTGTTTGCCTATGAATCAGAAAATCAATTCAGTGCCAGTATCAATCAGATAGACAAGCAACAGGTGGTCTCCGTTAAAGGGGCTGTCGAGAAACTCTTACCTATGTGCGTACTTAACGAGGAGCAAAAGGCACAGATCCATCAAGAAACCCATTGGATGGCGCAGCACGGCTATCGGGTACTGGCATTGGCTAGCGGCTCACTCAATCACCCAGATTGCCCGTTCCAACATCTCACCTTCCTTGGACTTGTGGCGATGAGCGACCCGCTTAGGGAAGATGCTATAGCGGCCGTTAGGCTATGTCAGAAAGCCAAAATTAAGGTAGCGATGATCACTGGTGATCACCCCATCACCGCCTTGGCGTTATCTCAACAACTTAAACTGGTTGGCGAGCATGATAACGTGGTAACAGGTGATCAACTGAGCCAAGCGCAGCAACAAGGTGTAGCTGAGTTTGACAAACTCGTGGCGGCCCACCGCGTTTTTGCTCGGGTACAACCTAAGCAGAAGATGGAGATCACTCAATCGCTTATTCGCCAAGGGGAGTTTGTTGCCATGACTGGTGACGGCGTTAACGATGCCCCGGCACTCAAACACGCCCACGTGGGGATTGCCATGGGCTTAAAGGGGACAGATGTTGCCAGAGAGAGCGCAGAGTTAGTACTCACTGACGATAACTTTAGCTCAATCGTCAAAGGGATCATCGAAGGACGTATTGTGTATAACAATATCCGCAAAGTGATCTATCTATTGATCAGTACCGGCGCTGCCGAGTTGCTGTTGTTTATTCTTAGTGTCTTGTTTGCCCTGCCAATTCCGCTGTTTCCACTGCAAATTTTATGGCTAAACTTGGTCACAAATGGTGTACAAGATGTAGCGTTAGCATTTGAACCGGGCGAAGGCCACGAAATAGAGCAGCCACCACGTAAACCCAGTGAGCCAATTTTCGATCGCTTAATGTTAGAGCGTGTACTCATGAGTGCATTATGGATGGGTATGGTTGCTTTTGGACTGTTCGCACTTGCCCTAAATATGGGTGCAACTGAAGAGGCGGCACGTAACTTAACCTTGATGCTAATGGTACTGTTTGAAAACGTGCACGCCCTCAATAGTCGCTCAGAGCGTAACTCTTTACTCGCTATGCCGTGGCTGAGCAATCCGCTACTGCTTTTAGGTATTGTGATTGCCCAAAGCATTCATATTGGGGCCAGTTACATACCTGGGCTCAACAGTACGTTAGGAATTAGCCCCATTAGCCTAACCCATTGGCTCATGCTGCTCGCCACCGCCTTAACCCTGTTTGTGGTCGACGAGCTGCATAAGCGCCATTGGCGTCAACAGCACGTTACTGAGTCAACAGCTGATCGTCAGCAGGAATAACCAGCACATTGCTGCGAATTCGACTCAGCATGGCTTCGGCGGTATTGCCGATCACATAGCCAAGCATGCCACGACGCTGCATTGCGCCAATCACCACATAGTTGGCTTTGAGGCGACAGGAGAGCTCATAGAGGCAGAGGTCAGGCTCACCGGCAAGGATATGCAGTTGATCTTGAGGCAAACCGATTTCAGCCAACTCCTGCTGATAACGCTGGTACGCATCTTTAATGAGCGTACGAGTGTCGACCAAATCCATGTCCCTGAGTATTTTGGGCACACGGATAATATAAGCCAGGTGCAAGGTACAGTTTGTGGCTTGAGCTAACTGCTTGGCCTGAGAAATAACACATTGATTAAGTTGTTTTTTAAGCGGTCTATCACTGCCTAAATCAACCGCCATCAAAATTGTATTCGCCCGTGCAATAGGGTTGTTACTCAGTAAAAGTAACGGAATTTTCACATGACGAATTAGGTACCAATCCATAGGAAGATAATGATCAGGGTGATGTAATGCCTTTACCATCAAATCAAAGCCGTGACGAATTGAGTGGTGGCAGGCATGTTCAAAAAGATCTTTGCTCCACACATCGTGAACTGGCACATCGTCAAGGTTAAGTTGTTCAAGGTGTTGGTTAATCGCAGTTCGGCGTTGCTGCATCAGCGCCAACTTCGCCACCGCTGCAAGACGAGGATTATAATGCTCTTTACCACTAAAGGATTCGTAGCTGTAGGCAAATACTTCAGGGTGCTTTTCAAGCGCTTTGGCCAGAGTGACGCCAGCCTTTATGGCATCGGCTTGCTGCTCATCTTTTTGCGAAATAATAAAGACCTTATCCATGGTGCTCTCCTGTCGCTAAATGATACTTTGAGCTTAGTCACACTGTGGTTTTTATGCCTTGATCTCGGTCATCAAAATGATCAAGATCACATTTATACGACTCACTACGGTCGGGGGCTATTATGGCCATAGACCATTTTGTGCTTTCTTTATGTTTAATTTTACTCTTTGGGCGACTACTCGGGGAGATATTTAACCGACTTAACCTTCCCTCGGTCGTTGGAGAGATCCTAGCGGGTATCATTATTGGCCCAACACTGTTTAACTGGGTCTCGCCACATGAAACATTAGCCGTCATGGCTGAGTTTGGCGTGATTTTACTGCTATTTTCGATTGGCTGTGAAACCTCAGTTAAGCGACTTTATCAGGCAGGAAAAAGTGCTTTTGGTGTCGCCATTTTAGGCATCGTTTTACCCGCCTTTACGCTTGGTATCTTAGCGGTGGTATTGCTCAAACAACCGCTGTTTACCGCTATCTATTTTGGCAGTGCGTTAACGGCGACCAGTATCGGTATTTCAGTGCGCGTCTTAGCGCAAGCTAATCAATCACAAACCCACGAAGGTAATATTATTCTCGGTGCTGCCGTTATCGACGATATCGCAGGCGTTATTCTATTAAGTATACTGTTTAACTTTTCAGCGTCGGGCGAGTTGGGGCTGGTCGCCACCACCTTGCTGATCATTAAAGTCGTTGGTTTTCTGCTGCTGTCTCCCCCCATCGCACGGGGTCTGCTATATCTGTTTAGAGCCCTTAGACCCAAGGGGAACCAAACTGGTTACGAAGCCATTATTACCATTATTCTCATCAGTCTATTTGCTTGGCTTGCTCACGCCCTTGATGCACCAGCGCTGCTGGGTGGGTTTGCCGTGGGTCTGGCCCTCAGCCGTCAATTTGTTTCACCATTAAGTCGATACCTGAAAAATCCTTTCCCCTTTACCCACCAAATGGAAAAAGCTTCAAAACCTTTAGTCGATGTATTTGCGCCCATCTTCTTTGTTTATGTCGGGATCAGTTTAAATCTCAGTTTGATCGACTTCTCAGGTAACGGTATCTTGATATTATTACTGCTTGCTGTGATTGCGATTGCCACCAAACTGGCAGCGGGATTGGCGGTAACAGGGGCTTGGGGAGCTAAAGCCGTGGTTGGCAGTGCCATGGTACCTAGGGGCGAGGTAGGCCTTGTCTTTGCGGAGATGGGGTTACAAATGGAGGTAATATCTCCGAAGCTATTTAGTGAGCTAGTGTTAATCATTGCCCTTACCACGCTGGCTGGACCTATGCTATTGAAGTGGGCACTATCAATACAAAATCGCGGCACAAAGCCACACTCCTAATGCTGATTACAATAGCTTAATGGGTTGCACTGCGAAGCCATTTTTCCCTTGCTTTTTAGCTTGATACATCGCCTTATCCGCTTCATTTATCACCTCCATGAGATCCTGACCATGATGAGGAAATACCCCAACGCCCACGCTGGCGCCAATGCATGCAATATTACCATCCAGTAGTTCAATCGGCCGATGCAAGGCCTCTACCACTTGGGTCGCGAGCTTCTCTATCGCTATAAACACTTTTTCATCGTAGTAGTCATTGTCGAAATAACACCCCACAACAAACTCATCGCCGCCCCAACGCACACAGATGTCGCCATGACGAAATGTGGCTATAATCCGTCGCCCCACTTCAACCAACACCAGATCGCCTGCATCATGCCCAAACTTATCATTCACGGGTTTGAAGTCATCCAAGTCGATAACCATCACCACCACTATTTTTCGCCGTACTCTCGCTTTATCGAGTTGCTGATTTAATAAGCGCTGTCCCGCTCGGCGATTTTTAAGGTGAGTTAATACGTCATGATCCGCCTCAAACCGGGTGTCACGCTCGCGCTGGGTGCGCTCTGTTACGTCATACATCAACACTTCAATAATCAAACCCTTATTGTTGTCATTTTCGATAACTTTAGAAAACAAGCAGTGCAACCACACATCTACGGGCTTTACCTCGCGGCTTAATTTGAGGTCCAACGCGATCGTCGTCAATGCGGTATCCGAGCGCATATCCTCAAGGAATGAGGCTAAGCCTTGATCATCTTGAAACCAGAGGGTCAATGCCTTGCCAATACAGGCATCGGCCTCCATCACTTGGCTCAACATTCTTTGACAGGCTGGATTAGCCGTAAGCAGCTCATTATTTTCATTAATTAGGCAGATGCCAGCACTCGCCTTTTCAAAGATCATTCGAAAGCGTTTCTCTAGTTGCTCTGTTTTCTTTCTCATGGATCGCTCAGCTTCAATCGAGCTATGTAATGAGGAGATAAGCGAGTTGATCCCCTTCACTAAACTGCCTATTTCATCGGTTTCGTGGTTGGTCAGCATGGCTAGTTTTGAGTCTTGACCAAGCTTTATCTCTTCAAATCTTTGGGTCAATATTTTTAACGGCGAGGTTAATCCTTTATGTACAATCAACGACACCAGTAACGCTATGGTAATGGTAAGAAATAACATTATCTTGGCTTGTCGGTAGGCGACGCTCTCGGCGTGCAGATTAATGAAGTCAATGTCAGGTAAGATAAGTAACTCGCCAATTAACTCCTGCTTATTGAACGGGTGGTTAAGTACCAATCGAAAAACCTGTTCTTTTGCATCTATCGCCTCAGATCCAGTAAAAACAGTGAAACCTGGTTCACTGTTCAGCTGGGCCTGTGCAACCACGCCATTTTTTACAACCCCCTCAATAATCTCCAGCGCCAATTGCGCATCTTGCACATACACGGCCACTGTTGCCGTGCTCTCAATGGTGGCAGAAAGTTGCTTAATGTCCTGCAATGAAAACTCATGTTGCCGGTCCCGCTCCATAAAATAGAAAAATAGCGAGCTCAGCACAGCCACCAATGCTGTCCCCGTTACAATGGCCAAGGTTATTTTGAGATAGAGCTTATCGTTAAAGCGCCTCAAAGCGATACACCACCTTTAATTTGTCTGTCATGTAATGGCTGGGGATATAAGCGATCCCTTGCGGTGATTGCGCTAAGGCTTCGACCAGTCGCTCAGGGGAGTCTACCGTTACAGGCGGTGATGAACGGCCAGAAAAGAGTAACCTCGCCCAGTAGGCATTTATCTGTGCTTCGCTACGATTAACGAGCTGCTTATAAAACTGTGCTTTGTCATTAGATTTTGGGGCAAGATCATAAGCCTTGGCCTTTTGACCGTTAGGAAAGGTGATATAGCGCCCCATAAAGATATCCACCACTTGGGCTTTAGTCAGTTGCTCTATGCCATTGTCTTTATGTACAACCACCAGCAGCTCCTCCCCATGCACCCATTGCCCGATAATGCATAGGCCAAAGAGCAAGATGAGGCAGCGCAGCAGCGATTTCATAAGCTAAATATAAAACTATAGTTAATGGAAAATAGGTTCACCTGTGTATCTATCTCTTGGGTAAAGCTGTGGCTCCATAACGCGGTCCCTCCCTCTTCAATATTAATATTGTCCCATTGAAACTTAAGGGTATTATTTGGGTAAAAATCCCACCTTACACCAAGTGAAAAGCTGCTCTGATGCACCCGATTGAGATTTATAGCCAATTGCGATTCGGCATACAATTCGCCAATGGCACTGCTTAGCTCAGGCGGCACTTCTGGGGATAAATTAGGAGCTTGGTAATAGAGGGGCGGGTTTTGATTCTCAATATGTGCCACCACGCCATAAAGTGTCGCGTCGCCAAATCGATAGCCAATACTGGCATAGCCACTGTAAAAAGATTGCAAAAATGACCAGTCAGAATGCATGTAGCCTATTTCAGATTGGAACACCCAACTATCAGAATCGTAGGTGGCTCCTAGTGCAAAATAGTTAAGAATTTGTCCTTCAGGTGTTAGGTCACTCGCCATAGTACTGGCTTGAGGCCACAAATTGCTCGGCACTTGATTGAGTCCGTCCACTAATCCAATGGCTTTAAAAGTAAAGCTGTCGACTTCAGCCTGTGCTGCAGCTAAACGCAGACTCCACGCCTCAAAGGTTAACTGCGAGGTAAATACCCAAACATCCTCTAAGTCGATTTCAAACTGAGTGTTGAGTCCTTCAAATACAGCGTTACTTTTACCGTAACCCAGCTTGACGTCTAACAAGCCACCAGCGACCCTGCGAGAAAAACCGACATCGACCCCATCAACTTGTGAAATCGACGAAGAAAACGCATAAAACTCTGGAATAGGTCGTGCCCAAAGATAGCCATAACCTACATTTCGGTATTCTGACAACATATACAGCTCGGCATGGGTTCGCCCCAGCCTCACATACCAATCTCGTGTTGGGCGATAACGCATAAACAACAATTCAATATTGTCATTAAAGCGATCGCTAACGCGATCTTTTAAAACCAGCTGCCCAACCGCATCGAACTTTTCGTCTAAACTGGCATTTAACTGTACGCCAATAAGTGAATCGCTCTTCCAAGACCAAGCCGTATCAGTCGCTTTTAGGGTAAAGGCTCGATGAAAATTTAAGGTGTCATTATCATTATATATTCCACCTAAGGTACCAAAACCGCTCACCTTAAGATCGGCCTCAGCCATCGCAGCGGAGGTAAATGTTGATAACATGCATAGCAGATAGAGATGGCGGTTCAAGCAGATTAGCCTTACCGGTCAACAATCAAGCGTTTAACTGAGTCGATTAACGCTAAACAGTGTTGTGCCAGATTTATTATTTATCCATTAAAAGTAGGCTAATAAGAACAAATTGGGCAAACTTCCCCCCATAAATAAGCCAAAAAAATACCCGCCATTTTAGGCGGGTATTTATTAGCAGTGAACGATTGGCTAGTACATCAAGCCAACAAGCAATGTCATTACACTGGCGAGACTACAAACAGTAGCTCGCCCTGAGAAACCTGCTGGCCATTCGTATTAAGAATACGCTCAATACGATACTGCTTATCTTCTGGGTACAGCACTGCATCTTGACGATTAAAGCCAGCCAATGTCACCTGTGAGAACATCTTCATCGCTTCAGTTAGCGCAAGCGTCTGATCGACAGTCACGATGTCGCCCTCTTTAACAAAGTCAGCCTCACCTGGTGCTGGAGACGTATAGAAGATACCTGCGCCTTGCGCCAATACTTTCAGCTCATTACTCTCACCAACACGCAATGACTCAGTATCAACACCCACAGTTTCAGCCGCAGCTTCCATTTCAGCAATCAATGCAGGGATATCAAGCTCCGCCATGAAGCGTGGTAGATAATTAGTGTCATAGACGCCTTCATTAAAGGTGCCATCTTTAAGGATGCGCGTTAACAATGGAATGTTGGTCGCAATACCTTTAATGACCACTTGATTAGCAAGGTAGTCATGCAGCTTGTTAATCACATCTTCACGGCTCTCACCGCGGCAGATGATCTGTGCAATCAAGCTGTCGTAGTAAGGAGAAACCTCTTTGCCTTCGCCTGCAATAGAGATGATTTCAACATCATCACGCTCTGGCATCACATACTCTGTGATTAAACCTGGGTGTGGCAACAACTGCAAAATACCATTGCTATCAAGTGCGGCTTTCTCTGCCGTCACACGGACTTCAATTGCATAACCAATATCTTGTGGCTCAAGGTGTTCAATTGAACGACCGGCTGCAATATCAAAACCTGCACTGACGATGTCGATACCTGAGGTTGCTTCTGTAACAGGATGTTCTACCTGTAGACGCGTGTTCATCTCCATAAAGTAGACTTCGTTAGCGTCTAAGTTATAGATAAACTCGACGGTACCTGCACCCATGTAATCGGTCGCATTACCCAAGGCTCGGGTGTACTCAAGTACTTTCTCTTTAAGTTCAACTGGTAACATTGTCGAACCAGATTCTTCAACCACTTTTTGGTTGTTACGCTGTACTGAACAGTCACGAATGCCCAGCACTTTGGTATTACCAAACTGATCACGTAGTAACTGGACTTCAATATGACGCAATGAAGTAACATACTTCTCTAGATACAAGTCACCATTACCAAAGGCCGCAGCGGCTTCAGTAGAGGTCTTCTGGAACAAGCCAATCATGTCGCTTGGACGCTCAACAACCTGAATACCCTTACCGCCACCACCTTGTACGGCTTTAAGCAGCACTGGGTAACCAATTTCATTGGCCACATTCACAGCTTGCTCAGCATTGCTCAAAATACCATGGCTACCTGGTACAACTGGTACACCGTTGGCTTGCGACGTCTTGATAGCGTTCGACTTATTACCCATAGTGGTCATGCTGTGAACACTTGGTCCAACAAAGTTAACCCCATTGTTGACACAAAGTGCCGCAAACTGTGGGCTTTCAGATAGGAATCCGATACCTGGATGCAGGGCATCAACGTTTTCATACTCAGCAACTTTGAGCACTGAATAAGCGTTTAGATAACTTTCATCAGAGGTGTTACCACCGATACACACCAACTTGTCGTTTTCATTGAGCATATCAGCAGGTACAGATGTCATATCCGGATCCGATGCCACTAAGACGACTTTGATGTTGTTGTCATGTGCTTTGCGGATCAATTTAACCGCAGTACAACCACGAGCATGCACCAATACTTTGTCGATAGGCTTCATCAACTGTCGAGGATCGTCTTGGACTAACTCCTCTTCGGTGATCATCATCTCTGGTACTAGGGTCGATAGCGCGTTGCCAATCACATCGACAATCTTAGCCGTTGGCTTTGGCATCAATGGATCAATGCTGCCTAGCTGATCATCAATGGTGTCGCTGAATGGATTGGCCACCAAGGCGTCCATCGCACCAGGCACTTTCGATAAATAGTTCGACAGTGTTGAGGTTGATGGCAAATATGCAGGTACTACCATTTGGCCCGCAAACGGCATGTTAGTCCCTGATAGGTAGTAGGTTTGCACTAACGGGTGGGTCACGAAACTCGCCTGTGCACCACCGGTACAGTCACCATAACCAAACATCAATACTGGCAGTTCATTGTCACGAATAAAGCGGGTAATACGGTCATTGACAACAGCCATTGAGAACAGCGCCGCAGCACCTTCTTTAGTCTGCATACCACCTGAGCTGATAAAGCAGATAACAGGCAGTTTACGCTTAGCACACTCAATCAGTAGCGCACTGAATTTCTCAGCACTGGCCATATCGAATGCACCCGCTTGGAAAGCGGTATTAGACACGGCAACACCGACACGCATGGTTTGGCCATTGTGCTCAAAGTCAGCCGTACCCGTTATCAAACCACAAGGACGGATACCCTTATCTAACGCATCTTCAATAGAGAGACGGAACCCAGGGAAGTTAAGCAAATTGGCCGACATTTTGTCGCCATTTAGCTCGTCAAATTCACTGAAGAACTTAGCGATCACATTTTCCCACGTCATCTTACCGGTGCGCTTCTCATCGCGAAGCACTTTCTGGATAAGTAGATCTTGGTAACCCATGGTTAAACGGTTCCAGAAGTCTTTACGACGACCGATACGCACAGGGTTAATTGCACCTGTGTATTCACCTTTATCCTCTTCGCTATCGAAGTACTCAGGTAACAAGCGCTCGAAGAAATAGGTCAAGATCACGAACAGACTGTCATTCAACTGTGGGAAGCCCACACTCTTCCACTGCTCAGTTTTGGTCAGCAGATCAGCACGGTTTGACTGAGACATAAAGTACTTCAGCCATTTATAGAACTTGCTCTTATCATTGGCGGTGTCTTGTGTAGAAATCGCGCGGTCAATAGAGTCGTGCAGTAGATTATCTACCGATGCACGTGACAGGCTCTTAGACATCATGGCTTCTTTAGCGATTGACGCTAAGTTACCCACGACATTGTCATAAAGTGCGTTAAAGATCAGAATGTTGTAACACTGCCAAATAAAGTCTTCACGCAACTCATCGTGCACAATGACATCAAGTACAGTTAGCTGGTTTAGCTCAGGCCAATCGGCTTGTGTCACTTCATCAGGCAAGCTTTCTAGATAATGAATCAGGCCTTTAAAGTTATTCTCGGCGTTACCTTTCCAGCGGTGGTACAGTGACCAACCAATGTTGAATAACAAGGCTTTACGTGCTTTTTTGTAGTTCTCTTTTGGCTCACCTAAAATAAGGCGAGTTAACATGTTACGCTCAGTCGCGACGTCATCACGCTTAGATGAGAAGTTGCTCCAAAGCTTGTTTAACTCTTCATCGTAAACCAGCTTATCAGGGCTAGATAGCCAAGATTGGAACACCTTATCTTGCTCTTGCTGAATACGTGCTAACAGATCACCTTCAGGCACACTCACCTTAGATAGACGGCCATACTGATCTTGAGAGATAGAATGAATGCGGCTACGTAGGGTCAAATAACGCAGATAACGGTACGAGCTACCGAACAGGTTAAGGTGCATAGTTGGGTTGTTAGCAACCGCTAACTCCGCATGATGTTCAAGTGCGGCAAGGTTTTTAGATGGCTCAAGGAAACGCGTCAAACTGCGGTCATAATGCTCACGCAGATCTTTCGATTCACGCACAAACTGTACCGCAGCATTTTCAACCGCTTCAATACTGCTGATGATTGCGCGGCGAAGATTGTGCTGACGCTCATCTTTATCTGATGGTGAGAAATCGATAATGCCATCGATACAACCTGACGTGTAAAGCTCTTCTGGCGATACCCCAACAGACTTAGCACACTCTTGCCAAGAAAGGTTGTACTTACGCGCAATGCTCTGCAAACCTTGAGGTTGAATGGTGTTGAAAATACCATCACGCAGTGACAACAAGATGTTTGCCGCAGCCAATGGAATCGCGCCACCAGAATAACCCGCGCCAATAACGATACCGACAGTCGGTACGTCGACATTAGCACTTTCAGCGATGGCTTTAGAGATGGTATGGGCTTGGTTTTGGCTGTTAGCCACTTCACCCGCATCGGCACCAGGGGTATCAATCAAGTAAACAATTGGCATAGACAATTCTGCGAAATGACGAATTGCACTACAAGCGGCTAGGTGATGCTCTGGCATCCATGCACCATTATTAGTGGTACGTTCTTGAGCGATGAAACCGATACGGCGAGTACGAGATCCAAAATTCAGTTCAATCTCTGCACTATAAAATGCGCCTAAATGCTTCTCAGTGATCACACGACCCTTTAGGTCGGCGATGACACGCTTTGCGCCTGGACGGTTCTTATCTAAAGTAGGCTGAATCACTTTAGTGACATAACCATCAACGTCTAATGAATCTAACTCTTTCAAATTAGACTGAATGGCATCTTCACTTAACAGACCGTTAATCTGCTCTGATAAGCTCTGTTTACTGTGCTTTGGAAACAGAGAAAAATCTTGTGCCAAATGCTCCGCTTGAAGGAAAAGCGGATCGGCAGTTTGAACCTGAGTCATGTTTGTGGGCTGATTGGTGCTGGTCATCAATAGATCCTCTGCTTTAGCCTCTAAAATTTTTAGCCCATAAATATAGCTTTGTTATAGGGTCAAATGCTATTAAACTGGCCTAGACGCTTTGTTCCATATTTGAGACAGTGATAAAACAATGCCAGATTTGAACGGTATGATGCTGTTTGCAGCGGTAGTTAGAGCCAAAGGTTTCTCGCAAGCTGCCCGCAATACCGGCATGCCAAAATCAACCATTAGTCG
This sequence comes from Shewanella colwelliana ATCC 39565, assembly GCF_000518705.1. Taxonomy (GTDB): domain Bacteria; phylum Pseudomonadota; class Gammaproteobacteria; order Enterobacterales; family Shewanellaceae; genus Shewanella; species Shewanella colwelliana. The sequence continues at coordinate 14,691 of NZ_JAEC01000022.1, forward strand.
TAAGGTTGCTCAACTCGAAGAGCAGCTCGGCGTACGCCTTTTACAGCGCGATACCCGCAACTTAAGCCTCACTCAAGTGGGTGCACTGTTTTATCAGCATTGCAGTAGTATTAGCGATGAAATAGAAGCGGCCAAGGCAACCATAGAAAATACCCATAATGATGTATCTGGCTCACTGCGCATTGCCATTCCTGTTTCGTTCAGCCAAGAGTTAATTGCTAACCTTTGTAGCAGCTTTATGCGCCTCTATCCCAATGTAGATCTTGATGTCCAATTTACCGATAACGATGTGGGTTTAGTTGGTGAAGGTTACGATATCGCCATCAAGTACGGTCCACTGCAATCTTCAGATTTAGTCGCAAGGCTACTATTGGAGCGTCAACCCATTTTAGTCGCCAGCCCCAATTACCTAAAAACTAAAGGGACGCCAGCAACCCCGCAGGAGCTGAGCGAGCACAGCGGCATATTACTCGGTACCTCACGATCGGCCCCTATTTGGCCTTTAGGTAAGGGTGAGCGTAAAACTATGGTTAACTTTAAACGTAAAGTCAGGGTTAACAGCGCCGTGATGGTAAAGCAGTTGGTATTGGATGACTTTGGCATTGCCATGCTGTCTAATTCTGTCTGTAAAAATGAGTTGGCTGGCGGCAGCTTAGTACCAATATTGCAGGAGTGGCCGATAGAACCCTTTAAAGTTTACGGGGTCTATTCAAGCCGGCGTCAGTTGGCCACCAACATCAGTGTATTCTTAGACTTTTTTACCAAGCGCTTTAGTAGCCACGAATCACTGCAGTCCTTAATGATGTAATAGTTTAAGGCTTGAGGGCTTGAGGGCTTGAGGGCTTGAGGGCTTGAGGGCTTGGCAAATAGTAGCACCTAGCAGCTCCACAACTTCAGTACTCATTGTATTCCCCCAACTTACTACCCTATCGTCTCAGTCGCCTCCAGCCTTGGTAACGTCCAACCTTCAAGCCCATGGACCAACAGAAATAGGCTAGATCACACCGAGATGAGTGAGTGCTTGCTTCACAATCGCTTTTCGATAGGGCAGTTGTTTGACGTTGTCTATGTCCATATTCATGGCAAAGAAATAGGTAGTGTCTTCTTTTTCAATCCAACCCACCCACCAGCCGATTTTTTTATTCTGCCTAACCCCATAGCCTGTTTTGGCTCTGAGTACCCAATCACTATTGGCTTCATTTAACATCATCGTTTTCACGATACGTTGACTACGCTCCGATACTGGAAGCTGGTTATGGTAGAGTCGCTGAAGAAATTGCACCTGCTCATTAGCAGAAATAGCTAACTCACCGTCAAGCCAGAAACGGTCTAAACCGCCATCGATATTGTTGTTGCCATAGTTAAGCAAGCTAACCCCTTGGCTCATTCTACGCTCTCCAAGCGCTACGGCTAACTTTTGATAAATGGGGACAACAGAGTACTTCATCGCAGAGGCAAAGCTATGGTCTCGATTCCAACTGTTGTAGTCTCGCTTAATGCCATCCCAAACAAATTGAGTTTGCTCATCCTTCACTAATCCCGCCTCGATCAATAGCAAACTGTGCGGGATCTTAAAGGTTGAAGCCGGAATATATCCTTGTTGACTGCGGGCCAAATTGTTTGTGACCCGCTCTCCGCTATTGTCATCAAGTAACACTAGGACACCTTCGACATCAAAATCACTAAAGGCTTGCTGTACCGAGTCAGCATCAGTTTTTGCTTGCGCAGCAAGGGGAATAACACTCGCTAGCAAAATAGTAGACAACATCAATAAACGCATAAATAGCACTCCAAATCGCCGATGCACTAAGCATAACTGAACAAGGCTTTATGTCATCGGGCAAAGTCATGATGATTTATGTCAAAAAAAGGGCATTTTATCAATAAACCTCAATGCTTTATTTGCCGCCTGATGTCGTGCATACTCAGTTGTTGACTATACTAGCAATTGATAAAGACCTTAGCTCACTACAGCAAAACTCAATCAATTTAACGGGTGCATGACGTGAGCAGACCAAGGAACTACAGCCATGAGTAAAACCGCCTTAACACTGGCACTAACTGCCATACTAAGTAGCCACAGCGCTTTCGCCGCATTAGATGTTGAGGAGCAGCGTCTAGACGCTGCCAGGCAAGCGATACCAACCGTGGTGTCACGTTATCAAGCCATGGTCGATAATTTGGACAGCAAATATCGCCAACAGTCTGATGAACTGATCATGACCCAGATGGTGGCTCGTCAAGGTGAACGCTTATGGCAACAAGCGGTACGCGATGTCCAATCTGGCGGGCAAGATGATCGTCCGCTTTACTGGAGTCGCTTGGCCATGAAAACGCAATTGAAGCAGCATAAACCTGCATTTAACATTGCCGATTGGCAGCGCACGATTTTACTCAATGCTGTCGAAAAAGCGTCCCGTGGGTTCAGTAATATTCAGTTTGCCGACGACGTTCAAATCCGTATCCTGCTCACAGGTTTTGATCCCTTCTTTTTGGATCGCAATATAGACCAAAGTAATCCGTCTGGTTTAACGGCATTAGCGCTCGACGGCTACAAGTTCATGGTTAATGGTAAGCAAGCCCAAGTTGAAACCGTGATGATCCCGGTGCGCTTTGCTGACTTTGACCAAGGTATTATTGAATCACTACTCACTCCTATCTATCGTGACAAGAGTGTTAATGCCATTTTCACTGTCAGCATGGGCCGCGATGATTTTGATCTCGAGCGCTTCCCTGGACGTCAGCGCAGCGCAGCCGCACCCGACAACCTAAATGTGCTAACGGGTGCCAGCAAATCGTCGCCTAAACCACCAATGTTTGATGGGAAAACGCTAAACGGTCCTGAGTTTGTTGAGTTTTCTCTGCCTGTTAAGGCAATGCAAAGCGTTAAGGGACAGTGGCAAGTCAATGACAACCACAAGGTGACCACGCTGGCCAAAGGTGAATTTGAAGCCTCATCGCTACTTGAATTACAAAGCGCAACGTCGGTCGAAGGCTCTGGCGGGGGTTATCTCTCTAACGAGATCTCCTATCGCGCCGTACTGCTTCAACAGCAGTTTAATAGCCCTATCCCTGTCGGCCACATCCACACTCCTCGCGTGGGCAGCTATGATGCCATAACAGAACAAGCTATCGTCGACCAAGTAAAAGCCATGGTCGAGGCGGCTGCAACTCAGTTATAATCGCTCTCTCTTGCTTCGCGCCCTAGCCGTTAGGGCGCGCTAATTTTTGGTTGCCATGTATCATCGTTTAAAAACATTGTTTAGCCCCTCCGCAGCTACGGCGCCTAATCAGGCTTGTGTAACACCTCAAACAGCGAATCAGCAGCGGCTACTTGAACAGGTAGAGCGCTGTTATCAAATTGCCGAACAGTCACTCAATCAACGCTTTCCTCGACCAGAGATCAATTTCAAGCTTAGAGGGAAAAGTGCAGGAACCGCGCACTTACAACTTAACAAACTCAGGTTTAACCCGGTGCTGCTTGAAGAGAACAGCGATGAGTTTTTACGCCAAGTCGCTCCCCATGAGATCTGCCATTTACTCGCTCACCAGCTCTACGGCAGAGTGAAGCCCCATGGCAGAGAGTGGCAAGCATTAATGGTGAAACTGTTTTCTCTCACGCCCCATACCACTCACAGCTTGAATGTTGAGTCTGTAGCAGGGAAAACCTTTACCTATCGATGTAACTGCGGACCGATTCCGTTAACGATTAGAAGGCACAATAAGGTACAACGTGAGCAAACCCAATATCGCTGCCGAAAATGCAGACAAACACTCAGTTTTATCGGTGACACTGATTAACCGATCGCCGTGGGTAACTGATGGTTAATCTTGCTTCAAATACTCCCCTTCCCGTAGAATCAGCCTCTAAATAGTCGCAGTACTATTCAAGACCTTGGTCTATGCCTGCTAACCGTTATTTTAGCCAGTCAGCCTACGCATCGCGTTAATGCGCAGGAGGATGCATCGGCATGAGGGATAAACCAAGCAATACGTTTTAGGGAACCATTTTGCCAAACACCATATTAGCTCCTTATTGGAGCCGCTTTTGTGCTGCCTTAGCACTGCTACTTGTTGTCGTATCCGACCATGTGTCGGCGTCTCACCCAACCAGCTTTAATCAAGCCAAGAAAATCGCTCGTACTATGTACGCTCAAGAACTCCCAACAACCAGCTTTTATTGCGGCTGTGATATCACCATTAATCAAAAACAGTGGCAGCCTGATTTCGCCCGTTGCGGTTACCAAGTAAGAAAGCAACAAAAACGCGCCAGCCGCATCGAATGGGCGCATGTGGTACCGGCGTGGGAGTTCGGGCATCAGCGTCAATGCTGGCAGCAGGGAGGGCGTAAAAATTGCGGCCGCTCCGATAAGCTGTTCAAAAAAATGGAAAGCGATCTGCACAACCTTGTCCCAGCTATTGGTGAAGTCAATGGTGATCGCAGTAACTATCGTTTCAGTCAGTGGAACGCCAATCCACAGCAGTATGGGCAATGCGCCATGGTCATCGACTTTAAATCTCGAAAAGTAGAGCCACCCAGCTATACTCGTGGCCGCATCGCTCGTACCTATCTTTATATGCAGCAGGCTTACGGCTTAAACATTGCAAAAAGTCAGTTAAAACTCTTTAAGGCATGGGATAAAACTTATCCAGTTGATACTATTGAATGTCAGCGAGATGTGGCGATAGCGAATCGCCAAGGCAATCACAACCCATTTGTACAGGCTCAATGTCAAAAATTGGCCGAATTTAAACAAACTGCGGAGTAGCAGATGAGAGTTCCAAGAATCTATCAGGTGGGTGAATTAACCCCTTCTCAGGTTATGATGTTAGACAGTGAAGCCGCAGGTCATGTTGGCCGTGTTTTGCGTATGGGCCCTGGCGAACAACTCGAACTCTTTAATGGCGATGGCCACAATTATTTGGCAGAAATACTTAGTGCCAGTAAGAAAAATGTCGAAGTTAAGGTCTTAACTCAAACAACCAATGACAGCGAGTCGCCGTTGAACTTGCACCTTGGGCAGGTGATCTCTCGAGGTGACAGAATGGACTTTACCATTCAGAAGTCAGTAGAACTTGGGGTGAACAGCATTACGCCGTTATTTTCTGAGCGCTGTGGCGTTAAGCTCAGCGGTGAACGCCTGGACAAAAAGATTCAACAATGGCAAAAAATCGTGATCAGTGCGTGTGAACAATCTGGCCGCAGCCAAGTACCAGAGATCCGCCAAGCTATGACACTCGAAGCCTGGTGCGCCGAGCAAAGTGATGCACTCAAGCTTAACCTGCATCCACGCGCCTCGCATGGTATCGGCGGCCTGGAGTTAGACACCACTCGGGTACGCTTACTTATCGGCCCTGAGGGTGGATTGTCTGACACTGAAATCAACATGACAGAGCAGTATCATTTTACCGATGTACTGCTTGGCCCTCGAGTGCTGCGCACCGAAACGGCTGCGCTGACAGCGATCAGCGCATTACAACTTAGATTTGGCGATTTAGGCTAGTCGGCCTAAACCACCCAACAGTCACAATAAGGACACAGCAGATGATTAAGCTTGGCATCGTGATGGACCCCATCAGCGACATCAATATCAAGAAAGATTCTAGTTTCGCAATGCTACTTGCCGCTCAGTCTCGTGGTTACCAACTTTATTATATGGAAATGAAAGATCTTGCCATGGTTAACGGTGTCGCAATGGCAACCATGAGCCCATTAAGCGTGCAGCAAGATGAGCAAAGCTGGTACCAACTAGGTGATGCCACCGATACGCCACTGGCAGAGTTAGATGTGATCCTAATGCGCAAGGACCCACCATTTGATACAGAGTTTATCTACGCCACCTACATGCTTGAGCGCGCAGAAGAACAAGGCGTACTGATCGTTAACAAACCTCAAAGCCTACGTGACGCCAATGAAAAACTATTTACCGCTTGGTTTAGTGAGTTCACGCCTGAAACCATAGTGACCCGTGACGCTGCCCGCATCCGTGCGTTTTATCAGCTAAAAGGCGACATTATTCTAAAGCCACTGGATGGCATGGGCGGAAGCTCTATTTTCCGCGTGAAAGCCAATGATCCTAACCTTGGGGTGATCATTGAAACCTTAACCAATCATGGTCAGCAATATGCCATGGCTCAAGCCTTTATCCCTGACATTACCTCAGGCGATAAGCGTATTTTAGTGGTTGATGGCCAACCTGTACCCTATAGTTTGGCGCGCATTCCACAAAATGGCGAAACCCGTGGCAACCTTGCCGCTGGCGGACGCGGTGTTGCCCAGCCATTGTCTGAAAGCGATTGGGCAATTGCCAATGCCATTGGCCCTGAGCTCAAAAAACGTGGATTAATCTTTGTCGGACTTGACGTGATTGGTGACAAACTCACCGAAATCAACGTAACCAGTCCAACCTGTATTAAAGAGATTGAAGCGGCCTTTGATGTCGATGTCACGGGTATGTTGATGGATGCCATCGAAGCACGCATTAGCGCGTAAAACGGAGCCTAGATGAAGTTAAGTAATTTTGTTTCAGCAACGCTTGTGTCACTTTCGCTACTCAGTAGTGCGAGCTACGCCAATATAGGCTCGCCCACTGATGCGCCAAGCAGACCTAAGAATATCGTCATCATGGTCGGTGATGGAATGGGCCCATCGTACACTGCGGCTTATCGTTACTACCAAGATAACCCGAGTACCCAAGAGGTTGAACAGACAGTATTTGATAGGCTTCTTGTCGGCAGCGCGAGTACTTACCCTGCGGCAGTCAGTGGTTATGTCACTGACTCAGCAGCGGCAGCAACGGCGTTAGCGACTGGGGTAAAAAGCTATAATGGCGCCATCTCTGTCGATGTGGACAAACGCACAATTCCAACCCTGATGGAGCTGGCTAAAAAACGCGGCATGAGCACCGGCGTTGCCGTGACAGCACAAATTAACCATGCCACACCCGCCGCTTTTCTCAGCCATAATGAAAGCCGCCGTCATTATGATGCGTTAGCACAGAGCTACCTTGATACCGATGCTGACGTTTTACTCGGTGGAGGGCAGAAATATTTCCCAGAGACCTTGTTAGCAAAGTTCACAGATAAAGGTTATCAGTACCTATCTGACTTTTCCCAGTTGGCAGCAGTCGAGCAGCCTAAGGTGATTGGACTGTTTGCCCAGGTGCAATTGCCTTGGGCCATCGATGAACCAGATGCCCAACGACTCAGCACCATGACGCAGAAAGCATTGACCCTGTTATCGCAAAATGAGCAAGGGTTTGTGTTATTGGTTGAGGGCAGCCTTATCGATTGGGCTGGGCACAACAATGATATCGCCACTGCCATGGCAGAGATGCATGAGTTTGCCAATGCCATTGAAGTGGTTGAGCAATACATACGCCAAAACAATGACACCTTGTTGGTCGTCACTGCCGACCATGATACTGGCGGATTGTCGATTGGCGCCAATGGCGACTACCGCTGGGATGGCCAGCTATTGAAAGCGGTGCAAGCGAGTCCAGACGCCATTGCAACCTCAGCCATCGCAGTGGATGATTGGCAAAGCCACGTGGCACAACAACTTGGCTTTACCCCCACAGAGGATGAAGCTCAACAACTCTCTAATGCGCGAATGCAGGGACAAAAAGTCCTAGATGGTGCCATAAAAACCTTGATCGATTCGCGCACCAATACTGGCTGGACTTCGAGTGGCCATACCGGAGTCGATGTGCAGGTGTTTGCTAGCGGACCGGCTGCAAGCTTGTTTCATGGTCATCAGGACAACACAGATATCGCCAATAAGCTGATCAGCTTACTCCCCAAAAAAGCGCCAACAGCAAGCAACAACAGTGCCCCATCAAAGTCAGCAGCTCCGGCCAAGGTCGAAACCGAAGCGCTACTGCCATAGTAGACTCACTTTGTCCGGCCTCACGTAATCTCGATTTCGTGAGGCCGAATTTGAATCACTACAACAGACAAACAAAAGATTTCAGTCAATCAAGTTCCATGCGCTATAATCCGAGCAAATTCCCATGCCAGTGATTGTTTGTGCTTTCTAATCCATCTCAAGTTGTTTTAAGAAATAGTGGTTTTCTCGAGTCGAAAGATATCTTGCTCCTCAATCATGAAGCAGATCTGCTCGCCAAGGATCTACTCGACACGGCCAATCATGTCACGGCGCTCGCATTAGACTACAATCACTTTTTGCACCTGCAGCCTTATGCTTCAGAAAAACTCGTCACACATTTTGGACACCAGTTACCCAACGACAATCAATTTGACTGTGTGGTGCTGTTTTATCCCAAATCGAAAAGTCTGGCGCCTTACTTAATTAACCTCGCGGGTTTGCATCTTAAATTAGGTGGCCAGCTGATCATTGTCGGCGAAAATAAAGGCGGCGTGCGCTCCATAACCAAGCAAACGCCCGCTTATTTTGATGCAGCCAGTAAGCGAGACAACGCGCGTCACTGCTTACTTTACACCACAGAGCTCATTGCTGACGCCCCAGAGATAAAGTTAGAGGATTGGGTCAATAGCTACCGTTTAGCGACTCCGCAGGGCGAAATCACCATCTGTAATCTGGTAGGCGTATTTAGTGAAAAACGCCTCGATGAAGGGACAAAACTGTTATTAGAGCATCTGCCTAGCTTATCTGGCCGCGTGCTCGATTTTGGTTGCGGCGCAGGAATCATTACTGTCGCACTGCTCAAGGCACATCCCCATCTTAACGTCGACTGTGTCGATATCAACGCCATGGCGCTCGCCTCTTGCGAGATGACTCTGGTCGCTAATAATATGACTGCTAACGTCTACCCATCAGACGGCCTACGTCAAACGTCAGGCCAGTTCGATGGTATCATCTCTAACCCGCCTTTCCACGACGGACTGCACAGCGCAACCCATATTGCCACCGACTTTGTTAAAGACAGCGCCGAAAAGCTGAATCATCATGGTCAATGGCATATCGTCGCCAATCGCCACCTTCCCTATAGTGATGCAATCGCCAAATACTTCAAAAAAGTGAATATCACTGCAGAAAACAACAAATACAAAGTTTACTCAAACACTTAACCCTTACCGACAAAGTAATCTATCATTTATGGTGCCAGAGGCAAGTAATTCTCTCTGGCGACAGTGACTAATTTGACTCGGTAATAGATATAGCTTAATTGCCTCATTAATAAAGACTTCATAGGTCAAACTTTATGCTGTTATACTCGGAGAACTTTATCTAATAATAACAATATTACTTCGGAAACAACTATGCTGGATCCCGGACTCATAGAGCTAAGCAGTGATGGTAACTTAGCTGAATTTAAGGTAATTCCTAATACTCATGGGCCACTCACTGTGGACGCAATTACCGAACTTCTGTCACTTCCCGAATTATGCCAACTTTTCCCGCGGCAAAATGTTATCGACAAAGCGGTGATACAGGTCAATCAATTGATTGACCAAGATGATGGTCAATATGAGCAATTTTTTGAAATTGCCGAGCGTAGAGACGGTGAAGTAACCCTGACCATTGCTGAAGATAGCATGAGCGCAGAGATGACTTTGTCAGCGCCTTGGGGCGGAAAAGCAGTCACCTTACCTGATATACTAAAAGCCCTAAAAGCCGATGGTATCGCCATGGGCCTAAGCAAAATAAAGATTCAGTCACAGCTCAAGCAACTCGAGACTCTCGAGCCCGGCCAAACATCTAGTGACACTATTGCCCATGGAAAGCCCGCGATTAATGGTACAAATGCCATTATTGATCGAAAAGTGCCCCTCGCTAGGGAACGTCTATTGCAGCCTCAGGAACGAGCTGATGGCACAGTTGACATGCGTAATCTGGGTGAAATCATTATGGTTAAACCCAATGATACTTTGATGGTAAAAATCCCAGCCACAGAAGGTGTGCAAGGCTATGACGTCAAAGGTAGCGTCCTACTTCCCGTGCCAGGCAAAGATATCAAGATGACCGCAGGCACTGGCACCGCGTTACTAGACAGTGACGCTAATACGCTTATCGCAACCGTATCAGGCCAACCCGTTGAAACTAAAACCGGTATGCAGGTTGATGATGTATTACAGATTAAAGATGTCGATGTAGGCTATGGCAATGTCGACTTTAAAGGCAGTATCTTAATTACTGGCGATGTCCACGAAGGCATGGTCGTTAAAACCACGGGTGATATTACTGTGATGGGCTTCGTCGACTCTGCCCACTTAATTGCCGATGGTGATATCACAGTCAGCAAAGGGGTTATTGGACGACAACTCAAAGACGACCAGCTTTCTACGACGCTGGAAGCAAAAGGTCAAATTTCAGCACAGTTTGTGCAATATTCAAACTTAAAGGCTGAAGGCGATATTTTGGTGACCAAGCAGTTACTACATAGCCATTCAGACACCAACACCACACTTACCGTCAGTGATGCTAATGGCCGCAGAGGCGACTTAGTGGGGGGTATCGCAAAAGCCGCTAAAGGCATTAAAGCGGTCATTATTGGTGCTACCGCTGGCACTAAAACCGATATTTACTGTGCCATGCACCACGGTGAGCTTAAAGAAACCATGAAACAGCTCGATCAAAGCGTCAAACTAATGGTCGTCGCTAAACTCAATATCGAAGCCAGTCTTAATAAATTGCCACCGAAATCTGAATGGCAAGATGATGAACTCATGGTTGAGCAAGTCAAAGGCATGCTAGAAGAAAAACGCCGAATTAATACTGAGCGCAGCAGAGAAGAGCTTGAGTTTAATACCATTAAACAAGAGGTCGACGACTACTATCAACATTATCGTATTGAAGCCTGCAAACATATTTTTGCCAATGTTGAAATTCATATCGGCCCCGCTTTTAATCGTACTCAAAGAGAACATGGCCCCTGTATGGTATTTAATGAAGGGCAAGAAATAAGCTTTGATTACAGCAATCGTAAATAGCCGACACACCTGTGTTTTCATAAAAAACGAGGCGTAACATTCAGTTACGCCTCTTTTATTTTCAGGTCATTTACAGGCATAATTCAGCCTCATATGACCCCACATACTCAAGAGATATTACGTGGAACTACTCCGGATAGACTGTTTAGGTAAAGAGCTGCGCCTTGAAGGCTCAATGGCAGGCTGGCAACAACTCTATTGGGACAACCAACTTGTCTCGGTAAAGCAAGCATCAGCAAATAATGAAGGCTTAAAAAACCATGAATTTGAGCTAAAAGCACAAGCATCAAAAACTGAAAACCCGCAGCGAGTTGATGCTGTCTCGACAATAAAAATCACCCTAGAGGTCGATCTACGCTGGCAACCTTTTCACATCGATTATCGGTTACTTAACGGCGATGAACTACTCGAAGAAGGTCGTCGGGAGACAAAAGATATTGAGCGCCAAATACCAGTCCAGCCCGTCGAGGCACCACGTAAGTTCAGTCTTATAGGGCTCGCTTCATTAGGCTTTAAACTGTTAAAAAGCGCGAAAATAATCAAAGTGGTTTTAGCTGGTGCAAGCGTTGCCGCTTACTCCTGGTTGTTTTCGTTTCAGTTTGCTCTAGCTCTGATTGCCTGTTTGGTGTTCCACGAATATGGGCACATCAGAGCAATGAAGTACTTTGGTATGAAAACCAAAGGGATCTATCTCATCCCATTTATGGGAGGACTCGCCCTCAGTGATGAAAAAATTAACACTCGCTGGCAGGATGTGGTGATCTCAATTATGGGCCCCACATTTGGACTGTTCATGTCTATCGCCGCGCTCGTTGCTTACTGGATCACTGGCAATGTGTTCTTTGCCGGATTGGCGGCGTTCAACGCCCTACTCAACCTATTTAATTTACTGCCTATCCTTCCTTTAGATGGTGGCCACATTCTAAAAAGCATCAGTTTCTCAATGAACAGCGTACTGGGGTTGATCGCCTGTGTTGCTGGCGCGGCTATCGGCGTGTTTATTAGCTACACCTTAGGGCTAGCACTACTGGGATTTTTACTGCTCATTGGTAGTTTGGAGATCGTATTTGAGTGGAAAACACGTCACCAAAGTCACCTGCTGCCGTTAGACAGATATGGCCAACTGTTTTCTGCCATTTGGTACCTTGTTACTGTTGCTGCACTCGTGGCTATCATCTGGTACTTTGCGGGCAGCGGCGATGATATGCTCGGTTTACCCCTGAAGATTCTACAGAGCTAAATAGAAATTTAATGGCGTGACTCATCACGCCATTAAATTCCATGCCACCGCTCAAATTTGACAGACCATATTTGCCGCCACTCAGATCATATGATATTAAATAACAAAGGAATTACTTTGTAGTAACCATGAATATTGAACGGCTAGATTACCACTCTTTAATTGTATTCGAATCAGTAAGTCGCCACCTAAACGCTGGCTTAGTCGCTAACGAATTAGGCATGAGTATTTCATCGGTGAGCCGGCATCTCGGCATATTAAGAGACATCTTTAATGACGTACTCTTTATTCGTCGCGCTCATGGCTTTGTATTAACCGATAAGGCGATACAGGTTTTACCCTGCGTAAAACAGCTTTTACATGGCTATCAAGTTCTCAAGCACAACCACACTCAATTTAACCCTCTGACCGCAAAAGGGCATTTTAAGATCTATGCCTACAACGAATTTACCTACATCATTAACAAAGTCGTCAATGAATTTGTTTTACCACAAGCTCCCAATTTAACGTTTGAGATAAGAACCCTATCCAGTGACTGCAGTAGGGCCATTGAACATGGTGAAATTGATTTTGCAGTGGTATATGAAAATTTCAAAGAACATAAAATCATCAGCGAAATGCTCTCACCAACGGAAGAGATATTTCTAATCGCCAAGTCTGAACATCCAGTTTTCGAAGATGAACTCACTGTAGAGAACCTATGTAAATATGGTTATTTTGCGTTGGATAATTTTAATGACCTCTGCTGCCCACTACTGGAACAGATCGCTAAAAAAGAGGGGAAAAGTCTTGATATCAAAGGGGCTACAGATAACATCGCCGCTTTGAGCCGTCATATTATTGATACCAATTCAATTTCCATGAGCTGTAATGTATTTACCCAAGAGTATTTAGACTTAATACCAGATATTCAAACTTGTACCCTACCTAGTGAGCTTACCGAACAACTACTTGATATGATAAATGTAGGTCGTCGGGTAGGAAATTATCTGATTTACTCAGAAATCAATCAGTCATCAACTCACCACCGGCTCAAGCAGCAGCTGTTTAACACAATTAGAGATGAATGGTATCTGGCGCTAAAATCTTAAAGTAGTAAATAGTGCCTCATACATAAAAGAGCCTCGATTTATTGAATAATCAGATAAATAGAGGCTGTAGGATAAAAGACATTGTAGAGCCGACGAAATGGAGGGGGAACAATGTCTCCGCCAGCTGAGCGCACAATAACTCACTCCTCAATATAGAAAATGATCAATATCCAATCATAAGGTTAAGTAAAGCAAATTCCATTCAGGCCAACCTCATTACCACTATCAATAACGAGGAGGCCAACCTTTTAACCACTCACATTTATACTTTCTTTATCCCTACAGGAACACCATGCCTCGCCGTTGAACCGAAAGTTCTATCACGATACAAACTCGCACCTTTACGGGTGGGGTCGACGACGTTGAACGCATTGGGACAGATACCTGTGCCGCGCTCTTTGATCCCAGGACGCACCTTACCATCCACTTCTACGGCACTGGCACCGAATGCGGTATGCCCATAACCCATACCTACAACTATGGTCCCTCTAGCAACGGTTTTATCTGCCTGAACGATCCCTTCTAAATATTTGCCCTTAGGTGAAAGCACTTGTGCCTTATCACCGGATTTCAGGTTATATCTAGCTGCATCATCCTGATGTAACTGGATATAGTTTGTGTCTCCTAGCGCTGTTATCCTAGGTAGAGAAACAGAATAAGGGCTGCGCAAATGTAACTTAAAGGTAGAGAAATTAAACGGATACTCTTTCTCGCTCCAATGATCTCGAACCGCGCTGCCATCCCAGAAACGGTCGACATCATACACAGGTAAGCCATCATTATATTCCCCCGTATAGGAGTCTTTTACTCTGGCTAACGATTCGTTATAGATCTGAAACTGAGTATCCATGCGCATTGCCGCATTAAAAAACTCGCCTTCATAACGCTTATCAACACGCTCGTAACGTCCACCACGAGTCAACATAAATGCGGTAGGCCCAACTTCTTGAGGCTTCAGGCGCGCCTCGAACATAGGTAACGCACGCTCGACACTGGTGAACTTAATGTCCTCCTCCGTCGGCGAAGGTAATACGGTGCCGGTATGAGCGATGTTAGCAAACAGAGGCACATAGAAATCTGCCGGTGTGTTGAGGGAATAGGATTTACCCTGTAGATCTTTAAATGCATTATCGCCAAATCCCTTTAAGCCGATCGATTTACTGATGTCAATGATGAACTGCTCCATATTGACGTGATCACCATTTGCGGTTTTAGCGGTCCGCGATTCGACAACCGGCACACAAGCGACATCTCCTATATATTCGCTGCCCCACATACGGGAATTTGCCCACTGCTCATATTGAAGTGTATCCGGAACAATATAATCGGCGAACACATTGGTTTCATTGATATAAGGGTCAAGCGCGATGATTAAACCCAGCTGCTTGGGATCTTTGATAGAGTCTTCAACCTGATCCTGCAAGCCAGAGCAGCCGTAAATAGGATTGGTAGACCAAGTGATCCACGCCTTGAAGTTAAACGGATTTTTATTGGCATGGGCAACCAGCAACTCACCACTGTTATCTTGCACAAAGGTGTTATTCCAGGCCTCGTTTGCCGGATATGGATTCAGCCCTTGAACCACTTTTTGCTGGTACTCATGACTCTGTTCATAATCACCGGAACGCTCGGCATTAAATCCGACCACCTCAGTGTGTTCAAAATCCATCAAATTATACAGTGGGCCATCATAGATATCATACATAGTGGCATAGCCCACGCCGCCCATGTGCATCATACCGCCTTTGGCATTATGCGCGCCGACCATAGTCGCCAGCATGATCATCGCAAAGGCAAACTGACCACCATCGGTGGCATTACAGCCGGTATTGGTTTCAATAGAAACACTGCGACCATGGGAGGTAAACTCTTTGGCCAACTCCTCTATCTTGGCGATCGGGATTTCACAGCGCTCCGACAGATCTTGCATTGAGTGACTGTTGACGCGCTGCTTTAGCAGTGAGAAAGCCGTTTCAACCCGTACCTGTGAACCATCACCCAACGTTACGCTGTCTTTATAGAATAGTGTTGCCGCCTGCTCACTATCACCCGTGACCAACTGGCCGGTTTGTTTATCTATCACCATCTTCACTTCCGCAGCGCCTAATCCACAGGCCTCAGCTGTCAAAAACTGGTTATAAAGAGGGTGTTTCTTATCTTTTACCACTAGGTAGGTGGCATTGGTGTAATTCATCTCACCAACGGCATCGGCGCTTGCCTGACTAGGGGCTTCCAAATATGGTTTGCGGTAGCGCTCATTATTAATGATGTACTGCAACATGGCGAACATTAACGCCGTGTCTCCACCAGACTTGATCGGTAACCACTCACCATTTGCGGTATCTGTTTCTGAGGTTAATGATCGCAGAATGGGATCGATGACCACATATTTAAAGTCAGTTCGATCGCTACGCGCTTTAGATAAACGACGAGAGCCGACATTCAAACCGTTACCGCTGGTGCCAGGATTAGTACCGATGAAAATAGCAAACTTTGACTCCTCATAATCGACTTGGGGCAGCGCCATCTCATCAACGGCGTCGAAGCAACCCAATGCACAGCCGGCAACCTGTTGATGACCACAGTAGGAATCCTTGGTACCTATATTGGGTGTTCCCCATGATTCAGCAACGAAACGGTGCATAAAATCGGCGCGCGCCCCTTGCTCAGATGACGTTGAAACCAATAGCTGATTTTTAACAGGTCCAAAATCAGGGTAAGCCGGGTTGGCTAGCGCCGGATTAGCATGAATCGCCTTCAAGCCATCTACGTACCCCTCGCCGAAGAGATCCCCTCCATCAACAACCTCTTGCAGCATTTGTTCATACGAGATCGTTTGCCACTTGTTGTCTCCACGTTTCCCAACGCGCTTCATACAAGTGGTAATTCGATGCTCATCATCAAAGGCATCAGGAACTGCATTACCACGGCCACAAAGGGTGGCTCGATTGCTTTGGCTTAGGCCACTGGCCGCAGAGAGCTGGAACATAGCATCTTTAGGCGATGTTTCCATTGTCATGGGTTGACCGGCATTATTGGTCAGGGTGTAGGGGTTACCCACCGCCCGTAACACCTTATCGGTCTTATTATCGATACTCAGTCGCGCACCACAGACATTGAAGCAACCGTAACACTTGGAAAACGCGAAGCGCTGCTCCTGGTTTTCAATCATCTTATTGTCCGCATCGAAGCGATACTCTGGCGTTAATGAAGTGGGCGCATATCTGTTAATATCTGCATCACTCGTTTTACTGCCAGCTGAACTCATAACTTGGGTGCTTGCAGTACCCGCTGTCATCACTGCGGCGACCGATCCCGCCTTTAAAAAATTTCTACGATCCATGATGCTACCTCTGCCACAGTTGAGGTGAATGTATACTGAACGCGGTATTGCTCTCTTCTTGCGTCAAGCCAATATAAAAAACATTAGGTGAAGTCTGTTTGCTCGCCTGCAGCACCATAGGGTTACTCTGGCTCAGCAACTTAGATATTTCACTATTAACATCGTTAATATCGCCAAAGACACGTGCACCACCGGTACAGGTCTCGACACATGCAGGTAGCAAGCCTCTGGAAGTTCGTTGAATACAGAAGTTGCACTTATCTACCGTACCCGTTGTCGAGTTAGTAAAACGAACCCCGCCGTATGGACACGCCTGGATACAGTAGTTGCACCCGATACAGAGCGTAGAATCCACGACGACTATGCCGTCTTCTTCGCGCTTGAATGTCGCGCCCGTCGGACAAACTGACACACATGAGGGGGTCTCACAGTTGTTACACATGATTGGCAAATTAAATGCGTACTGTTTATCACCAATTTCCGCACTGGTCTGGATCACCTGGGTGCGATGTTCATTGGGTTTAGTGCCATTTTCCATGCCACAGGAGACGACGCAGGCTTTACAGCCATTGCATCGACTAAGATCGATCACCATGGCCAAACGCTTTTTGCCTTGTTGACGAATGACAGCAATCGCGTTGCCCGCAGGCATAAACATTACCCCAGTCGTGGCAATTGCACCGCCAGCCAATAGTTTGAGTGCTCTTCTTCTATCTAGCATCCTAGACTCCTAATAATACTGACCCGCGAGTAAAACCGAATAGCGCAAGCAAAATGCACCCATTAATATCAACACAGCTAACAGGTACTCTCTGCTATGAGACGCAGCCGTCTTGCCAATGATTGACGTTAGGTTCAGCAATAACGGCATAATTAATCCGATTAAAACGGCACCTATCCACCAAATAGCACCCGCATCACTTGAAAGTGAAAGCAGGTTGTCTACCCCATTAAATATACTGATATTGCGAATCGAGTAGGCGAACACACACACGGTAAGTAACTCAAGGGCCAATAGTGCAGAATCTGATTTAGCGAAGGAGTGGTTGACATCGGTTATCTTGATACGGGTTTTGACTATCAGCACCACTGCGGCGCCACAAGATAGGGCCGATAGTAGAAAGATCACCACCAGAATACTGTTTGACCAAACCAAGTTATGATTGATATCACCAATGAGTAACGCGGTGTATGAAGCGACACAGATAGCCAAGATCACATTAATCATCGCAAAGGGTCGGCTATGGCCAGGCTGATTCGCTTTCGCTCTAAATGAGAGACAAAAGAGGGAGGCAAAGATAATCGCCAAAGTCAGCAGCCAGGTCCCTATGCTCATCATGGAGCTTGGCTCGAACGTCATAAACAGGCGATAGAAACGGAAGAACTTACTCATATCACCATGAGCAATCCCGTATTGGAATGAGGTGAGATCGAATACGATCATTCCCGTACCAATAATTAATAACAGTGTACCCACAATGGCGCTGATTTTTGCCGTATCTAAGTGATGCGGCACTTGAATTTTATTCGATAGCACGAGACAACCACTAATAAAAAGTGCTCCGGCTCCTGCTCCGGCTAAAAACAGATAGGCTGCGACTAACAACCCCCAATGAACTTCGTTCATAAATATCCCTTATTATAATACTTAAACCTTTATTGACACCTGCTCATCCATACCCAACCTACAACCAAATATAAATAAACAATTCAACACCAACTTAAAAATTAAAAGCCAGCCACTAGAAAAATAATACAGCTCACAAACAAAAAAGCAGCACTAAGTCACACATAAAAATAAAGTTTGCGATCAATCTAATTTATTAGACCTTAACCATATTTAACACATTACGAAAAATATATTTCCCGAAATAACAAAAACAAGAGGACAACCAAAAAACACAACAATAACAACAAAGTAAAGCAGCGATCAGCTAATTAAGTTTAAGCAAAAAAATAAATCGAAGTTTAAGACCATATCCCAACAAATAGAAAAAGTGTTTATCAAAAAATGAAAATGAAAACATAAATCACAAATATATATAAAAAACAAAGTATCTGTATATTTTCAAAAGTCATGTTGGTAAAACGAACTTAAAGTTTTCACGACAAATAATAACGACAACTCACTACAATTTAGCTGATAAACTAAAAACTAGACAAACCATTTAAAATAAGGATTAATGATGAAAAAAATACTATTAACATCGTGCATCATGGCAATGGCGATGAATGCAAATCAGACCGTTGCTGCCGAAGATAGTCAATTTACGACATCTGGAGTGATGATGGGGTTGAGCAATTACCTCTGGCGTGGACAGACAATTAGTGATGATAAGCCATCGCTCCAAGCCGATCTTATGATAGAACATGATAGTGGGTTTTATTTAGGCTCCTCATTTGAAACCTATCGCTATGAGGATGAAGACAATGTAAATAACGACTATGAGATCGACTACTACGGTGGTTATTATCAGATGGTTAGCGACGATTTAGGAATCGGTTTCAATGCCATGAAGTACACCTACGGCGCGGGTGGATACAGCGTCGAATACGCCCTATCATTAGATTATCAGGCTCTGAATCTCGCAGTTAACTACGATCAGGATGTAGAAGCTTGGTATACTGAATTAAATTACTCATTCCCGCTATTTAACGACAGCAACCTAATAGCACATGCGGGTCTGTTTACCGATGCCGAAGCCTATGAGTTTGATGACAATGGCAAGGTGGCTGACACAGCCTACGATGTTGCATTGCGTTACAGCTACCCGTTACTTTCACAGCTTGATCTGATGCTGGAAGCCAGTTATCACGAGTTTAATGATGATCATTATATGATTGGATTAGCATATAACTTCTAGCAATCTACATATTGTGGAATTTAGAGAAGCAAGACTATAGCTCGTATTCATGTGCAATAAAATTCAAGAAGACATTTTGCTATGCTCTAGAAGGCGAGAGTTCGGACTTTTAAATAGCTTAGAAATACTAAGCGATACCTTAGAAGTAAAGCCTTGCATCAAAAAATTTAAGACATAAAAAAACCTGCTATATAAGCAGGTTTTTATCTCTCTAAAGAGAGTATTTGATAATGGTACCGAAGGACGGACTTGAACCGTCACTCCCGAAGGAAACGGATTTTGAATCCGTCGTGTCTACCAATTCCACCACTCCGGCATTATCAAATAGACTGTACTAAGCGATTTCCCCTTAGCAAGTGAACGGAATTATACCTTCGCTTTTTCTAATGGCAAGCCTTTTGAGCCTCATACTTTATCGAATGCACAAAATTCCGTCTAACGGCTAGATTAGGTGCTTTAGTGCATACCCAGTGCAGCGCAATTCGATAGATCGCTCACAAATTTAACCCTCAATCACCACAAATTTTTCAATTTGGTAGCAATTTTTGATCGAGATCAGCATCTGTCATATTGAATCGCGCTAATTTAGCCATGACATCTTTATAAACATCTGCGAAAGAGGACTTCTCAAATGGCATTTTGGTTAGATTTAATGTTCGGTAACCCCATTGGTTTAATGTCGATGATCGTCATCTTCACTACCATTGGCATAATGTCGTACCTAATGTGGTTGTTTATCTCGAAGTCAAAACCAGAATAGATAGGGCCTGTAGGCTCAGTGTTAATTCACTTTTCTAATGCAAATGGGGGCCTGATGCCCCCACTTTTTTGCCTATTTTTTGTCAATCAGGCTGCATGTTTACGCGTGGTGACCAATGAGTGGACAAAGTGCGGCCTTGCTTTAATCAGTAACTGCATCTGCTCCTGGTTAGGCTCTCCTGGGGGCAACCTCAATACCTGACGATTAAGATAACTTCTGGCAATCATCGATATTTTATAATCGGCAGTCGGTCCTTGAATAGCATAATGCTTCTTGTTGCCAAGGTACTCCAAAATATTTGTTTCCAACAAACTCTTCACTGCTGACTCGTTCTCAGGCAAGGTCAAAATTGTTTCGCCCTGCAGAAAGAATTCACGTAGTAACGCTCGCTCTGTTGGGTCCAGCAACCTCACCTTGCGCTCAATAATCTCAACTGTTCGCTTACTCTTTAAGTAATGAATCGCTTCATCAAGAAAGTAGTTAGCCACCTGCATAAGTAGATAAGCTGCGCCAATAATCAGCCCTAAACCAATAAAGTGAGCATTCTGGGTCACCACGGGCTCTAAATTCAATCCAATGATGAGTGCCTTTGGCGCAAATAACAGTGCCCCGCTGACAATCGTCAGCCAAAGCATCAAATTGAATATTATTTGCTTAGGCGTCACCTGTTTAAACCAAGCTACATTCAACTTTTCCATTTTATACCCTAGTGTCAAAAAACCTGCAGTACTTAGGCAACCTGCAAGTCTAATGCCAATGCGGAAGGCAAGATAATGACTTAACAAACATCAATTTGGGAGAAATATTTTTAATTAGAGTAAGCAGAAAATCAGATCAGGGCTATGCTTTAAACTATGTCAAATCCCTCTGTAGACAAAATGTTGCTGTCTATAAACCCTTTAGGAAAGCGAAGCCAGTAAATGCAGAAGATCACTAGCCAACTGCTTAAAAGTCCGATTGGTCGCAAACTGACTCTATCAATCATACTTTTCAGTTCATTAATTACTTTGCTAACAACGGGTTTCCAGCTCATCAATGACTACCGTAGTGATGTTAATCGAATCTCGCGCCAATTCGAGAGTATCGAAAAAGTTAACCTAGACGTGTTGGCTGCCAGTATTTGGGTTATTGACGAACGTCTGATCAATACCCAAATTGATGGACTCATTCAGCTTCCTGACATTACCTATATCGCAATTAATGATGACAGCGGCCAAGAGTGGCAAGCTGGGGCGCCACAACCCGTCAATACTATCGAGAAGTCTTTTCAATTAACCTATCAATCAGGCAGTGAAGATATCAATGTCGGTACATTAGTGGTACAAGCCGATCTTAAAGTGGTCTACGAAAAACTGCTCGACCGTGCAATTGTGATCTTACTTTCCAATGCTATCAAAACCTTTATTGTTGCAGGTTTTATTCTCTTCTTAGTCTGGTTCCTGGTTACTCGACACCTACACAAACTAAGCTCCTACAGCCAAAACATCAATTTGGACGGCGAATTTGAACCCTTAGTTTTTGTCAAAAACAGCCATAAGAATGATGAGTTTTGGTTAGTGGCGGATGCCATTAACCAGATGCAGCAGCAACTGCGAAGCTCTTTCGACGACATCAAGCGTTCTAAACAAGAGCTACAAGAAGCCCTTGCTGATAGAGAACGCTTATTGGAACTCGAACGTAGTTATAAAGATGAATTAGCAAGACAGGTCAAAGAACGTACCCAAGAGTTAGAACAGTCACTCTTGGTATTAAAACGCGCCCAAGAAGTGCTCGTGGAGCAAGAAAAAATGGCCGCCTTGGGTGGGTTGGTCTCTGGCGTGGCACACGAAATTAATACCCCAATTGGTATCTGCCTCACCGCGGCAAGTAGCCAGCTCATTCATATTCAAGAGCTAATCACCCTCATCCATAGTGAAAATGCCACCCTCGAAGAGATAAACAGCATATTAGAAGAGTATCAGGAGAGCTGTGAACTGATCATTAGCAATATTACCCGCGCCAGTAGTTTGATTCAAAAGTTCAAAACCATCGCTGCCGAGCAGAGTTTAGAGGAAAAACGCAGTGTTAATTTAAAGCAGGGCTTAGTCGAGCACCATGAATCAATGAAGTTCCTCTATGGTGAACGATTGGTCGATGTGGATTATCACCTCGATCCCACCTTAACCATTCGGACGAATTTAAGTTTATTCAAACAGATAATTACTAATTTATTATCGAACGCTTATGCTCATGCGTTTAACGATCGGGAAAACGGTAAGCTGCGGATAGATGCTCAAGTGGACAATGACACAGTGACCATTAAAATCCAAGATAATGGCGAAGGGATCAGCGATGAAGCCTCACCCCATATCTTCGAGCCCTTCTACACCACAACTCGCTCTCAAGGCGGAACTGGCCTTGGTTTATCTGCCGCCTTCAATGCTGCAACCCTACTCCAAGGTAAAATACGCTATGAAAAAGAGTGTGAATTGGGCGGCGCCTGCTTTGTTATCTCTTTCCCCGCAGAGGTGCTAGCACCAACACAAGCAGACTTAGGTTTCATGACCAAGTCATCATTCAGTTAACCTCTACTTAGGGTATTACTCAATAATGACCAAACCGCGTTACTCTTATCCAATTCTGCATGGCAAATAATGAGTAATGCAGAGCTAAGCATCCCCCAAACCGTATTAGTCAGACTCTTGGTAGCGCTTCGCTGTTAGCAGCGCAATTTCAATAATTACTTCAGTGGCCTTTATCATGGACTCTAAACAGATAAATTCGTGCTTACCATGAAAGTTATGCCCACCAGTAAACAGGTTTGGACAAGGTAAGCCCATGTAAGACAGACGACTGCCATCAGTTGCACCGCGAATCGGCTCAATAACTGGCTGTACATTGCGGTTTTGCATCGCCTGTTTAGCAATATCGATAATATGTTGATGACCATGAAACTGATCACGCATATTAAAATAGCTATCGGTTATCTCTACCGACAATTCACCACCTAGCAGATCGGCATTACAGCGCTCTACTCGTTCAGTTAACCAACGTTTTCGCTGCTCAAACAGATCGATATCGAAATCACGGATCAGATAGGTCAGCTGCGCTTGTTCTGTCACGCCATGCATATCAATGAGATGGAAGAAACCGTCGTAGCCCTGGCTATTCTCTGGTGTATCTCCCAGTGGCATCTTTGCGTGAAAACGTGCAGCCATACTCTGTGCGTTGATCATCACACCAAAAGCGGTGCCAGGATGACAGTTATTACCTTTCGCTGTGACTACCGCCGTTGCGCCATTGAAGTTTTCAAACTCTAAGCTACCAATACCGCCACCATCAACCGTATAAGCCCACTCAGCCCCAAAATCCGCAACATCAAAACCGTCCGCACCTCGGCCAATCTCCTCATCAGGGGTAAAACAGAGACGAATCTCGCCATGCTGCGACGCGGGGTCCTCAAGTAAGCTTGCCAATGCGGTCACAATCTCAGCAATGCCAGCCTTATCATCACCGCCTAACAAACTGGTGCCGTCTGTGGTGATAAGCGTCTGACCAACGTAGTTATTTAACACAGGAAACTCAGTGACACTCAGATTTTCGCTGGCATTCAGGCGGATATCGGTACCTGCATAATTTTCAATAATCTGAGGGTTAACATGCGCGCCATTAAAATCAGGAGCAGTATCGAGATGAGCAATAAAACCAATAACAGGCACACCAGCAACCGTAGCGGGGACAGTTGCAGTCAGGTATCCGTTTTCAGTTAAGTTGACCTCACTGAAACCCAACTTGATCAACTCTTGCTTCAACTGATCGGCCAGTGCCATTTGCCCAAATGTGCTAGGACATTGTTGTTGCTTGGGATCTGATTGAGTATCGAACTGAATGTAACGTAAAAATCGATTTAAGATGGCCTGTTTCATATCATAATATCCGCAGAAAAAGTCGACCGAGGATAACAAGCTCATCCACATCGACTTTAGACCTACATCAATTTTTTACAATATAAGCGTGATAAATCCCGTCACATTTTATGGCAGAAATAATGCCTACTAGGCTTTAGCCGCCAATTTAGTTAATACTCGACTGGCGGCCACAAAACCAAACGTGCCGGTAACCACGGTCACCGCACCAAAACCAGACGCACAATCCATACGCATACTGCCATCGGCACTCGCCTTGGTACTACACACTGAACCGTCACCTTGCGGATACACTAACTGCTCAGTCGAAAAGACTGCTTCAATACTAAAGCGACGCTGTACATTTTTAGAAAAGTTGTACTCTCGGCGAAGGATATTCCTCACTTTAGCAAGTAAAGGATCTTGATAGGTTTTAGCGAGATCGGTGACCTGGATCTGTGTCGGATCGGTTTGCCCGCCTGCACCGCCAACCGTAACAATAGGCAGTTTCTGACGCTTGCACCATGCAATCAAAGCTGCCTTGGGTTTTACCGCATCGATACAATCAACAACGTAGTCTAAATCACCACCGGCTTTTTTACCGTTAAAGTACTCGCTGAGGTTATCTAGGGTAATGAAGTCTTCCACTTCATTGACTTGGCAATCAGGATTAATTTGACGAATACGTTCAGCCATCACTTCGACTTTCGACTCACCAATCGTCTCTTTAAGTGCATGAATTTGCCTATTAGTATTGGTTACGCAAATATCATCAAGATCGATAAGCGTTATTTTGCCAATTCCGCTACGCGCCAATGCTTCAGCAGCCCAAGTCCCTACACCACCAATACCCACCACGACAACGTGCGACTGAGCAAAACAGTGCAACGCCTTGGTTCCATATAATCGACCAATTCCGGAAAAACGATTTAAATAGGCATCAGATAATGTTGCTTGGCTCAAGGTGTGCTCCCACAGGAATAAACAAACGCGCTGATTTTATCCTAATCCATGACAAAGCGACAATGAAAAACCCTGCGACGAATGTTAATGGATACTGGGAGTTAATTAATAGGCACAACAATAATGTTAAGCCCGTTAATTTTAAGTTTAAGCTAATGTTTTCACTTGTAAAAATATATGACTAATATCACACCGGATAAACTATTTGTGATAGTGATCACAAATGGCGCAACTGAAAAACTGCAAACTTGCGGTCGGAAAATACAGATATAGATCACCCACATTTGCCTCCATTTATGTGGGTCATTTAACAACCTGAACATCATTAGCTAAAAACTAAGGCTTTGACATAAAAGCCGTAATCGCTACAGGAAGATGAAAATGAAAAAAACTGTTCTATCTGCAACTATTATTTCTGCACTGGCTGCGACCTCTTTTACTGCGCTGGCAGACGGTCCCAATTTCTACGGTCGCGCCGATCTTGCCTTCACAAATTCAGACAACGGTATTGCCACTCAAAACCAGAAAGACGGCACAGTGATTGAGAACAACTTCTCATGGTTAGGTGTTAAAGGCACTGAAAAAATCAATGATGGCTTAGAAGTGATCTATCAGATGGAGTTTGGTGTCAGCAACTTTGACAACTCAAACAATACCTTTGCCGCACGTAATACATTCCTTGGTTTAAAGACGGCAGCGGGTACTGCGCTTGTTGGTCGTAATGACACAGTATTTAAAGCCTCTGAAGGCGGTTTTGATCTATTTGGCAACACCAATTCAGATATCGACCTGTTAGCCGCAGGCCAATCTCGTAGCGCTGATGGTATTAGTTACTACTCACCAAAGATTGCCGATCTTATTACCCTGAATGCCACCTATTTAGTTGAAGATAACTACGTGAAATATGATGGCACTGAGCGAGTTGACGCTGGCAATATGTATGCCTTAAGCGCGACAATTGGTGACAAAGCCCTTAAAGCACAAAACTACTATGTTTCTGCTGCATACAACGATAGCATCGACGACGTTAAAGCTTACCGTGGTGTCGCACAAGTCAAGCTAGGCAACGTGATTGTCGGTGGTTTCTATCAAAACAGTGAACACGTTGATAGCAAGTACGCTAACCTAGAAGGCGATACCTACTTCGTTAATGCTGCTTATGTAATGGGTGACCTTAAACTTAAAGCCATGTACGGTAACGACAACTCTGGCTTAGGAAAGTATGTGAGCCGTTATGTTGGCAACGCTGATGGTGCCGGCATGGAAACTGTGTCGAATGTTGACCTACAGCAGTTCAGCGTTGGTGCTGACTACCGTATTAGCAAAAGTACCCTGTTCTATGGCCACTATACTAAGTACGATGGCGACCTTATGTTAGGTGGTTCAAAGCAAGATCTAGGCGATGATATCTTCACCGTGGGCATGCGTTTCGATTTCTAACGCCCACCTCTTTGCCAGAAAAAGCGATCTCTATGGTCGCTTTT
Organism: Shewanella colwelliana ATCC 39565; assembly: GCF_000518705.1. Classification (GTDB taxonomy): domain Bacteria; phylum Pseudomonadota; class Gammaproteobacteria; order Enterobacterales; family Shewanellaceae; genus Shewanella; species Shewanella colwelliana. The sequence goes on from NZ_JAEC01000022.1 coordinate 41,234, forward strand.
TTTCGTTTTGTATTCGAAACAGCCACTAACGCCAATTTTGCACTTCCATCTCCCCTTCATCACTCGACAATGCGATCAATGGCACAATTTGACTATATTTCACGGCATTTACTAGCAAGTTGACTACAATTTCAGCATCTACTTATTAAGCTACAAATTAATTACAGTTTAATTTCGGTCACCAGGTTCTAAGTAGATGAAAAGCTCCAACTTTACAACAATTGACCATTTTTCACACAAAGCATGCAGATTGTTCACAATTTCAGCCTTAAGCGAATGTGGATGGGCAAAAATTTGATCTATACCACAATCTTACTGCCATAAAACTGTAAACTTCTGGCCACCTTTGTTACAAGAATGGAAGCTTGGAGCAAACTATTAAAACTATGTTAATAACCATTAAAAAATGGAAAAAGAACTAAGTTCTTGGGAGCACAACACATGAAAAAATCTCTAATCTCTGCATCAGTAGCATCTATCATTGCACTAACATCATTCGGCGCGCTAGCCGATGGTCCAAACTTCTATGGTCGTTTAGACTTAACGGTAACTAACTCTGACACAGGCCTCACTACTCGCGAAGGTAAAGAAGGTACAGTACTAGAGAACAACTTTTCTCACTTAGGTGTTAAAGGCTCAGAAAAGATTTCTGACGGAATCGATATTATCTACCAGATGGAATTCCAAGTTGAAAACACTTCAACAAACAGTGATGTTTTCAAGGCGCGTAACACTTACCTAGGTCTTAAGAGCGCAGCTGGTACAATTCTAGTTGGTCGTAACGACACAGTATTCAAGCAAGCTGAAGGTGGTATCGATCTATTCGGTAACTCAAACGCCGATATCGACCGTCTAGTGGGTGCACAAACTCGTAGCGCTGATGGTATCTGGTACTACTCGCCAAAAATTGCTGACCTACTGACCATCAATGCAACTTACCTAATGGAAGATAACCAAGCTTCTGATGACAGCCAATATGCTGTTAGCGCAACGATTGGTGACAAGAAGCTAAAAGCACAAAACTACTATGTAGCTGGTGCTTACAACAAAGCTATCGCTGATATGGATGCTTACCGTGGTGTGGCTCAAGTTAAGCTAGGTGGATTTAAGATTGGCGGCCTGTTCCAAAACTCAGAAAGTATTAGCAAGCCAAACCTTGAAGGTAACTCATACTTCGTTAACGTAGCTTACAACCTAAATGGTGTTAACTTAAAAGCTGAATACGGTAAAGATGAAGCAGGTCTAGGTGTCTATGCTAAGCGCTCAGGCATTCAAACTGCAGATACTACAGATGTAAACATCACTTCTATCGTTGTCGGTGCGGATTACAAGGTGGCTAAATCAACTATGGTTTATGGTCACTACGCAATGTATGACGGCGATTACAAAGCTGCTGGTATCAAAACTGATTTAGAAGATGACAACGTATTCACTGTTGGTGTTCGTTACAACTTCTAATCATCTTGCCTAACGCATAGATGATAAAAAAGGCGACCTCTGGTCGCCTTTTTTGTTTATGCTTTGATTCGTCTATTTGCTAATCGTTAGCCCTTTCTTTTTAAACGGTATACAGACTCGGTCAGCCAAGGCACCTGTTTTTTCAGAAAACGGGGATTGTCTGCCAACACATCTTCGCAACTCAACCGCTCAACCTCAAAGTACTCACTCATGTGCGCCATGATCCAATCATCTGACACAGCAAATGGCGGGCCATTAAGCGTCTCTTGTGGGTAGTCTAAGGTCACTAGCACGCCTAAGCTACTGGGTGGAATAAGTTTAGCAAGTTGCTGAACGTAACTTAAGCGCATCGCCTCTGGCCAGGCAATGAGCGCAGCTCTATCATAAAAGCCACTGATATCTGATAAGTAATCGCTTGGAAGGGTAAAAAAATCGCCTTGATAAAGTGTGACCTGCTCGGTCTGATAACAGGCGTGCTCGCCTTGAAAGGATTTAGTGACGGCAAGTTGATTGTCACTAAAGAACTGCTCTACAGCATCGGCGCTTAACTCGCAGCCAATCACTTCATGCCCTTGTTCGGCTAAGTAACACAGATCTAAGCTTTTACCGCACAGCGGCACAAAAACCTTAGCGCCTGGGTTAAGCTTTAATTGAGGCCAATTCGCAATTAATAATGCATTGACCTCATCAAGATGAAAACCTATTTGCTGTGATGCCCATTTATCATGCCAAAAGCTAGGTTGCATAGTCCACTCCGAAAATTCACTATGCACAGCACTTTAATCGCATCATCAACGAGATGCAAAGCGAACCCCTAAAATACGCTATTTAACCCGAGTTCAGATTATTTTATGTCTATAGCCTTCTGAACGCGCCTTAACCAGACACAATTTTCGCACTCACAATTTCGTCGGGACAGGTGATGAGGCGTCAGGCTAGAATCAATAAAATCAACGGCAATTAACAATTGCTGTTTTAATTCTTCCACTGACTTTTGTTCCACCGCCACCAACTCATCGTTGTGATTCATCCAGACACACTCCATCCCTTGATGGCACTGAATACAATCCATATCGGTACTGTTGAAAAAACCAGCATGAGGACAGAACTTCAACTCCATAGATTGCACAATGCGCTTTCTCGGATATTCCAACAACTCGATCAATAGGGCTTTGTCTGATTCAGTCATAATGCCCTCCTCGCTTTTATTAGTATTTTCTCTTAAATAAGAGGCTTATGTTTATATTAGCTTCAGGTTACCGTTATGTGTATGTAACAGAATTGATGTAGGTCAATATCTACTCCGAAAATATCAGTTAGGAATCACACTGTTGAAAAATCTAGCAATTGGACTCTACTGCCTGTTCTTGCTATAAAAACGTATCTCATAGACAAGATGCCAATCATGCCCAATACCATTGCTCCAAGCCCTTCACTGCAACACTTCTATATCTCTGAAGAGCAGTCTATTTATCTGTTAAAAGCCGACGATGCGCGTAAACATCGCGCCTGGATCCGCCTGTGTAAACAGCAATTGAACAAATTGGGCTACAGCGATATCGAACTGGTCGGCAAAGGCGCTTACGGTTTTGTGTTTGCCGGAGTAGATAAACAACACAATGCCCATGTGTTTAAGTTCTCAAGACTCACCTTGCCCCAACACATACAGGACAGACTGGAAGAGGAAGCTTTTATGCTCTCTCAGGTGATTCACCCCAATGTGCCACCTGTAATTAAGTTTGAACATGTCGGCAAACAGGGCATATTAGTGATGGCACGAGCGCCAGGTGAAGACTTAGATAAACTATGCTTACGACATGGCGCGCTGCCAGTCTCAATGATCATGAGTATCGCTCGCCAACTCGCCCATATCGTGCAGTATCTACATCACGGCCGCCCATTGGTACACGGTGATATTAAGCCCTCCAATTTAGTCTACGACATCCATAGCAATCACCTATCTCTGATCGATTGGGGCTCTGCAGTCTTTGCCCAGCGAGACGGTCAGGGCAAGCCTGTTAACGGTAATGTGATGGATCTAATGTCGAGCGACCAACAACACACTAATGCACGCATGGGGGATGTCTACTTTATTGGTGACGACCAGCTCAATGGCGCCCTCTCTAGCCCCCGTTTTGATGAACAAGGCGTGGCGGCAACCCTCTACGCATTAGCTTCAGGTCAAGCCAGCCGATTTGGCAGTAGAGTGATCCCAGCCACCAGCATAGGCTTGCCAATTGAGCTAGCCAGAACCTTAGATGGTATGCTCAGCGATGACCCCGATACTCGCAATCGTGCTGGCGATTATTTTCTAAAAAGTATGTCCCACAGCCATAGACTGCACCTTCCTGACATAGCCAAGCCATCGATTCAGCCAGAGATACCAGTATGGGAGTTAACCCGTGGTAAAGATGTCGAAACGGTCACCTACAGCTCACGTAAGTCATTTCTCAAGGAACATAATGGCGACGACCCCATTGAAAAAATGGACGATCTTCAACTAGAGAAATATTACCGTAACTTTATGGCAGGCATGGGCGATACCGAAAAAGGGTTTATCGCCGCCGTGGGGCGCGTGGGTCAATATTCAATAGTTGGTGGGCTTGCCATCCATTGGCAGGAGTCGGGCGTGTATATCGACTCTAACCTTGCGACCTATAACAGCGAGGAAAAAGCCGCACTCATTTTGGCCGTGAACAATATGGTGACGTTAGCGCGAGGCATCAAACGCATCGGTGTCTTTAAAGCCTGTTTCTTTAACGCTCGTGACACCTTACATCTCGAGCGTAACGATACCACCGAGCCATTTACCCCTAGCGCCGATCAGCAGTTGCCTTTTGAAGTGGGCGATGTGCCATCACTCGAAGATAAATCACGGCTACATTCCTATTTCGAAGATGGTCGAGATCCCGATGAAAACTTAGAGCTGCCCAAGGAGATCATGACGGAACTAGGTTGGATCAACCAAATCCACCATACTGGCTGCATTATCTTTGAGGTATTACCTAATCACATGAAAATTCATAGCTACTTAAGGCTACTCAACCCGAGGAAACAAGCGGCATTTCGTGCCAGTCTCGACCGAATTTTAAGTCATGTGGGAAAAATACAAGGAAAGGGCGTCTCAGGGTTTATGAAACTCCCTTATAAGAATACGCGTCGCTTTAATCACTTAGATAGACTTGAAGACAACTTCTACCCTAAAAACCCCAAAGCGATGAGTTAAATGACTATGCCTTGGGATCTTGCTTATCATCTAACTGATGTGACTCATCGCGCTTATCGGACGGGTCGGCCTTGTGTTCATAGTCGCCGTCGAAGGTATTACCTTGGTCACGATCAAAAGGTGAACGGCCACCAGCATTACCATTTGGCCCAAAGGGACCAGGACCGAAGCCCGCCTGAAAACCGCCTTGGCTGCTAACCTTAAGCTGCATCCTTTTATACAGGTAACCCGCAACCGGAATCCGTGTAAAAGGTGTCAACAACAATAGGCCAATAAAGTCGGTAACAAAACCAGGTATGAGCAACATTAACCCTGCCACCGCTAGCATCATTCCCTCAACAATCTCTTGTCCAGGCGCTTCACCGCGAGCCAATTTTTGCTGCACTTGCATCAAGGTACTGATCCCTTGACTACGGACCAATGACACCCCGACAACGGCGGTAAATATCACTAAACCTACGGTGGTCCAACTGCCTAATGACTCACCAACACGGATCAGTACATTCAACTCAATTACTGGCACCAGTACAAAGACGATTAACAGAATGAAAAACACACTGACCTCACATAATGACGTTATTTCTTAATTTATTGAAAACTAAATGGGGGCTATCGGGTCTACTTTCAAGTCCAGCATCGAAAACCCAGCGACTTTATGCCGCGCTCAATCTTGGATAAGCTCACTATTTTAGCAAGTGCTTAATGCAAATCGCCATCAAAAGACGTAAAGTATGGCCAATAAAGTTAACCCGATAGATCATTAATCTTAGTCTATGCGTATTGACTTAAAATAGTTTAAAAACACTTAATTGAGACCCAAGCATACCAATGTTAGATACCTACCTACTGGTGATGACCAGCTGCCCCGATGACGCGACGGCTCGCACCATTGCCCATGACGTGATCGACGCAAAACTGGCTGCCTGTGCACAAATATCAGCGCCAATGACATCCGTCTATCGCTGGCAGGGTAAAGTCTGTCAAGAGAGTGAAGTCTCTCTTTCATTTAAGTGTCATAAAAGCCTCTACTCGCAATTAGCAGATAAGATCATCGCCCTGCATCCTTATGATGTACCCGAATTGATTGCCACTGAAATTGTGCAAGGTTCGCCCGCTTATTTAGATTGGATAAAAGAAACCACACAACTATGAAAAAATTCCTGTTCCTTATTCTCTCTTCTGTACTCCTGTTAGCGCCAACGGTGCAAGCAGAGGGTATTTTCAGCAGCAATAAATTTGACTTCCTAAAGAATGAACCTAAGTTAATGCCGGTAGACGAAGCGTTCGTCTTCGACTTTAAGCAAGAGGGCGAGCGAGTCAAAGTCAGCTGGGTAATAGCCGAAGGCTATTACATGTATCGCGACAAACTAAAGTTTGAAGCCGATGGCGCCATATTAGGTGAAATTCAATTGCCACGCGGCAAAGCGCATACCGATGACTATTTTGGAGAGCAAGAGGTCTACTACTCCTACGTTGAAATTCCGGTTGCCATCAAAGAAGCCTCGGCAGAGGGCACACTTAATGTGACGTTTATGGGCTGCGCCGAAGGTAAGCTATGCTTCCCACCAACCAAACGCAGTGCCATTCTCAGTGAAGTCGCGCCCAACGACGGCTTGCTACCAGCAGCGACCAGCAGTGACATAGCAACAACGGCGCAAAGCAGCGCCCCGATCACTCAGCAAGATAGCCTAAGCGCCATGCTATCGGGTGACAGCCTGCTATGGACCTTAGTGATCTTTTTCGGCTTAGGCATTGGTTTAGCACTAACGCCCTGCGTGTTCCCTATGTATCCTATTTTGTCAGGCATTATTGTTGGCCAAGGAGAAAAGCTCTCAACCGCTAAAGCCTTTAGTCTATCTATGGTGTATGTCCAAGGTATGGCTATCACCTACTCACTACTGGGTTTAGTGGTGGCGTCAGCTGGGATGAAATACCAAGCGGCTTTGCAACACCCTGCTGTACTCATCGTATTAGCTATCTTATTCTTCGTTCTCAGCCTATCTATGTTTGGTTTATATGATCTCAAACTGCCCTCTAGCTGGCAGGAGAAAATGAACCGCTTCTCAAACAATCAAAAAGGCGGCAATGTAGCAGGCGTATTTTTAATGGGCGTGATTTCAGGGCTTGTGGCTTCACCATGCACCACGGCGCCATTATCTGGTGCCTTAGTCTACGTGGCACAAACTGGAGATTTAGTACAAGGTTTCCTTGCACTCTACGTACTAAGTATGGGCATGGGCTTGCCACTACTTGTCATTGGTTCCTCGGGCGGTAAGCTACTTCCAGGAGCTGGTGCATGGATGGATGTGATAAAGACCTTCTTCGGCTTCTTGCTCATCGCCGTTTCGATTGTGATGATTGGCCGCATCTGGCCGGGTTTAGTGTCTGATCTTATGTGGGCACTGTGGGGCGTCACCCTCGCTGGTTACCTGATGCACCAAAACAAACAGACTGAGTTTAACTGGAAACAAACCGTTCGCTCAGTCAGTTTGCTATTACTGCTGCTGGCAAGTTTCTCTTATGGTTTCCAAGCCATGATGAGTAGCTTAGGCTTTCAATCCCATGGTGCCATGAATACAGAGCAAGGGGTCACGCATAAAAAGATTAAATCGTTAGCAGACCTAGAAAATGAAATCGCCGCGGCCACAGCCCAGGGCAAACCCGTGATGTTAGATCTGTATGCCGACTGGTGTGTAGCCTGTAAAGAGTTTGAAAGCATCACCTTTAAAGATAGCGCTGTGCAGCAACGATTGTCTCAGATGGTATTCTTGCAAGCTGACGTCACCAAAAATGATGCGGTTGATGTCGCGTTACTTGAGCACTATGACGTACTCGGCCTACCCACACTGTTGATGTTTGACAGTCAGGGACAATCGCGTGACGAATTACGTGTTACTGGCTTTATGAAACCAGAGGCATTTGCTAACCATTTAGATCTCTTACTAGCAAAGTAACCTAGCGTTATTCATAACAAGCCTCCGCAAGGGGGCTTTTTTTATGGCGATGCCTCACCTACACACTGATAATTTATCTCCATGATCGATACAAATTTCATTTATAGTTAACAGAAATCTTATACAATAAGAGGTATTTAGTTCTTCCTGCCATAAAAAGGATTGTCATGGAACCCGCTATACTCATTATCACCTTAGCTTGTGGCATGCTAGTCAGTCGTGTTGGATTGCCACCCTTAATTGGCTATCTGGTAGCTGGGTTTGTCCTGTTCTTATTTGGTATCGATGAATCAAGCTTACCTCTGCTTGAGCAGCTGGCCAATCTCGGTGTAACGCTGTTGTTATTTGCTATTGGTTTAAAGCTCGATATTCGTAGCTTATTTAAGGCCGAAGTCTTAGCAGGGTCCAGCCTACACTTGATGGCATCGATGCTATTTTTTATTCCTCTGCTTAAAATCTTAGGTTTACTGGGCCTAGAGCAACTCACGGGACTAGGATTACACCAACTGGGTTTATTAGCCTTTGCCTTGAGCTTTTCCAGTACTATCTTTGCCGTAAAAATCCTTGAAGATAAGGGTGACATGCAGTCATTGTATGGTCGTGTGGCCATCGGTATTTTGATTATGCAGGATATCTTCGCCGTCGCCTTCCTGACCATATCAAAAGGAGATATCCCATCGATTTGGGCCTTAGGACTGTTATTACTGCCTTTTGCTAAACCTATTATTTATAAAGCCTTTGACCGAGTCGGCCACGGCGAACTCTTGGTACTCTTTGGCCTGGTGATGGCGTTAGTATTAGGTGCTGGACTGTTTGAGCTTGTGGGGCTAAAACCTGACCTAGGCGCCCTGATCATCGGTATCTTACTGGCTGGCCACGCCAAATCCTCTGAGCTAGCTAAGTCGCTGTTCTATTTTAAAGAACTATTCCTCGTCGCCTTCTTTTTAACCATTGGCCTTAATGGTTTACCAAGCTTTTCAGACATCGGGCTTGCATCCTTGTTAGTGATTATTGTGCCGATCAAAGTGGTGCTATTTCTCTACCTACTCACCTACTTTAAACTGCGCTCACGCACCTCGCTATTGAGTTCTATTACCTTAGGTAATTACAGCGAGTTTGGCCTAATTGTGGCAGCAGTAGCAACAAGCAAAGGCTGGCTGCCACCACAATGGATGATCATTCTAGCCGTGGCCTTAAGTTTAAGCTTCCTCGTTGCGGCACCGTTTAACACCGCATCGAATCGGTTATACCAAAAGTTTCAGTCTCGGCTGCAAAAGCTTGAACGTCATCCACTGCACCCTGAAGATAGACCTATTCGCGTTGGTAACCCTCGCTTCTTAATATTAGGCATGGGACGGATCGGTAGCGGTGCTTATGACGAACTCGCCAATAAGTTTGATGGTGAAATTCTCGGTATTGAGCACAAACAAGAATTGGTCGATTTCCATAAAGATGCAGGCCGTAACGTGGTTAAAGGGGATGCCTCTGACACTGACTTTTGGGAGAAGCTCGACAAGGCTCCTAACCTAGAATTGGTGCTATTAGCGATGCCACACCATATCGGTAATCAGTTCGCCGTAGAACAGTTAAAGCGGCTCGATTATAAAGGAAAGCTCAGCGCTATAGTGCAATACAGCGAAGATGCCCTCTCGTTAAAAGATTCGGGGGTCCACAGTGTATTTAACCTCTATGAGGCTGCGGGGGCGGGTTTTGTTGATCATGTAATTCAAGAGCTTGAATCAGGTCAGCAGCATGAGGCTGATATTGCTGTCGAGACACAGAACACGTAATTAACTCGACTTTATGTAGTTATCCAACAAAAACTTAAATTGTATACATTATCCTAACAATCTTGTATTGTACTTGCCATCCTGCGTTTAGATGGGAAGTACAATACAATGCAAACAACACATCTACCCACAAAAGTCACTCGTTTATCGTCCCTTAAGGGGTTGATTAATGCCCTTACAGAGCGAAGCTACCTTGCGTTTTGCGCCATATTGGCCAGCGTTTATCCGCCTGTTTCTGCCTTAGCCAATGGCTATGACATCTGGCTCTACCCGTTAGAAGTTAACTCTAATGCCACCCAGCCTTGGGCATTAGGCCAAAAGGTAGCCATCACTAACCGTACCGGTTATGACAATCAACCCAGTTTCAGTGCCGATAGTCAGTCGTTACTATTTACCTCTGATCGCGGCAGCCAACATAATGATATCTATCGCTATCATATTGGAAACGCCAACCTAGAGCAGCTCACCCACACGCCTACAGAAAGCGAGTACTCACCACAAGCCAGTCGCAATGGAATTCGCTATGTTGTGGAACAAGGTGTTCCCCATCAAAGTGTGTGGCAACAAACCGAGCACCCTGATGGATGGTCACCGCGTGAGCGTGGCATTCAGTCGATGATCCCTTCTGGCTACTATGCCACGCACGAGCAACTAGGCACCCTCATCTGGGCACGTTATGTCTACAGTCTCTACTTTGAGCCACTAGGTGCTAGCGCCGATGAACGCCATTTTGTCGTCGCTGGTGCAGGGCGTAGCATCCACGTGATGCCGCAACAAAACGCGTTTAGCTATCTACATAAACAGCCTGATGGCGATCGGGTAATTAAACGTTTCGAGCCAATTAGCAACACTCACCAAGCACTTATCTCTGTGAAACAGGGCAGCGAAGATTATGGCTGGAGCAGTGACGGTTGGATTTTTAACATTGAGCAACAAACACTAAGGGCGTGGAAGTACCAATCACAGCCCAACAATAATCGATGGCAGATGGTGACAGAGCTTGTGGCCCCTACGCCATACCATCACTCGCCTTCACGTGTCGCTATCAGTCCCGATAGCCGTTATATCGCCATCGTCTGGCAACGCAAGGAGCACTAAATGACGACCTTTCTTCGTGCAGCCACTTGGCTTACCTTAATCACCCTATCTTTACCTTGCGCATTATTGGCTGCAGCAGAGCGCTGGCAAGACCATCAGGTTTTTGAGGTGAATAAATTAGCCCCCCATGCCAGCTTCTTTGGTTATGAAAGCCAAGCGTTAGCAGTCATCGATGAGCCAACAGCCAGTGATAATTACCTAGACCTCAATGGTCGCTGGGATTTTTACTTTGCTGATAACCCCTCCTCCCCACCAAAAGATTTTGCCCTTGCAACCATAGATGCAACCCAATGGCAGTCGATTCAGGTGCCTGGCAACTGGGAAACCCAAGGTTTCGGTAATGCCATCTATCTTGATGAGCGCTACCCATTTGAAATTAAGTGGCCAAATGCCCCCACAGAACATAACCCTACCGGGTTCTATCGAAAGCTCATCGAGTTACCCGCCAGCTGGCAGGACAAGCAGGTTTTCTTTCATATTGGGGCGGCACGCTCCTCACTCACCCTGTATATCAATGGACAAGAGGTTGGTTACAGCCAAGGGGCGAAAACTCCTGCTGAATTTGATATTAGCGCCTACCTCAAGCCAGGAAAGAACCTGCTGGCCATGCAGATCATTCGTTGGAGTGATGCCAGTTATCTAGAAAGCCAAGATATGCTGCGCATGAGTGGTATTGAACGCGATGTATATCTTTATGCCACCCCCAAGCAGCGCATCGAAGATATTGCATTCACCCAACAACTTAACGCATCGCTCGATAGCGCCAGTTTCGACATCAGTTTGAATACCGTCAATCATGAGGCTAACACCACTTACCCTGCACAGCTGCATTATCAATTGACCGCGCCAAATGGCACCCTAGTCGCCAAAGATCAGCAAGCGGTGTCGTTGTCGGATAGGCAACAGCTACAATTTGTTGGACGCCTTGATGCGCTAAAGCTTTGGAGCGCCGAGACGCCGCATCTATATCAACTGTTGGTCACGCTTACAGATCAATCAGGCAACCCCTTGCAAGTGACGAGTCAGCAGATAGGGTTTCGCCATGTAGAAATAGAAGCGGGTCAGCTCAAAGTCAATGGTCGCGCTATTACCATTCGCGGTGTCGATCGCCACGAAACTGATCCAGATACCGGCCACGTGGTGAGTCGGAAGCGGATGCTACAAGATATTCGTTTGATGAAACAAAACAATATCAACGCCGTGCGCTCGAGCCACTACCCGAATGATCCCTATTGGCTCAAACTCACTGATCGATATGGCTTATATGTGGTCGACGAAGCCAATATTGAGTCGCATCCACTGGCCATTGATGAAAAAACCCAACTGGGTAATACCATGAGCTGGTTGCCAGCACATCAGGCACGTATTAGCCGCATGGTTGAGCGCGATAAGAACCATGCTTCAGTGATTATCTGGTCACTGGGTAACGAAGCTGGAGAGGGGAAACTTTTTGCAACACTTTACGACTGGATAAAGCAGCGTGACCCAAGTCGCCCAGTGCAGTATGAACCTGCGGGTCAACACGCCTATACCGATATCGTTGCGCCCATGTACCCATCCATTGAGCGTATCGAAACCTACGCCAAGGCCCATAGCGACCGCCCGCTGATCATGATTGAATATGCTCATGCCATGGGCAACTCAGTAGGAAATCTTCAAGATTACTGGGATGTCATTGAACGCTACCCACAGCTTCAAGGCGGCTTTATCTGGGATTGGGTCGATCAATCGCTGGCATTTACTAACGCCAATGGCGAGCGTTATTGGGCCTATGGTAAGGATTATGATCCTGACATGCCAACTGACGGTAATTTTTTAAATAATGGCTTAGTCGATCCCGACCGTAATCCTCACCCACACTTGAGTGAAGTGAAAAAAGTCTATCAACCGCTGCGCTTCAAAGAGGTGGTGATCAATAGTGATTGGATTAACTTTACCCTTGAAAACCGCTATGACTTTATCGATACCCAAGGTCTAGTGTTAAAATGGACTGTCGAGCAAGATGGTAGTCAATTTAGCAGTGGTATCATGCAGATGCCAACGATAAAAGCAGGTCTATCTAAACCGCTAAAACTGCCATTAAATCGCACTAAATTTAACCGTCACTATGAATACCAATTGCGACTAGAGGTATTAGTCGATAAACCTCAACCTTTACTGCCTAGCTTTCATCGCATCGCATTTGGCCAGTACCCGTTACAGCAAGCCAGCAATCAACCCCATGCCTTAGCAGAGGCGATAATCCAGCAAGACAAATTCTGGCAGTTAGGCAATGAGCAAACCCAGTATCTCATCTCTAAAAGCAGTGGCTGGCTTACCGATATCACCCAAGATGGCCAGTCGCAACTCAGCGCGCCTTTGATGGTTAATTTTTGGCGAGCACCAACGGACAACGATTTAGGCAACCAAATGCCCCAATGGGCTGGCGCATGGCAAGATGCCGCAAAAGAGCTAAAGCTACAGTCAATTAAACGCCTAGATCGTTACACCATTGAAGTGCTGCAACAACATCCTTCACTGGAATTTACCCTCAGTACTCGCTACCAAGTCAGTACAGACGGACAGTTGCTGGTACAAAGTCAATTTAGCCCAGGGAGCATTGAACTTGCCGACCTGCCCCGCTTTGGTTTTCAAACACAACTCCCCTTTAGCCAGCGTTATATGCACTACTTCGGCCGAGGACCAGAGGAAACTTATGCCGATAGAAAATCAGGTAACCCTGTGAGTTGGTTTGTATTACCCATCGAAAAAGCCTTTCATCGCTACTCTCGCCCCCAAGAAACAGGTCAACGTACCGATGTCCGCTATGTCGCCATCACCGACGCAAACGGCAAAGGCTTGCTGGCCAAAGCAGCCAATACAAAAACGCTACAAACCAGCCTGTGGCCGTTCGCTCAAGCCGATATTGACTTTAGACAAGGCGACGCTTCCGGCTCAGCCTCAGGTCTTGTGCCCGTTACAGCCAATCATGGCGCTGAAATACCGACTCGAGAATTTGTCACGTGGAATATCGACCATAAGCAGATGGGTGTTGGCGGCGATACATCATGGGGTCGGCAGGTTCATCAACCTTACCGCATTAAAACCGAACCTATGCAGTTCAACTTCAGTATTGAGCCCTTAGCACCGAGCAGTGATATTCAACAGCAAGCAAGAACAAAAGCTTAGGAACTGGCAAGTCACCGCGCCTAAAGTCAGTTATTGATAAAGCGCTAGGTGAAGAGACGAATAACAACAAAGGATAGACATGGAACAGCTAATTCAGATTGCGATATTTTTTGGGCTAACGGCACTCGTCGGCATAGTCACCTATATTAAGTGCCGCAAGGTTACACGAGATAACAGTGACAGCCGTGACTACTTTCTCGCAGGTGGTGGGCTGAGCTGGATTGTGGTGGCAGGCTCATTGATGATGACGAACATCAGTGCCGAACAGATAGTGGGAATGAACGGCGCGCAAACCTTGCTGATTGCATGGTGGGAAATTGCCGCAGCAATCGGACTCATCATCCTAGCGAAGTGGCTGATCCCTATCTATTACCAATATAACTGCACTACAACCACTGAGCTGCTGGAGCGAAAATACAATGACAAAGGGATCCGTGCGATGGTCTCTGTACTGTTTATGCTCGGCTATGCCTTCATTCTTCTACCCGTTGTACTTTATACCGGCTCACTATTTATGAAGTCGATGTTTAACCTCAGTATTTCAGTGACCATGCTGTCTTTAATCTTCGCGATTGTTGGCGCAATATATGCGATTTTTGGCGGTTTACGCGCCATTGCGATCTCTGACAGCCTTAACGGTATTGGCTTGATCTTAATGGGGATTGTAGTCTCCTACCTCGCAATGCATGCTATCGACTTTGATCTCTCTGGCATTCCACTCGAACGCTTAACCTTAGTGGGCGACAATGATTCAGATATCCCTTGGCATACCCTACTTACAGGCATGATCTTTATCCAAATTTTTTATTGGGGGACTAACATGGTGATCACCCAGCGAGCGCTGGCGGCAAAATCAGTTAAAGAGGCCCAAAAAGGCTTATACGCGGCCGTAGTGATGAAGCTGATAATTCCACTCATTGTGGTACTTCCAGGCATTGTAGCCTTTAAACTGTATGGCGATGTGGGCGATGTCGCTTACGGTAAATTAGTCGGCGATATTCTTCCTAGCTGGATGTCAGGAGCGTTTGCGGCGGTCCTCGCTGGCGCGGTGCTGAGCTCGTTCAACTCTTGCCTCAATTCAGCCGCAGCACTTTATACTTGCGATATCCATCAAAACTACATCAATGCCAATGCCGATGTACGAAAAATCGGTACGCGAGTGGCGCTCATTTTCACATTAATTTCAGTCGCTTTGGTACCCGTTTTTGCACAATCAGAGAGTATTATTGCCTTATTGCAACAGCTGAATGGGCTTTACTCTATGCCGGTGCTGGCAGCCTTTATTTGTGCCTTGGTCTTCAAAAATGTCAATGCAAAAGCGATAAAATGCGGGCTAGTGTTTGGCGTGCTCCTTTATGCCATATTCACTTTTGTTTGGAGCCCACTGCACTTTATTCATTTAATGGCACTAACCTTGGCCGCTACCATCATAGTCACATTGGGATTAAGCCAGTTTGTCTTTGGTCAGCAATCCAGTCACCATCAACCGATCCCGGCGGCAGAGTAATTGATGAGCGAATTTGATCCGACAGAGCACCCGCAACGACGCTTTAATCCACTCAATGGTCAATGGGTATTGGTGTCGCCTCATCGGGCGAAACGCCCATGGCAGGGGCAGCTTGAAACCCCAAAGTTGCCCGCAAACGTTAGCCATGATCCTGAATGCTATCTTTGTCCTGGCAATCTGCGTATCAACGGCGAACGTAATCCGGACTACACACAGCCCTTTGTGTTTACCAACGACTTTGCGGCATTGGCCGACAACACCCCAGAGTACAAGAATGATGATCCACTCTTTGGTATGCATTCGGTATCTGGCACTAGCCGAGTGATCTGTTTCTCTGCCGATCACAGTAAAACCTTGCCTATGCTCAGTGAAGCGGAATTAACCCAAGTGATAAAGGTGCAAGCTGAACAAGTTCAGCAGCTAAGCAAGCAGTACCCTTGGGTTCAAGTCTTTGAAAACAAAGGTCAAGCCATGGGCTGCTCAAACCCTCATCCCCATGGTCAAATCTGGGCCGTCAGTGAACTCCCCAACGAAGCCCAAGCAGAGAGCCTCAACCAACTGGATTACCTCAACAAGTATCGGCGCTCCTTGCTACTTGATTATGTGGAGCGTGAACTTAACGCGGGTCAGCGGTTGGTTATAAGTAACGATGACTGGGCGGTGGTTGTCCCTTGGTGGGCGACCTGGCCATTTGAAACCCTTATTTTACCAAGGTTTGGTGTCGGCCATCTGCACCAACTCACTGCATCACAACAGCTCAGTTTAGCCGTGATAATCAAATCTCTGATGACCCGTTACGACAACCTGTTTCAGACCAGCTTCCCTTATTCAATGGGATGGCACGGCACCCCCTTTGATGGTCAAGACCACCCTGAATGGCAACTGCATGCACATATCTATCCGCCGTTACTGCGCAGTGCCAGTGTGCGTAAGTTTATGGTGGGCTACGAGATGTTAGCTGAATCGCAGCGCGACTTAACACCAGAACAGGCTGCTGAGCGTCTACGACAGCAGAGTGAGCAGCATTTCCAACACCCTAATAGTTAAAAACTCAGTTACATAGCGCACAGAGTCGTGCTACAAAATTGACAAGGAACGAATCACGGCGTCAAACGCCGTAGAAAATACTGTGGTCACTAGTGAGCACAGAGTGTGATAACTTTTTCTGAGAAGCTAGAAAGCATGTCGAATCCCGCACAGCGCGCCAACAAACTATTTGTGCAGACCTTTGGTACTACTGCCGATGATCTTTATCTCGCGCCAGGACGTGTCAACCTGATTGGTGAACACACAGATTATAATGATGGCTTTGTATTACCTGCTGCAATTAATTTTCACACCATTATCGCGGTAAAACGCCGTGATGATGATACCTATAGAGCGGTATCGGATGCGTTCCCTGGTAAAATACACAGCTGGCAATTTGGTCAAGAGGGCCAGATGAGCCCAGATGATGGCTGGATAAACTACCTTAAGGGATTTACTGCCGCCATGGCGGCTTCAGGACTGCCAGCCAAAGGGTTAGACCTTGCCGTTGTCGGTAACGTCCCGCTTGGTGCAGGCCTCTCTTCATCGGCAGCGTTAGAACTTGCTTTTGGCACTGCTGTAAATGATTGCAGTCAGTTACGCCTGTCACCATTAGCGGTGGCACAAATGGCGCAACGCGGCGAAAATCAATATGTGGGCTGCGCCTGCGGCATTATGGATCAGATGATCAGTGCCCTAGGTGAACAAGATCATGCGTTGCTCATCGACTGCGAAGATCTCGACAGTGAACCTGTGCCTATTCCTGAAAGCTTAAGCCTTATCATCGTCAACTCCAATGTGCAACGTGGACTTGTCGACTCAGAGTACAATCTACGTCGTGAGCAGTGCGAAGCGGTCGCTAACCATTTTGGCGTCGAGAGTCTGCGCCATGTTGAGCTCCATGCACTTGAAGCTGCCAAGTCGCAGCTCCCAGAGGTTAACTATCGCCGCGCACGACACGTGCTAACCGAAAACCGTCGCACTCAAAATGCCGCCCATGCCTTACAAGCAGGTAATATCAGCAAACTCAGTGAACTGATGGCACAATCTCACGCCTCGATGCGAGATGACTTTGAGATCACCGTCCCTGAAATTGATTCCTTGGTTGAGATTATCGCTACAGTAGTGGGGCAACAAGGTGGAGTAAGAATGACGGGGGGTGGTTTTGGTGGCTGTGTGGTGGCACTCGTCGACCATGAGCTCACCGACGCAGTGGTTGAAGCGATTGAAAGCCAATATCAGGCCAAAACCGGTATTGAGCCCACCGTCTACTTGTGTTCTGCAAGCGATGGCGCCACGCGCTTAGATGAAGAGTTGTACTAAAGGCTGCTAAGTAAAATGATTTTTGTTAGCGCTTTTGGCCTCTGGCTGAGTCATGGTCAACAATAGCCCAGCTTCCTTTAACTTACTGACTCGACATATAAACGCGGCTGTAGACACTGTGCTAGTACAACAATCCATAGAATACGTATTCACCATCTCTTATCAGACAAAATAGATAAACTGGGCCTAAATAGCTCAGTTTGTTATCAACAAGGACAGTGTATGGTTCGCTTTCGCCCGTTAGATGCTTGGATAGACCCTAGAGGAGGCTCAATTGAGCGTATTAATATCGATAACGGCATCATTGCCATAGAGGTATTGAGCCTTGGCGGTATTATCCGCTCACTGTGGACACCCGATAGAGAAGGCGAGCGAAGCAATATCGTATTAGGTTGCGATAGCGCTAGTGATTACTTAACCCAGCAAGCCCATCTTGGTGCTATTGCGGGCAGATATGCCAATCGCATTGCTGGCGCTAAACTCTCCCACCAAGGCACTGACATTATTCTTGATAATAATCATCAAGATAATTGCCTTCACGGTGGCAAAGAGGGTTTTAATCGCAAGCAATGGCATATTGGCCAACTCAGCGATGGGGTGCACCTCTCATTATTGAGTGCCGATGGAGATATGGGGTTTCCCGGTAACTGCACTGTGCAGCTCGACTACCGACTGGTTGCTAATAACCTGTACGTTGAAATCTTAGCTGTCAGTGATAGGGCCTGCCCAATAAGCCTTACTCAGCACAGTTATTTTAATTTGCAAGGCAGCAGCGGCATCACTAACCATAATCATCTACTCAGCAGCCCTAGCCGTCACTACTTGCAGTGTAATGAGCAAGGTATTCCAACAGAGATAGCCAAAGTCGATGGTACCATCTTAGACTTACGCCAAGGGCAAACCATGGCAGAGATTCAACAAGGATTGGCCCATACTGCCACCAAGGGTATAGATCATTGCTATTTAACGGGTAATACCGATAGCAAAGAACTCACTTACTTTGGCGCGCTAAGTGACGCCACATCTGGCAGGAAGATGAGTCTCTACACTAACCAACCGAGTGTGCAAATTTACGGAGCCAATTTTTTGCACGGTACCATAGGTAAGCATGGTGACAAATTAGCATCTTATCAGGGGGTTTACCTTGAACCTCAGCAACTTCCCGATGGCCCTAATCAGCCCCATTTACCGGGGAAAAGTTGGTTCGAAGCAGGTGAGGTATATCATCACATCAGTCGCTATCAGTTTGATACCTTCTAGGGACTTGGACTGGGGGAAATATTGAAACACATAATACCGAGCAGTCTAGCAAGAGGGTGGCAATATTGCGGCCTACTCAACAAGGGGTTTAGGTAGGGGGTCTAGCGCACTAGACCCTCATACCTAAACAGCTGATCACAAGGCTTTATGAGCGGTCATCGTCATCAGACCAATCATCAAAACCATCATCGAGACTATCGACTTCTAGCTCAGCAGTCTCATCGTCATCAGCATCAACCTCCGGCTCGGGCTTCGCTTTTTTAGGTGCAGGAGTAGGCTTAGCATGAATGGCTTCTACCCAACCCGCATGTTGCTGCATAAAGCTGTCTCGCGTCACCAACCAGTTAGCTTCAAACTCAGCCTTGGCAGTCTTAATCTCTTCATCATTGAGGTCGTGTAAATTGACCTTAACGATATCTTCAGCATACTCAATCACCGCATCTCTGAGCGTATTATAAAAATAGACTCGCCCAGCAGAGGCTTCAGGAAAATCCTTGTCATGGATAAGGATTGTATTACCTCGAACAGTGCGAAGTTCACCATACCAAACAGGTTCTTTAGACGTGTTATACATATATGCTAATACCCTTAAATCAACACATACCAACTGAAAATTAGTAAGCCAACAAATGTCCGCTTAGTCGTTGTCATTGCGGGAAAATACTTACCCCCAATAACCCTCACATTCTTAATAATTAGCGACAGAAATCAATAGCCAAATGGATCTAATTTATTCGATTGCTAGCAATTTGTGCACTGTCCCCTTACTAGTAACGAATTTAGCCGAACAAATCAGTTATTCAAGTTTTTTTTGCGTTGACCAACTTCATTTTTCCAAACGTTTCTGCTGGCTAATGGAATCGCCATGCACAGTAAACTCGCACTAGCCCATTGAAGGTAGCTTTAAGACTAACTTGCCTCGATGCTCTCCAGACTCCAACAACTTATGTGCCTCGACCACATCATCAAAATTAAACTCCGCAAAAATGTGGGGCGTTAATGAAGTTGCGTTGCCAGTAAATAATGGCCACACCTTGTCTAATAATGCCTGAGCAATACCTGCTTTAGCTTGCACCGATTGCGGCCGTAGCGTCGCCCCCGTCCAGGTAATACGTTTGCTCATTAAGCGAAATACATCAACATTAGCGGTCACACCACGTTGCAAGGCAATGGTCACCATTCTCCCCTCTTCAGCTAATGCCTTAAGGTTGAGATTAATCAGATCGCCAGCCGCCATGTCGAGTACTACATCGACACCGCCGTCCGATGCCGACAAGATCTGTGAGAGTAAATCATCATCATGATAATTAAAGGCAAAGTCAGCACCTAAAGATCGGCAATATTCACACTTATCAGCACTACCAGAGGTGGTAATGACCGTCACCCCAAACTGCTTTGCTAATGTAATAGCGGCTGAGCCAATACCACCTGAGCCACCATGGATAAGCAACGTTTCACCAGCCTTTAGCGCTCCCCGTATAAACAGGTGACCCCACACGGTAAAGAATGTCTCTGGTAACGCGGCTGCTTGTGCCAGTGTCAATCCCACAGGGATTGGCAAACAGTGGCTCGCATAGGTGGCAACCAGTTGACTATAGCCGCCTCCAGGCACTAACGCGCACACCCTATCGCCAACTTGCCACTGTGTCACTTGCTTTCCAATGGCCACAACCCTTCCCGATACCTCTAACCCCAACACATCGCTGGCTCCTCTTGGTGGTGGATAAAGCCCTTTACGCTGAGCAATATCGGGACCATTTACCCCTGCATAAGCCACCTCAATCAACACTTGTTCGTCGAGTAACGATGGCACAACACCGTCAGTGAGATAAAGCGACTCCGGCCCACCTGGTGAATCAAATCTTGCCTGCAAATTTTGTGTTTGATTTGCACTACGCATCGCGTTCCCCTCAATGTGACTGACCAAGTATTAACTATTTGCGCAAGTTAACCCGTTATTTTGCTCACTACAACCGCTATTTCAGCTCAAAATACCTTGCGCAGTGGCGCAGTCTAACTTTGCTTTTTCTCCTTTAATCCTAATGAGTATCAGATTCTAGCGATGAGACTTCTCAGGCTAAGCGTTATCACTAAAAATCCAACGATCTAGCTAATAAAAATTCAACAACTCCTCATCAACATTCTTTAGTTACTCAGCACAAAGCAAAAATCATAAATTATTTTTGCGATAGAAATTGTTATTTCATCGGCTAGGCAGAGGCTTTAAAACTCTTTATAAAGCAACCGACTATTCATTACTATTGCGCAAAAAACACCATAAATAAGCGCAAACCAATGGCGCAAAAAAACAACCCGGATATTGTATATTATATATTTATAGATATATTGTTAATTAGTTGTAACAGCTCTAGGATTTAAAATGTGGTCTCTTCGACGCACTTTGACATCACGTCAATCGATGTTTTCGGCGAATAGTTAAACCTGATCTGTATAGAGATAACAAGACCTGCTCAGCAGGCTAGCCACTTTGTTGCAGACAACAAAGTCATTTAAATTATGGAGATCTCATGAAACTAAAACTATTGGTCGTTGCATTAGGATTGGCTACCGCTACTGGTATTCAAGCCCAAACAGAGGTTTTACCCGCCTTGCAAACGTTTACCCCTCAGGTAGACACCAACTCACCTTGGCTAACATCAACAACGCCTATGGGCGCTCCAGGAATGGTTGGTCCAAATGGTCCTGCCGCCGATGAAGACTGCAGCAGCTTTATTGGCCTTAGCGGTGGTCCACTCGTAACAGCGGTCGCTAGCGCCAATCCGCAATGTGTGAGTCCGCTCTATAACCTAAAAGGCGCGGACGCAACCGCACTCTTTAGCGAAGCAAATATGCGCTCAATCGCAACAGCAATTCGCGATCGAGGCACCCGCTACAGCGGTACCGATACCGATGGAATTGAATCACTTATCTATTTCCAACGTGCAGCCCTATACGTGCAATTTTACAGCCCAGAAGATGTACCAGCTTATTCAAGTGCTGTCACCAGTGACATCAAAGCTGCGTTAACAAACCTGTTCAACAACAATAATATTTGGACTGCCAGCGAGGCTAACGCAGGCGTGCTTAAAGAAGCATTGATCTTGGTTGATTCAGCCTATCTAGGCGCCGACTTTAATCACATCACTAAAAAAGTACTCATTGAATATAACGCTGATTGGCAAGCCAGTAGGGGCATGAATGCAGCTGCAAATGCCATCTTCACCACGCTGTTCCGCGCACAGTGGGATGATAAGATGAAGGCGTTGTTTGCAACCGATCAAACCATTCTTGATGCCTTAAATAATTTTCAACTCAATCACCGGGATTTATTGGGTACCGATGCTGAGTACGTCCTCATCAACGCAGTCAATGAGATGTCTCGCCTATACTATGTGCCTGAAATGAAAAGCCGAGTAACAACCTTGGTTAAGTCAGTTCTCGACAGCAGCAGTAAAAATGATACGTCAAAAGTCCTCTGGATGGCCGCAGCATCAATGGCCGACTACTACGACCGCGCTAACTGTAACTATTACGATATCTGCGGCTTTAAGACTCAGCTGGAGGCCGACACCCTAAGCTTTAATTGGCAATGTTCTGATACCCTAAAAATGCGTGCACAAAGCATGTACCAAGCTCAGGCTAAATGGGCGTGTGATGTACTAGGTGGGCAGGAAACCTATTTTCACTCAAAGCTAGCCACCAACAATAGCCCTGTCGCCAATGACAACAACAGCGCCTTAGAGCTTATTGTTTTTAACAGCTCAAGTGACTACCAATCTTACGCGGGGACCTTCTTTGGTATTGCCACCAATAACGGCGGTATGTATTTAGAGGGCTCGCCCGCTGGTATTAAGAACCAAGCACGTTTCATCGCCTATGAAGCCCAGTGGCGACAACCCGATTTCCATATCTGGAACCTGCAGCATGAATATGTGCATTATCTTGACGGACGCTACAACTTAGCGGGTGACTTTAGTCGAGGTATCTCCGCAGATACCATTTGGTGGATTGAAGGTTTAGCCGAATATATCTCCTATCGCGATGCCAATACTCGTGCTATCGAAATGGGTGAAACCACCGAATTTGCGTTATCAGAGATCTTCAAAAATAACTACGAATCAGGCCAAGACCGTATCTACCGTTGGGGCTACCTTGCGGTTAGGTTCATGTTTGAGAATCATAAGTCCGATGTCGACCAGATATTGGCTTATCTACGCAACGACCAATACGAAGCCTATCAAACCTTTATGGATAACATAGGTACTCGCTATGATAATGAGTGGCGCGGTTGGCTCACTAGCGGCTTAAGCACGGCCGACAATGGCATCGTCGATCATGGGCCATCAGACAGCGAAGCACTGGCCAGTGGCAGTGAAGGAAACTGGGCGGGACCTAGCTCAACCATCAGCACCGACTACAGTCCTTGCAGCGTAAGCAACGAAGCCTACCGCTACACTCCTGATGCAAGCCTTGCTCTTGATACCCCAATGGAGTGTATTGATTCACAAAATGGCCGAGCTAGTTTTGCCATTGCCAATGTCGATCGCAACAATCAAGATGTGTGGATTAAAGTTGGCGGCGGTTGGGGTGATGCGGATATCTATTACAGCAGCACTGGGTGGGCAAATGGTGAGAACAATGAAGGTTATGGTATAGGCAATGGTAACCATGAGGTGATCAAGGTCAGTCTCAATCCTGACGAGTATTGGCACTATATTACCTTGTCTGGTGACTTTGGCGGTGTCGATCTGCTCATCAGTACCACAGAGGTCTCGGCCGATCCCGATCCCGCCCAAGGTGGCGATAATGGCGGCGGAGATAACGGAGGGGGCACAGATCCTATAGCAGATTGTGGCGTATCGACGCTCAGCTATGGCCAAATCTATTTCGGTCAAGATGAGTGCATCGCTGGCGGTCGCAGTAGCTTCTATTTCTATGTCGAAGAAGATAATACTGCTATCACTGTCACAACAGCTGGCGGTAGTGGCGATGCCAACTTGTATTATCACGCCGATACTTGGCCTGATAACAGTAATGCACAAGCACGCTCGAGCTCTGGAGGAAATAATGAATCGGTTCAAATAGTCGCCAATCGTGGCTGGCGCTACGTCTCGGTAGATTCAGACACCGAGTACAGTGGCGTCACATTATCGGTGACGTTATCGAATGACCATACCAGCCCAGTGGAACCGCCTGTTACGTCGATTGAAAATGCCTGTCTGACCCTGGGTTCACAGGGCGGTGGACGCCTAATCTCAAACCAAGCTATCTGTACTTCCCATGGGGTGAACTACTTCTCAATGTGGATTGACGAAGGTACAAGCCAGTTAGTGGTTAATACCGACCACGGAAGCGGTGATGTCAGCCTTTATGGTGGCCGCAGTTGGCCAAGTGCTACCAGCTATGAGCAAGCGTCAACCAATAGCAAGAGTAATGCTGAGTCGTTTACCGTGAATAATCCAAGTTCTGGCTGGTATTACATCACCATGATTGGCGATGCCACCAGCTCAGGTGTCGCCTTAGAAGCTCGATTGAAATAACCCAACTTGGCCCTAAGCATCCGCTTAGGGCCTTTATCGCTTTTATAGGAGTTGTCATGAAGTCAATTTACTCCCTCACCCTATTACTACTCTTCCTACCGACTGCCAATGCAGACAATCGCAGTCATCAGCTTGCCGCAGAGCAGGTACTACAGGCCACCTATGCTGAACAAGTAGTACCGCAAGCTTTACAACAACTTAAAGCCAGTTACAGCCATATGGTTAAAGACTTACCTTTACATCCATCTCAGGCTCCACTGGAAACGCGGTATCGTCAGCGAGCCTTTTTATTGGCTCAGCAGCAACTCTCTTGGCAGCAACTTAAACCACAATTTATCCAGCTTTACACCGATACCTATACCGAGTCAGAACTGAAAGAGATCGCACAGTTTTACCGCACTGAATCGGGAAAAAAATACTTAAAAAACATGCCCTCAACCTTAAGACAAACCAGCGTCATTGTGCACAAATATATGCAGACCATTCAGCAAGAATTTACCACTATCGTCAATGAACTCGCAGAGCAAGCAGACCTTAAAACACCGCCATCACACGCTCACTAAAAACAAAAAGGCCTGCTGTTAAGCAGGCCTTTCGTGATCTCAATAAACCGTCTGCTAGAACGGGATATCATCATCCCAACCATCATCCAAATCTGGAGTGAAGTTTTGTTGTGGCTGAGGAGCAGGACGCTGTTGCGGTGCTTGCTGCGGTGCAGCTTGCGGCTTAGGCGCATAAGCGGGAGCTGCTTGCTGTTGTGGTGCGTAACCCCCTTGCTGAGGTGCTGTTTGCTGCGGAGCTCCGTAACCTTGCTGTGTTGCAGCAGGTTGTGGCGCCGTAGGTTGAGCTGCTGGCTGCTGTCTGGCAGCTGGGGCACTTTGCTGCTGTGGTGTATACTGGTTTTGCTGCGGGGCATAACCACCAGCACTTTGACCCGTACCACCTTGTTGCTGTCCACCTTGACCACGGCTATCTAGCATCTGCATTTCACTAGCGTTAATCTCAGTCTTGTAGCGATCTTGACCAG
The DNA here is from genome assembly GCF_000518705.1 of Shewanella colwelliana ATCC 39565. Lineage (GTDB taxonomy): Bacteria > Pseudomonadota > Gammaproteobacteria > Enterobacterales > Shewanellaceae > Shewanella > Shewanella colwelliana. Next base: position 66,611 of record NZ_JAEC01000022.1, read on the forward strand.
TTTGCTGATCTTGCCACTTACTGGTTTGCAGTTTGCCTTCAAGATAAACTTTTGAGCCTTTCTTTAAGTACTCACCAGCCACTTCGGCAAGGCGACGATACATTACAATGTTGTGCCACTCTGTACGCTCTTGCATTTGACCTTGTTGGTCTTTCCAAGACTCACTGGTCGCCACTGTAAAGTTGGCTACGGCATTGCCATTTGGCATGTAGCGTACTTCAGGGTCTTTCCCTAAGTTACCGACCAAAATTACCTTATTGACACCACGACTGGCCATTGAAATCTCCTGCGATATTCTTACAAATCTAAATACAAATTCTGTCTTAGGCGAGCACTAAACTCAAGGCCCAAACAGTTAATTGACAGAGCCTAACACAGCTCGCGCTTCTCTCAAATCGAAATGCTCATCTACTTTTAAATAAGCCACCTTCTCTTCGAGTACCACAATGGCCTCCGCCACCCCTGTTAACTTAGAGAGTGCTGTAGCCATGGCGCGCGCCTGCTCTCTCCCTTCAACCGCAGCCTCTAAAGTGTAGCTCTTTAACAACACTGGATTTTTCATACCAAGCGTTAACAGTAACCAGACAAACATCAAACCTAAAGCCACTGCAAACACACCCACAGCACCTAATAATTGGTACGCTCCACCACCGAGCAAACCACCACAAAAAGCCCCTAAAAATTGACTCGTAGAATAAACGCCCATCGCAGAGCCTTTGTCACCTACCGGGCAAAACTTAGCAATAAGACTGGGTAGCGATGCCTCAAGGTAATTAAAGCCAGTAAAAAACAGCACCACAGCAATGCTCAGCATGATTAAGTTATCGGCATACAATGCCATCGTGGCGAGTGCAGCCATCATAATCAGCAGCGCCACTTGGAATGTGGCCTTGGTATTTTTCTTTTTCACGCCGATGATTATCAATGGCACCATTAAGAAAAACGCCCCCATAAATGCGGGGAAATAGAGCATCCAATGTTTCTCTTTAACCAGTCCGGCATCGACTAAATCCAGTGGCAGCGCAACAAACACTGCCGTGAGGACTAAGTGAAGAATAAAGATACCGGCGTCGAGACGAAACAGTTGTGGATCGCGAATCATCGCTTTCAACTTGGCTGGCGCGGCAACAGTATCGCCTTTAGGCGCCTGAGAAATCGGGGTGGGTACCAGTAATTGCACAATCAACATGCCTAGTAACGCCAGCCCTGCAGTCATGGCAAATAAGCCAGACAAACCAAGATGCTGCGCGACAATAGGACCCACAAGCAACGACAAGGCAAAGGAGAAACCGATACACATACCAATGATTGCCATCACTTTAGTACGCTGCTCATCACGGGTTAAATCAGCGGCTAATGCCAATACGGCTGCAGCAATGGCTCCCATGCCCTGCAGCGCACGTCCAGCCACCACGCCATAAATAGAGTCGGCCGTTGCGGCCACAATGCTACCAAAAGCAAACATCAGCAGACCCAAAAGGATAATAGGCTTGCGACCATACTTATCAGACAAAATCCCCATCGGAATCTGTAATACGGCTTGCGTCAGTCCATATGCACCAATCGCAATCCCCACCCATAATGGCGAGAATCCCTCTAAGTGTTGCCCATAAAGCGCAAACACGGGCATGATCATAAACAAGCCCATCATGCGCAAACCGAATACACTGGCTAACGAAAACGCGACTTTTTTCTCAGTCTTAGACAGTCCATTATTGGCCATTTTTCGCCCTGATCATAATTCATAAATAAGTCGCGCATGTTATCACGAAGATTCGATTCAGCTCAAAAAGAAAAAGCTAAAGATGCGATAACAATGCGAGATTAGCGATATCTTCCAGTGAGTAGCCAGATGTCAGTAGTCAACACGTTACGCGTCGCTTTTCTATGACCTACTTCAATTTTTATGCGATAATCAGTCTCTTTTTTCATTGGTGGCTGTTGAGCTTTACTGTTTCATTCTGCACCGATTTGGTGGCTTGTTAAACAAATCAAAAAGTGCAATAACGTTAGACAGTAGATAAGCCTGCGACATAAACAGACCCTAGACTATCAGAGAGACAGATGGACAAGATTGAAGTTCGTGGGGCGCGCACCCACAACCTAAAAAACATCAACCTGACAATCCCAAGAGACAAGCTGATTGTTATCACTGGTCTGTCAGGTTCAGGCAAATCCTCACTCGCGTTCGATACCCTGTATGCAGAGGGTCAGCGCCGTTATGTTGAATCTCTCTCGGCCTATGCGCGTCAGTTTTTGAGCTTAATGGAAAAGCCTGATGTGGATCACATTGAGGGTCTAAGCCCGGCTATTTCAATTGAGCAAAAGTCTACCTCACATAATCCCCGCTCAACCGTGGGTACGATTACAGAAATTTACGACTACTTGAGGCTGTTGTTTGCCCGTGTCGGTGAACCCCGATGCCCGACCCACAATCTGCCGCTGGCTGCGCAAACGATTAGCCAGATGGTCGACAAAGTGCTGGAGATGCCAGAAGGCAGCCGATTAATGCTGTTAGCACCAGTGATCAACGACCGCAAAGGTGAGCATGTCAAACTGCTAGACAGCCTCTCGGCTCAAGGCTTTATTCGCGCTCGTATCGATGGCGAGGTTTGCGACCTATCAGATCCGCCAACCCTTGAGCTGCATGTAAAACACACCATCGAAGTTGTGGTCGACCGTTTTAAAGTCCGTGACGATATTCAGCAGCGCTTGGCAGAATCTTTCGAAACCGCGTTAGAACTCTCCGGCGGTATTGCCACCGTTGCATCGATGGATGGAGACACCGAGGAACTGCTGTTTTCAGCTAACTTTGCCTGCCCTCATTGTGGGTATTCGATGGCAGAGCTTGAGCCGCGCATCTTCTCTTTTAACAATCCAGCAGGTGCTTGTCCCACCTGTGATGGTCTAGGCGTACAGCAATTTTTTGATGCCGACAGGGTGATCACCAACACTGAGTTGTCGTTAGCTGGCGGTGCAATACGCGGTTGGGACCGACGTAACTTTTACTACTTCCAGATGCTCAGCTCATTGGCAGAACATTATAAATTTGATGTGGAAGCCCCCTACGAACAACTCAGTGATAGAGTGCGTAAAATTGTGCTCCACGGCTCAGGCAAAGAGAGCATCGCCTTTAAGTACATCAACGATCGCGGCGATGTCGTGGTGCGTAACCATCCCTTTGAAGGGATATTGAACAATATGGACAGACGCTATCGGGAAACAGAATCTAACTCTGTGCGCGAAGAGCTAGCCAAATATATTAATACCCAATCGTGCAATAGTTGTGGCGGCTCACGCCTGCGGGAAGAAGCGCGCAATGTCTTTATCGACGATCTCACGTTGCCAATGCTCACCGAATGGTCAATTGGCGAAGCGATGACCCACTTTGAGCAGCTGTCCCTAACAGGTCAACGTGCACAGATCGCTGAAAAGATCTTAAAAGAGGTGCGCGATCGTCTTGGTTTCTTGGTCAATGTAGGTCTTAACTATTTGAGTCTTTCTCGCTCTGCCGATACCCTATCAGGCGGTGAAGCACAGCGTATTCGCTTGGCAAGTCAGATTGGTGCTGGGCTTGTGGGGGTGATGTATGTCCTTGACGAACCCTCTATTGGTCTGCATCAACGAGATAACGAGCGATTACTGCAAACGCTTATCCACCTGCGGGATCTCGGTAATACAGTCATCGTGGTTGAACATGATGAAGATGCGATCCGTATGGCTGATCACATTATAGATATCGGCCCTGGGGCTGGTGCGCATGGTGGCGAGGTGATCTGCGATGGTACGCTTAACGACATCATCAGCTGTAAAGACTCGATAACGGGTCAATACATTTCCGGCACCAAGCAGATCCATATTAGCGAAACTCGGGCCGAGTTCGATCCTAAACAGGTCATTGAACTCTATGGCGCCACGGGCAATAACCTGAAAAATGTCGATCTGACCATTCCAGTCGGTCTATTTACCTGCGTTACCGGTGTGTCTGGTTCAGGCAAGTCAACGTTAATCAACGACACCTTTTACAAGATAGCCCACCGCTTACTTAACGGTGCTACGGTCGATGAACCCGCGCCTTATAAACGGATAGAGGGGATGGAACACTGCGATAAGGTGGTCGATATCGATCAAAGCCCTATTGGCCGCACACCACGCTCAAACCCAGCGACTTATACGGGTATCTTTACCCCAATCCGCGAGTTATTCGCCGCGACTCAAGAGTCGAGAACCCGAGGCTATAAGCCAGGAAGATTCTCTTTCAACGTCAAAGGCGGGCGCTGTGAGGCATGCCAGGGCGATGGCTTAATCAAAGTAGAGATGCATTTCCTACCCGATGTGTATGTGCCTTGCGATAGCTGTAAAAGTAAGCGCTATAACCGCGAAACATTAGAGGTGCGCTACAAAGGCAAAAACATCCATGAAGTGCTAGATATGACAGTGGAGGAGGCGCGCGAATTTTTCGACGCCGTGCCTGCCATTGCGCGTAAACTGCAAACCCTGATGGAAGTCGGCCTTTCCTATATCGGCCTAGGCCAGAGTGCCACCACGCTTTCAGGCGGTGAAGCACAGCGGGTCAAATTAGCCAAAGAGCTGTCTAAACGCGATACAGGCAAGACACTGTATATCTTAGATGAGCCAACAACCGGCTTACACTTTGCCGATATTCAACTCTTGCTTGATGTGCTCCATCGCTTAAAGGCTCATGGCAACACTATCGTGGTCATTGAGCACAACTTAGATGTGATCAAAACTGCCGACTGGATTGTTGACCTTGGGCCTGAAGGTGGCTCAGGTGGCGGCACCATCTTGGTTACGGGCACACCAGAACACGTTGCAGAACATCCCGACTCGCATACGGCACGCTTCTTAAAACCATTATTAACAGACACCTAAACTCAATAAGCCCGCCCTTTTACGTAAGGTGCGGGCTTTTTCTCGCTTTATCGCACAACTCACGCTAGGTTATCCATTAAGTCCCCTTAACCATTATCGCCATGACATTGACCCGTTTTCACTCATTGGTATGTCGAATAAGACTTCCTATCCACGTCTTTACAGTGGCACTGCTCATACTGCTTAATGGCTGCACTAGCAACGGACCAAGCTGCAAGCGCCTATTTGAACTCACTTGGAGTCAGCACTCACCGCTACAGCAAGATGTAACACTCTTAAGTTCAGCAAAATTTGAAGGCAGAAAAACCGGTACCCAAGGGGCCGAATTGACACGGAAATTTCTAATCTCGCGCATGCAATCTATCGGCCTACAACCATGGAACAATACCTATCAGCACCCATTTGAATATGATTATCAATTTGATACACGCCAAGGGGTAAATATTATTGGCGTACTCAACGCAACACAAACCACACAGGATTGGCGAGTAGTTGTGGCTCACTATGACCATTTAGGTAAAAAGGGGTCGCGGCTCTACCCTGGTGCCGATGACAATGCCTCAGGGATTGCTGCGATGCTCGCCATGGCCGCCCACGCGAGTACACAACCGCGCCCCGTCAATATCCTATTTGTCGCCACAGATGCCGAAGAGCCCGGCCTGTTTGGTGGCAAAGCATTGGTGGACCAATTAAAACTTGAACAAAGTAACCCTAATAGTACGCAAATAGAGTTAACGGTTAACCTTGATATGGTGGGTCACCCAGGCAGACCATATTCTATCTATGTAGAGGGGCGCAGAAACTTTACTCAGTTTGACGCCATACAACAACGGCTCGAACAAACAGTTGGCCTATGTGTGCGGGCCAATCATCCACCAGAAGCTGGACGCACGACTCAAAGAGTTGACTGGCTAAGAGCATCAGATCACTATCCCTTCCATCAAGCTCAAATCCCCTGGCTCTATTTTGGCGTCCCCCCCCATGCCGACTATCACCAACCAACTGATAGTGCAAATAAGTTAGATTACAATTTTCTAGCGGCTGTTGCTGAATCCGCTTATGAACTGCTAATAATTGATAGTTATCTTCTAAAGAAATAACTTAATTGACTAGATTCTCTGTGTTTTTTGAAATACTTAACACTATGTTTAATAATGATTTTAACTCATAAATAGAAGCCTTTAATGCCAAATGCTAGTTGTTGGTATGGTAAAATATATAACATCTTGCTATAATAATCGGCTTACTGATTCGTTTTCGGTGCGGGAAGTCGACACGGGGTTGATTTTCTGTCTTATAAAATCTTTAGGTGCAGTCTCTGCACTTTGTTACACCACAAGGCTACAACCCATGTCATCCAGTGAAAAAACTTTCCGCGAACTCGGCCTTGCCGAGCCTTTGTTGCGTGCTCTTGACGAGCTTGGTTATGAAAAACCAACGCCAATTCAATCTGCTAGTATCGACCCTCTTATGGCCGGTAAAGACATTTTGGGTCAAGCGCAAACAGGTACCGGTAAAACCGGTGCTTTTGCACTACCACTTTTAAATGCTATCGACCCTACCTCAAATACGCCACAAATCTTGGTATTGGCTCCGACTCGTGAACTTGCTGTTCAGGTTGCAGAAGCATTTGGTAGCTACTCTAAATTCATGAAAGGAATGCATGTACTGCCAATTTACGGCGGCCAGAGCATGCATCAACAACTTAACGCGTTGCGTCGTGGACCACAGATTATTGTTGGTACACCTGGCCGAGTTATGGACCACATGCGTCGTGGCACTCTTAAATTAGAGTCGCTAAAAGCAATGGTACTTGATGAAGCTGATGAGATGCTAAAAATGGGCTTCATCGATGATATCGAATGGATCCTTGAACACACGCCTAAGCAACGCCAACTTGCATTATTCTCAGCCACTATGCCTGAGCAAATTAAGCGTGTTGCTAACAAATATTTGTCTGAGCCTGTACACGTTAAAATCGCTGCAACGACTACCACAGTTGAAACCATTGAACAGCGTTTTGTACAAGTATCGCAACACAACAAACTTGAAGCACTTGTACGTGTGCTAGAAGTTGAGAAGACCGAAGGTATTATCATCTTCGTTCGTACTCGTAACAGTTGTGTTGAGCTAGCTGAAAAATTAGAAGCTCGCGGTTACGCTTCATCACCATTGCATGGTGATATGAATCAACAAGCTCGTGAACGTGCGGTTGATCAACTTAAGCGTGGCAAGCTAGATATTATCATTGCAACAGACGTTGCCGCTCGTGGTCTTGACGTTGAGCGTATTGGACACGTAGTTAACTACGATATTCCATACGATACAGAAGCTTACGTTCACCGTATTGGTCGTACTGGTCGTGCTGGTCGTACTGGTATGGCGATACTCTTCGTGACACATAGAGAGATGCGTATGCTACGCACTATCGAACGTGCCACCAATAGCCGCATCTCACCAATGGACGTACCAAGCCCAGAGACTGTGACTGAACGTCGTCTTTCTCGCTTAGGTGAGCAAATTGGCGAAGTGATTGCTAAAGACTCTTTAGACTTCATGAAAGGTGCAGTTGCACAACTATGCCAAGAATTAGAAGTCGATACCGACGTGCTTGCAGCGGCCTTATTGCAGCAAGTTCAGAAAGATCGTCCGCTACAATTACCTGCGATTAACGAACGTCAACGCGATAGCCGCGATGACCGTAGCAGCCGTGAACGTGGTGATCGTGCTCCGCGCGAACGTAACCGTCGTGATTCTCGCCCGACACCTACTAACCTAGGTAAGGCCGATACACTTAAAGATCATCCAGACGTTAAGATGTGTCGTTATGTCATCGATGTGGGTCGTGATCACGGTGTTGGTGTAGGTAACATTGTTGGTGCCGTCGCAAACGAAGCGAATATTGACAGCCGTTATATCGGTCAAATTCAATTATTTGATTCAATGACTGCGATTGATCTTCCTGATGGAATGCCAAAAGATGTGCTTCAGCACCTTAAGAAAGTACGTGTATGTGGCAAGCCGTTAAACATCCGTGAAGCCGGTACAGAATTACCAGCAAGCAGTGGTGACGATAGCCGTCCACCACGTCGTCGCAAGCCATCTGGCGATCGTCGTCCAGCGGGTGACAGAAAGCCACACCGTAAAGGTGGCGCGCCAAAAGATAATGGCTAATTAGCCTATCGATTTTAAAAGGGAGCCTTTAGGCTCCCTTTTTTGTTTCCAGCCCCCAGATCACACATAACCTACAACTCCCTTCAACGACCACAACACCCATAAAACTGCAAACAAACAAAATAGATACAGTCACTTAAACAATGAAGGTTTAATCTGTGCTGGCTCACATAATGCCATTTTTATAGGTTACCTTTTCACGTTACTGAATAAACTCAGCCGCGAGCCAGATAAGTGTAGGTGTTGTAATAACACATACCAGCTTTCACCGTGGAGTCGCTCTGTGTTGCAATTGAATCAAGAAGTTTGCATGAAAGTGGATGATATCTTCGTTCAGTACTACCTCTTCAATATGTCTAGTCCTGTGATGATCACTTTCCCACCTGGATGCCAGTATTTAACTCAGGAAAACATCGATGCGGGTAAAAGTGCATGGAGCTTTGATTTTTTCACCAAACAACAGATCAATGTCATCGCCTGTAACCACATTGGTGCTGATAACTATTTCGACTCCCCCCTGTTTGCTGAATTCATTAATACGCTTGCAATACATCTAGCACAGTTCCCTAAACGTTTAGGCTACGGTATCAGCCGTGGCGGTTATGCCGCATCTTTGTATGCCGACACTCTAGGCCTTGATGGCGCACTCCTGTTAATGCCTCTTAGCACTTATAATCCAACGTTGGCGCCATGGGATATTAAAGTCATTTCGGCAAATAAGCAGCATCCTGCGACTACAGAGCGAAAAGATGCAGCAAACTGCTCAACACCGCTGACCATTATTTACGATCCGCTATCACCCGCCGATAGAAAACACGCAGAGCGTTATGGGGAATCAGTTGAGAGAATTAGGTTACCCGGTGTTGGCCATAGAATATCAAGAACGCTGCAAGCATTAGGTATACTCAAATCAATCGTACTCATGTATCAACACGGCGAGATAGATAAGCACTATTTCTATACAGAGGTACGAAGAAGGCGACAGACAAGCTTTTACTTTAAAGGGCTATCGGTCAACCCAACAAAAAAACTCACGCTGAAACGCTTAGGCATTATCTATTACCATCAGCTTCGCTTCAAGCTCATGCATATTGAGCAACAGCCACAAAAAATAGCGTGTCGATGGCGAGATAGTTTACGCAAGCGTTGCCCAACAATAGTAATCAGCTACAAGTGGCTTTCTCCGTTATCAAATAATCACCTAATGCTGGCTAGTGGCGCGTTTGTATTTTGCTAAGTGTGATGATCACTCAAGCAATTCATTCGCAACATACTCAGCAATAGCCAAGCTTGCAGTCAATCCTGGTGACTCAATGCCAAATAAGTTCACTAAGCCTGGAATATGGTGCGTCCCAGGTAATTGAATATTAAAGTCTGCAAATCCACTACTTGGCCCCTGCAATTTAGGCCGAATACCCGCATAAGCTGGCTGTAACCGCTCCAATTCAACCTTAGGAAAATAGTTGACTATCGCTTGATAGAACGTCTCTCTTAAGGCTTCTGGAACCGTATAATCGGCACTATGATGCTGGGAAATATAAAGCGTATCTGGTCCAAACTTTAATTGCCCAGCCATATCAAGCGTTGCATGCACACCAAGGCCTGTGGTGTTAAGCTCAGGCATAGGATAAACCAGATGCGAAAAGGGATGACGACCCCTGTATGAGAAGTAGTGTCCTTTGCACCAATGCAATTGCGGAATATCTTTACGGTTGAGCCCCTCTATTCGCTGTGCGATATCCACACAGTGAAGTCCAGCGCTGTTAATAAGGTAACGTGTTTTAAGGCGCATGGTTTCACCACTATTTTCTAGTCGTAAAATAAAGCCATCATGCACTCTCTCGGCTCCAACAAACTCCGTGAGCCCAACAAAGTTACCGCCTTGGCGTTCAGTTTTTGCCATCAGGCTTAACATATAGTTATGGCTATCAATAATACCTGTAGAGGCAGAATAGAGAGCTTCACTCGCACGAATATGAGGAGCAAGCGCAGCAGCTTGAACCTTAGTCAGCAATGCTAAGTTGGTAACACCGTTATCCTTGGCCTGCCTAGCAAGTTTATGCAATGCCAACGTCTGCGCTGCCCCATTAGCGATAATCAGTTTTCCCGCTCGACGACAGGGTACCTGCCACTCTCGACAGTGTTGGTACAAAAGGTGCTGACCCTGAACACATAACTTGGCTTTTAAGCTATCGCTAGGATAATAGAGTCCAGCATGGATCACTTCACTATTGCGACTGCTTATTTCACCGCCAATATTTGTGTGGCGATCAACGACCAGTAAATTGGGGTAGCACTGACTTAACTTAGCTGCGATAGCTAAACCTATAACCCCAACCCCAACTACAACAACGTCAACTTGTTCCATCGAATATAAAATCCAGTTAAGTAATTTACAACAGATGCCATAGGGCAGATTTCGATATTAATACGTAAAACTGCGAGTAGTCAGTTCTCCTATTGTGTCGCTTTTATGACCATTGGCACCAAAGCTATAGTGAGCATTCAGAGTGCGAATTAACCTAATATTAACCATTCATAACAAAAACTTAACAACAGAGAATAGTACTAAAGTGCTATGGAGTTAATTAAATGTAACTGTTAGTAATAGATATTAACATTATCCAAGGATTCGGTTTATGAAGGGCACCATCGCACGACTGTTATTATTCATTACGCTCATGCTTAACTCTCAGGTAAGTTACAGTATCAATTTAGAAGCTTGCGATACCCTTTTGTGTAAAGAGTACTTTGAGGCCTACACGATATTGACCAAGCGCGGACATTCAGATGCAATGGCAACCTTAGGCGAACTTTATTACGTCGGTTATGGTACTGAAAAAGATCTGGATAAGGCATTTAAGTGGTTTCGACGTGCAGCAAAATTCGGTAATACTACCGCCCAGTATAAAGCTGGAGTCATGTATCTACAGCAATCTGACTATCAAGATATCGACAAAGGCCTTAGTCTGCTTGAAAAAAGTACTAAAGTATCCTTTTCGCCAAGTGCATTCCTATTAGGCAAACTTTACTTACAGAGTCATTTGATCAAACAAGATCTCGAACTCGCCGATAAGTGGCTATCAAATGCCTACCAACTTAATAATGTTGAGGCAATGAAGTTTGCTAAAGCCCTACGCCTAAACCCGCAATCACATAATTTAGCCCTACCAACACTGTTTGCACTGGTCGATGACGAAGCGCCAGTCTCTAAGGAATACGCCAGCCCTGTCGGTGAAATGGAGGTGATCATTGTTACTGCACCCGATTACACCGCCTATTTCGATGATGAAATTGCACGTTTAAATCGTACTCGTCCAGATACTGAGTCAGGCACTGGCTCAAATATCGCTGGCAGAACCTGTTCAGATCTCTGGGCCTGCTCTAGTGAAGGAGATGGCGAACGAATAAGAGATTTCATGCTCTCTGGCTGGGGCGGCGCAATTTAAATCCTAGATAAACAACCCACATCAACTAGTTGTACGCAGGGCCTTAACCAAGGCTCTGCGGGTTGAATTTACTCATTAAAAAAGGATCAACCATGATACGGAAAATCAAACAACTCACGCTATTTACAGCACTGTTACTTGCACTGCCATCCAGCTATGCAACAGGCTTAGAAGCTTGTAATACGGCTGAATGTAAAGACTATTTTGACGCCTATAAAATCTTAACCAAACGTGGTCACTCTGATGCGATGGCAACCTTAGGTGAGCTATATTATTCCGGCTACGGCACAGAGAAAGATATCAAGCAAGCATTGAAATGGTTTCGACGTGCAGCAAAATTTGGTAATACCACAGCTCAATACAAAGCGGGAGTAATGTACCTGCAAAACACCGATTATCAAGATATCGATAAAGGGATCACCCTGCTGAAAAAGAGTACTAAAGTCGATTTTTCCCCAAGTGCGTTAGTCTTAGGCAAGATCTACCTAGGCGGACATTTGGTAGAACAAGATCAGCAAGAAGCTGATAACTGGTTAGCCAAAGCGTACGAGCTAAATAACAGCGAAGCTAAAGCACTAGCTAAACAGCTTAAAGAAGCAGAGTACGCCAATACGTTGGCACTACCTAAGCTGTTTAGCTTAGTGGAGGCTGATAAAGGGGCGGCATCTGGTAGTGATTCGCCAATAGGTGAAATGGAAACAATCACAGTAACAGCACCAGATTATAAAAAGTACTTTGACGATGAAATTGCCCGCCTAAACAATACTCGTCCAGATACTGAGTCAGGCACTGGCTCAAATATCGCTGGCAGAACTTGCGCCGAGATGTGGGGTTGTAGCTCGGAAGGAGATGGTGAACGAATTCGAGATGTCATGTTTTCGGATTGGGGAAGAGAAACCATTCAATTCCGTATAGAGGGAGCAAACTATTTTCAATAGGTTAAAGCATTATCCCTAAGTAAAAAGGAGGTTATCTAAACCTCCTTTTTCTTTAGTCAAAAATTAAATATGGTCAAAATCCACACTATAAGCCAGTGCTCGACAACTTAAAAAATCGGGACAGTCATTATTAATTTTATAGTCGACACACTCCATCACAACAATGCCATTGGCCCCTAACTTCTGCGCTTTATATTTTAGATTACCGAGCAATAAGGATTCCGTTGGCCTTGGCTGATCTGGACGTGTACGACAAAAAGACGCTTCTACTTTTCCTAAAGATTGAGCGCTATAGCGGCTAATTTCCGCTAACGAGTACTCTTCAACCTTGTAGGTTTTTAACGCATCTTCTGGATTAGGGCTAAAGACAGAATTAACCCTCACCCCACTGCACCCGGTTAAAACACTCAATGTCAGGATGATGCCATAAACTTTATACATCTTGATTCTTCCCTAAATCTATCCAACTAAAAATTAATCCACTCTTTTGATCGCAATATCATATTCCACCGCTAACGCCAGCATGCAACGTTGGCACACACAGGTTCCTAGTGATAACACTTTCTCATCCACCATGACTTTCGGTGGGAAAGCGACCTGCTGACACCAACAGTCATCGATGCTTTGCTGATTGGCAACGGCACAAGCATTGGTACCATGGCATATCGGACATTGCTTTGTTTCGTCATCCATTGGAGGCTCAGTTAAAAAGGTGTAAAGAAAGTGCTAATAAGGCAAAACTAACACTCCCATAATCTAGACTCAAACAGTTTTACTACTTGTCTGGATTCACGGGATAAGCCTTACTACCCAGCATAGGGCCATTATCAACCGCCTTGCCATAGTACCCCTGGTGCTGGTGATATTGTTTCGCCAAATCGGCAACACCTTTATTGGTCAAGCGAGGATCTTGTGGGCGCTCTTTTGAAGTAACATAAGCCGCCACATCCCAGGCTTGCTGGTTTGTCAGCGTAATACTCTTACCAAAAGGCATATTCTCATAAATAAAGTTCGCTGCGGTATTCACTCTGTGCATTCCTGCTCCCCAGTTAAAGCTATCTGGTCCCCACAGTGGTGGTAAGCTATAAATACCAGCGATGGCTAATCCTTGCCCATTATCACCATGGCAAGCTTGGCAGTGAGCTTTATAGACCTCTGCTCCACGCTCAGGTGAATAAGCGAGCTCTGGCTTAGGGATTGCGGGGAAGCCTCGTCCAGCAAGCTTGGCACGCTCATCCATCGTCATCGCCGAAGCGATCGCCTCTGGCAATGAAAAATCATCACGTTTACCCCCCAAGACTAGCGCTTTATCGCTCAACTCAGGAACCTCTCCAGCCACTTGATATTGATCCATCAACCCACCCATCGCTAACCAATAGGAGTAAGCAGATAAAGCTATTAACTCAGGACTATCATTGTCAGGCGCTTGCCCATTCATCGAATAAGTGAAACAGCCTTGTAAGCGCTCTTGATAGCTGTTTACTTTGTCATTTTTTTTACGATAAGCGGGATACGCTAAATAGGCTGCCCATAATGGCGATGCATTCGCTTTGCGCCCGGCATCCATATGGCAATTAGAGCAATTCAACTCATTACCCACATACTGACCACGCAACTGCTGAGTATTTACAAATAGCTGATACCCCATACGGACTTTGTCGCCAAACTCTCCTTTAGGGATACTTGCCAACGATCTAACTGGTAAATAGCTGTCGGTTGGCTTTTTCGGCGATGTAAACAACTCCGCTTGTTTATCAGGTAACGCCTCAGATACGCCTTGAATACTCACACTGCTTAGCAACAATAGTGGAACACTCCATAAAATAACCTTATTCATTACTCGCTCCCTATTTTATTGCGGCTAAATAACTGGCCAGCGCATCAATCTCTGCGGCGGTGAGCTTATTGGCAATGGAGGCCATCATCCCATCGACATCCCCTTTGCGGGTCCCGGTTTGCCATGCCAATAATTGCGTCTTTATATAACTGGCTTGCTGGCCAGCGAGCCTTGGAAACTGCCCGCCACCCAAGGTTGATGAGCCGTGACAGGTCACACATGCCGGTATTAACCGCCCCCAATCGCCTTGGTAAACCAAGGTCGAGGCGGGCTCATTAAAACTCACCGTGTCACCACGAATATGCAGTTTGATTTCAGGCAGCGCTTGACTGGCGAAATATTCAGAGACCTGTGTAATCTTATCCCCTTGAAGTGTCATCGCCATCGGCGCCATAATGGGGTTTTGCCGTTTACCTTGTTGAAACAGCGCTATTTGCTGCGCAATATACTCAGCAGAAAGTCCGGCAATACGAGGACCAACAGGTTCTATCCCTCCCCCTGTAGGGCCATGACAACCGACACACAGCTGGGCGGATGCGGGCATAGGAAGCGGTTCTGAAAAAGCGGGCTGTGCAAGTAAACACAAGCTAATTAGACAGGCAAATACTCTCATCTCAATCTCCTTATTCTTAGAGACTAATCATAGAGGGATTTGCCCAATACAACATAATCAATTGGACTTAAACTGCAAAAACAAAAACGCCCCATAGCAATATGAGGCGTTATCTTAACCAGTTGCAGCCTATTTTCCCGGTCTAACCCCTAGCGTATGACAGATAGCATAGGTTAACTCAGCACGATTTAGCGTATAAAAATGGAAATCTTTCACCCCTTCACGAGACAAGACTTTTACCATATCAATCGCCACATTCGCACCGACAAGCTGACGAGTGGACGGGTCATCATCGAGTCCTTCAAACTGCTTATGTAACCAGCCAGGAATAGAAACGTTAGTCATCCCTGCAAAGCGTTTAAGCTGCTTAAAGTTAGTTACTGGCAAAATACCAGGGACTATCTCCACATCAATCCCTGCCGCGACACAGCGGTCACGAAAACGCAGGTAAGACTCAACATCGAAAAAGAACTGGGTAATGGCACGATTAGCCCCTGCATCGATCTTTTTCTTCAGGTTGATCAGATCTGCCTGGGCATTGGTCGCATCAGGATGAACTTCAGGATAAGCAGCGACTGAGATATCAAAATCAGCCACCGAACGAAGCAAACGAACTAAGTCGTTTGCAAACCGAGTGGGTTTTGGGCTGCCATCGGGTAGGTCGCCACGTAGGGCTACAATATCGCGCACGCCAGAATTCCAATAATGCTTGGCTAACTCGACCAATTCTTCATCACTGGCATCGACTAACGTGAGATGAGGAGCAGCAACTAAATCGGTCTCTTTTTGGATACGCTCTATCACACCATGGGTGCGATCTCGAACACCGGAGTTAGCCCCATAGGTCACCGAAACAAACTTAGGATTTAGCGGCTCCAATCGACGAATCGAGTTCCAGAGGATCTTCTCCATCTCTGGCGTCGCTGGCGGGAAAAACTCAAAAGAGACATTAATATCACCATTTAGCTCAGACAAGCTTTGGTTCAACGAATTTGCATGTTGTGCGTGGTGAAAAGCCATCTTATTTCCCTCAACGTTCGAATAGTTACCAAATAGACGTTTGGACGTCTATATGTCCATATACTAGAGAAACTGAGTTTGAAGTCAAGCGTAAAAATGAGTAGAAGATAAAATAATCTATTCCCGATAACAGGCGACTGAAAACCACATGGCAAGAGTAAACTCAAGCAGCTGTTTTAAATAGATTTATCAATATTAAATCACAAGGGGAACAGCAACAAAAAATACTTGTGGAAAGTCAGGGGAATGATAAGAGAGTGCCTTAATACGGATTAAGGCACTTTATAACGCCAGTTATTCTTGTAACAGATCGCGGCAGATCTGAGCCAAATCTGACTGCACAGCGGCGGCAGTCACCTCACGCCCAGCACCAGGCCCACGAATAATGAGTGGATTGTCTTGATAAAAAGCGCTGCGGATAACAAACACATTGTCACCAGGGGTGAGGTTGGCGTACGGATGAGTGCGATCGACCCATTGTATACCGACCTCAGCCTTGAGCCCCCCTTCAAGCCAATCTAACGAGGCGACGTAGCGCAATACCTTGCCTTGCTCTGCAGCGGCTTGATATTGCTGCTGCATTTCAACATCTAACTCTGATAACCGCTCAATAAACTGAGGCAGAGGAATATCGACTAAGTGCTCAGGGACTAAAGAATTTAGCACAATCTCATCGAGCTCAATGTCATGCCCTATCTCTCGCGCTAATATCAACAACTTGCGTTGCATATCTCGCCCTGAAAGATCGTCTCGCGGATCCGGTTCAGTAATACCCAGCCCTTTGGCTTCTAGCACTAATTCTGAAAACGGCTTTTTACCATCAAAGTGCTCAAACAGCCAGCATAGTGTACCGGAGAAAATCCCACCAACAGCCTCAATATTGTCGCCGCTATTATGCAGATCATTAAGCACATGTTGCACTGGCAATCCCGCACCGCAGCTGGCATTGTAGCGCCAAAAAAGGCGGCGATTTCCCAACTGTTGCTTAAGCTCTCGATAGAAAGTTAACGGTCCAGAACCTGCCAACTTATTCGCACTCACCACATGAATGCCGCGAGCAAAAAATTCGGGGTACTGCAAGGTTAAATCGGCGCTAGCACTGATATCTAAGGCAATAATTTCATCACAATCTAGTTGCTGTAGTTGATCAAACAGGCTGGCATATTCCCAATCTGTTGCTGTTTGCTCAAATTGATCTTGCCAGGTATCGAGCGCAATATCGTCATCACTTATTAGTGCTTTCTTCGAGCTGACTAAACCGATCAACTCAACACTCACCTCGAGCTCTTTATTCAGTACTGGCCTTGCACGTTTAAACAGATCGATCCACGCTTCACCGATATTACCAATTCCCAGCAGTAACACGCCAATACGCTTACGTGGTCCCGCACAACGTCGATGAACTTTTTGCGTAAGCAGATTAACCTGACCTTTAGGCACCAAGGTGACTAAACTTAAACCATCGTTGCACAATGGGTGGGCGTCACGATTGAGTAAGCGCGCGAAGCCACGGCGATATAAGCCAGCATCAGCACTCACTAATGCCACCAGTCCGAGATCATCTCTGATCTGCAAGCCTTCAATATGCAAATAATCATTATTGGCTTCAAAAATGGCTAAAGCCTGCTTTTGATTTTCATGAGTAAAGGCTAGTTCAGCACGGCCATGAGCGAGTGACCAATAAGCCAATGGGGTTAACCCTGCTTCAGCAAAGCAGCTTAATAACTGAGGTAGCTCCGCCTTTAAGGTCACATTGAATAAGGAAACACTTGGCAAGCTAGTCACGACTGGCGCACTGGCTGAGGAGCTTTTAGGCGCAATGAGAGTAAAGTCAGTATGGGGGGCGTAACTAGAGCGAACTGCTAAGCTAACTTCGGTATCAAACAGTGGCTGTAAGGTACGATTGTGCAGCACGGGCGATCCAAGATGTGCCAGTCGATTAGCCTCAGTAAGCGACATACTCTTGAGCAACTTTGCGTCATTGATACGGTTTGGGTCCGCATTAAAGACCCCTTCTACGTCGGTCCATATCGTGACGCGTTCTATATTGGCAAGGCTTGCCAATAGGGTGGCACTAAAGTCTGAACCATTGCGACCTAAGAGTAACGTGTCACCTTGTTCATTGGCACAAATAAAACCAGTGATCACCAAGCGCTCATTAGGGTGAGCCGCAAGCATCTGCTGCACTTTATCTTTTGACTCTTGTAGGCGGATCTGCGGCACTGCACCTTCATCGGCCACCAATAGTGTGCGAGCATCAATATCTGCCGCCGCAACACCCGATTCACGCAGTAACGCTGCCAATAAACGTGATGACCAACGCTCGCCGAAACTCACCACTTGATTACTCTGGTAATCGTTGAGCTTTTCCAGTGACAGTAAACTGGTCAACTGCGACTTATCAGTCGATAGACGCTCACGTAGACTGCGAGCTTGCTCGTTAGATAACAGCTGTTCAATCAGGTTCTGTTGGTAACTAATGAGGACTTGAAGCTCCTCTTGCCAAAGTTGCTTACCGTCACTCAGCTCCAATAACTTATAAAGAAAATTCGTACTCTTACCCGCGGCAGAAACCACGATTAAATCATCGCTATGGCCATGAGTAAGTAGAATATGAGCTACGCGGCGGTAACAATCAGCGTCCGCTAGACTAGAACCACCAAATTTATGCAAATGACATCGTGTCATTTTTCGCTCCTCAAACCTTTTAACAACTTGCTGCAACAGCGGCATCTAGACCTAATTGAATATCGGCGACCAAATCGTCGCTATCTTCAATGCCCACTGACAATCGAATTAGAGTATCTTTAACGCCCGCTTGCGCGCGAGCTTCTGGTTCCATTGCTCTGTGGGTCATTGTAGCAGGAACCGCGACTAAGCTCTCGACTCCCCCCAGGCTTTCAGCCACAGAAAAACATTTTAACGCATCTAAAAAGGCAATAAGTTCGGCTTCGCCACCTTTTAGCTCAAAGCTGAGCATTGCACCGAAACCTTTTTGCTGTTTTGCCGCAATTTCATGCCCTGGGTGGTCGCTTAGCCCAGGATAATAAACCTTTTCAACACCAATATGGGACGTTAATACCGCCAGCACCTTTTGAGCATTGGCTTGGTGCTCACGAATTCTTACGGCCAGAGTACGCAAACCACGCAGGGTTAAGTAACTGTCAAACGCAGACCCCGTTAAACCTAAGGTATTTGACCACCAATGAAGTAACTCACCCACCTCAGCGTCTTTAGCCACAACAGCCCCACCAACCACATCGCTGTGGCCATTGATATATTTGGTCGTTGAGTGGATAACAATATCTGCGCCCAACAGTAACGGCTGTTGCAAAATAGGAGAAAGGAAGGTGTTATCTACCACAACTTGAGCGCCAACGTTATGACTCGCATTGGCAATAGCCTCAATATCAACCACACGAAGCAGCGGATTAGATGGGGTTTCTAACCAGACCATTTTAGGCTGTTGCGCAATAGCGGCATCGAGGGCGGCCTGGTCAGTTTGATCTACCACGGCGAGTTTAAATGCCCCTTTCTTAGCAAGGTTGGTGAATAAGCGGTAGCTTCCGCCGTAACAATCATGAGGCACTACGAGCAGATCATCCGGACCCAGTAAACTTGTCACTAAGGTGATAGCAGCCATACCTGTACAAGTCACGACACCCGTCGCCCCTTTTTCAAGCTCGGCGATGGCATCCCCCAAAATAGATCGGGTCGGATTGCCTGAACGGCTATAATCGAAATCTCGTGGGTTTTTATGGCCATCAAAGGAGTAGTTGGTCGACAGATAAATTGGCGGAACAACCGCACCATGTTGGGTATCAGATTCGATACCTCGACGTACTGCGGCGGTGGCTAATTTTCGCTCTGTCATCTTGCACTCCTATCAATCAAATTGGTTTCATTCATCGGTAAAGATGTCTGGACGTCTAAATGTACCTAAGCTAGCCCTGACCGTCAACACATTTAGACGTTTAGACGTCCAAACATTTAGAAATCTATTTGCAATTAACAAAAATTACAGGCAATAATTTGACTGTAATTTGTAAGGGTATAAAATCTGCCCCGAATTTGAGAATTTACAGGTGAGTCGATGACTGAGTGGAATGGCGATTATATCAGCCCATATGCTGAACATGGTAAGAAGAATGAGCAGGTCAAAAAGATCACTGTCTCAATTCCTCTAAAGGTACTTAAAGTGTTAACCGATGAGCGCACTCGTCGTCAGGTTAATAACTTGCGCCATGCCACCAATAGTGAACTGTTGTGCGAAGCCTTTTTGCACGCATACACAGGTCAACCCTTACCAGATGATGAAGATCTTTCAAAAGATAAGCCTGATAGCATCCCTGCTGAAGTGAAAAAGCTCATGACCGAAATGGGCATTGAATGGGAAGAGCTAGAATAGATATCACTCGCATGAGTCGTTAGTGACAACAGCGCGAATAACAGCAACAGGGATCGCTTAGCGGTCCCTGTTTGTTTTTTCACTCGCATCACCCCGTAAGGATAACTAACACGTGACCGACATCTCCTTAGATCTTGTCACTTTTGGACTTGCCTTTATTATCATTTTCCTTGGTGCACTCACCCAAAGTCTCATTGGCTTTGGGCTTGCGGTAGTGGCATCGCCACTGCTCTATCTCGTGGATCCAAGTTTAGTGCCTGCACCTGTCATTATAATGGGGTTTTCTATCTCATTGATGACGCTATTTCGTGAGCGTAACGCATTAGAATTTAACGGCTTACAATATGCCTTACTTGGAAGGATTCCAGGCGGCTTGCTCGGTGCCTCGTTACTGCTATTCGCTCCTCAAGCGGTTCTGGGCTTAGCCATTGCCACCATTGTTGCGCTAGCCGTGCTATTAAGTTTGTTAAAATTCAGTATTCCCGTCAATCGTCGAAGTCTATTTGCCGCAGGCATAGTGTCAGGCATATTTGGCAATATTGCAGCCATTGGCGGACCGCCACTGGCAATACTGCTATCAGGTAAAGATGCCAAACAATTTCGAGCCGCACTCTCAGCCTTTTTTATCTTCAGTTCAACCATTGCATTGCTAATTTTAGCCTTGGCGGGGCTATTGACGACGTACCATTTCTACATCTCATTGCTTTTGTTGCCGGCGGTGTTGTTTGGCTATCTCGTGGCGGGACGTCTCGTTGGTCAAATCGATAAAAACAAAACACGCTCAATGACCTTAATACTTTGTTCTGTGAGCGCATTAATATTAGCGACTAAGTCATTCATAGAGCTATAGGTCTCTCTTTAAAAAGCAAAAAGGCTGATAGTGAGTATCAGCCTTTGAGTCATATCCACGTTAATTAAAAATGATAGGATGTTTGAATCACACCACCAATGGCATCGTCACTGCCTACAATACCGGTAAAATCAAGATTAAAAGATTGGCCAAAGGTAAAGCCTGTGCCCACAGAATAAACATCTGTGGTGCTATCTTTCAAATCATGTCGATAACCTAAACGCACCGCTAACCAATCAGTGGCTTTCACCTCACCACCGACACGCCAATACTGGGTAGAATCAATCCCATCAAATCGTTTATGACTATTCAGGTCAACATCAGTGGTTACACTAAAGTTCGACCAATCATAGGCAACACCTGCCGTGTATAAGGCATCGATACGATAGGTAAACTGTCTGCCCAGTGATTCAACAGTATCCACTTTTTGGCTAATAAGGTTACGACCAGACAAACCAACAGTCAGGCCATCCATCGGCTGCATCGCAATACCAACGTCAAGGTTAAAGGCGGTTTCGTTGTTGCGATACTTTTCATCATCAAAGTCATCGGCATCATAATTGTTTGCACTGACAACATAGTTGTATGTGTCGATACGTTGCATTTTGGGTGAAATTCCCACAGCGATAGGCATATTAACGATCGATAGGGGAAAGCTAAGGGCAACACCCAAATCCGATACGGCGCCAGCCACGACAGCGCCCTGGGAATCTAAATCAGTCACCGCAGGAGGGTTATTGGGATCTAGGCCGTTGAGAGCATCTAAGTCACTCTGCTCAATAGCGGCCACACTCAACGCATCAAGATACGTCTTATAAAAAATAGCCATGGGCATACGCTTAGTTGGCAGCACCACTGATAGGCCTAAACCAAAGCTCGCATAAGCATTGTCACCGTTTAACGATTCAAGATCGCCTACAAGCGCGTTGCGATAGGTATCGATAGCTGTGGTATCTCCCGAATCAATCGCAGCCTCTAAGCCATCATAGGACAGCTGCAGCGCATCGAATTTATCGGTGAAATTACTGACATTGCTGGTATCAAAGCCCAGAGCAGGTAGCATCACCACGCCACCAGCATAATGTGGCGCATGAATCGCGAGCAGCGCGGGGTTTATGAACGCAGCGCCTTCGCGATTAGAGGCTGCGACACCCGCACCGCCCATTGCATCACCGCGCGCTTCGTAAAACTGTTGTCCCGCCAATGCGGTAGACGTAACACAGCACATAGATAGAACAAGAAAAGCATTCCTCAACTTCATCCCTTCACCCCTGTCATTTATTCTTATTCTGACTGCAAAAAACCAACACAGATCGAATATAAAGATAGTCCATTGCCAGAAATTGTGGCGGATATTCCGGGTAAAAAGCAAACTATTTCGCAACATATTCTTAGCACCACACTTATCGCCATTTTCCATACTGATACGAGGTGCTAAAAATAGCGCTATTGTCATTTAAAAGTGGTGGTTAAAATACTCAGTAACAAACTTGGTAAATGCCTTCAACCGTTCAGGCTGGTAATTATCCTTGTGATAAATCAAATAAAAAGGTGAATCCGCCATAAACCAATCATCGAAAACAGGGGTGAGTTGTTGGTTGTCTAATTCGGTTTGGCAATAGAGATAGGGCAAACGCGCAATGCCATTTCCCGACAGCGCAATATTTTTCATCACACGTCCATTTTTGCAGCGTACATTGCCAACAATATCGACCTCCACCTTTTGAGTAACATCGCTTTGGTGCAAAAACTCCCAATGGCTGACCGAGCCAGAGATGCATTGGTGTCGCAGTAGATCTTTGGGATGCTGCGGAGTGCCAGCCATGGATAGGTATTTAGGCGATGCAAACACACCATTTTTAATCATCATCAGCTTACGTGCCACTAAACCTGAGTCTGCAAGAGCCCCCATTCTAAAAACCATGTCAAACTTACCCAAAACCAGATCGACTCGCTCACTGCTAAAATCGAGATTAACTGTGACCTCAGGATGAAGGTTGATAAATTCACTCACGACATTCGCCACCACCTCTTCGCCGAGAAAACCACCGACACAGTTGATATTGATATGTCCATGTAGGTTTTGCGCATTATCCATCGTCATTGCAACGGCACTGGCAATGTTATCTAACGCCGTTTTGCAGTGACTAAATAGCTGTTCTCCTTGCTCGGTGAGGCGCTGCGCTCTCGTTGTACGAGTGATCAAACTCACCCCAAGTTCCGCTTCTAGGTGAGTTAACTGCCTAGAAAGGTAAGAGCGAGAACACCCCAATAGCTCTGCGGCCGCCGTAAAACTGCCCGCCTCTGCGATAACCGTAAATGCCTTAATATCTGCGAGACTAATCTCTTGATTCATACAGACTCCCTGCCAATACGCACACAATTTGTCATTAATAGTAAACAATAATGTTACTTGGGAACTATATATCAACAATAGTGTAGAGGCTAAACTTTGCCTCAATGAAATAATTTTTTAATGAGGTAGACAATGAAACCACTTATCGTCATAACAGGTGCATCTTCAGGGATCGGCGCAGCAATGGCACAAGCCTTTAGCGTAAAAGGTCATCCGCTATTATTGCTTGCTCGTCGCGTTGAACCAATGGAAGCACTTGGGCTAGACAATACCTTATGCATCAGTGTCGATGTGACCGATGCGACAGCGATGAAAGATGCCATTGCTAGAGCAGAAAAGGCATTTGGCCCGGTTGGTGGCTTAATCAATAATGCTGGTGTCATGTTACTCGGCGCTGCAGACGTGCAAGATCCGGCAGAATGGAGCCAAATGCTCAACATCAATGTCATGGGAGTACTCAATGGTATTCATGCGGTACTTGCTGAAATGAAAGCGCGCAAAACTGGTACCATCATCAACATTAGCTCAATTGCCGGACGTAAAACCTTCCCTAACCATGCCGCTTACTGTGCAACAAAATTTGCCGTACACGCCTTAACAGAAAACATTCGTGAAGAGGTAGCCATGGATGATGTGCGTATGGTCACGATTGCGCCGGGTGCAGTTGAAACCGCCCTACTGAGCCATACCACAGATGAAGAGATCAAAGCTGGCTATCAAGAGTGGAAAGCGTTCATGGGCGGTGTGATAGAACCAACTGCCGTTGCAGATGCCGCCGTGTTTGCCTTCGAACAACCACAAAATGTTTGTGTACGTGAAATCGTTCTAGCACCTACTCGTCAACAGCCTTAATTCGGCACTCGATTTTTGCTTTGCAGCGCCCTTTAAATAGGTGTCCTACTTATTTAGAGGGTGTTTAACTACAAAAATGTGACTTAAATCCAGTCTTAATTCACTTACAAAATGCTCATCACTTCAGCAATCATAAAAATAAAAATTAATTTTATCAATAAATTAACGCCAATCCATTAGATTTTTATTCATGATATTTTTATCAATTAGATTTTTATTATAAAAGTGATCAACATCAAGTTCACATCTACCTCCTTTTGGTAAATTTATTAACAAGAAGCAAGCATTTTGTTTCAGGTTAATAAATCACTCGGAGTAGTGATTAAGGAAATGATGATGAAAAATGTAGTAAAAATTGCCACCTGTATCATGTTAACTCTCTCACTCGGCGCCCATGTTTACGCAGTAGACGGCGGCAATCCTAAAAAGGGCAAACATCTCTACAAAAAAGAGTGTAAAGCCTGTCATAGCAAAGGTGATGCCGCCGGCGAACTCACACCGATGACCAAAACCATGAGTCAGTGGGATCGCTTCTTTAAGCGCGACCAGCACAAGGTAAAGCCTGAAGTATTCGAAAAGTTATCGGAGAAAGATCGTCTAGATATTCAGCAGTTCCTTTATGACCATGCTGCCGATTCAGACCAACCACAGACTTGCGGTTAACCACTCATTTCGATATTGACGCGCTCCATTAAAGTAACAATGACGATGAGCGCACTAGGAGAGATAAGATGCGTACTCTACTTTCTATACTGATCGCCAATGCGTTAGCTTTTTCCGCTACCGCTTATGCAACCGACACAGAACAACAAAAACTTGCTGATCTCAAACAACAGCTCGCTGAATTGACCGAAGAGATCGATGATATCAATAGTCGTGTGGACAAAAATGAGCGCCACACTGCGTTAGATAGACTTGAGATCACCGGAGATTTTCGTACCAAAGCCCACTCATTGCACTACCGTAATGTCACCTGGAACCCTGCAATCAAGGTCGACTTTAATGATTTCGGTGCTAAAGCGATGTCTGGGGCTTTTGGACAACCTAATGACCCAAACTCCCCACTAGGACAGATGCTTAGCGCTAATCCAGACCTAGCAATGGCATTTCAAAGCGGCATGTTACAAGGGGTTATGCCTTACGTTTTAGCCCCCAAAAGCACGCAAGATATCGATAATGATATTTACTACACCACACGCCTACGCTTAAACCTTAAAGCAAAAGTTTGGGATAACGTCAGCTTCGCAGGGCGACTCACCATGTTCAAAAACTGGGGAGATTCAACTGGTGTGCAAGTATTTGACTCTTGGCGTTCATTCACCATGGATGGCACCAGCAGCGGCAACCCAAGTGGTGACTGGTTACGTGTCGAGCGCGCTTACTTCGACTGGAAAAATATCGGTGGCACGAACACATACCTTTCTATAGGTCGTCGTCCTTCAACCTATGGCCCACCTAGCCAATACCGTGAAAATGAGAAACGTGGCGGTACACCATCTGGACACTTAGTTAACTTTAACTTTGATGGGGCAACACTGGGCTATAACTTAGGTGAAATTACAGGTATTGATGGTCAGGTAGTACGCTTTTGTTACGGCCAAGGATTTGAATCACAGTGGGGAAATGGTGAGATGTTTGGCGACATCGTCACTAAAGACACCCACCTTGGCGGCTTTAATATCGACGCAATTAATGACGGCAATCACTTCCTTCAATTCACCCTATTTGGCGCCAAAGATGTCAATGATGGCTTTAAAGGAACCATGGCGTTCCCTACACAGTTAGCGGGTATTTTTGCCCCAACCATGTACCAAGATATGCAAAAGTTCTCTAACTTCAACTTCGAAACGCGCGTGCAGCCCAGTGGTGTCATAGGTGACATGTATTTAGGCGGTATCGGTTATGCGTATGAAAGCGATGACGACTTGAAAATGTTTGCATCACTAGGTTGGACGCGCGCCGAAGGTAACGGTAATGCGGGGATGTTTGGCGGCATGCTAAGCGACGCTGTATTTGAAGCACAACTCAACGCCGATGGCAGTGAAATCATTATGATGCCAAGCGCTGCAGACTCTGACGATGCAAAAGATGGTTACGGCGTCTATGTCGGTATTCAAATGCCAGCACCGTACGGTAAGTTTGGCCTTGAATATAACTACGGTTCAAAATATTGGACACCATTCACTCAGGCACAAGATGACCCTATTGGCAGCAAGCTCGCTACTCACGGTCACGTCGCTGAGGCCTATTACATGTTTGACATCAATCCTCGCATGTTTATCAAAGTCGCAGGGCTTTACTACGACTATGAATATACAGGCAGTGGCACCCCGGTTGGCGCACCGCAGAAAATCGATGATGTGATCGCTGGCAGTGCATTCTCAATGCTACCTGTTGTCGATACGGCTTACGATGTGAACGCCTCATTAGTCGTCAACTTCTAGTACTACTGTTTTTCCCCCAGCATTAGCTGGGGGTAGGGATTCTCCAATGAAATATCCACGTTCCATAGCCACCATTGCGTTCAGCGCATTATTAGGGATGGCGACATTCAACGTCACCGCCGAAAACCCTCACAAAGAGGCAATAGAAGGCCCGTTCACATCAGGCTCACAAGTCACAGAACTGTGTATCGCTTGCCATGAAGACCATGCGAAAGATTTTATGAAGTCTTCACATTGGACATGGGAACTAGAGCAAGAGCTACCAGGCAGAACGGTGAAACGCGGTAAGAAAAATGCCATTAACAACTTTTGTACTTCAATTTCGGGCAATGAACCACGATGCACCAGTTGTCATGCGGGCTACGGTTGGAAAGATGATAGCTTCGACTTTACCGACATGACCAAGGTCGATTGTTTAGTGTGTCATGACACCACCGGCACCTATATTAAAGATCCAGCTGGGGCCGGCGAAGCGCTCGCTAAAGTAAACCTTGAGCGCGTCGCACAAAACGTAGGAAGCCCGGTGCGTGATAACTGTGGTACCTGTCATTTCTACGGTGGCGGTGGCGACGCGGTTAAACATGGCGATCTTGACTCATCTATGGCTTATCCTGATAAAGCCACTGATGTCCATATGGATACGGATGGCAACGATTTTCAATGCCAAACCTGCCATACAACTGAGCAACACCAAATCACAGGTAATGCAATGGGCGTCTCGCCTGGTGGCATGAGTGATATAGGTTGTGAAAATTGTCATGACGCAGCGCCCCATGAAAACAAGCGCCTTAATACGCACACAGCGAGTGTAGCCTGCCAAACTTGCCATATCCCCTTCTTTGCGCGCAACGAGCCAACAAAAATGAGCTGGGATTGGTCAACAGCTGGTAGCGATCAAGCTGAAACTGTCGACGAATATGGCAAGCACACCTTTATGAAGAAAAAAGGCAGCTTCGAATGGAAGAAGATGGTTGAGCCCGAGTATGCTTGGTACAACGGTAAAGCCGACGCCTATATGGTGGGCGATAAGATGGATCCCAACAAAGTAACCAAACTCACGTACCCCTTAGGCGATATCGCAGATAGTAAAGCTAAAATCTACCCATTCAAAGTCCATAGAGGTAAACAGATTTACGACAAAAAGCAGCAAATTTTTGTCACGGCCAAAGTCTACGGTAAAGGTGGTTATTGGAAAGAGTTCGATTGGGATAAGGCCGCTAAGCTAGGGATGGAAGCTAACCAAGCACTCACAGAGAAAGGCATCAAATACAGTGGTGAACATGGCTTTGCTGAAACTGAAATGTGGTGGCGTATTAACCATATGGTTTCTCCAAAAGACCAAGCACTTAATTGTAATGATTGTCATAACAAAGGCACGCGTTTAAATTGGCAAGCACTGGGTTATGAGGGCGACCCAATGAAAAACAAAAAGGGTGTAAAGCACGCTAAATAGTTTACGCCTTCTCCATACGTATCATCTCCTACAAAGGGCCTTTTGTTAGATAAAGGCCCTTTTTACTTATACGGCCCTAATTACACGTGATAACAATCACCCACATGCAAGACTGATCGTTACTTAAGCCTACCAACGTATAACTAATTAGCGCCGCAGTCATACCTATCTTTTACAAACTTATTCACTCGGTTTCTCAGCGGTTTTACCCATGAAAATCACTTTTAAGTGGCTACTCTATATAGAAATTTGACTGATTTACTCCGGTCAAGATCAATGCTAGTTTACAAAGTGTGACATGTACTACACTTTTGACAGGTGTAAAGACCAACAAGGAAAGTATTAGATGGTGAGTTCTTTTCGTTTATTGATGCAAAACCGGGCTTTTACAGAGCTATTATTATCGTCGACATTTATCAACTTACTTTCACTTGCATTGCCCTTTACCATGCTCCAGATTTACGACCGTATTTTGCCGAATGAAGGGTATGGTACAGCTTCCATCTTAGCGGCTACAGTAGCAATCGCTATCTTATTAGAACTTCTGCTTCGCTACGCAAGGAGTTGGTTGCTCGCCTCATCTTCCGCCAACTTTGAGCTGCAGACCACAACCCAATTAGTCAAATCTCTGCTCAATGCCGACTACCGCCATCTGGCTGCGCTGGGACCAGGAAAAATAGCCAATGGTTTAAACAGTATCACAACCGTGAGAGAGCTTTACTCTGGCCAAGCCGCGGTCGCGATGATGGATTTCCCTTTTGTGATCCTATTTTTAGCCCTGCTCACCTATATTGGCGGACCACTGGTCTTTATCCCGATTGCTGTATGGGGGGCGGTTGGCATTTTTGTTTACCTTATTGGCCAGAAACTCACCGCTGTTGCACAGCAGTTAACCCTGACAGATAGCGAATACTCGCGCATGTTAATTCGCGTACTGTCAGGCTTGACCACCACCAAGGCGCTGGCTTTGGAAACACAGTTATCATCTAACTACGCAGCCATAAACTATCAACGCTTGGCACTGCAACAACAGGTGGACTGGCTCTCGTCTAAATTACAGGAGCTAATCCAAGGCGCCTCACAAATAACGACTTTGTTAATCGTCTTCATTGGTTGCTTTGAGGTGTTAAATGGCAGTTTAACAACTGGCGGATTGGCCGCCTGTTCCATTTTAGCAGGCCGCGCAATTGCACCGCTGAGCGCAATAATCAGTTTACGCTCACGTTTAGCCAGTGCAAAAACAGCCATGACTCAAATTAACAACATTAATAAATTACCTGCTGAACAGTTTCAAGGGAGTCAGGTGTACCAGCAGAAATTACCGCTAGGTCCGATTGAATTTAACAAGGTAGAGGCTGTTCAACCCGGTGCAATATTACACACTTTGTCCGCAACCATTGCGCCAGGGTCTTTGACCTGTATTCACTCCAATCCTCTTACCCATTCAAGTCTATTTTTGAGTCTGCTAGGAGGATTCCATCAACCGAGTGAAGGACGCATCACCATTGCAGGTGAACCCATCTCTGCCCATGATGCCAATGAATACACACAGTCGGTGGCTTATGTCCCTCCCTGGCCATCATTATTTTCAGGAACAATAATTGAAAACATGACCATGTTTCGTCCTGAACGGGAGATGGCAGCGATGGAAGTCGCCGAACAATTAGGCTTAACCAACACCATTGCGCAACTCCCTGCGGGTTACCAAACCCAGCTCGCCAATAACGAGAGCCAAATGCTAAACAAAGGTGCGATTAAGCTCATCGCGATGGTGAGAGCCATGGTGCAATCCCCATCCATATTGCTGCTCGATGAACCTATGGTATCGCTAGACATAGATGGACAGACT
Source organism: Shewanella colwelliana ATCC 39565 (assembly GCF_000518705.1). GTDB lineage: Bacteria > Pseudomonadota > Gammaproteobacteria > Enterobacterales > Shewanellaceae > Shewanella > Shewanella colwelliana. The sequence continues at coordinate 96,747 of NZ_JAEC01000022.1, forward strand.
CGCCTGTTAGCCTTGATTAAAAACCAGCAATCGCAGATGACGATTATCGCCGCGACCTACTTTACGTCGATGCAACAATGCGCAGATCAGATTATTGATCTAACCCCCAAAGCTCCCGCAGCATCCAAAACAAATCGTGGGGAGGGAGAGCTATGACTCAGCCAACATCCGTCAATATAAAGCCAGCATTAGTGATGCTACTTCAACAAATAGGGCTTTACGCTCAAGCTAATAACTTAAGCTGTGAACAGGAAACCAAAAGCTTTGATTCGGTAATGGTGGTTAACACCTTAAAAAAACATCAAATTAGCTATAGCGTGCATGAGATAAGCACAGCCGAACTCAGTCATACCATACACCCGTTTTTACTACTGCCCACCGACTCCGCCCCTATCGTCGCGCGTCGTAGCGGTGAGCGTTATGAACACTTAACCTTGTCGGCAAATCAGCCACAGTGGCAAGCCCTGGCACCTGAGTCTCTTACTATTACAGGCCATGTGATCACCATTGATGCACTCCCATCGGCCAAAAGTGGCGCACATGCCTTTGCTGCCCACATGAGCAAGCGAACCAAATGGTACAAACCCGTTTTTTGGTTAAGTTTACTCTCCAGTTTAACTGGGCTCGCGGTGCCACTATTTACCATGGCTGTTTACGATAGGGTCATAGGCGGACAAGCTCCCGAAGTCCTGCCAAGTTTGGCACTTGGCGCCATTCTTGCTGTCACGATTTTGATCTCCTCTCGCTTAGCTAGGGCGAGTATTTTATCGAGCACCAGTAATCGCTTCGCGCGCGATCTGTCAAATATCACCTTTCGCCGCCTATTAAGCATGCCGCTTATCGTGTTATCCAGAGTAGGGTTAACCAACCATCTAGCCAGAATTCGCAACGCCGAAAAAGTTAGAACATTATTATCTGGCCCAAGCGGTGCGGGACTCATTGATCTGCCCTTTACCAGCATTGCATTGGTCACCATCGCCCTGCTCAGCGGATGGCTAGTGTTAGTTCCCTTAGTGATGCTACTGCTGTTTTATCTCGTCATGAAAGCGGTAAAAAAATACACCCAAGCGGCTACCCCAACCATAAGTAGTGAATATCAGAATGCCAGCAATGATTTGGCTAAACAGTTACTACAACTAAAAATAAGTGGCGATACACAAGGTTGGAACACTAAGTTTTCACGCCTGTGTAAAGAGCACTGCCGACAAAACTTTTTATACAGCAAACGCAATGGATTAACGGGAGCCATTGCCCATGCCATGAGCCTAATCACAGCACTAGTAACCGTATTTACCGGTATTTTCTTGGTTCTCAATCAAAGTATCAGCCCTGGTGCGTTAATCGCGTGTGTGATGCTAATATGGCGCATTACAGGCCCCGCACAGTTGGCTTTTTCCTCTAGCCAAAAAATCACCATGATGGATTCGGCTATCAAGCAATTTGATCGCTTTATGGAAGCTGGGACCGAGCACAACGAGTTGCGCCTCGATGTGCCCGACACGACACAAGCACCAGAGGTGTCATTTAAACATCTAACCCTGCGTTATTCTGCCGATGTCGAACCAGCACTGTCAGGCATATCCTTTGATGTGGCTCCAGGAGAGATTGTCGCCATTATAGGTCCTAATGGCTGTGGCAAAACGTCACTATTGCAAACCGCCATTGGCATACTCGATGCTCAAGCTGGTTATATCTCTGTTAATGGTAAAAACCTAAAACAGTACGACCCACAGAGTTTTAGGCAATGGGCAGGCTTCAATAGCGCCCAACCCGATCTCTTTCCGGGGTCGCTAGCAGATAACTTACGTATAGCAAAACCCGACGCCACTGATGAAGAGCTTTTTCAAGCACTCGATAATGCTGGCGCGAGCACACTCTTTGCCTCGCTGAATAACGATTTAAATGTTGACCTCTTTGCCCAAGGCCATTCCATTCTTTCTGACATAGAAGGTAGTTATATCTGTTTAGCACGAGCCTTACTTAAGAGCTCAACTTATTTGGTGCTCGATGAACCAATAGCGAACCAAAACCCCTATGCACGACACGCATTCATTAATATGCTGAATCGTATACGCGGTAAGGCAACCATACTGTTTACCACCCATGATCAGGCCTTGATTCAACAGGCTGATAAAGTAGTGATATTAGATAAAGGCGCGGTAGTTTACGCTGGACCACTTCCTGACCAAGCCGAAACCTCGCCCTCAAAAGCCACAATGCAGGAGTCAAATGCCAATGGATAATCGACAACTAACCAACAACATGTGGCCAGAACATGAGTTTGCCGAAGCGATTGAAGCCCCCGCAGAAAAACGTTTTATCAAACGAATGACACTACTCATTGCAGGTTCTGTGAGCATCATGCTGCTGTGGTCGGTTTTTACCCAAGTTGAAGAAATTTCAAAATCTAAAGGGCAAGTCGTTCCGCTTGGACATCGACAAGTCATTCAGAGCCAAACCGGTGGAACATTGGCCACCGTTATGGTTGAAGAGGGCGATGTGGTAAAAAAAGGTGATGTACTTGCTAGTTTTGTTGCAATCGACAGCCAATCTGCCGAAGAGGAACTGGCCAGTAAACGCGCCAATTTAGTGTTGAAAATCGAACGCTATGATGCATTTATTGATCAACGTCAGCCCAACTTTGAAGAATTTACCGCTGAATACCCGCAACTTGTTGATCATCACAAAAAATCACTGCAACGTATGAATGAAGAACGCACGTCAATTCAAGCGCTTTCTGAGTCAGATATAGCCAAATCTCAAGCGGAGATTGATGGATTGAAAACCGAGATCCCCCCCCTTGCCGATCAGATTCAGAACGCAGAAAAAACCATTAAGATGATGACCTCTGTTAAAGAGGAGCAAGCTGTCTCAAAACTCCGAATATTAGAGTCACAACAGAAACTCGACGCCTATATACGTGAGCTCAAAGTGATGGAAAGCAAACAAAACGTGTTAACGAAAAACTTGATTAACCTTGAAAATCAATTAGCCCAAAAACAAGCTAGCTTAATTAACGAAGTGGGTGAGAAACGCACTGAAGCACAGGCAGAACTACTCGGGGTGATCGCGCGCTTAAAGTCTACCGACTCTCTGGTGCTGCAAAACACAATCACAGCTCCCGTCGATGGCATTATTCAATCCATTCCCACCACGTCGTCAGGCAGCGTAATTCAGCCTGGTGGTACAGTCGCCGTCATCGTGCCCATGACAAAAACAGGCCTAATGGAAGCCAAGTTGTCTCCTAGAGATATTGGCTTTGTACGTGTTGGTCAAGCCGCCAGAGTCAAAATTGATGCCTTCGATTACAGCCGCTACGGCGCGCTTGATGGCATTGTAAAACGGATATCCCCCAGTACTGACTCTGATGAAAAAGGCGGTGTTTTTTATAAAGTGCAAATCGCGATCGACCGCCCCTACTTTGGGGAGTCGCCAGGGCAGTTTGACTTGATCCCAGGTATGACAGGTGAAGCCGATATCGTCACTGGCGATAAAACCGTCTTCCAGTATATGTGGAAACCTGTATTTACCAACATCACAGAAGCCTTTGGTGAGCGTTAGGGGAGAGTGAAAGATGTCAGACAATGATTCAAAGAAAACCGCTACGCCGAATGACGACACAGGTAAAAACAACAGTGAATTGCAGCAACGCCACGCTAAACAGAGTCTGGCCGCCGTAAAGAAACTTGATAAAGATGTCAAAAAGCTCGCCGCTAAAGAACTCAGAGATGCCGAGATCAAAAACGTAGGCAACAAAGACCTCGTGGCGGACAAATCTTGGCAGGCCACAAGTGCCGATACCAGTAATCCTAACCAAGTGGAAGCACCTGAGGTTAGCACAGCCGCAACACAGGCTCCCTCTGAACCAAAGCAACGCACAGAAACAGTCGACCAGCCACTGAAGGGGGATATAACGCCAGAACAGATTGCAGCCTCGACTAACAGCAGCCCAAAGCAGCATGTGATTACGGAGAAAGGCTCAACTGAAACCACCTCAATAGAACATGCAGCACTCCCAGTGAACGCTCATCAAGTGACGCCCTCACTGACACCGATAGCTCACGCTTTAAACACCAATGAGACCCATCAAAATCCGCCAGCCTTTACCGTTTCACTGCAAATTGATCCTACACCAGAACACACCCTAGGTTCGCCCCACCACACTGGCACTGGCACTGGCACTGGCACTGGCACTGGCACTGGCACTGGCACTGGCACTGGCACTGGCACTGGCACTGGCACTGGCACTGGCACTG
>NZ_JAEC01000023.1 GCF_000518705.1 Shewanella colwelliana ATCC 39565
ATACCCCTAAAGCTGACTTGGTAATTGATGCACTATTAATGGCCATCTGGCGACGTTCACCGAAATCTAAAGTGCTGATACATTCCGATCAGGGAGTGCAATATACCTGCTCTGATTGGCGTAGTTTCTTAAAGGAACACAACTTAGAAGCCAGTATGAGTCGACGAGGAAACTGTCACGATAATGCTGTTGCGGAAAGCTTTTTCTCATTGCTAAAGAAAGATAGGGTGAAGAGAAAAATCTATAAAAACAGAGATGAAGCTCGCTCAGAAATATTTAACTATATAGAATATTTCTATAATCCAGTGCGTCGTCATGGTAGTAATAAAGGACTGTCTCCTGTGCAGTTCGAAAAGCAGTACTTTGAGAAACAGTTAAGTGTCTAATAAATTAGGGGCTTACTAATAGTTGACATTAACTATCCATAACATCAGTGGTCCCTTTTTCATCTGCAGTGTCTCCTCGCTGTAACGTATTGCTTTAAATAAACGTAAATCCAGTCTTAAACGAATGCGAGGTTAACACCGACGCGACTTAAACGTGAGTGCCAGTCATTTGGTATTGGGCATCGCAAGCAGTTTTAAGTTGGAAACATTACGTTGGTAACCTGAGTACTAAACATTATCTTGGCTAGGGTTTCCTGCTTATGAAGGGTTCAATGCTACAAAAGCGATTGGTTAAGCGGGTTTTATTCAACAATAATGGCCCCATCAACAAAACATCTATTTCGTATCCAACCAAAGGAACATTGTTATGACAAAGCAATCAAAAATTTTTACCGGTATAGCTTCAGCGTTGGCCTTAACCGCAAGCGTGTCCGTTTGGGCTGCTGATCAGGACTTCAGTTCAATGCAAATGACAGGCGTTGAAAAGGTAGAAGTAAAAGTTGACCTAGATGGGGCTGCTCAGCGTCTATCACAAGCGGTAAAATTTCAAACTATCTCAAACCAAGATCGTAGTGATTTTGATGAAGCGGCGTTTAAAAGCTATCACCAATTTCTTGAAGAATCTTACCCCTTGGTGCATAAAACGCTAAAACGTGAAGAGGTCGGTGATCCGCGTCCATTCAGCTTAATCTACACTTGGGAAGGCAAGGACCCAACACTGCCACCTGCGATTTTCATGGCGCACCAAGACGTAGTGCCTATCGCTGAAGAATCTCGTGGCGAATGGAAAGAGGATCCATTCTCTGGAGCGATTAAAGATGGCTACATTTGGGGCCGCGGCTCATTAGATGATAAAAACCAACTTCAAGCGCTGTTAGAAGCGACTGAAATGAAGTTAAAAGAAGGCTTTCAGCCGGAACGCACAATTCTATTTGTGTTTGGTCATGACGAAGAGGTCGGTGGCCCTGAAGGTGCAAAACACGCTGCCGATATTATTGAACAACGCTATGACAAAATCGCGTTCGTGATGGATGAATCCGCGCCACTTGTCCCAGGTATCTTCCCTGGCATCCGTGAAAACACAGCATTAATTGGTATCGCGCAAAAAGGGTTTGTGAGTTTAGAAATTGCCATCAATGGTGTAGGTGGCCACTCCTCACAACCCGCTGAAGAGTCCAATATTGTAGCGCTAGCGAAAGCGGTTGAAAAAGTGGAGGCTGCTCAGTTCCCTTATAAAATTCACGATGCCGTTCGCTACCAGTATCGATTCATGGGGCCAGAGCTTCCAGAAGCACAGCAACCACTTTATAAAGCTGTAGCTTATGGTAACGACGATACCGTGACCGATTTAGAGAAAAAATTCCTAGATGTTATGGCTAAGAATCAAGTGACACGAGCGATGATCCATACCACCACGGCCGTCACTATGTTTAATGCAGGTATTAAAGACAACGTTTTGCCACCAGCTGCAACAGCTGTTGTTAACTTTAGACCTATGCCTGGTGATACGCCTGAAGTGATTATTGAGCACGTGAGAAAAGCGATTGGTGACGATAGAATCACTATTCGTGATATTTCAGCCTCAACACCTGCAACCAATGTTGCTGATCCAAATGGCGAAGGTTACAAAATGTTGGAGAAAACTATTCGTCAAACTTGGGGGAATGACTTAATCGTATCACCTTTCTTTGTGATTGGTGGCTCAGACTCTAAACACTTCCAAGCTCGAGATTTTGCACCTGATGTTTATACAATGACGGCTATTCAGCTAGAGAATACCAAAGAATTTGAAGGCTTCCATGGTGTCAATGAGCGTATCCTTGTTGAAGAGTACGGCCGTTCGATAGGCTTCTTTTACCAACTCATGGACAACTTAAATAGTCTTTAATCATCGTCAGGCCACCGCTCGGTGGCCTGCCATTTTGCACCGCTGACCACTCTTCGTTATAACCACTTGGGAATATTGAAATGAAACATTTACTCCTTATCATTGCGGTTTTATTTGCCCACTCCGTGCACGCAACTGATGCGATCACTTGGCAATCGCTAAAACCTGTGATGACTCAATATCAGTCTATTTCACCAGGTAATCAAGCGCTTATTTCCGAGATTTACGCTTATGAAGTGGTTCAGAGAACGCGTCAGTTAAGTGCAATGGAAATTGATGGTTATCATCAACGTATTGCCTTAGCACGCAAGCTTGGCTTAAACGTACGAGAGCTGCTGGAACAGCGAGATGAACACGCGCTCGAAGGAAAAAATATTGTTAGCAGTTTAGCTGCCGATAACATTGCGCTGACAGGCTATCTAGTGCCATTGGCGCAGCAAGATGTCCAGAGAACACGGTTTATTCTAGTGCCTAGTGCAGGGGCTTGTACTCATACGCCTCCACCACCAGTTAACCAAACTATTTTGATAGATTTTCCAAAAGGCTATGAGCTAAAGACCTTATATACACGAGTAATGGTTAAAGGTGACATTAAAGCTAAATCCCATGAGACTTCGATAGCATTATCCGATGGCAACCAAAAGCTAAAGGCGGGTTATCTCATAAGGGCGACAGATATCGAACTTTATCAATAGCTAATTGAGCTTAACGACAAGCCAGGGAGGATAGGAGACTATCTTCCTTTTTTTAAGCCAATATATCTAAAAAAAAAGAGCATCCAGCAAAAGAAATTGGACCAATTGCTAAGCATGTTGGGTGGTAAGCCTTTAATTAACTTAATACTTTATCCGCTGGCTTTTCATCATATCATCGCTGATAGGTGAGCAGAAAAATAACCGTCTCAGCTAATGTTATCTATTTATCCGCTGTGTAGACCTCATAAACAATTTAATGATGAGCACGTAAGTGAATTCCATTTATATAGAGTATCAGGGTCAGATCACTGTCATTATCTCTACATCAACCCCATTATATCTGGGGTTGAAGGTTACTAAGAATCAATGCCTAACCAAAGTAAAAAGGTCTACACTTGGGGGATTCAATCCTCCCAGATCTGCTTTATGATGATAAATAAGCTTGTTACTGTCGGTTTGCTTGTGTTTTTACTCATGTCACTGCAGTTAGACGCCAACGAAAAAAAAATTGAGGTTGTTAGAACGGTTTCTGCGCAATCTGACACCGATACGGCACACTCCTACTTTACCAGTCTCATTTCGCTAGCTTTGAACTTATCTGAACCTAAATTTGGTGAAGCACAGCTTGTTGTTAGTTCAGAGCCGATGACCCAAGGTCGTTGGTTTCGGTTACTTGATGGCAGTGCTTATCTCGATGTGGTTTGGGCTGGGGCAAGTATTTCTCGTGATGTCGACTATCGTTTGATACCCGTTGATCTATTAGGAGGGATTTTAGGTATACGAGCAGTGATTATTAGAAAATCAGATAGACATAAATTTTTGGCGATAAAAACCCGTGAAGATTTAAAAGGGCTAACTGCCTGCCAAGGTCAACATTGGCCTGATACTGCAATACTTGAAGCTGCACAGTTATCGGTGTTAACGGTCAATAAGTTTGAGTCAAACTTTTTGATGCTATCAAAGGGACGATGTGACTATTTTCCTAGAGGAATCCACGAAGGTTACAGTGAAATAGAACAATATCATATGCTTAATGGTAATGATTTGGTTATTTTTGATGACTTTCTCATCACTTATCCGTTTAACATGTGGTTCTATGTCGATAAAGATAACAATGCATTAGCAGAACGTCTCACTTATGGATTAGAGATGGCTATTGCTAATGGCTCTTTCCTAAAGTTAATGCAAGAGCATGCTGTTACTAGCCATCTGTTCCCACTTAAAAAATGGAATAATAGAACCTTAATTCAACTCTCTAATCCACTGCATCGTCCAACGGATGGGGCATCATCTTGGTGGTTGTTAGAAAAATATCCTTTTTATCAACAGTTACAGTGGCGTGGACATAACTCTTAAATCATGAATCCGTGATAATCATAACAATGGGCTGAAAAGATAAAACAGGTGTTCTATAAAACGTTTGTACAAAGGCCTCTTCTGCCAACGCTTGTTATCTAATGTTTGCGATTTGGCTTTATAATCCTTAAGAAGCTTAGCGAGTTGGTGTGCAAACATTTGATCATCTACCAGCAGAGTGACTTCAAAGTTAAGCCATAGGCTGCGTAGATCTAAGTTTACAGTGCCTATTAGACAGTGTTCTTCGTCAATTAATACCGACTTTGTATGCAGTAAACCGCCCTCAAACCGATGAATCTTCACGCCTGCTTCTAATAGTTCGCCAAAGAACGACCGACTTGCCCACTTCACCATGGTTGAATCATTTTTGCGCGGGACGATGATATTAACGTCAAGACCTCTATGCGCGGCGTTAATTAGTGCTTTTTGAAGATTTTCACTGGGAACAAAGTAGGGGGTTGTGATGGTGATCTGTTTTTGCGCTTGGTAAAGACTCTGCAGTAGTACTTGATGGATTAAATCATCGGGCATGCCCGGACCTGATGGGATGACCTGCACGATCTTGGTACCGTATGACATAGATTCTTTGAATGTGTCAAAGCTCTTAGGGGAGGTAGGTAGTGCTCGCTCATTGGTTTCTACTTCCCAATCCCAAGCGTTAACGGCGCTCAACACCGGAACAACAGGGCCGTTTACCCTGACCATGATATCTATCCAGTGTCCAACATGATTATTTTGTTTAAAATAGGCGGGATCCACAAGGTTCATGGAGCCTGTGTAGCCGATGGTATTGTCTATAACAACAATTTTGCGATGCAAACGGAGATCTAATCGTCGAAAAAACATCCTTAAAGGGCTAACTTTAAGGGCTTGAGTGATGGTCACTCCGCCCGCGCGCATCGACTCTGGCCAGTGTGATTTAAAAAAGTCGCGACTGCCGGCGGCATCCAATAAAATTTTCACATCAACACCGCGTGTGGCGGCGTCAATTGATGCAAGTGCAACCTTGTCAGCCATACCACCTGGATGCCAAATGTAAAACTCCATATGAACACTGTCTGTGGCGGAATTAATATCGTCAACCAGCGCCCCTAAAATCTGTGCTGGCGTCGTCTGTAACTCTAGATGATTACACGGGAGCGCGGGTATTCCAAGCCTATTGAGACACAGTTGAGTTAAGGATTCTGCATAGGCGCTATGAAACGTTGGCCGGTGCGGATGGTTGTCAGTCACCGACTTAAACCAGAGTGCATAAGGTCGATACATTGCCTTAGCTCTATCTGCACGGGTTTTACCTAAATTTAACTCGCCAAATAGAATGTAGGCAAAAATGCCCAGAAGAGGGATAAAGTAGATCACAAGTAGCCAGGAGAACGCTACGCCAATCGAACGCCGCTTGGTTACCAGCCTGATAGAGATGGCGCCAAGAATCAGCCAATAAAGAATGACCCCAGCGATGGCTATAAATTGATGTACATTTTCCATGGAGGCTAATAATACCCAGAATAAAACGTGCTTTTAATGATCAAATTGTAAAGCCTTTTTCTTTAAATAGATAAGTTTATCGCTATTTTAATCAACTTGGGGCAGTGAATTCGTTTACACTAGCTCCGCGTATGGTGTCTAAGGTATGTGCAAGGAACTAGGATGAAACTCAGGTCTGTTAAAACCGCTACTGTGATGGTGTTATGGCTAACCGTGGGCTATCTTTTCAGTGTCACCTTAATGAACGGTAAAGCGGAGGTTGTGATGGATGAGCAGGCCCATTTAATCAGTTCATCCTGTGGTCAGCATAATTCTACTCAGCCAATTGATAATAAGGGCGTACTCAACCTCGCGGTTTGGAATATCTATAAACAGAAAAAACCGCAGTGGCAACAGACGCTCACAAGCCTTGAGAACGATGCTAATTTAATCTTATTACAGGAAGCAAAACTCTCCCTAAAACTGGATAGGTTCATTACGGCTAATGGCCTCCATTTAGCCATGGCTAAAGCCTTTAAGCTCTTTAGTACACCTGTCGGTGTGATGAACCTTTCAACTGCGAGCCCCTCACACAGTTGTGCCTTTCATGCTATTGAACCCTGGATTAGATTCGCCAAATCATCGCTGGTATCAAGCTATTTACTCTCTAATGGACAAACCTTACTAGTGGTAAACCTTCATGGGATCAATTTTGATTGGCGTTTACAGCGTTATGAACAACAGTGGCAGGTTGTTGCTAAGAAAATTGCATTACATCAGGGGCCAGTGATTCTTGCGGGTGATTTTAATACTTGGCGCAATGAACGTCTGGAGATTGTCGAGGAATTGACGGCTCGATTGAAACTAAAAGAAGCCCGTTATAAAAGCGATTTTCGCCATAGGGTATTTGGATATCCCCTTGATCACCTTTATTACAGGGGCTTAAACTTGGTAGACGCCGCCTCATTCAAAACAGCCGCATCCGATCATAACCCTATCGTAGCTCAATTTACCTTGATGGCCTCAGAGCACTAATCGTGCGGATAGATGCACGCATTGGTATTTTTATTAAATGTCGATAAAAACTGTGGGTGTTTTTTTAGTAAGCTTTTACTAAAGTAGACTCCTAAGTTGTAATCCATATTTTCAATGACTTTAAAATCGGACATTGTGTATCCAGCTTTCAATACTTCTTCTTCAAACAGCAGTGCATTTTCCATAATGGCGTCAATACGTTTATTACTCAGTAATTTGACCAATTGCTCAATACTTCCAAATTGTCGTATTTTTTGAAATTCATTTTTATGCAGCCAGTGGTCGGTATTAGAGTGAATTCGTGTACCAAATACTGCGCTGGCTTTGAGTGAATCAATGTCAGTGCTAAGCGTGCTATCTTTGTGCAGATAGAACTTCCATTTTTGCTCGATAAAAGTGTTGCTGAGTACTGCAAACTCATCGCGCCACTCATTTTGTGAGGCGGCAAAAAATGCATCATATTGGCCTGTCTTAACACCGTTTTGGGCGCGGCCCCATGGTACGAATACAACCTTATATCTTTGTTTCATCTTAGCCATTACACAACGCAGTGCATGAATACTGAAGCCTGTTTGTATGCCATTGACCTCTTGTTGATACGGTGGCCAGTGTTGAGTCGCTATGGTGATATGGTTAGGAAATTCGGAATCTGTTGCAGTAGCAAAGCCACTCACAAAAAATAGTGAATAAAGTGCGTAACAATAAGGTTTAGCAATTCTAATTAGGTTATTGAAAATCAATTTAATACGCGCTTTTATTAGGCGAACACTGAGATCATTGTAGTAACCTTGTGGGGGTTGTCAAAGGATAGTTGCCGCTGTGGTGATGGTTGGCCCAAAGCTTAAACGTATTCGATCCCATTAATTTGCCGAGATTTAATCCCATAATGTGTCTTGCGCGCGGATGCACAGCAAGGCAGACTTGTTTCATTAATATCTGACGGACACTAGGTCTTGCAAAAACTCCTTAAACAGCATTTTGGTTTTGAACATTTTAGAGCAGGTCAACAGGCTGTTATTGACACCATAATGTCTGGTCGCAGCGCTGCCGCAATTTTTCCTACGGGATCTGGAAAGTCCCTTTGTTATCAATTGCCTGCATTATGCCTGCCTCATCTAACGTTAGTCGTGTCGCCACTGCTTGCGTTAATCCAAGATCAGTTATCTTTTTTGGCAAGCAGAGGGATCCCAGCCGCAAGCATTGACTCTACTCAAACACGAGAAGAAGCGGCGAGGGTGATGCAAGGGGTTAAGCTTGGGGAAATCAAGATACTAATGATTTCGGTTGAACGTTTTAACAATGAACGATTTCGAGAGTTTATTGGCAATATTCCAGTGTCTTTATTAGTTGTCGACGAGGCGCATTGTATCTCTGAATGGGGCCATAACTTTCGGCCTGACTACCTGAAATTGCCAAGTTATCAGAGAGAATTGGGGATCCCACAGACGTTATTGTTGACGGCAACGGCAACGACAAAAGTGATTGAAGATATGGGGCGTAAGTTTGCAATAGATTCTGCGGATATCACAACTACAGGTTTTTATCGAGCCAACTTAAATTTACACGTTAAAGCTACCAAAGAATCCGCCAAAGAATCTGTGTTGGTTAAGTGGATCGCAGCACGTGCTAATCAAAGTGGCATTGTCTACGTCACTCTACAGCAAACTGCTGAGGTGGTCGCTAAGGCACTGCGCGGCGCAAGTATTAATGCGATGGCCTACCATGCCGGAATGGACAACGAGCGGCGCCAATCTATTCAAGGTGCGTTCATGACCGGAGAATGCCCAGTTATCGTGGCCACAATTGCCTTTGGCATGGGAGTCGACAAGAGTGATATTCGGTTTGTTGTTCACTATGATCTCCCTAAGTCGATTGAGAATTACGCCCAGGAGATAAGTAGGGCGGGAAGAGACGGGCAAGCCTCAGATTGTCTGGTCTTAGCCAATACCGACAACCTTAACGTGCTGCAAAACTTTGTTTATGGTGATACGCCAGAAAAAAGCGCCATTGCTGATGTATTAGCTGATATAGCCTGTGCTGCATCTTCTGGAACTCGATGGGAAATCATGTTTAACAGCCTGTCGGCTAAAACTAATATCAGAATACTCAGTTTAAAAACGTTATTAGTGTACTTAGAGATGCTTGCGTTTATTAAGCCCACATTGAGTTATTTTGCAGAGTATCGGTTTAAATTACTCATCGATGAAAAACAGTTAGTCGCCAAGTTTGACGCAGAGCGAGGCCAATTTATTTCCGCGATACTTGCTAGCAGCGCGAAAGCAAAAATATGGTATACCTTGGACTTTGGTGCGTTAAACCACATTTATCCTAGCGACAGAGGTCGAGTCGTTGCAGCAATCAACTATTTTGAAGAGCAGGGGCTAATAGAGCTACAAACTAAGCAGATGACCCAAGTTTACGAAGTACTTGTACAACATATCGACGTTGAGTCCCTTTCTGCGCAGTTATACCAAAAATTTATTGATAAAGAGGTCAGCGAGATTGCGCGTATAGATGCCATGATCGCCATGTTAGCCAGTGAGGCTTGTCTTAGTCGTGCGCTGTCTAACTACTTTGCCGATCATCAGCTCACTCACAACTGCGGTCATTGTTCTGTCTGTCTATCAGGGCAGGCCACTCTGCCTCGTAGTAGCCAGCTCACGCCTCTGGCATCTTTAGACTTTAAGCAAACTTGCGCCGACTTGATTGCGAAACTTGGCTCAGCCGCAAGTAACATTTTGCTGACTAGAGCCCTATGTGGACTGACTACACCAATATTTGCCAAGCTTAGGTTGCGACAAATCAGCGGCTTTGGTCTCTTAGAGCGCTATCCATTTTCTGAGGTAAGAGATTGGGTAACAGCGCACCGCGGTGATGTTAACTGATCAAATACAACACTTTGTAACAAGCTTTTTCAAGCGCAAGGCTTTAGCTGCATTTTGCAAGCGAACATGATTAACTACGGCGCGAGATCACCGATAGTAACAATGATAAAAACAAAATAAATTAGGGAATAGCATAATGAAAAAAACGATGTTGGCGGCAGCCATCCTAATCGGTCTAACTGGATTGACTGCATGTCAGTCAAAAAAGGCACCAGAAGCCGCAGTGACTAGTGTTGAGCAAGCCAGTGCATTTACCCATTTTTCTGAGCAGTTCATCGAAGCATTTTGGCAAGAAGCGCCTACCTGGGCGCTATACAGTGGTTATCATAAATATGATGGTGTGCTTAAGGTGCCAAATTCAGCCAGCCGCACCGATTCTCTAGCCTTTATCAATGGTCAACTTGCACAGCTGAAACAGTTTGATCTCCAGTCTTTAAGCCCTAAAGATCTAATTGACTACCGTTTGATTGAAAACCTTCTTGAACGTGACCGTTGGGAGATAGAGACATTTAAGTCTTGGCAATGGGATCCGTCGTCATACAATGTTGCAGGTGGTTTTGCTCAGTTGATAAATGAAGAGTTTGCACCGCTCGATGATCGTTTGCGCTCATTTTTAGCACGTATGGAAAATGTACCCGCTTATTATGTGGCTGCTAGAGAAAATATCAGCAACCCAACTCTAGAACATACACAACTTGCGGTCATGCAAAATCAAGGTGCATTTTCGGTGTTCTCCGATCAATTGTTAGAGATGGTCGATAAGTCAGGCCTAAGCAAAGAAGAAAAAGCACTGTTCAACACTCGATTTGAGTTGGCAACGACATCAATTAAACAACACATTGAATGGCTATCGTCACTAGAAAGTAAACTTGAAACTGACGGCGCACGTAGTTTCCGTATCGGAGAGGCGCTGTACGAGCAAAAATTTGCTTTTGATATTCAATCCGGCATGACGGCAAAGCAGTTATATGAGAAAGCGGTTGCAGATAAAAATCGTGTGCAGCGTGAAATGGCAAAGATCACTACGAGCCTTTGGTCCAAGTATTTCAGTTCCCCTATGCCGTCGGATGCTAATCTGGCAACACGCCAACTGATCGACAAACTGTCGACTAAACATGTTAAACGCCAGGACTTTGTCGATGAAGTCCGTGCGCAAATTCCGGAGTTGGTTAAGTTTGTCAACGAGAAACAGTTGGTCACACTCGATCCAACCAAACCTTTGGTTGTGCGTGAAACCCCAGAATATATGCGAGGCTTTGCCGGCGCGTCTATCAGTGCTCCTGGCCCCTATGAGAAGTCAAGCAATACCTATTACAACGTCACCCCGTTAGATGGTATGAGCGAAGAGTCTGCGGAGAGTTATCTACGTGAATACAACCATTGGATACTGCAGGTACTCAATATCCATGAAGCGATACCAGGCCATTACACTCAGTTGGTTTACTCTAATGAATCACCAAGTTTGATTAAAAGCCTGTTTGGTAACGGCGCTATGGTCGAAGGTTGGGCTGTGTACACAGAGCGTATGATGTTAGAAGAGGGCTATGGTAATTTTGAGCCAGAGATGTGGCTGATGTACTACAAATGGAATTTACGGGTGATTGCTAACACCATTCTCGATTACAGCATTCAAGTTAATGGCATGACAGAAGATGAAGCAATAAAACTGATGACGGAAGAAGCATTTCAACAACGTGCTGAAGCCGAAGGTAAATGGCGACGTGCGACATTGAGCCAAGTTCAATTAACCAGTTACTATGCTGGCTATCGCGAGATTTATGACTTTCGCGAGGAGTTGAAAGTCAAAGAGGGGGATAAATTTGATCTTAGAAATTTCCACGAATCCTTCTTAAGCTATGGAAGTGCGCCTGTTAAGCACATTAGAACATTAATGATGAACTAGAAGCGTTAATATAAAAAAAGGCTGCTTATTGCAGCCTTTTTTGTGGGCGTTTGATACAGGTCTCAAACCCTAAGCAAATAATAAAAATCTACTAGCAACCACTCAAAAAAAACGGTAACCTTAATGATAATGATTATCGTTAAGGTTGTGTGATGTGTAAGGTGTTAGTGGTTGATGATGAATTGGTGTCACGAGAGATGTTGGCAAACTCTTTATTATCATTAGGTTATATTGTGCACTGTGTCGATGATGGACTACAAGCTTTAGAAGCGCTTAATCAATATACCTTTGATCTGATTTTATTAGACATAGATATGCCTAAACTCGATGGTTTTGGTTTCTTAAAAACAAGAACCAATAAACTACCAGTCATTCTTGTTTCATCCAAGAATAGTGAGGATAGACGCGTAAAGGGATATGAACTTGGCGCAGATGATTTTTTATCTAAGCCTTTTAGCATCAGGGAGTTATCGGCAAGAATGACCGCATTAATACGAAGAATAGACATAGTTAAAACTAATGATGAAACCTCAAGTCGATTTAAGGTTGGAGAGATAGATTTTAATGAGGTGGATACCAGCATCATGGTGGGCCATAGAAAGCTAAAGTTAACTCAAACCGAATTTGACTTGTTTCGCTATCTGTTTGATCGAAAGGGTGAAGTCGTGACTAAGCAGGAGTTACAGCGTAGTGTTCTCAATAAAGAGTTAGGCCAGTATGATCGTAACCTCGATATGCATATTAGTAATACCCGACGTAAACTGGCGGAGACCGAGCTACCCAAGTCGCTGATCAATACGATTCGAGGGCAAGGTTACAGCTTTAGTGCTTAAGTCTTGGCATTGGGCGTTTTGCTCTCACTATATTCTTTTGGGAATAAATAATCACTCGACACTAAGATGCAGTTTTTTTATCGTTCGCTACTGCGAAATTGCAGCTAATTAGTTTATCCTATGGGCATTGACGAGGCTTCGAGCCTTGCGTTTTTACCCTAATAAAGGAATAGATATGTTGATCACTGCTAACTTTGATGGCGGAAATATAGAAGTCATTAACCAAGACGATATTAATGATGTGCAACTTGCTATTAGGCCAGATGAAGGTGGTGAGTTTTTTCAATGGTTTAACTTCAAACTCCACGGCAATGTCGGTCAACGTTACACGCTCAATATCGTTAATGCCGATAAAGCGTCATATACTAAAGGCTGGGAAGATTACCAAGCTGTTGCTACATACGACAGACAACAGTGGTTTAGACTGCCGACCTCTTATCAAGATGGTAAGCTCACAATTGAGGTGGATCTTGATTGTGAAACAATTCAAATTGCGTATTTTGCACCATACAGTTATGAGCGCCACCAAGACTTGTTAAGTGCGGTTCAAGTGCATCCATTAGTGTCACTTGAGCAATTAGGATTGACCCTTGATGGACGTGATTTGACGTTAGTTAAGGTCGGTGATGATGATGAAGATAAAGCCAACATTTGGATCACAGCAAGACAGCACCCAGGTGAAACCATGGCCGAATGGCTGGTTGAAGGTCTACTGAATAACTTGTTAGATAGCGATTGCCCAACAGCAAAAGCGCTGTTAGATAAAGCGAACTTTTACATCGTGCCAAACATGAATCCAGATGGCAGTGTTCGTGGTCATCTGCGTACCAATGCTATAGGGGTTAACCTTAACCGCGAATGGCAAAGCCCTTCACTAGAGAAAAGTCCTGAAGTTTACCATGTGGTCAACAAGATGAAGGAAACTGGGGTTAACCTTTATTACGATGTGCATGGCGATGAGGGCTTACCTTATGTCTTCTTAGCCGGTTGTGAAGGTGTTCCTCGTTACACAGAGTCTATGGCCGCGTTACAAACCTCATTTGTCGATGCTCTACTGATGGCCAGTGCTGATTTTCAAAATGAGTTTGGCTATGACAAGGATGAGCCAGGCAAAGCCAACCTCACCGTCGCCTCTAATTGGGTTGCAGAAACCTTTGGTTGCTTATCCAATACTTTAGAGATGCCGTTTAAAGACAACGCCAATATGTCTGATCCTATGTCTGGTTGGTCGCCTGAGCGTTCAATTTACCTAGGTGAAGCCTCATTACTTGCGATGTTGGCTGTTGTTGACCAATTGAAATAGGGTAACAAGATGGCGCTAGTTGAATGTCCAAGTTGTAGTAAGCGCATTTCAAGTGTTGCTAAGGCGTGTCCGCACTGTTCATCTAAACTGAGTGGTGAAAACGAATCGCTTAACCGTATTAGCCACATTAAGCGCAGTAATCAGTTAATGAATCAGAGTTTTTTTGCCATGACACTGTTTATTGCTGGCGTCGTAATATGGTTTTGGGGCGGAGAGCCTGCAGAGGGAGTGCGTGCAACCGTTGCTGGCGCCTGTTTTGTCTTTGGATTTGTGGGTTATCTAATAGCTAGAGTTCGTATTGTGCTTCATAAGCGGAAAAGTGTATGACAGATATTAATAAGATGATTGATGAGATGCCCGATGAGGTTTACGCGCGTTTACTTAGCGCCGTAGAACTGGGGAAATGGGAAGATGGTAGCGTGTTATCAGCTGAGCAGCGAGATTCTACTCAGCAGTTAGTGATGCTTTACCAAGCCAGGCGTTTAAATCAAACCGATCATTTCACCATTAATCGTCAAGGAGGGGTCAATGAGCTCTCTAAAGCGGAGCTTAAGCGTCAATTTAAAGGCGAGAATATTGCAGCCTTTAAAGAAGATGAGTTGTAATTTGGCCCGTCGATAATTGGCCCAATGAAAGTAATAAAGCCCCTAATACTGCTCAGTATATTAGGGGCTTTTTTTAATCTTCAGTAAGTTCGCCAAATAGATTTTTCTGCATCAAGCTTCTGATCTCTTCGACGCTATATTTGGTCGATAACAGATAATGTAATTTTGTCAGTGCAGCTTCGGTCGTCATATCAAAGCCACTGATAACACCGGCTTTAGCAAGAGCGTTGCCAGTGGCGTAACCGCCCATATTTACTTTGCCCTGCAAACATTGGGTGAGATTGACTAACACAATGCCGCGGTCATTTGCTTTTCTAAGACAATCGAGTAATTGTGGGTTTTGTGGCGCATTGCCAACCCCATATGTAAGCAGAATAAGTGCTTTAACAGGTTGCTGTAAAATGTTGTCGATGATCTGATTGGTGATCCCCGGGTAAAGAGTGACTACACCAATAGGTTGCGGGCTAATCGTCGCCACTTCCAATCTATTTTCACTGGTGTGACTGATTTTGCCAGCCTTCATTCTTATCTTGATTCCAGCTTCTAACAGCATAGGGAAATTTGGCGAGGCAAAGGCATCAAAACCGTCGGCATGTGCTTTGGTGGTGCGATTTCCTCTAAACAGTTTGTTGTTGAAAAACAGACAGACTTCGGCAACGGGATAGTTGGCGGCAATGTACAGCGCATTCAATAAGTTTGTTTGACCGTCTGAACGGAGCTGCGCCAGTGGGATCTGTGATCCAGTGACAATTACAGGTTTGGTCAGCCCTTGAAGCATAAAAGAGAGTGCTGAAGCGGTGAATGCCATGGTGTCGGTACCATGCAATATAACGAATCCATCGTATTTGTCATAGTTGGCTTTAATGTCGTTGGCAATCATCTGCCAATCGGTAGGGGCCATATTGGAAGAGTCTATTAGCGGCTGATATTCGCTGATCTCAAAGTGGGGCATCTCTTCATGGAAAAACTCCGGCATATCATTGACACAATCGGTTAAAAACCCAGGCACAGGCGCGAAGCCATTTGCGGTTTTCTGCATCCCTATGGTGCCACCAGTGTACGCAACGTAGATGGAACGTTTTTTCATTGTGCTTCTTACTATAGTTATTGCCGAGGGTGGCGCGATTATACTGAGGAAAGGAATAATAAAAAAGCCCGCTTCAGCGGGCTTTTGTTTAATGGTTACTAAAAGTTACAGGTATCGCAGTACAGATAAACGCCATTAGGATCATCAAAGGCATTAAACTCTTCAGCTATATGACTAAATTGCGATAGAAGTTGCTCTAGCATTCCGCCTTGTTGACTGCTCATCGGCAGGTACACTGAAACCGTGGCAAACATCTCTTGAATAAACTGTTCTTGAGGCGTTAACTCCTGTTCAATGAGTTGAGTGTCAAACTTTTCAAGTTTTGCGAGTTCAGCGGCCTTGGTGATGGCAACGTCTAGATCTCCTAGCTCGTCGACCAACCCAAGCTCAAGCGCTTTTTTACCGGACCAAACCCGGCCCTGCGCTATGCCATCGACCTGTTCTAAGTCCATATCACGTTCGTTGGCAACCAAAGAAATAAAGTCATGGTAGCCGCGTTCAATGTGACGTTGAATTATCGCTTTTAAGTCCTCACTAATCCCTTTAGTGGTGGAGAACCCTGCCCAATCAGAGGTTGCTACGCCGTCAGTGTGTATACCTATACTGGCGAGGGAATCTTCGAATGTGGTGACCATGCCGAAAATACCAATAGAGCCTGTGAGGGTAGTAGGCGTTGCAAAGATATAATCTGCACTCGCCGATATCCAATAACCACCGGACGCAGCGTAGCTTCCCATGCTGACCACTACAGGCTTGTTAGCTGCTTTAAGTGCGAGTACCTCTTGGCGGATCTGCTCTGATGCAAAAGCACTGCCACCAGGACTATCAACGCGAAGCACAACGGCTTTAACCGTCTCGTCGAAACGAGCTTTACGTAGCAAGGCCGAGGTACTTTCGCCACCAATTTGGCCCGCTGGTTGGTTACCATTAAGAATGTTGCCTTTAGCGACGACTATGCCAACGGCATCTTCGATAATAAGCGGTGGTTGCTCCTGCACTAAGGTTTGATAATCATAGAAGCTAATCTGTTTATACTGGTCACCGTCACTGGCTTCGCCCACTTGGGCAATCATATCTAAGCGAAATTGTTCAGCCGAAACTAACTTATCAACCCAGCCCATATTAAGTGCCATATCAGAAGAGCGCCCCTTGGCTTTATCTAATTCACTGATATAACGATCGGCACTCAACACTATATCTTCAGGGTTGATGTTACGATTTTTCGCGACTGTGGCTTCATAGCTAGACCAGATATCACCGAGCAGTTCGGTATTGGCTTGTTTTGCAGCATCTGACATGTCATCTCGTAGGAATGGTTCTACTGCAGACTTAAAGGTACCAACACGGAACACGTGAGCCTTAATTTTTAGCTTATCTAACGCAGACTTGTAATATTGGCGATAACGGCTTAAACCATTAATTTCGACAGAACCTTGAGTATTGAGATAAATTGTATCGGCAAAGCTCGCTAAGAAATATTGATTCTGCCCATACCAATTACCTATAGCAGTGATCGGTTTACCTGACTCTTTAAAGCGGCTGAGTGCATCACCAATGCTTTGTAATTTACTGATGCCGGTCCATTGTAGGTGACCTACATCTAACACTATTGAAGAGATGCGTTTGTCGCTCGCTGCGTTATCAATGGTATGAATAAGCTCTGACAGTAGAATTTCTCCGCTTCCGTCATTGGCTTTACCATTTTTCATTACAGCTTCAATGGGATCAATTTGTCGTTTTTGTTCAACAACAGCACCAGCAAGGTCCAATACTAAAGCAGAACCATCTTCGACTACAGGCATATCATCACTGCTCAATGCAACGATGACAATGGCTAAGAAACCAAAGAAAAACAGGTTGAGGATCACTTTACGGGTACCATTTATGGTGTTCCACAAAATGGTTAAGATCCTTTTAAAAATTGAAGGTTTAGCGGACATTCTCCACTCCTATATTAGGTCATTGCTTCTATGCTAACTGAAATTCTATTACGTAGCTAAACACAATTGTAAATGAATCTTATCTTTTGACTGTTGAGCTTAAAACCAACAAGAGGTATGCTGATTTAAATCACTTGTTTAAAAAGGATGTTTGAATGTCGTTTCCGCATTTATTAGAACCCTTAGATTTGGGCTTTACCCAGCTTAAAAACCGCGTGTTAATGGGCTCTATGCACACAGGTTTAGAAGAAGAAAAGGGCGGTTTTGAGAAACTGGCAGCATTTTATAAAGAGCGCGCAATAGGGGGCGTAGGACTGATCGTTACAGGTGGCATATCGCCAAACCTGCGAGGCAGATTAGCGCCACACGCATGCCAGTTAAGTTTTCCATGGCAAGTAAACAAGCATAAAATAGTCACGCAAGCAGTACATGAAGCAGACGGCAAAATTTGTATGCAGATCTTGCATGCTGGCCGCTATGGTTACCATCCGTTTTCACAAGCGCCAAGTAAGATCAAGTCACCCATCACCCCGTTTACGCCTTCGGCAATGTCATCGCGCCAAGTTAAAGGCACAATTAAGGACTACGCAACGTCAGCGGCCCTGGCTAAAAAAGCCGGTTATGACGGTGTTGAAGTGATGGGCTCTGAAGGCTACTTAATCAATCAATTTATCTGTGCACGTACCAATAAACGTACCGATGAATGGGGTGGTGCTTACCAAAATCGTGTTCGTTTCCCACTAGCAATCGTCAACGCTATTCGGGAGAAAGTGGGCAAGGATTTTATTATCATTTTCCGTCTGTCGATGCTCGACCTTGTCGACAATGGATCGACATGGGATGAAGTGGTAACGCTTGCTAAGTCGTTGGAGCAAGCTGGTGTATCGATTATTAATACGGGTATTGGTTGGCATGAGGCTCGAGTACCGACAATTGCGACCAGTGTTCCTCGCGGTGCCTTTGCTTGGGTAACGGAAAAACTGAAAAGCGAGGTTAAGTTGCCATTAGTGGCGACCAACCGTATCAACACGCCAGAGATCGCAGAACATATTCTTGCCTCGGGTCAAGCAGACATGGTCTCTATGGCACGGCCATTTCTTGCAGATGCTGAATTTGTTAATAAGGCCGCTGCAAACGAGAGTCAGCTGATTAATACCTGTATCGGTTGTAATCAAGCCTGTCTCGACCATACCTTCTCACTGAAGCGTGCGACCTGCTTGGTTAACCCTAGAGCATGTTATGAAACTGAGCTTAACTTCACCCCTGCGCAGATAAAGAAGCGTATTGCTGTGATGGGGGCGGGTCCTGCAGGTATGGCATTCTCTATCTATGCGGCAAGCCGCGGCCATAAAGTTGTGGTGTTTGAAGCAAAGTCAGAGGTGGGGGGACAGTTTAATTTGGCACGAAAAATCCCGGGTAAAGAGGAGTTTGACGAAACCATTCGTTACTTCACCGAGCAGATGAAACGTCACCATGTAGAACTACGCCTTGACACGCGCCTGGATGCGTCAGTTGTGAGGGATGAGCAGTTTGATGAAGTGGTCATTGCTGCAGGTGTCGTGCCGCGCCGTATCGATCTGCCAGGCTTTGATAATGAAAGAGTTGTCACCTACCAGCAAGTGCTCAGTGGTGAAGTCACTGTTGGTGAGCACGTGGCCTTAATTGGTGCCGGGGGCATAGGTTTTGATATGGCGCATTTCTTAGGTGAAGATGAATCATCTACCCTACATCCTGAAAAATGGTTGAAGCAGTGGGGCATAGACAAAAGTTACGCTGATAGAGGTGGGCTCAAAGCGCCAGAGCTTGATTCACCCCATCGAAAAATCTACCTGTTGCAGCGTAAGACTAGCAAGATGGGGAAAGGACTGGGTAAAACCACAGGTTGGATCCATCGTAGCGTGCTTAAACATCACCAAG
Source organism: Shewanella colwelliana ATCC 39565 (assembly GCF_000518705.1). GTDB lineage: Bacteria > Pseudomonadota > Gammaproteobacteria > Enterobacterales > Shewanellaceae > Shewanella > Shewanella colwelliana. The sequence continues at coordinate 19,298 of NZ_JAEC01000023.1, forward strand.
TCGAGATGAAGACTGGGGTGACCTACGAGTCGTTTGATGAACAGGGTCTACATATCAGTATGGATGGTGAGGCGAGCGTGCTCGCCGTTGACAATGTCATTTTATGTGCAGGGCAAGAGTCAAATCGTACTTTGGTCGATGAGATGAAAAGCACGGGTTTGCCGGTGCACCTTATTGGCGGCGTAGACGTGGCGGCTGAACTCGATGCTAAGCGAGCTATTCGTCAAGGTGCTGAGCTAGCAACACAGTTGTAGCTCAGTATTAGTCAGTGTAAAAGGGTCTGATTACAGACCCTTTTTTTGGGCTAGAGTTTGCCAAATAGCCATATTATTGCCATGTTATCATCAATCGTTAACCACTGAATGAGAAGATACTGGTGAAACTAAACGAATTATTAGTCGGATTAATATTGGCTTTGTACGGCAGTCAGGCATCAGCGAAGTTTGATGATGAATTAGCCGCTCAGCTTGGGGCTGATCAATATGGGATGAAAAGTTATGTGATGGCGTTTTTAAAACGCGGTCCCAATCGAGGACAGACTGAAGCTGAGGCTGCACGTCTTCAACGTGCGCATTTAGATAATATTAGTCGTTTAGCCAAAGTTGGAAAGCTAGTACTGGCCGGTCCCTTTATGGACGAAGGTGATATACGGGGGATCTATATTTTTAATGTAGCCACGGTGGAAGAGGCAACTGCATTAACCGAATCAGATCCTGCCATTAAAGCTGGTCGCTTGGTGATGGAACTTCATCCTTGGTATGGCAGTGCTGCATTGATACAGGTCAATGCTGTTCATCAACAGATTGCTAAGGAAGGGATTTAATTTTCATTGCTGACCAGTTGTGGTTCTTGCTCAATATTGTTTGTTTGATGGCAATGTTGGCGCGGAGTCACTACTTCAGCACCATTAGCCGATAGCGCTAAGTCGAGATCCGTCTCTGGAGAACAGCAGCAGGGTAGGCATTCATTAGCCTCAAGTTCAACTAAAGGCACGGTGTGATAGCGCACAGTGCCTTTATTGATTTTTGTCTTACAGGCACCACAAAATCCGTTACGACATTCTGAGAATATCTTTACTTTCTTTTGTTCTAATGCGTCTAACAAGCTGGTGTGCTGCGCTGTGTATAACAGCGCAGGTTGACCTTGAAGACTGACAATAGGTGCCTTTTTAAACGTGGCGTTATTAAAGGTCAAAGTCTGCAAATTCGCTTTCGTCAATCGATGAATCGATTTGACCAACAAGGTAGGAGGAGACTTCAACTTCTTGTGGTGCAACTTGTACTGCATCACTCTCTAACCAGTTCTTCATCCACGGGAGTGGGTTACTCTGCTCTTCATAAGGACTTGGGAAGTTAACTGATCTCATGCGTTCGTTAGTAATATATTCGACATACTGACATAAAATCTGTTCATTCAAACCTATCATAGAACCATCTTTAAATAGGTATTTCGCCCACTCTTTTTCTTGCTCTGCAGCTTTAACAAAAATGTCGATAGCTGTCTGTTCACACTCTTTGGCAATTTCACCCATCTCAGGGTCATCTTTGCCTCCTTGCATGATTTTTAGAATGTGTTGGGTGCTATTTAGATGGAGTGCTTCGTCACGAGCAATAAGACGAATGATCTTAGCGTTACCTTCCATCACTTTACGTTCAGCAAAGGCAAACGAACAGGCAAAGCTGACATAGAAGCGGATAGCCTCAAGTACGTTTACAGATACCATACATAAATAGAGGGCTTTTTTGATTTCACGTTTAGTGACATCAATCATTTTCCCATCGATTTCGTGGGTACCTTCGCCAAGCAGGTGATAAGCCTGACTTAGCTGAATAAGCTTGTCATAGTAGATTGCAATGTCAGTGGCGCGTTTTAAAATTTCCTCGTTTTCAACGATATCGTCAAACACCACAGAGGGGTCATTAACGATATTACGAATGATATGAGTGTATGAACGCGAGTGAATAGTTTCAGAAAACGACCAAGTTTCGATCCAGGTTTCTAATTCAGGTAGCGATACCAGTGGTAAAAATGCTACGTTAGGTGAGCGACCTTGAATAGAGTCAAGCAAGGTTTGATATTTTAGGTTTGAGATAAAGATATGTTTCTCATGATCCGGCAGGGCCGCATAATCAATTTTATCTTTACTGACATCAACTTCCTCTGGGCGCCAGAAAAAAGATAACTGCTTTTCAATAAGTTTCTCGAAAACTTCATATTTCTGGAGATCGTAACGTGCAACGTTAACTGACTGCCCTAAAAACATAGGTTCTAGTTGAGCGTTATTTGCTGTCTGACAAAATGTTGAGTAGGCCATTTTTCTATCTTCCGATACATGGGGGGCAAGCCCCCTTTAATTCGCATTAAATACTGGTGATTAAAATCTAGGGTTGGTTAGATTTTACATGCGCCGCCAGCGCAACTGTCATCTTCTTTCTCAATGGCAGTGATATCGTCATGACTATCTGAAGCGCCATCACGAGTATTGTGATAGTAAAGTGTCTTCACACCATATTTGTAGGCGGTTAATAGATCTTTAAGCAACACTTGCATAGGAACTTTATTACCCGGGAAACGGCTTGGATCATAGTTAGTGTTTGCAGAGATCGATTGGTCAACAAATTTTTGCATCAACCCGACAAGTTGAAGATAACCATCGTTGTTAGGCATCTGCCAAAGCAGCTCATAGCTGTATTGATACTTGTCGAAATCTGGCACGACTTGCTTTAACTGGCCATCTTTACTTGACTTAACGCTGATTAAACCACGCGGTGGTTCGATACCATTTGTCGCGTTAGAGATCTGTGAAGAGGTTTCTGACGGCATCAACGCAGACAGTGTTGAGTTACGCAGGCCGTGAGTTTTAATCTCTTCTCGTAACGTTTCCCAATCCATATGTAAGGGTTCATCACAGATCTTGTCCAAATCGCGCTTATAAGTGTCGATTGGCAAAATACCTTTAGCATAATTGGTTTCATGGAACAGTGGGCATGCACCCTGTTCTTTAGCCAAGTTTACAGAGGCCTTCAATAGGTAATATTGAATGGCTTCAAAGGTTTTATGAGTAATACCGTTTGCTGAACCATCAGAGTAACGCACACCTTCTTTAGCTAAGTAATTAGCAAAGTTGATCACCCCTATACCTAAGGTACGACGATTCATCGAGGCTTTGTGTGCTGACGTGATTGGATAATCTTGATAATCCAATAAATTGTCTAACGCACGTACAGCTAAATCCGCTAATGGCTCTAACTCTTCAAGCTTCTTGATGGCACCTAGGTTCAATGCCGATAGCGTGCACAAGGCAATCTCGCCATCAGGGTCATTGATATTGTTCAGTGGTTTAGTTGGTAATGCAATCTCTAAACACAAGTTAGATTGACGCACTGGCGCAACTTTAGAATCAAACGGGCTGTGTGTATTACAGTGATCCACGTTTTGGATATAGATTCGACCCGTAGATGCGCGCTCTTGCATCATCAAGGCAAACAGCTCCACGGCTTTGACTTCTTTTCTACGAATGCTCTTGTCTGCTTCATATTTTAAGTAAAGACGTTCAAACTCTTGTTGGTCTTCAAAGAACGCATCATACATACCAGGTACATCTGATGGACTAAAGAGACTGATCACGCCACCTTGAATCATACGTTGGTACATGAGTTTGTTGATCTGTACACCGTAATCTAAATGACGAATACGGTTATCATCGACACCACGGTTGTTCTTTAGAACCAAGAGTGATTCGACTTCCAGATGCCACATCGGATAAAACAGGGTCGCAGCACCACCGCGCACGCCGCCTTGAGAGCAAGACTTAACCGCGGTTTGAAAATACTTATAAAAAGGCAAGCAACCAGTATGAAATGCTTCGCCGCCGCGAATTGGGCTACCTAACGCACGAATGCGTCCTGCATTGACCCCTATGCCAGCACGTTGCGATACATACTTAACGATAGATGACGCGGTTGCATTGATAGAATCTAAGCTGTCACCACACTCAATTAATACACAAGAGCTAAACTGGCGAGTTGGTGTACGGACACCAGCCATAATCGGTGTAGGCAAAGAGATCTTAAAGGTCGACGTGGCGTCGTAGAAATCTTTGACATACTGCAAACGAGTGTCTTTTGGATATTTAGCAAATAAACACGCCGCCACGAGAATATAAAGGAACTGAGCACTCTCATAAATATCATGGGTTACACGGTTTTGAACTAGGTATTTACCCTCTAGCTGCTTAACCGCAGCATAAGAGAAGTTCATGTCACGCCAATGGTCGATATAACTACCTAAGATATCGATCTCTTCACGGCTATAGTCATTCAAGATATGTGTATCGTATTTGCCAAGCTCTACCAATTTTACGACATGGTCGTACAGCTTTGGAGGCTCAAACTGACCGAATGCTTTTTTACGCAAATGGAAAATGGCTAAACGGGCAGATAAAAACTGATAATCAGGCGATTCAGGCGAGATAAGATCTGCGGCTGCCTTGATAATAGTTTCATGAATAGCTTCTGTTGGAATACCGTCGTAAAACTGAAGGTGAGAGCGTAATTCAACTTCTGATACCGAGACGTTTTTAAGTCCTTTTGCCGCCCAGGTGATGACACGGTGGATCTTGTCAAGATCGATGGTTTCGCGTTCGCCACTGCGTTTCGTGACTTGCATATTGCTGTTCATTAACGATAAGCCCTGAATTGACTATTGTGATAAAGATGAGGAGTTACTTTGGCCCAACGTTTCCATGTAAAAACAATAGATGGGTTAAGAAATACGTCGATACTACACCTAGTTTCTAGTGTCTTCGACCATCACCTACACACAATATATGGTGTTTTTTAAATTATAGGATACAAGATAGTGAGGTTTGGGCGATTTTGCAAGAGAGAATTTACTGGACAACTTGTGGATATCTTGGGGGTAACAATAAGGGTTAGTAACGACTTACCTTTAAGCCTTGTTTTCAATTACGATAGCCCCCTTGGGTTAACATTTAACCACACAAATTTAAATGTGAAGATCGCCAGTTTTATAAACGATCGTTTCGATCCGATTAGTCAAAAAACGATCGTTGTCAGGCTAGTGACTGATGGTGACCAAAAGCGCTAACACAAAATGTATCGATAACTTGTTACTTAAGATTGGCGTTCAGTAGAGCAATTATCTCATCTGGATTGTCAAAACTAAAGTCGTGGGGCCATTCGCTACTGTTATCCGCTTGCCCTATATAACCCCATTGTGCAATTCCTCCCTGCATGCCACTATTTTGTGCCGCCTGAAGGTCTCGTAATGCATCTCCCAAATAGAGTATCTGGGCCACATCAACCCCTATCTGTTGAGCCGCGAGTAACATTGGTGCTGGATGGGGCTTGGTATAACGAACTGAATCGCCACTAACCACCGCAGGCATTAATGGTATGAGCCCTAAATGGTGAAGCAGTGGTCTGGCAAAGTAAGCCGCTTTATTAGTGACTACGCCAAAAGGGATCTGCTCGGCGACTAAAAAATCAATGAGCTTCTTTACTCCATCAAAATAGATCGCCTGCTGGCCGTTGACCTGACCGTAATGCTTTAGCAAAGCTTGTTGCAGTTGAGTTTGAGCAACATCGCCTATATAGGGTTGCGCCGCATTGACTAAGGCCATACTCCCATTAGATGCCTCATCGCGAATTGCCGATAAAGCGACTTGAGGGTAGCCGTATTCAACTAACGCCAGATTAAGCGCAGCAATCAGATCGGGAGCGGTATCGACTAAGGTGCCATCAAGGTCGAACAACACGCCCTTGATGGCGGGTAATTTACGCATCGTCATTTTTGACGGTGGCTATCATATAGTTAACATCTAAACTCTTTGTGTATCGAAAGATGTCTGTAATAGGGTTATAAGTGATACCAGTGGCATCAGTACATATAAGGTCAACACGATCTGCCATGGCGATAAGCTCGGCCGGCTTGATGTACTTATTATGATCATGGGTGCCAACGGGAAGCATCTTTAATAGGTACTCGGCGCCCAACACGGTTTCAACATAGGCACGAATATTTCTATTGATTGTAGAGAAAAACACATGGCCGCCAGGCTTAACCATCTCAGCGCATGCTTGAATCACAGAGGCGGGGTTAGGCACGTGTTCTAACATCTCCATACATGTCACGACATCATAATGGCCGCGATGTGAATCTCGATGCGCTTCGGCAGTGTCTTGAATGTAGTCTATCTCTACGCCAGTCTCTAATGCATGCAACCTAGCCACATCTAATGGTTCAGTGCCCATATCTAAACCGGTCACATTTGCACCTATACGTGCCATGCTCTCAGATAAAATGCCACCACCACAGCCTACATCTAAAACTTGCTTACTAAATAGCCCACCAACAGTTTGATCGATAAAGTTAAGACGCAGTGGATTGAGCTTGTGTAATGGTTTGAATTCGCCAGCGGGATCCCACCAGGTTTCCGCCATCTTTTCGAATTTAGCGATCTCTTGCGGATCAACATTGATGTTTTCTGACATGTTTAGCACCTCTGCCGAGATTTTATTTTTCGCCATTATACCTATCGCTTTTCAGAAACAAAGGAGAATAGCGTACAGACTGACGAGATAAGCAGCAGATCGCTGGTTAACCGTTCGGCGATTGATTTCTATCAATGTTTACGGGCCGAAACAGATATTTTCAGGGAAATTTCAATAGGGTCTAGCGACATTAAATATCTGTGTTAGAATGCCAAATCACGTTTTCAGGCTTGACGTTATATTGTCTGGTTTTTGAACAGTATTTTGTCAGCTAAATTTCAAGGGATCGAGCAGTTTATGACTGATCTGGCTTCATCTATAACACCAATTAATATTGAAGACGAATTAAAGAATTCATATTTAGATTACGCCATGAGTGTAATCGTTGGCCGAGCTCTACCTGATGTAAGAGACGGGCTAAAACCGGTTCACCGTCGCGTATTATTCGCGATGAACGAACTTAAGAACGATTGGAACAAACCATACAAAAAGTCGGCACGTGTTGTCGGTGATGTGATCGGTAAATATCACCCACACGGTGATACGGCGGTTTATGACACTATCGTTCGTATGGCGCAGCCATTTTCGCTACGTTACACCCTAGTTGACGGCCAAGGTAACTTTGGTTCTGTTGATGGTGACTCTGCAGCGGCGATGCGTTATACCGAAATTCGTATGCAGAAATTGGCCCATTCGCTTTTAGCCGATTTAGAGAAAGAAACCGTTGATTTTGTACCTAACTATGACGGTACAGAATTTATTCCAGCAGTATTGCCAACGCGCGTACCAAACCTATTAATTAATGGGTCATCGGGTATTGCTGTCGGTATGGCCACCAATATTCCTCCGCATAACTTGACTGAAGTAGTACAAGGCTGTTTAGCACTGATTGAAGAGCCAAGTCTATCTATCGAACAGTTGATGGAATATATCCCAGGCCCTGACTTCCCAACGGCTGCAAGTATTAATGGTCGTAAAGGCATTATCGATGCTTATATGACTGGCCGTGGCCGCGCCGTGATGCGCGCTAAAGCCGAAGTAGAAACCGAAGACAATGGCCGTGAGCGTATTATTGTTCACGAAATCCCGTATCAAGTTAACAAAGCGCGTTTAATTGAAAAGATTGCCGAGCTTGTTAAAGATAAAAAGATTGAAGGCATCAGTGGCCTGCGCGATGAGTCTGATAAAGACGGTATGCGCATCGTTATCGAAATTAAGCGTGGCGAAGTGGGTGAGGTTGTACTTAACAACCTATACGCACAAACACAGATGCAGTGCTCGTTTGGTATAAACATGGTGGCATTGACCAATGGTCAGCCGAAACTGTTTAACCTCAAAGAGATGCTAGAGTGCTTTATTCTTCACCGTCGTGAAGTGGTTACTCGCCGGACAGTATTTGAACTACGTAAGGCTCGAGAGCGTGCTCATATCCTTGAGTCACTGGCGATTGCCTTAGCTAATATCGACCCTATTATCGCGTTGATTAAAGCATCGCCAACCCCTGCTGATGCAAAAGTGCAACTCGTTGCTCAAGGCTGGGATTTAGGTAATGTACAAGGCATGCTTGAAAAAGCAGGTGATGATGCAGCGCGTCCAGAATGGTTAGAACCTGAGTTTGGTATCCGCGACGGCAAATATTACCTGACTGAGCAACAAGCTCAGGCAATTCTTGAGCTACGCCTGCATCGTCTAACGGGTCTAGAGCATGAAAAGATCCTTGCCGAGTATGAAGAGTTACTTATCTTAATCGCTGGTTTGCTATTGATCCTTCGTAGCCCAGAACGCTTAATGGAAGTGATTAAAGAAGAGCTTGAAGAGATTTTAGAGCAGTATGGTGATAGTCGTCGTACCGTGATTAACGCTAACGAAATTGATATGAGTCTTGAAGACCTTATTAATGAAGAAGATGTTGTTGTCACGCTATCTCACTTAGGGTATGCCAAGTATCAACCACTTTCTGATTACCAAGCGCAGCGCCGTGGTGGTAAAGGTAAAGCTGCAACTAAAGTGAAAGATGAGGATTTCGTCGAAAAACTATTAGTTGCCAATACCCACGACACCATCTTGTGCTTCTCTGACTTCGGTAAGCTGTATTGGTTGAAGGTTTATCAATTGCCGCTAGCTAGCCGTACGGCTCGTGGTCGTCCAATTATTAACTTATTGCCGCTGTCTGAAGGCGAGCGCATTACTGCCATCTTGCCTGTTCGTGAATACGACGCAGACAAGTATGTCATCATGGCAACGTCTCACGGTACAGTGAAGAAGACCTCTCTGGAGCAATACTCTCGCCCACGTGCTAACGGTATTATTGCGGTTAACCTTAAAGATGGCGACCAGCTAATCGGTGTCGATATCACTAATGGTGATAACGAAGTAATGCTGTTCTCTAATGAAGGTAAAGTCGTTCGCTTTAGCGAAGATCAAGTTCGTGGCATGGGTCGTACAGCGACTGGTGTACGCGGTATCAAGCTTGAAGATGGTCAAACCGTAGTATCGTTAATCGTACCGAAGAACGACGGCCCTATCTTAACCGTGACAGAAAACGGTTATGGTAAGCGTACTGCGCTAGGTGAATATCCAGCCAAGAGCCGTGCAACCAAAGGTGTGGTGTCAATTAAAGTTAGCGAGCGTAACGGTGCTGTAGTTGGCGCGGTGCAAGTGCTAGAGAACGACGAGATCATGCTGATCAGTGATAAAGGCACTTTAGTCCGTACACCAGCAACAGGCGTATCATCGATTGGTCGTAACACACAAGGTGTCACGATTATCCGTACAGGTGATGATGAAAGTGTTGTTGGCCTGCAGCGTATTGACGAAATCCAAGATGAGATCGAACTTGACGAAGAGGGTAATCCTATCATCGTTGATGCCGAAGCTATTGAGGGTGAAGTTGAGCAAACACCAGGTGAAGCGCCAGAGGCTGAAGAGCCTAACGAATAACGGTTAAACAATTTAACGGGCGTCCATTTGGACGCTCGTTTTGTTTCTGCAAGCAAAAAACGTAAACAGATAATTCTTATAATAATGCCAGTGGCAACAACTATTGTATCAACGCAATTGACCCTAAGCGTCAAAGGAGAAGTAAGTGAGCGCGACATATAATTTCTGTGCGGGGCCTGCAATGTTACCCGCTGAGGTAATGCAAAAGGCACAAAAGGAGTTATTAGATTGGAATGGCCAAGGTGTCTCAGTGATGGAGGTCAGCCATCGAAGTAAAGAGTTTATAGCGCTAACAGAGGAAGCAGAAGCGGATATCCGAGAGCTGATGGCAATCCCAGCTAACTACCATGTACTGTTTATGCATGGTGGTGGACGGGGTCAATTTGCTGCTGTTGTGAATAATTTTTTAGGTAGCAAAGGAAAAGCTCTATATCTTGTTGATGGCAGCTGGTCTTCAGCGGCTGTCGACGAGGCGGTAAAACTCGCCGGAAAAGAACAGATAGACATCCTTAATATTGTAAATAAAGATAATAATATCAATAGTATTTCTTTACCTGATCTATCTGCTATAGACCAAGATTATCGCTATGTTCATTACTGTCCAAACGAAACCGTTGATGGTATCGAAATTTTTGAAGAGTTAAATGCTCCTTGGCCCATCGTTGCCGATATGTCGTCGAATATTATGTCGCGTAAAATTGATGTCAGCCGCTATGGATTAATCTATGCGGGAGCACAAAAGAATATTGGTCCATCAGGCTTAAGTATCGTCATCATAAAAGATGATTTACTTGCGCTGCCACAACAGCCACAAGCATCAATCATGGATTATCGATTGGCAGTTAAACATGATTCGATGTACAACACGCCGCCGACATTTGCATGGTACCTTGCTGCTGAAGTGTTCAAGTGGTTAAAATCCAATGGCGGCGTGGCTGCAATGGAGGCGATTAATCAACAAAAAGCACAACTACTCTATGCATTTATCGACAGTTGTGACTTTTACGAAAGTCGAGTTGCTAACGCTAACCGCTCACAAATGAATGTCACCTTTTATCTCAAAGATGAGTCACTTAACGAGCAGTTTATTCGCCAGGCGAAGGAGGCAGGCTTAGTCGCACTAAAGGGGCATAGAAGTGTTGGCGGTATGCGAGCCAGTATTTATAACGCGATGCCAATTGAAGGGGTTGAAGCGTTAGTTAACTTTATGAAACAGTTTGCTCAGCGCAACGCCTAGCGTGATAACTGTCAGCTTTAGATAAGTAAATAAATAGCGAATACCCTGAGTTATTCGCTATTTTCATGCTTGCTCGACAGTTATTCATCGTTAGCGGGGTTATCCTTTTTGTTGCCTTGTCGAATTACAAATAATGACGATTTTGAAAAAGGGAGTATTAATGCAAAAGCTGTTATTAATTCTAACTTTGTTACTACCACTCAGTGTATCGGCATACGGTGTTGACGTAGGGCTAAACAAAAAATCTTCGCCAAAAGAAGTGCCCATATCGCTAATTATGGAGTTTCATTTAGCGCATAAGACTGTATTAGATGAGCATAGCCTCGACTTGGGTACAGGGGAAACCACGAAAGTCGCCAAAGCGATAGCGGCATAATCAGCGCTTATTGTGGATTACTTGGTTCCGATAGAGTCCTATATAGAGGGGCTTTCAGAGGCGGATACTCGGCATAAAATAGAGAGAGACTGTGATGCTATTCAGCATGATGCCTATCTTCAGGGACATCAACTAGGTTGGGGCGGTACAGGGGTGGTTACCGATGTCGCTCTAGCAAAACGAGACCATTTGCTAAATAGGCTAATCTATTATGTGGTGCGAGTGCACAAGGAAGATGATACCCATTTTAACCTGGACGACTGGCTAGCCGTTTTGGGTATCGAAGTTTTTGATATTTAAAATCCAATCCTGCTGATTATTTTCGCTATTCGTCTGATTTTTAATGTTTATTTGCATCGAAAAAGTCGCACGCAAATTTGCCGCGCGACTTTAGTTAACCCATAAATTGGGCCTACTTATAAATGGCTATTACAGCACCTTGGCAATGGACTCTGCGAGATAATCCACATTACCTTCACCTATCCCTGCAATACTAATACGGCTTGAATCAACCATATAGATACTGTGATCATGTTGTAATTGTGCGACTTGTTGGGGAGTAATTCCTAAAAAAGAAAACATTCCTTTTTGCTCTGCAATAAAGCTAAAGTCGCGTGTGACACCTTTTTCTATCAACTTATTCACCAACATAACTCGGTTACCGTTGATCCGATCCCGCATCTCTTTTAGCTCATCTAACCATTGTTGCTTAAGTTCACTTGATCCTAAAATAGTTTCGACAATTGCAGCACCATGAGCAGGTGGCATAGAGTAGATGCAACGCACCACATAAAGTAGCACCGAGAAAGCCACGTTAGCCGATTGACTATCACGACCCAGGATAGAGCAGGCGCCGATGCGCTCGCGATATAGACCGAAGTTTTTCGAGCATGAGCTACATAAGATCATATTATCAACCTGAGCAGCCATTTGACGCACACCGTAGGCGTCCTCATCTACGCCATCACCGAAACCTTGATACGCCATATCAATAAGTGGAGTAAACCCTTGTTGCTTGGTTAACTCAATCACTTTGTCCCATTGCTGTGTGGTCAAATCCATGCCGCTTGGGTTATGACAACATGCATGCAGTAGCACAACATCATCCTTACCCACTTGCGACAAAGCAGAGAGCATTTCGTCAAATTTCAGCGTCTTATTGTCGTGATCATAGTAAGGGTAGGTTTTAACAGATAGGCCCGCCGCTTCAAACAGACCAGTGTGGTTTGCCCAAGTTGGATCGCTGACCCATACAACGGCGTTTGGATTAAGACGTTTGATAAAATCGGCAGCGACGCGCAGTGCCCCCGTTCCGCCGGGGGTAGATACTGTCCGTACTCGGTCAGCCAGCAGTGCAGGGTTATCTTGACCAAAAGCCAGCTCACCAAGCAGTTGGTTAAATGATGCTGATCCTGTCGGGCCTATGTAAACTTTTGTTTCCTCTGTGTCTATGCGATGCTGCTCTGCAATCTTCACACAGTGCAAAATAGGGGTGTGACCTTGCTCATCCTTATAAACACCGACACCGAGGTCGACCTTATTAGCATGAGTATCTTCGCGATATTTGGTCATCAATCCAAGGATAGGATCGGCGGGCATAGGGGTAAGTGTTTCGAACATAGCTCCAACAACCTTTTTATTAAGTTTATCGGCCTTTCTTGGCCTCGGGCGTGAAAACCTAGGATAAACCAGTTTGGCAGACAAATAACAGTGCTTGTGTTGATTTTACCCCGCAAGAGAAATGGAAAATATTTATGCCAGCGGTTAACAAATCGGCAAAATGGCTCAACTCTCACTAACAAAGCCACACCTTTTGACCTGTTAGGTAAGAAAATTACTCATTAAGCCCTATTAATTGCAAAAAAGTGTTGAATAGTGAGCCACGATCAGTAACTTTATAACCACGAGGTTCAAAGTCTTTTTGAACAGGTCGCCATTTTGTCGTGATGGTACAAACGTTAATGATAACCCGCATGGCCGTTAAGGCGTCATGCAATGATAAAAGAAGTGATTCATGAAGCAACTACGACTCGAACCCATCAGTAAAGTCCAAGGCACGATTAATATTCCCGGCTCTAAGAGTATTTCTAATCGCGTATTGTTATTAGCGACGTTAGCCAAAGGTAAGACTAAACTGACTAACCTGCTTGATTCAGATGATATTCGCTACATGCTTGCATCACTCAAGCAACTGGGTGTGAACTATCGTCTCTCTGAAGATAAAACGATCTGTGAACTCGACGGTATTGGCGGCGCGATGAACGCTTCTGATGCCCAAACGCTTTTTCTTGGTAACGCTGGCACCGCGATGCGTCCTTTATGCGCTGCATTAACCTTAGGAAGCGGTACGTTTACTTTAACGGGCGAACCTCGTATGGAAGAGCGCCCCATTGGCGACCTTGTTGACGCTCTGGCACAACTCGGTGCGGATGTAACCTACCTGAAGAACCCTGGCTTTCCACCGTTGACCATTAACGCTACGGGCTTAAATGGCGGTGATGTAGAGATAGCGGGTGACCTATCCAGTCAATTCTTAACCGCCTTATTGATGGTTGCACCGCTTGCAAGAAGCACAGTAAATATCAAAATCAAAGGCGAACTCGTCTCTAAGCCATATATCGATATCACGATTGCACTAATGGCACAGTTCGGTGTGGAGGTGAAAAACCACAACTATGAACGCTTCGAAATTCTCAGCGGACAAGCTTATGTCTCACCAGGAACCGTCTTAGTTGAAGGCGATGCATCATCAGCCTCATACTTTTTAGCGGCTGGCGCCATTAAGGGCGGAGAAGTTAAAGTAACCGGCGTTGGTCTTAAGAGCATTCAAGGCGATGTAAAATTTGCCGATGTGTTAGCGAAAATGGGCGCCGAAATAGAGTGGGGGGATGACTATATTATCTCGCGGGTTGCACAACTCAAGGCGGTCGATTTAGACATGAACCATATTCCTGACGCTGCGATGACGATCGCAACAACCGCTTTATTTGCCCAAGGTACTACAACTTTGCGCAATATCTACAACTGGCGCATTAAAGAAACCGATAGACTTGCAGCAATGGCAACAGAGCTGCGTAAAGTCGGCGCCATCGTCGATGAGGGCCATGATTACATCAGTGTCACACCACCGATGGCTCCTAACACTGCCGATATCGACACTTATAACGATCATCGTATGGCCATGTGTTTCTCTATGCTGGCGTTTGCCGACTGTGGAATCACTATCAACGACCCTGACTGCACCTCAAAAACCTTTCCAAACTACTTTGAAAAATTTGCCGCGTTAGCCGTATAAAATTGGTAAAGAGAATGAGAGGTTAAGTCTAATTGACCTCTCATTTATCTACAGAGTTTATACCTGCACCTGAATAATCTTAAGTTTTTACCGCTTTGTTATCAGATTTGGTTTATAATGCGCGCGCTCTTTTTTAGTGGATGAATATCAAGATCTTTAGGGAAGATAGATTTTAATTTGGAGAATCATATGTCACAACGGGCTCCTATCGTCACCATTGACGGCCCAAGCGGTGCAGGTAAAGGTACCATTAGTCAGTTACTTGCAACTCGATTAGGGTGGAAACTGCTAGACAGCGGTGCCATATATCGCGTATTAGCGTTAGCCGCGATCCATCACAATGTAGAACTCGACAACGAATCATCATTGGCCTTATTAGCCGCGCATTTAGATGTGCAATTCATCACGGCTAATGGAAATGGCATTAAAGTTGTTTTAGAAGGCGAAGACGTTTCCCATGACATCCGTAGTCAAGAATGCTCAAACGCTGCCTCTAAAGTAGCGGCTTTTCCTACGGTTAGAGAAGCATTACTTCGCCGTCAACGCGCGTTTGCAGAAGTGCCAGGGCTTATCGCTGATGGTCGTGATATGGGCACAGTGGTATTCCCAACAACGCCAGCTAAACTTTATTTAACGGCGACTGCTGAGGAAAGGGCCCAAAGACGCTATAATCAGTTGCAGGACAAGGGCTTCGATGTTAATATCGACCGTCTTTTATCCGAGGTCATCGAACGAGATGAGCGCGATATGAATCGCCCCGTAGCACCTTTAGTTCCGGCTGAAGACGCACTCGTTATTGATACGACAACGATAGATATTGATGAAGTATTGGCACTTTGCCTTGCACACATCACCAAAAAATTACCTAACGTTAGTCTGTAAAGGCTAGCGTTTTATCATTTGTCGAATGGATGCGACAAATTATTAATCTGACTCCACGTCCAGGATGGTCCGTGGTTTATTAAAGAAAGTAACTTAAACATGACTGAATCTTTTGCTGATCTATTTGAACAATCCCTTGAAACACTTGAGTTCCGTCCAGGTTCTATCGTTCGTGGTACTGTAGTATCAATCCAGAACGGTATGGTACTTGTTGACGCAGGTCTGAAGTCTGAAAGCCCAATCCCAGCTGAACAGTTCAAAAACGCTCAAGGCGCTCTTGAAATCGCAGTTGGTGACCAAGTTGACGTAGCCCTAGACTCTGTTGAAGATGGTTTCGGTGAGACTCAGCTTTCTCGTGAGAAAGCGAAGCGTCACGAAGCTTGGATCGTTCTAGAAAAAGCGTACGAAGATGCTGAAACTGTAATCGGTATCATCAATGGTAAGGTTAAAGGCGGTTTCACTGTTGAATTAAACGGTATTCGTGCATTCTTACCAGGTTCTCTAGTTGACGTTCGCCCAGTTCGCGATACTGCTCACCTAGAAAACAAAGAACTAGAATTCAAAGTTATCAAGCTAGACCAGAAGCGTAACAACGTTGTTGTTTCTCGTCGTGCTGTTATCGAATCAGAAAGCAGTGCAGAGCGTGATGCTCTTCTTGAAAACCTTCAAGAAGGTCAAGCGGTTAAAGGTATCGTTAAGAACCTTACTGACTACGGTGCATTCGTAGATCTAGGTGGCGTTGACGGTCTTCTACATATCACAGATATGGCTTGGAAGCGCGTTAAGCACCCATCTGAAATCGTAAATGTTGGTGATGAAATCAACGTTAAAGTACTTAAGTATGACCGTGAGCGCACTCGTGTTTCACTAGGTCTTAAGCAACTTGGCGAAGATCCATGGTTAGAAATCAGCAAGCGCTACCCAGAAAACACTAAGTTGACTGGTCGCGTAACTAACCTAACTGACTACGGTTGTTTCGTTGAAATTGAAGAAGGCGTAGAAGGTCTAGTACACGTTTCTGAAATGGATTGGACTAACAAGAACATCCACCCATCTAAGGTTGTTAACCTAGGTGATGAAGTTGAAGTTCTAGTTCTAGACATCGATGAAGAACGTCGTCGTATCTCTCTAGGTCTTAAGCAGTGTAAAGTTAACCCATGGGATGACTTTGCAGAGCGTTTCCAGAAGGGCGACAAGGTTTCTGGTAAGATCAAGTCAATCACTGACTTCGGTATCTTCATCGGTCTTGACGGCGGCATCGACGGTCTAGTTCACCTTTCTGATATCTCTTGGAACGGTACTGGCGAAGAAGCTGTATCTGACTATAAGAAAGGCGACGAGATCCATGCAGTTGTTCTTTCTGTTGACCCAGAGCGTGAGCGTATCAGCCTTGGTGTTAAGCAGACTGAAGATGATCCTTTCAATGCATACCTTGCAGATAAGAAGAAAGGTGCTATCGTAAACGGTACTGTAGTTGCTGTTGACGCGAAAGGCGTTACTATTGAGCTAGCTGAAACTGTAGAAGGTTACCTACGTGTAGCAGATATCTCACGTGAGCGCATTGAAGACGCGTCTACTGTATACTCAGTAGGTGACGCTGTTGAATCTAAGTTCATGGGTGTTGATCGCAAGAACCGTACTATCAGCCTATCTATCAAAGCGAAAGATGAAGCTGATGAGAAGGAAGCGATGGCTAACTTGAACAAGCAAGATGACGTTGCTATGAGCAGTGCCATGGCTGAAGCGTTCAAAGCAGCTCGTAAGTAAATCGCCTGAAGTTCGGGGATGTTTCATCCCCGTTAGGTGACTGTGTTTGGCTTGATTATAGAGGGTACAGGATGACTAAATCCGAACTGATCGAAAAACTTGCCACTAGGCAGTCGCAGCTGTCGGCAAAAGATGTAGAAGGTGCAATCAAAGAGATGTTGGAGCAGATGGCGACAACATTGGAAGGCGGTGATCGTATAGAGATCCGTGGTTTTGGTAGTTTTTCTCTACATTATCGTGCACCACGTACAGGTCGTAACCCAAAGACTGGCACATCAGTCGAATTGGAAGGCAAGTATGTACCGCACTTTAAGCCTGGCAAAGAACTGCGTGAGCGCGTTGATGCAATCAACTCGTAAATGACATTGTTTTAAAAGCCTCCGAAAGGAGGTTTTTTTATGTCTAAATTCTAGGTATAGCTAGCTAGTTAGCTAAAATTCTTAGATAATCAACCAACCACAACGCGTTTATGGAGTGTGACGTGAAGTCATTGATTGCGACCATACTTGTCGCTCTATTTTTTGTCCTAGCATTGGTCTTTGGTGCTCGCAATGAACAACTGGTAACCATCAGCTATTTTGTTGCACAAGGGGAGTATCGTCTTCCTGTCGTGTTAGGTGTGGTGTTTCTAGCTGGGTTTCTGGTTAGTTGGATTTTTGCTATGTATCACATTGCAAAGTTAAAGCTGGTACTTCGTCAAGCTAATAAGCGTATAGAGCAATTTGAAGCTAAAAATCCAAGTTCGCTGGCCAGTGATAAGAAACAACTAAATGGCCCTGAGACTAAGGAACTAAACGCTTAATATGTTAGAGATCCTTTTTCTGTTACTCCCTATTGCTGCCGGTTATGGTTGGTATATGGGGCGCCGTAGTATACGGCATAAACAGAATAGTAAGAGAAAACAGCTGAGTAGAGATTACTTTACTGGATTGAATTTTCTTCTCTCTAATGAGTCTGACAAAGCCGTTGATCTGTTTATTTCGATGTTAGATGTCGACGATGACACCATAGACACCCACCTTTCTCTCGGTTCACTGTTTCGTAAACGCGGTGAAGTCGATCGCTCTATTCGAATTCATCAAAATCTCATCGCCAGACCCAGCTTAACCACAGAGCAACGTGATATCGCTATGATGGAGCTAGGTAAAGATTATTTAGCTGCGGGTTTTTATGATCGCGCAGAAGAGATATTTCTTAATCTGGTTCGCCAAGAAGATCACAGCCAAGAAGCCGAAGATCAACTTATTGCTATTTATCAAGTCACCAAAGATTGGCAAAAAGCCCTCGACATTATCAAATCGCTAAAACGCAAACGTCAGCAAGCATTAAAGCACCTATCAGCGCATCTATATTGTGAGTTAAGTGATGAGCAGCAAGATATAGAGCAAAAAATTAAATTGCTTAATCAAGCGCTAAAACAGGATGGTAAATGCGGCCGTGCACTGCTAAATGCCACCAAACATTATTTGGTTCAGCACCAGACTGAGCGTGCCAAAGAGATGTTACATCGTTTAAAAGAGGCTGATATTGAGCTATTTCCCGAAGCCTTAGCAATGGCAAAACAAGCTTATGAAGCACAAAGCGACCAACAGGCTTACCGAGAACTATTGCGAGAAGCCATCGAGCTGGGCGCGGGAGCCAGTGTCGCCATCACACTTGCTCAACATATGATTGAGCAGGGAGAGAAGCAAGATGCTGAAAAGTTGGTGCTAGACGGTCTTTATCGTCACCCAACAATGAAAAGTTTTCAACACCTGATGAAGATGCAGATTCAACATGCGGAAGATGGACAAGCGAAAAAAAGCTTAAATATGCTTGCCGAGCTAGTTGAGCAACAAATTAAATTTCGTCCAAGTTATCGTTGTGTAGAGTGTGGTTTCCCGTCCCACACGCTTTATTGGCATTGTCCCTCCTGTAAAAGCTGGGGCACAGTAAAGCGAATCAAAGGGTTAGACGGTGAATAGAAAACAATAATGCAAAGCAACAGGAGAGATAAATGAGCGACAAACCGATTATAGTGGCCTTAGATTATGATAATAAAGCCGAAGCTTTGCAGCTAATTGATAAGTTAGATCCCAACATGTGTCGCTTAAAAGTCGGCAAAGAGATGTTTACCCTATTTGGCCCTGATTTAGTGAATGAGATCCACAATCGTGGATTCGATCTGTTTCTAGATCTCAAGTTTCATGATATTCCCAATACTGTCGCTAAAGCCGTGACTGCTGCTGCAGAGTTAGGGGTATGGATGACAAACGTTCACGCCAGTGGCGGACTCGCCATGATGGAAGCGGCGCAAAAAGCACTTGCCCCATACGGAGATAAAGCGCCACTGCTGATTGCAGTGACCGTATTGACTTCGATGAGTGATGATGACCTCAAACTACTTGGCATCAATGTGCCAGCCGCAGAGCATGTAAAGCGTTTAGCTTCACTCACTCAGCAAGCGGGTTTGCATGGCATTGTTTGCTCCGCACAAGAAGCAAGCATGCTTAAAGAAACCTTTGGGAAAGAGTTTAAATTGGTCACTCCCGGCATACGTCCAGCAGGCGCTGATAAAGGGGATCAACATCGAGTGATGACACCTAAAGAGGCATTATTGGCTGGGTCTGATTACTTAGTGATTGGTCGACCTATCACTAAAGCTGCCGATCCTTTGGCTGCACTCAAAGCGATTCATGACTCGCTAAAATAGATTGACTAAATTTTCAAAGCACTTAGGTTAGAGCATTAACGCAAATAATACCTATGGAGCTAACATGTTCGATTACCAAGGAAAAAACGTCGTTGTTGTCGGCGGAACCAGTGGCATCAATTTGGGCATCGCAATCGCTTTTGCGCAAGCGGGGGCCAATGTAGCCGTTGCTAGCCGCAGCCAAGATAAAGTCAACAATGCGGTGAGCCAGCTACAAGCTGCTAACCCTCATGGTAAAACGATAGGTGTTAGTTTTGATGTGCGAGACCTAGCGGCAGTTAAAGCTGGTTTTGCGTATGTGGCAGAGCAATTTGGTCATATCGATATATTGGTCAGTGGTGCGGCAGGTAATTTCCCAGCCACTGCGGCAAACTTGAGTGAGAACGGCTTCAAGTCGGTGATGGATATCGATTTACTGGGCAGTTTTCAGGTATTAAAACAAGCTTATCCGTTGCTCACTCGACCTGGCGCGAGCATTATTCAGATCTCAGCACCGCAAGCGTATATCGCAATGCCAATGCAGGCCCATGTCAGCGCTGCAAAAGCAGGGGTTGATATGTTGACAAAAAGCTTAGCGTTGGAGTGGGGCGTTGAAGGAATAAGAGTTAACTCTTTAGTGCCTGGCCCCATTGCCGATACCGAAGGCTTTAATCGATTGGCGCCAAGTGAAGCCCTGCAACAGCGCGTAGCGCAAAGCGTACCGCTCCAGCGCAATGGTCAGTGTCAAGATATTGCCAATGCGGCACTGTTTTTAGCCTCTCCAATGGCGAATTACATTACTGGCACTGTATTACCTGTAGACGGCGGCTGGTCATTAGGTGGCGCAAGTATGGCAATGAGTGAACTCGGTAAGTTGGCGCAAATGCGCTAAATTTTATTAATAGAAAAGCGATGGGCATAAGTTCCATCACCGAAAGTGAGAAGTACAATGGCAAACCCATTTCAAGAGCAATTATTAAAAGCGGGCTTAGTGAGTAAGCAAAAGGTTCAAAATGCCAAGACGCAAAAACGTCGTGACCGCAAGGCTAAAGTTGATGATGGCAGTGCAGCGCTAAAAGCACAGATAGCCGATCAGAAGCGTCAGCAAGCCGAGAAAGATAAAGTACTTAATGAACAGCGTTTTGCCGAGGCTACAGAAAAAGGCCAGGTAAGAGGGCTTATCACCGAATTTAAACGTCTAGCGATTGCTACACCAAGAGACGCGGAAGTTAAATTTAACTACACCTTGGGCACTAAAATCTATTCGCTCTATGTCAATGATAAACTACAAAACCAACTGCTTAGTGGCCAACTTGGTATTGTCCGCCACGAAGAGGTTAGCTACCTAGTTCCCCATAAACTAGCCGAACGGGTACAGCTATTGGTTCCTGATTGGTGTGGCTATTTGTGGCAACAAGATGATAATCAACAAGTGGTTGAAGAGGATGATCCCTATGCAGACTACGTGATTCCAGACGATCTCATGTGGTAATGAGTATTTATAAGCCCTGCACCTAGCGGGGCTTTTTTATATCAGGCTGCAAGCCAAATCACGATAATCTAAGACAAAAGACTTTATTCTAATGACTATCTAGGTTAAATTAAAACAACCGTTTTAATCCTACGTTTGAGAGTCAATAAATGAACCCTTACCAAGCGCCATTGGCCGACATGAAATTCCTGTTAGAAAGGGTGTTTGATGCACCGACAACCTGGGAAAGTATCCCTGCGTTAGCTGAAGCTGTTGATATGGACACCGCTGCAGCTATCATGGATGAAGCCAACAAAATTGCCCGGGATCTTATTCATCCTATTAACCGCAATGGCGATGAACAAGGCGTTCGTCATCAAGGTGATAAAGTGATCACACCTGACGGCTACAAAGCGGTATATGACCAATATGCCGAAGGTGGTTGGGTAGGGTTATGTGGCGATCCTGAACTCGGTGGCATGGGTATGCCTAAAATGCTGGGTGTCTTAGTCGACGAAATGGCTTACAGCGCTTGTAACGCTTTTACCCTTTATGGTTCATTAACGGCTGGCGCAGCATTGTGTATTAATGCCCATGGTACTGACGCGCTTAAACAAAAGTATTTACCTAATCTTTATAGTGGCCAATGGGCTGGTGCGATGGACATGACCGAGCCGCAAGCGGGTTCGGATCTGCGTAACATACGCACCAAAGCCGTCCCTCAAGAGGATGGCAGCTATCTTATTAGTGGCAGCAAAATTTTTATCACAGGTGGTGACCACGATTTAACTGAGAACGTTATTCATTTGGTCCTTGCAAAATTGCCAGACTCAAACGGCATATCCTTATTTTTAGTCCCTAAAATTAACGTCGATGATAACGGTGAACTCGCTGAAACCAACGGCGTTACAGTCGGTTCTATTGAGCACAAAATGGGACTAAAAGGTTCTGCCACTTGTGTGATGAATTTTGACGATGCAAAGGGCTATCTTATCGGCAAGCCTAATCGTGGTTTAGTCTGCATGTTTACTATGATGAACTATGAGCGTTTGGCTATCGGTATTCAGGGGCTAGGCACATCACAAGCGGCTTACCAGATGGCTGCAGACTATGCCAAAGAGCGTACCCAAGGTGTTGCCGCAGGCGGTTCACCTACTGGGGCCTTGAGCGATCCTATCTTGGTACACGGTGATGTTAGACGCATGCTGCTAAATATTCGCTGTTATACCGAAGCTGGCAGAGCACTCTCGGTATACACAGGGCAACAGCTTGACCTCGCCAAGTATGGTGACGGTGAGGTTAAATCCAAAGCAAGTCGTTATGTTGGATTGCTCACTCCCGTTGCAAAAGCATTTTTGAGTGACCGCGGTCTCGATGCTGCGATTATGGCGCAGCAAGTGTTTGGTGGCCATGGTTATATCCGTGAAACGGGTATTGAGCAACTCGTACGGGATACACGTATTGCCCAGATTTATGAAGGAACTAACGGTATTCAGGCCATCGACTTCCTAGGTCGAAAGACGACAGGTGACAATGTGGCTGCATTGACAGAGTTTGTCACTGAACATCAGCATACGTTGGCAACATTAGAATCTATTTCTGATGAGCAAAAGGCACAGATTTCATCGAGGTTCGAAGCGCTCCTCCGCGTTGCTAATAGCGTCAATGATAATAAGTTAGCCCAGCCAGCGCTTATCAATGCTTGTGCGGTCGATTTCCTCGATGCCTTTGGTCACTTAGTCTATGGTTACTTCTGGTTATTAATGGCCGATCGTGCCAGCAATCATGAAGATGCACAGTTCGCCGCAACTAAGCAGCATCTTGCTCAGTTCTACTTAGCTAAGCTACTACCTAAAGTCGATTACCATCTGGCACAGGTATCGGCAGGCGATGCGACTATCATGACGATGGGTGAGTCGCTTTTTTAAGTGAACACTGCAGAAAAAAAGCCCAGAATGAGCATTTCATTCTGGGCTTTTTGTTACATGAATCCTATTTAGCAGATCTATTTTGCTTCAGTTTGTCGTTTAACAGACTCATTTTGATGAATGGGCGTATCTAGAGGCGGTTCTTCTTTTGCCGATAAGGGGGCACTATCCAATAAGGTTTGTAAAAACAGCGCACTAAAAGGTGCTATTTGATCATGTTTCGTTTTTGGGCTTTGACCATTTTCAAGTACCACAAACAGTGCCTTGCCAGTTTGATTTAACGAGATAAACCCCGCTAAGTTGTCGACACCTTGCATTGATCCCGTCTTTGCCACCACTCGTTGTTTTAATGGCGCTCTATTGTAGTGCGCTTTGTACCTGAGCGTACCAGAGATACCTGCGACTGGAAGTTGTTCAATTAGTCCCTGAAAACGCTTATCTTCATAAATGAGCATCAGCACTTGCGAGAGTTGATTGGCTGTTAATAGGTTATACCGAGAAAGGCCTGAACCATCGACAATTTGCGAATGGCTCAAGTCAACACCAGCAGCCGTTAGAATTTGCTCAACAGCTTTTGCGCCGTGACTAAAGTTAGCAGGCTCTCCAAAATAGGATTTACCAATTGCCTTAAATAAACTATCTGCAATTAAATTGTCTGACTTGAGTAGCATTGTTTCAACCAGAGCTGGTAATGCTTCAGAGCTATGGCTTGCGATCACCTTATGGTATTTAGCCCGTTTGCTGCTGACTTTAACTTTGCCTTTTACGCGTATCTGTGAAGACTTTAATACCTGCTCAATCATCTTTGAGGCAAATAGCGCCGGATCGTTAATGGCTATGGCTAAGTTAATGGGTTTGTCGCCAGCGTGGCAACCGGAGAGGTGAAAGGTGTTATTTGCCAGCCGACTTAATTCAAGCTCACAAAATGAACCTTGTTTCCGCTTATCAAAGACTGCGCTGGTCGATAAACTTACGGGAAGATAACTTGCAAAACTTAACTGGCTTTCGTTGCTCGCCATTTTAGGCCTGAGTTGCCCATGTATACAGTTTTGATTGATCACGAATGCAGATACAGGCGCTGCATAACAGATGCCTAGGTCGTCCCATACCCAACCAGGAGCCTTAGTTTGCTCACCAGGTTCTCCGACAAGGTAAATATTACCGCTCACTTCATACAAGCCTTGGTCAGTTAACTGCTTAAAGAGATCCCTTAAATTATCCGTTGTCAGGGTAGGATCTCCACTAAAGGTGATGTAGATATCACCAGCTATTTTGCCATGCCGAATAGGAAAGTGGGAAAACACTTGAGTATCAAATTTAAATCCATTGCCAAGCTGTGCCGTCGCAGCCACAGCCGTCAGCAGCTTTTGGGTACTTGCAGGCAGCAGCAAAGTGTCGGCATTTTGCTGATAGATCAATTCACCTGTCGTGAGGTCAGTGGCGCTGAGTGCTACCTGAGAGTGCTGAGGCTCGATAATCCCCATGAGATTACTAAAATAGTCGTTTCCCCATGCTGGGGCTTGACACAAAAAGGCGACAGCTAAACTTGGGGCTGTAACGAAATAATGGCGTGTTTTACGCATGGCAGTAGGATGCCTTTTAACACTGCGATATAGATTAAGTATGAACATTTCCCTCTATCTCAACAACTTGATATGAGTGTACGTCAGTAGCTAGACTAAATGGATATGGTTATTTCTAGTCATCTTGTGAAGGCGCATCTTTTTCCATTAAACGATATAAACGTAAAGTAACAAATACGACGAGCCCCATAAATAGCGGCAGAATGAATAAACCCAGCTGCGCTTTAAAATGAAAAATTGCCCAAGCAGCCGCCAGTGTAACAACCAATGTGATTAAGATTTTAATGTTCATGTTTCACCTTCCCAATAGACCTAGATCGATTGTAATGGGTTATGACCAAAAAAGCCGTGATTGCAGCTGAATATCCAACCAAGCGGCTAAAATTAGCACCAAGCATCACTATTTGATTAAATTAGAAACAAAAATCCTCGCTATCAATCTCATTAATGGAGAAAAACCTTGCTCCATCGGGTTTAAATCGGTAATTTCTATCCCCTTAAGATTAGGGACGGGGTTGAGATGCCACACATTCGTATGCGAGGCTTACCGCAAGAGGCTGTTATTGACTTAAGCAGGGATCTTCTCGATACGCTAGCCGCTCGCTATAATGTCAGCGCAGAAGGTTTTACGCTTGATTGGGTACCTAGTATTAGTTATCGCCACGGAGAGGTAGACAGAGACTTTGTACAAGTAGAAGTGCTCTGGTTTCCCAAAGCCCCTGAAACGCATCACGTAGTTGAGCAAGATATTCGCCAAGCCATATTATCGGTTTATTCATCTGCGAAGCATATCTCAATCATGTTCACGGCATTAACGCCAAGTTGCTACTATCGTGATGGACATCATTTTTAAAGGAGGATGCCTTGCTGGATAAGCTAGGTGGAATTGCGTTACAACCCGATGCCATTCGCTGGTTGTTAACGCCCGCGGCACTTAAAGCCGAATTATTGCAGCAGATAGCCAAGGCTAAATTTGCGATAACCATAGCAGCGCTTTATCTTGAAGATGATGAAGCGGGGCGCGAAATACTTACAGCGCTGATGGAGGCCAAAGCCAATAATCCACAGCTCGATGTAACTGTATTGGTCGATTTTCATCGCGCGCGTCGTGGATTAATTGGCCACAAAGGCGATAGCGGTAACTATTTTATGTACCGCAAAGTCATCGAAGCCGCCAAACACCCAATCAAGATTTTGGGTGTCCCCGTGAAGTCACGCGAATTCATGGGCGTACTGCACCTTAAAGGCTTTATTATTGATGACACGGTAATATATAGCGGGGCAAGCTTAAACAATATTTACCTACACCAAGGTGATAAGTATCGCTTCGACCGGTACCATGTGATTGAATCTGCAGAGCTAGCCCGCTCAATGCGCCAAATGGTGCAAGACTATATCGTCGGCGATAAAGCCGTAACATCATTGACTCAACCCAAAGAGAGCGAGCAGTTACCGGATAAGCAAGACGTGCGTACGTTAAAAGCGCGTTTAGCAAAGGCTAAATATGATTTTAAACCGACAAAGATTGGTAACCGTATCACACCGGTTATCGGGTTAGGTCGTAAACGCAATAAGCTCAATAAACTGGTGATAGATTTAGTGTCGCAGTCATCTAAGTCACTGTTTATCTGCACACCATACTTTAATCCGCCCTATATTTTGTCTAGAGCGTTATCGAAGCATCTCAAGCAGGGGAAACGGATCGATATTGTGGTGGGTGATAAGACATCAAACGACTTCTTTATTCCACCAGAAGAAACTTTTTCCACTATCGGAGCATTGCCATACATGTATGAGCAATCGCTGCGCAAGTTTGCCAAGCGCCAACAGTGGGCGATTGAGTCGGGGCAGTTAAATATTCACTTGTGGAAACACGGCCGCAATAGCTATCACTTAAAAGGGATCAGTGCCGACAATAGACTGCACCTTATTACCGGTTCTAACCTCAATCCACGTGCTTGGGCGCTAGATTTAGAGAATGGTCTACTGCTGCAAGATGAATCAAATGCGTGGACGGATAAGTTTGAACAAGAGCAGCAACATATTCTTGAACACACTGAGCGTCTATATCATTACAGTCAACTTGAAACGCTAAATGATTATCCTGCGCCGGTGAGGAAGATCATGAATCGTATTCGTCGATTGAAAGCTGATTTTTTACTGCGGCGTATTCTTTAGCCACTAGTAGGTGGTTAACGAAAAGGGAAGGCGGCTCGTTTAGAAGCCGCCTTTTTGTATCTTATCTGCTCATAATGTGATTATGCTTGTGAGTTGTGACGTTAGTAGCACCATCAAAAAATCTCACACCTAAATCATTAATTGCATTAAATCATCTACCCACGACAGCGTTTAATATTTACCAAAGCTATACAAATTGAATGGTAGGCTGATATTATGGCACATATAAAGCGTTCAATAATTTTAAAGGCAACCGCTACCTCTATGGGTTTTCCATCGCACGCAGTGCATCTGCGCTATCAATATAGAAAAGCAATTTCAACCAGGCCTTACAATGCGCGTGGTAAAAACTTGGTCCGTTGTGACGCTTGTCTGTTAGCAAAACAGTTTTGCACCTGTGGATCTCGACGTCAGCTCACCTCGAATGCCAGTTTTTTGTTGATCATGTATGATGATGAGGTCTTAAAACCCAGCAATTCAGGACGCTTAATCGCGGATTTAGTGCCCGATACCCATGCATACATCTGGTCACGCACCCAAGTAAACCGAAAATTATTGGCGCTACTTAACGACCCGCAGTATCAAGCCTATCTGGTGTTTCCTAGCGAATATGCACAGCCTGGACAAACCGTGGTAGAAAAGGTCGAACCGATCGGGCCTTGTAGTGCGGGAGTCAACAAACGACCGTTATTTGTATTGCTCGATGGCAGTTGGCGAGAAGCGATAAAGATGTTTAATAAGAGTCCCTATTTACACTCTTTACCTATGCTATCTTTTACACCTGAAACTGCAGCTAAATATGGTTTACGTAAAGGCAGTCGAGACTTTCAGTTAGGGACAGCAGAGGTTGCGGCATTGGCCTTAGGTGTCGCTGGCGAAGCGCATAATGCAGCAAGTCTAAATGCCTGGTTTGCGTTGTTTATAGAGTCTTCGATGTTCAGTCGGAGCCGTAAGAGCACGCTAGACCGAACACCGCTTAATCAACTTACCTATGCTTTTCATCAAAGTCTGCACAAGTAGCTGTGGTTATAGGCTGTAACCGTTGCCATGACTACCTAGAACAGCGTCGAAGCCGTTCACCTTTGCCTTTTACATGCGTGTTCCCTATAGTAATAACTCACGTCAATGAATAGGGAACGCGTTTGTCACACATCTTTGCAAATCTGTTAGCTTTTTTTACCACGACATTATTTGGCTTAATCTTGTTGTTAACCGCCGCAGTGCCAAATACTTCTGACGCGACATTTAGAAACGCTATTGACCAAGCAAACGACTCCCTTCTTAGCTTTAATCGTTATCAGGCCACTTACTTCTGCAAGCAACGCCGCTGGGAGTTTTGTCAACGTTGGGCAAGCTTTGAAGTTACTCGTTTAGCCTAAATAAAAATTTCATTTCCATATACAACAAGCGCTTAACATTGTTTAATAGAAAAAGGATGATGGTAGAACCACTTGTTAGCAAGCAATTGACTGACGTTAATCAGTGTTATGATGAGTCGTTGTTGCTAATAAAAAGAGATGAACAAGGAAATTGGGTGTGTCTTCTTTATCGCAAGCAGAGCAATATTTGGTCAAAGGTGAATATCGATTAGCAGAGCAAACCTTCACCGAGCTGACTCATAATCGGCCTAGCAGCAAAGAGACTGGCTATGCCTTTATGGGGTTAGGGCAGCTAGCATTGATGGCAAAAAAAGGGGATGCGGCGGTTGAGCACCTAAGTCATGCCTGTGAGTTTTTGTCCGGTGAAATAAAGCCGCTCTGTTTACTTGCTGATGCATTTAATATGGTCAACGCTCACGAAGATGCACTAACTGTGCTTAACTACGCCAACCAAGTTGTTCCGGAATCTGCAACGCTGCGCTATCAATTGGCACAGCAACAAATTTTGATGGGGGAAAGTGAACAAGCTAAGGCACATCTAAAGCTGGCTATTGAACAATTATCCCAACGTTATCTTGATGCAACCGATCTGTTTTCCATAGAAGCGTTATCGCTATTTGCTAACTGCCTGTTGTCATTCAGTTGCTTACAAAAAGTGCAATTCGATAGACAACAGGTTGCGCCGTTAACTTGCCAAAGCGCTAACGCCCACTTCGATAGTCAAATTCAAACGCAGACATATGCATTACTAGAACTTTGCGATAAAAACTATCGCCAACACAGCTCCGTCGATGGCATTAAGGTGAGGCTTCACTACGCCTTAGCGAACCAATTTCATCGTCAAACTCACTACGCCCAAGCGTTAACCCATTATAAACAGGCCAATAGATCACAGTTTGAGCAATGTAAAGTGACAACCTCAGAGTTAACCGCTTACTTTGATTTAATTAAAGCCTTTGCAGGGCCTGATGCGTTGGCCATTCAAAGTGATCAAACATTTGATGTTACGCCAATCTTCATTTTAGGCTTGCCTAACAGCGGCGCTTCAAGACTTGAGCAGATGTTGTGTGCTCACCCACAAGTTGACAGTGCAGGGGAGTGCAGTTATTTAGCTGACGATGTACTCACGACCGCTTATAAACTTACTGCTAAACATTATCCACGAAGCCTGTCTGATCTGAGTACCGAGCAGCTCAATCATCTAGCAGAGCATTATCTCAATCGGCTCAAGCAGTTTGTGAACCCAGAATTTGATGCTAATGCGCTCAGTCATAGTAATCAAAGGTTTCATCCCGAAGTCACCCATATCATAGATAGACTACCTGCAAACTTTCAATCCATAGGACTGATTTATAAACTGTTCCCTCATGCCAAAGTGATAAATGTTCGTCGTGAGGCCAACGCAGTAAAATGGGCGGTATATCAGCGCTGCTTTGCCGGCAATCAGCCTTATTTTTGTTCGCTAACTGAATTTGAACACTATCAGCATGCCTACAACAGCCTTATGGCGCATTGGGACAAAACATTGCCCGGCGTCGTGTTCGATCTAGATGGTGAACGCTTGATTAGCGAAGCAGAAAAACAACTCAGCACGCTATTGCGCTTTTGCCAATTGCCAGAGGATGAATCGGTGATCACGCATAGTGCGGTTCAGTCCCAAGGCATTGCGGGTGATCAAGGATGGCAACACTATCAAAAGCTTATTTCAGGGCAAATGTGATACTCGCATCGACCTAAAAAAGCAGTGATTTAGAAAATAATAGCAAAAGCCACTTTCGCCTGATGCATGTTTACGCACTTATTTGCATAATCGTTAAAAATATCTCGGGGCTTATACTTTCTAAAGTGCATAAAGATAAATAGCTATTCACTTTCGGTAGAGAGTTAACCAACTGCCTTTTTAGTTTAAGGCTTAACATTAAAAAAACTTTTAATCTAAGTGATCGATTTCAAAAGGCAGGGCGTAATACTTGTTATGGTTTTGGTATCCATCGTCGCCAGAACTGTGTGACATGAATTAGAGTACGTCGCTCTCCGTGTGTATTCTACTTCTAGTTATGTCAGACACCCTTTTGAAGAGACCACTCCCTCCGGTCTCTTCTTTTTTTTTGTCTAATCGTGAGAATTTGCTCCAATCTCCTACTAAAGCAACTGTTTTATGGCACACTCTTGTGCAAGCTAATTAATAGATCACTGGTGATGACTGTTTGCCGTTAGTTTACTTTTTTACACTTTTGTTTAAGGACTTAGCGTGTTCAAATACTTGATGCCAGTAGTTGGCTCCGAGTTCAGCAATGACACGAGATTCACCATTCATGAGCATCGCCATCCCGAGATTCAGTTCTGGCGAGTAGGCAATTTCAGCCACATAACCTGCAACCCATCCCGCGTGATAGATAAGCGGTCGACCTTCAAACTCATAAACACGCCAACCTTTGCCATAATGGGCGTCATCCAAGTAAGCTTTCCATTCGCGCCGCCTAAGTTCTCTAGTGGTTCTCACGCCAGGGGTGGTGATATCTTCAAGCACTACAGGGCTAATGACATCGGGGCGTTGTCCCATATTGGCCATTAACCATTTTGCGATATCTGTGATACTGGCGTTTATCCCTGCTGCGGGAGAAAGTTGATAGTAGTTGGGTTTCACCTTCACTTGCCGAAAACCAAAGCGAGTCTTAATGTGCGGCGCTGCACGATTCTCTATTTGGGTAAACGCTTTATAGCCAATTGAGGCGGTTTGCATACCTAAGGACTCAAACAAACGTTGGGTGATCAAGCTTTCGTAGCTTTGTCCACTTTGTTGCTCAATGGCTTGCTCGATAAAAGAGAACGCGACATTTTGATAGCTGTAACACACGCCGGGATTACACATGGGCGTGAGCTTACTAAATTTAGGAACAATTTTATCAACCTTGATATTGGCATTGATCAAATTGTCATAGCTGTTTGGCATCAGGCCGGTGCTTTGGCCAATAATGTGACCAATAGTAATATCTTCGCTCTTAGCGGGTGGCGCTAAGGAAAACTCAGGTAGATAGCCTGTAATGGGCTGTTGCCAACTTAATTTGTGTTCATGCACTAATAGGCTGGCTAGGGCGCCAGCAAAGGTCTTTGATACCGACGCGAGCCGAAATACCGTATCGGCGTTGATGTTTTGCTTACCGCCTTTCTGGCGTTTACCATAAGTACTGAGTTTCAGCACTTTATCGCCTTCGACAATGACAAACGCACCGCCTGGCACCTTGTTCTTTTTCAGGCTCTGATGGAACTCTTGCTTAAAGTTATCACTCACAGCTTGATATTGTGAAGTTTGGGCACCAAAGCTATTAGCACTTACACCCAGTACTACGGCTAGTGAGATAAACAGCATTTTTAAAGACATGAAAATACCCAGAAATCCGTATGAATACGGTATTAGTTATTATAGTTGGTCAGTGTTTTTTCGTTTAGTTGCTTCGCATTAGCAAGTTTACCAAGGAGTTAGGCGCATAAGAGCTTTTGCGTTCTATCGGTGTAACATCTACCATTGAGCGTCAGATTATTTTTAAATGTCACACTTTTGACACATAGCTATACTAGCCAAGCGAAGTTAAAGATGTAAGCCTTTGACGCGCTAAAACGATGAGAGTGGCTATTTGCTGACCAGAATAGTCTCATTTGCGTATAATTAGTCCGCTCAAGTTGCGCTAGCGTGGCGAGGTATTGGCCGCATATAAAGATCACACCTTGCTGTTCGCCATCAGATAGGCAAGTTCCGCAATATTACTGACTTGCATTTTTTGCATCACTTTTTGTCGATGCAACTCAATAGTACGCTGGGCAATATTGAGCTCACTGGCGATAACTTTATTGAGTTTACCTTGCAGTACTTTGTGCATCACTTGTAATTCTCGGGGGGTTAGGGTGTTAATTCGCTCTACAATACTGGCTTGCAAGTTGTGTTCAGTAAAAGCGTTATTGGTTTGTTCAAGCGCTTTGGCAAGTAGATGATTTAGTTTATCGCCATCTACCGGCTTCTCAAGAAAATCAATTGCACCTTTTTGAATCGCTTGAACTGCCATCGAAATGGTACCGTGGCCTGTAAGCATGATGACACTGATAGGGCTGTTAGCCGATTTAATTTTAGTCAGTAGCTCGATACCATCTGTTCCTGGCATCTGAATATCTAAAATGGCGATAGCCGGCTGACTTAAATCGACACTCGCGAGAAACCTATCGGCACTTATATAACATTCAGTGCTGTGTCCAAGCGCCTCAAGCATCCAGCTAAGTGAGTCGAGCACATCTTGGTCATCATCGACTAGATAAAGATCACACATCTATTTGTCCCTTTAATGGAAGTGTAACTAATACAGTTAACCCCTTTGGCGGAATGGCTGAAATAAAGGTTAGATTGCCACGGGCTTTTAAATCATCTAACTCCGTGGTTGCCTTTTGATTGTTGAAGGCCCGAATTTTACCACCATGCTCCTCGACAATACGCTTACATACAACCATGCCTAATCCTAGGCCATTCGCTTTTGACGTTTCAAAAGGAAAAAATAATCGTTGTAGTGCGTCATCGTTCAGTCCGACCCCTGAATCTGTAATAACAATATGTACTTGGCCAGCGTCATCTAACACACTAATTTGTAATCTTGGTTTATGACTGGTTTCCATAGCATCTAAAGCATTACGGATCAGGTTAACCAAAACCTGCTGCATTAAACTTTGGTCTACTGAGACGGTTATCGGCCAAAGTGCCAACTGAGGGACTAATTTCATCCGTTTAAAATCTGGCTGCATTAAATTTAACGTCTCATCTATGAGATCCTTTAAATCACAATTTTGATAAACACTTGGCTGCTGGCAAAACTGGCGAAAACGCTTGATCGTGCTCTGGGCCCGATCGACCTGCAGAATGGTTTTATTGAGCGCTTGTTTTAAGTCAGTTTGAGTCTCATCCAGACGATAGATACAACCTTGAGTTAAGTATCTAATACCTGCCAATGGTTGATTTAACTCATGGGCGATACCCGAGGCCATCTCACCCGTTAAGAGTACACGCTGTGCCTTATAGAACTGCTTTTGCTGCTCAAACAGGGCTTTTTGGGTATGTTTATGTTGCGCCATCTCATCGCTTAAAGCCTTGGTGCGTTTAACCACGAGGCGTTTAACTCGAAGATGATGAAAGTAGCCTAACAGTAAACCAATAGCGATTAATAATGCCCAAGGTGTTGCATCTTCTGCCAAACGTTGCCAGTTGGTCACAAATGGCCAACGTTGGAGATTTTTTAATAGCGCAAAGACATGGCTATCATTGACCGGAACCGACCAATACTTGTAATGACCAGCGACCGCCTGTGTGTCTTGCGCGGTTATTGCTAATAACGCACGCACTATTGCAGAAGCCGCTTTATGATCGGTTTTACCTAACTTAGAAAATGCGTAGGAAGGATATAGTTGGCTAGAGGTTTGACAACCAATATCGCTATCCGTTTTGGGGAGCAGAATATGTAAAGCGTTGGGAGGAATAAGATGACGAGCTAATGCCGACTCCAGTACACAGGTTGGTAAAATCGCCACATCGGCACGACCATCTAGCACCTGATCAAGCAGTTTATCTTGTGGGAATCCAACAAAACTTAGGTGTTTTAAGTCAGCAAGTGGATTGAGCCCTTGTTTCACCATTTCGCCTGCAAGGATTTGAAAACCACCAAAGGCATTAGGATCTGACGACACAACCTTAAGGTGCATCAAATCTTGAAAATGCCGAATATTAAGTGATTGCTTAGCGATTAAGGCACTACCCACTGCATGTTCAGGTGAGACTTGATTGCGCGGCATCAAGGTCAACAGATGGCTTACGCCATAATCTTTTTTGAATGCTACCGTTATCAAAGCATTACCAATAATGAAGTCCAGTTCTTCCCTTGATACCTTTTCTACCAACTCATTAGGAGTAAGGGGAATAAGCTCTAGCGGAATACCTGTTTCCTGGCTGACGCGTGCTAATGTTGGTGCCCAGCGTTTATAAACGGCATCGGGTGCAGCAAACGCCAATGCACCAACTCTTAGAGGCGTGATGATAGTCGTGGTACTGACGCTGTGTTCACCTAGCTTTTCCGCAACATCATTGGTATCGGTAGCATTAGTAAAATGACTCGCATCCTCTTGTGCGACGGCGAAACAAGCACCGCATACCAACAGCAATGTCATCGATGTTCGTCTTAATGTGGGGCAGATAACACTGCAAAAACTAGAAATAGCACGTCGATTCATAAGTGCTCACGTCAGCGGAGAATTGAATCTATTATGGCGCATAACTCACTATTTTCTTAATCCCTTAATTAGCAGTGGTGATCTTGCTCACAGACAAAGTATGTATGCGGTAAACCGCTATATAAATATCAAGTGTTATTTATATATAATATTGATGGATTCATCTTTACTAGCGAAACAATATTAATATCAACAGACATGAAGTAGGACTAATTGCCAGTGAAAGAGTCAAATTTATTTGATTTAACTTTATCACCTTGTTCATTTAAATACCAAACGGCTTCGATATAATCCCTTTTATTCACATAGTCCAATGCTGTTTGTAATGGCATTAAAAATAACATTGTCGATATCACATCAGCGTACAACTGATGACTATTTAGTACAACGGTTGTAGCGATTCCTTTAGGTTTTGGATAAAGCGTTTTTGGATCGATAAGGTGGTGGTATTGCTGGCCATTAACCACAAAGTAACGCAAATAGTTACCGCTACTGACAACTGTAATATCCTTGCCTGTGATCACTTCATGATATTGACCTGATGGTTCATTACATTTGGCAAGCTGATAGTTACTCTTTTTACACACAGGATCTTCAACCGCAGTGGCAAACTGTCTTCCTTCAGGATGCAACCCCAAGTGTCTAATATTGCCACCAGCATTAATTATAAATTGCTCTGCACCATCTACCTTTAATTGATCGTAGACCTTCTCAGCCATCCATCCTTTTGCTATACCGCCTAAATCTATGCTCATTCCCGGTTTCATGCGCACTGTGTTATGGACACGATCTAATGAGACATCATCAATGTTGGTTAACAGTGCAGCATGATTTAACTCAGTTTGGCTAGGTATGGAGCATTCTGAGGCCTGACTATTACCTTTTAAACATGCAAAGCGATGAGTGCGCCAAAGATCGATCACTGGCGATAGTGCAATATTGAAATAACCACCGCTGCGCTGATGCCAATCGATGCCCGCAGCGATTAACTCTGTCAACAGTGGGTCAATCTGATGTTTTTCTGCTGGTGATTCGTTGATGGTCTTAATGTTAGTGACATGCCCATAGGTGCTGTAATTTGAGGCGAGATAGTGGTACTCCTGAATAACGGACAAGGCATTGCACAGCATCGATTTAGCCTTTTTGTGCTCTACGTTATACAGAGTTATTGACACCGAAGTACCAAAATAATTAACGGTATTTAGGCTGGCTTCATCATCATTAATGTTGATCAAAGCATTATTTTCACATTGATAGAAGTTGGATAACGTTGCTGGTGGGTATTTGTTTTGTGGCAAGTTATTAGCCAATGGGTCGCTACTGGCAAACACAGTTGAACTTATTGCTAACAATATTACTAAGGTAGTCAAATGTTGATTTATTAATTTCATAATATAGATTTCACACTATTAATTTACCTTAGAATTACCACGAATATACTGATAAGGTCAGTTGTATAACAAACAAATGTTAACTGCGTCATATTTATTAAAGTAAAACTTAAAACCTACGGTTTTCCGCAATTGTTGTTTATTTATGTGTCTTTATGCTGGTAGTCAATAACCAAATAAAAGGGTAATAAATAGATGGCAACGACTAATTTTTTTAAGCACAGTATTATCTACACGGCTATGACATTCGCAGCACTGACCACTGCTGGTTGTGCTAACCAGACGACACAGGGAAAGTATGTTGATGGCGTACATCAAGTACAAGCCAAAGGTAAAAAAAGTCAGATCAAGCTGGAAGTCAATGTCGAGCAAGGTAGCATCGTTTCTATAAAAACCAAGTCTCACAATGAAACAGAATCACTATTTCTTAATGCTGAACGTTTGCTTCCTCAAATCGTTAAAAACAATGGCCATGAGGGCATAGATGCCGTCTCTGGTGCGACCTACTCATCAAATGGCATTTTGAAAGCCGTAAACCGCATCCCACGTAGCAATGGTATTCAACCAGAGTATGTTGCTGTTGGCGCTAAAGATGATTCAAGCAGTGATGATTTTAAACTTAAGTGGTCAATTCAGCCAAAACTTGGGTTGATCACCGGCGATTACTACTACCAAGAGGCCCGCTTCCGTCAGGGGCACATGGGTAGTATGACGATAGTGACGAACTCGGACGACATAAATGATGTGATTTTGGCCGAATTTAATGAAAGCGGCCGTCCCAACTATTACACCCGTTTATACCAAGACGTTCCAAAGCGCATGTCTGAATACAATTTCTCTATGGGCAAGAAAAAAGGTACTGCTTGGGTACAGTCGGCGCTGACCATGGAAAAGTTAATGGTGACACAAGATAAACTCACTTTTGAGCCCAACCCAGATCATGATCCCAAGCTAGCCAATAAGTTAAAGGAACCAAACCGTCTTAAGTACCTAGGCATTGACGTTGTGGCCGGTGCATCGAACAGCATTCAACAATCTATGATCCCGCTTACCGCGAAGATCTATAACGATATTCACAGCAATGGCACTCACTATAAGTTTTATCAACATGCTGAAAAAATCAATAATGCAAAAGGCAAATGGACAGGCGTCACGGCGATGTTACGTATCGTCGTCGACACCGACACCAAGCAGATAACAAAGGCCCACTTTGACGAGATATTTGCAGATGAAAAAGCCCAAATTTCGGATGCATCACTTAAGAAGTTCTATCGCCAATCTAAGTATGACTCAATCAATTATGTAGAGCCTGCGCGAATCGGCTTTAACGTGATGATCGATGCACTTAATGTCCACCTACAAGAAGGTGGGTCGCTGTTCGATATCAATGATTTGCCAGCAACCGGTGACAGCGGTAGCTACGCTGCAACGGGTTTTACTAAACGTTCAGACGCTTGGGATCGTTATTTAGTCCAAGCTGAGATCCTTTATACCCAGATGCGTGCCGATGGGGTGATTGTTGAGCACAAAAAGCCTTCTTCTAAATAATTCAAAAAGACCAATAGAGATGATGATTATGAAAAATTTCACGCTTACAATATTAGCTAGCAGTATGTTTATCGCGCCACAGGTAATAGCCGATGATCTGATTGATGTTTACGGTCGGCTCGATTATTCGGTGACGAGTTCAGACAGCGGCAGCGCTACCCATAATGGTAAAAGTGGCACGATTCTAGAAAATAACTTCAGTCGCATCGGTGTTAAAGGTCAATCCGCACTTAATGAAGACTGGTCTCTTTTCTATAAAGTTGAAGTGGGTGTAAATGGTGCGTCGCAAGACAAAGGCAATAACCCATTTTCTGCTCGTCCAACCTTCATTGGCCTTAAGCATCAGGCTGCAGGTCAGCTTGCCGTTGGGCGCATCGATCCGGTATTTAAGATGAGTAAGGGCTTTGCCGATGCGTTTGATAATTACAGCTTGAAGCATGATCGTTTAATGCCCGGCGACAAGCGCCATGGTGACTCGTTTGAATACAAGAGCCCTAAATGGAATAAGTTGCAGCTTGGCGCTAGCTATCTAATGGAAGATAACTATTTTAAAGATTCTGACGTTCGTAAAGATAATGGTAACTATCAAGTTGCCTTGACATACGGTGATAAGTTTTTCAAAAGTGGGGATTTCTATCTAGGCGCTGCTTTCTCAGATGGTATTGAGGATATTAAAGCAACCCGTTTAGTTGGCCATGTAAAGTTCGATAAAGTGAAATTTGGCACCATTATTCAGCAGACTGAATTGGTCAACCCGACTAAGCCACATTACCAAGACAGAGACGGTATATGTTTCATTGTCAGTGCAACGTATCAAATTGATGAGCTGTTGCTGAAGCTACAATACGGTAATGATGATTCGGGAACCGGTAAAATTGCAGGCCGAGTGTACGATACGTTAGGTGAATCAGCTTTGTTGGTCCCTGAAGTGTCGCAATGGGCGGTTGGTGCTGAGTATCGCTTGTCAAAATCAACCCGTATTCATACAGAAGTAGGCCAGTTTGACGTTAAACAGTACGATGATTTTGACGACACCATCGTTAGCCTAGGTTTGCGTTTTGACTTCTAATACGTATTGAGCAATTTCATCTGCGTAACCCCCGCAGTTAAGCACATGGATGTGCCCCCCTTTAGTTTTATCGCCAATCGATTTCAACATTTGCCATCTTGCCCAAGTTACAGGCTTCACACAGAATTTGCAGATTATCGATATCTAACGCTAATTCAGGATAGCGGCATCTCGGTTTTATGTGGTCGACATGCAACACGGCACCACTTTTTGGTGTAGCACCACAACAGACACAACGCCTTTCATAATACTCTAACGCCTGTAGACGCAGCGCCCGCCAAGCCTTGGTTTTATAAAAATCGACAGTTTGATCTGTTTGTAGGTCCTCAGCGGGGGCATTAAAGCTTAAGTGACCTTGTGAACCACTGAAAAAAGAGGCATTAATGTCCACTTCCTCACGATGCTTAGGCAACCACTTGTTGATGTTGCGTAAAGCGCTTTTCTCAGTTTTATAATGCTTGGTTCTAATACTATCACCGAGCCTAAACGTCACACTAAACAATCGCTCCATACTTGCCTCGCTAAATTTTTGAAACCGGCTTTATTTCATCACGTTACTCTTTTTGATGGTCAGGTTTAAGGTTATCATGAGCAACCAAGGATTAGGAGCACACCATGCAGATAGCCAATAGCCCTCGATTACAGTTTGAGATGATCACTTATCGTGATGCCGATTTACTGTTTGAACTTGACCAAGATCCACAAGTCATGCGCTACATTAATGGTGGTACACCTTCAACAATGTCTGATATCACGGAAAAATTTATTCCACGCGTCGAGGCCTTTACTAACGTAGAAAAAGGATGGGGATTATGGAAAGTGACAACACTTGCCTCTGAAGACCCACGGCCAGCACAGTTTATCGGTTGGATTTTAGTGCGCCCAATGGATTTCTTCAGTGATCAGCCCAACTGTCATGATATTGAAATTGGCTGGCGATTTAAACGATGCAGTTGGGGTAAGGGTTATGCCACAGAAGCGGCACATGCTGTGGCTGATGCGATTGCAGCGCAACCGGAGGTGACTCATCTCTCAGCCATTGCTGATGACGCTAATTTCGGATCCATTAATATCATGAAAAAACTCGGCATGGATTTTATTAAAGTCGATACCTATGACGTACATGGCCGTGATGTTGACGTCGTCTGCTACCAAAAGCGCGTTAAATAGCTGCAAGCACACCAATTTAGTAAGCAGATGTGTTCTATAGCTAGCCTTCTCCTTGCTAGCTTTGTTAACATTCGACACAAAATCGCCACACATACGCGACCTTTACGGTGTGAACTATCACCTTAAGGGCTATCTGTATGGGCGACGTATTGACATTATTCTTATAAAAGGGAACTCCATGTATCGTATCGTCACCTCAGGGCTTGTGACTGCGGCGCTCATTAGTAGTGCACCGTTAAGCGCGAATGAATTTGTGTTAAGTAAAGTAGCCAAACCGATATCTCAAGCGATAAAACTGTCTCTGGACCCAGCGCTGGATAACTTTTCTGGATCAACACAAATCCAAATTGAAGTGTTGAACAACACCAAAACTATCGATATCAATGGCGTTGCCTATACGGCCACTAATATTAAACTCGATGGCGTCAGCCAATGTGACATGACATCAAAAATGCTTGATACTGGCATTGTTAAACTCCATTGTGCTAACGAAATCGTCCCCGGCAAGTACACATTGTCGATGGATTTTACTGCCCCCTATAATCGTCAGTCGGTTGGCCTTTATAAGACAATAGATGGTGATTTGCCGTACCTGTTTACTCAGTTTGAAATGAGCGACGCGCGACGCGCATTCCCCGTTTTTGACGAACCAGAGTACAAAATACCATTTCAGGTGACCATCACGGCCCCAAGCGGTGACAAGGTTTATAGCAACACTCCAGAAATCAGTACTAACGTGGCAGGGGAAATGACTACCCATACCTTTGCGCAGACAAAACCTATCTCATCTTATCTCGTCGCGTTTGCTGTAGGTCAGTTTGAAGAGATTGAAGTAACTGGCATGAAAGTGCCGGGAAGGGTGATCACCACTAAAGGAAAAATTGAGTTAGCGAAATATGCTGCCCAGCAGATGCCTGTGGTGCTTGGTGCGTTAGAAGAGTATTTTGGTGTCGATTATCCCTACGCTAAATTGGATTCAGTTGCGGTGCCGGAGTTTCCTTTTGGAGCGATGGAAAACGCAGGCTTGGTCACTTACCGTGAAGATATTTTGCTACTGGATGATAACAGCGCGACCCAAAATGCACGTCAACGTACGGTATCGATAATCGCTCATGAATTGGCACACCAGTGGTACGGTAACTTAGTGACCATGGCGTGGTGGAATGACTTATGGCTTAACGAAGCCTTTGCAAGTTGGATGGCCTCTAAAATTACCCATCAGACTCATCCAGAGTTTGAATCAAACCTACGCCTGTCTAAAAACCGTGTTATGGGCGTCGATGCTCGGCTATCCACCAAACCAATCCGCAAACCCATTAATACCGAAGCCGATATCATGGATGGCCTAGGCTTAGCATACAGCAAAGGCGAAGCCGTGCTGTCAATGGTTGAGAACTGGATAGGCGAAGAGGCATTCAAAGCGGGGATCCGCGATTATATCAAGACACATGCCTATAAGAACACCACTGCAGATGATCTATGGAACGCCTTGGCAAAAGCCTCAGGCAAAGATGTCGCACAAGTGCTGAAAACCTTTATTGAACAATCCGCTTATCCACTTATCACTGCTAAGGTGTCTGGCAATCGACTCACCTTATCACAGCAACGCTTTGTTACTGCAGGCACCGAAGCGCCAGCACAAACGTGGACTGTTCCCGTATCTGTTAAATTTGGTGGCACTAAGCTAACCAGTGAACAAACACTGCTGCTTGATGCGCCAAGTAAAACCTTCGAATTACCCTTTGCACCAGCTTGGGTATTTCCTGATGCACAAGGTATGGGCTACTACCGCTGGTTGCTTGAAGCTAAGCAGATGGACACCTTATTAAGCCACGCTAAAACGGCCCTTAACCCAAGGGAGCGCAAAGCCTTGATCTCAGCAGCAGATGCTTTATTGGACGCTGGCTTTATCTCAGGTGGCGATTTACTTAAAATTTTAGGTGAGTTCGTTAATGATCCACATCCACAAATCGTCTCCAATGCGCTGGGTTATCTGCAAGCGCAAAAAGGGACATTTATCGATGACAGCAACAGAGAATTGTGGGCGAAGTTTGTCACTAAGCGGGCCAAACTAGCCGTTGACACATACGGGCTAACCACCAAGGCAGGTGAAGACCCACAGATCAGTAAATTGCGCCCTATGTTAATTGCATTGCTTGGGTTTGAAGGTCAAGACCCTGAAATCATTGACACGGCTAAGGCCCAAACTGCTGCGTACTTAGACAAGGCAAGCAGCGCTGACCCATATCTTATTGCAACATATCTGCAAGTTGCTGTCTTTAATGGGGATGCCTCATTAATCAAACAGATTAAGACGGTATTTGAGACAACCAAAGATCCGCAGCAAAGAACCAATCTGCTCTATGCACTGGGCTATGCGCCTGCAGGAGCAATGCAGCTAGATGTTTTGGCTTACAGCATAACAGATAAATTAACGGCGCCAGATTTAAGTTATCTGTTTAGCGGGCAGAGCTACACCAAAGAACGGGAAGTGGTATTTAGAGATTGGGCCTATGCAAATTACCCAGCACTTGCTGAAAAACTCCCACCGTTCGCACTGCCACGTTTGCCAGCTTTTGTCGCTGGCGGTTGCGAACTTGCGCCACTTGCTCGTGCCAATACATTTTTTAGCACTAAGATTGAGCAAGTACCTGGTTATGCGCGCAGTTTATCGAAGCTTGATGAACAAGTTAACAATTGCGTTCAGTTAAAAATACGTGAGCAAGCAAGCGTAGACCACTATCTAAAACAGCTTTAGGTAGAACCGAACGAGAAAAGGCCCGCTAAGCGGGCCTTTTTATTTTAAGGCGATTGAAAACCTAATAACACATGACTCAACAGTAAATAATTGGTCTAAGGAATTAATAGCCTTTAGCTAATGTAAATCTAGTTCTTCTTTGGTAAAATGCGGCAAAATTTCCAGTGAGAGTTAACTATGCCAATGTATGTTGTGGGACATAAGATCCCAGATTCAGATTCAATTTGCGGCGCTATCGCACTTGCTTATCTCAAGAACCAAATCGGCGAAGCGGCTATTGCTGCCCGTCTTGGTGAACTATCACCTGAAACGGCTTTCATTCTTGACCGCTTTGGCTTTGAAGCACCAGAGTTTAAAGAGCGCTACGCTGGTGAAGAGGTCTATATTGTCGATCATTCTGAGCTTACCCAAGCGCCAGATGATATTGCCCAAGCGACGATAGTTGGTATTGTTGATCATCATAAACTTGGCGACTTGACCACATCTACTCCGCTAGAGTGCTGGATCCGTCCAGTGGGTTGCAGTAACACTGTGATAAAAATGATGTACGATTTCTATAGTGTTGAAATCCCAGCCGATATTGCAGGCATCATGCTTTGTGCCATCTTAAGTGATACCGTTATCTTTAAGTCTCCAACTTGCACCACAGCTGATATCAAGTGTGTCGAAGCACTGGCAGAAATCGCGGGGGTTGAAGATTACAAAGCCCTTGGTATGGAGATGTTTAAGGTTAAGTCTGCTGTTGAAGGCACACCTGCACGTGATCTTGTAATGCGTGACTTTAAAGATTTCAATATGAACGGTAACTTAGTCGGTATCGGCCAGCTAG
This sequence comes from Shewanella colwelliana ATCC 39565, assembly GCF_000518705.1. Classification (GTDB taxonomy): domain Bacteria; phylum Pseudomonadota; class Gammaproteobacteria; order Enterobacterales; family Shewanellaceae; genus Shewanella; species Shewanella colwelliana. The sequence goes on from NZ_JAEC01000023.1 coordinate 62,546, forward strand.
AAGTTATCGATCTTTCGGTGTTTGACGACATTAAAGCCGAGCTTGAAGCTGATATTGCAGCACTAAAAGCCGAAGGTAATCGCCACAGCGTATTATTGCTGCTTACTGACATCATGAAAGAAGGTTCTGAAGTGTTAGTGGTTTCAGACGACAGTGAGCTAACCAGCCGAGCTTACGGTAAAGCGACTGAAAACGGCAGAGTTTGGTTAGACGGTGTACTTAGCCGTAAAAAGCAAGTAGTACCGCCACTACAGGATGCGTTTGCTTAAACGTAATACGAAAAAAGCCGGTTGATACCGGCTTTTTTGTTTTGATTGATAATTGCCAATCGTTTTAGTTATCGCTACTCTTTGCCTGCTGTTTAACATGGTCTCTGAGCTTCTTTAGCCTTTTGTCAGCAATGCCATATACTGACTCTTCAGGATAATCTTCAAACTCAAAATCTCGCTCGCCAGCAACAACGCCAGTTAATATTTCCACGGCTTCACTGACATGGTCTATTGCCCAAATAGAGAAAGTCCCTTTTTTGACGGCATCGACAATATCAGCTCGTAGCATCAAGTTTTGTGCATTGGATTTGGGAATGATCACGCCTTGACTATCGCACCGTCCCTTAATTGAACAGACGTCAAAGAAGCCTTCTATTTTTTCATTCACGCCGCCTATAGGCTGTGCTTGACCAAATTGGTTCATCGACCCCGTTATTGCGACATCTTGACGTAATGGCAGTTTCGAAAATGCCGAGATGATGGTGCATAGCTCCGCCATCGACGCACTGTCACCATCAACACCACCATAATTTTGCTCAAAGGTCAGGTGAGTAGTTAACGGAATTTTATCAGTTTGGCCCAGTACAGTCGCCAAGTAAGCGGTTAATATCATCACCCCTTTTGAGTGAATGCTACCACCGAGCTCAACTTTGCGCTCAATATCAAATACTGCACCGTCACCATAAGCCACCGTTGCAGTGATTCGATTTGGTGCACCGAACTGATGGTCGGAAGTTGATAACACCGACAATGCGTTGATCTGACCAACAACACTGCTTTGAGTATCGATTAACGTGGTACCGTTAACGAAGCTCTGCATAATATTATCTTTGAGACGACAGACTCTGTGCTCATGGTTGCGCAGCGCCTGATCGACATGGCCAACGCGGATCATGTTTGAGTGACTCGCTTTTGCGACATAGTTCGCCTCGCGCAAAAGGTTAGCGATGTCAGCAGAATGTAAAGACAACTTATTCTGTGCATCGGCCTGACGAGCACTAAATTCAATGACACGTTTAATTGCAGCTCTGTCGCAATGCAACATTTTATTACCATGCACTATGCTAGAGATAAACTTTGCGTATTGCGCCTCAGACTCGTCAGTGCGTACCATCTCATCTTCAAAATCGGCGGTGACTCTAAATAGTTCCTTGAACTCAGGATCATAGTGCTGCAACAGCTGATAGGTCTGATAGTCACCAAACAAAATGATTTTGACATCCAAAGGGATAGCTTCTGGGTCAAGCGATATGGTACCCGACAGCGTTACTTCACGTTCAAGCGAGCTAAGGCTAAGCTTACGAGACCGTAAGGCGCGCTTTAGGCCATCCCAAACATAGGGCTGTTCGAGGACCTTAATGGCGTCAATCATCAGTACGCCACCATTCGCTTTATGTAAACTGCCGGCTCTGATTAAAGAAAAGTCGGAAAAAATGGTGCCTTTAAAGGTCGCATTTTCTATATAGCCAAAGATATTGTGATAATTGGGGCTTTCTTCAACCACAATAGGCAAACTTTGAGAGCCATGATTAACCAATACATTGACTTGATAACGACGTGGCATTTTTTTCTGCAATGAAGCATAAGAGATAGCGACTTGCTCTTCATTCTGCTCGAGAAAGATATCTAAATTATCAATGATATCATTGTGCATATCATTAAGATGGGCCTTAACCTCACTTTGATCAGCATAAGTCAGTTTTAACGGCTCAAGTAGGTGTACCAGTACATCTTGGGCTACCTGTTCATCATGCTTTTGCTGCTTATCAGAGTAGGTTTCTTCCCACACAGTAAACTTGCGTACCACTTCACGTAACTTAGACTCAAGCTCACTGATATTTTCTTCTAACAGATCTTGCTCTTTATTCGATAATGCGGCAAAACTCTCTTCGGTATGGGCTTCTTCGCCATTCATCGCCACTAATTCGTAACTGCCTTGTGCCGTTATCGACAAGGCGACATGTTTTGAGCTGGCCTCTTTGGTTAACCGATTGAGCGCCGCTTCCTGTTTTGCTGCCAACTGCGATTTGAGTTTGTCAGCGCGAGAATAGTAAATCTCATTGTCAAAAGCTAAGGGCAGGGCTTTAACCAAGCGCTTCATTAGCTGCTCAATAGCTTTTTTAAATTTTGTGCCTTCACCTTGAGCCAATTTTAATACTTTTGGCGTTCTAGCTTCGTCAAAATTGGCGACATAACACCAATCATAAAGAGGGGTTGCATTGCCATTTGGATCATATCTATCTAAATAGCGCATCACCATTGTACGCTTTCCTAGACCGTTACGGCCAATCGCGTAGATATTATAACCTTTATCTTTCATTGACATAGCAAACTCAACAGCTTGCTGGGCGCGTTCTTGCCCCACAATTTCATTCAGTGGGGTTAAATGCTTAGTAGACTTAATATCAAGCGGTAAGCCATTGAGTTCACAGTGGCGGTAAAGTTTGTCACTGGTAAGAGGGGAAATTGGCATAGATGAATTACCTCATATGACAGATATTGATCTCAGTGTAGGCATGAGATTTTTAAATTTCAGTACTTAATTGATGGATCCCCCTTTTTTACCTCGATAATCAAGTTAAACGGTTAATATATAGGCAGATAAGCGCTTCTGGCGGATTAACTGACTAAGAAATGCGGTAAAGCCATTTGGTTAAGTTATTCATATCAAGCTTTCCTCTCCAAGCTGATGGTCTATCCAGTATGTTTAACCAGATCAACGTAGTAGGTTTTACCCAGCTATACTTTGTTTTATTAACAGGGAATGTATTCGAATAACAATAACGTGAGAGATGACCATGTATGATATCCAGTCACAGCTCCCTCAAGACCTACTCCAATTTATTGCTGGTGACTCTCACCTGCTGCAAATGACTATAGATACCTTGCCTGTGCCGATTTTTTATAAAGATGTGCAGGGGATTTATTTAGGCTGCAACAAGGCGTTCGAGGACTTCATCAAATTAAAACGTGAAGAGTTGGTAGGGTTCAGTGTGCATCAACTGTTCGATAAAGAACTCGCCGACATTTATCAGGCTGCAGATCAGGCGCTATTTAGTAACCCTGGTATCCAAATATATGAGAAGCAAATACGTACCAGCGTTGGTGAGGATGTTTATGTTAAGTTCCATAAAACCAGCTTTAACGACAGTAACGGCAATGTAGCAGGGCTTATAGGCGTTATTTTTGATATTACCGAACAGAAAAAGCTAGAGATGAAGTTGCAACGCAAAGCTGCTTATGATGATTTAACAGGTTTACTCAATCGCTGCGAAGGAATGCGAATTGGCTTAGAACGCTTTGATAACGCAATAGCTACTGGAAATGATTTTGGGCTAATAATGATAGACGTCGATCATTTTAAGGAGATTAACGATAACTATGGCCACGGAGTAGGAGATGAAGCCTTGCGTCACATAGCGATGACGTTAGCCCAATCTATCACCTCAAATGAAATCTTAATTCGTTGGGGCGGCGAAGAGTTTATCGTACTCGTCATGGCGGGTACTGTTGATTCTAAATCATTTGCCCATCATCTACAAAAGACTGCCGAGCAGTGCCGCCAGACCCTTGTTCAAACCCCTTTTACTCAAGTCACACCAGCGCAGACCATAACGATCAGTTGCGGTTTGGCTTACTTTACGGGGAAAAGCTGGGAGCAATTGCTTCACGATGCCGACCTAGCCTTATATAGAGCAAAAGACAAAGGGAGAAACACGGTTTCTTTTTGAGCATGAGAACTCAATTCTGTCACTTATCTACAAATGGTCTTAATAATTGTCACTACGATCTCCGGTTACTTGGTATTCCGGTCTGCCCCACATCAACTAGGGTGAGCTCTACAAAGCAACAGATTGAAGAGCTCTACAGGAAATGGAAATAGATAGAATTGTAACCCCTTATACTTGCGCACTATTCAGTGCAAACCCATTACCTAAATGGATTAGCAGACTTTTGAGTAAAATTCTCAATAACTACTTGGAACCATGTTACAGTTTGCGCCGTAACACTTAATTAGGAGTAAAGGCTTAAACAGCTTTCAGATATGCGAAAATCAGACAAAAAGTTAGATAATTTACTTTGTGCAGTGTTAACTAATGTGTGCCAAAAGGCTATTGATCATGTCTCGGGATTTCAATGGTTAACGCATACTGTAGACTTTTCAAACTACCCTAATAGCATAAAGGTTGTATGTGTATTTGATACAAATGAAAGTCTAAATAACTTTGTGAATTCTGAACATAATTATTATCTTACATCACTTATTCATGAGCAATTTGAAAGCAATCACATTAGGCTTAAAAACGTTACAAAGCATGTTTATTACGACTCAGAACAGCGTTGTGATGAACAAAACGGCGGTAACTGGGCTTTAAGGCTAACTAATGACAAGCGAAACAGTACACTTCCTTCTAGGTAAGTTTAATTACGAACCTATGAGTTAAAAAACGTTAAGCCGTGAGCGCTACTAATTTAAGTTCGAAAAAGGGCTAGGGTGGGCATCTCTTACCTACTAGGTAAGAGATAGACTTGACTCCAAAAAAAACACCCAAGTATTTAAAATAATTTAGTTAGGCGTAACGGTATGACCTTTTATAAAACTTAGAGGCGTTTGCCCTGTTTGTTTTTTAAAAAAGGCAATAAATGCGCTGTCGGATGAAAACTCCAACCAATTGGCAACGTCGCAAACTTGCATTTCTCTAGAGAGCAATTCAATCGCTTTTAGCAAACGCCATTGCTGCCGCCAGTCTTGATAAGACATACCTGTTTCAGCCTTGAACAAGCGGGTGATAGTTTTTGTACTTGCACCTGATGAATGCGCTATTTGAGTAAGAGCTGGCACCAAATAAGATTCTTTAATCACTTGTTGGCAAAATGTCTTCAGGCGGCGATCTGACGGCAAGGGTAATTGAAAAGAAAGACGGTTAGCTGCATAAAATTCTTCCCAAAAAAGAGCTGTTGTATTTTTCATTTCACGTTCTGGTTTGAACCACTCCCAATGTGCCATTTTATCAATAAGCGCTTTTAGTAATGTTTCCACCTCAATCATAGTGATGCTCGTAGGGCACTCAAAAACTGAACAATTGAAGTATAGCGAGCGATATGCCACCACGTTCGTCATTATTGCTCGATGTTGGGTATATGGTGGAATCCAGACTGCCTTTGTAGGTGGTAAAATGCAGATTGAGTTCTCTAATGCGAAACTGATACATCCTTGAGGCGCATAGAGTAGTTGACCTTTCTTGTGCTGGTGCATGCCCGAGTCGTGTTTGCCTATATCGGCTGCTATGCCAACAACGCAACCAGTTAGTTTATCTGCATCGAATTGGATGTTTTCATCAATAATAGCCATTTGTCCGAATCTTAATGTTTTGGGTTTTAATGTTGTTAATGGGTAAATGGTAGCCTCATCTAAACTACGCGCCAAGTTAATTGATGAGTACACCAGATGAACACAAAACCTTCCTTATGGCTGATGGTAGTTATGTTGATGTTTCCGCAGATCGTAGAAACCATCTACAGCCCAGCTTTGGGCGCTATTGCCAAATCATTTTCCGTAAGCAACTCTCAAGCAGCGCAAACCATATCAATATACTTTTTTGCCTTTGCTATTGGTGTTGTTACCTGGGGAATATTGGCCGACAAACTAGGCAGACGGCCAACAATGATTATCGGTCTATTCATATATGCTAGCGCAGCAGTGGTTGCTATGAAAACTGAGAGCTTTGCCATCATACTAATCGCTCGGGCCGTTAGTGCATTTGGCATCGCTGTCGGCTCAATTGTGACACAAACTATGCTTCGTGATGCGTTTGGTGGCAAAGAGCTAAGTAAAGTGTTTAGCTTAATGGGAATAGGGATCTCAATCAGTCCTGTATTAGGAATGCTCTTAGGCGGAAAACTCAGTGCAACTGGCGGCCATCATGATGTTTTCTTCGCACTAGCAGCCATGGCTGTTATCTTATTGACTTACAACCTAGCCAAACTCCCAGAAACGCAGAAAGAGAAACAATCGCTACAATTATTCAGCCTAAGCCTTTGTATTATAAAGGATAAAAATGTTATGCTGTCGGCACTCTTGGTTGCACTGTATAACGTAGCGCTATTTTCTTACTACCAACTAGGCGCATTTATCTTTGTTGATCTCGGTTTTAATTCGAGTCTATTTGGGTACAGCGGTGTTGTATTAGGCATTGGAACCTTGCTCGGAAGCTATTTAAACAAAACTCTTCTGACAAGGAAAGCCTCTTTTCACACGCTACTATGGGTATCCGTTTCACTGCTAACGATTGGCGCTCTTGGGGTTTATTTGATACTAGATTCCATCTGGTTTCTCACCCCAATGATGCTTGTTGTCATTTCATTCAGTATTGCGATCCCAAATATACTGAGTGCAGCTTTGGTCAACTATAAACAGCAAACTGGAAGTGCTGGGGCGATCTTTGGATTACTCTATTACCTCATGATTGGAGCAGGATTGACGTTAGCCGGTGTGGTTCAGCATTTGGGTATTGTACTCGTAACATGCAGTGCTATGGCACTTGTAGCGACCATGTCATGGGTTGACTCGAGAGCTTCTAACTCAACCGTTAGGTAAATACATCAAGTTGAACCTAGTAACTGTACTTTAATAGCTATCTTCACCAAAAACGAACGATATAACAAATTAATTTAATTAATATCAGGTGATTGTTGTAACTATTCTAAATTCAGATACTTGCGTTTGCTCTTGTTGGAATTTACATCTTTTCACAATAACTTCTAAAAAATATAACTAATCTTAAAGATTTTGGTTAAGTAATCTCATTGTAAATTGATTTGTGACAAGAATTTAAGTGATATCGCTTGCTATGTTACTTAAAGGTTGGGTTCGGTAGTATTTGACTTGTATAAGCATGCCCTAATATCATCGATACTTTTTCCTTAAAGTAACCATTTCTATTAATAATTTGTTTGTATCTACGAGGTAAATATATCGATGTTAAAACCAAATTACGCATGGATAGTCATAAGCTGTTTTCTCGCTACAGGCTGTACAGCTAAACTGGGTAATGAAACATATAAGTTGAATCCTGAAACAATTCAAAATTATTTTAGTGATGAAGGATCTCCTGCTAACGATGTGAATAGCACTAGCACGCAAGAACCGGATAAGACAATTTTGACCTCAAGCCTCCCCTTAGAAGCAACGGTTATGACACTTCAGATATCAAAAGAAGGAAGCCAAGGTAAACACGTAAAGCTAAATGGCCGTAACGTTATCTTCTATTATGAAGCTTTTTCAAACATTTCTACTCCGGCACATATTTTAGCTCCCTTAGTATCAAAGGATTATAGGTACTCTACAGATGAGTTCACTCGTCACGATTTGTTGAAAGAGATAAAACCGTATATTAATAAGGAAATGGAAAAAGCTAAAGCCGCACAAAGAGTGATGGTTAAAGCAAAAGTTAATTTAGGTGAATATGATTTTGATAAATCAGCATTTGCTACAGGAATGGGCTCGTGGTCTTACATTCCATTCGATGATTATGTCGTTGCTTTTGAAAACGGAGAGCAATTCGAGTACCTCCCGTATGATCAAAATAAGGCACGTGAGCTTTCTGGCCATTTGAGAAAAAGCAGGGTAGTGACCGTAACTATATATGGAAAAGTAGTTGAAGCTACCGAGAAAACTTACAAAAACAGAGATAAGAAAGCTGTATTGATACAGGCAGAGCAGGTAAGCGTAGTGCTTGATGAAGCTTCCGCATATCAATCACGTAGTTACAATGACCACCTTGTTCCTGGAGGCGGTTGCAACTACGATTTTACATATTGCTGGTAATGGAAACGCCGATTGTTTATTAAGTTTGTACTGCCTGTAGAGATTTACGCTAAAGGAGTAGAACCTTTCCATTAGCACTTAACAGACGGTACATCTCTTTATGACATGGTGTGTTGCGGCGTAAGTATCTCTTTAAGCAAATGCAACAATCTGCCGAACAGACAGTAAACCTCTTCTTACTTTGTGTGGGAGGAGGTTATTTATTGTTTATGATACAAGAATCCTAACTTCTGCCCCAAAACGTTTTAGAACATCTCTAGCCCTTAGCTTAAGTACCTTTTAATTTGTAGTGGTCAACTAATATTGGCCACGATCTTAGAGTTTAACCAGAACAATCGTTCCGATTCATTGGGCGTCAGTCCGCCGTTATATTGATGTGGACGAAGCTGGCAGTAATATCCAATTATGTATCGTGTAATTTCGTTCTGAGCTTCTGTAAAATTACGATACCCTGTTGTTGGTATCCATTCTGTCTTAAGGCTCCTAAAAAAGCGTTCCATTGGACTATTATCCCAACAATCCCCACGTCGAGATAAACTTTGTTTGAGCTGGTATCGCCATAAAAGTTGTCGATATTTTCTGCTTGTATAGTGAGTCCCTTGATCGCTATGGAACATAACATCTTTAGGTTTACCACGACCTTCATAGGCCATCGTAAGCGCTTTGCCAGTTAAACGGCTATCAGGTGATAATGACATAGCCCAGCCAATCACTTTACGGGCGAATAGATCAATCACAACAGCTAAGTACATCCAGCGGTTACCTGCCCACACATAGGTGACATCACCAACCCAGACTTCATTCGGAGCTGTAACTGCGAATTGTCGACCTAGGTGATTAGGGGTTTCAATATGTTCTAGCGTGCCTTTTCGGTATTTGTGCTTAGGAACCTGACAGCTAACTATACCAAGCTCTTTCATCAACTTAGTGGCACGATAGCGGCTTAACGAGACACCTTGCTGGCTAACCATATCTGCAATGGTTCTAGCACCAGCCGACCCATTACTTGCAGTGTGTACTTCGCTAACTAGGCTCCGAAGTTTAACTTTATCGGCATTAATGGTTGTTGGCCGCTTTTTCCAATATTTGTAACTACTACGATGGTAATCCCCCCGAAAAACCACGGTGGTAAAAATTTCGCTCTTCTCCGTGGCCTCTGTGAACTCCGTGGTGAATAGCTTGGTCTTGGTCTTTAGCTATTTGGGGGAAGAGTAAAATCAGATACTTATTCTAATCCAATACAGGTTAACTAGAATCAATACTCTAAATCGTTTCTGTCCAAAAATGGGTTAGGGGACTTAACTCATTAGTGCCAAAGTGTACTAGCGTCTATTCTTCGCGACAGGACTATAACTTCGTATAGATATCAATCTGAACCCATTGGACCTAAAAGTTGCGGCCAACTTCACTGTTCTAGGGGCTTACCATACCTTTCATTTTGGAATAATCAGTAATCAGGCTGGTGATATAGAAAACCAGTGCAGAAAAGTACATTCCCGGTGCAATTGAAATTAACATTTTCCAAAGAGGTTGTCATAACGCTACGCGTATTCAACTCGGCAACCGTGCGGTATCAATGATTTCGTGCACGTAGCGACGCCTAATATTCAATCAATTCAATTGCCTTTCATCATTTGAACAATCTGAACTAAGGTCGAGAGACTATTAACTGTCAATGCTTGAATTGCGTCTTGATTCAGATTTTTCACCAAAAATTCCTTTTAAAATCAGATTTTCTGTAATCTATGAGTCCACTAGAATTTTCGAGATAAGTGGTTGTTTTAATGCAATTCATTTAAATTCAGATTTTCAGCGCAAAATCTGAAATTCAATGAACACTATACATATAGTTAGGACGGATACTAGGTAAATATCTTCTACTCTTAGTATTTAGTACCTATCAATTAGATAGTTCGTTTGTATGGCTAAACCTTGTGTGTTGTTTTCAGTGGGAAGCCCCAAGCTATCAAGACTCATGACTCGGATTGCAAGAAGTCGAACAGTGTGGGGCTTACCAATCTGCATCAATCATGTATTTGGCAATCGAGCCACCTTCTAAAAAGTTTTTTTCGTTCCATTCAAACTCAGATTTTAAGAGCTGAATCTGAGATTCAATAAACATTAGAACTGGTGCGAGATGCATCCGTTCTAACAGGGGGCTCCCCTTATGAAAATGGGGTGAATTTAAGGCTTATCTTGGCGTAAGAACTATACTTGAGTTTGATGTCTTGTCGGCACAAAACAATCGAATCTAAAAAAGGAGTGTTGACACTGTCTAAAAAGGGGAAATGTTCAATCAAATCTATAAATGCAAATCACCTTCTGGGTACTACAACTAGTCAAATGGGTTAGTAAGTAATCTGATGAAGCGTGAGTATTTAGTATTTAGCTACATTACAGTTAATTAGTGCCGGTAAACTGCAACATAAGTTAAAAACTTAGCTAGGCACGTTAACAATGAAAGTCTACTTAACTTGCCATGTTTTCGTTTTTCATAGTGCTTTACAATGATTTATCAGTTAATTATTTGTACTTGATAGGCTGTGAAGACAATGACTAATGAACTTGTGACAGGGCTTTATTTCAACGAACTTCATCACCGAATGTGGATCATGTATACGGAGCTTTATCCTGAGCCTATCGATGGTATCGACAAAGAGCGGTATGTGGGGCTATTAGAACAACTAAGAAAGACCAATGGAACGCGTTATGACATCTACAACTTGCTCCTATTCAAAGGAGAAACAGAATCACGTATTTTCGATGTTTTTGAAGCATCTGCGACTGAATAATGATCTATCTCAAGAACAACTTTGTATGCATTTAAGACAACACAGCAGCCTGTTTTATAACCTAGATACAATAACTGTCAGCCGCTGGGAAAGAGGGGTCAACATTCCATCGTTAGCTAAACAAGCTGAGATAGTAGAGCTATACGATAAGGAATTAACGAGCATATATAGTGCAGATCCTCTGTTTCTTAATGAATGCCGTACATTAGTCTCTATACCGAAATCCCAATCTACTAGGTCTAATCACCCCTACTATTCAAATGATGAATACGTGATAAAAACTATTGATATCAACGACGATAGCTTTTATCTCGTACTAAAAATGATAATGCGCTATGAGAACAATCCGAGCTTAATATTGAAGCCCCCTTTGGATTCGTTTCATGGGCTCCAAAACTTAAAAATCAGTATAGCAACAGCGTTTAACGGGCAGATTGTCGGTCATGGCCTTTTTTTAGAAACGTCTTCTCAAAACATATTTGAATTGGTCAACATTAAAAGCGATCTAAAAGCGTTGATTTCAGAGTTGCCAAATAAAACACCGGATGGAATGTTGGTTCTATCATCTGCGGGGGCGACCATCGAGTTAGAAAATAGCATTATGTCATCGTATATAAATCAATTTTCGAATAACAAAGGACTGAGGTACCTCTGCTTTAGTGTTTGTGACGATATCTTTATCAAAAAACTCCAAACTGCAAAGTTGGAGGCTTTCAAAGTTAGGAATATCGCTCTAGGCGACCAAAAAGTTTCAATACATTCATTCCTTTTAAGTCGTTCAGAGTTAATGGCAAATCGATTTTTGCTAAAGCTCGCGGTGATATCACCTAATCACTTAGCCAATTTTATTACAGAAAAAGATAACGGGTAACAACATTGAATATACTAATAGTTGATGATCAAGCCTTTATTCGTGCGTCCATTAAAAATGAACTCTTAGCCTTAGATAATGAGCACAATTTTAAAATTTTTGAAGCTGACGGTGGTAATGAAGCTATAAAGCTTATGGAGAAGCACGCTATTCATGGCCTAGAGGTTTTCGATTTGGTTATAGCTGATTTGAAAATGGACAACGGTGATGGTTTAGCTGTCATTAACCACCTGGCCACCACTAAAAATAAATCGATTCCATTAGCGATCATTAGCTCTTCAGATATTAGGACTTTGGAACTAATCAGTAATATTATTAACGGTTTTAATCTTAACTTTGTAGGGGTTTACCAAAAACCGCTTAAGGTAGGTGCTTTACTTAAAGACCTTGTTCAACATCGTGACAAGAAAGAAGATTTGCCAAAGGTAGGCTCACAGGTTTTGTGCAATGAATACAACATCACAGAACTACTTAATGAAGATAACTTATTTCTTTGCTATCAACCAAAGATTGAGATAATAAGCGGTAAAATAGTCGGTTTTGAGGTACTTGCAAGGCTATGTGTCAAAGGTGATGGTTTTATATACCCAGACAAGTTCATCCCTTTAGCTGAAAGAGCTGGGTTAAACTGTCAATTAGCGAAGTTAGTGCTAAATCAAGCACTCTCACAATGGCAATTGTTTCCAATTTTAAAAGATTACAGCCTGTCCGTTAACATCAGTGCCAGTGACCTACTATCTATAGACTTTATTGACTATGTAATCGAAAAACACTTAAATACCTCAGATATTAAGCTAATGCTTGAGCTAACTGAATCTCAAGATACGATAAACCAAGACAAAACCCTTCAGGCACTCGCAAAGCTAATCATTAACAACATCCCGATTTCTCTTGATGATTTTGGAAAGAGTTATTCAACTTTTGACCGTTTAGATAGCATTCCATTTGATGAAATTAAAATCGATAAAGATTTTGTTTCAGATCTCGACAGCAATAATCAGCATTTAGTAATTGTAGAGTCAATTATTGCATTAGCAAACAAGCTAAACGTTAATGTTGTTGCCGAAGGAGTCGAAACTGCAGCTGTTCTGAAACAGCTCAAAAATTTGGGTTGCGATACAGCCCAAGGATATTATTTTAGCCCCCCAATAGAAGGGCGGCATTTGCTTAACTGGATTAACGAATATAATCTTCGTGATGAGGAGAACTATGCAGCCTGCTAATTCACATATGCTACTTAAAATAAAAGATTTTTTTAATCATTATGACAATCAAACTAAAGCCAAAATGTATAGTCTTTTAACTGATGAATTGTCGTCACTGCTTGAAGGAGTACATTTGTTAGGTTCAGAGCAGCAAACGGAGCTCAACGACCTACAACATAAATTCAAGGGTATTTGTCGGTATCTCAAAATTGAGAATGAAATCTTTTGCTACGACAGCGTAAGCAAGATTGATCTTTTATCGAGTTTGTATGCTTTACAAAACCTACTAGAGGAAATTAAGCTTGAGACCTTGTAATTTAGCATGTATATCTTTACTTGCTGGACTGCTGTTTACGATAGCAATCAATGCTCTTTTGTGGAACCATTCACGAAGCGAAATAATGAAACAGCATCAAAGAAAGGTCGATGCTGTATTCAATTCATCGAAAGATATGTTGTTACAGCATCGAATCATAATAGATGCGCTAAGGTCATTCTTTAATGCTTCATCAGAAGTAACAAATGCGGAATTCTCTCTCTTTTCAAAAGATCTTCTAAAAATAAAGTCAGCTGTAGCATTCACTCTTACGCCAGAGCTTATCCCGGCCTTTATTTCAGATCCAGATTATGCCGATGTGATCCGAACTGGTGCAGTAACAAAAATAAATAACAGGGTTGATAAATATATATTAAATGGGTTTGAAACAATTCTCATACCAATTGATGAGCCCAAAATGCCATATCTTATTTACGCCATATCTCACGAACGAATCCAGCAAAAGATTGATCTAAATATCGATATGTGTGAACACTTTATTTTGGGCGAAAAGAAGCTTGATAACATTGGTTGTTCTGTTATTAAACAGAGTAGATTAGCGGGAATACTTAATTCCCATACAGAACAGAAGCTTCAACTCAAACAGTATGATGTAAGCTATACATTAACAGTAGACACAATACCTACAAGGAAAGAACTACTTGAGATGATAGGGCTTGTACTTGCCACAAGTATACTAGGTGTCTCATTTTCATTATTGCTGTTCTATATTATCCAAAATCGCATTAAATCTGATAGAGAAAGAACGGAAACAGATTCAAAATTTGCACTGTTATCTACGCTCAACCATGAAATACGAACTCCTATCAATGCTGTTTTAGGTTATGCACAAATGCTGAAAAACATGAAATCATGTAACAATGAAGGACAAGTCACGTTAGATAAAATTATCTGGTCAGCAAATTTGCTGAACAGTGTTGCACAGAACACTTTGACATATACAAAAGCAGTTTCAGGACCTTTAGTGTTGCATTACGAAGATGTTGACCTAAAAGAATATCTAGTAAATATTAAAGATTATTATCAGGCACTTAGCGGTACTCACAAGAAAAGTCTGATTCTCGACATAGATGATTTACCTCAAAATTTTTTTGCCTTTGATACGACAAAGTTCTTTCAGTTGATCACTAACTTTATCAACAATGCATTTAAATATAGCAGTGGTCACACTGTGATAGTCAAAGTCAGCATTAAGCCAAATAAAAAGCACCTAGATACTGAAAAATTGTCAGCTGATAATGAAGTAGATGGGTATATAAGGGTCGCTGTAAAAGATTTCGGTAAGGGCATGTCGCCTGAATCCAAGTTAGCATTAACCAGACCGTTTACAATTGATAGCCAAAGTGCCACCGCTTTAAAGTCTGGCATAGGTATTGGGTTATACACTTGTAAGAAAGTGATAGAAAGCGTTGGTGGATCAATCAAAATTCGAAGCCAGTTGGGCAAAGGGACGTTAGTTTTATTCAAGTTTCCATACAAAAAATCAACAACTAAACTAGAAATAAAGGAGACAACTGAATACACAACAAATCCCCTAAATCAAATAACTAATAGTCGAGAGTATAAAGCTAAATCTAATGATCAAGGCTTAGATAAACGAGTGATATTAGTTGATGACAACCTATTTAACCTTGAAGTATGTAAGGCAATGCTTGAGACTGCAGGATTTATAGTATATCCCGTAGAAAACGAGAGCGATTTGTTCAATTTATTAAAAGATCTGAACATTAAGCCAGAGCCTCAAACTAACCAAGACCACGCGAACCTCATTGTGCTGATGGATTATAAACTAGCAGATACTGATGGGCTGTCAATCATTAGAACAATGAAAAATAGGGGATATTGGCAAATACGATACTTTATTTTGTCTGCTAATACTAAAGACGAAATACCTAATTCGGAGTCATTTAAAGACATCGACTTTCTTCAGAAACCATTAGAATTAGAAATCTTAAAAGCTAGATTGAAGATACTTTAAAGTGGTTGTTTTATTTCAATGAACACTATACATATAGTTAGAACAGTTGCTAGGTAAATATCTTCAACTGTTAGTAGTTAGCACCTATCAATCAGAGAGTTCGTTTGTATGGGGAAACCTGGTGTGTTGTTATCAGTGGTAAGCCATTTGGCCATTACACTCGGCGCAGCCCAAAGGGCATTAAAGCACGTGGTTTCGTTGTCTTGTGCCAACAAACCTCTAGCCTGCGCCTCATACGATGTTCTTGTTCATCAGCTCGCGGCTTCCTTAAGACCAATCCTCGCGGACAAACCCTTGCAATTTGCTAGTAGTTAACTTTAAATAACAGCATGTTATTTAACGCTGACCTTCCTACGAGGACTTTCACTTCATTTGTTCATGCCCATGCTGGGCGTACACAATCAACTACAGCCGACGCCAAACGATGTCTCGCTGATTAGGGCGTTATGTGCAAGGAGGTACATATGAAGCTTCTAGTATTTTTTGCTTTGGGGCTTATTTTTGGGTGTTCTAGTGTGACTAACTCAATTCAAAACCGGATTGCTAGCGACGTAATGACAGACATTTCTGATTCAAAGGTCGGTTACGGAACCCTACAATGTAATAAAGTGAGGTCGAGCTGTCGTGGAGAAGAAGAATACACTGAGTGGGAGCAAGGTGACGGTACTCTCGGCTGCTCATGCAGCCCTTAAGTTATCTGTTCACTGTGCTTTCAGCCTACACATAACAAGCCCAATCGGAAATGCGCACTACGTACGCAGGGGCTAGTTTCGCTTGGCCCCTGTTGGGGCGTTACTTGGTTCTGGAGTATCAGAAATGAATAAGGATCCTTCAAAAATCCATTTTACTAAATTTGGACTATGTTTCTACTCAATAATAGTGTTAGTTATGTTTTATGGTTTCGCACAATCTACGTTATCACCAGACTCAGCACTAGGTGCGCTAACAACGTCGACTTATGGTCTTCTTGCTTGGTCGTTTTTAGTCGCCAGTATTGCAGGCATCTTAGAACTGGTTTTAAAGAAATATGGTATTAAAACTCTGTATCATTCCAAGTAACCATATAACAAGTACGAATGAGTATTCTAAAATATCTAGCATCTCAGTTTTTGGTAAGCCTCTAGCTACCTAGAAACAGACTAGTTCACTCTTGACTCACTATTTCCCACTCAACACATATGCGACCAAACATGCAGATTAAAAATTTATAGATATTATGTTTTAAAAACATGTTGATAAGTGTATATTTTCGTCATCAATAGAGAATGGACTCCCTAATGTTAGACAGTGGCATTAATTACTATGAAAAGCTTTTTCTATCCCTGAAAGGGAAGGCTTTATCTGAATGTGCTTATCAGCTAGTCATTGAAGCCTATCTATATCGCCCCCCACCTAAACCCAGTAAAGCACTGGTAAGCCCCTAGAACAATAGACACTTCATAGAGTTATATGGACTGCCCCGAGTCTTATGGACAAATTTCACCTAAGCATCACTGAACAGCAATAGAAAAACGGTTGGTCCTCAATGCGCTTTCTCTATTTCCGCGTCATTCAGAGTGATCCTTTCTACGAGAGCACCTGACGCTTGAGCGGTAGATGATAGGTCATCTAAAACACTTGCAGTGTAAATGCTCATGCCACCTTCAAAATCTTTTGGCAACAAGTAAACCGTACCTGATTGCTGCGGCCAAACAAAGTGATCGCCGTTATCCACTAACTGCGATTTATCTGTAGCACCTGATGATAAGCGCCACCTATCTCCTAAGCGCCAAGAACTAAAGATCTTGTACCAGATTGTGTCGTCTGTATCTGTTACTTTCAGCACGACCCAACCTTCAGATGTGATTTCCATAATTTATCCTCTACTTGTTTTACTCTATGGGTCCGATTCGAACAGCATCTGTCGCTTACTCAGTCAATTAAGCTGCCGAGTTATCCCATAGAACCAGTTGCTTGCTTTCGAGTTGTTGTCGTAAGGCCAGCACATCTTCAAAACAGCATTGCTCATGCCCACCATGCATCCAGACGCGAGGAGGGCGTAGCTGACCTGTCTTACGCAAACGTTTCAGTGCCAGCTCCGATAGCCCGGTCAACTTCATTGCTTTCTTGAACGATATATTTTGCGGGGCAAATTGTGTGAATCTGCTTTGCCCAAAGACTTTCAGTGCATCAGCGTTAACATGTATTGAGTGATGCAAATCTACGCTAGCAATGCACTTTGCGTGCAACACCCCACACTTCATCCCTAATAGTACGTCGACCATATCAAGTGCATAGTAATCTAAAATACCACGGAGTTCTGATAGAGACTGGGGCTGCGACACGTCAGCATTGGCTCGCTTTAACATAGAGAGGATCAAGGTGAGATCGACGTCAGCGCCAATATGTATTCTATTGTGCGTATGTGGTATCAAGCCTTCTTCTTGTAACAACTTTAACGCCTTTATATTGGTCGTGAGCAACTTATTCGCATCCGGCACTGAAACCATAAACTTACCCGGAAGGGAGGTCTGCTCTGTGTTGGGTAATTCGGCTTTCAGTAGCTGACTGTTCTTCCAGTCGCCGGTGGCATTAACCAACATACTTGCGCCGTGATTACGAAACGATGCAGGGAGGGAACTCGGCATACTGTTTGCCATGACACTCAGCCATTGCTTCGCTGTTTCGCTATCGCTCAATAATTTGTAGCCTTGGTTTACCTCCTGTTCTAATGAAGTAAACGTTGGCCATGTCGATACGCTGATTGTCATCGAGTATGTATTTCGCGCGAAGTGACTCGCCAGTATGCAATCCGATACTTGTTGCTCGGTGAGCTCTAAGGGAAACTCTGGCCCAGGAGGCGAGACTAATCGTTTGCCGCAGTCTCTATTCGTACATCGACCATCAAGTAAGCCCAGCTCCCAGTTCAGAGCGGTGTCACAATGCGTGCAACGCTCGATGAACCCTTTGTTATGTTTGGTACATTTCACCACAAATGGGTTTTGTACCTCCAGGTGCACAAATTTTGCCTCATCAATACAATCAAGGCACACGCGTGCTGTCAGTAGCCGATTATTCTTGAACAGTGGGTTAAATACCTCACTGAGCGAATTTGGATGGCTGAGTTCCTGTAAACGCCCTAACACTAGCTTTGAGTAATTCGTTCCTTTAACCAGCCACTGAATACGTGTCGATTTGAGGAAGGAGCCTAAGTATTGGAGCCCATTTCGTTGGGCAAATCTTAGC
This sequence comes from Shewanella colwelliana ATCC 39565, assembly GCF_000518705.1. Classification (GTDB taxonomy): domain Bacteria; phylum Pseudomonadota; class Gammaproteobacteria; order Enterobacterales; family Shewanellaceae; genus Shewanella; species Shewanella colwelliana. The sequence continues at coordinate 81,051 of NZ_JAEC01000023.1, forward strand.
GCGTACCCGATACCAGACTCATTTGGCAGGCATAGAGGTTGGATACCCATGTTCAGCCCTCCATTCGTTAACCCATACTTTGTGCTTTTCGACCACAAGTGTTGCATCTATGGCGTTATAGTCTTGCTCATTGAAAGGGTTAGCCTCACAAGGGCAATTAAGGTCAAAACTCTCTTTTAGCGCATCTAATAACATGATGCGATCGCGAACATATGAAAAGTCATAGCCTTTGAATAATTTGTCCAAGGTACCGAAGTGACCATTGATATAAGCAAGATTCAAACGTGTGATAAGTTCACGTTCGTTGTTTTGCAGCAACGGCAGATTTTCTCTTGCCATGAAATAATTAAAAACATTTAACGACTCTTTACTAATCGGAATAATTTGATGCAATTTCACCGGTTTTATCATGCGGCGTGACAATTGCTCATCATCGTCATAATCCTTTTTAGTTGTACCGAATGTCATTAATCGGTTGGCGGCTTGGGTCCCCATGAACACAATCGGTACGCCCGATTTATCAAGCATGCTCGCGAAACACTTCAGCATTTGTTGCGTCTTTATCCCATCATTTTTAGGCAGGGTATGTTGAACTTCATCAATGATGAGTAGCTCAACTTCAAGTTCGACCAATAATTGATTGAACTGAGCAAATAGTTCAATAAAGTCTACCGCCTTCCTTGGGAGTGGAGCGCCCATCCGCATGATTATTCCGCGAAGTAACGCACTGGGGCTGTTCGTTTCGATTGCCACTTCATGATGCAATACAGGAATAGTGACTTTCTCTTCACTCTCGCGTCCCTTCATCTGACTCGCGTATGTTTCCGCGAGTAGCGTTTTACCGATGCCTGATGGCCCCGTAATGAGAAGTCCCAGCTTCTTAGCTTGATGCGTAAAATTGTAATGCACATGATTCATCGCTTTCCATGCTGCTTTTAGCGTGCAATGTTTAGCAATGTTATCAGGCATATCAATGCTATTTAACTCGGCCATCAGTCGTTCCATAAATCTTCAGCGCCCTCATCATAATTATCGTTCGGTTGGTGATGTCTCTGTTTTGTTTCGCTATGCTTCGGTTTGTCTTCTACAACCGCAATGTTTGCATCATATTCCGTGCGCTCATTGACCACTTTTTCGTTTGAACGTTGGATGCGCTCCGCTGCGGAGAGGTTAGCGGCATTATTGACCTCATAAGAATGCACGGGCTTACCAGAGCGCTTTTTCCTGACCTTGACGGTTTGTAGGACGCTTTCAACTTGATTGGTTACTTCGCCTTTATGTGCTTGCATATAAACACTGAATGACTTCGGTTTGTGACCATTAAGCTCTTCAAATGAAACAGGGAAGGGCATATCATCGAGCTCTCGGTTGGGAACCACTAAACAAATGTCTGCCTTTGTTTTCGGGTGCTTACCGATAACGGTCACATAGCGAGCATCGAATGGACAATACTGAATCGAAACCGAAGGCAGCTCATTGCCGTAGGTCTTCATCTGGCTGTAGAGGTCTTTTAAATCTTTGCTACTGAAAATCTGGTTGTAGCAAGTAATATAGCCACTGGCCTGTAACTTGTGTTGACTCGGTTTTAGGTATACATGAAACGCAGAGACGACATGGTCATAATTATCTCGCTTAGATGAGCGCATCATCGCCTTTGTATCCCAACGTTCTTGCGGTGTTTCGCCAGTCATACTGTGCTTGGTATTGACATATTCACTCAAGAACCTATTGAGGTGCTTTTTAAAATCACTCACGAACATGCTTGCGAGTTGTTTTGGTTGTTTGCTTTGTTGTTCTTTTCCCGTCCTAGGAGGTAGGTACCCGGGAACACCGATGACACGCTCGCCATTTGCTAAGGTGACTTGATAGCCCTCAAAGAATTGCTTACGCAATGTATTATTGAACGACTCAACAAAGGGCTTCATCGTTGGCCTATTTGCTGGGTTATGCTTAAGGTTTATTACCAAGTTATTGCAAAGTTTACGCATGATGCTGTTGTTAAAGCCCGCTCCGTTATCTGTGACAAGTTCAAATGGCCTCCCTTTTGCGGGTAAGAACTCATCCGACTCAAAAGTACTTCTTAGCAGATTGGTCACCGACTCTTTGTTTTCACCTTGCCCGAACTCTACAACAACACCAATGGGATAACGCGAGTACGCATCCATCGCGACATAAATCCCCATATTCTCAGTGATCTCCCCAGTGTCATCATCGATTAAACGAAGCGTTGGGCACATTCTGTCCACTTCTACGCGCTCAAGTGGGAAGTCGGTTTTTATTCGTTTACCGATAGTGTTCAGTAACTGATTTCGTTCAGCGTCGGATGTAGCATCGTTATTTAACTTGTTATAGTGTTCGCTATAGGTTTTTAAACGACGAAGGTAGGTGCTGTAGCTTGCTAATTGGATCGTCTCATCATTGACCTTCTTTACATCATCTTTATACGCTCTGTAACACGCTTTCTTATTGTCATGGACGCCATCACACCAGTCTTTGATGATGCGACTTATCATGAACTCTTCAGATTCAGTACTGAGTCGTGTTGAAGACTTGCGCTTTTTGGGCATCAGCACATTGTTGTCGTAACCATTTTTGACCCATTGGTGCCAATACGCATTAATTGTCGTTTTAGCGGGCATGTTCGGATAGACAAGTTCAGGGTGTCTTTCAATCAACACCGCTTTCAAGCGTTCATACGCTTCTTCTGTACTAGGCTTCAGTTCCCCATTGCTGTTATCAACAATTTCACACAGGGTCTGTACATAGAGCATTTTGCGCTGATGCGCTTTTTTCTGCCTATCATTCAGTACACGATGCACTGGCGGGGGCAGTATTTCAGTAAGTTCACCTTGTTCAAGCTTCTCGTGGAACTCCTCGGACTTTAGATAAACACTTTGTTCTGTTTCATGCTCACCTTTAAGCAGGATAGAATCACTATCTTGATACACAGACGTGAGAATAACGCCTGTGGATGCTTGGTATTGAGTGTTACAGAGCCTTGCCAGCATTGTTATTGCGCCCTCACGAGTTGAGTTGAAGGGCCAAAAATCACACATTCATCATACTTAAAGACTTTGATTGCAATGAGTTCATAAATAGCGGCCGCAGGGTCTTCAAGGTCATCACTTAGCAGCCGATAAAGCTCTGCGTATGTTGTAACATCAGGCAGTTGGCTAACATCAACGTGTTCAAGCTCAGTGGCATTTCGGTTCATGACGATCATTTGTATGTTTTTACCCACGACCATTGGAAGTTCGGCTTCATCTACCAGAAGAAATGACGATGAGGTCGTTTCATTGATGTATTGCTCGGCAGCATCAAGCTTCTTGAGATACTCATCATTAATAAAAGCGTTATGATGAACTTCGACATAGATTGAAGTCCCATCATGATTGACGACAAGAAAGCCAGGCGTATAGCGACATTTCTTACCGTCCACATTGACGTGCATACTCTCAGGTTGTGTGGCATATGCTTTCACCTCAGGTGAAAGTTCTAACTTGTTAGCGTAGGTCTGCTCAAGAAAAGAATCGATGAAGACTGATTGCTCATTCTTGTGGCTGAACATCCATGTAATATTGCGTCCTTTTCGCATATTGGGTACACGTTTAGTCATGTTTAGCTCTCAACTAGCTCTTAATGATTGAATAATAGCCGAACCGGGCAGAGTGCAAGTTTCGGGGTATCTACAACATCAAACTCGTCATTTCAAAAAAATTTGCTTCAAAAAATTGATTTGAATTTTTTTGAATTTTTAGAAATCGCTTAAGTATTCGTATTAAGTCAGAAAAGCGTTCACTGAAACACCCAACATTTAAAATTTTTGTAGAAAAATATTTTTTTGGAATTGCAAAATTTTTTTTGAAAACCACCTCTCAAAAAAAACATTACCTCATTGTTATAAAACAGGTTTATAGTCAAATTATCGCGCGAAACACTTTGTTACAAATCAAATTAAGTTTTATTCTCAAGAGGCACCCACTCAACAACCTATCAGTAACTTAGGCCTTATGCAGCAGCGACTTATCCGTCAATAGCTGATTTGATTTTCATCGGCTATTTTCAGCATCTAAAACCAAGCATTAATTATTGTTAATCTTTGTCAAACTTCTCCAAACAACTGTATACATGTAGTTTTTGTAACATTAATTACCCCCATTTATTGATTTACAGCACTAAGAAAGAGGTCTAACCGTGGGTTTTTCCGTCATGGCACCAGTAAACCGCCATCCCGCTTAACGCCACTAATGATGAAAAGGATTCATAGCTAGTGTTAACGGTTACATCTCAGGCTCATCACCATGAAATAATTGAGGTTTATCGCTTCTGTGGCGTCAGTGAACGTTTCTTACGTAGCAGTGATGGGCGTGCTATCAGCAACTGATTTGCGGGATATCGTGCCAATTGGTTGTGTATTGAGGGGTGAGCATGTCTCGGCGCATTCGCCATTTGGGCGCAATGCCTTGTCCGGCAACAAACAAAGCATCGGTGCCATAGCGATTGTTAAGCGCATCCAGCACATTCATGAGCGCAGGGCTTTTAGGTTGGGCGAATAAGTCATGTTGGTAGTGGGCTTCGTTGCACAAATCAATCAGCCCGACACCCACCTTGTAGTAGCGCACGCCATGTTGGAACCGCGACTCACACAGACTCACTGCGGCCTTAACGAGTTCACAGGTATCATTCGTTGGACTAGGTAAGCGCACAGTGACTTTGAATCCACAGGGCTGTTCATCAAAAGGCGAGTTGCTGGCAAACACCAGCATGGCATTGCACAATGAACCTTGGTGTCTCGCTTTGGCGGCGGCTATCGCGGCGTGCTTGGTGATGGCCTGTAATAGGGATGCTTTGTCCATGATGCGCTGTCCCATGCTTCTGGTCGAGAATATCTGCAACTTATCAGCACGGGCTTCATCCCATCCCTTACAGGGTACGCCGTTTAGCTCACGGACGGTTCGCTCCACCTCAATATTAAATTGTTGGCGAGCAATGCCGGGCGCTAAGCGTGCTAACTCAAGCGCCGTGTTGATATTCATCGCTGACAGCCGCTTGGCAATACGTTTACCGACCCCCCACACATCGCTGGTTGCCATCTGCCCCAACACGAACTCTCTTTCGCTGTGACTGGAGATGGCGCACACACCGTTATAGCCAGGGAGCTTCTTAGCAGCATGATTAGCCGCTTTGGCCAAGGTCAGTGATTCCCCCATGCCGACGCACACAGGTAACCGCGATTCTTTCCAGACCGCTCGCCGTATCCGCGCGGCTTGAGTGATTAAGCAGGGAATGGCTGGGTAACAGTGTTTAAACGACAGAAAGGACTCATCAATACTGTAAATGTGCTGCTCTGGGGCAAAGCGACCGATGATTTCCATCATGGCGGATGAAAGCGAGCCATAGAGTTCATAGTTTGAGGAGAGCGCTATCACGCCTTTACGCTCGCACAGCGACTTAACCTGGAAGTAGGGGACAAACTTAGCTATCCCTGCTTCTTTAGCTTGGCGATTGGCGGCCACAATACAGCCCACTGTTACGACTAGATTGTGACCAATTGTGTGAATTTACATTAATAACAACCTAATAGATTTTATGTCGATCTTTTACTCATTATCATTCTAATTTGAGAAAAGTGAGCAACATCAAGCTTAATTTTCACACATAAATAATAATCACGATTTAAGTGGCACTTCTTTTTTTAATGATATAAATCATTATCTTTCAGTTTTAAAATTCTGCAAGTGGCACTTTTATCTTAACATTAGATTTATTTATGGAATATCTGTTGGTGAAAGAAGTTAACTGCTAATGAGATTTTAGAAAGGGGAGGATGTTGTCAGCCCGAATTCAGATAATAAGTGCACCACTCATGGTTAAACGGTGAGGAGAGATCAACTGCCTGTTGGTGATACTCTGTAGTCGCCAAACAAACATGAGTAGTTGCCATGAATTACAAGCAGTTGATCGAGGGACAACGATACCAGATTGAAGCCTATTTACGCGAGGGTTTCAGTTATCGGGAGATAGGAAAACGTCTGAAAGTAAGTCACAGCACAATCAGCCGGGAAGTCAATCGCAATCGAA